>NZ_CP097017.1:917500-1345000 GCF_023299185.1 Vagococcus lutrae
GATCCGCGATTACTAGCGATTCCGGCTTCATGCAGGCGAGTTGCAGCCTGCAATCCGAACTGAGAACAGCTTTAAGAGATTAGCTAAACCTCGCGGTCTCGCAACTCATTGTACTGTCCATTGTAGCACGTGTGTAGCCCAGGTCATAAGGGGCATGATGATTTGACGTCATCCCCACCTTCCTCCGGTTTGTCACCGGCAGTCTCGCTAGAGTGCCCAACTGAATGATGGCAACTAACAATAAGGGTTGCGCTCGTTGCGGGACTTAACCCAACATCTCACGACACGAGCTGACGACAACCATGCACCACCTGTCACTTTGTCCCCGAAGGGAAAGCTCTATCTCTAGAGTGGTCAAAGGATGTCAAGACCTGGTAAGGTTCTTCGCGTTGCTTCGAATTAAACCACATGCTCCACCGCTTGTGCGGGCCCCCGTCAATTCCTTTGAGTTTCAGCCTTGCGGCCGTACTCCCCAGGCGGAGTGCTTAATGCGTTTACTGCAGCACTGAAGGGCGGAAACCCTCCAACACTTAGCACTCATCGTTTACGGCGTGGACTACCAGGGTATCTAATCCTGTTTGCTCCCCACGCTTTCGAGCCTCAGCGTCAGTTACAGACCAGAGAGTCGCCTTCGCCACTGGTGTTCCTCCATATATCTACGCATTTCACCGCTACACATGGAATTCCACTCTCCTCTTCTGCACTCAAGTTCCCCAGTTTCCAATGACCTTCCCCGGTTGAGCCGGGGGCTTTCACATCAGACTTAAGGAACCGCCTGCGCTCGCTTTACGCCCAATAAATCCGGACAACGCTTGCCACCTACGTATTACCGCGGCTGCTGGCACGTAGTTAGCCGTGGCTTTCTGGTTAGATACCGTCAAGGTGAGAACAGTTACTCTCTCACTTGTTCTTCTCTAACAACAGAGTTTTACGATCCGAAAACCTTCTTCACTCACGCGGCGTTGCTCGGTCAGACTTTCGTCCATTGCCGAAGATTCCCTACTGCTGCCTCCCGTAGGAGTCTGGGCCGTGTCTCAGTCCCAGTGTGGCCGATCACCCTCTCAGGTCGGCTATGCATCATGGCCTTGGTGAGCCGTTACCCCACCAACTAGCTAATGCAGCGCGGGCCCATCCATCAGTGACACCCGAAAGCGTCTTTTATCTTTCTGTCAGGCGACAAAAAGAATTATGCGGTATTAGCACCTGTTTCCAAGTGTTATCCCCCTCTGATGGGCAGGTTGCCCACGTGTTACTCACCCGTCCGCCACTCCTCTTTCTCGGTGGGTGCAAGCACCCGGTGAAAAAGAAGCGTTCGACTTGCATGTATTAGGCACGCCGCCAGCGTTCGTCCTGAGCCAGGATCAAACTCTCATTAAAAGTATGATAACATCCGAAGATGTTTAGCTCATTTGTTGTTTGCTAGCGAATTGACTTCACTATCAGTTTTTATAAAAAACTGTAAAATTGTGTTTGTTTTTACACTTGTAAAAACGCCCTACACATTTGGTTCGTCTTACTTTGTTCAGTTTTCAAAGGTCTACTTCGTTGCCGTTTGTGACAACTTCTAAATAATATCACAGTTAGTTGACTGTGTCAACAACTTTTCGAAATTATTTTTTGCTTGTTTTTTTCGTTGTCGTTTGTGACAACTTCTAAATAATATCACGATTAGTTGAATCCGTCAACTATCTTTCGAAAAAATATTATTTATTTTTTTGCCGTCGCTTTTAAAAGCGACAACTTTTATATCATATCATCGCCTCATATAAATGTCAACATATTTTTAAAACATGTTTATCATTCGTTATCGGCATTAATTACTATAGCAACTTTAAATTTAAAAAGCAAGTCTTATTTTACATTAATTGGCTTTTTTTGGCCTGACATTCTGGACAGACACCATATAGCTCCATTCGGTGTTCGTGTATCTTAAAACCTGTTAGTTGCTCAGTCGCTACTTCGACGTCCTCTAACCCTGGATAGTAGGTATCGACAATTTTTCCACATTCTTCGCATATGGCATGATAATGCGGCTTGCTTGCAAAGTCAAAGCGACTAGATGCATCTCCATATGCCATTTCTTGGACAAATCCAATTTTTGTGAATAAGCGTAAGTTATTGTAGACTGTCGCAACACTCATATTAGGAAAGCGATCGACTAATGCTTGGTATATCTCATCAGCTGTTGGATGAGCATGACTTTCAATTAAATACTCTAAAATTGCATACCGTTGTGGTGTAATACGAATGTCATTATGTTTTAACTCTGCAACAGCTTCCATTACTTTATGATTTTCCATTGAAGTCTCTCCTCCTTTCATTCTTCTATATAATATACACCAATCTACTATTTTTTTCCAATAGCAAAACCAAAAAAATAAGCCTAGAAATTTTCTAGGCTTATAGCATATCGAATAAAGATAGTTGGTTTTCATCTGGAAGTCCTTTTAAAACTCCATTTTCATCCAGATATTCAATCACCGTCTTAGACACTTTTCCTCTCGTTGCTAAATCCTCTTTAGAGAGAAATTCTCGTTCTTCTCGTGCGGCCATTATTTGTTTCGCAACGTTATCTCCTAAACTCGGTACTGCTCGAAATGGTGCGATTAACGTATTTCCTTCTATAACAAAGTCATTAGCGTCTGATTTATACAAATCTACCATTTTAAATTCAAATCCACGTTCTAACATCTCATTGCACAACTCCAAAACAGTTAGGAGGTTTTTTTCTTTCGCAGAGGCGTCCATTCCTTTGTGAGTAATTTCTTTCATTTTTTCTTTCACAGCCTCTTTTCCGTTTGCCATGGCGACTAAATCAAAGTCGTTTGCACGAACGGAAAAATAAGCAGCATAGTAAAGAATTGGGAAGTGGACTTTAAAGTAAGCAACGCGCAACGCCATCAAAACATAAGCGGCAGCATGAGCTTTCGGGAACATATATTTAATTTTTAAACATGAATCGATATACCACTCTGGAATACCGACTTCTCGCATTTCTTTTTGCCATTCATCGGGTATACCTTTCCCTTTTCGGACGCTTTCCATAATTTTAAATGCCAACCCATCTTCCAAGCCGTTATGAATGAGGTACACCATGATATCATCACGACACCCGATAACTTCGGATAAAGTCGTTGTTCCTTGACGAATAAGCTCTTCAGCATTTCCTAACCAGACATCTGTTCCGTGTGATAGTCCAGATATTTGTAGCAATTCAGCAAAGGTTGTTGGATGCGTTTGCTCCAGCATTCCTCTAACAAACTTTGTTCCAAATTCTGGAATACCTAGCGAACCGGTTTTAGAGTTTATTTGATCTGGGGTCACACCTAATACTTCCGGTCCTGAAAAAATCTTCATTACTTCCGGGTCATCCGTTGGAATCGTGGTTGGATCAATACCTGATAAATCTTGCAACATACGAATCACTGTAGGATCATCATGACCGAGAATGTCTAGTTTTAAGACATTGTCATGAATCGAGTGGAAGTCAAAGTGGGTCGTTTTCCATTCCGAATCTTGATCATCTGCTGGATACTGTATCGGAGTAAAATCATAAACATCCATATAATCAGGTATAACAATTATCCCACCCGGATGTTGACCGGTGGTTCTTTTAACACCTGTCGACCCCTTAGCCAAACGATCAATTTCGGCACTACGGAGTGTTAAGTTATGGTCGCGTTCGTATCCTTTAGCAAAGCCGAAAGCTGTTTTATCCGCAACGGTTCCGATGGTTCCTGCTCGATAGACGTACTCTTCCCCAAATAGCACTTTTGTATAATCATGTGCCTGTGGTTGATACGTCCCGGAAAAGTTTAAATCAATATCCGGTACTTTATCTCCATGAAACCCTAAAAACGTTTCAAACGGAATATCATGACCATCTTTAAACAAACGTGCTCCACATTTTGGACAATCTTTTTCAGGTAAGTCAAACCCTGAACCGACTGAACCGTCTTCGAAAAATTCTGAGTACTGACATTTTGCACATCGGTAGTGCGGAGCTAGAGGGTTAACTTCGGTAATCCCCGTCATGGTTGCGACAAAACTTGAACCAACCGACCCACGTGATCCAACTAAGTAGCCATCTTGTAGACTTTTATGAACCAGTTTTTGAGAAATCAAATAGATAACGGAAAAGCCGTTTCCAATAATACTGTCTAGCTCTTTCTTTAGTCGTTTCTCGACTATCTCTGGTAAGTCTTCACCATATAAGCGGCGAGCTTCATTGTAACTCAGATCTGTAATTTCTTGTTCAGACCCTTCAATTTTGGGTGTATACAAATCGGTCTTGACAGGTGTGACTTCTTCAAATCGATTGGCAAGTTTTTGTGTTTCCGTCACTACTACTCGTTGAGCAACGTCTTCGCCTAAGAAAGAAAATGCCTCTAACATTTCGTCAGTCGTTCTAAATTGCACATCTGGTAATTTAAACCGATTTAACGGATTAGCACCGCCCATTGAATTAATCAGTACTTCCCGATAGATTTTATCTGTTTCATCTAAATAGTGAACATTCCCCGTCGCAATCACAGGTTTTCCTAATTCGTCCCCTATCTTAACTAAGTTCGTAAGGATTTCTTCTAAGTCGTGCTCACTTTTTATCATTTCTTGCTCCATTAATGGGGCATAGACAGGTTTGGGCATGATTTCAATATAATCATAAAACTTCGCACGTGATAAAGCCTCATCATAGCCTTTTTGCATCATCGCTTCAAAAATTTCACCATTACTACAAGCTGACCCTATCAATAGTCCTTCTCTTAATTGATTCAGTAATGAGCGGGGTATTCTAGGGACACGATAAAAATAATCGATATTCGAAGCGGAAATTAGTTTAAAGAGATTTTTTAAACCCGCTTGAGTCTGTGCCATAATCGTGGCATGAAATGGACGCGCACGCTTATAAGCATCCCCTTCTCCGACATGCTCGTTTAACTCCGAATGTTTTAAAATACCATGTTCATCTGCTGCTTTCTTCAAAAATATCCAGCATAAGTGACTGGTCGTTTCCGAGTCATAAATGGCACGGTGATGTTGTTCTAAATTAACACCGTACTTTTTCGCTAATGTATTCAAACGGTGACTTTTCCATGCGGGATGAAGAAAGCGTGACAGTTCTAGCGTATCAATCACTGGGTTAGGCGCTTCAGGTATTTCATACTTACCATAACTTGTATTTAAGAACCCCATATCAAAACTCGCATTATGCGCGACCAAAATCGCATCGCCACAAAACTCACGAAATTGTCGGAGTACTTCTTCTTCAGACTTAGAGCCTCGTACCATATCATCAGTAATCCCTGTCAAACTAATCGTTGTCTGAGATAAAGGATGTCCTGGGTCGATGAACTCTTCAAAAGTTTCGATGATGTTCCCTTTTTGCATTTTGACGCCGGCTAATTCAATAATCGTATCATAAACCGCCGATAAACCGGTTGTTTCGACGTCAAACACGACATATGTGGCGTCACTTAACAAACGGTCGTCAACATTGTATGCAATAGGAACGCCGTCATCAATAACATTCGCCTCGACGCCATATAAAATCTTCACACCGTGTTTTTGACCAGCGTGATGAGCGTCAGGAAAAGATTGCGCACCACTATGGTCAGTAATCGCAATTGCCGGCATGCCCCATTCCCCTGCTCTTGCGACTAAGTCACTGGCGCTGACAATTCCATCCATCGTACTCATATTCGTATGCGCGTGAAATTCAACCCGCTTTTGGTCGGCAGGTGCTGTATCTTTACGAACGGACTTTTTCACTTCTACCAAATCTTGCGCATTCATTACTAAATCACGCATGAAGGTGTCCTCTTGAATACTTCCGCGAACTTTTAGCCACATGCCTTTTTTCAACGCTGCAAATACTGCTTCATCTTTCTCGCCGTTAGAAAACTTTTTAACGATAAACGATGACGAATAATCTGTCATTTTTAAGATGAGAATCTGACGTCCAGAACGTAAGTCACGGACTTCAATATCAAAGACATAGCCTTCAAGCGTGACACGACGTTCTTCTTCTAAGATGGTCACCATTGGCGTAATCGGCTCTTCCATTTGAATCGGACGTCCCATTTGAATTGGGCCTTCTAAAACAGGCACAGCTTGCTTTTTCTCCTGTTTTTGTTGTTCGTGTTTTAATAGTGCTTCATTAGCTTTCGCCATAATTGCTTCTTGCTGTACTCGCTGACGTTCGGCAAATGCTTGGCGGTTTTCTTCTGCTTTTTCTTGATGTAAGACTGGCGTAATTGGCAACTTAGGAAAACCTAGTTGACGATACGCACGACTAACAGCCGGTAAATAATTGTCTGTTAAGTAATTTAATATCCCATCATTTTCAATCAACACACTCAACTGATTATTTTGATAATGGGGTAATTGTGATGAAAGTGTCCCATTTACAATTGCTTCATTACATTCACTTCTTTGTAAAGCCGTTTGCCAGTATGCACGAATCAGCGCTTCATCACACACTGGATTTTCGACATGTATCGTCCAATCGACGTGCGCAATTTCAGCAAAAGCTTTCGCTAACGCTTGCGTCATCGTTTCATATACGGCAAAAGGTAATAGCTGTTCAAATTGTAAATGAAAATGCCAACGTCGCTCATGCTTATAGACTTTCACTTTTTCAACTTTTCCTGATTGTAAAATCGGTTGCTCCTGCACATATGATGTGAGTCGTGCTTGTTCCATTAATTTTTCAAATAGCTCTTGAGCATTTAACGACAAGGTTGGTCCCTCCTACTTCTTTTCCATAAAAAGAGACAAGTAAGGCTGTATACTCGCATCACTTGTCTCCTCTTCTAACTTCCTTTAGCTAACACTACGCGTTCATTAAAATATTCAGCGTTTCAATTAATTCTTCTTTTCGTACTTCAACGGTCTCGCCTGTCGCACGAATTTTAACTTCAACGATACCTTCCGCTGCTTTTTTACCAATTGTCACACGTACTGGCAGACCAATCAAATCTGAATCGGCAAATTTCACCCCTGCACGTTCTTTGCGGTCGTCAATTAACACTTGATAACCAGCTTTTTTCATGGTGTCTTCAACTTCACTCGTTAATGCCGCTTGCGCTTCGTCATTTAAGTTGATTGGAACGAGATGTAAATCAAATGGCGCTAAGCCTTTTGGCCAGTTCATGCCATTCTCATCGGCATATTGCTCTACGATAGCAGACATTAAACGACTAACCCCGATACCGTAACATCCCATAATCACTGGAATCTCACGGCCATTTTTATCTAAAACATTAGCTCCCATACTTTCACTATAACGTGTTCCTAATTTGAAAATGTGACCAATCTCAATTCCTTTCGTGAATTTAATTACGCCTTCACCATCAGGAGATGGGTCGCCTTCTTGAACAAAGCGTAAATCTTCGAATGTTTCAACTTTAAAATCACGGTCTAAGTTAACATTGATATAGTGATAACCTGATTCATTCGCACCGCAAACACCGTTTTGAACATCTTGAATGTATAAATCAGCTAAAACTTTCACGTCTTCTGGAACAGATATAGGACCAATCGAACCAAAGTCTGCGCCAAAGTAACGTATAGCTTCTTCATTTTCAGCTGGTTCTAAAAAGTCTGCGCCTAAATAGTTTTTCAACTTGATATCGTTGACTTCATGATCACCACGTACTAAAACAAGCACCGGTTTTTCATCCGCCATAAAGAGCACAGATTTAATAATACGTTTTGGATCAACTTCTAGGAATTCAGCGACTTGTTCAATCGTCTCAACATTAGGTGTTGCTACTTTTTCAAGTTCTAAAACAGACTCACGTACTTGTGAAGGCTGATATAGAGAGGTTGCCATTTCTAAGTTCGCGGCATAGTCACTTTCACTTGAATAGCAAATGACATCTTCACCAATATCAGAAATCGCCATAAATTCTTTCGAATCGCTACCACCCATCGCACCACCGTCACCAATAATGGCGCGGAAATCTAAACCGCAACGTTCAAAGATGCGCGTATAAGCTTTTTCATAACCACGGTATCCTTCATCTAAACTCTCTTCAGAATCATGGAAAGAGTAAGCATCTTTCATAATGAAGTCGCGGCCACGTAACAAACCAGAGCGTGGACGTTTTTCATCGCGATATTTTGTTTGAATTTGATATAGTGATAGTGGTAGACGTTTATAAGACGTCACTTCTTGTTTAATCAAATCCGTAAAGGCTTCTTCATGAGTTGGCCCTAAGATATAATCACGACCATGACGATCATTAAACTTCATCAATAATGGTCCGTATGTTTCGTAACGCCCTGATTCTTTCCATAACTCAGCTGGCAACATAGACGGCATTAACATTTCCACCGCATCGATTTCTTCAAACTCTTCGCGTAAAATTGTTTTGATTTTCTCTAAAACACGTGTTGCTAAAGGCAAGTAACTATAAACACCTGCAGAAACTTGACGAATATACCCTGCGCGTAACAATAATTGGTGACTTAACACCTCTGCTTCATTTGGCACTTCTCTTAATGTTGGAATCAACATTTTTGACTGTTTCATATTCAATCTCCTCTATCCTTTGATTTCAATTATTTCGTAAAAAAGCGTAATATATCATTCCAAGTAACTAACACCATTAATAACATGAGTAACGCAAACCCAACAAACGTTACACGTGCTTCTAATTCCGGGTTTAACGGTTTGCGACGTATTCCTTCGATTAAGTTGAAAAGTATTTTCCCACCATCTAACATCGGAATCGGCAATAAGTTCATAATACCTAAGTTGACACTTAAAATAGCAGTAAAACGTAAAATTGTTAACAGGCTTTCATTGGCTACCTGAGAAGACGCTTGGAAAATCATCACAGGGCCTCCTAGTTTATTTAAACTAAAGTCGGACACTAAATCTTTTAATGCTCGAAAGATTAATAATGCACTAGCTGTCGTTTGATGAACGGCTTCTTTTAACTTTCCACCAATATTTAGCGGAACGAGTCGCGTTGCCGGCACGACTCCTAACATGACACGCTTAGTGCCATCTTCTTGTGTTACTTCTTTAGGCGTTAATGTTAATTGTTTTTCTGACTTTTGACGCTTGATAGTCATTTGAATTTCTTTATTTTCAGCTTTTTCAAGCTCTTTTGAAATATCGGTAAACTCACGAATCGGTTGATTATCAATCGACACGATTTCATCTCCAGCTTTCAAGCCTATCTCGTCAGCTAAACTTTCAGTTTGAATGCCACCAATTTTACCAGAATCTAACTCTGCTTCATAAATACCACCTTGCATATTCAACATAATAAAAAACAAAGCAAAGGTTAGAATGAAGTTAAATAATGGACCGGCGAAGTTCGTTAACAGACGTTGGTATAGCTTAGCCGATTGAAACTGAACATCTAGTGGTGCAATACGCACTTCCGTTCCATCTGCCTCGATAATCGTCGCATCATGTTCTACTTGATAGGTACGTTGTTCTCGACCACCTGCATAGTAAACATTCCCAACTATCATTAATTCATCTTCTAAATCAGCTTTCACTAACTCCATGGGCAATGCGTTAGGCAATTGCACTTTTTCACTCGTGTTAATTTTAACTACACGTTGCTGCTCATTAAGCACTAAGCCGATTGTTTGGCCAGCAGTTAAATCAGCCTCTTCTTCTCCCATCCCAGCCATGCGAACGTAACCGCCAACTGGTAAAAGACGTAACGTGTAGGTTGTTCCATCTTTTGCTTGATGAGCAAAGACTTTTGGCCCCATCCCGATAGAAAACTCTCTAACGAGAATGCCTGACCATTTGGCGAAAAGAAAGTGTCCCAACTCATGAATGGTCACGATTAAGCCAAATACTAAGATAAAAACAAGTAAAGCTTTCATGCACACGCTCCTGTTCTACTATTAATAAACTGTTTCTATTCTATCACAAGACGTTCAAACAAACCAAGATATGATTTTTAGATAATACCGAACAGCTTCATCAAAGGAAACACGAATAGTAAGCTATCAAATCGGTCTAAAATACCGCCGTGTCCAGGTAAAATCTTGCCAGAATCTTTAACACCATAGAAACGTTTTAACGCTGATTCAACTAAATCTCCCAACTGACCCGCTACTGATAAAACGACGGTCATCGGCAATAAAGCCCATACAGAATGCCCAAAATAAGTTTTGGCTGGGTAGATTAAAAAGACGATAAGTGACGCTGCTAACGCACAGAGGATGCCACCCAAAGATCCTTCTATTGTTTTATTAGGAGAGACATGCGGGGCTAATTTGTTTTTCCCAACTTTACGTCCAATCATATAGGCCCCGATATCCGTACTCCAAACGGTAGCTAAACCATATATTAGTACACTGAAATCTTGTCCCAGTCCACGTGCTAATAAAAAACTCTTGAAACCAATACCCACATAGAGTGTTGCTAAAACTGGAAAAGCCGCATCTTCAAATGTATACGTGTTTTTTGAAAAAACAGAGGCGCTTAGCAACACCATTACTGATAAGTAAAATAAATAAAAGTTATCTGCCGTGGCAGGTAAAAAGAAAAACCAGTCATCAATCGGTAACACTAAAAACAAGACACCTATAATTGAAATAACTCCTTCAAAACTATTAATTTTAAGTCCTCGCATACGAAACAGTTCGTATATCGCAACCGCTGCTAATAGTGCTACGGCAAATTGGAAAACAACTCCTCCGTACCAAATAATGGGAATAAAAACTAACAGGGCAATAACCGCTGTAATCACACGTTGTTTCATTCTATTTCCTCCTTTATTTCTTCCACTGATGGCGTAGAGAGACCACCAAAGCGGCGGTTGCGCTGTTGATAAGTAGCTAACGCTTCCTCTAAATGTTCTCCATCAAAATCAGGCCAATAAGCTGGCGAAAAATATAACTCGCTATAAGCAATTTGCCATAATAAAAAATTACTAATACGTTCTTCACCACTTGTACGAATTAGTAAATCAGGATCTTGCAATTCACTTCCTAAAGCTGCTGTCATCAATTGCTCAGAAAATTGTTCTTCTGTTACAGTTCCTTCTAAACGTCCTTCTTTTGCTTCGACAAGTAGGCGGTTAACTGCTTGTAAAATTTCAGACCTGCTTCCGTAATTTAACGCGAAATTTAAAATCATTCCCCGACAGTGAGCTGTTGCTTCAATAGCACGCTTAACTGCACCTTGAGTATGCGCAGGCAGCCCCATTACATCTCCCATTACTTGTACTTGGACATCTTCTGCTACCAATTCAGGTACAAATTCATCGAAAAAATCAACAGGCAACTGCATTAAGAAATTAACCTCGTCATCTGGTCGTTTCCAATTTTCTGTTGAAAAAGCGTACAACGTTAATGCCTTTATTCCTAACTGACTTGCTTTTTTCGTAATCTTCTTTACCGTGTTCATACCTTCTCGATGCCCTGCGACACGTGGCAAGCGTCGATTTTCAGCCCAACGACCGTTACCGTCCATGATAATCGCTAAATGTTTTGGCA
The DNA here is from genome assembly GCF_023299185.1 of Vagococcus lutrae. Taxonomy (NCBI): domain Bacteria; kingdom Bacillati; phylum Bacillota; class Bacilli; order Lactobacillales; family Enterococcaceae; genus Vagococcus; species Vagococcus lutrae. The sequence goes on from NZ_CP097017.1 coordinate 928,979, forward strand.
CAGGTCCATTGGCTTGAAAAGCCACAGTGGAATCTGTTTTAGTATATTTATTTTTTTGCGGGAATAGTCGAAACATAGTCTCCCATCCTTTCTATGAGTCTATCGTTATTATTGTAGCAAAATTACCCTTAAAAACCTATCAAAACTATAGAATACACTCTTTTTTTGCTGTTTCTTAACACTTTGTCTCTTGATTTCACATTTTTTTACAGAGTTTTTCAAAATCTTTTTGAAAGTTTTCGTTTTTATCTATATGATAGATAGAGAGGTTATTTTCAAAGGAGAGAATATTATGAAAGAAAAGGGAAAAAGTGAGTCCTTTTTAACGACTTACTTAGATCGACATCGTTTAACTTTTATTGGAAAAGGTGTGCTTGTTGGCTTACTTGCCGGACTGGTCGTCAGTCTGTTTCGCTTGGGGATACACGCTCTTACTCATCAAGTGATTCGTTTTTATCATTTTGCTACAGAACATCCGCTGTGGCTAATCCCCTGGCTTGGTTTATCGCTGATAGTCGCTATTTTTATCGGTAGACTCGTAAAACAAGAACCTTCGATTAAAGGAAGCGGCATCCCTCAAGTCGAAGGCCAAGTTGCCGGTGTCCTGACGATGAACTGGTGGTCAGTCTTATGGCGCAAAACGATTGCAGGCTTACTCAGCATTAGTTCTGGTCTGTTTCTTGGTCGCGAAGGTCCTTCTATTCAACTAGGAGCAGCTGTTGGAGATGGAGTGAATAGTTGGTTGAATGGCAATGCCACTTCGAAAAAAATATTGATTTCAAGTGGAGCTGGAGCAGGTTTAGCTGCGGCATTTAACGCTCCTTTAGCTGGACTCGTTTTTGTACTAGAAGAGATTCATCATCATTTTTCACCCATTGTTCTTTTATCTGCTTTTTCAGCTACTGTCTCAGCAAACTTTGTCTCACAAACATTTTTTGGCCTTTCACCTATTCTACATTTTGGTGCATTAGAAAAAATACCCTTACGTTTCTATCCTTGGCTAGTTGGATTAGGTATACTTTTAGGTGTCATAGGCTATATATACCAACTCGTTTTACTTGCCATGCCACGCTTTTACAAAAAATTAAGACATCTTCCAAGTCACTACTGGGGAGTTGTCCCTTTCATCTGCGTGATTCCTATTGGCTTTTTCTTTCCACACCTATTAGGAGGCGGAAGCCAAGTCATTAGTTTATTAGAAACGCAAAGTTATTCTTTTCAACTTTTACTCGGTATTTTTCTTCTACGTTTTATTTTTTCAATGATTTCTTACGGTTCCGGTTTACCCGGAGGTATTTTCTTACCTGTACTGTCTTTAGGCGCTATACTTGGCACACTGTATGTTGCAGCGTTACCAGAAACTTGGCTCCCCGCTGACTTTAAGATTAATTTTATTATTCTAGGTATGGCTGGCTTTTTTACAGCCGTAGGGAAAGCACCTCTGACCGCTATTATTTTAATTACAGAGATGACAGGTAATTTTCAACAATTAATGACGCTTTCTATTGTGGCTTTAGTCGCATACATCACTTTAGACTTACTAGGTGGCGAACCCATTTACGAAGCTCTTTTAGAACGACTCGATACCAAAGCTGTGCCATTAACAAAAGGCACTAAAGAGTTACTCGCTTTTCCCGTTCAAGTTGGAAGTTTTCTGGATGGTCGTCCATTAATGGACGCTACCTTACCGAGCGGATGCCTAGTCGCTAGCATCCGTCGAGGCGAAAGAGAACTCATCCCTTCAGGAGATACAATTGTGACATCTGGCGATATTTTGTATATTTTAAGCTATGATTTAGGTAATAAAGAAGTTCGTCAAATTATCGAGTCGCGCACGCTTGCGACTAATAAAAAAACGTTAGTTGTGGATTAAACCACATCTAACGTTTTTCTTTTTAAACTTCTAGTAATTCTTCTTCTTTTGCTGCCGTAATTTCATCGATACGTGCAGTACTTTTATCTGTAATATCTTGAACTTTTTTCTCTAACGTACGTAACTCATCTTCAGAGATTTCTTTATCTTTTTCTAACTTTTTCAATTCGTCAATCGCGTCACGACGGATATTACGAACTGCTACTTTCGCATTTTCAGCATATTTGCCGACTTCTTTTGCTAATTCTTTACGACGCTCTTCTGTTAATTGAGGAATAACCAAGCGAATCACGTTACCGTCATTTGCCGGACTAATGCCAACATCACTTGCTAAAATAGCTTTTTCAACATCTTCAAGTGAGTTTTTATCAAAAGGTGTAATCATCAATACGCGCGCTTCTGGAATAGAAATTTGAGCGAGTTGATTTAAAGGTGTTGGTGCACCGTAGTACATCACTTCTACACGGTCTAAAATACTTGCATTTGCACGACCCGCACGAATATAACCAAGTTCACGTTGTAAACTTTCTTCCGATTTTTTCATACGGTCAGCTGCTGCTGTTAATACTTCTTGTGCCATTCTTATTTCCCCCTTACAGTTGTTCCAATATTTTCTCCAAGACAAACGCGTTTAATATTGCCTCGTTCATTCAAGTTAAAGACGACTAATGGAATGTCATTATCCATACTTAATGAGCTTGCTGTTGAATCCATCACAGCTAACCCTTTTGAAATAACATCTAAGTGTGTTAATTCATCAAATTTTGTGGCTGTTTTTTCATGTTTTGGATCGGCAGAATAAACTCCATCCACATTGTTTTTAGCCATTAATATCACGTCTGCATTAATTTCAGCCGCTCGAAGTGCTGCTGTTGTATCTGTTGAGAAGTATGGGTTACCCGTTCCTCCTGCAAAAATAACGACACGTCCTTTTTCAAGGTGACGTACGGCACGACGACGAATATAAGGTTCAGCAATTTGACGCATTTCAATTGACGTTTGAACGCGCGTTGGTACGCCAACATTTTCTAATACATCTTGCAACGCAAGAGCATTCATCACTGTTGCTAACATTCCCATATAATCAGCTTGGGCACGTTCCATTCCCATCTCAGCTCCAACGTTACCACGCCAAATATTACCACCGCCAACAACAATTGCGACTTCGATACCTAAATCATGTACTTCTTTAATCTCTTCACAGATTTCTTCAATTGTTGGTGGTTGAATACCGAAACCAGCATCTCCTGCTAAAGCTTCACCACTTACTTTTAATACAACGCGTTGATATTTAGGATTAGACATCCACTTTCCCTCCATTTTCGTGCTCTCTTCAGTTTAACATATTCTATCTGTCAAAGCTTCTTAGACTATTTTGCCTAAAAAAAGGGAGCGCCCTTGTTACAACAAGGTGCGTCCCTTTCTATCATTGAGATAGCTTATTTCATTTGGCTCTTAACTTCGTCAGCAAAGTTTTCTTCGCGTTTTTCTAAACCTTCGCCCACTTCAAAGCGAACAAAGTTTTTAATTTCTGTATTTTTAGACGCAACGTATTTCGCTACAGTCATGTCTGGATCTTTAACAAATGGTTGGTCCACTAAACAGATTTCTGCTAAGAATTTATGCATACGACCTTCAACCATTTTTTCCACGATTTTTTCAGGTTTGCCTTCGTTTAATGCTTGCTCAGTTAAAACTGAACGCTCACGGTCTAATTCTTCTGCTGGTACTTCAGCACTTGTTAAGTAACGAGGGTTGATCGCTGCAACGTGCATAGCAACGTCTTTAGCAACATCTTCGTTATCGCCATCTACTACTGTGATTGCTACAATTGAACCACCTGCATGCACATAAGCACCAAATGATTGTTCATCTGTTTTTTCAACTAAATGGAAACGACGGAATGCAATTTTCTCACCAATAACAGTAGTTGCTTCCATGATTTCTTTTTCAACAGTTCCTTTATCTGTTTCAATTGCTAACGCTTCTTCCATGTTAGCAGGTTTGTTTTCTGCTACAAGTTTAGCAATTTTAACAACTAAATCTTTAAATTGATCATTTTTTGCAACGAAGTCTGTTTCTGAGTTGATTTCAACAGCTGCTGCAACATTTCCAGCTACATAGACGTTTGCTAAACCTTCTGCTGCAATACGGTCGCCTTTCTTAGCTGCTTTTGCCATACCTGTTTCACGTAAATGGTCAATCGCTTTTTCCATATCGCCATCTACTTCTACTAAAGCGCGTTTAGCGTCCATCATACCAACGCCTGTTTTGTCGCGTAACTCTTTAACCATTGCTGCTGTAATTTTTTGTGCCATTACTATTGCCTCCTATTTAATCTGTATTCTCTATTCTCTCTTTAAAAAAAGTCTCAAAGGGTAGAGCGGGCTACTTCTTTCGCCAACTGATACATAGCCTTTGAGACACATTTAATTTCGTTTAATTATTCAGCGTTGTCGCCTTCTACAACTTCTACGATTTCTTCTAAAGAATCAGCATCTGTTGCTTCTGCTGCAAATGTTTCTTCGACTACTTCATCTTCACCTTGACGGCCTTCGATGAATGCGTCTGCCATTTTACCAGCAATTAATTTTACCGCGCGAATCGCGTCATCGTTAGATGGGATAACTACATCGATCTCATCTGGATCACAGTTAGTATCAACCATCGCTACGATAGGAATATTAAGTTTACGTGCTTCTTGTACTGCAATACGCTCTTTACGAGGGTCTACAATAAAGATAACATCTGGAATTCTTGGCATATCAGCGATACCGCCTAAGAATTTTTCTAAACGTTCACGTTCTTTGTTTAAGCCCGCTACTTCTTTTTTAGGAAGAACTTCAAATACGCCTTCTTCTTCCATTTTTGTGATTTCTTTTAGACGTGCGATACGTTTTTGGATAGTATCCCAGTTAGTCAATGTTCCACCTAACCAACGATGGTTAACGTAGTATTGACCAGCACGTTCTGCTTCTTCTTTGATTGCTTCTTGTGCTTGTTTTTTTGTACCGACGAATAATGCCACGCCGTCGTTAGCTGCGATGTCTTTCATATAGTTGTAAGCATCGTCTACTAAGCGAACTGTTTTTTGTAAGTCGATGATATAAATACCGTTTCTTTCAGTGAAGATGTATTTTTTCATCTTAGGGTTCCAGCGACGTGTTTGGTGTCCAAAGTGTACACCTGATTCTAGCAATTGTTTCATTGAGATTACTGCCATGTTGTGTTTCCTCCATTTTGGTTTTATTTTCCTCTCTACAACTCTTCTTTCACAGAGAACTAACAAGGTGTTAGCACCACTCCGAAAATCATTGTAGATGTGGTATTAGCCCTGTATTTTTACAGAACCTTTATAAGTATACAACAAGAACGATAACGACGCAAGTCCTTTGTACCAAATTAAGCTTCTTTGATACTACGTAAGATATAGTAGCCTTTATCTTTGGCGACTACCTCGACATTTCCAAATACTTCTTCTAACTTTTTCATGGCACTTGGCGCTCCTTGTTTCTTTTGAATGACGCACGTCAACGTTCCACCTGTAGTTAAATACTGATAACTCTCACTTAAAATCTCATGGACGACCTTTTTCCCCGCGCGAATTGGAGGATTTGTTACGATTGCTGCGAAACCATTTTCTTTTACAGATTCATACGCATGTGAATGATAAATTTCTACCTTGTCTATGCCATTGATACGAGCATTGCGTTGCGCCAACTCTAGCGCACGGTCATTCACGTCTACCATTTCTACCAAACGTCCTGTTTCTTTCGCTAGCGTTAAGCCAATCGGACCATAGCCACAACCAACATCTAAGATTGGTCCTTCGGGTAACAGTGTTGTTTCAAAATGCTCTAACAACACGACACTACCATAATCGACACGGTCACGAGAAAACACACCGCTATCCGTTGTAAATTTTAAAACATGACCACGCAACTCAAACGTCCATTCCTGATAATCATGAGCACTCTGAGGGTCATTCGTATAATAATGATTTGTCATGTCAAACTCCTTTACTTTCTTTAATCGCCCGAGCCATTTCTTTCGCTAGTAAATCATACCCTTTATTTGAAAAATGTAAACCATCTTTTTGTAAATAAACGTTCGGGTCAGGTGCAGCCATCATACTCGCCATCATATTTACATAAGGCAAGTGATACTTCTTTGCTAGTTTTTTTGTCACGTCACGATACAGCATTAAACGTTCTAATGGACGGTCAGTATGACGAAGCAACTGATTGGTATACGGCGGCGAAACTAGCACCACTTTTTCTTGACCGATTAATTGAATCATCTCTTCTAAATTTCTTTGATAGCGATCGAGCGAGACAAACTTATGACGAGCGGCATCATTGGCTCCAAAAAAAATCACGACGATGTCAGGTTTATATTTTAAAACATGCGCCTCAATCCGTTTCAAGCCATCTTCTGTCGTTTCACCGGGAATCCCTGCATTGATAATATCTGCCTTTGGAAAATATTCCGACATTCGACACGTTAATTTCGCTGTGATTTCTTTTTTCGTATAGCCGGCTGTAATACTATCTCCAAATAAAACCATCTTTATCATCACTTTTCGCTCCTCTCTTTTTCACATACTACGTTACTTGTGTTATAATCATAACGCATTATTTTAATCATCATAGCACGATAGGAGATCTTTTAACATGTCAAACGAATCATTACCCGAAGTCTTACATTGTAAAGACACACGGGTTGTCCAAACACATCTTATTTTACCACCCGATTTAAATTATCATCAAACACTATTTGGCGGAAAACTTATGGGCTTTATTGATAACTGTGCAGCCATTTCTGCTGCGCGCTTATCCCGCAAACCCGTCGTGACTGCTTCCACTGACCGTCTCGACTTTTTCGAACCCCTTTATGCCAATCAATCTGTTTGCCTCGAGTCTTTTGTTTCTGGAACAGGTCGCACTTCAATGGAAGTATTTGTCAAAGTAACTGGCGAAGACTTGCCAACAGGTCGCCGCTTTATCGCTGCAACATGCTTTATGACATTTGTCGCAGCTGGGGATTTACCAGAAGGGTACACATTACCACGCGTTCAACCTGAAACAGCCGAAGAAATTGCTGTCAGCAAAGACTATCTCACTCGCAAAGAAAACCGCATGCGCGATTTAAAATTACGCGAAGCATTTGCCAAAGAGATTTCACTCGACCCACCTTGGATGTAAAAATTCAAGAAAAATGAAGAAAACTCAAGCAGCTTATGATAAGATAGTATCATTGATTTAATATCATAATTCGTAAACTTGGAGGCTTACTTCTCATGAACACATCCAAAAAGTTTCACCGTTTTTCTCGGGAAGAATGGCAGGAGCTTTACCGCAACGGTATTCCCCCACTCACGGAAGAGGAATTACAAGAAATCAAGAGTTTAAACGACCAAATATCTTTACAAGACGTACAAGATATTTATTTGCCACTGACACATTTAATTCGTGTCTATATGAAAGAATATGAATCTTTACAAGTCAGTAAAGGATTATTTATTCAATCATATCAAGGTGTCCCTCCTTACGTTATCGGCGTAGCAGGTAGTGTGGCCGTTGGAAAAAGCACGACCGCTCGCTTATTACAAATGATGTTGTCACGTCTTTTTAAACGACGTAATGTCCGTTTAATCACGACCGACGGCTTCTTATATCCTAACGCCGTCTTAGAAGAACGTGGTATCATGAGCCGCAAAGGATTCCCGGAAAGCTATGATATGGAACGCTTGATTGACTTTTTAGATGCGGTGAAAAGTGGCAAAGAACGTATCGACATTCCCGTCTATTCACATGAAAGCTACGATATCGTTCCCGACCAGATTGAAACGATTGTTGAACCAGACATTTTAATTGTCGAAGGGATTAACACGTTACAACTACCGGCAAACGAACAGATTTATGTGAGTGACTTCTTTGACTTCTCAGTCTACGTCGATGCCGACCCTGCGTTAATCGAAACATGGTATTTAGACCGTTTCGGTTCTCTCTTAGATACTGCCTTTCGTAATCCTGGAAACTTCTACTACCCGTATGCTATGGGACCTAGAGAAGAAGCCTTTGAAATGGCCCAACGTGTCTGGAAGACCGTGAACTTAAAAAACTTGGAAGAATATATCCTTCCAACCCGCAGCCGAGCTGATGTTATTCTCCGTAAAGAAGAACATCATCAAATCGCTGAAGTATTCTTACGTAAATATTAAAATTTTATAGAAAAAGGTGAAAAATGTGACAAAAGATATTGCATCTCTTGAAAAAATTATTGTCTTAGATTTCGGAAGCCAATATAACCAACTCATTACACGACGAATTCGTGAGTTTGGTGTTTTTTCAGAATTACTTAGCCACAAAACAACAGCCGCAGAAATCAAAGCGATGAACCCTAAAGGGATTATCTTCTCAGGTGGTCCCAATAGCGTCTACGCAGAAGATGCCTTTAAAGTTGACCCTGCTATTTTTGACTTAGGTGTGCCTGTTTTAGGCATTTGCTACGGTATGCAACTAATGACCGCTCAATTCAATGGAAAAGTAGAAGCCGCTTCTAAACGCGAATACGGCCAAGCTTTTATTGATGTCAAAGAAAACAAAGCTGGCTTATTCTCAGAGTTACCAACAAACCAACAAGTCTGGATGAGTCATGGCGACTTAGTCACAGAAGTTCCTGAAGGTTTTGAAGTGACTGCAACAAGCTCTGACTGCCCAATTGCAGCAATGGCTGATACAGCGCGTCAATTCTATGGCGTTCAATTCCACCCGGAAGTTCGTCACTCTGAATATGGTAATGACTTACTAAAAAACTTTGCTTTTGACGTTTGTGGCTGTAAAGGTGATTGGTCAATGGAAAGCTTCATTGATATCGAAATTGCTAAAATTCGTGAAACAGTCGGCGATAAAAAAGTACTCCTTGCCCTTTCTGGCGGTGTCGATTCAAGTGTTGTTGGCGTTCTTTTACAAAAAGCAATCGGCGACCAATTAACGTGTATCTTTGTCGACCACGGCTTGTTACGTAAAGATGAAGGCGACCAAGTTATGGATATGTTAAGTGGTAAATTTGGTTTAAATATCATCCGCGTTAACGCTCAAAAACGATTCTTAGACAAACTAGCTGGCGTTTCTGATCCTGAACAAAAACGTAAAATCATCGGTAACGAATTCATCTATGTTTTTGACGATGAAGCAGCTAAACTAGATGGTATCGAATTTTTAGCACAAGGAACTCTTTATACTGATGTTATTGAAAGTGGAACGGATACGGCAGAAGTGATTAAGTCTCATCACAATGTTGGTGGTTTACCTGAAGATATGGAGTTTCAACTGATCGAGCCTTTAAATACTTTGTTTAAAGATGAAGTTCGTGCTTTAGGTACTGAACTAGGCATGCCTGACCACATCGTTTGGCGTCAACCATTCCCAGGACCAGGTCTTGGTATTCGTGTATTAGGGGAAATCACGGAAGAAAAATTAGAAATTGTGCGCGAAAGTGACGCCATTTTACGTGAAGAAATTGCTAAAGCAGGTCTTGACCGTGATATTTGGCAATACTTTACCGTCCTACCAGGTATTCGTTCTGTTGGGGTCATGGGTGACGGTCGTACATATGACTACACTGTTGGTATACGTGCTATCACTTCTATTGACGGCATGACTGCTGACTTTGCTCGTATCGATTGGGATTTACTACAAAAAATCTCAGTTCGTATTGTTAACGAAGTCCCTCACGTTAACCGTATCGTGTATGATATTACAAGCAAGCCACCTGCAACAGTAGAGTGGGAATAAAGAGCTAACATAATATGAATGGGGAATGCCTATTTAACAGCATTTACGGATATGTAAAACTGACAAAAGTGACTTAATTTAATATGGTTCCCTGCCAAAAACCCTGCCAAGAAAATTCTTAGCAGGGTTTATTTGATAATCTATAATCTTTAATCCACTCTTCAAAAATCGGAGCCTTTATATCAGTTTTATCAATTTGTGAGATACGTTCTTGTTGTTTGGGACTTAATTTACTCATTGCTTCATTAGCCGTTTCTAGTATATGTGTTATCTCTTGTCCGACAACACTTTCAACAATTTGATTTTCAGCTTTTATTTCACCTCCTTGCTTATAAATTTCTGTGTTCTCCCAATATTCTAATTCTCCCTTTTTATATAGAGTAACAAGAATGATTCCCATCATAACAGTAATCGTTCCAAATGTTCCATTGGCCTCATTACAAAAAGTATAACTTGTTATTCCTCTATTAATAACCATATGCGGTCTCAATTTAGCAATATTTTTTTCGTCGTTCTTTATTTCCTCAATATCATCAAAAAAGAATACGTGATTTTCAATTTCCCCAATATTATCCCTTTTTGCTAATAAATAATCAGACATTACTTTTTCCATATGTCTAAGAAAATTTAGAGTCTCAGAACCAACAATTTCATTTTCTGTAAAATCGATAATGTCTAAATACAAACTCCTCCAACTTACCGACGTGACAAAATAAAAGAAATCAGTACTATAAGGAAATACTTTGACAGAATTTCTTTGAAACTTATAAAAAATATTATTTGCAAAATAAGTTTCAGTTCTAGAAAATCTTCTTTCACAATCAGCGCATAACATATAATGCTTCTCACTATCTTGAACTATTCTATTTGGATTAGCAGTATTTCTGACGCCTCCAACTGACGTTTTCTTTAAGTGCCTTGCCACCATTTTAGGAACTATATGGCTCAATTCAAGTTTTTTATCGGAACCACACAACGCACATTTTTGGATTTCATTCATTTTTATCCTCCAATTTTATAATCACTTATTCTTTTAATTCTTCCAAGTAACTCCTAATCACCCCTCTAATCTTTACAATATTCTTATCAGCATATAATGTATATGATTCAGCATATAATTTCTTACCAAAATTCATATCCATTGACTTTTGATGGATTTTTTTAAAATCGAGTATAGGTGTATATTCCAAATATAATAAATGTGATAGTACGCTCTTTAACTCAATCTCAGCACCTCTAGGATTTTTTTGTTCCTCTGATAAATTACAATCAATCAGCTCACTTAGAAATACAAAGTAATTAAAGGGAGTCCTTGACCTAATGAATGGTATTACTTCAAAATTATTTGATATATCTATTATTGCCAAAGCTTGCCTAAAATATCCATACACTGCTAGAAAAAAAATCGTTCCATCATTGTATTCAGGAGGGACAAATTCTTCATTTTCCTTTCTATATCCTTTAATTCTATCACTCCAACAATTTGACACATCATCTTCATCATATAGAATGATATTTGCTATTTTACTTTCATCAATGTATTTTTCGATATCATTCACTGTAACTACTTTATTTCTATACTCTTTCAGATTGTCTACACCATCGAATAACTGACAAAATAACCTTTCTGTCATTCCATGAAGCTTATCATTATGTTGATACACCAATTCGGATACAAACCTAATCGGAATAACCCACAATAGATTCCTGTAATTTTCAATCAGTTTTATATTATCTTTCATTGTTTCTATAATTTTCTGACTCATAAACTCATATTGTAGGCTTGTTGAGACTTCATCAAACATACTTAATTCATTGATGTACGATGCTAAAGGATCATCAAATACATGATGATCTCCCAACAAGAAAAAAGAATCCTGTTCCCTATCATCTATATCGAAGTTAGTTGCCCCAGTAAAACAGAAGGTATCTTTGTCTTTGAATAGATATCTACCAGCTAAAATAATAATATTTCGATTTTTAAACCAAAAAATGTTAATCTCATCTATAGTCTCTCTAGAAAAAGTTTTTTCTGAACTTGCAACTACTCTTTTCAATATCTCTAAATAATCTTGTTGAATAGTTTCTAATTCTTCAATTATTTTATTGGTCATAGTAATCCTCTTTTCTTAAGAAATCTGGTAATTCATAAATTTGATTCAAAACATCAATGTGTTTATTCATTATCTTCACACAATCGTTGGCAACTGATTTTAATTTTTGCTTATTTTCAATATCCGGAACTCCATGATACATATGACCTGGGGCATTACATTTTAATATTGAACTTTCTCTAATCGCTCCCCACAATCCATGTTCAAATTGAGAATCGTAATCATAGGCATACCTCCATAGATTGCCTTCCTCTACAGATTCAAACTTAGTCTTAATATTACCTTTACCAAAATAATTAGTATCCATATCAATAAACTCTTTATTGGTAAACTCTGATACCAATGCGTCAATATACTCAAATTCAACATGATTTGTTTCTAGTTCAGGATTGTTCTCAGCATATCTTTCAAAAATCAACTTATATTGCCCAATACCGTAATATTGAAACTCATTCCAAATATCCTCATGATTTGGCTCTTCTTTTAATAAATATTTTGTCATCATTAAATTTTCAGCTAAGGAACGTACAATTGTTCTACCTGAAATTGTATGCTCTAAATCGTGATCTACTAACTCTAATATTCTTTTATATGAATAAGTAGCAATTCCTATTAATGTTAACATTTTCGTATCTAACACCATAGTATTTTTAAATATTTCATTATAGTATTCTAAAATATCATGAACATATATTTTATATTTATCTAAGTCTATCAATTTATTTTCAAGCATCGATATATAACACTCCTTACATTCAGTTAACAAACTAACTTTTCCCCAAAACTCTTCCGCAAACATATTATTTTTATTTTCTTCATCTGCATTTACTAATCCGCCTTCTAACGCTCTTATACTAGGTCTCAAAAAATTCATTTCACTATCACTATGAGAATAGTAAGGATAATCCGTTAACCTCTCAGGTAAACTATCATCTACCGAAAAATACAATTTCTCGGAAATAGACATACTATAGATAATTAGGTATCTAATATCCGTCGATAAATCTGCTTGATGACTACTTATTTTCGCTAACATACTATTCAAAGTTTCAGTTCTACTCAGAATAGATTCTAAATATCCATTTATATAATAATCAAAAACATCTGATTTCCCACTCAAAACAAGAGACAATGGTCTAAGATAATGCAATATACCAAGTTCCTCCATATACGAAAAAAAGATAGCTTGATTTTGCTTATCTAACCTAAGAATCAAAGATATTTTTGGCAAATCTATTTCATAATCTTTATCTAATTCTTTAAGTCTCATCAATAATTTCATACACTTCTCTAACTGCTCTGTTCTTTCTCCGCCATCAATTATTAATCCTAACCAAAAATATTCTGGAACTCTGCCGTAACTCCAAGAATCTTTTTTTGAAACAGTACTCATTATCTCATTAAAAGGTGTAACAAATTTCCCTTTTTTTAAATGATGTTCTGTCAATTTACTATTTCTCATAAAATATCACCAACCGTTTCATTTTTTATAATTTGATAACTAATGAAAAACTATTTTTTTCAAAAGATTTCAGTTGACATAGATATAAAATTATCTCCTACAATAATTTTAGTACAGATTCTTATTGATTTCTACGATTAAAAATAACTTACGTTTTCGTATTGTAAGATTCAGTGAATAACTCAAATTATTTAATTACTTTTCTCTTTAAAATTTCTTTCTCATTAGTAACTTTTATACAACCAACTTTGCTTTAACGTCATATAAAATAACTAAATTATAATTATAACAAACACTGATAACACAATGTTATTTTTTAAAACAAACATTGTTAAATAACAATGTTTATGAGATTATAAAATCAAGCGATGGCCCTTGCAAAAAAATTATAGGAGAATTACTTATGAAAAAATTATCATCATTTTTAGAATTCAATACTTCAAATTTTTTTAATATAAAAATAGCATAAAAATCTAGTTATCCGCATAAAAACTGGACTTATCACACTTTATCAAGGTCAAAACCACTCAATTTACTACTAATTTACTACTTATGAATGAGCTTTGATACGACGATTTATCCTTGAAAAGTGAAGATATAAAGATACTTCCAATAAAATTTGAATATTTAATAGGTAGACACTTCAAAAAATGAGGTGTCTATTTTTTTACCCGATTTTGAAAGGAAGTGAACTTATGAAAACAAAAAATCAAGAATCAAAAGGTCGTTCCCCACTCTTTAAGACCATCAAACATTCATTCAGCCAATAAAAAAGAAAGGATAGGTAAAAATATGGAACTTAAATTTGTGATTCCCAACATGGAAAAAACATTCGGCAATTTAGAATTTGCTGGCGAGGATAAAGTCGTTCAGCGAAGAATCAACGGACGGCTAACTGTCTTATCAAGAAGCTATAATCTCTATTCTGATGTTCAAAGAGCAGATGATATTGTGGTGGTGCTTCCTGCTGAAGCTGGCGAAAAACATTTCGGCTTTGAGGAACGTGTGAAGTTAGTCAATCCACGTATTACCGCAGAGGGCTACAAAATCGGCACTCGTGGTTTTACAAATTACCTTTTACATGCTGACGACATGATAAAAGAATAAAGAAAGAGAGGAAAAATGATGAGATTAGCAAATGGCATTGTATTAGATAAAGACACGACTTTTGGAGAATTGAAATTCTCTGCTCTACGTCGTGAAGTGAGAATCCAAAATGAAGACGGGTCGGTTTCAGATGAAATCAAGGAACGTACCTATGACTTAAAATCCAAAGGACAAGGACGCATGATTCAAGTAAGTATTCCTGCCAGCGTGCCTTTGAAAGAGTTTGATTATAACGCACGGGTGGAACTTATCAATCCCATTGCGGACACCGTTGCTACTGCCACCTATCAAGGAGCAGATGTTGACTGGTATATCAAGGCAGACGATATTGTGCTGACAAAGGATTCTAGTTCATTCAAAGCTCAACCACAAGCAAAGAAAGAACCGACACAAGACAAATAGTCGCTAGGTAGAAAGGAGACTTTTTCGCATGAAACAGCGTGGTAAAAGGATTCGCCCATCTGGTAAAGATTTAGTCTTTCATTTTACGATAGCGTCACTCCTGCCTGTTTTCCTGCTGGTTGTCGGACTGTTTCATGTGAAGACAATCCAGCAGATCAACTGGCAGGATTTTAACCTATCACAAGCAGATAAGATTGACATTCCCTATTTAATTATCAGTTTCAGTGTCGCAATTCTTATCTGCTTGCTGGTAGCGTTTGTATTCAAACGGGTTCGCTATGATACGGTTAAACAACTTTACCACCGTCAAAAACTGGCAAAGATGATACTTGAAAACAAGTGGTATGAATCTGAACAGGTCAAAACAGAGGGTTTCTTTAAAGATAGTGCTGGTCGTACAAAGGAAAAGATAACCTACTTCCCTAAAATGTATTATCGACTTAAAAATGGCTTGATACAGATACGGGTGGAAATCACGCTGGGAAAATATCAAGACCAACTCTTACACTTGGAAAAGAAATTAGAGAGTGGCTTGTACTGTGAGCTGACGGATAAAGAGTTAAAGGATTCCTATGTGGAATATACTTTGCTCTATGACACCATAGCCAGTCGTATTTCTATTGATGAAGTAGAAGCTAAAGATGGTAAACTTCGCTTAATGAAAAACGTATGGTGGGAATATGATAAGCTCCCTCATATGTTGATTGCTGGTGGTACAGGTGGCGGTAAAACTTACTTTATACTGACACTGATTGAAGCCTTGCTTCATACAGATTCAAAACTGTATATTCTTGACCCGAAAAATGCTGATCTTGCGGACTTAGGTTCTGTGATGGCAAATGTCTACTATAGAAAAGAAGACTTGCTTTCTTGCATTGAAACATTCTATGAAGAAATGATGAAACGTAGTGAGGAAATGAAGCAGATGAAGAACTATAAGACTGGCAAAAATTATGCTTACTTAGGTCTCCCGGCACACTTCTTAATCTTTGATGAATACGTCGCTTTCATGGAAATGCTGGGAACAAAAGAAAACACCGCAGTTATGAATAAGCTGAAACAGATTGTCATGTTAGGTCGTCAAGCTGGCTTCTTTCTAATACTGGCTTGTCAACGTCCAGACGCAAAATATTTAGGCGACGGAATCCGTGATCAGTTTAATTTCAGAGTGGCTTTAGGTCGTATGTCTGAAATGGGCTATGGCATGATGTTTGGCAGTGACGTACAAAAGGATTTCTTCTTAAAGCGAATCAAAGGTCGTGGCTATGTTGATGTAGGAACAAGTGTCATATCAGAGTTTTATACTCCCCTTGTACCAAAAGGATATGATTTCTTGGAGGAAATTAAAAAGTTATCCAACAGCAGACAGTCCACGCAGGCGACGTGCGAAGCGGAAGTCGCAGGTGTGGACTGATCTTGCTGGCTGGTGTGGCAATAGCCACGCCAGCACTTAACCCCCCGTATCTAACAGGGGGGTACAAATCGACAGGAAACAGTCAAAAAACATTAGAAAATCCTTTGGTTACAAGGGATTTACAAAATTTCAGCGTATGTCAAATGGGCTTTAAAAGTTGACATACGCCTTTTTGATTGGAGGGATTTTTACTGAATGAACAAACTTGGTTACAGCATTTAAAAGAAAAACGCTTGGCTTATGGACTATCTCAAAACCGTTTAGCTGTTGCGACTGGTATTACAAGGCAGTATCTAAGCGATATTGAAACAGGAAAAGTCAAGCCATCAGAGGATTTACAGCAGTCCCTTTGGGAAGCTCTGGAACGCTTCAATCCCGACGCTCCCCTTGAAATGCTGTTTGATTATGTAAGAATTCGCTTTCCGACAACAGACGTACAGCAGGTGGTCGAAAACATCTTACAACTGAAACTGTCCTATTTTCTTCATGAGGACTATGGTTTCTATTCTTATTCAGAGCATTATGCTTTAGGCGACATATTCGTCCTTTGCTCCCATGAACTGGACAAAGGAGTTCTGGTGGAATTGAAAGGTCGTGGGTGCAGACAATTTGAAAGCTATCTTCTGGCACAACAAAGAAGCTGGTATGAGTTCTTTATGGACGTTTTGGTGGCTGGCGGTGTGATGAAACGCCTTGACCTTGCCATTAACGATAAGACAGGGATTTTAAATATCCCTGTACTCACTGAAAAGTGCCAACAGGAAGAATGTATCTCCGTCTTCCGCAGTTTTAAAAGCTATCGCAGTGGCGAACTGGTACGCAAAGAGGAAAAGGAATGTATGGGAAACACCCTCTATATCGGTTCATTACAAAGTGAAGTTTATTTCTGTATCTATGAAAAGGTCTACGAGCAGTACAAGAAAAATGATATTCCCATTGAAGACGCAGAAGTAAAAAACCGTTTTGAGATTCGATTGAAAAATGAGCGTGCCTATTATGCAGTCCGTGATTTACTCGTCTATGACAATCCAGAGCATACCGCCTTTAAAATTATCAATCGGTATATCCGTTTTGTAGATAAAGACGATTCCAAACCTCGTTCTGATTGGAAACTGAATGAAGAATGGGCTTGGTTTATTGGGAACAATCGTGAACGATTAAAACTAACCACAAAACCAGAGCCTTACTCCTTCCAAAGGACGCTGAACTGGCTATCTCATCAAGTTGCCCCGACCTTAAAGGTTGCGATTAAACTTGATGAAATCAACCAGACGCAGGTTGTAAAAGACATTCTCGACCATGCGAAACTGACAGACCGACACAAGCAGATTTTGAAGCAACAGTCAGTAAAAGAACAGGACGTGATAACAACAAAAAAATAACTCAAATACAAATTCATTGAATATAGAGAGGAGAACATTTTTATGAATTTTGGACAAAACCTTTATAACTGGTTTCTATCAAACGCTCAATCACTGGTGCTTTTAGCAATCGTTGTGATTGGCTTGTATCTTGGCTTCAAGCGTGAGTTTAGCAAACTGATTGGCTTTTTAATTATTGCGATTATTGCGGTTGGCTTAGTCTTCAACGCTGCTGGAGTAAAAGACATTTTACTAGAGCTATTCAATCGCATTATTGGTGCTTAAATAAAACCGTTCTTTTGTGGAATATAAGTGGTTTTCTTATGTTCCGCAAAGGAATGGTACACCAAACGAAGTGCGGTAGGGATTTTTGAATCTCTACAAAGAAAGGACGTGAATATATGGACGATATGCAAGTCTATATTGCGAATTTAGGCAAATACAATGAGGGCGAATTGGTCGGTGCGTGGTTTACCTTTCCCATTGACTTTGAGGAAGTCAAAGAGAAAATCGGCTTGAATGATGAATATGAGGAATACGCCATTCATGACTACGAGTTACCCTTTACGGTTGACGAACACACTTCCATTGGCAAACTCAATCGACTATGGGAAATGGTATCGGAATTACCCGAAGAATTACAATCGGAGCTATCTGCTCTGCTCACTCATTTTTCAAGCATTGAAGAACTAAGCGAACATCAAGAGGATATTATCATTCATTCCGATTGTGATGATATGTATGACGTGGCACGCTACTACATTGAAGAAACGGGTGCTTTAGGCGAAGTACCAGCTAGTCTTCAAAACTATATTGATTATCAAGCCTATGGTCGGGATTTAGACCTTTCAGGAACGTTTATCTCAACCAATCATGGGATTTTTGAAATCGTCTATTAAATCTGTCGGTACATTACTACTGGCAGATTTTCTATTTTACGGGGTGGCTCAATCAGCTACCCCTATTTTTTATGAAAGGATTGATTACATGAAGAAAATACGAAGCTATACCAGTATCTGGTCTGTGGAAAAGGTACTGTATTCTATCAATGATTTTAGACTTCCGTTTCCCATAACCTTTACGCAAATGACATGGTTTGTCGTGTCACTCTTTGCAGTGATGATACTTGGCAACTTGCCCCCTCTTTCCATGATAGAGGGAGCATTTCTCAAATACTTTGGGATTCCTGTGGCTTTCACATGGTTTATGTCTACAAAAACTTTTGATGGTAAAAAGCCTTATGGATTTTTGAAGTCTGTCATTGCTTATGCACTGCGACCAAAGCTGACCTATGCAGGAAAAAAAGTAACGCTTGGCAGAAACCAGCCACAAGAAGCCATTACAGCAGTTAGGAGTGAATTTTATGGCATATCCAATTAAATACATTGAAAACAATCTCGTCTGGAATAAAGACGGGGAATGTTATGCTTACTATGAGCTTGTTCCTTACAATTACTCATTTCTAAGTCCAGAACAGAAAATACAAGTGCATGATTCTTTCAGACAGCTTATCGCACAAAATCGTGATGGCAAAATTCATGCTTTACAAATCAGTACAGAATCCAGCATACGTTCTGCACAAGAGCGTTCCAAAAATGAAGTCACTGGCAAGCTCAAAGCGGTTGCCTATGACAAAATCGACCAACAGACAGACGCTTTAATATCCATGATTGGCGAAAATCAAGTGAACTACCGTTTCTTTATCGGCTTTAAGTTGCTTCTCAACGATCAGGAGTTTTCTATGAAAAGTCTTACCGTTGAAGCAAAAAATGCTTTGTCTGATTTTGTCTATGATGTGAACCATAAGCTGATGGGCGATTTTGTTAGTATGAGTAATGATGAAATCCTGCGTTTTCAGAAGATGGAAAAGCTCTTAGAAAATAAAATCTCTCGTCGTTTCAAAATCCGCAGGTTAGATAAGGACGACTTCGGCTATCTGATTGAACACCTTTACGGACAGACAGGCACTGCCTATGAAGAGTATGAGTACCATCTATCAAAGAAAAAGCTGGATAATGAAACGCTGATTAAATACTATGACTTGATTAAGCCTACTCGCTGTTTGGTGGAAGAAAAACAGCGATATTTGAAAATCCAGCAGGAAGATGAAACCGTCTATGTAGCTTACTTTACCATTAACAGCATTGTCGGAGAACTGGACTTCCCGTCCTCTGAAATCTTCTACTACCAGCAACAGCAATTTACATTCCCGATTGATACGTCAATGAATGTGGAAATTGTAGCGAATCGTAAAGCCCTATCTACTGTCCGCAATAAAAAGAAAGAACTGAAAGACTTGGATAACCACGCTTGGCAAAGTGATAATGAAACCAGCTCCAATGTGGCGGAAGCTCTGGAAAGTGTGAATGAGCTGGAAACCAATTTAGACCAAAGCAAGGAATCTATGTACAAGCTGTCTTATGTGGTAAGGGTATCAGCAAATGATCTTGACGAACTCAAACGTCGTTGTAATGAAGTGAAAGATTTTTATGACGATTTAAGCGTAAAACTGGTACGACCATTTGGGGATATGCTCGGCTTACATGAAGAATTTTTACCTGCCAGCAAGCGTTATATGAATGATTATATTCAATACGTGACCTCTGATTTCCTCGCTGGTTTAGGTTTTGGTGCTACTCAAATGCTGGGGGAAAATGAGGGGATTTATGTTGGCTACAGCTTAGATACTGGACGCAATGTCTATCTGAAACCTGCTCTTGCCAGTCAAGGGGTTAAGGGTTCAGTAACCAATGCGTTAGCGTCGGCTTTTGTTGGTTCGCTGGGTGGTGGTAAATCCTTTGCGAATAACCTTATCGTCTATTATGCGGTGCTTTATGGGGCACAAGCAGTGATTGTAGACCCAAAAGCAGAACGTGGCAGATGGAAAGAAACCTTGCCAGAGATTTCCCATGAAATCAATATCGTCACTCTGACTTCTGATGAGAAAAACAAAGGCTTACTTGACCCTTATGTGATTATGAAAAATCCCAAAGATTCTGAATCACTGGCTATTGATATTCTGACATTCCTTACGGGGATTTCCTCTCGTGATGGGGAACGCTTCCCAATCCTTAGAAAAGCCATTCGTGCAGTAACCAATAGTGAAGTACGAGGGTTGATGAAAGTGATTGAGGAATTACGGGTTGAGAATACGCCACTAAGTACCAGTATAGCCGACCATATCGAAAGTTTTACAGACTATGACTTTGCACATTTATTATTCAGTAATGGTTATGTGGAGCAGTCTATCAGCTTAGAAAAACAACTGAACATTATACAGGTTGCGGACTTGGTACTTCCCGACAAGGAAACTTCCTTTGAGGAATATACCACTATGGAGCTTTTATCCGTTGCTATGCTGATTGTCATTAGTACCTTTGCTTTAGACTTTATCCATACAGACCGAAGCATTTTCAAGATTGTAGATTTAGACGAAGCATGGAGCTTTTTACAGGTAGCACAAGGAAAAACACTATCTATGAAGCTGGTTCGGGCTGGTCGTGCTATGAACGCTGGGGTATATTTCGTGACCCAAAATACAGACGACCTCTTAGATGAAAAACTGAAAAATAACCTCGGCTTAAAATTTGCATTTCGTTCCACTGACCTTAACGAGATTAAAAAGACCTTAGCCTTTTTTGGTGTAGACCCAGAGGACGAAAACAATCAGAAGCGATTGCGTGATTTGGAAAACGGGCAATGCCTTATCAGTGATTTATATGGTCGTGTCGGTGTGATACAGTTCCACCCTGTATTTGAAGAACTGCTCCATGCCTTTGATACCAGACCACCTGTGCGAAAAGAGGTGTAAATGTGAAACCATCAATAGTAAACAGAATAAAATCAAACTGGACGCTGAAACGTCTAGGTAAAGTGGCAATGACAGTGGCTTTCACACTTGTGATTGCCATTTTTCTTTTAGCCATGCTGGGAACGGTGGTTCAAGCTGCGGGCTTGGTAGATGATACGGTCAATGTGGCAAATGAATACAGCCGATACCCACTTGAAAACTATCAACTGGATTTTTATGTGGATAATAGCTGGGGCTGGCTTCCGTGGAACTGGTCGGACGGGATTGGAAAACAGGTCATGTATGGACTATATGCCATTACCAATTTTATTTGGACAATCAGTTTGTATGTTTCCAATGCGACAGGTTACTTAGTACAGGAAGCCTATTCCTTAGACTTCATTTCCGCTACAGCAGATTCCATTGGTAAGAATATGCAGACCTTAGCTGGTGTGAGTGCAAACGGATTTTCAACAGAGGGTTTCTATGTTGGATTCCTCTTACTCTTGATTTTGGTTCTTGGGGTTTATGTTGCCTATACGGGACTGATAAAGAGAGAAACCACAAAGGCAATTCATGCCATTATGAATTTTGTGCTGGTGTTTATCCTATCGGCTTCCTTTATTGCCTACGCTCCCGACTACATTAAAAAAATCAATGACTTTTCATCAGACATCAGTAATGCCAGTTTATCACTTGGCACGAAGATTGTCATGCCCCATTCCGATAGTCAAGGCAAGGACAGCGTGGACTTAATCAGAGATAGCCTGTTTTCCATACAGGTTCAGCAACCGTGGCTACTGCTTCAATACAACAGTTCAGACATTGAAAGTATCGGTATTGACCGTGTGGAAAGCCTGCTCTCCACCAGCCCAGATTCCAACAATGGCGAAGACAGAGAAAAAATTGTTGCGGAAGAAATTGAAGACAGAAGCAATACCAATCTAACCATTACAAAGACCATTAACCGTTTAGGTACAGTCTTCTTCCTATTTGTCTTCAATATTGGGATTTCCATATTTGTATTCCTATTAACAGGAATCATGATTTTCTCGCAGGTACTTTTTATCATCTATGCTATGTTTCTGCCTGTGAGCTTTATTTTAAGCATGATTCCATCATTTGATGGTATGTCAAAACGAGCCATAACAAAGCTCTTTAATACCATTTTGACACGAGCTGGAATCACATTGATTATTACGACAGCATTTAGTATTTCAACCATGCTCTATACCTTATCGGCTGGTTATCCGTTCTTTTTGATTGCTTTTCTACAGATTGTGACCTTTGCAGGAATCTACTTCAAGCTGGGCGATTTAATGAGTATGTTTTCTCTACAGAGTAACGATTCTCAAAGTGTGGGAAGTCGTGTGATGAGAAAACCTCGTATGCTTATGCACGCTCACATGCACCGTCTACAGCGGAAACTTGGACGTTCCATGACTACTCTAGGGGCTGGGTCTGCCATTGTTACAGGTAAAAAAGGACAGTCGGGTTCGGGGAGTTCTGCAAGGACACAAGCAGATCACTCCCGACCAGACGGAAAGGAAAAATCAACACTTGGAAAACGTATCGGTCAAACCATCGGTACAGTAGCTGATACCAAAGACAGAATGGTAGACACTGCTAGTGGTTTGAAAGAACAGGTTAAAGATTTGCCGACCAATGCAAGATATGCAGTATATCAAGGAAAATCCAAAGTAAAAGAGAATGTCCGTGATTTAACCAGTAGTATTTCTCAAACCAAAGCGGACAGAGCCAGTGGACGCAAGGAACAGCAGGAACAAAGGCGAAAAACCATTGCGAAGCGTCGCTCTGAAATGGAACAGGTCAAACAGAAAAAACAGCCTGCTTCTTCTGTTCATGAAAGACCGACTACAAGACAAGAACAATATCATGATGAACAGACCTCAAAACAGTCTAATATTCAGACTTCATATAAGGAATCTCAACAAGCCAAACAAGAGCGTCCAGCAGTTAAGTCCGATTTTTCAAGTCCAAAAGTGGAACGCCAAGGCAATACCGTTCAAGAAAAAACCGTTCAAAAGCCAGCAACTTCAACCACTACAGCAGATAGAACTTCACAACGTCCAATCACAAAAGAACGTCCGTCTACTGTTCAAAGAGTACCACTACAAAATACAAGAAGTAGACCACCAATCAAAACCGCCACCATTAAGAAAGTCGGTAAGAAACCATGAAGTTGAAAACTTTAGTGATTGGTGGTTCTGGATTATTCTTGATGGTCTTCTCACTGCTTCTGTTTGTTGCCATTTTATTTTCAGATGAACAGGACAGCGGAATTTCCAATATTCATTATGGAGGTGTGAATGTTTCCGCAGAAGTGCTGGCTCATAAGCCTATGGTAGAAAAATATGCCAAAGAATATGGCGTTGAAGAATATGTCAACATACTTCTTGCGATTATACAGGTGGAATCGGGCGGTACTGCGGAAGATGTTATGCAGTCCTCGGAATCCCTCGGTCTTCCACCTAATTCATTGAGTACAGAAGAATCCATTAAGCAAGGTGTGAAGTATTTCAGTGAATTATTAGCCAGTAGCGAAAGGCTCAGTGTAGATTTAGAATCGGTTATCCAGTCCTACAATTATGGTGGTGGTTTCTTAGGGTATGTGGCTAATCGTGGAAATAAATATACCTTTGAACTGGCTCAAAGTTTCTCAAAAGAGTATTCAGGTGGCGAAAAAGTGTCTTACCCCAATCCCATAGCCATACCTATCAATGGGGGCTGGCGATACAACTATGGCAATATGTTTTATGTGCAACTGGTAACGCAGTATCTTGTCACAACAGAGTTTGATGATGATACGGTACAAGCCATCATGGACGAAGCACTGAAATATGAGGGCTGGCGATACGTTTACGGTGGAGCTTCCCCGACTACTTCTTTTGATTGTAGCGGACTGACACAATGGACGTATGGAAAAGCTGGAATTAACTTACCACGAACCGCACAACAGCAATATGATGTGACCCAGCATATCCCACTATCGGAAGCACAAGCTGGCGATTTGGTTTTCTTTCATTCTACCTATAACGCTGGCTCTTATATTACTCATGTTGGGATATACCTTGGCAATAACCGTATGTTTCATGCAGGCGACCCAATCGGTTATGCCGACTTAACAAGCCCCTACTGGCAACAGCATTTAGTGGGAGCAGGACGAATCAAACAATGAGAAAGGAAGATTTAATGATGAAATTTAGAAAAAATCAGAATAAAGAAAAACAGATACCAAAGGAAAAGAAACCTCGTGTCTATAAGGTCAATCCTCATAAAAAGGTTGTGATTGCCTTGTGGGTACTTTTAGGGCTTAGTTTCAGCTTTGCGATATTCAAGCACTTTACAGCTATAGATACTCATACTATTCACGAAACAACTATCATAGAAAAGGAATACGTTGATACTCATCATGTAGAAAATTTTGTAGAGAACTTTGCGAAAGTCTACTATTCATGGGAGCAATCCGATAAGTCCATTGATAATCGAATGGAAAGTCTAAAAGGCTATCTGACAGATGAACTTCAAGCTCTCAATGTTGATACAGTACGCAAAGATATTCCTGTATCGTCTTCTGTAAGAGGATTTCAGATATGGACGGTAGAGCCAACTGGCGACAATGAGTTTAATGTAACCTACAGTGTAGACCAGCTCATTACAGAGGGAGAAAATACAAAGACCGTCCACTCTGCTTATATAGTGAGTGTCTATGTAGATGGTTCTGGAAATATGGTACTGGTTAAGAATCCGACCATTACCAACATACCTAAGAAATCAAGTTATAAACCAAAAGCCATTGAAAGTGAGGGGACGGTTGATTCCATTACAACCAATGAAATCAATGAGTTTTTAACGACGTTCTTCAAGCTCTATCCTACAGCGACAGCCAGTGAACTTTCCTACTATGTGAATGACGGGATATTAAAACCAATCGGAAAAGAGTACATCTTTCAAGAACTGGTAAATCCTATTCACAATCGTAAGGATAATCAAGTCACGGTATCGCTGACAGTGGAGTATATCGACCAGCAGACCAAAGCAACGCAGGTATCTCAATTTGATTTGGTACTTGAAAAGAACGGGAGTAATTGGAAGATTATAGAATAACAAATATTGGTACATTATTACAGCTATTTTGTAATCACGTACTCTCTTTGATAAAAAATTGGAGATTCCTTTACAAATATGCTCTTACGTGCTATTATTTAAGTATCTATTTAAAAGGAGTTAATAAATATGCGGCAAGGTATTCTTAAATAAACTGTCAATTTGATAGTGGGAACAAATAATTGGATGTCCTTTTTTAGGAGGGCTTAGTTTTTTGTACCCAGTTTAAGAATACCTTTATCATGTGATTCTAAAGTATCCGGAGAATATCTGTATGCTTTGTATGCCTATGGTTATGCATAAAAATCCCAGTGATAAGAGTATTTATCACTGGGATTTTTATGCCCTTTTGGGCTTTTGAATGGAGGAAAATCACATGAAAATTATTAATATTGGAGTTTTAGCTCATGTTGATGCGGGAAAAACTACCTTAACAGAAAGCTTATTATATAACAGTGGAGCGATTACAGAATTAGGAAGCGTGGACAAAGGTACAACGAGGACGGATAATACGCTTTTAGAACGTCAGAGAGGAATTACAATTCAGACAGGAATAACCTCTTTTCAGTGGGAAAATACGAAGGTGAACATCATAGACACGCCAGGACATATGGATTTCTTAGCAGAAGTATATCGTTCATTATCAGTTTTAGATGGGGCAATTCTACTGATTTCTGCAAAAGATGGCGTACAAGCACAAACTCGTATATTATTTCATGCACTTAGGAAAATGGGGATTCCCACAATCTTTTTTATCAATAAGATTGACCAAAATGGAATTGATTTATCAACGGTTTATCAGGATATTAAAGAGAAACTTTCTGCCGAAATTGTAATCAAACAGAAGGTAGAACTGTATCCTAATATGTGTGTGACGAACTTTACCGAATCTGAACAATGGGATACGGTAATAGAGGGAAACGATGACCTTTTAGAGAAATATATGTCCGGTAAATCATTAGAAGCATTGGAACTCGAACAAGAGGAAAGCATAAGATTTCAGAATTGTTCCCTGTTCCCTGTTTATCACGGAAGTGCAAAAAACAATATAGGGATTGATAACCTTATAGAAGTGATTACGAATAAATTTTATTCATCAACACATCGAGGTCAGTCTGAACTTTGCGGAAATGTTTTCAAAATTGAATATACAAAAAAAAGACAACGTCTTGCATATATACGTCTTTATAGTGGCGTACTGCATTTGCGAGATTCGGTTAGAATATCGGAAAAGGAAAAAATAAAAATTACAGAAATGTATACTTCAATAAATGGTGAATTATGTAAAATCGATAAGGCTTATTCCGGGGAAATTGTTATTTTGCAGAATGAGTTTTTGAAGTTAAATAGTGTTCTTGGAGATACAAAGCTATTGCCACAGAGAGAGAGAATTGAAAATCCCCTCCCTCTGCTGCAAACGACTGTTGAACCGAGCAAACCTCAACAAAGGGAAATGTTGCTTGATGCCCTTTTGGAAATCTCAGATAGTGATCCGCTTCTACGATATTACGTGGATTCTACGACACATGAAATTATACTTTCTTTCTTAGGGAAAGTACAAATGGAAGTGATTAGTGCACTGTTGCAAGAAAAGTATCATGTGGAGATAGAACTAAAAGAGCCTACAGTCATTTATATGGAGAGACCGTTAAAAAATGCAGAATATACCATTCACATCGAAGTGCCGCCAAATCCTTTCTGGGCTTCCATTGGTTTATCTGTATCACCGCTTCCATTAGGGAGCGGAGTGCAGTATGAGAGCTCGGTTTCTCTTGGATACTTAAATCAATCGTTTCAAAATGCAGTTATGGAGGGGATACGCTATGGCTGTGAACAAGGATTGTATGGTTGGAATGTGACGGACTGTAAAATCTGTTTTAAGTATGGCTTATACTATAGCCCTGTTAGTACCCCAGCAGATTTTCGGATGCTTGCTCCTATTGTATTGGAACAAGTCTTAAAAAAAGCTGGAACAGAATTGTTAGAGCCATATCTTAGTTTTAAAATTTATGCGCCACAGGAATATCTTTCACGAGCATACAACGATGCTCCTAAATATTGTGCGAACATCGTAGACACTCAATTGAAAAATAATGAGGTCATTCTTAGTGGAGAAATCCCTGCTCGGTGTATTCAAGAATATCGTAGTGATTTAACTTTCTTTACAAATGGACGTAGTGTTTGTTTAACAGAGTTAAAAGGGTACCATGTTACTACCGGTGAACCTGTTTGCCAGCCCCGTCGTCCAAATAGTCGGATAGATAAAGTACGATATATGTTCAATAAAATAACTTAGTGTATTTTATGTTGTTATATAAATATGGTTTCTTGTTAAATAAGATGAAATATTTTTTAATAAAGATTTGAATTAAAGTGTAAAGGAGGAGATAGTTATTATAAACTACAAGTGGATATTGTGTCCTGTATGTGGAAATAAAACACGATTAAAGATAAGGGAAGATACTGAATTAAAAAAATTCCCCCTCTATTGTCCGAAATGCAGACAAGAAAATTTAATTGAAATAAAGCAGTTCAAAGTAACTGTGATTACAGAGCCAGACGCAAAGACGCAGAGCCGATAAAATGAGATTAATACAATCTCATTTTATCGGCTCTTTCCGTTATGTATGGATTCTTTTAATTAGTCTTCGATGTTTCTTGCTTCGTTGATACCGCTGGCTAAAGATTCCATTAAGGATAGTTCTTTGTCTGTAAAGCTATCCATGTATTTCTCTATCTGTAATCGTCGGGTGCTTTTTACCAAGTTATTAGCAGGTAAGAAAAATTCATCAACGGAAACATGAAGTAACGATACAAGGTCATAAAGAACTTGTATGCTGGGGTGTTGCCCTTTATTTTCAATATTAGTTAAGTACCGTGGGTCAATTTCAATCAATGCTCCCACTTGTTCACGAGTTAAACCTCGTTTCAATCGAGCTTCTTTAATGGCTAAACCAAAGGCTCTAAAATCATATTTATCTTCTTTTTTACGCATAGTAGACCACCTCTATACATTTTATTGTTCCTACTGAATTAAAAACAGGTATAGAAAAACGTGTTATATGGTTTATAGGTTTATATTTAATAAAAAGCACTACTAAACGCCAATAAAAAAAACCGTTATATGGTAGTGCTATTTACGCTGTTAAAATATTGTATATTACTTCCAAATGGCGGTTTGTTGGAGGTCAACGTCGCCATGAAGTACATCATATACAATAAATTTCCTTACATTGGGTTCTTGTCAAAAAAAGTCGTCTATCTGCAATAGATAAGTACGTCCACCAATGTGGTTTTATAAATCATATAGATAGAATAACAGAAGCATGTAAACAGAGAAATAAATCTGTTTATATGCTTTTTTGGCTATTCAGAACTTTTTTACAAAGTTTATTTATCAGTAATGCAACAAATCCCCCTTTCACATTGGGACTAAGAGTGAAAGGAGATAAACGAGCAAGGCTCACTTCCTTTCCTAGACAGAAAGGGGGTGAGAAACATGAAACCATCTTCTTTTCAGACCACAATAGAAAATCAGTTTGACTATATCTGTAAACGTGCTATGGAAGACGAGCGAAAGAATTATATGCTTTATCTTTCAAGGATTGCAAAGCGTGAGGTGTCCTTTTCGGATGTTGGCGATTATCTTGTTAGCCAGTTTGCGACAACAGATAACTATTCAACTGACTTTCAGATTTTTACACTCAATGGGTTATCAGTAGGCGTTGAAAATGATTTGTTGAGTGAAGCATTACGTGAGTTGCCAGACAAGAAACGTGAAATTCTACTGCTGTTTTACTTTATGGACATGAGCGATTCAGAAATTGCAGACCTGTTGAAATTGAACCGTTCTACTGTCTATCGGCATAGAACCAGTGGACTAGCCTTAATTAAAAAGTTTATGGAGGAATTTGAAGAATGAAAACACAATATCCTATGATTCCCTTTCCTCTCATTGTAAAGGCAACAGATGGCGATACCGAAGCGATTAACCAGATTCTACATCATTACAGAGGGTACATAACGAAGCGTTCCCTACGACTTATGAAAGATGAATATGGCAATCAAAGTATGGTCGTTGATGAAGTCTTACGTGGAAGAATGGAAACCAGACTGATTACAAAGATTTTGTCATTTGAAATTAAGTAATATCCTCTCTCCTTTCGTGGAAGCGTGCTAAACCATTCCACGCTTCCCGAACAGGGAGGTTTGTTATTCCACCAAAGCATATTGAGCTTTCAATGTGTTTTGATAGGCTAACGAGCCATTGTTCTTTGAAAACTGAATAAAAGTAATCGAATACGTTTCGATAAGAAAAGAGCCAACGGAACTAACCGCCATGACCTATCTTATAAAGATAGCGAGCGATTCATGTTAGTGATCCGAGAAGCAATCTTTAGCAGGATTGCCTGCAACGACATTCTTATCGTGATAATGATACTCCCATACAGTCAATAGTCCGAGCGTGATAAAACCGTCGCAGGCAATGAGTATGGCTACATGAGAACCATGCAGGGGTGGAACTCCCGTGAGCTTTGCTAAAGCTGTTCGATTGCTGGTAAAACAACTTTTATGAAATCCAAATAAGTGATTTGGAAAGGAGGATTTTATGAAGCAGACTGACATTCCTATTTGGGAACGTTATACCCTAACCATTGAAGAAGCGTCAAAATATTTTCGTATTGGCGAAAACAAGCTACGACGCTTGGCAGAGGAAAATAAAAATGCAAATTGGCTGATTATGAATGGCAATCGTATTCAGATTAAACGAAAACAATTTGAAAAAATTATAGATACATTGGACGCAATCTAGCGTCGCCAAAGGGTCTTGTATATGATAAAATAGTATTAAGTCGTATCAAGGCTCTTTCCATAAAGGAAAGGAGCAAATGCCATGTCAGAAAAAAGACGTGACAATAAAGGTCGAATCTTAAAGACTGGAGAGAGCCAACGAAAAGACGGAAGATACTTATACAAATATATAGATTCATTTGGAGAACCGCAATTTGTTTACTCGTGGAAACTTGTGGCTACAGACCGAGTACCAGCAGGAAAGCGTGATTGTATCTCACTTAGAGAGAAAATCGCAGAGTTACAGAAAGACATTCATGATGGTATTGATGTTGTAGGAAAGAAAATGACACTCTGCCAGCTTTACGCAAAACAGAACGCTCAAAGACCAAAGGTTAGAAAAAACACTGAAACTGGACGCAAATATCTTATGGATATTTTGAAGAAAGACAAGTTAGGTGTAAGAAGTATTGACAGTATTAAGCCATCAGACGCTAAAGAATGGGCTATTAGAATGAGTGAAAATGGTTATGCTTATCAAACCATCAATAACTACAAACGTTCTTTAAAGGCTTCATTCTATATTGCTATACAAGATGATTGTGTTCGGAAGAATCCATTTGACTTTCAACTGAAAGCAGTTCTTGATGATGATACTGTCCCTAAGACCGTACTAACAGAAGAACAGGAAGAAAAACTGTTAGCCTTTGCAAAAGCTGATAAAACCTACAGCAAAAATTATGATGAAATTCTGATACTCTTAAAAACAGGTCTTCGTATTTCAGAGTTTGGTGGTTTGACACTTCCAGATTTAGATTTTGAGAATCGTCTTGTCAATATAGACCATCAGCTATTGAGAGATACTGAAATTGGGTACTACATTGAAACACCAAAGACCAAAAGTGGCGAACGTCAAGTTCCTATGGTTGAAGAAGCCTATCAAGCATTTAAGCGAGTGTTAGCGAATCGAAAGAATGATAAGCGTGTTGAGATTGATGGATATAGTGATTTCCTCTTTCTTAATAGAAAGAACTATCCAAAAGTGGCAAGTGATTACAACGGCATGATGAAAGGTCTTGTTAAGAAATACAATAAGTATAACGAGGATAAATTGCCACACATCACTCCACATAGTTTGCGACATACATTCTGTACCAACTATGCAAATGCAGGAATGAATCCAAAGGCATTACAGTACATTATGGGACATGCTAATATAGCCATGACGCTGAACTATTACGCACATGCAACATTCGATTCTGCAATGGCAGAAATGAAACGCTTGAATAAAGAGAAGCAACAGGAGCGTCTTGTTGCTTAGTAGTACAAATGAATTTACTACTTATTTACCACTTCTGACAGCTAAGACATGAGGAAATATGCAAAGAAACGTGAAGTATCTTCCTACAGTAAAAATACTCGAAAGCACATAGAATAAGGCTTTACGAGCATTTAAGAAAATATAAAAAGATAATTAGAAATTTATACTTTGTTTAAGAGAAAAAGAGTTAGTATTTTGACCTAGTACACTAAAAGTTGACACGGGAATAGAAAACTAACTAAAATTTAGTAGAGGTGATTATTCCAATGAGATATGAAGAATCTTTCAAACAACATTGTGTTAATTTAGTGGTTAAAGAAGCCAGAACAAAAGCAAGTGTAACTAAGGAATTTAATTTGAGTCAAGGTATCATCAAAAGATGGATTGATGCTTACGAAGCTCTACAATCAAATACGCAAGCTGATTTAGAAAAAAGACAACGAGAACTGGAAAAGGAAAATAAATTACTCAAAAAGGAAAATGATTTCTTAAAAAAAGCGACCGCCTTCTTTGCCAAGAACCAAAACATTTAAGATTTTCATTTATTCGACAACATCATCAAGAATTTGGTATCAAGTGGTTATGCCAGAGATTACAAGTATCCCGTCAGGGATACTATCGTTTTATTAAACATCAATCTACTCCTCGGCAAAATAAATACAGAACCCTTAGAAAGCTAATTATTGAGACCTTTTTTAAATGCAATCAAAAAATGGGAGCCCAACAACTTTATAATTATTTAACCAATCAAGGAGTTAAAGTCTCTCTTGGTTTTGTTAAATCCGTTTTAAAAGCACATGGGCTTATTTCTAGAACAGTCAAAACTTATAAACGAAGAAATAAGCCTCATAAATCTTTTGAAAATAAGTTAGATAGATGTTTTGAGGTATCAGAAGATACACAAGAACAGCCGAGAATCGTTTGTGATATTACGGAGTGGAAGCTTCACAACGGAAAAAAGATTTATTTATGCGCAGCTCTTGAGTTAGCTACAAGAGCAATTGTCGGTTATAAAGTAGGATTAAACTGCGATACTTCCCTAGTAATCAATGTAATTGATCAAGTAAATAATAATTTCCCTTTTGAATCCATCCTTTTTCATAGTGATCAAGGTAGTCAATTTACGAGCAAAGAAGTTGTGAATAAAATCCAAGCGAATCAATGGATTCAAAGTATGTCCCGTAAGGGGAATTGTTGGGACAATGCCGTTATAGAGTCTTTTTTTAGTAGCTTGAAACGAGAGGAATTAAAATGGCATACGTGTCATTCGTTGGTCCAAGGAGAGCGAATTATACGTGAATATATTGAATACTATTATATGGTGATTCGTCCCCACACATCATTAGGGGGAATTTCTCCTATTCAATATATTTTAAATCATAATTTGTCAACGAAGACACAAAAATAGACACAGAAAAAATAGAATTTCTCGAGTCAACTTTTCTTGACTAACTCACTGGCTGTTCTTCTTCACTAAGAATATCATAAAACTTTTCATAAATTTGATCGAAGTAACTATTGATTATTTCGAGTCTATTATTATTATATATTGTTTGCTTGATAATTTTATTCTTTAATACAGAGTATTCTTTGGGATTCTCAAGACTATTGTCATCAATCAAATAGCTTATAGATATATATATTTAACTTTTTTGCTAAAAACCTTAATTTGGGTAATGTTGGTAATGATTCACCTGACTCAATTCTTGCTAGTTGTCTTATAGTAATTTCAGACTCATCATTACATACAACTTCCCTTGTAAGATTCTGTTGAAGTCTTGCAGATTTTATTTTTTCTCCAATATTTCTTTTTACATTACACATTTTTATCAACTCCTAACAAAAACTATATATAGTTATTATATACTATACGTATATTTTTAATAAATTAATTTTATAATATTGTGTCAATAATTATGTGTAAATGAAATATCTATTCCATTTTTGTTTAACCTGTTTAAAAGTTAAGCGGTATCATTTAAGCTATTTCCATAATTGATTTAATCCTTTTATATCCTTTTTAAAAATACCCAAGCTATTTTGAGCATTTATAACGGCTAAAGTTTTTTCAGGTGATAGTTTCTTTTCTTTATATGCCTTTAAGAGTTGTTCAAGATATTCTTCACTACGTTTTCTTTTCGTAAATTCTTTATTTAGCTCCTCGGGCATTGTTTTTTTATAGTCCATACTTTCAATTAAATAATCGTGCAACTTTTGATAAAATTCCTGATTAATTTTTGATGTTTTATTCTCTATATTACTTTTAATAGTAAAGTCTGCTCCACCTCGCTTAATAAAATCTTTTTTATTATTTTCATAATTCATAATGGATGTTATAACCTTAGCGTTTACTCTTAACCGTTTTAAATTGCTTTCTAAATTCTTTTTTATCCTCACTTCTTTTTCCGATTGAAGTGTATTATCGTCAAAACATAAACGATACGCCTGCAATACTTTTATAATTGTTTCGATCTTCAATGTAGCTCCTGGATATTTTACCTCTAATTTTTTAGATTCTTTATGAATATTTTTATTAGACAATCCTTTTCTACCACAAGCACAGATATCTAGATACAAACAATCTCTAGATGTTAATTGATTTTGAGAATCCTTTTTATAAGGTTGGCGATACATTCCCCAATTATCCTTAGAATAGTACCGATTATCCCTAGGTCGCTCTCTTGATCCAACAAAAATAATACTATTACTCACCATGCTACAACTCCCTGCCTTTAATTTTATCTATCACAAGTTTACTATACTTCTACCATTATCAATATCTTAAACAAACAAATGTATTTAAAAAGTCTAATATACACACGTAAAAAATCTCAACAACTATAAAATACTTAGTTATCATTTTCAGCCCTCTATTATGAAGATGTTCTTAAAATTTATATTGCATTTTTTAAACAAAGAATTTATGATAGTAAAAAGCTTTAATTTCATAACTTTACATGCATAATTATCGTTTTCGTTCGTTTTATAAATGTTTTTGTTATTTTTAAATCCTTTTGAAGAGTATAAAATAACAAAAAGACAAACGAAAACATCCTTACTTATTTATTCAAGAAATAATAGTCTCGTTGTTATTCAAATAGTATGAAATTAAACTTTAATGGTTTATGAAGGGATGATGAAGATGGAACAGGATAGGCATTTGCAAAACTTATCGACAACTGAAACGCCATTTAATCGTGAAATTGGTGTTTTTGGTGGTGTTAGTATTATCGGAGGAATCATGATTGGTTCTGGTATTTTTTATTTAGGCTCTTATGTTTTAGAACGGACTGGGATGAGTTTAGGCTTGGCTTTGCTTGCTTGGATTGTAGGTGGCGTTATCACGTTACTAGCCGGTCTGTGCTATGCAGAGTTAGGTGTCAGTATGCCACGGGCAGGTGGTTCGACAGTTTATTTAACTGAAGCTTATCATCCCGCCGTTGGTTTCTTACGTGGTTTTACTGATTGGATTATTGGCGGTCCTGGTTCAATCGCGGCAATTGCGATTGCTTTACCAACAGCGATGAGAAGTTTTTGGGATATCTCTGACATGCAAGTAAAAGTCATTGCCACTGTCTTAATTGTTTTACTAACGATTTATAATTTATTTGGCATTAAGCAAGGAGCATTTTTACAAAATATATCAATGATTGCCAAACTCATTCCAATTTTAATCATCTTGTTTGCGGCACTTTTCTTAGGTAAGGAACAACCCAACTTGTCTCTAAGCCCACCCGGTCAAACAAGTCAGTCATTTTTCAGCTTAATACCAATGATTGCTTTTGCAACGGTAGCTAGTCTATGGGCGTACGAAGGATGGACCAATCTTAACTCGATGACTGAGGAAATGAAAAATCCACAAAAGAATTTACCCAAAGCTATTATTATTGGGATTGGTGGTATTACTGTTTTATATACATTATTTAACTACGCTATTTACAAAGTTTTACCTTATGATGTCATTGTCCAACACATTGAAAATGGCAACCTCTATCTAGGTACCGAAGCGGCAATAAGTGTGCTAGGAAAATGGGGAGGGATTATTGTTTCGCTTGGTATGATTTTAGCCATGTTTGGCGGACTTAATGGCCTGATTATCGCTCAACCTCGTATGTACTACGCTATGGCTTTAGAAGGGCACTTCTTTCCTTCTTTTGCACGGTTGCATCCAAAATATAAAGTTCCGACTGCGGCAATGTTAGCACAAATGATACTTTCTATTATTCTTGTGTTTGCTCGTAATTTAGATCAACTTACGTCTTTAGTTGTTTTTACAGCGATGCTGTATAACTTACTAACAATACTCGCCGTATGGGTCATGCGGAAACGTTACCCTAATTTAGACCGTCCATACAAAGTAGCTGGCTATCCGTGGACAGTGCTACTTACCGCTATCTTATTTATCGGTCTACTTGTAAACACGTTTACAGAAGATATTGAAAATGCAGTATTAGGGATGGTCGTTCAGATTATCGGATTAGCCGTCTATCTCTATTTTGACCGTCAACTAAAAAGAAAGAAGGTTTAACGTATGCGTAAATTACTTACTGGAGGAAAATTCTATTTAGAACGTGAAACATTTGCCGAAGCCGTTTTGATTGAAGATGATCGGATTATCGCAGTGGGTTCTGATGCTTCATTAAAAGATGAAAGCTATGATGAAATGGTTGATTTAGCCGGAAAAACTATTTTACCCGGCTTAAACGATTCACACTGTCATATCTCATGTGTGGGAGCGGCTTATTTGCAAGTAGACTTATCTGCTTGTCAATCTATCGAAGAAATTATTACCGTCACGAAAACATTTATCGAAGATAATCCTGAACTGAGTCAAAATGGGATTCGAACAATGGGATGGAATCAAGACTTATTTACATCGGGAGAAAAACGAATTTTAAACGTGCACGATGTCGACCGTATTTCTACTGATATTCCAATTATTTTAGAACGTGTATGCGGTCATATCTGTGCAGTCAATTCTAAAGCGCTTGAGATGAAAAACGTAACCAAAGATACGCCTGCCCCACGCGGTGGAACAATCGAATTAGATGAAAAAGGGCAACCTAACGGTATTCTAACTGAAAATGCCGTTCAATGGATTGAAGAAATCATTCCTAACTATACAACAGAACAAAAAGTTTCTTTCATGTCAAAAGCGTTAAACTATGCAGCCAGTGTCGGTTTAACTAGTGTGCAATCTAATGATATAGCCGCCCCTAATACTTACGGAGATTTTGACTCTATTCGCACTATTTATGAAAATAACTTAACAAAGGTACGTTTTCGTCATCAAATGTGTGCGTACTCGGCAGAAGAGATGGACCACATTGTTCACGTAGAAGCGTTAGAGCCAATATATGAGAAAGGCTATCTCACATTGGGACCTATAAAGATGTTTAAAGACGGAAGTTTGGGAGCCAAAACGGCCATGATGCGTGATGGTTACTTGGATGAACCTGATAATCATGGTGTTTGCGCGTTAGACTATGACTTACAAGTAGAGTTGGTTAAGCTAGCCAGTGAACGAGGATTGCAAGTTGTGACGCATGTTATTGGCGATCAAGCCATTGCAGAAACCGTTGCGGCGTATCAAGAAGGCTTTGTTAATGGTCGCAACGAGCTGCGCCATGGCTTAATTCATTGCCAAATTACTGATCGTGAGCTTTTAAAGAAGATTGCTGATAAAGATATTGCTGTGTTTTTCCAACCTATCTTCTTAGATTACGATATGACTATTCTCGAAGACCGTGTTGAAAAAGCACTTGCTGAAACATCCTATGCCTTTAAAACTTTAGATGACTTAGGTGCTCCAATTGGCTATGGAACAGATGCTCCAGTTGAGGACTTAAATCCATTCCCTACCATTTACGCTGCAGTTACGCGAAAAAATCAAAATGGTGAACCAAAAGGTGGGTTCTATCCGCAAGAGTGTGTCGATATTTATACTGCTATCGACGCATACACGATTGGCTCTAGTTATTTAGAATTTATGGAAAAGGATAAAGGACGCATTGCACCTGGTTTTCTCGCTGACTTTACGGTACTCGATGAAGACATCTTTACCATACCGTCTGATGAAATTAAAGATATTAAACCACGCATGACAATAATTGGTGGCGAAGTTGCTTACAAACGCGATTAGATAGCATTTTGACACACAAAAAAAGAGCGCCCATTTCGGTCGCTCTTTTTCTTTATTCTCACACTATACTAATAACATATAAGGATTTTCTAAGTAGTCACAAACTTTTCCTAAGAATGCCGCGGCTGGCGCTCCGTCAATGACTTGATGGTCAATCGTCAAGCTTAAAGGTAATTCTTGAATTTCTGCTACTTCTTTTTGTTCTGTTAAAACTAAACGACTAGTGGTTGCACCAATACCTAAGATTCCGACTTCAGGTGTATTTAAAATAGGGGTAAAATACTCAATACCTGCTTGTCCCAAGTTCGTTATCGTGAAGGTAGAACCACTATATAAGTCACCTGGCAACGTTCCATCCAATGCTTGTGATGTCACTGTTGTAAAGGATTCTCCCAATTGTGAAAGTGATTGTTGTTGAACGTTTTGAATGACAGGCACTACTAAGCCATCTTCCACTGCTACCGCTACGCCTATATGTATCGCGTCATGTAGTGTATGTGTGGTTTGATCATACCAAGCATTCATTTCAGGATAGTCTTGTAAAGCTAAGCTAATCGCTTTAATTAGTAGAGTATTAAGGCTAAATGTACTGCGTTTGACTTGTTCACCCGTTTTTACTTTCATCTCTTTTCTAAAAGCTAAGAGTGACGAAATATTCGCTTTACGGTGCAAAGTTAATTGTGCACTTTGTTGTAAACTATGATGCATGCGTTTAGCAATAACTTTACGCATACCTTGTAATCCTTCTCCCACTTCAGTAACAGGAGCACTGGTGGCGGCTTTCACGGCTGGTTGATGTCGCTCAACGTCGCGGCGTGTAATACGGCCATTACCACCTGTTCCAACGATTTCTGACAACTCATAACCTTTTTCTTCGGCAATTCTTCTAGCTAATGGTGTAACAAAGAGACGCTCTCCTGTTTGACGAGTTGATGGTGGATTGTTGTTCTCTGTTTCTGATATCGTTTTTGGTGTTTCAGGTTCTGGCTGTTCTACTGTCTGTTCTTCTTCCCCTGTAGGAACAGACTCCCCTTTTTCACCAATATAACCAATTGCCGCCTGACACGGTACTTCGCCACCTTCTTCTACTGTAATGGCAATCAAATACCCATCTTCAGACGCTTCCACATCATGCGTCAATTTTTCTGAGCTAATTGAAACTAACGCTTCTCCTTTTTCCACTGAATCGCCAACCGCTTTATACCATTTATCAACCGTTCCTTCGGTCATTGTTAATCCTAATGTCGGCATTAAAATTGCTTCTGCCATATCTATCACCTACCTTTTATTTTAAGTCTTCTATTAGTTCGTTGGCTTCTTCTAATACACGTTCTTTACTTGGTAAATACAGTGCTTCTAAGTTTGCAGCAAATGGAACAGGTGTGTTAGGTGCGCACACACATTTAATCGGTCCATCTAGGTAGTCAAATGCTTTATCTCCAACCACAGATGCAATGTCTGTTGCCGTATTATTATGTGGATTAGCTTCGTCAATGACAATTAAGCGGCCTGTTTTCTTCACTGAGTTGATAACCGTCTCCTGATCCCAAGGTGCGACTGTGATTAAGTCTATAACTTCAACTGAAACGCCTGATTTTTCTAATTCTTCCGCAACTTCTAATGCTACATATAGCATCTTGCCAATTGTGACGATAGTAAGGTCGTTTCCTTCTCGTTTTACTTTTGCCTTACCAATCTCGACCGTGTAGTAATCTTCCGGTACTTCATCTTTAATACCGTAAAGTGTCTTATCTTCTGAAAAAATAACAATATTATCATCTTCTATGGCAGCAAGTAACAAGCCTTTCGCGTCGTACGGATTTGAAGGAACGACTACTTTTAATCCTGGAATAGAACCAAACATACCGTAATAAGAACCTGAGTGTTGAGCAGCGGCTGACGCTCCCGCTCCGTGACACGTGCGCACGGTCATCGGTATAGTAGCTTTCCCGCCAAACATGTATCGCATTTTTGATCCTTGAGATAACAGCGTATCAAAACAGAAACCTAAGAAATCGTTAAACATTAACTCTGGAACGGGACGTAAACCTGTTGCAGCCGCTCCTACTGCCGCTCCCATGTACCCCATTTCTGAAATAGGTGTATCGATGACACGATCAAACCCGTGTTTTTCAACCAGACCTTTCGTGACGCCGAAAACACCACCCCAAGCACCGCTTCCTTCTAAATGTTCAATTGTCGTACCACCTGCAATATCTTCCCCTAATAAAATGACACGCTCGTCTTTTTCCATTGCCATATCAAGGCCTTCATTAACTGCTTGCATAAAGGTTATTCTTCTACTCATTTTGGTCACTCCTTATCTTTATAATAGGTATTAAATCGAAACATCTTCAAATAATGCTTCAGGTTTTGGCACAGAGCTTTCTCGAGCAAACTGAACAGCTGCTTCGGTATCTTGACGAGATTGCTCTTCAATTTCTTTCGCTTTCTTCTCTGTTAACCATTTATTTTTAATGGCTACTTCTCTAAAGTGAATAATATTTTCAAAATCAGCGAATTCTTTCTCATCGCCTTCTTTTGCTTTATATTTTTGTTCATCTCCTTCAAAGTGCCCGTAATTACGATAAGTCACACATTCGATTAATGTCGGTCCTTCGCCTCGACGCGCACGTGCGATTGCTTCGCCTGCTGCTTCATATACTTCTACTAAGTCTTTACCGTTGACACGCACGCCAGGTATACCATAAGCGACACTTCGTTCAGCAATGGTTTTTGACCCACATGAATACGTCATAGGTGTTGCTTCAGCAAATGAGTTATTCTCACAGACAAAGACGACTGGCAAGTCCCAAATCGCTGCCATGTTAATCCCTTCATGGAACGTCCCCTCATTAGAAGCACCATCCCCAAAGAAACAAATAGCGACATCATCCGTCTTTAAATATTTATTTCTTAAGCCGGCACCGACAGCAATTGGAAATCCTCCACCGACCATGCCGTTCGCTCCCAACATCCCTTTATCAATATCTGCGATGTGCATGGAGCCGCCTTTTCCTTTACAAAGACCTGTCTCTTTTCCAAATATTTCGGCCATCATTCCATTTAAGTCACAGCCTTTAGCAATACAGTGTCCGTGTCCTCTATGTGTACTGGTAATATAGTCGCTATCTGTTAAATGAGCACAGACTCCCGTTGCGACAGCTTCTTGACCCGCGTACAAGTGAACAAATCCTGGTATTTCACCTGAAGTAAAGATGCGATGCACTTCATCTTCGAAGTTACGAATATCATGCATTGCTTTGTAAATCCATTCTGCTTTTTGTTTCGTCATTTTTTCCATTGTTGTTCCTCCTTATTCGATCATTTGATTTCCTAATTCGCCCATCATCTCAGACAAGGTAGGATGTGCAAATGTCATCTTTTCAATTTCTGCTAAGGTTCCTTCTGATTCTTTTACAGCTAAGATTGTGTGGATAAGCTCGGTTGCATTTGATCCAACAATGACGGCTCCTAAAATTTCATCGTAACGTCGTTCAGAAATAATTTTAATGTAGCCTGTCGTTTCTTGTCCGGCAATCGCCCGACCATTGGCTGCATACGGTATTTTACCGACCTTTACATCATAGCCAGCTGCGGTTGCTTCTTGTTCGTTTAATCCAAAACTTGCAATTTCAGGATGGGTATACACACAACGTGGTATTTGTTCACGCAGTAGACGTCGTTCTTTTTTGCCAAACATATGACGGACGGCTTTTATTCCTTCTTTGCTAGCTGCATGTGCTAGCATATAGCTATCTACCATATCGCCAACCGCATAGATTGATGGATTTGACGTTTGATAATAGTGATTGACTTTTACATATTTATCACGTTCCGTCATTTCTAGGTGTAGTTGATGCACTAATTCCAAATTCGCTTGGCGACCTGTCACCACTAATAACTCATCAAAGTTGAGGGACTCATCTGATAAATAAAGGGTCTTTTCTTTAACCTCTTTGATTGTCGCTTTTGTGATGACGGAGACAGATAATTCTTTCAACCGTTTTTTAATCAATGTTCTCGCTTCATCGTCTTCTGTCATTAAAATATCATCTGCTACTTCTACTATCGTGACCGATGTTCCCAGAGGTGCCATAGCAAAAGCTAATTCCACCCCTATCACTCCTCCTCCGATAATGATAAGGTTGTCTGGCTGTTCTTTTAACTCAAAGAATGTATCCGTCGTAAGATAAGAAGTCTCATCTAGCCCTTTTATCGGTGGAACAAACGGACGACTTCCAGTCGCTAATAAGATGTACGACGCCTGTAAAACTTGCTCTCCCACTTGAACTTGATTCGTCTGTGGAATTTCTGCTTCCCCTTCGTAAAAGTCAATCCCATGTTGTTTAAAAAGTGAGTGAATCCCTGTTTGAAGTTGCACTACAACATCGTCTTTTCGTTTAACTAGTTTTGAAAAATCAACGTCTATTTCTTTTGCGTTGATGCCAAACTGTCGTGCCGTTTGCATTTCTTCCATCCAGCTCGCATGTTTGAGATAAGCTTTAGAAGGAATACATCCTACATTTAAACAGGTACCACCAATTGCTTTTCGCTCTACAACTGCTACTTTTTTGCCTAACTGACTTGCTTCAATCGCTGCCACATAGCCTCCAGGGCCTGCGCCTATCACGATCAAATCATACTGCTTCATTCCATCACCTTCCTTAATCTGTTCTTGCCTTACTATATGCAAATACCATGCCAATTAAGAAAACGCTCACTTTTACACGTTTTATCTTTTCACACATTTTAGCGTGCGACATTATTGCAACAGTTTGTTGCAACAACATGCAACAAAAAAAGACTAGGTTTCCCTAGTCTTTTGGTATCTCAATTTGATACTTATCTATTTTGCGATAAAGTGTACTTCTAGCAATATTTAATGCTTCAGCTGTCCGTGTCATGTGATAGTGATGCTTTTCTAGCGCGCGTTCTATCTGAGCAGGTTCACTTTCTGAATGGTTTTTAGGTTTTTCAAGTACAAGTGCTCCCATTGCAATCAACTCATGTACTTGTTGGCGATTTGGTGGCGTTGTTTCATAAAACAGAGATAAGCGATCTAAAAAATTGTGAAATTCGCGAATATTCCCTGTCCATTCATATTCTTTAGCAATGTCCAATACTCCCTCAATCCACTTTGGATACCATTGATGCTGAACGCAGTAATGATGTGTTAATACACTGATATCCTCTTGTCGTTCTCTGAGTGGTGGCAGAGAAAGTGGAATAACATATAGACGATAAAATAAGTCTTCACGAAATTTTCCAGCTATTACTTGTTCTTTTAAATCACGGTTACTAGCCGTTACTAATCGAAAATCGACAGCCACTTCTTCTGTCCCACCTATTGGCATGATTCTTTTTTCTTCTAATACACGTAACAAAGAAACTTGCATGCGTGGTGACATACTATCAATCTCATCTAAAAACAGCGTTCCACCCTTTACTTGTTCAAATTTTCCTTGATGACCTTTTGCTTGTGCACCAGTAAATGAGCCGGGTGCATATCCGAACAGCTC
Organism: Vagococcus lutrae; assembly: GCF_023299185.1. Lineage (NCBI taxonomy): Bacteria > Bacillati > Bacillota > Bacilli > Lactobacillales > Enterococcaceae > Vagococcus > Vagococcus lutrae. Next base: position 972,205 of record NZ_CP097017.1, read on the forward strand.
ACTCTCTAATAAGTTCTCACTTAAAGCCCCACAATTAATGGCTAACATCTTTTCATCTTTTCGGCGACTATTGTAATGAATCGTCTTAGCAGAAACTTCTTTCCCTGTTCCCGTCTCACCATATATGTGTATCGGCAAATCAGAGTCCGCTGCCCTCAATAACTGCTTTAAAAATGTCTGATAGGCACTATTTTTCGATTCAATCCCAAATGAAACATATGATGTCGTAATCCCTGAAGAGCGATAGTGATAAAAATACCCTACCACTTCTCGCCCCTCTCTAACGTCCATTTTCTGATATGTTTCTGGATGTTTGGTCATAAATCGAGAAATATCCTTTCCTTGCCAGTGTTTTTCATCCACACTGAACTCCTTAGATACCGCTATTACTTGACCGTGTTTATTACAAAGTACCCCTTGCTCAAACGGCTCTGATAACAACTGCATTAAATAGTGTTTCTGTTCAGTATAGTAATCGATTGTTAGCTGGTCTTGTACGTTTTGGGCAATCATTTGTAATGCCATTAACGTGTAAGTGGTCTCCTGTAACTGTTCATTGGTAGAGATATTTAGACATGCAATAACATTTCCTTCATCGTTTAAAATAGGCGTAGACGTACAGGTAAAAGGGTGTGAAGCTTTTGAAAAATGCTCAAAACGCTCGACAGTCACACCTTGTAATGTTCGCAAAGCAATACCTATCGCATTAGTCCCTACTGCTTTTTCCGTCCAAATATTTCCCTCTAAAAAATGAATATCATTGGCTGAGTGACGAGTTTCGGTATGTCCTTCGCGCCAAATCACGACGCCATTTTTATCCGTTAAAATGAATAAGGGCTTTTTTACATCAAAAAAATGCTGGAGACGTGCGATTTCACTTTCTACCAACCGAATGACACGTTGCAATTCACTTTTCGTTTCTTTAAGCCTTTCTAAACTAACACGTTGAATTCCTTTATCTTGATAAGGGTTTACTTTGTTCGTTGTACAATAGCGCCACGATTCGACAATATGTTCAGGTAAGTTCAGTTGCGTGGACTCATTTGAGAGGATAAATGACTGCCACATGTCTTTTGTAGTCAACATTTCAAGCACCTTCCTAAAGGGGTTATTTTCTTTAGTATAACACTTTTTCACAAGTTAAGGAATACGCTTACATAAACAATAATGTTTTTATGAGAGATTACTCATTGTTATTTTCACAAGTTTTTTTCTTCACATAATCTTTTTACACTCATCAGCTCCTATGCCCCCTCGCCATACCTTTTACAACAGTGATGCTATTTTTCAGGCACAAAAAATCATTCTATTATTCATTAAAGATACGTTATATTGATAAACTTTACACAAAACGTATGATTTGCATAATAAAATAACAATTGTTACAGTTAAATTGTAAGACAAAAAGAACACAAGGAGGAAAACAAATGAGACAAAATTTTAGAAGTTATTTAGGTGCTGACGAACGAGAAGCTGGTTACAACTTGTCTTGGGGTTCCGTGATTGCAGGTGTGGTGACATTCATCGCATTGTTCTTTACTCTTTCACTTATAGGTTCTGCTATTGGTTTTGGAGTAGCCGATCCAACCTCTAATAATCCATTAGATGGCGTAGGTACTGGCTTAATGATTTGGACAATTATTACGCTTGCCTTATCTTTTCTAGGAGCTGGCTTTATTTCAGGTGTAACCGCAAGACGTGTTGGCTTAGTTCATGGCTTTTTAACATGGGGATCTAGTGTTATCGTAATGATATTATTATTTTCTTATTTAACAGTGGGGGCTTTCTCAGCTGTCGGATCTATGTTAGGAAATGTTACTTCAGCTATTGGTAGCGGTGTTGAAACTGTCGCTTCTGGCTCAGCAGATGCGATATCAAAATCATTTGATAAAATAACAGATGGTATGGGAGACGTTGATACTAAGGAATTAGAACAAAACGTTAACGATGTTTTAAAAGACACGCAAATCCCTGAGTTACAACCTGATTATTTGAAAAATGAGCTTTCAGCTGCCACAGATGATGTTACAGCAGCTGGAAAAGAACTAGCACTTCACCCAGAAAACTCAGACAAAATCATTGATGATTTGTCTAACAAGTTAGAAGACCGTGCCCAAACAATTGGTGATGCGATTGATGAACAAGCTATTGCTAATGAAGTTGCGGCTAATACAGACTTATCCCAAGCCGAAGCGGAACAAGCTACCAAAAATATTACGGATGGCTTAAACAAAGCGGTAGATGAAACACAAACTCAACTTAAAAATGCTGGTGAAAACATTAAACAAGCTAAACAAGATTTAGATGAAACTATTAAAGACGCTCGTGAAACAGCTGATGATGCAACCAATGCCACAGCAAAAGCTTCTATTTGGGGCTTTATCGCCATGGTTATTAGCTTAGTTATTGCTTCATACGGCGGTTTACTAGGTGCTAACTTTGTTAAAGATTCACGCTACGAAAATGAAATGTAAACAGGTAACGGTTAAAAAAAGCCCTCAAAAATGAGGGCTTTTTTTACGAAGCTGAACGATTCATCATATTCCGTTTAGCTTTATGTGCTTTTATAATCTTAAGTGCTCGCTTTCTCGTCTTGATATTAGGACTTTTTAAACGACGATAAGCACTTGAAATATCTTGCTTCTCCATATTGTTAATCCTTTCTACCAGCTTGCTTTTTTTATGCCCGGTATATGACCTTTCAACGCCTCTTCTCTAAAACGAATGCGTGATAGGCCAAACTTGCCCATATATCCTCTAGGGCGACCATCAATCGTATCTCTTTTTCTCAAACGATTCGGATTAGAATCTCGTGGAAGTTTTCTTAATCCTTCATAATCTCCTGCTGCTTTTAACGCTTTGCGTTTCTCAGCATAGGATGCAATCAGTTGTTCTTGACGTTGATATTTTGCTATTTTCGATTTTTTTGCCATAATAATCCTTTCTTTTTATAAAGCGTAACGGTTACGTTTTAAATATTATCAAAAAAAAGACGATTAAGCAAGTCTTTAATTTCTAAAAATTCCACTTCTTTTTGTTGCAGTTATATTACAAATACGTTACAATATTGACAAATATGATAGAAAAGGATTCTGATACTTACTATGAAGAAAAAAATCATTTCTCTAATTCTTATTATGACATTATTAGGTGCTTATGGACGTTTCTTCGTTAAGAACCAAGAGAAAAAAGCGCGTCTCCATTATAAAGAGCAAGAAGAAACGTTAGTAAACAATCTTATAGAAAAACATCCAAATCAAACTTTCGTATCCGAAAAAATGAAACATGGTGAAATTATTCAATTTATTCCTCATACATCGGAAAAAGAACCGATTTCTTTCTACAAGGATACGATGACTAAGATATCTGGGGAATTAAAGTCAACGACTCAAGAAGATGTTAAACACGTACTTTCAGTCGAGCAAGAACCGCTCCAAGATAATGTAGAAAAGGCAACATTTAAACATCAATTATTCACTTGGAATAAGCATCAAGAACAGTGGGAAGAAAAACAGAACGAAGCTGTTTCCTCTCATATTTTAGAGAGTCGGTCGCATAGTCCCTTAACGTTAGGACATCTCTTCCAAAATCAGAAAAATTTGATTAAAGTAAATGAACTTATACAAAACGATTTGTTGCATCATAAAAAAGAACAATCGGTTAAACCTATCCTTTCATTGCCATTATTATCTACGGAAGAGACTAACTTTACATACGATAAAAATCATGTCGTCATTAATTTTCCTAAAAACGAGTTAGGCTTAAGTCAGTATCAAGTGGATTATCAAGACGTTGGTGATTTATTAAATCCAGAATACGTTGACAGTGCCTATATTAAGCCTGCTACTGAGGTCGATGTCCCTGTTTTAGACACTAAATCTGTCGCTCTTACTTTCGACGACGGCCCGAACGATTCAACCACATTAAAAATTCTGAATACATTAAAAAATGAAAATGTTCCAGCTACCTTCTTTATGTTAGGAACTCAAGCAGAAAGATATCCAAATGTCGTAAAGAAAATTGCTGACGAAGGACATGAACTAGCTAATCATTCTTATAATCATCCTGACTTGACCACTTTACCAGCTGAACAAGTACGCGAACAGATTATTAATACCCAAGTCGCGATTTATGAAGCGTCTGGTGTCTTACCAAAATACGTGCGTCCACCATACGGTAGTGTTAATTATGAAACGGCGGTCGCTATTGGAAAACCAATTATGAATTGGTCAGTTGACTCACTTGACTGGAAGGCTAAAGATAAGAAAAAGATTATCGAAGACGTTAAAACTTCAACACACAACCAAGGGATTATTTTAATGCATGATATTCATGAACAAAGCGCGGAAGCTTTACCTGATATTATTACTGAGTTAAAAAAACAAGGATATCAATTTAAAACTGTCTCGGAGCTAGTCAATCAGTCCGAACCGCTTACGGTTTATTATTCTTCTATGGATCAACGTGAGCTATCTCCTTCATAATAAAATAAAAAAAGCTCGTTACGTGTCGATACGTAACGAGCTTTTTATTATAATCCTAAATAAGGTGCTGGATTCACAAATCCTGACCAATACGGTGTGGACGCCATTCCAAAGTGCAAGTGAACGCCAGTCGAGTTCCCTGTTGTTCCCATCAATCCAATCACTGTTCCAGCAGAAACAGATTGTCCTGATGACGCCATGATTTGATTTAAATGTAGGTAATAAGTATACATACCATTATCATGTTTAATAATGACATAGTTTCCTGCGCTACCATCAAATCCAGTCATTACAACTGAACCTCCACGTGCAGCAAAAACGCTTTGATTCATACTTCCAGCAAAATCGATACCATCATGATACGTTCCAGCTGTTCCCGTTGGATCAACTCGTGGTCCAAATGGGCTTGTAACGACTAAGCTTGATAACGGTGATTGATAACCATTACCCGTAGACGGTGCTGGGCTTGGAGCTGGTGTAGATTCTGGCGCCGCTGGTTTTGATTGAGGTGCTGATTCTACTACAGTGTTATTTGACACTGGTGTTGTCTCTGGTGCAACACTTGTTTGTTTTTGTGCCTGTGCCTGAGCTTGTTGTGCAGCTAATGCAGCCGCTTGTTTTTCTGCTTCTGCTCGCGCTTGTGCTTCTTTTGCTTGTCGTTCTCTTTCAAGACGCTCAGCTTCTCGTTTACGCGCTTCGGCTTCTTCTTTTTCTTTTAACAACGCCGCTTTTTTAGACTCTTCATTAGTTAAGCTTGCTGCTACTTCTTTTGCTAAAATAGCTTGGTCATAACGTTTTTCAGTTAAAGACTCTTGTTTACGATTTAGCTCAGCTTGCTTTTGATTAACCGTTTCAATCTTTTCTTCGATTTCTGCTTCTTTTTGTTCCAAAGCTTCTTGGTCACGTTTTTGGTCTTCGACTATTTCTTTGTTAACGTTTAAGACTTTCATATAAGCAAGTGATGCTGTCACCGCATCTGAAATATTATCTGCTTCAAAAACAGCATTAATCAGACTTGATCCGACATCGCTAACCTGTGCAGAACGTGCTTGGTCTTTAATACGTTCCGTTCTTTTTTCAATTGCTGCTTCCAACTGAGCAATTTCTTCACGCAATGTGTTGATTTCTTTTTCTAATTTTACTTTTTCAGCTAGTACTTGTGAGATTTCATTTTCTAAATGACTGATTTCACTGTCTAGTTGCTGTAATTCACGTTCAGCTGCTGATTTTTGATTTTTTAATTCTGTTATTTTATTAGTTGATTCATTAATTTTAGTATCAATGTTATCTGCCGCTACTGTTAAAGGAGTTAATGCTGTAATTGACACTGCAGTAAATAACGCGATATATTTCTTCATAGTTAGCTATACCTCTTCTTTTCCTTTTATTCGACACTAACTACTATATCACGTCCACTACTTCACCAAGTTACATTCAGATTACATTTTTTTGTTATTTTTAACACTTTGTAACATCTTGTTTTATATGTCCGTTAAAAACCATTATTTTTAGAAACTTCATTAAACCAATATCCAGACTTTTTAATCGTGCGTTGACCGTTATTTTCTAAATCAACTGAAATAAAACCGTAACGATTTTTATACGCATTCATCCAAGACCAGTTATCCATGCACGTCCACATGTGATAGCCTTTGCACGCACTTCCTTGTTGTATTGCTTGATGAACATATCGCAGATGTTCACTAACAAATTCAATACGGTAATCATCTTCTATCTCGCCTTTTTCATTAATAAAACGTTCTTCGTTTTCCACTCCCATACCGTTTTCAGAAATGTAACAAGGGATGTTTCCATAATGATCTCGTAAGTTAATTAAGATATCATAAATACCTTTTTCATAAATTTCCCAACCACGATAGGGATTCATTTTTTTACCAGGCATGTCGTACATATCAAAAAAATCATCCGGCATGGGTGTCTTATCATTCGTCACAGGAGATTCTTTTTTCTTTATACGTCTCGGCTGATAATAATTAATCCCTAATAGGTCGATCGTATTTTCTTTTATCACAGTCAGCTCATCTGCTGTGTAGTCTGGTAATATATTTAATTCTTTAATAATAGATATTAAATCTTGTGGATATTCCCCTTTAATCGCAGGCTCTAAGAAAGAACGATTGAAAAAAGCATCGGCAATAGAAGCTGCTTTCACATCTTCTGGATCTTCTGGATTACGTGGGTAGCTCGGGGTTAGATTCAAAATAATCCCGATTTCCCCCTCACAGGATAACTGACGAAAACGTTCAATGGCTTTGGCACTTGCCAACGCTTCATGATAAGCAACTTGCACGGCTTCTTTCATATTAACGTGATTTGGATAGTGAAATTGATATAAATAGCCACCCTCTACAGGAACAATCGGTTCATTATGAGTGAACCATTTCGTCACCTTATCACCAAATAATTTAAAGCAAGTTTCTGCATAGTTTGCGTAGGCTTCTACGGTTTCTTTATTGAGCCAACCGCCTTTTTCCTGTAAAGCCATAGGCATGTCAAAGTGATACAAGTTAACAAATGGTTCAATATCGTTTGCAAGCAACTCATTGAAATAATCACGATAAAATGCTATTGCTTTTGGATTTGGTTCGCCAGTTCCTTCTGGGAAAAGTCTGCTCCACTGTATCGATGTGCGAAACGTATTATGCCCTGTTTGTTTCATTAATTGGATATCTTCTTTGTAATAGGATAAAACATTGGAAGTTACTTCTGGTCCGACTTGGTTGAAAAATTTTTCTGGTTCTTGTTGATACCAGTAATCCCAAATACTATCTCCTTTGCCGTCACCTTCATGTCGACCTTCTGTTTGAGGACCACTTGCCGCAGACCCCCACCAAAAATCTTTCGGAAATTGATACGTTGTCATCTTCATCATCCTTTCTATACGATTATCATAAACCACATTTATAAAAAGAGCAATCTTTTAATAATAAAAGACTAGTCTTTTTTAACAACTTGTCTATTCTTTTATTTTTAGCTATACTTTGGAAGAGGTGATTTCATTGACAAAGTACGAACAAATCGCTGATATTATCCGCGAACGAATCAAAAAGAATGAGTATCCTGTTCATTCACAATTGCCGAAACAAAGTTTATTAGCGGAAGAATTTTCTGCAAGTAGAGAAACGATTAAAAAAGCGATAGACCTTCTTACGATGGAAGGACTTGTTTACGCTCAGCGTGGTTCTGGAACGGTCGTTTTAAATCGACCATTTTCTCAAAAAGAAGCATCACCTGCTACAGAGTATTACGGGTTAACGGCGCTTATGGAAAAAGAGGAACGCTCGGTCGATAGTGATATTATTTTATTTGATGTCACATTTCCTAATCAACACATTCAAGAAAAACTACACATCACAGCCACTCAAGCCGTTTATCACATCATTCGCTTACGTCGTGTAGATAATCAACCCTACATCTTAGAACATATTTATATGCCCGTTCACTTAGTGCCACATTTAACAGAAGACATTTTAAAACAATCTATTTATGACTATCTGAAAAACGAGTTAGACTTAAAATTTGCGGGCGCCTACCGCATGATTCAAGCAGATAAAAGTGACTCGTTTGATCAAACCTATCTAAATTGCGAGGTAACCGACCCTATTTTAGAAGTGGAACAAGTTGTCTACTTGAAAAACGGACAATTACTCGAGTATTCTCGCAGCCGCAATCGCTTTGATGTGCGTGGCTATTCTGTCTTAGACTTACAATAAAAAATAACCGACTACCATAAAGTAGTCGGTTATTTTTTATATGACTGGATGAATCACGTCAACAAATTCAAAGCGTCCTGCTTCATAAGTGAATTTTAAAATGCAACAATTGGTAAATTGAATCTGTGCCACTTTTTCCCATTCTAACCACTGTTGCGTAAACATAAAGACAGCACCACCATGACTAACGGCTAAAACCTCTTGATGGTGTGGGCGATTCATCACTTCTGTCAAACACGCCGTCATTCTAGCTTGGACTTGCAAATCCGATTCGCCACCATAATCTAAAAAATAGTCACCGTAAGAGTGGCGTGTTTCATCACGTGGTGGATTTAAATCTTCACTCTCTCCCTCAAACAGACCAAAGTTCCACTCTTTTAACCCTTTTAAGCGCTCATAGGATTGGTTATTGGTGACAATTTCAGCTGTGTCACACGCACGTTCTTGTGTTGAACTATAAACGTAATCAAATTGAATTCCTTGTGCTTTAAAGTAATCGCTCGCAGCTTGCGCCTGTTCTCTTCCTAGTTGCGTTAAGGGTGAATCACACGCGCCTTGAATTTTTCTCCGTTGATTAAATAGTGTCTGTCCGTGTCGCATTAAATATAATACTTGCGTCATACTATTACTCCTTTCCTTCATAACGAGTTAAATTTTGTTTTGTCAAATCAATCTTATAGGCGACATAGTCTATAGATTCTTGTAATTTTTTTAAACGTTGCTGCGACTGCTCATAATGCGCTTCTAGTAATTTTAATCGTTGTAAAAGTGTCGCATCTCCTTCACGAAACCAAGTTTGGTATTGCTTGATCTCAGCTAATGACAAACCTGATGTTTTCATACATTGAATGAAGGTCAAATGTTCTAAACTATTTTCATCATAGACGCGCTGACCGCTAATTTTAGGGACAGGTGGAATCAGTCCAATTTTTTCATAATAACGTAGCGTATCCGCACTCATGTCATACAGTTCGCTGACTTCTCTAATCTTCATTTCATCACATCTTTCTTTCTATTTACTTGATTGTAACACTTGGAGTTGACTCTAGGTCAAGACTAAAAAAAAGTGCCTTAAACAAGACACTTTTTTAGCTATTCTATTTCCAATTCTTTTAATTCCCACACAATTTTGTCATCTTTTTGAGGAAAATACTCATTTGCTCCAACATCAGGCATTTCACCGTTGACTTCATATAGCCAATATTTATCCGTTTGGCTATCACTCTTATGTCCATCGATTTCCATAATCATACCGTTTTCTTCACCAATATCATGTTGTTCTGCCATTAGTGACATGAGACTTTCTCCTTCTTTGATAACTAAAGTTTCATTTGAAAATGTTTCGCCATCTTCTTTCAACTCCAGTGTAAATTCCGCTTGACTCACTTCGGAAACTGCTGTTTGCTTACTTTCCTCTGAAGTTTGACTAGCTGGCGTGCAAGCTACTAGCACCAACGATGTTACACAAGTCATCCCGACTACTAACCATTTCTTTTTCATCTCAACACGTCCTTTTTATTTTTCAATTAGCTCGTCACGTATGTATATGAAACGTTCGGCTAACGGTTTTTGTAATACTTTTAAGAATATAATGTTACTGATACTATACTTTATTGTAAATGGTAACGCCTGTCCTATCAATATAAAATAACGATAAAAAGAAAAATAACCGTCAATGGATAGTGTCGTCCATATATCCATTAGTAAAGAATAACCGACGCCCGAAAAGACTGCTAGTAGGCCCAAACAAAGAAAAGATTGCTTGACAAGGTTCGCAACAAACGGTTGGCCCGCTAATCCACCAATGATAAGCATAGCTAACATTTGAAATGGCGTCCAAGGTCCCTGTGTAAAGAAGAAATTTGAAACAAAAGGTAACATTAATCCGACTATCATACCTTCTTTTCGACCTAAATATAAACTCGTTAATATCACTATCGCTGACATCGGATTAACACCTGGTATAAAGAAAAAGATTAAACGTCCGATTGTTCCCATCGCAATCATCATCGCAACAACGACTAATTGATTTAGCGACAAGAAACGCTGTTCGAACTCTTTTATTACAATATATAGCGTGGTCAATACCCCTAAGTAAAACCCATACGCTGCATAAGTTTGACTTAAACTATAAGCGCCGACTAACAGCCCTACGTAGATACCCCATTTTAAATACTTTTTCATAAATTTTGTCCCTGTGCTGCTAACTGCTCGGGGACGACTACCTCGTCGTCATAGTCACGCAATAATGACGCAATCGGCGTTCGATAAAAATAATGCTTCGAAAAGAAAGTGACTGGATTTTCTTTTTGTGTTAATTTTCCATGAAACATCATACAACAATTGCTACCATATAACGCCGCAAACTCACGGTCATGCGTTGCGATAACAATCGTCACTCCTTCACTCGATAACTGACGTAATATTTGACCAAGACGGTGTTTTTCATGTTCATCCAAATGTTGTGTAGGTTCGTCTAGTAGAAGCAATTTAGGTTGGCTTAACATTAATTTCCCCAGTGCAATCAACTGTTGCTGTCCAGCACTTAGTTGATAATACGGTCGGCTCATCATCTTATTTAACTTTAATTTGGTCACAACTTCTTGAATTTTCACTGAAATCATCTCGGCAGAAACGCCTAAACTATTCAAATATTGCCGATACTCAGCGTCTGCATTGGTTTCAGTTAAAATATATAACGCATGTTGTGGTAACCATTTGACAAAATGACGCCATTCGCGTTTTTTAAAAGCTGGACTAGACAGACTTCCTTGATAGAGCGGTAGCTGACGTGCTAGCAATTTCAAAAGAGTCGTTTTTCCGACACCATTCGCTCCTAATAACATCAAGCGCTCACCGGTTTCAATCGTTAACTCTGCTTGGTTTAAAATCATCTCGCCTGTTCGTTCATAACGAAATATAGCATCCTTCAACTGTATCAGAACAGGATGACCTGTTTCAAAGTCTTGTTGATAGGGGTGTGAACATCTTTCAACTACCACCGAATCTCTCTCTAACCAGTGGCGTGTTTCTTTGAGCGAAAGTTTTCCTATTTCTTCGTACCTTAATCGTCGAGCCATAGTTAAAGAGACCGGTAACTGAAAGGCTATATCTGACGAAGAGTGATATACAGATTTTATAAATTCTTGACGATTTAAATAAACGCTTTTCTCGTTTTCTTTTAACCAGATAAACGCATCGCTTTTAGCCATTACTTGGGAGATATCATGTGTGCTCATTATAATCGTCAGCGACGTGACTGCCTGTATCTCACTTAATAAATCTAAATAACGGCGACGTGTAATGTCATCAAGATACGTTAAAGGATTATCTAATATAAGGACGTCTGGTCGTGTTATCAAGCAGGCCATCAGTTGAACTAACTGTTTTTGTCCAGCAGATAGCGACGAGAGCGAACGAGATAGCCAAGATGAAATGCCCATAAAGTGAACCATTTCCCCGACACGCCAATCAATTTCACTAGCCGATAGACCTAAATTTTCTAAAGGAAAGACTAACTCACTCCACACATCTTCTGTCACAAACTGTCCGTCTGGATTTTCAGGAAGATACGCTATCACTAAATCCTCATCCGCTGTTATCCGACCTGACAAATCACCTTTAGGCTGACGATTTCTTTTCAACAAGCGTAACAAGGTTGTCTTCCCCACCCCTACCGCTCCTACCACGGTAGTCCACGTGTTTTTCTCGATTGCAGCGTCTAGCTGGCTCACTAACTTTGTCTTAGATTCTTTATACTGAAACGAGAGAGTTTCAATGTGAATAATTGCCATTTTAAACGCTCCTTTCCTAAGTTTAAAAGTGGAAGTGACACATACAGTGTGGCAAGCGCTAACCAGTAGACTTGCGCCATACTAAACCGTCGAAGGATGATAGCCCACGTGAGTTTAGGATAATAATAAAAAGTCATCATACCTTGACGCGCACCATAGCTCAGTGCTACCACTATCATAATTAATAAGCCTAATTCAGCGTATTCCTGAAAACGCCAGCGATAAATCGTATAGGGTCGTCGCTTTTGAAAATCTAAACGTTTTTCCTCTAAAGCATTAGCCAAACCTAAACTTTCTGCAAAACCTACATCCCAAACTTTCAACCATTTTTGCTGATAGGGATAGAGTCGCGCTTTAAAAGAGCGTGGTGGTCGGTTACTAGCACCTAAACCATCTAATGCGTATTGAATCTCGATGAGTAGTGCATTAAATCGATGAACTAGTCGGAGGCTTAGCGTTAATAAAAAAGAAAACATTGGTAATCGTTTGCCAAAAAGAAACACAATATCACGACTGCTTAACGCTAGGCTGAATAGATAAAACCAATTTAACATCGCTGCCATCATCACACCAAAAAACAGTCCGTAAAGCGCAGCTTCTAGCGATAATGGAAAAGAAATACTGTGATGACCGATATGAACAGTCGGTCGCCAAAGAACTGTCAAACCTTGACGAATGAATAGAATATTACTTAAGCTACTCACGATAATCAATCCTAGTTGCCATTGACATAGTTTTTTTAAATGATTTCGATCATGGTTTGTCACTTTGATTAATAACAAACTTACCAACCAAGCGACTAAACGCCAAACGGGATGCGTGATTGTCATCAAAAGACTCAACACGGTGAGGTAAAAAGATAATATAATAAAAGGATGTCTATTCATCACACCTCTCTCCTTCTTTTTCATGCTCTTATTACTTTATCATAGTTTCGGTTATTTTCGATAAATGAAAAATATTTTATCTGTGTTTATATGCTAAAAAATTAAATCGCTTGCATTCTTTTAAGAAAAGGTTTACACTTATCTCGACTTGTATATACAAGTAATAAAATTTTGGAGGAATCAAAATGGGAAAATTTAAAAACGATGCACAGCAGTTGCTCGATTTAGTTGGAGGGACAGAAAATATTTCAGCGGTAACACACTGTGTGACACGTATGCGCTTTGTCTTAGAAGATCCAAGCATTGCCAACGAGCAAGCAATAGAAAAAATTCCAGCTGTTAAAGGGACATTTACTCAAGCGGGCCAGTTTCAAGTCATTATTGGAAATGATGTTGCAGAGTTTTACAATGATTTTATAGCACTTTCAGGTAAAGACGGCGTATCAAAAGATGCGGCTAAAGTGGCAGCAAAGAAAAATATGAATCCACTACAACGTGCTATGGCGGTTTTAGCAGAAATTTTTAGTCCGCTTATTCCTGCCCTTGTCGTTGGAGGGTTAATCTTAGGGTTTAGAAATATTCTAGAAGGCGTTCCCTTTGAAGCTTTAAACAATCAAACAATTGTCGATGTCTATCCTTTCTGGAGCGGTGTCAATGCTTTCTTATGGCTACCGGGTGAAGCGATTTTCCATTTCTTACCAGTCGGAATTACTTGGAGTATCGCTAAAAAAATGGGAACGACACAAATTTTAGGAATCGTTCTCGGGATTACCTTAGTATCACCTCAATTATTAAATGCGTATGGCGTTTCAGGAGCTGCCGCAGGTGATATTCCACAATGGGATTTCGGTGCTTTTCAAATTGATATGATTGGATATCAAGCGCAAGTGATTCCAGCAATGCTTGCCGGCTTCGTCTTAGCTTACTTGGAAATCTGGCTGCGAAAAGTTATTCCAAACGCTGTTTCAATGATTCTAGTACCATTCTTTGCACTTATTCCTGCTATTATGGCAGCACACGTAATTCTTGGACCAATCGGTTGGAAGATTGGATCATTTATTTCTTCTATTGTTAACGCTGGTTTAGAAAGTACGTTCAATTGGTTATTCGGTGCTATTTTTGGTTTCCTATATGCACCACTGGTTATCACTGGTTTACACCATATGAGTAATGCCATTGATTTACAATTGATTGCAGACTTTGGCGGTACTAATCTTTGGCCGATGATTGCTCTTTCTAACATCGCACAAGGTTCTGCTATTCTAGGAATCATCTACTTACATTGGGGTAATAAGGAAGAAGAACAAGTATCCATTCCCGCAATGATTTCTGCTTATCTCGGTGTTACCGAACCCGCAATGTTTGGGATTAATTTAAAATATGTTTATCCTTTCGTCGCAGCTATGATTGGTTCATCTGTCGCGGGCTTAGTCGCAACGCTTACGAAAGTAACCGCTAACTCGATCGGTGTCGGTGGCTTGCCAGGAATTATTTCTATTCAACCTCAATCTGTTATATGGTTCGCTCTATGTATGGTCATTGTGATTGTTGTACCATTCCTATTAACTATTTTATTTAACAAGAAAAATTTATTTACTAAAACAGCACACTAATATAAAGGAGTTTTAATGTGACTTTAGATTTTAAACAAAAAGTAATTTATCAAATCTATCCAAAATCTTTTCGCGACAGTGACGGCGACGGGATTGGTGATTTACGTGGTATTATAGAAAAAATACCGTATTTAAACGAATTAGGAATCGATATGATTTGGTTAAATCCGATTTTCCCGTCACCTCAAAAAGATAATGGATATGACGTATCTGATTACTGTAAGATTGACCCACTATTTGGCACAATGGCTGATTTTGAAAAGTTAGTCGCAAAGCTAAAGGCAGTCAATATTGATATCATGTTTGATATGGTCTTTAATCACACGTCGACAGAGCATGAATGGTTTCAAAAAGCGTTAGCGGGTGTTCCAGAATACCAAGATTTTTATATTCGTCGTCCTTTAAAAACTGACGGTTCCTTGCCAACTAATTGGGAATCAAAATTCTCTGGGCCAGTCTGGGCACCTTTTGGCGATACGGGTGATTATTACTTACATCTCTTTGACCCGTCACAAGCCGACTTAAATTGGCGTCACGAACCTGTACGCAAAAAACTTTATGACGTCGTTAATTTTTGGTTAGACAAAGGCGTTAAAGGTTTTCGTTTTGATGTTATTAATCTTATAGGAAAAGATAAAGAGCTACGTGATGCTCTTCCTGGCGAAAATGATAAATTGCTTTACACCGATCGACCAATCGTTCATGATTATCTACATGAAATGAATCAAGCTTCATTTGGTCAACATGACGGCATTATCACGGTAGGTGAAATGTCCTCCACGACAGTCGACCAAGGGATACTCTATTCACAACCAGACCGCCAAGAGCTTTCAATGGTCTTTAGTTTTCATCATCTAAAAGTAGATTATGAAAATGGAGAAAAATGGACGGATATGCCTTATGACTTTATGGCATTAAAGCAGATTTTACATGAATGGCAAAAAGGAATGAACGACGGTAACGGCTGGAATGCACTATTTTGGAATAATCACGACCAACCACGCGCGCTAAATCGTTTTGGTGATACTGGGCGCTATCGTGAAAAGTCAGCTAAGATGTTAGCAGCGAGTATGCACTTATTGCGCGGTACTCCTTACATTTATCAAGGTGAAGAAATCGGAATGATTAATCCAGAATTTGATTCGCTAGAAGACTACCAAGATGTTGAGTCCCACAATGCCTATCAGCAATTACGCGATGACGGACTTTCTGAGGAAAAAGCTTTACAAATGCTACGTGCTAAATCACGTGATAATGGGCGGACACCAATGCAGTGGAATGGTGGAAAACATGCAGGTTTCTCTAACGAAAAACCTTGGCTAAGTGTAGGAAAAAGTGCTGAAAGCATTCACGTTGAGCAGTCTTTAAACGAACCTGACTCAGTCTTTTATTTCTATCAAAAATTAATACAATTACGCAAAGATTATCGTGTAATTTCACACGGTTCCTATGAAGCTTATCAGTTAGAGCATCCGGAAATTATGGCCTATGAACGCACTTATGAGTCTGAACGCCTTCTTGTGCTTAATAACTATCAAGATGTAGAAGCGACTATTACTTTGCCTGATGATTATCTGAATGACCATACAACGTGGCTCATTGGAAATGGTACAAAACGACCACTTACAAAAGAGATGACACTAGAGCCTTATGAAACACTAGCACTTTATCTCGCTTAACAGAAACAGCTCACTTCCTTTTTGACAAAAGGCGTGAGCTGTTTTCTACTATTATATGGTGATAAACGACTATACATTTCTACGACGTGCAAATTCCACAAATTTAAATCGGTCTAGGCGATGTCTTGACTCTGTGTGTTGAAACAGACGCGTATCATCTAGATAGACATCACTTCGCACAACGACGACAAAAGGCTCTTGCAACTGCATTAACTCTTTATCCTCCGTTGTAGCCGGCTCTACCGTAATAGTTTTTTTAGCGTAACTTATATCTAAATGATGTACTCCTTCAAGATAGGCATAAATAGAGTCTTCTGCTACTTCTGTGGGGATGTGTGGGACAATCGCAGGATCAAAATAATCTTTATCTAAAATTAAGACTTCACCATTCACTAAGCGTTCTCTTAAAATATACTGAACTTCTGCCACCTCAGGCATATCACTTTCTTCTCTTAACACATCTGGAAAAGACAGATAGTCGTTCACTATTACTTTTGTGTTTCCTTTAATCCCTTGTGAGCGTTCAAGTTCTTTATAACTTGTTAATCCAGAAACAGGAAATTGATATTGACCAGTCGGTAAGACGATAGACCCTTTCCCTTGCTGTTTTTGAATATAACCGTGTTCTAATAAGAGATTCAAGGCTTTACGAACTGTTTCTCTTGAAACATCATACGTTTTGGTCAGTTCATTTTCACTAGGAAGTAAGTCTCCTTCTTGATAAATTCCCTGTCTTATTTTTTCTTCTAAGTCTTTAAAAATCAAATTAAATTTATTCATAACCCCAACCTCATCCTCTTTTTTTCCTCTCTATCGTACCATACTATTAAGGTTCCTTAAAATTTTAAAAAAGTGGTCGAATTGGTTGCATCATAGATAAAAAAAATCTATAATGATTTGTGACCTATTATTAATGGAGTGATTTAAATGAAATTAACTAATGCGACCGAACAAGCCGTCGCGATTGTCGCCATACTTGCGACACAATCGCATGAGACTCTTGTCTCATCTGAAACAATTTATCGTAAACTATCTGTTTCACAGTCTTACATAAAAAAACTATTACGGAAATTAGTCGTAGCGGAAATTGTCTCTAGCGTTTCAGGAAACAGTGGCGGATTCCAATTGAACAAGGCATTACACGATATCTCGCTTTATGATGTCGTGAAAGCTATTGAAGGCCCGTTTCGTTCTTTCCCAGATATTGGCGTACTCAAACAGGCGTTTGCTGAATTTGATGAAGAAGCGCAAAACGGGCACTATGTTATCGCTAATTTTTTTACACAGGCTGATGAGTCTTGGAAAAACTCTTTAGCAAACATATCCGTAGCAGACGTTTTTACAGAAGTTTTTCAAGGTTATGAAACCTTTCCAGTGCATGATTGGAACTTAGAACATTGATAAGGAGTGAGTGCTATGAAGCAAAAATTTAAAAACGTCTTCGAACTATATAAGTTAGATTGGCGACGTATTTATGATAACAAATTAACTTTTTTACTAATTATCGCCTTGATGATTATCCCATCACTTTACGCATGGTTTAACATTGCGGCATTATGGGACCCCTACTCAAACACAAAAGATATCGCCATTGCAGTTTATTCGGATGATGAAACTGCCGAAGTACTAGGTCAAACAGTCAATATTGGGGATAAAATTATCGATGGCTTGAAAGATAATGATAAGGTAGGTTGGCAATTCGTTAAATCTAAATCCGAGCTAGATAAAGGCGTTCAAAGCGGAAAATATTACGGAGGAATTTACCTACCGAAAGATTTCTCTGAAAACCTCGTCAGCTTTGTCAGCGGAGATATTCAAAAGCCTAAAATTGAATACTCCGTCAACCAAAAAATCAACGCCATTGCACCTAAGATTACAGATAAAGGGGCAGCTGGTATCAAAGACACTATCTCAACAGAGTTTGTCGCAACAGTCAGTGATACGTTATTAAAAGTATTCAATGACATCGGGTACGATTTAGATAGTAACCTTGTGACTATTAACAAAATTAGCAGCAAAATTTTAACATTAGATGACAATCTCGATAATATCGACGGTTATGCTCAAAAGGTCGTGCAACTCAACCAAGATTTCCCTGAATATAAAAAGAAAATTGACAAAGCACATGAAGTGATGGATTACATTCCAGAAGTTGATAAACTCGGTGGTAAAATCGTAGAGTTAAATGACAAAATGCCTGAGATTAAAAAACAAGGGAAAATCGTCTATGACTTGCAAGACAAAATTCCAGAAATACAAGACGCAGGCCGTCAGATTGCTATGGTCGATGAAGATTTTGAGCAAGTCGAAACTATGATGAATAGTGCTATCTCAGAAGCAACAAATGCGTTAAAAATTATTGATGATGTTTCATATCTGATACCTGAAGTCGAAACCATTGTGGATAATTCTAACAAAGTCTTAACAGATATTGATGCTATTATTCAAAAAGCAAATGAAGATGGTAAATCTTTACCCGAGCTAATTGCAAGTTCTGTTAAAAATATCGCATCAGCAGCAAGTAATGGTGTTGGTAGTGCTATTGATATTCTAGAATCTCTTAACCTAATAGAAGACAATAAAAATGAAATTGCTGATTCTATTGCAAATGTTAACAAAATTGTTAACATTCAAATGTCTTATCTCGATTCCATTGCTAACTTATTGCAAAGTTTAGCTAACTTACTCCATACAGACAAATTCGATGCAAAAATCCAAGAATTAACTTCTAAAAGCGATCGCTTAAAAGGCATCGCTACAGAACTTAAACATATCGAAATAGGTGTCAGAGATGGTAGTATCACAGACCCTGATTTCAGTTCGATTATCAGTGAACTAACAGCTATCCAAAAAACGTTAGATGATATTAAATCAGATCTTTTTATTGGCTCTTTACAAGAAGATTTAAAAACTGCCTTTGAAATTATTACAAAAGGTAAAGACTTAACTGGTAAAATTATCGATGAAAATATGTTGAATGATATTAATGGCTTATTAAATAATACATCTGTAACAATTAAACAAGCTATTAGCTTACTCGAAAAATACCAAAAAGAATTACCTGCTATCAAGAAAGAAATTCATGATGCCAACCTCATGTTAAATGGCAACATGGACAAAATCGTTAATGGCATTAATAAAGCCGTCGCTATGTATGAAAATGACTTGCCTGAAGCGGAAAAGAAACTAGCCTTAGCAGCTAATTTTGTTAAAAATGACTGGCCAGGCGTCAAAAAAGATTTAAACAAAACGATGAAGTTGGTGGATGAAAAAGTCCCAGAAGTTGAAAAAGCTTTGGCTTCAGCCACTACGTTAATCCAAAATGACTGGCCTAATATCAAGAGTGGTATTCATAAAGCAGCAGGCTTTATCCGTGAGGGGCAAAAAGATGTCGATTTAGCAGAATTAATCAAACTTCTTAAATCCGACGCTCAATCAGAAAGTGATTTTATCGCCAATCCGGTCATGATTAATCAACACGATGTCTACCCAGTACCAAATAACGGTTCTGCCAGCGCACCTTTCTATACAGCGCTATGTTTATGGGTCGGTGCTGTACTATTTTCAAGTATCGCAACAACCGATTTCCATTTATCAAAAGACGATCAAAAACGTTACAGCAAACGTCAACAGTTTTTAGCTCGTATGCTTACATTCCAAACTGTTGCCTTTTTCCAAGCATTGATTGTAGCATGTGGAAACTTGTGGTTATTAGGTACGTATGCATTTAACCCTGTGTATAATGTCTTATTCGCATTATTTATCGCATTTGTCTTTATGATGATGGTTTATGTGCTTGTCGCCTTGCTTGGCAACTTAGGTAAAGGGGCAGCCGTCATTATTCTCGTGCTTTCAATTTCCGGTGGTGGGGGTAACTATCCAATTGAAATGTCTGGTAAATTCTTCCAGTTCATTCATCCTTTCCTACCATTTACCCATGCCGTTAACTTACTACGTGAATCAGTCGGAGGCATCTATTGGCCAAACACGATTAAAGCCATGGTTATTTTACTCATTTTCGGTATTGCCTTCTTCTTACTAGGTGTCTTATTCTTCCCTGAAGTAAGAGGCTTTACGAAAAAACTAAATGAAAAATTACAAGAAGGTCATATCCTTCACTAACAAAAAAAGTTATTCCAAAATTGGAATAACTTTTTTTATTATGGGCGAATATAAGCATAGCCTTCCTGTTGCTTTTCTGCTAATGCGACAACTCCTGCCGGTACCACTTCGTGCGTAATGGTCTTTAAATTAGCATGTTCGAGTAAAGCATGTCCTTTTAAAGCGTTTCGGCAAAGTAATAACGCCACACGCGATTCATCTAAAACAGCCTTGACTTTGTCGACAGTCTCTTTACTTTCTAAAAAGCGTACTGCCGGTCCATTCGCTAAAATCAGAATATGATATGTCGCTGCTCGTGATGTCATCTCATTAGCAAAGTTTTGGACGTTAGCCAGAACTAATGGCCATTTCTCTTGCTCATCAATATGGAATATGACGTTCATCTATACTCACTCCTTTTTAAATATCGGCTTCTGTAAAGGTAATTTCATTTTCTTTTAGTGAGGCAATACGTGCAAGTGATACCACAGGGAATGGATATTTTTCTAATAGTGAGCGACCGTCTTGGAACGACTTTTCTATCACAATTCCTAAACCAGCGATTGATGCACCGGCTTGTTGACATACTTCGATTAATCCTTCCGCTGCCTGTCCATTCGCTAAGAAATCATCTATTAACAATGCATGGTCATCCGCTGTTAAAAATTTATTAGAAACTGACACTTGAAAGGTCGTTTGTTTTGTAAATGAATAAACCGAGCTAGTCAATAACTCTTCTTTCATCGTTAAGCTTTTTGATTTGCGAGCAAAAATCATCGGCACTCCTAATGCTTGAGCCGCATACAAAGCGGGCGCAATGCCTGACGTTTCGATTGTTACAACTTTTGTAATACCTGCTTCTTTAAAATAATCAGCAAATGTTTGGCCCACTTTCATCATTAAGTCAGGATCCACTTGGTGTGTCAAAAACTGATCGACTTTTAAAACACCGTCAGCAATAGCGTTACCGTCTTTTAAAATACGTGCTTCTAATTCTTTCATCTGTTTTCCCCTTTTCCTCAAGACAAGTACTTTCTTCTACGTTACGGATAAACTGACAATTTGTCAACAGTTGCCCTTTAAATTCTTATGATTCTCTGTCTTAATTTTTACTTTCTAAACGATAAAAATATGGTAAACTGGGCTAAACAACTATAAAAGGGTGAAAAATAATGGCGGTAAAAACCAAGAGTAACCCCAATCAAATCATCACACTACCAATTAAACGTTTAGGTATTAATGGTGAAGGTATTGGTTATTATAAGAAAAAAGTAGTCTTTGTCACGGGAGCTTTACCAGAGGAAACGGTAAAGGCAAAAATCACTCGCGTGACCCCCACATTTATCGAAGCAAAGATGATTAAAGCACTGAAACCGTCAAAAAAACGTGTCGTCCCTCCTTGTCCTTTTTATGACCGCTGTGGTGGTTGTCAGCTTCAACACTTGGCTTATGAAGGACAGTTAGTTTATAAACGTGATGTCGTCAAACAGGCTCTAGCTAAGTTTAAACCAGCAGGCTATCAGTCCTATACACTGCACCCCACTATTGGGATGGAAAACCCATGGCGCTATCGTAATAAATTACAATTTCAAATTCGTGAAGAACACGGAGAAGTCGTTGCCGGCCTATATGAGCCAAATTCACATCAACTAGTCGCAATAGATGATTGTTACATTCAACAACCTACATCGATGTCGCTTTTAAATCAAATTATTAAAAAAATTCAAACTATTCATATACCTGCTTACAACGAACGCGATCACAAAGGGATTTTAAAGACGGTCATGATTCGAGAAGGACTCGCTTCTAACGAGATACAAGTCGTGTTTATTACTCATAGTCAGCATTTACCAAAATCACGCGTATTAATCGATATGATAACTTCTGAGTTCCCACAAGTCGTCTCTATCATGCACAATGTGCAACCAACACGTGACTCTACTATTATGGGAGATGTCACGCATCATCTGTGGGGAAAAGAAAGCATTGAAGAGACCCTACGTGATGTGACCTTTGACTTATCTGCTCGCGCTTTTTTCCAACTAAACCCCGCTCAGACGGAAGTACTTTACAAAGAAGTCGAAAAAGCTCTTAACGCAAAACCACATCATCATATCGTGGATGCTTATTGTGGTGTTGGAACGATAGGACTGAGTTTAGCTAAAAAGGTTGGCGGTATCTGGGGAATGGATATTATTCCTTCAGCCATAGATGACGCGAAAGAAAATGCACGGCGACTAGGTGTTACTAATACACACTATGAAGTGGGAACAGCAGAAGCCTTACTACCTAAATGGCTCAAACAAGGTCAGACATTCGACGGGATTATTGTGGACCCACCACGTACGGGTCTCGATAAAGCTTTGTTAGATGCCCTTTGTCGCTACCCGACACCGACATTGGTTTACGTTTCTTGTAACCCGTCCACCTTAGCGCGTGACCTAGTAACACTATCTAAGCATTATCATGTCGCCTATCTACAATCGGTCGATATGTTCCCTCAAACCGCTCGTTGTGAAGTGGTTGTAAAACTTACATTAAAATAGTGAGACAAAAAGACGACTTAACTCTTCGGAACTGACCCATTAAAATGGGACAGTATCAAAAAAGCTTTCTTATTGGGTTACAGATTGCCGATATTCTATCGGTGACTTGTATCCCAATTTTTGTTGAATTCGTGTTTTATTATAATACTTAATGTAATCTATCACGATTTGAATGACAATAGATGTAGGCTCATTATTGAGTCTATCGAGATAGAACGTTTCAGACTTTAGAGAGGAATGAAACGATTCGATGCAGGCATTATCGGCAAGAGTCCCTTTACGGGACATACTCATGGTAATGCCTCTTTTCGTTATTTCTTGCTGATAGTTGTAAGATGTATACACAGAGCCTTGATCACTATGTAAAATACAATCATTAACTTCTGGTAGTTGATTTAATGTATCGGTTCTGTTGCAAAGATTTTCAAATCCACTGGTTTAGGCTAAACTTAAGATAAAAACTGACTAGGAGATTTAAAATGACTCATTTTAAGGGGAAACAATTCCAAAAAGATATTATTATGGTAGCTGTAGGCTACTATTTGAGATATAACTTGAGTTATAGAGAAGTCTCTGAAATTATGAATGACCGAGGAATCAGTATTTGTCATACAACTATTTACCGGTGGGTACAAGAATACAGTCAAATTATTTACTGTTTATGGAAGAAAAAAATAAATCTGTTGGTGATTCTTGGAGAATGGATGAAACTTATATTAAGGTAAAAGGAAAGTGGCATTATTTATACCGTGCGATTGATTCTTCAGGAATGACATTAGATATTTGGTTACGAAAAAATCGTGATAAACAAGCAGCTTATGCGTTCTTCAAACGATTAATCAAGCAATTTGGAGAACCTAGAGTTCTTGTGACGGATAAAGCTCCTTCTCTAAGAAGTGCATTTAATCAACTTAAATCAGAGGGAGAATTTACGTATACTTCTCATCGAACAAGATCACCGGTCAATTAAGAAAAGACACAAATTATATCAGTCCATAAGGACTGCTTCATTCACGATAAAAGGAATTGAAACGATTCATGCCCTATATAAAAAAAGTCAAAGAGACGTTAATCTCTTTGGCTTTTCAGTCGTGCATGAAATTAATCTATTATTAGGCACTCTAGCATAATTTTGAAACAATTAAGTGAAAATCTTATTTCTTTTTAAACTTTGCAACAGAACCTTGCATCTACCTACCCAATCTTTTTTCAGCTTTCTTATACACTTCTTTTTCGTCCCTTTTGCCAATTACTACAATTTCAATTATTTCAATACCCAAATCAGACTGTTTGAATATCACTCGCAAGCCTAATTTTTTGTGTTTCATTTTTTTGCAATCTGCTAGTTTTCCCTTAAGAGGTTGCCCAGTATCTAATCCAAATTCCTCAATTCTTTGCAAGGATTTCCTCACTTGGAGTTTTTGACTATTGTCAAGTTTGTCATAATCTTTTTTAGAAGCAGGAGTGAATTTTATTTTGTAACTCATTCCCACTCGTCCTCAACGGTATCTAAGTCATCTCTCCAATTTTTTCCCATAACTTCCTCAGCAGAAAAATATTTTGGGACAGATATTTCAAAAGGAATCTTTTGCTTGCTAACGATTTGTTTGAAGTAGATATTAATGGCAGTTGTAAAATCAAGTCCCAATGCTTCTAGTGTTTCAGCTGTATCTTTTTTCAATTCCGAATCCAAATTAACATTCAATCTTTCTTTTGTTGACATATAATCCCTTCTTTCTATACGCCTATTATACACCTTTTTGGTGTATAAGTAAACAAAGGAATTCTTTTATGGTACTAAAACACTATTAATCATACTTTATAATTTAGTATACCGATCGATCATCGAATCTACTTTTTTGTACTTTTGGTTCTTCAGCTGATTTTCTTTCTCTTTAAGATTCTCATTGCATATGAAGAAACCAACCATATCTTTTACCTTCAAAATCCCCAATCGGTCTGACACACAACAATACTCTTTTATTGATTTATCAACAATAATCGCACGGTCATTGTAGAAGTAAATTTTTTTAATGGAGTACTTTATGACCTAATTAATCGAGCCGCTGAACGAGCTATGAAATTTGGAGTCAAAAACAAGATCAAAAACTTTTAAGTTTCTGACCCTCTGTTTTTTATATTAAACTCCTGAAATTAATTTTAAAGTTATGATTTTTATCAAACCTATTTACTTTCATTGATAATAGAACTGAAATCTAAAACATGTAAATTATCAAGGGAAAGGTTCTCATGGGCTGTCAATATAAAATTTGCTTTCTTTTCTCTACTCATTGTTTTTATTATAATCATTAGTATGTCTCTTGTTTCTTGATCAAGATTGCTAAAAGGCTCGTCTAGAATATACCATTTCCTTTCTATACTGAGAATTGAAAGGATGTATACTAGCCTTCGTTCCCCACCTGACAATAAACCTAATTTCTTTTTCTTATACTTTTCAAAATTTATATCAGGAAAGTATGTATCTAATAAATTCAGGAAATTTTTTTTGATTCATTGGTCAACCCCTCAACAAAGTGAATAAACTCATCTACAGTTAATCGACTATAAAAAGTAAAGTTCTGGCGCATATAAATACAACTATTATTATTAATTATTTTACTATTTTTCGGAAGTGGATTTCTTAGACCACTAATATAATCTAATAATAGCGTTTTTCCACTACCGTTTTTCCCTTTTAAATAAGTAATTCCTTCTTCAAACTTACAATTTATTTCCTTTTCAATCTCTTTTATAAATAAATTTTCTATAACAATCACAAAATCATCTACTTTCTCTAGATAACGGTTTAAAGAAAATAATACTAGGTATACTTACTATAATCAGTATTATACAAATCAGGAAGTAAGACACTGGAAAATCACCTGATATTAAATCATTCATCACATCTCCAATAATAATAAAGGGATTAATGTAATTTACTGGTGTATCTATTCCTATCAATATAAAAAATAAAAATATTACCATATTACATATGGATGAAACGGTCGACGAGTAAAGATTTCTTAAGTAGGTTATATTATATCCGATGAACGCTACAGGTAAAACTACTATAATTGTTATCAATGATAACACTGTTAAATGAATATAATTTAAATTGAAAAATAAGGCAGGTATGAGGTTAAACATAGTTAAGCAAACAATAGAATAAATTAGTTGGGTAAGAAGTAGTCCAAAAAAGAATTTTACAGGTATCCACTTTATAGAAAATATTATGGATAGTGCACCTGTATCTTTCTCATTTAAAGCAAACAATCCTACACCGTAAACAAAAGCATTGAATACAATATATATCCACCAGTAAGTTAAATCATAAACGGTTGTTATATTCCTACTGTTAAAAAAAAGCATTATACTAGGCAACCCTAGTGACCAAAAAAAAGATAGTTTGTCTTTTAATAGTAATGATATATTTAGTTTGCAGATAGTAATGACATTTGACATAATATTCTCCTTCGATGAATTTATGGAAAAGGAATATACTCTATGCTTTTATCTAGTTCTTTTCCACAAATCGACTGAACAAAAGCATACACACTCTCATTATATAAAATAGGATTCATGTGTGGAAACCAATTCTCATCAACCACTTTTACCACCTTCAAATGAGGAATGGGCTGATTTGTCAACAAATTGTGATTGATACTCATTCCAATAGTACTTATTCATAACAATCACACATTTCCCAAAAATAACAAGTATCATAACTCAATGAAAAGTTATTTAAGTCAATCTTTAAAACATCATCAATTATACTAAAGTTGGCTTTGGACATTTTTTGCTCTTTGTGTAGTTGATTGATTACCGGTAGCCAATCACTTTTATTTAACAACCCATCATATTGAAAAAAACCTTTCTCATTGTAAAACAAATCTACCATAACTTGAAAATTCAAATTATTTTTACCTGATTGACTACCTCTTAGTTGAGATTCAATACTATAAAAGAAGCATAGAGGGCAAGGATTTCCCCATCTAGGAGAATAATAGTTACTAAGGTAAAGACTATGATTGTATGCAAAAACAAATTTATATACATTCGTACTATCTTTATTTATAAAACTAACTATTTCTTTTAACTTTTGTAAACTAAACGGATCTAAACAAACAATAATTAATTTATCCTCGTAATTTTGATCTTTAAATTCGTCGAGTGACCTTATCTCATGATCTTCTTTCCAAATATCTCTAGACAATTCTAAAAATTTCGAACTATTTGAGAAGATTACTATATCGTTTATACTTGATAAATATGTACTGTTCTCTCCCTTGATGATTGATGAATCCATTAAAAACTTTATTGATTCATTAGCAATATTCTCTTCTTTGAAAATTACCATAAAGTCATTAAAAGTAATATTTTCGATTTTATTTTCTTCCATATATCTGAGAAAATTAACCAGAGCCTCATTTTTAGTTGCGAAAGAATTATCTTTAGTTTGGATTATTGTTGTGTTTTCATCTTCTAATTCATATATCAAATATGGATTAACTACATATTTCAATCAAAATCCCTCCAATATTTATACTGCTGGCTTCCGATATAAATCATTAATAGGAGAGAAGATAAGACTTCTCTCCTATTAAAGTAAATGGTTCTGTTGCAAAGATTTTCAAATCCACTGGTTTAGGCTAAACTTAAGATAAAAACTGACTAGGAGATTCAAAATGACTCATTTTAAGGGGAAACAATTCCAAAAAGATATTATTATGGTAGCTGTAGGCTACTATTTGAGATATAACTTGAGTTATAGAGAAGTCTCTGAAATTATGAATGACCGAGGAATCAGTATTTGTCATACAACTATTTACCGGTGGGTACAAGAATACAGTCAGATTATTTACTGTTTATGGAAGAAAAAAAATAAATCTGTTGGTGATTCTTGGAGAATGGATGAAACTTATATTAAGGTAAAAGGAAAGTGGCATTATTTATACCGTGCGATTGATTCTTCAGGAATGACATTAGATATTTGGTTACGAAAAAATCGTGATAAACAAGCAGCTTATGCGTTCTTCAAACGATTAATCAAGCAATTTGGAGAACCTAGAGTTCTTGTGACGGATAAAGCTCCTTCTCTAAGAAGTGCATTTAATCAACTTAAATCAGAGGGAGAATTTACGTATACTTCTCATCGAACAAGTAAATATTTAAACAATATTATCGAACAAGATCACCGGTCAATTAAGAAAAGACACAAATTATATCAGTCCATAAGGACTGCTTCATTCACGATAAAAGGAATTGAAACGATTCATGCCCTATATAAAAAAAGTCAAAGAGACGTTAATCTCTTTGGCTTTTCAGTCGTGCATGAAATTAATCTATTATTAGGCACTCTAGCATAATTTTGAAACAATTAAGTGAAAATCTTATTTCTTTTTAAACTTTGCAACAGAACCTATAAATCCATAATCGAGGATAAATACATCATTTTAGAGCCAAAGGGTAGATAAGTGATATCTGTTACTAATTTTTTAAAGCGCTCTTCACTTTTAAAATTCCGGTTTAATACGTTGTCACATATTTTATGAACCTTGCCAATTCTCTTTATCTTTTTTACTTTGACACGGCAATTCCAACCATATTTCTGCATTATTTTTTGAACGGTATTTTTGTTTATAATTTGAGTTCTTCTTATCACTTCGGTGACTCTTCGATAACCATAAGTAAACCGATGTTCTACACACACTTTTTGAATGAACTCTTCCGTGTCTGTTAGCATAGATTTAAATGATTGCTTTTTCCAACGATAATAAGTTGATTTTGCAATACCAAACTATTGGCAAATCGTTCTAACGGGCAATTCTCCCTTCATTTCTTCCACTAATTCTACAAATAGTTGTTGCGCCACATCCTTTCCAATTCGTTGTACTTTTCCAAAATAGAAATTTTATTCTTTAAAAATTTATTTTCAAGTTGCAATTTATCAACCTCACTTAAACCTTCGGGTCCTTTACCATATGTATATTGTTTCCCGACAGGTTGGAGAAATCGATATTCTTCACTATTTAGATACCATCGCCACCATGTTTGGACTTGTGTTCTATTTTTAATACTTAGTTTCTCCATTATTTCTTTTGTTGATTTGCCTTCTAATTTCATCTTTATTGCTGCTTGTTTCACTTCTAATGGATAAGATACTCTTGTTCCCATGCTAAAAAGCACCTCCTGTTAAATTCATTTTACTTGAATTCAACAAGAGGTGCTTTTTTATTGTGTCCCACGTAAGTGGGTCAGTTCCGTCAGCTCCTTCTGAGATAAGTCGTCTTTTTTATTAAAGATATGCCAATCCAATGAGATTCGCATCATTGTAAAAATCACATGTTTGCACGTTGGGTGTCAAGGGAGAACGTTGTCCATAAGACATTATTTTTGTTAAATGACGATTGATATGAGCAATCAAATCGGGTTTTTGCGAAATACCTCCCCCAATGAGCATCACTTCTGGGTCGAGTATGTATTGCAAATTATAACACCCTAACGCTAGATAATGATACCATTCTTCGACGGCCTCTTGTGCTATATTGTCACCCTGTTCGGCTAAAGCAAAAACTTCTTTTCCAGACAGTGCATGCATGTCGAGTCCTTTGGCTATCGAAACTTTGCGTGCCATATGAACTGCAGAGCCTAACTCTGCCCATTCTCGTCGGCCATCAATCAACATCATGCCAAATTCGCCGCCATAAAGATGATGCCCTTGACGAATTTTACCGTCTATCACCATTGTACCGCCAATCCCCGTTCCTACTACTACAAACACAACATTCTTTTTACCTTTGGCAGCACCTTGATGACACTCTGCCAAAGCTGCACAGTTCGCATCATTTTCCATTTTTACAGGAGCGCCGATTAACTTCACTAATCGCTCACGAATAGGAACCCCATGCAAAAATGCTAACGAACTAGCACCCTCTAGATAGCCGGTTTCCTGATTTACAACTCCAGGTAAGCTAAGATGAAGAGCTTTTAAGTCATATTTCTCTCGATACCTCTGCCATTTTTCAAAAAGAGCTTGTTCTAACAACTCCCAGCTTGTCACCATCGGCTCCGTCTGTTTATCAACTAAAGAAGCATCGTGCCAAATCGCTGTTTTTAATGCACTTCCTCCTATATCAACTACTAATAGCGTCATACCAACCACTCCTTATCTATTCAAATTCAACGGCAATCACAAGATGTCCGTCGATCCGATCGATATCAAGAAGGAGCTTGCCCGCTTCTTCTTTTGCAAATATCGTTTCGCCAGTCAAAGCATTTGTGACTCGTTTGACTGAGCGAGAGCCGATTTGATAAGTTAGATGAATATCGTGAAGTGGAATAACTTCATCAATGGTATAAATCGTTTCTGTATTCTTCTGTGTAATATAGTGTAAGCAATGTATTAGAGCCAACTGGGAGTCCTCACTTTGATTCACGGTCGTTAATAACGTACTTGGGCCATCGTGTGTTAATAACTTGTCTGGCAGTAACTCGGCTAATTGTTCTGCCAACAACACTTTTATCCAACGAGGTGCATTGTGACGATAGCTTTCAAAAATAGGGTGTGAAAAATAGACCTGGTTTTGGTAGCGTGTCAGTGCAGGACTTCCTAATTCATTCTGAGCAGGTGCATGTTGATGCGAACAAAATGTTTCACCCTCACGGTTAAAGTAACTTTTTACCGTCGCCATTAATGTTTCTGCTTTCGTCGTTTTTACCGATGCTCCTTGTAAATACATGACATGAGGTTCTTGAGGGAGTTCACGACCATAACGGTCATTTGGTAAAATAAAATCACGTTGATAAGGACTTAATCCTTCAAACTCAATCCCAAAAAACTCTGCACCTGCTTGGTTTTCGACCAATGATTTAAAACTTCCTATTACTGCGCCACCACGACTTGTAAAGGTAGCTAATTTCTCTACTAATGACGGTGTCACCTCCACAATATCTGGTAAGATTAGCACACGATAACGGTCAAATAACATCTCACTGTCGATAATATCAAATTGATAGTTTAATTCTTGTAACAAACGGTTGACACCAATTATTGAAGGCGAAATACGTAAGCTGTGACTACCAGGTCGCCACGTTTCTTCTGGCGTTAATACCCCTATCTCTACTTGCGCTTGATTTGCCTGACGACACCATTTTTCAATTCCTGCTACTTCTTCATAAACTTTACCAATCAACTCATAGCTAGCTGGTGACAAAGCACCATCAGGATGAAGTTGATCGCCAATCGAACAGCCTGCTCCCAAAGCCAACATATTAAAGCACTCAAATTGTAGGGCTGGCAAGTTTTTATATGAGTGAAAATCTCCCCAATAAGTATGGAATTTTCCTGTCATACCAATCACTGGTTTCCCTAAATTTCGAGCATAACGCATGGTAATCGGAAAATGGTCGTATCCCCAACCACCACTTGGTAAACTTTCCAGTTCTAAATGTGAATATGCCTCTAAATGATGTTTATCTGCAAACCCAACATGCGAACCATTATAAAAAATACTCGCTTTAGGTGCTTTTTGACGGATTAATTCGCTAATTTCTGCTTTAAAGATACGTAGCATTTCATCAGAATACGCCAAACGGTCTGACTTATTCGTCACGTCATAGCCATGCTTTTTCATCTCTTTTTGACAATGCTCACATTGGCAATCTGTGCGGAATAATATATCCATAAACACACCGTCCAACTTATCTGGCGTGACAGACTCAATCATATCCACAAGATGCTCTTTAAAGTACGTTCGATAATCACTATTTAAACATAACGTATAATAAAAATGCGGCTCTGGCACTCCCTGACTATTAATCGGCTCCCCTTTTTCGTCACGACACAACCATTCTGGATGATGTTTTGCCACATAGCCATCCCATTGAACAGTTGTATAGACAGGCACTTTAATGCCTTCCGCATGACAAGCCTCGATTTGATCTAGTAATAGTCGTTGATTTTTCAAATGGGGATGAATCATTTCAGGTTGTGCTTTCGACGGGTAATAAAGCCAACCGTGATGACATCTACCAAAACACGTTATCGAATCAATATGCGCTTCTTTTACTTGTTTCGCAAATAAACGGGCATCAAAACGTTCCGCAATATTTGGAATATGTTCACTTGTATGAAAATCTAAATGTACTTGACGATAATTTAACATAGGACACTCTCCTTTTTAGTCTTCGATAGGGGCTTTAATACGTTTTTCATAAGCATCTAACCACTCTTGAGTAATCGGTGCAATAGACGTTGTATGATTTTCTCCGGGATGAGCGATATAGATAGCTGCTTCCTCCTTATGATTCACGACTGAGAATGTAAACTCGACATTAGTAGCCACGCCCCACTCTCCTTGATTATTCATCGCGACAAGACTCATCGCACCTGCTTTGCCATAACGTTTTTTTAACATATCAGCAAAGTCGTAAACAGCTCGATCACATGCGGCTTGCGGAGTAAGTCCTTCTTTCATTAACCGTACAATCTCATAGGAAAGGCACCCTTTCATCAAGTCTTCTCCTAATCCTGTTGCGCTAGCTCCTCCAACTTCACTATCTACATAAAAACCAGAGCCTGATAAAGGGGAGTCTCCGACTCGTCCAGCTTTCTTCATAAAAAGACCAGAACTCGACGTCCCCACAGCCATACTTCCTTGACTATTTAAGGTAACTGCCCCTACGGTATCATGTCCGTCATAAGGGTTTAGTTGGTTTTCTTGTACTTCTTTCAATCGTTTTTTCCATATTTTATGAGCGCGTGGTGTTAACATGTTTTGCTTTTCAAATCCTGCTAGCGAGGCGTACTTCGTTGCCCCTTCCCCCACGCGAAAACTATTAAAATGGTCATGACTTAATTGGCGTGCCACTGATATGGGATTTTTTACATCTTGGATTCCTGCGACACCACCAATTGCAAACGTATCTCCATTCATATACGCAGCGTCCATTTCAAGAATACCTTCTTCGTTTGGTAACCCGCCATATCCTACTGATTTGTAAAAAGGATAGTCTTCAACCGTTTTGATTAAAACTTCAACACCATCTCCGGCTTTTCCACCCTTTTTTAAAATATCCCCAGCTTTTTTAACACCATCATGTGCCATTCGCCAAGTTGCAATTGCGCCCCATTTCATTTATATTTCCTCCTCAATCATTTGCTAATGCAAGAATCGCATGCATATAAATTTCAATATTTTTTAACCAATCTGTTAAATCCATATATTCATCCGGATTGTGAGCAATCCCTTTCTGCCCTGGAAAAGAAGGACCAAACGCCACAATGTTAGGAACAAAACGAGCATAGGTAGCGCCTGTCGTCGTCACAGGTTGTCCATCTTCCTGCATGACCTCTTCGTATACTGTTACTAATTTTTGAACACCCCAATGTTCCTTAGAAAAGACTGTACTTGGTAGACTTCTTAAAACATTTAACGTACTTAGCTTCGGTAGCACTTTTGTCAACTGCTCTAGAACTGCTTCTTCTGTGACTGTCACAGGATAACGTATGCTAATTTCTAAACACATCCCGTCATCTTGCTTAGTCCAACGATACGGACTTATTTGCAACGTTCCACTATCTGAATCAGACCAATTTAACCCCAGTCCTTCTCCCTGATGTTGCTGATGTAAATGTGTCACTATCCATGCAAGATAGTCTTTCAAATCATCCTCATGAGTCAATACTTCTTCTAATTGTTTCGCTAATAGCGTAATACTATTTTCTCCTAATTCTGGTGCATTGGAAGGACTTCGCTTCCCACTAGCTGTAAACGTTCTTCCTTGAAACACAGTGGTTAAACTATCGGGAATAAAAGAAGGATCTTGACTACCGACAATCGCACCTAAATGCGTAAAAGAGTCTGCCGTTATTTTCGTCGTTATCCCCACTCTTAAAATTCCTCGTTCACCATAAACTACTGGATATTTACAGTCAGGCGTAAAACCAAAAATAGGCGCTTTTTCTTTTGCTAGATATAGCGGCATATCTTGCGAACCACTTTCCTCGTCTGTCCCAAAAACGATTCGGACAGTTCTTTTTAAAGGGACTTCATGGTCTTGTAATAATTTCAATGCAAATAAACACGCCATGATAGGGCCTTTATTATCCAAAACCCCTCGTCCATATAATTTTTCATCGCGTAATGTTAGTTCATACGGTGGACTACTCCAGCCCTCTCCTTCTGGCACGACATCTAGATGCCCCACAACTCCGATATAATCTTCTTCTTCCCCTAGCTGAGCGTAGCCGACTGCATTCTCAACCATCTTCGTTGAAAAACCATATTCGTCGGCAATCGTCAATGCTTCTCGTAATACATTTAAATTAGCTTCGCCAAAAGGAGCTTCTGTCGTGGCAACTGATTTCTTACTTGGTATTCGAATGATTCGTGCTAAATCTTTTAAAAATAGCGCTTGATTCTCTGCAATCCATTGTTTAAATTCTGGATGATACACCATGATTTCTCCTCATTTCTTATTAACGTTGTAAAGTTTGTTTTATGCGATACTCATCGCCTCGATAGTAAGAGCAATCATATAATAATAGGGCTCCATCTACC
Source organism: Vagococcus lutrae (assembly GCF_023299185.1). Lineage (NCBI taxonomy): Bacteria > Bacillati > Bacillota > Bacilli > Lactobacillales > Enterococcaceae > Vagococcus > Vagococcus lutrae. The sequence continues at coordinate 1,006,604 of NZ_CP097017.1, forward strand.
GAATAGGTTTCGGACATCATTTTAAACCCAGCTTGATGCAAAGGGACATTTAGTAACTCATGATAAGGCGCCTCTATATTGACCGCCGCAATTTCTTGATGAGAGTAACCTATAACATGAGACTGCTCTAAGAGTTGAAAAAGCGAATGTGTCGCCTGTTCTTCAGAAAAGGTCGGCGGCAAGTAGTCAACAGGTATCCATAGCTCTTCGACCGTCATCGCCGTCTGATTGTATTGACGTAAGCGTTGAATCACAAATAACTCACGTGCTTCGCCAAAATCCAACGCTAATTGGTCGGCACTTATTCTTTTAAAAGACAAAAGTTTTGTGTGAACATCCTTTCCTAAATGTTCGCCAACCTCTGTAAAACTCGTTAAACCATAATGTCCACTGTATAATTTGGGCGCACGCATGACATAAGTTCCTTTTCCTCGATGTTTCACCAGTCGCTGCTCACTTATCAATTGATCGACTGCCTTACGTATGGTCAAACGACTAACACCAAATTCATCTGCCAATTCATAATCAGACGGCAATTTCATTTGTTCTGAATAAACCCCCGTCTGAATCCGTCGTCTAAGTTCATCTGCCACTTCTGTAAAAAGGGTAACGCGTTTCGTCATTATTCTCACCTACCATTCATAAAATACTTTATTGGTTATCACTTTAGGTGAAACACTCATAAAAGCATCGGGATCTGAAAGTTGAATGTCATCATACAATGCTGTTAGTTCATTCTTCGCAATAACGACAAAGATAATTTTCTTTTCTTCTCGCTTAAACGCTCCTTCAACATCGTTGACAATCGTCATCCCACGCTTTAAATGTGTTTGCATTTGTGTAATCAGAGCCTCTGCTTTTTCGGTCACAATCATCACTTGTACTTTTTGTTGTCGAGTATTAACAAAATCCACGACACGACCACTAATGAAAACAGAAATCGCACTGTAGAAAGCAAGTGGCCAACCGTAAACGTAGCCAGCTACAAACTGAATACACACATTAAAAATAATAAAAATCGTCCCTAATGATTTGTTGGTCTTTTGCCGAACTAAAATTCCTATAATATCAAGTCCGCCCGTTGAAAAGCCACTATTTAACGTAATACCCACCGACACCCCATGTAATACTCCACCAAAGACCGCACAAATGATCGGATCTGTCGTCAATGTCACTACTGGTAAGCGAGCCATCATAAAGGATGTAAGAAAAACCGCTACAACGGTCATCGCTGTAAATTCTCGGTCGATATGGAACCAAGCAATAAATAACAAAGGAAGATTGAATAGTAGTACGAGTAAAGGTATCGACATCTCATAATCGTAAAATGTGCCTGCTAATGTACTCATTAATTGAGACAGACCTGTTATCCCATTTGCGTAAATTTTTCCCGGAAACCAAAAGAAATTAAATGCTAACGATGATAAAAAAGCGTAGGCTACTGCCACTAAGCATTTTGAATAATACTGTCGATTCACGTGTAACACCCTCCCTTTATCACTTAACAACGCTAGTATATACTACTAAAAAGAATATGCAACCGCTTTTACGTATGTATTTTTTTCGTGATGTGTTTTTCTCTAAAAACACAAAAAAGACCTTACAGCCATAAGCTGTAAGGTCTTTTTCGCTCTTATTATAAAAATTCTACTGCTACAGTATTTGTCAAAATATCTGTATAACTATAAGAGACCCGGTCACATGAATTCAGATCTTCATCTAAGTCTACCACAAAGACGGCAGGATAAGTTTCTGTTAAAACACCACGATGCTCTGTTTGGCGTTTTCGACCTGTTTGTGCAGTTAACATAATTTCACTACCAATACGTGCTTCCATCTTCTTCTTAATCGTCGCTAATGTTTGTGGCATTCCCTTCACCTCGTAGCCATTATACCACAAACATAATAAAAACTCAAATTTTAACACACTTACTATCTTAACGCAAGATTTTTTTATTATTTCTTTGATTTTTTTATGTAAAGAACGACTAAGCAAATCACAATTCCCGTCAAGGCGCCCATACTATCGAGCATAACATCTTCAAATAGCGGCGTTCGTCCACCCGTCAATTGTTGATGAAATTCATCTAGACCAGCATATCCTGTAGCAGATAGCCAACTTATCACTGTAGTTATCCATATCCCTTTAACTCGCGGAGTTAAACCTAGAAATAAAAAGCTGCCCAATAAGAAGTAAATAAAAAAATGTGCCCCTTTTCGGATAAAAAACTCAACAAACTTAAAATAACCACTATGTGCCACACTGACTTCTTCTCCAGCATACATAAATTGAATGGAGCTTAACGCCTCATGAAATGGCTGCTTTTTAAGTAGCACTTCTAACAAACCTATTTGAGATTGCTGTTCATATGTCTGGGATGAACTCCAAAAAAGTAACCCCATCACTAGAAACGCTAAAAATAAATACAGGGTTCCATCCTTACGATATTTTGCCATTGCCATCCCTCCTTTTGTTTTATTATCCTACATAATGAAAATAAAATGAAGAAGTTTGAGATTATTTCTTATCATTTTTTAAGATATAGCTTATAATAGAAGTTAACTTGAAAGGAGCGGATTTAATGTCATATTCAATTACATGGGATTTAGAAAGTATTTTTCCAGGAGGTACGCAATCAAAAGCTCTCCAAGAAAAAATTACAGAGATGAAGACGCTTGTTAAAACATATGAATCACACGTTCAAGCGTGGGAACCTCAACAAGATGCCCCTCATTTTAAAACACTTGAGGAACTATTAAAAAAATCGGCTACTTTATCACAAGCTTTCGGACAAACAATTAGTTTTGTCAATGCTATTCAATCAGCCGATGTAAATAACAAAGATGCTAACACATTGCTAGGGACTCTTTATAGTTTGCACACACTTTTCAGCAACGCTCATGTGACATTCACTAAAAAATTAACCGAGCTATCTGATGACGCGTGGCACGACTTATCACATACGTCTTTTGCACAAGAACATGGGGTCTTATTTAACTTAAATGAAATTCGTCGTGACGGAAAAGAGCTTTTAAGCGAGCGAGAAGAAAATATCATTAACCATTTAGCTTTAGACGGTTTTAATGCATGGAGCTCTCATTACGATACGATTGTTGCGTCTATTCAAATCGAATACGATGGAGAAACACTTTCAGCTGGCCAAGCCTTCAATAAAATGATGGGAGATGCCAACCCACAAGTACGTGCTGATTTATTTGAAATTTGGGAAAAAACATGGGAAGAAAAAGCGCCTTTGTTTGCCGATACACTTAACCATTTACAAGGATTCCGTTTAACAAATTACGAGTTACACGGTAAATCTGATTATTTAGAAACACCACTCACTTACAATCGTATGAAAAAAGAAACGTTAGAGATGATGTGGCAAACGATCACTGATAATAAGAAAGCTTTCACTGACTTTTTAACACGTAAAGCACAATTATTCGGAAAAGAGAAAATGGAGTGGCAAGATGTCGATGCTCCTATCATTCTAGGAGACTTAAAAGAAAAACGTTTCACTTTTGATGAAGCCGCTGAATTTATCATTGCTAATTTTAATAAATTCAGTCCTAAGATGGCAACATTTGCTCAACATGCCTTTGAAAATGCTTGGATTGAAGCAGAAGACCGTGCAGGAAAACGCCCAGGTGGTTATTGTACAGGAATCCCAGAAAGTAAAGAGTCACGTATCTTTATGACTTATGGCGAATCAATAAATGAAGTAGCTACATTGGCGCACGAACTAGGCCACGCTTACCATAGTCACGTGATGTGGGATTTACCTGTCATGAGCCAAGGATATGCGATGAACGTTGCTGAAACTGCTAGTACTTTTGCAGAACTCATTGTAGCAGATGCGACTTTAAAAGAAGCAAGTTCTAAAGAAGAAAAGATCAGCTTGCTCGATACAAAACTACAAAATGCTACTGCGATGTTCTTAAATATTCATGCGCGCTTTATCTTTGAAAATAAATTCTATCAAACTCGTCAAGACCACGTTCTATCGGTCGATGAAATAACAGAATTAATGCTAGAAGCACAGGAAGAAGCTTATCAAGGAACATTGGCTTCTTATCATCCACACTTCTGGGCAAGTAAATTACATTTCTTTATTGACGACGTACCGTTTTATAACTTCCCTTATACATTTGGCTACTTATTCAGTATGGGAATCTATGCATACGCTCAACAATCTGGGGATAATTTTGAAGACAAATATATTGCCCTCCTACGCGACACTGCTTCAATGACAACTGAAGAACTCGCACAAAAACATCTCAATGTCGATTTAACGCAACCAGAATTCTGGCAAGCTGGCATTGATATGGTCAAAAAAGATATTGAAGAATTCATGACATTAACTGAAGACCTTGTCTAAAAACAAAACACCGTTACCTCGTAAAGAGGCAACGGTGTTTTATTCTCTTTTAAAGCGATACCCTTGATAAAATACAATGCCACATAGCACAATAAAAACTGGCATATAGACCGGATTAGACATAATGCCCCCTAGGATAATAATCCCACTGCCTATACACGCTAACATAGGCGCTATTATCCCCTTAAAATGACTCTTAATCTCTTTCTTCATGTATAGCTTCATAACATACACATACAAAATAGGATAGCATATATAAGCAAAAACAATCGCTATTTCACTGACATCTCCTGTATCTAATAATCCTAGCTTTTGTGTCAGATAGTGAATAGTCATCCATACTAAGGAGGTGTATAAAGATATTTTGAACGAACGAGGAGACAATTGACGACGATCATTCATTATTTTTACCGCTTCACTATTAGGAAGCATTTCTTTAGTTGCCAGTGCATACGGCATTCGTATGTGACCAAGCGTAACCCCATTTACAACTCCAAGAACTGATATAATAACAAAAACTAAAATCAGCTTGCCTCCATACGCACCAAAAATGATATTACCTACATCATAAATAGCCTGATCGCCCACTGCTAAAATATGCTCTATCCCTAATAATTTTGTCAAACCTAGAAAATACGTCACATAGACGATTAAAACTATTAATGGGCCAATTGTTAACGCAATGGGCATATTACGTTTTGGATTCTTAACTTCATTACTGATACTTGTTGCAATCGGCCAACCGTCAAACGAAAATGCCACAGGCGCTAGACCTGCTAAAAAAGAAAACCCAACAGACTGTAAAACTGACGTCTCAGATGTGGCTACAGTCGTGACAGGCGCAAGCTGAAACATTCCAATAATCGCTATCGAAAGCAACGGTAAAAGTTTCACATAAGTAGTTAAAACTTGAAACCAACCACCTATTTGTTTGAAGCCGTAATTCATTGCATACATTAATAATAAATAGCCTGTTCCAATTAATATTTGATATTCAAGCGTCATCTCAAGTCCGAGTAACATTACAGTGTAAATCCCTGCTGCCCATGCTACGACAACATTGATTGTTGGATAATAAACAAATGTTTGAAACCAACCAAAGCCATTGGCAAAGGCTTTTGAAATAAAAACTTCATAAAAACCGACTAATCCACCCAAACTTGATGTTCTTACGGAAAGTTCGGTTAGGGTCATACTTCCAAATATAATACTAAAAGCACCTATACTTAATAATAAAACACCTAAACCAACATTTCCTCCTGTATATGCTAAAATATCATCTGCCTTAAAAAAGATACCTGAACCTATGCAGATACCGACAATCATTGTAATAGCCGTCATCAAATTATAACCACTATGAAGTTTTTTAGTTTCTTTCATAATTCACTCCTCAATTAGTCTTTCAATAAAAAAAGAACCTCTAACTGAGAGGTTCTTTCAAGTTTTAAAAATTACAAAACACGTACTGCAAAGCTTGGTGCAAAGTATGGCGAAATTGATGCTGATGTTACAGTTTGTCCATAAGTAGGGGCATGAATATAACCACTACCACCTGTTGAAATAGCTACGTGATATGTAGCTCCACGAGCTCCCCAGAATAATAAGTCACCTGGTTGTGCTTGTGAAACAGGAATTTGTACTCCTGCTGCTTCTTGAGGTACTGTCCATCCACCGATATCTCTACCAGTTACTTGACGGTAAACATAGTTCGTTAAACCTGAACAGTCAAATGAGTTAGGTCCCATACGACGTCCCGCTTCTTGCGTATAAGGCTTACCAAAATGCTTTTGCGCTTCTGCAACAATCGCTGCTCCTGATGCATTACTTGGAGCTGGCGTTGGGGATGGTGCCGGTTGGCTTGGAGCCGGTGCTGCTGGTTGACTCGGTGCCGGTTGGCTTGGCGCTGGAGCAGCTGGTTGACTTGGAGCTGGTTGACTTGGAGCCGGTTGGCTTGGTGCTGGAGCAGCCGGTTGACTTGGAGCCGGTGCTGCTGGCTGTTCAGTCGATGTTTGCGGCGCTTGCGTTTGATTTTCAGTCGCTGCTGTCTCTTGAGTTTGAGAAGGCGCTGTTGTATTTTCAGTCGTCGCTACAGTAGCTGCTTGTTCAGCTTGTACTTTCGCTTCAGCAACTAAACGTGCTTCTTCTTTACGTTTAGCTTCTAATTCTTCTTTTTCTTTAATAAATTCTGCTTTTTTACCTTCTTCAGTTGCACGTTCTGCTGATACGGTAGCAACTAAAATTTGTTGTGCTAACTCTTGATCATATAATTGCCCTTGTTGTGCTTCTAAAGCAATAGCATTTTCAGTAATTTGTTCTAATTTTTGTTCTGTTTCATTTTTCTTTTGTTCAACAGATTTTTTATCATTTTCTTGTTGTTTTAATAAGTCATTACTTGCTGAGACTAATTTTGTTGCAGCAGCTACACGTGTCACTGCTTCTGAAACAGTTTCTGCTGAAAAAACAGCCTCTACTAAGTTGTTACCCATTCCTTCAGTTTGTGTTGAACGTGCTTGTTCTTTAATTGCTGCATCACGCTTGGCAATTTTTTCATTTAGCACTTCAATTTCTGAAGCTAATGTGTTTACTTCTTTATCCAATGATTGCTGTTCGCTTTGTAATTTAGCTGATTTTTCTTGGATTTTTGCAATATTCGCTTTAACTGCTTCTAATTCTGCAGCAGCACTTGCTTCTTTACTAGATAATTCTTTAATTTTATTATTAGATTTTTCAATTTTTTGATCTAAGTCTGTTGCTAATGCAACTGTAGGAGCCATTACACTTCCTAATGCTATTGAACTTACTAATACTACTGATAAGATTCGCTTCTTCACGTTGTAATTCCTCCGATTTGTATTAAGGATAAACCTTAATCTTTTCTTAAGCATGATTGCATTGTAGCACATCCATGTCACAATCATATAATAGGAATGTTACAAAAATATTTCATTACAAATAATCTCTATTTTTTATCATTTTTTGAATCGGATACGCGAGCAGGATGAAAAACACCATATTCAGTAGCATTGTTGGGCCTAATTGCCGGACGATAAATGCTTGTGTATTACTTTGAATTAAATTAAAAATTAATTGGATAATATAAATACTGCTATCCATAATCGTAATAAAAATAACTAGACTTATAAAAATCATCGAAATACTTGGTTTAATATAAGTAAAGACAAAATAGATAAGCATAACAGTTAAAGGAAATGATACTGTGTTAATCCCTAAAATTCCGTAATAATACATATCAAATATCAAACCTAAAACAATGGCAATACTCATCATATAGCGACGACTATAATAAAAACATCCTAAAATTAATCCTATCAGAAATAAGTGGCTATTTAAAAACACTTCATTTTTCGTTGCAATTCGCAAGACATTACTAATCTGCGCATCTGCAAGCATCATCACTCCTAGTAAGACGGGGTATATTCCTTTCCATAGTGTTTCTCTCATTATTCTAGCTCACTTCCTACTAAACGTTTCACGACGGTTACAACTGAAATATCATAAAGAGAAGAAGCAGGTGTCACATACACTTCTTGTTCCAAACCATATTTAGTAGGATTGACTTTTTTTACTTCTCCAATTAATAACCCTTTCGGTGATGTGCTTCCTAATCCTGATGTTAACACTTGATCTCCGGGTTGAATGTCTTTAGTAGTCGTCAATTGTGTAATCACAAGTGACTCTTCCTCATCAAGATAGTTTTCCATTAATCCGTAAGCTGTTTCACCCTTTTCACTCACGACCATGATTGGAAAATGATTGCTATTTTGATTACGTGACGTTAGTAATTCCACTTTTGAACTCGATTTATTAGCTACAATGACACGACCGATTAAACCTTTACGTCCCATCACAGGCATATTGGCTTCAATACCATCATTCGTGCCGCGATCGATAATCAAGATGTTTTGCCAATCGTCTGGCGAACGACTAATCACGTTCGCATTGATTTGTTCATAACTCGAAATCGTAGCGGTCAACTCAAGTTGGTCTTTCAACGCTTGATTTTCTTTTTCTAATAACAAGTTTTGATTTTCTAACGACGCATAACTATCTAAACGTTTTTTTAACTGACTATTTTCTTGATATGTGCCAAATAAATTCGTCACAGATGAAACCGTTGCTTCAAAGGCTCTTAACGGAAACGAAATAGCTTTATCTACTTTTGCGACTAAATCATTTCCTGTTGATTGAATCGGACCACTCTCATTTTTTTTATCACGTTGCATCACACTGACACTTACTAGAAAAACAATGATAATCGCGATGATAATGCCAATAATCATTTGTTTGCTTGAATTCTTTTTTTTCATTTATACACCTCATATTATTCATCTAAAACATGACACTAATCTTTCTTATTTTATCATTGTTACGTTCGTTTTTCTACTATTGCTAATAGCCCTTTGGAATTTTAGGGAAATATTAAAAAAGCCAAAGACGAATCTTTGGCTTTTAGGAGGTTGTGTTATTATTTTATTGACCGTTGTATGCTTGAATGATAATTTCTTTCAATTCACTGATTAGTGGCTCTTTAGGGTTAGCCGTTGTACATTGGTCAAGATAAGCTAATTCAGCTAATTGATCTACTGTTTCATTCAATTGATTTTCCGTTACCCCTTGTGCTTTGAAGCTCATGTCAATACCTACAGTTTCACCTAACTCTGCGACTGCTGTTGCCAATGCTTCGACAAGCTCTTCAGTCGTTTCACCTTTCAAGCCTAAGAAACGAGCGATATCAGCATAGTCTTCATGAGCTCTGAAGTAATCATATTTAGGGAATAACGCATGTTTAGAAGGATCTTTCGCATTATAACGTATAACATGTGGTAATAAAATCGCGTTCGTACGACCATGTGGGATATGATATGCACCACCACATTTATGCGCGATAGAGTGACAAACACCTAAGAACGCATTTGCAAACGCCATACCTGCTAAACATGAAGCGTTATGCATTTTTTCACGGTTCACTTCATTAGGTCGTTTAACGGAATCTTCTAAACTTTCAAATACTAATTTAATCGCTTGGAGACTTAAACCACGTGTATAATCAGATGCCATTACAGACACATATGATTCAATAGCATGTGTTAATACGTCCATTCCTGTATCAGCTGTGACGCTCGCTGGTACTGAGTAGACAAACTGTGGGTCAACAATTGCTACATGTGGCGTTAAGGCGTAGTCTGCTAATGGATATTTCACGCCTGTTTCACTATCGGTAATAACAGCAAAAGGTGTTACTTCAGAACCTGTTCCTGATGTTGTTGGAATACATACAAATTTTGTTTTATTTGGTTCTGGAATACGGTAAGTACGTTTACGAATATCTAAGAATTTTTGTTTCGCTCCGAAGAATTCTACATTTGGATTTTCATAGAACATCCACATACCTTTTGCCGCATCCATTGGAGATCCACCACCAAGGGCGATAATTGTATCTGGTTCGAAGTTCATCATTTGGTCTGTTCCTTTATAAACAGTGTTCGTTGAAGGATCTGGCTCGACATCAGAGAAGACTTCAATACTGACTTTTCCTTCACGACGATTTAACGCTTCAATCACGCGATCAACATAGCCTAAGTCGACCATTCCTTTATCACAGACGATAAAGACTTTTTCTACATCCTTCATTTGTTCTAAATAATTTAATGAGTTTTTCTCAAAATAAATTTTTGATGGTAGTTTGAACCATTGCATATTATTCCTTCTTTTCGCAATTGTTTTCGTGTTAATTAAGTTAATAGCTGTGACGTTTTTAGAAACAGAGTTTTTACCATATGAACCACAACCTAAAGTTAGTGATGGAATCATTTCATTATACAAATCACCGATACCTCCTTGAGCTGCTGGAGAGTTTACAAGTACACGACACGCTTTCATTTTCAAGCCAAATGCTAATTGTAATTCTTCATCTTCAGAGTGAATCACAGCTGTATGTCCTAAACCAAATTCCAACATATTTTCACATAATTGGAAAGCATGATCGCGATCAGTTGCTTTCACCATAGCTAATACAGGGGATAGTTTTTCAAGTGAAAGTGGGTACTCTTTACCTGTTCCTTCTAATTCAGCGACTAATATTTTCGTTCCAGCTGGCACTTTAATTCCTGCCCATTCTGCAATTTGAGTCGCTGGCATCCCTACTACTTTAGGATTAACAGCTGTTTTAGCTTCATTCATAACCGTTGCTTCTAATTTTGGTAAATCTTCTTTTGTGACAAAGTGAACTTGGTGAGCTAAAAATTCTGCTTTTACATCGTCATAGATTTCTTTGTCAACAATGACTCCTTGCTCAGAAGCACAAATCATGCCGTTATCAAATGTTTTAGAGACGATTAAGTCGTTAACTGCTCGTTTAATTTTTGCTGATTTTTCAATGTAAGCTGGCGTATTACCCGGTCCAACTCCTAACGCTGGTTTTCCAGTAGAATATGCTGATTTGACCATTCCTGCTCCACCCGTTGCTAAAACAATGGCTACGCCAGCGTGGTTCATAAGATGACTAGTTGCTTCCATAGAAGGTTGATCAATCCATTGAACACAATTTTCTGGTGCGCCTGCTGCAATCGCTGCATCTCTTACAATTCGAGCTGCTTCAGCTGATGATTTTTGTGCACTTGGGTGAAAAGCAAAGATAATCGGGTTGCGTGTTTTGATTGAAATTAATGCTTTAAAAATCGTCGTTGATGTTGGGTTTGTTGTAGGTGTTACACCACACACAACGCCAACTGGTGCTGCTACTTCAATAATGTTATGTTGTTCGTCATCACGAATCACACCGACTGTTTTATCATTTTTTATATTATTCCAGATGTACTCAGAGGCATACATATTTTTGATACATTTATCTTCATAGACACCGCGACCTGTTTCTTCTACTGCCATTTTTGCTAGAGGCATGTGTGCATCCAAGCCCGCCATTGCCATTTGATGAACAATGTGGTCAACTTGTTCTTGCGTAAATTCTTCCATTGCTTTTAGTGCTTCTTGCCCTTTTGCAACTAAATCATTGACCATCTCTAATGCCACTTGATTTTTGTCTACTACTTCTTTTTTAACGTCTTCTTTTTTACTCATTTAGGAAACCTCCATGAAAATTTTATTTGTTACCTCTTTCACAAATAACTATACTACATCTTTTTTTATTTGTAAAGAGATATTTGTGATTTTTTTCACTTTCTTTTGTAAAAAAAGAAAAGAGCCGTTTTTCAGCTCTTTTCTATAATAAATCATCAATGTCTTCCCAATCAAATGACAGCACATCTTTTACTTGTGCTTTAACACGTTGATAATCAAAAAAATCATTCGGAGTAATGATCATCACACTTTGTCTTTTTTCTTTAGTCGACCAGTCGTGATGCCAAACTTTTTCTTGCATATACTCCCAAAGTTCTGCTCCGTCATATTTAAATAACCTAGACGATGAAACTCTTTTGTTTTTTGTTTCATCCCACGTCTTAATTGCCAACGTTCCCATACTTCCATTGTTTTCATTGTACTTTCCTTTACCTTTTAACCATCAAAACAACGTAACAGACTAAAAAAGATAAAACCAACAACTGCTGATTTTATCTTAAGTGACTACTCTTCATTTGATGTTTCATCAACTTCAGTCACAGAAACTTCTTCTACGACTTCCGGTTCATGAGTACCAGGTGTTACTTGTGCAATCGCTGCTCGGTTAAATTCTAAGAAGATTCCTTCACAGTCAAGAATTACTGTATTATTTCCGTCTTCTTGATTGAATTCTGACACAATACCATGTAACCCGCCAATAGTGACAACTTTATCACCAATTGCCATACTATCAAGTAACTGTTTTCGTTCATTTTGTTGCTTTTTCTGTGTACGTGTCATAAAGAACAACATACCACCAATAATAATTAATGGAAAAAACATACCTAAACTTTGCATTCTATTCACCTCATCCTATTCTCGTTCACTCTTAACTTTAACAAATAATTTCCTAAACTACTAGTTTTATCTTCGACGATTTAAAAGTTTTTTGCATTTTTTTCGTTAAAACCGTACTCTTCAAAAAAGGCTTCACGGAATTCTAATAAATTATCATCCATAATCGCTTGACGAACTTGTTTCATCACATTTAATAAGAAATACAAGTTATGATACGAGGTTAAACGCAATCCAAAGGTTTCATTCGCTTTGATTAAATGACGCACGTAAGCACGGGTATAGTTACGGCACGTGTAACAGTCGCATTTTTCATCGATTGGTCGAAAATCGCGCTCATATTTCGCATTTTTTACCACTAAACGTCCTTGACTTGTCATACATGTTCCATTACGAGCAATACGAGTTGGTAAGACGCAATCAAACATATCGACTCCACGAATAACACCGTCAATCAATGAGTCTGGAGTCCCAACTCCCATTAAATAGCGTGGTTTATTTGACGGTAAGATAGGATTAAGCCATTCTAACGCTTCATTCATCTCTTCTTTTGATTCACCAACTGAAAGACCTCCTATAGAATAACCTGGGAAGTCAAGACTTACTAAATCTTTCGCACTTTGAATACGTAAGTCTTTATAGCCAGCTCCTTGAACAATTCCAAATAATCCTTGACGATCTGGATTGGCATGAGCTTTCAAACCACGTTCAGCCCAGCGCGTTGTACGCTCGATTGATTTCTTAACATAATCGTGACTTTCGTAAAATGGCGGACATTCATCGAAACTCATCATAATATCTGGTCCTAGTTTATTCTGAATTTGAATCGCTTTTTCAGGTGAGAGGAACATTTTAGAACCATTTAAATGATTTTTAAAATGAACGCCTTCTTCTGTTATATTACGCATGTCAGCTAGCGACCAAACTTGAAAACCGCCTGAGTCCGTTAAAATCCCTTGGTCCCAGTTCATAAATTGATGTAAGCCACCTGCTTCTTCTACAATATCTTCGCCTGGGCGCAACCATAGATGATATGTATTACTTAAGATAATTCCTGCTCCCATTTCTTTCAATTCTTCTGGCGCCATTGTTTTAACAGTAGCTAGTGTTCCGACTGGCATAAACATCGGTGTCGGAAATGTTCCATGTGGTGTTATGATTTCGCCTAAACGAGCCCCTGTATGTTTTTCTGTTTTAATTAATCGGTAACGAATCGGTGATTCTGTCATTTTTGTTCCTACTTTCTTTGACTATTTATTTAACAAACATCGCATCACCAAAACTAAAGAAGCGATATTCTTCAGAAACAGCATGTGCGTATGCTTCCATTGTTAACTCTTTTCCTAAAAAGGCAGAGACTAGCATCACGAGTGTTGATTTTGGCAAATGAAAATTCGTCGAAAAAGCATCGACAATTTTAAATTCATATCCTGGATAGATAAAGATATCTGTCCAACCACTATCAGCTTGTAATTGTCCATCAAATTTAGTGCCTATCGTTTCTAACGTACGAATACTTGTTGTCCCTACTGCGACAATCCGTCCGCCACTGGCTTTGACCTCTTTTAGCGTTTCAGCCGCCTCTTCTGTTAAGCGATAAAACTCACGGTGCATTTCATGCTCATCTACGTTCTCAACACTCACTGGACGAAATGTTCCTAATCCAACATGAAGTGTCAAATACACTAGTTTTACACCTTTTTCTTCAATTTTTTGCAACAACTCTTTAGTAAAATGCAGACCTGCAGTTGGTGCAGCTGCCGAACCATTTTCTTTCGCATAAACCGTTTGATAACGTTCTGGATCTTCTAATTGTTCTTTGATATATGGCGGTAAAGGCATTTCGCCAAGAGACTCTAAAATTTCAAGAAAAACACCCTCATACATAAAATCAATAATTCGTCCCCCGTGATCCAGTTCTTCTACCACTTTCGCTTTTAAGCGACCGTCACCAAAATGAATTTCAGTTCCAACTTTCGCTCGACGTGCCGGCTTAATTAGCGTTTCCCAACGATTCCCTTCTTGGTTCACTAATAATAATACTTCTAACTGTCCCCCTGTATCTGGCTTAACACCATGTAAACGCGCAGGTAACACTCGTGTATCATTCATAACTAACGCATCTCCAGGATGTAACTCATCTAAAATATCCGTAAAATGTTTGTCTGCCATTTTACCAGTCGCTTGTTCCACTACGAGCAAACGCGATGTTTCCCTATTTTTCAGAGGCGTTTGTGCAATTAATTTTTCTGGTAAATCAAAATCAAAATCTTCGGTACTCATAACCATACTTTCACTCTTCTCTCTAGTTCTTCTCATCATATGCATAGCCTAAATGATGATACGCTTTTTCTGTTGCTACTCGTCCACGAGCCGTTCGCTTTATAAACCCTTTTTGGATTAAAAATGGCTCGTACATGTCTTCCACTGTTTCTGTTTCTTCACTGATGTTGACGGCAATCGTGCTTAATCCAACAGGCCCACCTCGATATACTTCAATCATCGTACGTAAAATCTTCTGATCGATATAATCTAAGCCTTCTTGGTCAACACGCAGTAAAGCTAAAGCATAGTCTGCTATTTGCGGCGTAATGACACCATCACTTTCAACTTGAGCCACATCTCTAACTCGACGCAATAAACGGTTCGCAATTCTTGGCGTTCCACGTGAACGTCGTGCAATCTCAAAAGCTCCTTCTTCAACAATATCCGTTTCAAAAATAGCTGCTGAACGCACGATAATCTCCGCTAATTCTTCTGGATAGTAATACTCCAAATGAGACACAATCCCAAAGCGGTCACGCAATGGTGCCGAAAGCATACCCGCACGCGTCGTCGCTCCTATTAATGTAAAGGGTGGCAGTTCAAAATGAAGAGGATAAGCAGTTTCGCCTTGTCCCATCATAATATCTACGTAAAAATCTTCCATCGCGGAGTATAACATTTCTTCCACTACACGAGGTAGGCGATGTATTTCATCAATAAATAAGACATCTCCTGGACTTAATTCATTTAATATCGCCACTAAGTCACCTGGCCGTTCGATTGCGGGTCCACTCGTTGTCCGAATATTGACGTCTAGTTCATTCGCAATAACCATCGCCAAAGTCGTCTTCCCTAAACCAGGAGGCCCAAACAATAGCACGTGATCCAGTGATTCTTGTCTTCGTTTAGCTGCTTCAATATATATCAGTAATTCTCGCTTAACTTTTTCCTGTCCAATATACTGAGTTAAGTACTGCGGGCGTAAGGTTTTATCAGATGAAGCGTCATTCTCCCATTCGTCTGGCGATACAATCCGTTCTTCCGTCATCTAGCATCACTCCTTACTTTTTCATCAATAAACTTAATCCTCTACGCAGATATTCATCTGTCGTCGTTAAGTTTTCAGCTGCTAACCCTTTTTTCACTTTCGAAATCTCTCGAGCACTATATCCTAATGCTTTCAAGGCTTCACACGCCTCTTCTAAAGCACTGATTGTCCCTTTCGCTGTAAATTCAGAATCCATTTCTAACTGTTGTTGGCCGACTAATGACGGTTCGAAGTTAACACCCTCTAGTTTTCCTTTTAAATCTAAGACCATTTGCTGCGCTGTCTTTTTACCAACACCAGGAAATTTAGTCAAATAACTATGGTCAGCATTTTCAATCGCTGTTACTAGACCAGCATGATCAGCACTTGCCATTATCGCTAAGCCACTCTTAGGCCCAATACCAGATACACTGATTAATTTTAAAAACAACTGCTTTTCTTCTAATGTTTCAAACCCATAAAGCGTCATCGCATCTTCTCTTACCGCTTGATACAAATAAAGGGTGACTTGCTTGTCACGATAACTTGATAATTTAAACGGATTCGCCACTAGTATTTGATAGCCTATTCCATGTGTTTCTATCACAATATAATAAGGACTTATATAGGTTACCATTCCTTTTATATATTCATACATCTTTTTTCCTCCATACTTAAACAAGCGTTCCCTTAAGATTGTACCATAATCCCTAACGTCTAGGTAGTCAATACACAAGAGCCTTTTAGTAACATTATATAAAAAAATAAATTTATAATACTTTAATTATTGATAGTGTTTTTATTACTTTTATTAGAAAACAACTTATCACATTCTCTATTATATTTTATTTTACGACAATTTAGATATGCATAAAAAGATATAAAGTAAAATTTTTATTTGAACAAAAAAAGCATCTTGTAATGAAACATCTCACTACAAAACGCTTATTTTTACTAATATACTTTTGTTTTTTATCCTCTTTTAAATTCTGTTCTCTTTAATAAAAATTGATTCTAAGACAACTACTTTCTTAATCTCCACCTGCATCTTCGACGATTGTATTATATAAGGGGGTTTTGTTTTTTAAATCTTCAATTTCTCCTATTTTTACCCCTTTAGAGTAAAAACCATCTAAAATTCCAATTTTCTGAAAAATTGCTTGTTTATAAGCAATTTCAGCATTCCATTCCATCGTGTCCAAAATAGACAATGCTTTATGTATTGCCTCTACGCCATTTTCTCCCGATGTATTAATAAGAACACCATGACTATTTAACAACAACATATTAGGTAATTCAACATTATTTTCTTTTATATAATCACTTGTTAATTTTGCTAATTCTTCTGAACAATTAGGTTCAAATTCCAGTACGGGGACATATTTCACTTTTTGAGTAGCTTCTGTCAAGTTAGGTAAGTCTAACCCAGATGTTGCCCAAAACATAGCGTTAGGTGCGTGTGCATGTAATACCGCTTTTACATCTTTATTAGTATCGTACATAGCCTCATGTAAATTTATTTCTCGAGTTAAGTTACCTACTCCGTCTATAACCTTTCTAGTATGAGGCTCAACCACTAATATTTGCGCCGGTGATAGATTACCTAAATATGCTTCCGACATCATGGTTGGTGTCATAATTATATATTCATCCCCATTATCATCCGATACTTTAAATGAAAAGTTCCCACCAGCTACATTAGTATTTTTTCTATTAAATATTAATTTAACTATATTAGCTAAATCTTGTCTTTCGCTTTCAAATATCATTCTTCCAGCTGTCATTTAATATCCTCCATAATCATTTTTTTATTGACTGATAAATTATTTTTTTAACTTCTTCTTGTTTTTCTTTTTTCTTAATTTTTTTTTCATTATACTTTCTAAACATAATTGGATCACCTTTAATATATATATAAGATGATAAAGCTAATGTTATAACATTCAAAAAAGTATTGTTTGTTATTAAAGAGTATAAAAATAAGCATAGGGTAAATGCTAAGAATGTATACCAAAGAGCTTGCTTATTATTCATAAATACACCTATCCTTTATAACGTTCACTCGGTACTTTCATTCTATTCATATATCTATAAAGCAACACAAATAATGCTAAGAAAACTAAACTACCAACTATTGCGTAAATATTCTTATTAAATGCTTCAGCAAACAAAATTCTAAATTCAGGCCCCTCAATTGAGGACCACGTAATTTGTTGTCCTTTTTTTATACCTTCAACAGCACCCGTTTTATTAGCTAATCCTGTTAAAACTGGTGTTAGGTATGTAGCACCGTATAAATATAGTGGCATTGATATTATTCCTAAAACAAGCATCCTTAATAGATTCCCACCTGTTAACAATAAACCTCCTACTGCAATCGAGTAATTAATGATACCTGCTAAAGGTAGTACAAGGTTTCCAGGCAATACAATTGAATAACCAATAAAAACAGGGACAAGTAATATTGCAGTGACCCACACCTCTGATCTACCTGCTAAAATAGGCCAATCCAACCCTATATATACCTCTCTGTCTTTGAACTTGCTCTTCATAAATTCAGACATTGCATCAGCTAAA
Source organism: Vagococcus lutrae (assembly GCF_023299185.1). Taxonomy (NCBI): domain Bacteria; kingdom Bacillati; phylum Bacillota; class Bacilli; order Lactobacillales; family Enterococcaceae; genus Vagococcus; species Vagococcus lutrae. The sequence continues at coordinate 1,024,787 of NZ_CP097017.1, forward strand.
GGTGATAAAGCTTGCATGAACATTTTAGATATCATAGGAAACAATGCCATAGCAGTCGCGATTTGAATTGCCAAATTAAGAGAACCAGATACCCCATAAGCTGCAGCAAAACCTAAACCTAAACCTATTATAAATCCCATAACAGAATTTTCTGAAAAAACACCTATCTTCTTTTTAAGTGCATTAGTATCAGCTTTTTTATTGAAAATAGGCATTTTATCCATTAACATATTGAAAGGCAACAGTAAGACGGCTGATATATTCATAAAATGGGTAACTGTAACTAAAGGAATACCGGTTAAGTCTTCAATATGTTTTTGAAACATATCTCCCATTTTCAGCTCTAAAACAACCTGAATTGATGCTGTGATAAACCCTGCAGCCAAACTACCGCTAATGAAATATACCAGATAAGCTGTTAAAGCTTTTCCCCAAACATTCCACATATCGACATTTAGAGTCTTCGTAAAGTTTAATAATAGCATAACAATGTTTATAACTATTACTACAGCGAAAAAAACAAAAGCATATGGCCATGACCAAGTAATACTCGCTGCACCTGTCCAACCCAAATCTAGAGCAGGTAAATTAATCCCTGTATTTTTTGCTAACGCTTCAGAAGCAGGGCTCACTGCGTTGGACATAAAGCCAATAACCATAGACATTCCAGTAAAAGCTATTCCTAGCGTAATCGCAGACATAAAAGCTTTTTTAAATTTCATTCCAGCTACAAGCCCTAGAATTAATATTATTAAAGGTACAAAAATTGCAGAACCTAAATCTAGTATATAATTAATAATATTTTGAAATATTTCCATGTCAATCTCCTTTATTTAATTTCATTTTTAATATCTTCATAAATTTTTTCCATTCCCATTCCAGTTAAAAAAGGTATCCCAGGAAAAACTTTTACACTTAGCTCCTCGGCTTTCTGAAGTACATCTTCATCTGGCTGAGCTATATAGACATAAATTTCAGAAGTTGGTAACTCGTTCATAATTGATTTATAGTCCACAGCTTCTACAATATAGTCAATTCCATCATTATCTAACATACTAGATAATTTACTCGCTATCGTTTGACTAGTAGCCACTCCACTTCCACATGCAACAATTATTCTTTTATTCATAGTCGTATTCCTCCATATATAATTAATTTTTATAAAAAATTTTCTATTGTCGACATTACTTGTTTCTTATTATTACTATCTTTGTACTCTAATACAAAACTATCATTCATTAACAAATCTATAATTTCTTTTAACAAACTTACTTGTTTTTTAGGTTCTGTAATACCTAAAAAGAAAAAATCTTTAACTTTTATTTCCTGATTATCACCCATTTGTTTCATATTTATTAATTCCTTAGTTTTTACCACGCAAACAAATGGTTGCTTGATATGTTCCGGATCTGTGTGAGGTATAGCAACATTAATAAATTTAGTCATCAAACCCGTTGGGAATTTAGTTTCCCTTTCCATAACAGCGTTTTCATACTTTTCATTTATCAACCCCTTCTCTTTGAGTTTTTTTGAAACATTTTTTACAACATCTTTAAAATCATCTCCCTCTACATTTAAAATAATCAAATCTTCTGATAGCATATTCTTTAACAATAAAACTCCCTCATTCCTTTGTTTATTTATGTTTGTTTGTGTTCTTTTTTGTTTGCAACTAAATAATATATCAAAATTAAATAAATGTCAACGCTTTCTTTTGTTTATTTGTGTTTTTTTACAGATGTAGTATAATAGGTATGTGTTTATCATCATTTTTAAACATATGAAAGGTGTGACTTAATGTTAAAAGAAGAAAGACAAAATAAAATTATAGATTTATTAGACTCAGAAAGTTTTCTAACCGTTTCAAATATTTCTACACAATTAGAAGTTTCGGAAATGACTATTCGAAGAGACCTTAATCAATTAGCTCAAGAAAGCAAATTAATAAAAGTACATGGCGGAGCAAAGAAAATAGAACCTAAAGAATTATCTACAAGTGAAAAAATCAACTGTAATGTATCAGAAAAAAAAGAAATTGGAATGTTTATGAACTCTTTAATCAAAGACGATCAGGTAATTTATATAGGTGCAGGTACTACAATATTTTATGCGTTATCGCATATTACTAAAAAGAATTTGTATATCATTACTAATAGCCTAATTGCTTTTAATTACATAAATGAAAATACTGATTATAAAGTCATATTAACAGGAGGTGAGTTTAACTCTAGAACTGAGGAATTCATTGGAAACATCGCAGAAAAATCATTTAAAACTCTTAATATCGATATAGCTTTCGCAGCAACTAATGGAATTTTTGATAATAATGTTACTACTTCCACTTCTTTACAAGGTGGTGTTCAAAATGCTGCTTTTCAAAGTTCTAGAATTAAATGTATCGTAGCTGACAGTTCAAAATTAAATAAATCTGATATTTTTACTTTCTATAAATTATCCAATTTAGATTTCTTAATTACTGATAGTAAAATAACAGATGATGATTATAAAAAATATAGCTCATACACTACCGTAGTAAAGGAGATACAACATGATACTAACCGTTACCGCTAACCCGTCAATCGACACACTGTATATATTAGATGATTTTAAATTAGGACAGTTGAATCGTTCGAAAACAGCCTATACTAACATCGGAGGAAAAGGAATTAATGCTGGTAGAGCTGCTGCATTGTTAGGTCACGAAGTAATTTTAACCGGTTTCCTAAGTAATATTAATGGAAAAAATTTGGAAGATATGTTAAAAAAAGAGAATTTATTTATACAAGATTTTGTGAAAATAGATAATGGACAAAATCGCTCAGCAATTACCATTGTTGACAAATTTAAACAACAAACTGAAATTATTGAGTCAGGACCCACGATTAAAAAAAACGAACATATAGAATTGCTTAATAAAATAATACATATTTTAAGCAATAACAAGATTTCTTGTATATGTATAAACGGTTCAGTGAACTCTGATAATTCCGATTTTTATTCAATTATTATGGATAGTATTTATCAAAACGGACCACATAAAATTTTACTAGATGTCTCCGGACCATTTTTAAAAAAAGCTTGGTTAGATAAAGTAAATGTACCTTTCTTAATAAAACCTAACTTGCTTGAATTCAGCGATTTAATAGGCAAAGAATTAACCACAAAATCCGAAGCAATTCGTTTTATTTTAAACGAAAATATAAAAACTAATATCCCTATAGTTTTTATTAGTTGTGGGGAAGAAGGGGCAATTGTTATTCATAATAATAAATTATACGATGTAAAAATTCCAAACATAACAGTAGTTAATCCAACTGGGGCAGGTGATTCAATTGTTGGAGGTTTTGCAGCAGCCTTAGAGCGAAATCTTTCTCTTGAAGATTCAATAAAATTTTCTATAGCTTGTGGTATTTCAAACACTATGAATGAGGGGACTGGCGTAGTTAATCTAGATGAAATTAAAAAAATTATGCCACATATATTAGTCACTGATATTAGTTAAATACACTTTATATTTCATATCTATTGTAGTAATTTAATTTTTTATTAACCTTATCATTTAGTTTTTATAAAGATGACAATCACAGTCTTAGAAAACTGTATAAAAAATAAAGGCTCTACGGTTTAAAGAGCAGATGAATCATTTATTTGATTCATCAGTCCTTTAAATTATAGAACCAATAAAAAGGCTGTCCGCTCGCGGACAGCCTTTCTATTTTAATCTAAAAACTTTGCCATGATTTTTTCAATATTCATGGTTGCAAACTCTTCACCAGTAATGCCAATAATTTCTGATTCACATTTTACTTGTTCAAGTAATCCCTTTAATTCTTCCTCATAGCGATGTACTTGAGGTGATAGTAAAATATAGTCATAGTGTTTAAAGTCCAATTTCTCTTCTACTCTCGCAACAGGTGCATAGTCTACGTCATAGTTTAATGATTTTGCACGAAGACTTTCTAACATTTTAGAAACAAATAATGCTGCACTAATGCCCGTTTCACACACGAGTAAGATACTTTTTTCCATCATAAAACCCCTATCTATATTTTTTTAACGCGCACAGGTTGGCCTGTTTTTAATGATTCATTCGCTGCAAAGGCTAAGCGTTGCGCCATAATACCATCTTCAAATGTTACCACAGTTTCTGTATTATTTCTAATCGCATCTAAAAATTGCTCTACTTCTGCAATATAAGCATCATTGTAACGCTCTAAGAAGAAATGCAATGGTTTTTGGCTATGAACACCCTCTACATCTGATAATGTCACATTATTAACTAATTCATTTTCCGCTTGAGATGCTCCTTTTGAACCAAAAGCTTCTAAACGTTGATCATAACCATACACTGCTTGACGGCTATTACTAATAACCCCTAAACAACCATTTTCAAATTTTAATGTGACAACAGCAGTATCAATATCAATGCCTTTAATCTCAGGATTGACTAACGCTTCTCCTGTCGCATAAACTTCGTCTACTTCACTACCCGCAATAAAACGTGCCATATCAAAGTCATGAATCATCATATCAAAGAACAAGCCCCCTGATGATTTAACATAAGACAATGGTGGCGCTTCAGGATCACGTGAATCAATACGTAATAATTGAATATCTCCAATCGCACCGCTTGTGACATGTTCTTTTACCTGAGCAAAGTTGCGATCAAAACGACGGTTAACACCTAATTGGAATTTCACGCCTGCTTCTTTCACTACTTCGTAAGCTGACAATGTTTCTTCATCTGATGAACTAATCGGTTTTTCACAGAAAATATGCTTGCCTGCTTTAGCTGCTTTTTTGATTAACTCCGCATGGGTATCTGTCGGACTACAAATAAAAACAGCATCAATTTCATCATCGGTTAAAATTTCATCAAAATCTGCTACTAACGGTACACCGACTTCTTTTTCAAAATCAGGCATTTTATCCGCAAAAATATCTGCTACTTTTTTAACTTTAACGCCGGCCATTCGGACTAAGTTATTGGTATGCAATTTCCCAATACGTCCTCCACCGATAACACCTACTACTAATTCTTTACTCATCTTTTTCAACTCCTATTTTTTATTATCTAGCAAATCCAATTGGTGAGAATGCTAAATAGGTAATAATAACTGTAACAATCGTAATCACACTAACTAACTTCGTATGTTTCCAAGGGGTAATGTCAACTTTCGTATTAAACACTTTCAATTCGAAGTCGCCTTCTGGTTTCCATTTTGAAACTAAGAACATCACTAGCATGTCTAAGAAGAATAATACACTTAACACATATAAGAAGTGAACATCTTTTAAGAAAACTTTAGATAACGCATATAAAACAATATGCATAGAGATTGTAACCTTGGCAGACAATGCTGTCGCTTTTTTAGAGTAGAAGGCTAACAAAATAATAACTAAAAGCGGCATATTATATAGTCCATTGAACTCTTGTACGAATTGATAAAGTCCAGCTGGTGCAAACGAAATAAATGGTGCCACAATAACCGAAACCAATCCAACAATAACCGTTACCATTTTACCGGCACGAGCAATTTGCGCGTCTGTTGCTTGTTTGTTGATAACTGGCTTATAAAAATCCAATGAAACTAATGTTGAGGTGGCGTTTAGCGCTCCTGAGAATGAAGATAAAATAGCTCCGAAAATGACCGCCGCAAAAATACCATACATCATTTGTGGTAAAACTTCCGTTACTAATGCTGGATACGCTTCATCTGGTGTATTAATGAGTAATTCACCAAATATATTACGAGCTACAATTCCTGGGAATACTAGGAATAATGCCCCAAAAATCTTGAAGAATCCAACCATGAATGCTCCTTTTTGAGCTTCAGCTAAGTTTTTACCTGACAAAGCCTTTTGAACAATCATCTGGTTCGTACACCAGAAATACAAGTTATTAAATAACATACCTGTAAAGAGTGTTGGCCAAGGAACGACCGCAGAATCAATCGAACCGACTGAATTTAGTAACCAAGGTGTATTATCTACGATATGATCAATACCACCAATGAAGTTTCCTCCACCTAGCTTAGTCACTCCTAAAATTGGTACTAACAAGCCACATATTAATAAACCAAATCCATAAACTGTATCACTGTTCGCACTTAGACTCAATCCACCAATTAATAAATACAAAATACCAATAATACCGATTGCAAATGACACCAAAATGATTGCTGTAATCGGACGAATTCCCAATAGTTCGTCTATTCTGAATATTTTGTTAAAAACAAGTGAACCAGAATACAGCACAACAGGTAAGAATGATGTCATATAAGTAATAATAAACAAAGCTGAGATAATACGCTTCGTACGCGTATCATAACGAATTTCAATAAAGTCAGAAACCGTATTGATACCGTACTTGAAATACTTTGGTAAGAACACCGCAGCTAGCATGACGATAGCTATCGCTGATGTCACTTCCCAAGCCATAACTTCCATACCTGCTACATAACTTTGACCGTTTTGTCCGACAATCTGTTCAGTTGATAAATTGGTCATAATAATGGACCCTGCAATTGGTAATGCCGTTAAACTTCGACCACCCATAAAGAATCCTTCAGAATCTGTCACATCGACGCCACGTGACCTCTTAAACGCAAACATCCAAACCGCCACAATGATGAGAATAAAACTTACCATTGAAAATACATTCATGTCTACACCTCTTATTTTTAAAGTTTTGTGACGTCATTGATATATTGACGTGCTTTTTTTGCATAAATAAATGGATTAGCTTTTGCTGGATCTTGTTCGGCTTCCACAACAATCCATCCTTCATAACCACTCTTCTCTATGGCTTCCCAAATAGGATTAAAGTCGATCATGCCATCTCCAGGAACTGTAAAGACGCCTTCTTTCACACCATTTAAAAAGCTCATTTTATTCGCTTTGACTTCAGCCATTTTTGCTTCACGAATGTCTTTAAAGTGGATGTGGAAAATACGATCTTGATATAAATTATAAATTTCAAGTGGATTTTCACCAGAAAAAACGAGATGTCCTGTATCAAATAGTAAGCTAACCTTTTCTGGGTCTGTATGGTCCATTAAACGTTTAATTTCAGCTGTCGTTTGAACTCCTGTTCCCATATGGTGGTGGTAAACAATTTTCATGTCTTTTTCAGCTGCTAACTCGCCTAGTTTTTCTAAACCAGTTGTTAGCAACTCCCATTCTTCATCATTAAAGACTGGTTTTTTATCAAAAACAGGTGTTTCCATTTGTCCTTGTACACTATGACCTTGTTCTGATACAACGATAACTTTCGCTCCCATTGCATGTAAAAAATCACGATGTTCAATAAATGCTTGAGCCGTCTCCTCGTAAGGTTTCGTTGTTAAAAAGGCACTGAACCAAGCGCTTGCCACTGATAATCCTCGTGGTTCCAAATAGCTTTTTAATACTTCGGGATCACGTGGATACTTGTTTCCAATTTCAGTTCCAACATAACCTGATAAAGCCATTTCACTAATACATTGTTCAAAACTGTTTTCGCTTCCTAATTCAGGCATGTCATCATTTGTCCAAGCGATTGGTGCAATTCCTAATTTGATTGTCATTTTTCTTCCTCCTTGTTTTCGGTACAGCGTTTTCATTTGTGATGTAAAAGCAAGCGGAGTCAGTGTGACTCCACTGCTTAAAATCCTTTTTAATGGGGCACTTCAACCAAGCATTTTCCTTCATAAGATGATTGACAAGCAATCGCTACTTTAGTTGATTGCAAGCCGTCGTTAGCATTAACGCCAGGCTGTTCACCCGTTTGAATACAACGGATAAATTCTTTTGTCTCATTGATAAAAGCTTCCTTGAAGCGCTCTGGGAAATTCTGTGAACACGGTCTAACCACACCATGTTCATTCATTACTGTGACAAGATTTTTTTCTGGTATTTGCGCAATTCGCAACATTCCTTTTGTTCCGATTAATTCCGTTTCTACATGGTAACCATGATGACAATTACGACCTGCAACTAAGATAGCCATCGTCTGGTCTGTCAGTTGCATCATAGCTGCCCCTGTTTCTAATTCACCCACAGCATCTAACTCAGGGTAAGCGGCGTTTTTACCAATTGCCCAGACACGTTCGATTTCTTGATTTGAAAACCAACGAACTAAGTCAATATCATGAATAGACATATCAGCGAACAAGCCGCCACTATTACTTGCTCCAGCAAATTTCACAAAACTTTCGAGACCTTCGCTTGGATCAATTCCGTAGCTACGAATTAATGTCAGTTCTCCCAACTCACCTTTTTCAACCATTTGTTTGGCATATTGATAAGATTCGTCGTATCTTCTCATAAAACCTAGCATAAAGACTTGATTAGGATGAGCGTCAATCACATCCATTGTTTTTTCAATTTCAGCGACGTCTAGCCCAATTGGTTTTTCAGAGAAAACATGCTTGCCATTCTTCATCGCCAACTGAATATGCTCACAGTGTAGCCCAGACGGCGAAACGATAAAGATAGCATCAATGGCTACATCTTGCACCATTTCTCCATAATCACGATACAATTTGGTCACGCCAAGTGCTTCTCGAGCAAAATCTAACTCTGCTTCGACCACACTGCATGCAGCATAGAGCTCACAGTTAGGTACGTGAAATGCTAGATTTTTAGCATGTTCTTTCCCTAACCTTCCTAACCCGATAATCCCAACTTTTACAACCTTCATGGTGCGCCTCCTAGAATTAATATTTCCAAGCGTCTTGTAATTTTTCAGCACGTTCTTGCGCCGCTTGAACTACGGCTTCTGTTTCAGAAACTTCGGAAACTCCAACATTCCACCAGCCGCCGTATCCGTCTGTCATAGTTTTAGGTAACACTTTAATGTCAATTAAAGTTGAAACAGTTTGTTTTTTAGCGTCCTCAATAGCAGCAATTAATTCGTCACGCGTCGTCACACGATACGTCTTAGCCCCGTAGCCTTCCGCCACTTTAGCATAGTCGATAGCCATAATATTGTGATCGGCATCGCGGAATTCACAATTATAACTACCACCACCATTAGACATTTGTAAATTATTGATACAACCATAGCCTGAATTATCAAAAAGCATGACATTGATTTTTTGTTTATATTGTAATGCTGTTACTAATTCGGTATGTAACATTAAGAAGCTACCGTCTCCTAACACGGCATATACTTCTCGTTCAGGTTCTGCTAACTTAGCACCTAATGCTCCTGCTACTTCATACCCCATACATGAATAACCATATTCTAAGTGATAGGTGTTTTCCGTATCCGTTTCCCATAGACGTTGCATGTCACCTGGCAATGAACCAGCTGAGGCTACGACGATGCTACCTTCTTCTACAGTGTCATTCATTGTAATAAACGCATCTGTTTGCGTGTATTCGGTCTTCAAACTATCTGCATATTCATTCATGACTTCTTGACTGAAATGTCCGTCAATTTCCGGTTTAAAGGCTGTACGATTAAACGTAACATTATGTAGACGCTCGCGTTCTTGTTTCCATTCCTTTTTCCACTCGCTTAACTGCGAACCAAACGATGCACGATAGTTTCCTAATTCTTTCGCCATCATTTCTAACGATACTTTCGCATCTCCAACAACTTGAAACGCATCGAATTTATAAGCGTGCATTCTACCTACGTTTATATTTAAGAATTTCGTACGGTCGTAATCAAACGCTGTTTTAGAAGACGTTGTAAAATCTGTATAACGCGTTCCCACTCCTATAATCAAGTCCGCATTATCAATCGCCTTGTTAGCAGCTGAGGTTCCTAAAATCCCAGTGCCTCCTAAATTATTCTCAAATGAATGAGCGACAGTAGATTTTCCTGCATGAGTTTCCACCAGTGGAATCTCATGAGTCTCTGATAATTGACGTAAAATGTCACCAGCTTGTGAGTATTTAGCCCCACCACCTACAATAATAACGGGCTTTTTGCTCTCTTTAATACGCGCTACTGCTCCTTCTATTTCACGATTAGTAGGTACGCGACGATCTAGATAATGCACGCGTTTTTCAAAGAAACTCACTTCAAAATCATACGCCTCTCCTTCTGTATCTTGCGAAATACAAATCGTCGCAGGACCTGCTGTTGCAGGATTCGTCATTACTTCAAATGCTCGGATTAATGCCGACATTAGTTGCTCTGGTCGTTGCACGCGATCCCAGTACCGAGAAACAGCTTTAAACGCATCATTAGTAGTAGTTGCAATACTTGTTTCATGTTCTAACTGTTGTAAAACAGGGTCTGGTTGACGTGTCGCAAAGGTGTCAGCTGGTAAAATCAATAAGGGAATATTGTTGGCATGAGCCGTCGCTGCAGCTGTTACCATGTTAGCTGACCCAGGACCTGCTGACGCTGTAACGGCATATATTTTTTGGCGTAACTGTTGTTTACTAAATGCAATGGCAGCATGCGCCATTCCTTGTTCATTTTTTCCTTGAATCACTTTTAAATGACCAGGATCTTGTTCAAGGGCATGCCCAATTCCTAAGACATTACCATGTCCAAAAATATTAAATACACCTTCTACAAATGGAAACTCTTTACCATCGACTGAGATATATTGTTGATTTAAGAATTTGACAAGGGCTTGAGCTGTTGTCATTCTTATTGTTTTACCCATCTTCACACTTCCTTTATTCTGCTTGTTCTGCCATTAATTGTTCTATTTGTTCGACTGTCGGCATCGCTTCAGATGAACTGTGTTTACTTACAACGATAGCTGCTGAAGCACTACCGTATTGTAATGCGGTTTGAATATCTTTCCCTTGTGAAAGGGCATAGATAAAGGCCGCAGCATATGAGTCCCCTGCTCCAAATGTTTTTAATACATTAGACTTATAGGCTTTTGTTGCAAATGTTTGCCCGTCTTTTGTATAGGCGTATGATCCTTGAACACCGTGTTTAATCACAAGTAATTCTGGACGATGTGAAAACAGATAATCTACCGTTACATCGTTCGAACCATTCTCAACATTTTCCAACATATTATACTCGTCACGTGTACCAATCACGACATCTGATTGTTCTGCTACTAAAGCATAATAAATAGATGTTTCTTCCGCATTTTTCCACGTGTATGGACGATAATCTAACTCAAACACTACTTTCACTTGATTTTCTCGAGCAATAGAAACCGCTTTTAATACTGCTTCACGAGAAGGGCTTTGTGCCAAACCTGTTCCTGAAACGACTAACATTTTCGCCTCTTTAATATACTCTTCATTAACTTCTGATGGATCTAAGTATAAATCAGCTACGTTATCGCGATACATTAAAATACTACATTCTTCCGGACTTAAAATTTCAGTAAAAGCTAAACCTGTCTTACGTCCTTCTGTGTCTAATACAAAATTACTAGTGTCAACTCCTACCTTGCCCATGTAATCTGTAATAAAACGACCATGTTGATCATCTGGTATTTTACCGATGAACCCACATTTCAATCCTAATTTTGAAGCTCCAATTGCAATGTTAGCGGGAGAACCGCCAACATATTTACTAAACGTCATGGTTTCTTCCATAGGTCGATTATACTCGACAGCATTTAAATCCACACATGCCCGTCCAACAGCGATTAAATCATACTTTTTATTTGCCATAATGACACTCCTAATTTTTATTTTCCTTTTTATTTTCGATCTAAAATCCACTCATGATCTGGGTCATTATGGAATTGCCATTTTTTAATTGGACCTGCCATAATGTTCAGATAGTATGAGTTATATCCATCTGGCACAGCCACTGGATGATAACCTTTTGGTACTACGACAACATTTTCATTTTCAACTGCCATCGTTTCATCTAGCGAACGATCGTCCGTATAAACACGTTGGAAAACAAAGCCTTGTCCCGGATCGACTTCATGATAGTAAGTTTCTTCTAAGAATGACTCATGTGGCAAGTTGTTTTCGTCGTGCTTATGTGGTGGATAGCTTGACCAATTGCCGCTATCTGTATAAACCTCTACCACAATTAAACTATTAGAAATCGGACTTTCGTCATCTAAAATATTATGAACCATTCGTTTATTACTATATTTCCCACGTTTTTCAATGCGATTACTTGCTGCTGGAATCAGTTGCGTTGGCAACTGATTCTCAGATGGCGAGTAGCAAAGGATAACTTTTGCCTCTTTATTGGCTGTTATCGTCATGTCATGGTTATGAGATATATAGACACTATCGGTTGGTATTTTCTCAAACACACTATCTCGTGTCCCAATGTTTTCAAATGTTTCTGTTTCATCTGAAATTGTTACTTGACCCGTTAACACAACTGCACATACTTCCAAGCCATCTAAATGCTCTTGATAAGTACCACCTGCTTCAAATGAAAGTAAACGAAGTTCGATATATTCTAATCCGTCTTTTTCTCGCGTAACATGATGTCGTTCAATCACTTTATCATTTAACGCTTTTGTTTGAGGTGTTCGTTTTAAATCCGCCATTCTTTATTCTCCTAATCTTTATATATCATTACGTGAGTAGCGAGCTGTGACCACTTTGTTACGTGTATAGAAATCGACTCCTGCTTTTCCGTTTGCTGGTAATGTACCGTAGAAAGAAGATTTCCATCCAGAGAATGGGAACATCGCCATTGGAGCTGGAACGCCCAAGTTAATACCAATCATACCTGCGTCAATATTTTCTCTGAAGTAACGAATTGCTGAAGCATTATTTGTAAATAGACATGCTCCATTCGCAAATTCAGATTGATTAGCAATAGCAATCCCTTCTTTTAAATCTTTAATTTTCACAATAGAGAGAACCGGTGCGAAAATTTCATCTTTCCAAATCGTCATATCTGTTGTCACATTTTCAAAAATAGTTGGTCCGACGAAGTAACCATCTTCATTAACCATTTCACGTCCGTCGCAAACTAAGTTTGCTCCTTCTTCAATACCTTTTTCGATGTATCCAAGTGTTCGTTTTAGATTGTCTTCACGAATAACTGGGCCTAAGAAGACGCCATCATCTAGTCCGTTCCCCATCTTAATATCTTTCGTTGCTGCAACCAAACGCTCCATGAATTCATCGTATATGCCTTCTTGAACGGTTACAACAGCTGCCGCCATACAACGTTCTCCAGCAGAACCAAATGCTGCACCAACAATCGCCGGAATGCTGTCATCTAAGTTTGCATCATTTAAGACGACTGTGTGATTTTTCGCGCCAGTTAAAGCCTGAACACGTTTTAAGTTTTTAGAACCTTCAGTATAAATATATTCACCAACTGGTTTAGACCCTACAAAAGAAATTGCTTTAATCGCTGGATGTTCTAAAATACCGTTAACCACATCATGTGCTCCGTAAACAATATTCAAGACCCCTTTTGGTAAACCAGCTTCAGTAAATAACTCAACGACTTTTTCCATTAACATTGGTGTACGTTCAGATGGTTTTAAAACGACTGTATTCCCTGTTGCAATTGCCATTGGGAACATCCAAAATGGTACCATCATCGGGAAGTTAAATGGTGTAATACCGCCAACAACCCCAACTGGATATTTATAAGTTGTCGCTTCAACGTCTGTTGCAATAGAGGATGAACTATCACCCATCATTAATGTAGGTGCTCCAGCTGCAAATTCTACGTTTTCAATCCCACGTTGTACTTCACCGTAAGATTCAGATAAAGCCTTTCCATTTTCAATTGTGACTAAGCGAGCTAGCTCGTCTTTGTTATCCATTAATAATTGATGAAATTTATATAAAATACGTGCACGACGAGGTGCCGCTACTTCTTTCCATTCTAAAAATGTTTCATGAGCGACTTCTGCAGCATGATTTAAATCTTCACGTGTTGATAAAGGAACTTCACACATCGGCTCTTTCGTAGCTGGATTGACCACTGTTTCATATGTTGATGTACGACTTTCAATCCACTCCCCATTTACATAATTTTTAAGTTTTCTTACCTCAGACATAATATTCCTCCGTATTATCTTATTTCCAACCTCCCACAAGTTACTATCAACTTATGGTTAAGTTGGTTATCTTCAAAACATATATTACACAACTTTACCAAGATAGTCAATCTATTTTTATAGCATTTTTTCAAAAAATTGTTTTTTTGAGTATGTAGCCTGGATAAATCGTTATTTTATGGTTAACTGTTGATTAAGTTGGCTTGGCATGATATAGTGAGCATAGAAATTAAGAAGCAGGAGAAACTGAGATGAAAGCCAAACGTAATGATTTAATTAAAGAATATATATTAGAAAAAGAACATGTGACACTGAAAGAATTAGAAGAAACATTTAACGTTTCAATGAACACTATTCGACGAGATGTTGCCAAGATTATTACCGACCCTCGTTTTGAAAAAGTTTATGGTGGCGTCAGTGTGAAGAAAAACAAACTAATTTCTTTCGAAAATAGAAGTATTAAAAATAAAGAAGTCAAGCAAAAAATTGCAGAGGAAGCGGCAAAACTTATCCAACCACACGATTTAATCTATATTGACTCTGGGACAACCACCAAGTATATTTTAGATTATTTACCGAAAGACATTGAAATGACGATTATTACGAACAGTCTAGATATTGTACTAAAAGCTGAAGTTTTTGAAAAAATCCAAGTCTTTTTATTAGGGAATATGTTCAAACGCTCAACGCGTTCTTTTGTCGGCATTACACCGGATCAAATTACTAATAAATATAATATTTCAAAAGCATTTATGGCAGCTACTGCCGTTTCTATTGATAATGGCATGATGAACTCTGATTTAATGGAGTATGAAATAAAGAAACATATTGTGGATAAAGCGGCTAATATTTATTTACTTGCCGACAAAAGTAAGTTTGAAAAATCAACCTTACTCACTTACGCTTCTCTCGACCAAGTAGATAAAATTATTACGGATAAAGATTTTGATACGACTTATCTTGATTTCTTTAATGACAAACAGATTGAACCCATAACAGTTGACATATAGAAAGGAGTTACATGTATTATGCCATTAGTTAAATTTGACCTCGTAAAAGGACGGAGTCAGCAGGAAATCACTCATTTATTAGACGTATCACATCGTATTTTTTTAGATGCTTTAGAATTACCAGAAGGTGACCGTTATCAAGTCGTGACTCAACATGAACCTTATGAATTAGTCATGGAAGATACAGGACTTGGCTTTGAACGTACACATCAGCGCGTCCTCATCACTGTTGTCAGTCGTAAACGCACGACCGAACAGAAGGAAAAACTGTATGAACAGCTACAACAAGCCCTTTATAAAGAATGTCAATTAAAACCTGAGGATTTGATGATTAATTTTGTTATCAATGAGGATGAAGACTGGAGTTTTGGTTTTGGCAAAGCTCAATTCTTAACAGGAGATTTACAATAAAAAAGCGTGAAAGTGTTAGAATTTAACACTTTCACGCTTTTAATTTTTTAATAACCAGACAATTGCTCCTGCTAAAGCAACTAAGAGTGTCATAATCACATACCAAGGAAATAAAATCGCTATTAAGACTAAAATGGAAAGACTGGTGACTAGAAGTCCCACCATCGGTCCAAACTTTTCCTTTTTTACTTTCTTTTCGCCGAGATAGTCAGGCATCCACTGATTTCCGCGTCCAGAAAATAACCAGAGGCCAAAAGCAAGCACACCTAACATGATTATCGTAAAGAAAAGCTTCCATGTAATTATTCCTTTGAGTCGCGAAGTCTTTACTTGCTTTGCTTTTGGAAAAACAGTCTTATCTAAAGCCAGTTGATTTTTCTTAATAGTTCCTGTAATCACATCGGTTAAACGACGTGGACTATTTAACTCGACATCTTGTGTGGGCGCCCAAATCATCACACCTAACGCTTGTTGGTCTATTGACAATTGTGTTTTCTTACTGATTGTTTCTTTATTGTTAAAGTAATAGACTGTTCCATTCACTTCTACATCATCACGCGTCGGGACTTCCGAAAGTTTGGCGATCATATTTTGATATGTCAGCACTGAACCATCAAGTGCCTTCCCATAAAATGGAATCCCAATAACTAACTTGTCAAGATGATTTCCACCCATAACTTGATTCCAATACGTCAAGTTTTGTTCGTGTAGTTCAAGTGGTGAGTGATTAGGATAGCCTGTAGATTGAGCATCATACGACATCACATTAATCCAGTCAGCTTCTGCCAATGCCTCTGGGGTAAAATGCTGTTCCCAATTTCCACTTGGAACCCCGTCAGCTGTAACACCAGAAGGGACACAAATGGTCACGTCAACCTTAGAGGGAAGCGCCACTCTTAGGTCTTTCATAAAATCAGTAAACTGTACCGCCTCTGAAACAGAAGGATATTCCCAATCAATATCTATCGTATCCAGCTTATATTTGGCTGCAAAACGAACAATTTCCTTAACAAAGTGCGGACGATTCTCTTCGCTCGTTGCTTGACTAAAATTATCACTTAACCCCCAACCACCGATACTGACGCCCACTCTTACATTTTCTTTATGAGCTTCAGTTACTAAGTGAGTCAGTTGATCACCGCTCCCACTATCAGTAAATTTCAAACTACCTGAACTGGTCGGGACCATTGAAAAATAGTTAATATCCGTCATTTGTTTAAAGTCAACAGTATGCTTCAAATGAACCATATCATAGTCTGGTAAGTAACCAACAACTCGAAATTCTTCGACTGCTGCTTTAACCATCATAAAAGGATAACAAAAGGCTAATAATAGCGTTAAGCTCATAAGAATAAACTGCCACTGTCGCCTAAGTAATTGTTTTTTAAGCACGGATTCAACCGCTCCTATCTGAATGTATTGTTTGTAAAATCTTTCTCACGTTAAATTATCTTTTATATTAAACTTCTACTGATTGTATCACATCTTTGATGGATTTTCGATAACAATTATTTCTAATCACTGTTAGTTCAACTTTCTATTAGCTTTCGTTTAATAATGTTATTATTCTCATCTTTATTTTTTTAAGAATCTGAGTCGCCTTATAAACCGTACAATTACACTCTTCACTAATTTGTTTTAATGTTTTCTTGCGTAAATAGGCGCAAAAAACTTTTCGATCTTCCTCATCTAATTTGTCAATCATGTTTTTAATTGTTTCATTAATAATAACCCGATCAATCGCATCTAAATCAATTGTATCACTCATCAAATACCGCATGTTATCATTTTCATATACAGAATTTATAGACAGTACCTCTTGACTTGCACGTCTTTTTTTCGCATTATTTTTCCTAATGAGACTAAAAAGATGACGTTTTAAAAGGATTTTGTAATAAACTGAGAAGTGGACCCCAAAAAGTTCGTCATAATGACCAACGGCCTCATACAAAACAATTCTGGCTTCTTGTATCCAGTCTTCTCTATCAAAGCCACGCAGATAATAATTATGACATAGATTTAACACCATTGGTCTATATTGTTTAAATAATTCAGAAAAAGCATCACTATCATTATTTTTAGCTCGTCTAATTAATTCATCTTGTTTCCCATTCATCTAAAAACCCCTTTCATCTTTTTATTTATATTATCATAGTTTCATGCGCTTTTTTATGTTTTAATTATTAAAAAACGTGTTTAGCTAAGCCAAACACGTTTTCTTTTTATCATTTATTTTATTTTTCTAAATCATCCATCATAAGATTTAAGGACTCAATTCCACCGCCGGATAAATACCAAACTTCCGGATTTAATCGAACCAATCGTTCATTTTGAGCTGCTTTCGTTTCCGCTATTAAGGGTTGCGTTTCAATATTATTGTTATGTGTATCTCCCCCAATAGCTTGCGTACGATCGATAATAAATAATACATCTGGATTTTTTTCTAATACATATTCAAACGATACTGACTGACCATGTGTTGAAGCTTCAATGGTATCATCTGCTTGCTTGTAACCAAACGCATCATGAATAATCCCAAAGCGCGAACCGGAGCCATACGCCGATAGCTGTCCTTCGTTCACAAGAGTAATTAATGCTTTCTCTTCTTTATTTTCAATTTTTTCACGTAATTGGTCGCGTCTTGCTTTTAACGAGTCTATGTGTGATTTTGCTTCAGATTCTTTATCTAATATCTGCCCCAATTGTTCTATATTTTTTAGTGTATCTTCCCACGCTTGTCCACTTTCTAAAGCAACGTACAATGTCGGTGCAATAGCTGAAAGAGTTTCTTGATAATCTTCTTGACGACCTGAAATAATAATTAAATCTGGCTTCAATTGATTAATCTTTTCTAAGTCCGGTTCTTTTAACCCACCAACAGAGGACACGTTTTCAAATTCAGAAAGATAGCTAGGCAGATTTTTCTGAGGTACTCCTACAACCTTTTCACTTTCTTCTAGCGCATGAATCGTATCTAATGACCCCATATCAAAAACCACTATTTTTTGAGGTTTTTTCATCATTTCAAATTCTTGACCGTGACCATCTTGTACCGTCACTACCTCTTTATCAGCAGCATCTTTTGTTTCACTTGTTTTTGTTTCTTGCTTACCGCAACCGACTAAGCCAACTATCATGATTCCTAACACTGCTAAACTCATCCATTTTTTCATCTTTTTTCTCCTATTCATTAAAATACAAACAAAAACGTTTCCCATCCAATTCGCAAACTCGAATGTTCATTTCATACAAACTATCTAATATCTCTTTTTGAATAATATCATTTGTCGGACCTGTCTGATAAATTTTCCCTTTTTTCATCGCAACGATTTCATCTGCATAACTCGCTGCAAAATTGATGTCGTGCAAAACAATTATCACTGTTTTGCCCCTTTCATCGACTAGTTGACGTAATATCTGCATCATTTGAACTGCGTGACTCATATCCAAGTTATTGAGCGGCTCATCCAATAAAATGTAATCCGTATCTTGAGCTAAAACCATAGCAATATACGCGCGTTGTAATTGCCCACCGGATAACGTATTAATACGACAGATTTTCAATTCATCTAACCCCATAAACTGAATAGCTTCATTGATTAAAATATTATCTTTTTTTGTCAATCGGCCATGACTATAAGGAAAGCGTCCAAACGACACCAGTTCTTCGACCGTCAATTTTAACTGGACGGTATTGGATTGTTTCAAAATTGCTAGTTTTTTGGCTAACTCATCTTGTTTCCAAGATTTTATTTCCTGTCGGTCGATATAAATAGAACCCGTATCTTTTTCAATTAAGCGACTCATCATACTTAACAAGGTACTCTTTCCCGCACCGTTTGGACCGATAAAGGCGGTCATACTTTTTTCTTTAATAGTCAAATCGACTGGTTCAATGACTTGTTTTGCTTCATAACGTTTTGATACTGACGATAACTCCATCTAACCCAACGCCTTTCTTTGCTTCCATATTAGCCAAATAAAATAACTACCTCCGATAAATTCAATCACGACACTTAACGTCGTATTCCAATGAAAAATAAATTCAACTAAAAACTGTCCCACAATTAATAAGGTCATCCCTATCAAACTTCCTATCGCAAATAAAAGGCGATGTTCATGCCGATTCACTAAACGGTAGGTTAAATTAGCGACTAAGAAGCCTAAAAATAAAATGGGTCCTACTAACGCCGTACTCAATGCTACTAATAACGTAATTGCAATGAGTAATTGTATACGAAAGACCGCGACATTGACACCCAAATTAATCGCTAAATCATCGCCGAGTAATAAGACATCTAATTTATGTCGCTGTGACCAAAGCCAAATAATCGTAATAAGCGTACCGATAGCCGTGTATAGTAATAATTGTTGATTAATATTGCCAAAACTAGCAAATAGACGACCTTGTAATTTATCATACTCATTTGGATCCATCAGAACTTGTAAAAAGGTCCCAAAATTAGAAAAAAGCGTGCCTAAAATCATCCCAATCATCAAAAGGATGAAAATATCCTTTTTAGCAAACCGTAGCAAGCCACTATACAAAAGCGTTCCCATGACAACCATTAACAGGACATTAAGAACAAAGAGCCAAACTTGTTGTTGCGGATGCAAGACAAACGAAGCTCCAAACAGAAAAAACAAACAGGTTTGAATGAGAACATAAAGGGCATCAAATCCTAAAATAGTGGGCGTAATAAAATGATTATGGCTTAATGTTTGAAACGTGATGGTTGAAAAACTAGCACTAATCCCGACTAATAGAAAAGCCAACCATTTTTTTCCTCTAATAGCTAAGGCAAACTCCCAATTCCCATAGGTTTGATAAAATAAATAGCCGAGCGTACTTATTATAAGTAAAAGGACAAGTAACAGACAAACACGCTTCGTCGAGTATCCCTTATTCATTGCGATACCCCCTTATTAGCAAACCAATAAATAATAAGCTACCAATTACCGATACAATCAAACTAACAGGAACTTCATAAGGCGCAATCACAAGCCGAGCTAAAATGTCAGAAACGACTAAAAATAAACTCCCGCAAATCGCCGTAATACTAACCGTTTCTTTTAAATAATCACCATAAAATAATGAAACAATATTCGGTACAACTACACCTAAAAATGGTAGTGTCCCGACTGTAACTAATACGACACTACTAGACATCGCCACAATGGTTAAACCTAGCCACTGCGTTTTTTGATAGTTTAACCCCACTGCTGTCGCCGTATCTTTTCCCAACCCTGCTAGCGTGAAATGCTGAGCGTATAACTGCACAACTATTAATAATGGAAAAGCCAAATACATTAACTCAAAAGATCCCTTAGTAACCGTAGCAAAATTACCTTGTAACCATGATGACATGTTTTGAATTAGCTGAAATTGATAAGCAAAAAATGTCACCACAGCACCGATTACATTGCCGTACATTAACCCTATCAGTGGAATCATTAATTGATTATACTGAGGTAATTTCTGGATAAGTCGTAAAAATACAAAGGTTCCAAGTAACGAAAATACAAACGCAATGCCGGAGCGTACCAAAATACTACTATCATGAAAGAAAAGCATAGCAATCAAAATACCTAGTTTAGCGCTATCCATAGTTCCAGCTGTCGTTGGGGAAACAAATTTATTTTGAGTTAACTGTTGCATGATTAACCCATTAACCGCAATCGTCGCTCCAGCTATCAATAAGCTCAAAGTTCGCGGTATCCTCGTAGTCCATAACACCAAAGACTGTTCGGGCGTTAAATGTATCAAGGAGGTTACCGGTACACTTTTAACCCCTACAAATAATGACAGTAAGCTAAAACCAAGTAATAGTATAAAAAGTACTTTCTTTTGCAAACTTCTCACCTCAATTATCTAAATGAGAATGATTTTCATTCCCAATAACAGTGTAAGTAATTTCACAACAAAATGCAAGTTTCTTTTAAACAAAAAAGCTCTTTGCTTAAAAGCAAAGAGCTAAACGATCTAAATGATTATTTTAAAGCTTCTACGTCACGAGCAATCATTACTTCTTCGTCTGTCGGCACTAATAACACCTTAACGGAAGAATCGTCAGTAGAGATGACACGTTCTTCTCCACGGATATTGTTTTTCTCGTCATCAATTTCACAACCAAACCACGTCATGCCATTAATAATGTCCCGACGTAATTCAATCGCGTTTTCGCCAATTCCAGCTGTAAAGACGATAGCGTCGACACCATTCATAACGGCAACATAACTACCAATGTACTTTTGAACACGGTTAATAAAAATAGCTAGAGCTGTTTTAGCGTTTTCTGTATCAGATGCTTGAACATCACGCATATCACTTGAAATGCCTGATAAACCAAGTAGTCCTGATTTTTTATTTAAAATATCAACCATTTCGTTGATATCCGTCATACCTTCTTTTTTCATGATGTATGGTAAGATTGACGCATCAATATCACCCGAACGTGTCCCCATAGTAACACCAGCTAACGGTGTGAATCCCATAGAAGTATCGATCGATTTACCACCTTCAACTGCCGTAATAGAAGCACCATTACCTAAGTGACAAGTGATAATCTTAGTTTCTTCAATTGGTTTGCCTAACATTTCTGCTGCACGCTCTGAAACATAACGGTGACTTGTACCATGTGCACCGTATTTACGTGCTTTATGTTTTTCATAATATTCCATTGGGATACTATATAAATAATTTTCAGCAGGCATTGTTGTGTGGAATGATGTATCAAAAACTGCCACATTCACTGTGTGTGGTAATAATTTTTCAAAAACACGAATCACTTTCGCTTCTGCTGGGTTATGAAGTGGTGCAAATTCTCCTAATTCTTCAATTTTCGCTAAGGCATCTGCTGTCACTAATGCTGATTTTTTAAAATATTCTCCCCCAGCTACCACGCGATGTCCAGCACCTTCGATTTCTTCTAAAGATGACACAATATTGAGCTCGGTTAACTTGTCTAATAACATATTCACAGCAAATTCATGATCTGGAATATCTAAGACATTATGAAATTTTTCGCCTTCTCCGTAAGAAATAGTAAAGATTGAGTCATTTAAACCAATTCTTTCAACGATACCTTTCGCGATAACTGTTTCTTCTGGCATTTCAAAGATTTGCCATTTTAAACTAGAACTACCTGCATTAATTGCAATTGTTTTAGACATAAATATTCTCCTTTTATTTTAAATTATTCATCTGCCAAGCATCAAATTCATCAAAAAATCGACTTAAAGCAGTGATATCCTGTAATGATGTTAATGAAGCAGCTAAGACTTCTGCTTGTTTACTCTGTGCCCCTTTATTTTGAAGAATGATAATGGACTTCTCTGAAGCTTCATTTTTAAAGAGGTTTTGGGGTAACGCAATAATCGCTTGTAAATAAACTGAATGTTGAATCCATTTCTTAAATTTGTGACTTTGTGGCATGGATAAAAACGCTCGTGGCACTAAGAACAAACCAAACCCTGCTTCTTTCACGTGGTTCATACTCTGCTCGATTAATAAATGATGAGCATAGGTGTGCCCTTCCTCCATACTCATCTCAAACGCTGCCGCCCGTTCATCGTCCGGATAGTAGCCAATCGGCAAATCACTCACCGCAATATCTACTGGGTCAAGAAGTAACGGTCTCATAGCATCCTGATGATAAAGAGTTACAGAGTTTTGAGATAAGTTTGAGATAATATCAGCCAACGCGATAAGCGTATCGTCTACTTCTATTCCAAATCCAACTAACTGATTTTTCTGTTCAGCCAAACTATTCATGACAGCTAATAGTAAATTACCCGCTCCAACGGCAGGATCCATAATCGCAACAGACGTCTTGTCATTGCCAAGTAACTTCTCCACTAAAAAGCCGATAAAATATCCGATGGCATCAGGTGTTAGTTGATGGTTCGCTTGTAATGGCTCTTCCGTCAAGCCTTTTAAAAGCGTCCACTGCCATACTTTCCGCCACTCTTCTGCTTTTAATTCCGACGATTGTACTAACGAAAGAAAATCTAACGTCTCTTTTGAAAGTTCTTGTTGATTGTCAGTTAGCGTTGCTTCTTCCCGAACATCGAGAATTTTATTTCCAACTTGCACTAATGATTCAAAAAAAGAAACGTGCTCACGCTTAGCCGTTTGCTTAGCCATGTGATAAAGAGCTTTATATACCGTTTCTAACCGTTGGTCTGTCACACTATCTCACAATCCTTCCTTTTTAATATAGTCCCTTTTCATTCTATCGAAATTCATATGATTATTCAACCGTTTCTCTCTTTTTGCTTATATAAAAAGCCCTAGCTCTCGCTAAGGCTTGAAAAGGATTTGGGATGTTAATCCTTTGGTTACTTATTTTATAACATATTGATTAATCTTCTGAGTCAAAACATTCTTTTGACCCATACTATATATTACAATAATTCGAATCGGTAACATGATACCATTTGTTACTAATCGGGTGGGAAGTAACGCCCACATTCCTTTATTCATAATCATATAGAGCCAAAGTGTGTTAAGTCCTAAATCGATAATAAACGTGACAAGAACGTTAGCAATAATCACTCTTTTCAGCGTGATTTCCTTTCGATAAAAGAAATGTCCATAAATGACTCCGGTTAAAAAAGCTGATAGTGAAAAGCCCGGAAAGTATGGAGCAGACTTTGGAAATAAGAATATGCCGATAAAATCTGATAAGGTACTCCCTATTCCTGTCAACCAAGGACCAAAAATCATCGCCATTATGACAGTCGGTATAAACAAAAAGCTAATGCGTACAATCGGCGTTTCCAATGCTAAAAAGCGCGTCACAATTAATTGTAACGCCATAAGCATACCCATCAAGGCAATTTGTTTACTTTGTAAATGTTGTTTCATTTTGAAGCACTCCTTTGATAGAGTTGCTACATAGTAATGCAGCGAATGCGAAAATAAAATCGCGAAATAAATTCTTCGTCCAACAGGCAACATCCCATCCCGTCGGCACTTAACGCTTTATTTTCTACTCTGTATTTTTGGTATTTCTACCGCTATCATCTTACCACACTACTTTTAAAAATGAAACGATGGACTTATAAATGCGGTTCTTCTGCGACATATCTAAAATCAAGTAAATGTTTTTCCAATCCACGAATCAATACTTCTGCCGTTCCACTATTGGTCGCAAGCGGTACTTCATAAACGTCGCATAAGCGAATTAACGCACTGACATCTGGTTCGTGTGGCTGTGCCGTCAATGGATCACGCAAAAAAATCACCATATCCATTTCATTCTCTGACACTTTAGCACCAATCTGTTGGTCGCCACCTAAAGGTCCTGAGTTAAAACGATGAACAGGCAAACCCGTTTCGTCAGCAATTCTACCACCAGTTGTTCCCGTCGCAAATAGTTTATGCTTTTCAAATATCGGCTGATAAGCTTTAACAAGGCGCACCATTTCCGTTTTTTTACGGTCGTGCGCAATTAAGGCGATTTTCATAATAGTCGGCTCCTTTTTTCTTTTCATTGTACCATACTTGTCAGATTGACGAAAAAAAAGACGAAATCATTGTGCACAATCACATTGTTAAATAATACCGCTTTCATTTATACTTGGTTTGTAAAGAAAATTAGAAAAGCGAGCGTGAAAACACATGGTAGATATAGCTTTAAAACACATTCATAAAAAATACGATGGTAATGACTTTTATTCAGTCACTGATTTTAACTTAGATATTAAAGATCGCGAATTTATCGTGTTCGTTGGCCCTTCTGGTTGTGGTAAATCTACAACGCTTAGAATGGTGGCCGGTTTAGAAGATATTTCTGAAGGAGAACTTTGGATTGGTGATACTTTAATGAACGAAGTTGCACCAAAAGACCGTGACATTGCAATGGTTTTCCAAAACTATGCGCTATATCCTCACATGACCGTTTATGATAACATGGCGTTTGGTTTAAAACTTCGTAAATATCCAAAAGATGAAATTAAAGAGCGTGTTGAAAATGCGGCTCAAATCTTAGGTTTAACAGAATACCTAGACCGTAAGCCTGCAGCTCTTTCTGGTGGACAACGTCAACGTGTGGCATTAGGTCGTGCGATTGTACGTGACGCAAAAGTGTTCTTAATGGATGAGCCTTTATCAAACTTAGATGCTAAATTACGTGTAGCGATGCGTGCTGAAATTGCTAAATTACACCAACGCTTAGAGACAACAACGATTTACGTTACCCATGACCAAACAGAAGCGATGACTATGGCTGACCGTATCGTCATTATGAAAGACGGTTTTGTACAACAAATCGGTTCTCCAAAAGAAGTTTACGACACTCCAAACAATGTGTTTGTCGCTGGTTTCATTGGTTCTCCTGCTATGAACTTCTTTAACGTTACATTAAAAGATGGCCGTATTACAAATGAACATGGCCTTAACCTTTTACTACCAGAAGGACGCAACAAAGTTTTGAAAGAAAAAGGTTACGAAGGTAAAAAACTTATTTTCGGTATTCGTCCAGAAGATATTCATACAGAGCCAATCGCTCTAGAAGCACAACCAGATTCTGTCGTGAATGCAGAAGTAGTCGTTTCAGAATTATTAGGTGCAGAAACGATGTTATATACAGTTGTGGGTGATACTGAGTTTATCTCTAAAGTAGATGCTCGCTCAACTTACCGTCCAGGTCAAAGAGTTGATCTTGCATTCAATTTAAACAAATCTCACTTCTTTGATGTTGATTCAGAAGAAGTCATCCGCTAAAACAGCCCCCCTTTTCTAGATCATTACTTTGATGAAATGGTCAGAAATTTATAAATAATAAAAATCCCCGACTCTTTATAAAAAGAATCGGGGATTTTTATTGGCTCTTTGTCAAATAGGACTGATGAATCAAAATGAAGTCGAAAGATGAGTGGAACTTGTTCCATTCATCTTTTTTATTTTACTTCAATGAGGCGATTCATCATGAATATTCTTAATTTCATGTTCTCAAATGATTTAAATCCATAGGATACCCGTTTTAAAGTTTTAATATGTGTGTTTTTAGCTTCAATCTTACCGTTTGAATAAGGATATAGAAGAGAGTTACGAATCCCTTCTTCATAGTTTAAAAGGTTTTGAAGTTTCTTACGAAATTCTGAATCCAATGTTTCAGGTAGTCCTTTTAGTTGTTGGATAAATGACACGTGATTTTTACTTCTGAAAGCATCCATCATATCATGAAAACAGTGATAGGCTTCTTTTAATGGTTCAGAATAAGACAAAAGACGGTCAATCATCATGGCTTCTGTTTGATAAGGATAATGGGGTGCACGGAAACTGCGCCATGTTTTATATTCTGAATGATTGATAGACATTCGGTCCTTCGTTAAGCGACGCCAGTTGGCTTTTAATTTTAGGTAACCTAAGTGGTTATGCTGTTGTTTCAATCGCTTCATTTCCTTAATACGAAAGTCCTGAAAGGCTTTATTACAATGTTTAACCACGTGAAATCGATCAATAATAATCTTGGCTGACGTAAAAACACTCTTCGTCAATTGAAAGTAAGCGGCATTCATATCTGTGACTAATAATTTGACGTCGTTAGGATTCGGATACTTTTTGAAATGAGCAGTCAAATGCGTTAACTTCCGTGAAGGAAGTATATTAATAAGTTTTCCTGTTATACCATCTGCACAAATAAAACTCATGGTGTCTTCTGAAGAACAATGGGAACGAAATTCATCTACCATTAAGACCTCCGGCAAGTACGTTTGATAGGGAGTTGGTAAATAACTTTTTATTGAGCGTAATACCCTAATGACGGTAGTAATAGAAACATGGCATAACTTCGCAATTAAAGTGAATGAGATTTTTTCTTTTAATAAATCTATTATTTTAAGTATCACATGTCTTGAAATAGAGTGTCCTTTCTCGACAAAATAAGGGGTAGCGGTCCAATGATGAGCACAATTTTTACAGGTATAGCGTTGTTTTGCGACGTTCATAATTAAAGGTAAATGATTAAATTGATCAAAACGCACGACCGCTTTTTTCTTACCATTTCTTACGACTACTTGCTTTCCACTTTCGTTATACACCGTTGAACCACAATGATGACAAGGCATTAGTGGGGGTGAAAAAGTAGCGTTGACCACACATGTTTGTTGTCCTTTTACCATTTCGTAAGAAATGTCAGATGTGATTAAATTTGGCTCTATGATTCGAAGTAATTTTTTGATATCATTAGACATGAGCATATCGCCTCCCGTTTGTTTTTTTGTGGTAAATTAATCATATAGGAGAACGGTATGCTTTTTAATACCTAAAATCAAGAAAATTAAAAAAGGGCTGATGAATCACTTTCTGATTCATCAGTCCTTTAAATTATAGAGCCTTTTTATTACGCTGAAACTAAGGTGTTACTTAAATCAGCAAACTCTTCTAATGACAGAGTCTCCGCGCGACGACTCGGTTCAATGTTAGTGATTTCCAACGCCTGACGGATTTTTTCTTTTTGTTCGGGCGTTTTACCATAAAAGCCGATTAAATTATTCCACAATGTTTTTCTTCTTTGAGTAAATGACGCTCTCACTAATTCAAAAAAGTGTTGCTCAGAATGAACGGCAACTCTCGGTTCTAAGCGTCTCACTAATTTTAAAATAGCAGAGTCTACATTCGGTTGTGGGACAAACGCGGTCTTTGGCACAATAAAGGCAATGGACGCTTCCATGTAGTATTGAATCGCTATCGAAAGCGAGCCATACGCTTTACTCCCTGGCTTCGCTATAATTCGCTCCGCCACTTCTTTTTGCATCATGACAATCATCTCAGCAACCGGTAACTCTGACTCCAGAAACGACATCATTATCGGAGTAGTAATGTAATAAGGTAAGTTAGCCACCACTTTGATATTATCTAATGATGAAAATGTTTCGGCTGCAATTTGAGCTACATCGGCTTTTAGCACGTCCTGATTGACAACCGTCACGTTTGAATAGGGTGACAATGTGTCTTTTAAAACAGGTAACAAACGTTGGTCAATTTCAAACGCTAAAACCTGTTGACTATGGCGAGCAAGCTGTTCGGTTAGCGCACCTATCCCCGGTCCGACTTCTATGACGTGGCTTTCCTCATTTAAATCCGCCGCTTCGATAATATTATTTAAAATATTTAAGTCGGTTAAAAAATTTTGTCCTAAACTCTTTTTAAAGGTAAACCCATGCTTTTTTAAAATTTCTTTCGTCCGACTTGGATTTGCTATATCTTTTTGATTAATCATGTTGTTGTTCTCCTAATTTTTTCATCGCCTCTATCACTTGCTCCTCAGTTATCTGAAACATTTCAAGACGCTTGACTAGTTGCTTTCCATTCGTATAACCAATTCGTAGCTGATTCCCTAGCCACTCACGTCTCATTTTCGACTCGCTCCCCGCTAATAAACCACATTTTATTAAGACCTCTCGTGAAACGGGCGTGTAGTCATTATGCGCAGTAGGGGTCATGACTTTGCTCAAGGCATACGTCAAATCCTCTTGAGTAGCATGCTCGACACCTAGGCTACGTCCTTTTTTTCTAGGCGTTGCTTCTTGACGTGTCAAAAATGCATGCTTAGCTTCTGGCACGGAGTGAGTAATCGTCTTACGTATTTTCTCTCCAGGAAAATCTGGATCTGTTAAAACAATTACCCCTCTTACTTGCTGAGCTAAACGAATTTGTTCTAGAATATCCGCATTAATTGCTGAACCGATAGTCTCAATCGTATCTACTTCAAAAAATTGTTTTAAGTGCTTGGTATCATCTTTTCCTTCAACGACAACCACTTGGTCAATTTTCATTTTCTTATTATTTGGATGCGTCATATTCCTCTCCTAACTGAAATAAACGATAGGCATTCGCTCGTGTTTGGCGTGCGATATTGTCTCGCGTATCGCCACGTAAACTCGCAATCTCATCTACGACATAGGACGTATAGCCAGGCTCATTACGTTTACCACGATAAGGAACTGGCGCTAAGTACGGGGCATCTGTTTCAACTAAAAGAGCGTCAAGCGGTACATTTTTAGCTACTTCTTTTACTTCTAGTGCTTTTTTAAATGTCACAACGCCACTTAAAGAAATCATCATGCCTAAATCTAAAAAGCGTTGCGCCCATTCCCAATCTCCACTAAAACTGTGCATGATACCACCTTGAGCGCCCACCTTTTCTTCTTTTAGCACTTGATACGTATCGGCTAAAGCGTCTCGCGTGTGTACACTAAACGGCAAACCAAGTTCCTTTGCCATCGCAATCTGACGACGAAAAACCTTTGCTTGAACTTCTTTAGAATCATTCATCCAGTAATAATCTAGCCCAATTTCACCTAAAGCCACGATTTTATCTGATGAATCAAACCACTGATACAGTTGTTTTTCGACTGCCGGTGTATAGCTTCCTGCTTCAGTTGGATGCCAACCAATAATACTATATATCTCAGGATACTTTTCACTTAACTGCAGACTTTTTTCAATTGTTGGCTGGTCAAAACCAACTACTGCCATTTCATTTACACCATACTCATGAGCGCGTGCAATTGTTTCATCCAAGTCCTCAGCAAATTGTGGTACATTCAAATGCGTATGTGTATCAAATATCATATATTAACGCTCCTCTCAAACACAGAAAAGAGGCTGATCTTATCGGATAGCCTCTTTTCCCATCACATTCCACTCAAATTCTTTCTAGAAAACAGGGTTACGCGATTTCAGAACCATTTGGCATTTCTTTCGGCGCTTCAATTAACTGGAGTTTTCCCTCATGTTCTGCTGATAAAATCATTCCCTGACTCAATAATCCTCTAATCTTACGCGGTTTTAAATTCGCCACTATGACGACTTTTTTACCAATAAGTTTTTCTGGATTCGGATAGAACTCCGCAACACCAGATAGGATTTGACGATGTCCTTCATCTCCTGCATCAATGCGGAATTGAAGTAGCTTATCTGCTCCTTTTACTTTTTGGCAATCAATCACTTCTGCGACTTTTAATTCAACTTTTTCAAAGTCTTCAAATTTAGCAGCTTTTTCTTTTGAAGAAACTAACGTTGTTTCTTCTGGATTCCAAACCACAACTTCTGAATCAGAAGTTGGTTTTTCATTCATTTTTTCATGAATGTACGCGACTTCTTCTTCTGTGTCTAAGCGTGGGAATAAAGGTTCGCCTTTCCCTATTACTTTAACCCCTTCTGGAAACTCACCAAAACGGATATCACTTAACGCCATTGATTCCACTTCAAGTCCTAATTGTTGGAAAATATTTTTAGGTGCGTGGGTTAAAAATGGTTGCAATAATATCGCAATGATTCTTAATGCTTCAGCTAAATGAACCATGACACTGTCTAGTTCGGCTGCTTTTTCTGGTAGCTTCGCTAAAACCCAAGGTTCAGTTTCATCAATGTACTTATTAGCACGTGAAACAAGCACCCATATTTCTTTTAGCGCAGCACTAAAGTCCATTTTCTCCATCGCTTGATGATAGTTTCCAATCGTATTCGCTGCGGTTGTAGATAATTCACTATCAAATTCTGTTACAAGTGACGCATATTTAGGTACAACCCCGTCACAATATTTATTAATCATGGCAACCGTACGATTAAGTAAGTTACCCAAGTCATTGGCTAAGTCATAATTCACACGAGAAACAAAATCTTCTGGTGTAAAGACGCTGTCACTACCAAATGATACTGAGCGTAACAAGTAATAGCGTAACGCATCTAATCCATAGCGCTCCATTAACATTTCTGGATAGACAACGTTCCCTTTAGATTTAGACATTTTACCGTCTTTCATCACAATCCATCCATGAGCGTAAATCGTTTCAGGTAATGGCAAATCTAGCGCCATTAAGATAATCGGCCAATAAATAGTATGGAAACGAACGATTTCTTTTCCAATCATATGCACATTTGCCGGCCAATATTTTTGGAAATCGCCATCTTCATTAGTACCGTAACCTAATGCCGAAATATAGTTAATCAAAGCATCAATCCATACATAAACGACATGTTTAGGATTGCTTGGCACTTCAATTCCCCATGTAAAAGATGTCCGAGTTAAAGCTAAATCTTCCAATCCTGGTTTAATAAAGTTATTCAACATCTCATTTTTACGAGAAGCTGGCTGGATAAAATCAGGATGTGTTTCATAATGCTCGACTAATCGTTCAGCATATTTACTCATTTTAAAGAAATAACACTCTTCACTCACTCGTTCAACTTCATGTCCACTATGAGCTTTACCACCTATCACATTACCCTCATCATCGCGATAGACTTCGGATAGCTGTGTTTCAGTAAAGTATTCTTCATCCGAAACCGAATACCAACCCACATATTCACCTAAGTAGATATCTCCTTGAGCCAATAATCGTTCGAAGACATTTTGCACGACTTTTACGTGTTGTGGGTCTGTCGTTCGAATAAACTTATCGTTACTAATTTCTAAGTCTTTCCATAGCTTTTGCACGGAAACCGCCATACCGTCAACATACTCTTGCGGTGTCACACCTAGTTCACTTGCTTTTTGTTCAATTTTTTGTCCATGCTCATCTAATCCTGTTAAATAAAAAACATCGTAACCTGACAGTCGCTTGTAACGTGCCATAGCATCACACGCTAACGTGGTATATGAACTGCCAATATGTAACTTCCCACTTGGATAGTAAATGGGAGTTGTAATATAAAAAGGTTTTTTGTCAGCCATTGCTGCTCCTCCTCCAAATAATTCAATCTTGAAATTTATCAGTTTGCTTAT
This sequence comes from Vagococcus lutrae, assembly GCF_023299185.1. NCBI lineage: Bacteria > Bacillati > Bacillota > Bacilli > Lactobacillales > Enterococcaceae > Vagococcus > Vagococcus lutrae. The sequence continues at coordinate 1,056,866 of NZ_CP097017.1, forward strand.
AAGTATATCACAATTCTAGAGAACTCACTAAAAAAATCCTATTCTAAATGAGTTTATCATAAAAAAAGACATTCTCTCATTAAAGCATACTATCTGGATGAGTTAATCTTTGCATTATTTCCCTATTCAGTTACACTAATATCAACATGATTAAAGGAGTTGAACCTATGTTTAACCGTATCACTGAAACATTCTACCATTTCAAAACACACTTAAAAGAGTACATGACTCCCTTATTTTTCTTTCAGCTTTTGAAGTTTTTTATAACACTACCGACGATAAGTTTTATTTTATATCAGTTATTGTCAAAGGCTAACCTAAACAGTCTTACTGACCAGACCTTGCTAGTCGTTTTAACACAGCCAGCTACTATCATTTTGCTATTTTTATTGATTATCTTTCTTTTTATCGCCATCTTTTTTGAAGCTAGCTATTATTTTCTACTAATTGACTATCAAGAGCGTCAAGAAGTACCCACTCATCTCACGATTAACCGACGTATTCAAAAGAAACTGCCTTATCTCTTAAGTCCGTATACGTTACTATTTATTTTGTATTTTTTCATCATCACTCCATTAGTCTCGGTAGGTATCCAACCAGACCTTCTCAAAAATCTTAAATTACCAGATTTTATTGTGGATGAATTATTAATGACGACAAAAGGTAGCATATTATATCTGACTCTCATGTTACTCTTAACCTATCTTGGTTTCCGTTTAATCTATGTTTTATATCTATTTATTACACGAGAGACTCTAACCCTTAAACAAGCTTTTCAAAAAAGTTGGCACAAAACACAACATCGCTTTTTAAAACAGTTTTTACTTTTTTCATTTACTACTTTTATCTATACTCTTTTAGTAATTGTCATTGTTGGTGTACTATTATCACCCGTCTTAATGACCGAGATTTTACAGCCCTCATTAGCTCCGTTTCTAGCAGGATTTAGTTTAACCTTAATTCAACTGCTACTCTTTTTCGCTGTCGGTCTGTTTCAAGTCTTCATTAGCATTATGATTGTTAAAACGTATCACCCTATTACTAAGTCACCTACAATGATTCAGCCTAGATTTAACAGGTTCTTTAAAAAAAATCAGTGGAAATTATTATTCACGCTGCTATTGTTTATCACATTTAGTGTTAACAATACATTGACATTGAAACATCTTGTTTATCAGCCTAAAACAGCTATCGTGGCACATCGCGGCTTCATGGAAAAAGGAGTGGAAAACTCAATAGAAGCCCTTATTGGCGCAGCAAAAAGCGGAGCTGATTACGCTGAACTGGATATTCAAGAAACCAAAGACGGAGAAATCGTCGTCATGCACGATACTAATTTAAAAAGACTAACTGGTCACAATCGGATGGTTTACGATATGACTTTAGACGAAATAAGAGCATTACAGCTTTCTCAAAACAACATGACGAGTCGCATCCCAACATTAGAAGAATTTATTCAAGTTGCAATTAAAGAAGACATTAAGCTTCTAATTGAAATAAAACCACATGGCTTTGAATCAGAACAGTATCTCACTCATTTAAACGAGTTATTAACACGTTACGAAGTGACGGAAAGCTTTCTCGTCCAATCGCTCGACCTTCCTATGCTGAATCAATTAAAAAAAATCAATGACGATATTCAAACAGGCTATGTACTGCCACTAAATATAGGCAACTTACCTGATACGTCGCATGATTTTATCGTGCTTGAAGAATTTTCAGTCACTAAAAAATTAATTCAACAAGCAGAAGCTAAGAAACAGCCTCTCTTTGTTTGGACAGTTAACAAAGATGACTTGATTCAAAAATATTTACGATGGGACGTGGACGGAATTATTACCAATCATCCTGATCGAGCTGTCACTTTTAGAGAAAGTGAAGAAGAAACAAAAAGCATTGTTCAAAGAATCCTCTATCTCCTTAAATAAAAAAAGAAGCGTGTGTCTAAAGCACACGCTTCTTTTTACTTTACATAGTTGCCTGAGCGACGGCCAATCGAGCAGAAGGCACACGATATGGAGAACAAGAAACATAGTTTAATCCGAGTGTTTGGTAAAACTCAATAGACTGTGGGTCTCCTCCTACTTCTCCACAAATGCCGATTGGTAAGTCAGGATTCGTCTGACGTCCTTTCTCAACTGCCATACGCATGAGTTCACCGACTCCTTCTGTATCCACATGTTGAAATGGGTCATGAGGTAGCAAGCCTTGTTCAACATACTCTCCAATAAATTTATACACATCATCTCGTGAAAAGCCATAAGTCATTTGTGTTAAGTCGTTAGTTCCAAAACTAAAGAAGTCGCTACTTTCTGCTAATTTATCCGCGGTAACACAAGCTCGAGGGATTTCAATCATCGTACCATAGCGTATCGTATGACGCTCTTGATGTTTCGCTTCCCAGTTAGCTTGATAAGCTTCTAATCGTTGACGAATAAGTGCCAACTCCGCGTGCGACCCAACTAATGGTATCATCACTTCTAAAACGGATGGTCGTAATGCTTGTGTCGTTTCTGATAAGCTTGTTAAAATCGCCTCCAACTGCATCTCATAAATTTCAGGATAGGTAATAGCTAGACGACAGCCTCGATGGCCTAACATAGGATTGACTTCTTTTAAGTCATTTAATTTTTGCGCTAAATTGTCTGGCGCTTTTCCAAGTTGTTGTGCAACTTGCTGAATTTCTTGTTCCGTATGAGGTAAAAATTCATGCAGTGGAGGATCTAGTAACCGAATAACAAATGGCGCTCCTTGTGCAGAATCTAATAACTGTTTAAAATCATGAACTTGGTTTTTTCCTAATACTTTTAATGCTTCTGTGCGTTCTGCCACATTTTCAGCCAAAATCATATGACGCATCCATTTTAAATTATCTTCACTGAAGAACATATGCTCCGTTCGGACTAAACCAAAACCTTGCGCCCCAAATTTTAAAGCCAATGCCATTTCTTTAGGTGTTTCAGCATTTGCTTTCACTTTCATTGTCGCAATCTCATCTGCCCAACCGAGTATCGTTTCAAAGACTGGCATTTCCTCAGCACTTTCTGTTTCAACTGCGCCTTGATAGACATTACCCGTATTTCCATCAATCGAAATCTCATCGCCTTCTCTAAAAACAGCGGAAGCGGTGGTCATTGTTTTAGTCGTTTCATTTACGATTACTTCCTGACATCCTACGATACAGCAAGTCCCTAAACCACGAGCAACCACAGCAGCATGCGAAGTCATTCCACCACGACTTGTTAAAATTCCTTGACTTAATAACATCCCTTCAACATCTTCAGGTGACGTTTCTTGACGAACTAATATCACCGACTCGCCACGCTCCGTCCACTCTTTAGCTGCTACTGTATTAAAAACGATTCTACCTGTAGCTGCTCCGGGACTGGCTGGCAAGCCTTTCGCTAGCCACTTACTTTGTGTTTCGCTATTTTCAACAAAAACAGGATGCAACAATTCATCTGCCATATTAGGCGTTAAACGAGCAAGCGCCTCACGCGGTGTCAAGAGATTTTCTTCTACCAAATCATGTGCAATCTGGAAAGCCGCGCGTGCCGTTCGTTTACCATTACGTGTTTGTAAAATATATAGTTTACCTTCTTCTACGGTAAATTCCACATCTTGCATATCTCGATAATGACGCTCTAAATGTTTGACATGCTGAGCGAGTTCTTGATAGACATCTGGCCACTGAGCTGCCATTTGTTCAATAGGCTGTGGCGTACGAATACCGGCTACAACATCTTCTCCTTGCGCATTAACTAAGTACTCACCAAATATTTCATCAGTTCCTTCACTCGGATGACGTGTAAATAGGACACCCGTTCCACTCGTTTCGCCTTTATTACCAAAAACCATTAGTTGTACTGTCACACCGGTACCTAAATCGTGAGGTATGCCGTGACGGTTGCGGTATATATAGGCACGATGGTTATGCCAAGAATTAAAAACGGCTTCTATTGCTAGAGTCAATTGCTCTAATGGATCTTGTGGAAATATCGTCTGAGTCACTTCTTGATAAATCTCTTGATAGACTTTGACAATTTGTTTCAAATCTGTCGCTGTTAGTTGATGATCTTCCGTAATCTCACATGTTTCTTTCATATGTTCAAAATATTGTTCAAAGCGATTAATATCTATGCCCATGACAACATTGCCATACATTTGAATAAAACGACGGTAGCAATCATAAGCAAACCGTTCATCCTGTGTTTCAGTAGCCAATCCTTCCACAGTGACATCATTTAAACCTAAGTTTAAAATTGTGTCCATCATACCTGGCATTGAATACTGTGCGCCACTTCTAACGGATAACAGCAACGGATTGCGCTGACCGTTTAATTTTTTCCCTGTTAGCTGCTCTAATTGCGAAATTTGTTCTAAAACATCATTCATCAAATCATTTTTTAAATCCATCTTTTTATTTAAATAATTCATACATGCTTCGGTAGTAATCACAAATCCTTCAGGTATTGGCAAGCCTTCACGTGTCATTTCAGATAAGTTAGCACCTTTACCACCAAGCAAGGCTTTCATTTCTTTACTACCTTCAGAAAAGGGGTAAACATATTTCATACTGCATCCTCCTGTTTTTAATAAGACGTATTATTTACCTAACACAAACTATATAGTACGTCACATTAAAAATCAAGACCTTTTATTGAATAATATTCAGTAATGATAATTTTCAAAATAAAAAAGCATTCGCATTGGCGAATACTTTAGTCTGTTATTTCTTTAGTCGTTTCAATTACTTCTCGCATTTTAGTTAAGTAGGACTGTGAGGCCTCTTCGTCGGCATACATCACATTCACAAACAAGGCATCGATAATACTGAGCTGTGAAAGACGTGAAGCTAATGCTTCAGGTCGATACTTCACTTCGTTAGCTCGTGAAATTAACACGACATCGGCGAGCTCTGCTAAAGGCGACAAAGCAAAACTCGTCAAAGCAATTAGCCGTGCTTGATTGCGTTTCACTTGCTTGGCCATTTCTAACACTTCATGGCTCTGTCCAGAATGAGAAATAATCAGCGCTACATCGGTCTCATCTAAACGTGAGGCTTCCATACGTTGAATATGACTATCAATCGCATATGAAACAGAAAGTGGCGAACGTAAAAATTTATGATACGCATCCATTGCGATAGCGTTAGATCCACCCACTCCAAAAAAGAAGATTGATTTTGCCTCACTTAAAAGTCGTACCGCTTCTTCAAATGCGTCGTCTGCTAATAAATGCTGTGTATCAATCAACGCTTGCGTATTAGCTTCAAATACCTTTTGCGCAATAATAACTGGGGAGTCGTTAGCAGAGATTTCTTCATACAAATTGGTAGTAAGTTGTGGTTTTCCCTGTGTTTGAGCTAGCTCCAATTTAAACTGTTTATACCCTTCATACCCTAATCGTTGTACAAAACGAAAAATCGTCGATTCTGCTACTTCCAGCACTTGCGCCAACTCTCTAATCGACAACGTCATCACTTGTTCAGGATATTTCACTATATAATCGGCAATTCTCTTATCTTTAGCAGTTAAGTCTCGGTAAACGGCTTCTATTTTTAACTTTAATACGCGATTCATTTTTTCACCTTCTCTTTTTAACATTATTATACCATGTTATGCGATTTATAAATAGAACATAATTCTTTTTTAGTTTGATTTAAAAAGAATTATGTTCTATAATGAAACTATAAAATCGAAAGTGAGTGAACGACGTGGAAATAGGGATGATTGGTTTAGGAAAAATGGGAGCAAATTTAGCGTTAAATATGCAGCGAGAAGGGTTTCGTGTTGTCGGCACTGACCTGAATGAAACCTGTCGACAAACAATTCAGGCACAAGGTATCGAAACAGCTGATTCTTTAACTTCATTATTAGCGACATTACCACAACAAAAGATTGTTTGGATGATGGTCCCAGCAGGTGAACCCACTGAAGTAACGTGTCAAACATTATTAAACGAACTATCAGAACATGACATCGTCATTGATGGCGGAAATTCTAACTATAAAGAATCTCAATTAAGAGCGGCACGTTTTGCAGAAAAAGGCATTCATTTCTTAGATGTCGGTACAAGCGGTGGCACAAGCGGCGCAAATCAAGGAGCTTGTTTAATGATTGGCGGCGAACAAACGATTTTTGAACAACTCGCTCCTCTTTTTAAAGCTCTCGCAGTCGATGAAGGGTTCATGTATACAGGTCCCGCTGGTAGCGGTCATTTTTTAAAAATGGTACACAATGGTGTTGAATACGGCATGATGCAAGCTATCGCAGAAGGCTTTGAAGTATTAGAAGGTGGGCCGTTCGATTATGATTTAGCAGAAGTGGCAAACGTTTGGAATCATGGTTCTGTTATCCGCTCATGGTTAATGGAGTTAGCTCACGAAGCATTCGTAGAAGATCCTAAATTAGAGGCAATTAAAGGCGTAATGCATTCTTCTGGAGAAGGCAAATGGACGGTTGAAACCGCCTTAGATTACCAAATTCCTACACCCGTCATTGCTCTTTCATTAATGATGCGTTATCGCTCTATGTATGATGATACCTTTACAGGTAAAGTCGTTGCGGCTTTACGCAATGGTTTCGGTGGACATGCTATCGAAAAAAACAATTAAACTCAAAAGGCTGTGACGAACATACATGTTCGTCACAGCCTTTTTATTAACTCATCAATCCCAATTGAGCAAAACTTTTAGCAATCCCATCGTCTTCGGCACGAGCAGTAATTGCATCAGCATATTTTTTTAATTCGTCTGTGGCATTTTCCATTGCAATCGCATAGCCAACAGCTTGAAACATCGCAATATCATTATTACCATCGCCAAACGCAATGGCGTCGTCTGAAGTCAATTGATACGCATTTAAGACATATTCAATCGCGGTTTGTTTATCAACACCCTTCATTGATAACTCGCCACTTTGTGGACCAAATTGTGGAACAGTTGAATGATGCAACAAGAAACGCTCGCCAAATTGCTGTGCTACTTTGTCAAACGGATGGTCGATACTAATAAAAGAAATCTTATTAACATTGTGAAGGTTCATCTCTTTACCGGCCGCCTCTGCTAGCAACGCTAAAAACGACTGCGTTCCTGCTAATGCATCACGGTCTCCTTTGTAATAGGTTAAAACTTGATGCTCTATCACTTCTTGACAATTATCACTGGCAAATAAACCGTCATTAGACTCTAAATAATAACCTATCTGATGTTCATCAAAGTAGGCAATAATATCTTTTACGGCATCAGCTGGTAATTTTTTATGAACCAGTACCTCTTCATTTTTTTCTATATATCCACCACCAGCACCAATAATACCGTCAAAATTCATCGCTAATAATTCCGACGTTATCTCCGGTCGTGAACGCCCTGTACATAAATACATTTTATGTCCTTGCGCTTGCGCTTCTTTAATCGCTTCTTTCGCACTTTGTGGTACAGTACCGTCCATTTGGCATAGCGTACCGTCTACATCAAAAAAGATAATTTTTTTCATAACAGCCCTCTTTCTATAATAGCATTATTATATGAACATTTTTTCTAACAAAACGCCCGAAGAAATTCTCCAGGCATTCCGTTAGTGATAATAAACTTCTTTTAAAAAGTACTTATCGTAAATAAGACGTAATATTAAACTTACTACTATCAATACAACAAATGGCCAGAATGTATGTGACGTCAATGTTCCGATATATAAAATAGAGCGGAACAGGTAAGCAGCCGTGTAAACTCCTACCGTCGTCGTAACAGCCAAGAACACTCGTAATGGATTAAACGGTAAACATGCTTTAATAACCGCAATCACACTCACACCCATTAATAAGTAGTACATCAATGTCGTCGTTTCAAGTTCTGACCACCCTTGGTTCTTGCCTAACATATAAACAATCACAACATTCATCACGACTAATAAAGCATTAGGTAAGGCATGACGTATAACTGTCGGTAAAAACTTGCCTTTGACTTGTTTTTTATTTTCTTCAAAAGATAAGAAGAAAGAAGGATACCCTTCAATCGCCAAGTCAAGCAACGTAATTTGAATTGGCACGAAAGGGAATGCCACTGCCGTAATCGCACAAAGAATCGACAAGAAAAACGAATAGATTGTTTTGATAAAGAAGATACTCGCGACTTTCGTGACATTATTAACCACACGTCTTCCTTCAAATAAAACTTCTGGTAGACTCGTAAAATCTGAATCTAGTAAGACTAAGTTAGCAATTTGACGCGTTGCAGGGTCTCCTTCTGCCATTGCGATACTGCAATCAGCTTCACGTAAAGCTAAAACATCATTGACACCGTCTCCTGTCATTGCTACGACTCTTCCAGCCGCTTTAAATTCTTGGACTAAAATCTGTTTTTGTTGAGGTGTCACACGGCCAAAGACTGTGTATTCATGTGCTGCTTCACGAACTTCTGCTTCGGTCGTTGTAGCAGATAAATCAATGTATTGGTCGTAGTGCGGTAATTCTGCGCGACGAGCGATATTAGACACAGTAACAGGATTATCCCCCGAAATCACTTTCAAATCTACCCCTTCAGCATGTAGATATGCAAGGGTTTTATTCGCATCTTTTCGAATCGGGTCATCAATTTCAATTACCGCTAAACAGTTAATAGACGGTAGAGCCGTGATATTTTCTAATATCAAACTTTCATCACTATGACCCAATACTAAAACACGATGACCGTTCTCTTGTGCCTTTTGAATGAGTGGCATCTCATTTGCTTCACGCGTACCTAGTAGTCGTTCTGGTGCACCTAAAAAGTAGGTGCCCTCCTCTTTAAAGCTCACCGCTCCCCATTTTCGCTCGGAAGAAAATGCGAGCGTATCTTGATGAGTGAATGTCTGTTTTTCAGGATAGTAATGACGAATGGCTTGCATGGTAATATTGTTATCTGTTGTATTAGCCAAATAATTCCCCATGATTGTTTCTAACTGTGCCGTGCTTGTCTCTGAAAATGGGGTGACTTGTTGCACCGTCATTTTTCCTTCGGTAATCGTCCCCGTTTTATCTAAACACAAAGTATCTACATGCGCTAGCGTTTCTACAGCATACATATCTTGGACAAGAATACGTTTTTTCGCTAATTTCGTTACCGCTGTCGCTAAGGAAATACTGATTAACAACACCAGCCCTTTAGGTAACATACCAAGTAAAGCGGCTGCCGATGATACTACCGCTGTTTTGATATCACTTTGACGAATAAACATACCTTCTAAGAAAAGAATAATCCCTAGAGGAATAATAATAAAACTCGTAAATTTTGATACTTTCTTAATGGCATTGACTAACTCTGATTGAATAGGTTTATGGACTTTTGCTTGTGTGGCTATCTTTGTTGCGTAGTTATCTTGTCCCACACGAATAACACGTGCATAACATTGTCCACTTGAAACAAAACTGCCTGAAAGTAATTCATCATTCAATGTTTTTTCGATTAAATCTGATTCACCCGTTAACAGGGCTTCGTTCACTTCGACTTTGCCTGACACCAAAGTCAAGTCGGTGGGGATTTGTTCTCCCGCTTGTAATTTTACGATATCATCCATAACCAGCTCACTAGCGTCCATCCGATGTTCATGGCTATCACGAATGACCGTCGTTTGCCCTTTTGACACAATGGTCAGTTTAGCCACCATATTACGCGCATGAATTTCCTGATAAATACCTATCGCGATATTAACGGCGATGATGGCAAGAAACACCATATTACTATACGCGCCTACTAAAGCTAAACAGATTCCAATTGCTAAGTTTAAAAAGTTAAATAAGGTAAGAACATTGTCTTTGACAATATCCGTTGTTGATTTTGATACATCTTCTTGAAAGTCATTTCCCAAACCTTGTTGTTTTCTGTCTATGACTTCTTGTGACGTTAAACCACTTTGCTTAAATTCACTCATTCTTTTTCTCCTATTTCGATTTCTCAAAATACTATTATACGCTATTGACGCTTCTTTTTGCTAGTTTTAATCGTTTCTTATCAAAATCACAATAAAAAACTGTTCAAAATCTCACTTCCCTACTAAAAAGAGAAGCGAAAATTTTAAACAGCTCTATATTTATCAATTGAGATATCTTTTACTAAAGTTTTGACGATCCTCATCTGTTATTGAACGCAATACTTTACAAGGATTACCCACAGCAATGACTCCTGCAGGAATATCTTTTGTGACGACGCTTCCTGATCCAATTACCGTATCATCGCCAATCGTCACATTCGGATTGATGACCGTCTGACCCCCTATCCAAACACGATTGCCAATTTTTATCGGCTCAGCATATTCCCAACCTTCTTCATGACGTTGCGTCGCATCTAAAGGATGACTCGCCGTAAATAAGCTAACATTGGGGCCAAACATGACATCATCGCCAATCTCAACTTTTTGACAATCTAAAATAGTTAAATTAAAGTTGGCGTAAACATTTTTTCCAAGATGAATATTATATCCATAATCGCAACGAAATGGGGGTTCGAAAAAGAAGTCCTCACTAGCACCAAATAATGTTGCGAGCTTTTCCATTCCTTTATCTTGAATGTCCGTAGGCGACATCTGATTGAACTCATGCAAGACTTGACGACAAGCTAACCGTTCTGCTGCCAATTGTGAGGTGCCCGCTTGATAAGCGCGACTTGCTAGCATTTTTTGTTTGTCGATTGAGTTTTTATTCACCATCTTGATAACGTAATTCCCCGTCTAGATAAGTCGCTTCTAATTCCATCGCTGGATTTAAAACGATAAAATCAGCGTCACGACCTTCTGCAATCACACCACACTCATCGTCGATTTTACAGCTTACTGCAGGAATTAATGTGGCCATCATCACCGCTTGTTCAGGTGTGGCAATGCCCCAATCCACAACATTTTTCAGACCTTCTTTTAATTTTAAAATACTTCCGGCAAGATTTCCTTCCGCCATTCGTGCAGTACCGTTACCAACAGTTACAGGAAACTCTCCTAACATGTATTCGCCATCAGGCATGCCACCAGCCATCATACAGTCGGTGATTAACGCAATGTGCTCATGTCCCTGAGCCTGTACTAAAATATCGACGGAGTCTGGATGTACATGGTGTCCGTCACAAATTAACTCTGAGTAAACGTCGTGTAGGCTCATAGCAGCCCCTACCATTCCCGGCTCACGGTGGTGTAAGCCACGCATACCATTAAACGCATGAACAAAGACACTTGCACCTGCCTCAACTGCGGCTTGTGCTTCTTTTAAAGTCGCATCACTATGACCTAAAGCTACAACAACTCCTTGTGATGTCACTTCTTTGACAAACTCGGATACGCCTTCACGTTCTGGTGCCAATGCTATCTTTTTAATAATCCCACCAGACGCTTCCTGCCATTCATTAAAAACTTCTAAACTTGGGTCAAAGAAATAAGAAGGATTCTGTGCACCTTTATGTTTTTCAGTGAAAAAAGGTCCTTCAAAATAAATTCCTTTAATTTTTGCCCCTTTGACGTCTTGATATGTTTCCCCAATCGTACGAGCTACTTTCGTTAGTAATTCACGCGAAGATGTTAGCGTTGTCGGTAAAAATGACGTCACACCGCATGAAAGTAAAGCTTCAGACATTACTTTCAATCCTTCTGCATCATTGTCCATAACATCGTGATTGGCATAACCATGAATATGTGTATCTACCAATCCTGGTGCAATCCATTTCCCTTGATAATTCGTCACTTGGGCCTCATCTGCCACTTCATCTAAAATCTTTCCAAATTTTCCATCTTTTACTTCTAAATAACCCGGTCCCACTACGCCACTTTTCAAAAAGAATTTATCTGCATAAATATAGCTCGTCATCTTTTCTATCCCTCTTTCTCAATGTTTTTTCTCCTACCCTAACGCTACTCTTTTCTAAAAAAAAAGTCAAGAATGGTCTACACCATTCTTGACTAATAATCATAACATTCTGTCGAACGATACAACCATTTTAATGTATTAGCTTTCTCTAACCAATCTGCAGCTGCATCAATGTCTTTCATCTCCGATAAAATAATAGCTTTCATCTCAAGCAGCTCCGCAAACAGGTAGGCTGATTTCTTTTTGCGATTCCACGTTATTCCCTGATGTACTAAATGTAAAGCACGTTCTAAATCATCCACATACATAAAATACTGACTCATAAAATAAAAAGCGCGCACACATTCCATACGATAATGATAGCTCGGTTGACCGAGCAAAGTCGTTACGCTTTTTTCCAAGAAATAGGATGCTTTAGCTGGTTGATGTTGCTCTAAATAAGCGAACCCAACTTCCGATAAAAGCAAAATTTCCCATTCCGTTAACCATTGCTTGCCTTTATAGTAAGTTAAATTTAAGCTTTTTTGGAAAATCTCCACACTTTTATTTAAATCGTGTGCTAACTCACGTTCACAACGAGCCTCATAAAATAATAATTGTTGCATCACTTCTGGCGTTTCGACTTGAAACGTTTCTCGAACATATATTAATACCTCTGCTATGGCTGAATATTTATTTTGCCGAAAATAATAAGTCAAAAGTGCTAGCCAGTTTGTCAAACTGTCATTGATACTCAGCTCTTTCATATAAAAGTCACGTGGACTGATACTCAATCGCTCACACAGTCGTGTTAAAACGTATGTTGTAGGAAGCTCTTGATTCGCCTCCATTCGTAAAAGCTCATCTGTCGAACAAATACCTTGAGAGAGCATCTCTACCGTATAATTTTTTTCGATTCTCATCCTTTTTAAAAAACTACCAATGCCTGTCATCTTCCCACCTCTTTTCGTTTATTGTACCATTAAAGAACGTTTTGTAAAGAAAATTAGTATTCAAAGATAGAATTGATCATTCTTTTGGGATGAGAGAAGAATTTTTTTAAGCTATCAGTTATACTAAGAGAGGAGAATGAAAAGAGGTGATATACCATGAAAGATTATTTAAAAAATCTCAATATCAAGGAAGATATTACCAGTATTCCCAACCTATTATCACTATTTCGTCTATTTCTAATCTTCCCTTATCTCATCGTGATTTTAAATGCTGAAAAACGCACAGATTTTTATTTAGCAGCGGCTATTATTGTTGCTTCAGGATTGACCGATTTTTTAGACGGATATGTCGCACGAAATTATAATCAAATTACTAACTTAGGCAAAGTTTTAGATCCTGTTGCTGACAAATTAACACAGCTTGCGCTTGCTTTCAGCTTGATTAAATTTTATCCTGAGATGCTTTTAGTGGCTCTTGTCTTAGTGGGTAAAGAATGTTTTATGTTGATAACAGGTATCATCTTCATTAATAAAGGACTGGTATTAAACGGCGCTAAATGGTTCGGTAAAATAGCAACAGCCAGTCTTTACATTGGGATGTTTGGGTTACTTATTTGGCCACACAATTCGACACAGATTATCAAAGTTGTCGTCGCCATTATGCTGTTTTTCCTTTGTTTATCTTGGCTACTTTATGCAAGAGAATATATTTTAATGTATCGCAAAGAAGAAACGAAATAAAAAAGAGTCAGAACAGAGCCATGCTCTCCTAGTAGTGTTGCACCATTAGGAAAACATTGTTCCGTCTGTCTCTTTTTATTTTTGCTTATAATGACTTAAAAAGGCCTCTAAACTTTCAGCCGTTCGTTTTAATTCTTCTAACTGAGGTAAGTACACAATTCTAAAATGATCGGGTTGGTGCCAATTAAAACCACCACCATGAACAAGTAAAATGCGATGCTCATGCAGAAAATCTAAGACAAATTGCTCATCATTTGTGATATTAAATCGTTTCGTATCAATCTTCGGGAATAGATAAAATGCCGCTTTTGGTTTGACCGCACTTAAACCGGGGATACTATTAATCGCATTAGTAATATACTCACGCTGCTCATAGATACGTCCTCCCGGCAATAATAACTTATCTACACTTTGATGACCACCTAGAGCTGTCTGAATCACTTGTTGCGATAAAACATTAGAACACAAGCGCATTGACGCCAACATATTTAACCCTTCAATATAGCCTTTCACATGCGATTTATCACCGCTCAAAACCATCCAACCAGCTCTAAATCCAGCAATACGATGCGATTTCGATAAACCGTTAAAGGTTACCACGCACAAGTCAGGCGCTAACGTTGCTAAAGGAATATGCGTGTGACCGTCCATTACTAAACGATCGTAAATTTCATCTGAAAACAAAAGCAAACCATGTTCACGTGCTAACTCGACCACATCTTCTAATAAGTCTTTCGAATAAAGAGCGCCTGTTGGATTATTCGGATTAATAATGACAATCCCTTTCGTATTTGGCGTAATCTTACTACGCATATCTTCAATATCAGGAAACCATTCCGCTTCCTCATCACATATATAATGGACGGGCGTTCCTCCTGCCAATGAAACAGACGCCGTCCACAATGGATAGTCCGGCATAGGCACTAGCACCTCATCACCTTTATCAAGCAAGCCTTGCATACTCATAGTAATCAGTTCACTAACACCATTTCCCGTGTAGATATCATTAATCGTTACATTCGGGAAACCTTTTAGCTGACAATCTTGCTCAATCGCTTTACGTGCCGAAAAAATCCCCTTTGATTCTGAATAACCTTCTGAATGACGCGCATTCAAAATCAAATCACGAATGATTTCATCCGGTGCATGAAAATCAAACGCTGCTGGATTCCCTGTATTTAATTTTAATATTTTGACGCCTTCTTCCATCATGCGCTCGGCTTCTTCTAATACCGGCCCCCGAACATCATAACTTACGTTTTCTAGTTTAACTGACTTCTGAAATTCTCTCATACTGGCAGCCTCCTCAGGCATTTTAACTTTTGCTTCATAATTAATTAAAAAATACTCTTTTTCTCATCAAAAAGCAATAAAAAAATAGTACACAAGTCCCAACTTGTGCACTATTTTAATTAAACTTTATTTTTCTACCTTAGAAGCTGGGTCTAATCGTTTTTCAACTAAACTCAATCCCCAGTCCACAACGACCGCCATTAACGCAGTCGGCAAGGCACCTACTAAAATAAGAGACGTCCCGTTTGTGGCATTTGTTCCTCTTGTAATAATATCTCCCAAACCACCGGCTCCAACAAACGAGCCAATCGCTGTAATTCCAATCGCAACGACCAGCGCGTTACGAATACCTGCCATGATAACAGCAAAAGAAAGAGGAAACTCTACTTGCATAAGCAGTTGAAAACGGGTCATCCCCATTCCTTTTCCGACGTCTAAAATAGTCGGGTCCACTTGAATCATGCCAGTATAAGTATTTGCGACAATCGGTAATAAGGAATAGAGGAAGACGGTGACAATAACCGTATTAACTCCCAATCCTAAGCCTAACATTAAAATCGATAGCATCGCTAATGACGGAACCGTTTGAATCACGTTCGCCACACCGAGTACCCATTTCGCCATTTTTCGACGACGTGCGATAAAAATACCCAATGGAATACCTACAATCGCCGCGAAAAAGACGCCATATAAGGAAATTAAAAAGTGGCGCCAAAATTGGCTTAAAACATAACTGCCATTTTGAGTAAAGTAATAGAAAAACTGTTCCCATACATTCATATCACTCATTTAACAAACGCCCCCTTTTCTCCAAAATATTTATGTTCTCGTAAAAAGTTATTTGCTACCGTTTCAGGTTCTAATAAATTATCATCGACTTGATAATTCAATTCTTGCATTGTTTTCGTATCAATTTTATCACTTAAAGCACCCAATATACCGTCTAACTCTGGATATTCTTCAAGCAAATCATAACCAGCCACAATCGATGCATCGTAAGGTGGGAAAAACTGTAAATCGTCTTCAAGTACGACTAAATCATAACTAGCAATCCGGCCATCTGTGGAGTATCCTAAAACGACATCCATTTTACCCGCATTGACTGCGTCATAAACTAGACCTATTTGCATAGGGTAGACTTTCCCAAAGTCAAATCCATACTCATCAACAAATCCCTTATAGCCATCACCTTTACGGTCAAGCCACGACGTATCAACACCTGCAGTCAAATCGTCTGCTACGTCTTTTAAATCACTAATTGTTTTCAATTGATATTTTTCAGCAGTTTCTTTAGAAACCATAAAAGCGTATGTATTAGCAAAGCCATAAGAAGGATACCATTTTTGATTGTAACGCTCTTTAAATTCACGCTGAACAATTTCCATTGCCTTATCAGGATCTTTTTCTGGCGGTAATTGTAACGCCCCACTTAAATCTGTTCCTGTATAACGTGATGCTGAAATATTCACATCATCACGTAGCATCGCTTGATGCGCAACTGTTGATGTTCCTAAGTTATTGACTAAGTTTACTTTCAAATCGTCTGAATGATACTCAACCATTCCTTTCACGATATTTGCTAGTATCTGTGATTCAGAAGTAGAGAGTGTTGCGACAGATAACGTATTTTTACTCGTTCCACTTGGTAGGCCTGGCAAACTACAACTACTCAAAACAAGTAACAGGCTACTCAAAAGAACCGTCAATTTCACTTTCGTTGATTTTAACATCTTTATTCGCCTCCTTCTTTAATTGGCGACAGACGTTCTTCTAATTTAGAAAATAAGAAATCCGTAATTAAAGCCATGAGTGTTACTGGAATGGTTCCCCCAATAATCAGCTCAGGTAAGTAGTTATTTAATCCACTAAAAATCATATCACCCAATCCGCCAGCACCAATGTATGACGCCAATGTAGCCCATGCGATAACATAAACAGCAGAAAGTTTTATCCCAGCCATAATCGTTGGCAAAGCGGATGGAATTTCTACATGAATAATGGATTGTAAATTAGTCATGCCCATCCCCTTAGCAGCATCTTTCAAATCAGGATTCACACTTTCCATCCCAATATAGGTATTACGTAAAATCGGCAATAGCGAATAAATAAATAACGCAATAATCGCTGGCAACTTCCCAACCCCAAAAATAGGTACCATCAACGCCAGTAGCGCTAATGACGGAATAGTTTGCAAAAGACTGGCAAAACCAATCACAAAATTAGCCAATTTATCAGTACGTGTTAATGCTATACCTAAAGGAACTGCCACAACCACACCTAATAAAAGAGAAATAGCTGAAATAGAAATATGCTCCCAACTTTTTATAACAAGTTCTTGGCCGTGCGTCATTAGAAATTGTTCCATGACTATTCAGCCTCCTTACCTGTTTCGACTTCAGCAGGCTCAGCTATCTTTTCTTCAATCGCTGATTCAAGGAAGTCTTCATCTCCCCATACTACATCATAAACAATGTCGACAAGTGACGCGCGTGTCACTATTCCAACCAAGTGTTTTTGGTCGTCTACTACTGGCACATATTTTAAGCCTCGTTTTAAAATACGACGAACGGTGTCTCTTAAACGAGAATCTTTATTCACATAGAAAACATCAGGTTGGAGAATATCTCCCACACTGGTAGCCACACGACGTTTATTATTCAAGTCTTCTAAGTCAATAAAACCTTTTAAAACACCCGTTCCATCAACCACTAATAGCGTATCCACTCGTTTTTCTCTCATCAAACGAATCGCTTCAGATAATGATTTCTCTGGTGTAATCGAAATCGCTGTTTTCAACATGACTTGTTCTACCGTTGTATCGTCTTGACGTGCTTGAATTAAACGATCCTCACCAATTAAGTTTTCAACAAACTCATTAGCCGGCTCTTTTAAAATATTATCCGGCGTGTCAAATTGGATTACTTTTCCTTCATCCATTATCATAATACGATTCGCCAATTTTAAGGCTTCATCCATATCATGAGTAACGAAAACAATGGTTTTTCCCATTTTTTCTTGCAAGTGTTTCACTAAATCTTGTAAAGACTCGCGAGTAATTGGGTCTAAAGCACCAAAAGGCTCATCCATTAAAATAATATCTTGGTCGGCAGCTAACGCCCGAACGACTCCAATCCGTTGTTGCTGACCACCAGAAAGTTCTGCTGGATAACGGTCAAGCATTTCACGTGGCAATTCAACTAAATCTATCATACGTTCTGCGATTCGGTTGCGCTCTTCTTCCGGCCATTTCAATAATTTAGGTACCATGACAATATTTTCACGGATTGTCATATGTGGCATCAAACCAATATTTTGGATGACATATCCGATTTCGCGACGCAACTGAACAGGGTCTTTTTTATTGATGTTTTCACCATCTATTAAAATTTCCCCTTTAGTTGGTTCAATCATTCTATTTAACATTCTCATAGTAGTCGTTTTCCCACTACCACTTGTTCCAATAAAACAAACAAACTCGCCTTTTTCAAATGCAATATTCACGTTATCAACCGCTACTTTACTGCCTTTAAAAATTTTAGTTACATTTTTAAATTCAATCACTATTTTACTCTCCTTTGTATAGAATTTTTGAGCTATACCTTAAAAGCATCTCATAAAATAACTGATTATTCAAATAATGTGGTTATTAAACAAGACAGATACGGCGCGTTTCCATTGATTTTTATCAGCTTTTTATTTCTAACTAACTACGTTTTATCGTTTAGACCATTCGATATATCCGTCAGCAAACGTGTCATTTTCGTACGTAATTTGATGAAGAGATGCCGTCACATGCTCACTGTCTGCTACATCCTTTTCCCACCGACTCGTAATCATTTGCCCATAGCCAACCTCTTTAACAAAGCGAATAATAACTTTAGAAGCGCGGTATTGTGTTAACCAATCCCAGCCTAAGCCATCTAACATCCAATCTAAGTACTTAGAGTTATTCACATGTTGATTGCTGTCAATATCTAAATAGCGCACTTTATAAGCTTGCTCGTTCGGTTGAGAAAATGTTGGGAAACGCATTCCTCTTCGTATTTTACTAATTTTCTCACTGGCAAAAGGTTCAATTAACTCACTCGGTACACTGACCATTTTGCGTGATGTCATGTCCATTAATACGAATGTCGAAATAATATGAACGAGCTCATTCCCCGACTCATCATGTAACCAAAAATGACGATAACAGAAATACTTATTGTGATAGCGAGCTTCTGTTGAGACGCTTATCGTTTGATTTACTCGTGGTAATTCTGTGACTGTCAATTCGTGTTCTGTAATCACCCACCCATAACCTAAGCGATGAACGTAATCCTCAGCACGACCCAGTTGTTCACTCTGTGCTTCCGAAGCTTGAATCACAATATTTAAAACCATCGGCAATGTCAGTTCCCCAGTAGTATCACATTCATAAAATTTAATAGTGTGTGCATGTGTATATCTTTTTCCCATACTGCTCCTCTTTTCTTAATCATTAGTTATTGATTTTATCGTAACTGTGTCCGCTATCTTCAACTCAATTAATGTTCCTGATAAAAAAGCCAACCCGTTGAGATGATGATACGTCACATCATAGCTATTCAATAGCAGAGTTAAAGCCTCTGGCGTTAGTCCTATGAGGTTAGTTCCACCTTGTTGATGAGCCATTAACCACTTTTGCATAGCAGTTTGACAATCATAATTAGACGATAATCCTTGTAACTCTTTAGTTGGATTTTCCCATAAATAAGTATCGATACTTTTTTGCACGTCTTTTGGCCATTCAGACGTATCACGTTTAGCAAAAACAGTCGCTGTTTTTACCGGCTTCTTTATTTTTTTTGAGACACGTTGCATCATTTCGTTAACTGATTCTTCATTCGTTGTCCATAATTGCCAAGATGCATCGATATCTAAGTCTTGTACGTCTAATCGTTCATAACCGTTAAAAAGCGTCTTTCTACTATTAGAGGCCGTACGCTCTTCTTCTAATGATAAAAATGGTGTCATAAAGTAGAAGGTTGTCATGACTTTGCTCCTCTCACTTGCTTAATTCTATAGTAATATATAAACCCCCAATTAATAAAGCAATATGGCATCAATATTGCACTTTATGTTGATTTTCTGATAAAATGAAAAAGATAATGAAAGCGAGGACTGAAATAATGACACCTAATAAAGAAGACTATTTAAAACTTATCTATGAGCTAGGTGGTTTTACACAAAAAATCAGCAATAAGGCGATTGTCTCTGGTCTCCATGTATCTGCCGCCTCTGTTAGTGAAATGGTCTCAAAACTTGAAAAGGAGAAACTTGTCGTCCATATCCCCTATCAAGGCGTGCAACTTACCGATTTAGGTTTACAACACGCCAGTCGTCTCGTCCGTAAACATCGTCTATGGGAAGTCTTTTTAGTCGAACACTTGGGATACAGTTGGAACGATGTACATGCAGAAGCCGAAGTTCTCGAGCATGTGACATCTGATACCCTAGCCAATCGACTTGAAGCCTATTTAGAATTTCCGGATACTTGCCCGCATGGTGGTATCATTCCCGGAGAAAATCAGTCGATTGAGGAACAGGGTCAAAAAACGTTAATGGAAGCAAAATTACAAGATAAAATTAAAATCATACGCGTTCTCGATGAGCTAGAACTTTTAGATTATCTAGCGGAGATTAACCTGAATATTCAGGATGTTTTAACCGTTGAACATATCGCTGCCTATGACGGTCCTTTAACACTCGTTGATAAGCACGGTGAAAAAATCATCGTCAGCCATAAAGCTGCCCATAATATTTTTATAGAAGTTTTATCATAATAAGCACAGCATTTTTATATCTTTTCATATCGCGTTATACTAAGAACAAGTATAATAAATAGAGAACCTAAAGGAGAGAGTTTTGTTATGTTTGAGCAACAAGTGGCATTGTTTACCATTTTTGGAGGAACCGGCGACCTCGCAAAAAGAAAGCTATATCCGTCATTATTTCGCTTATATCGAAAAGGGCATTTACAAGAGCATTTTGCGATTATTGGGACAGCTCGCAGAGAGTGGACCGATGACTATTATCGTGAAATCGTTGCAGAATCGCTTACCTCATTAACCCCAACAGAAGAAGAATTGGCTGATTTCACTTCCCACTTCTACTATCAATCACATAATGTTAATGATACCGACCACTATATCCATCTAAAGAAACTAGCAACCGAACTGGATGAGCGCTATCAATTAAAGGGGAATCGTGTTTTCTATTTAGCCATGGCGCCTAACTTTTTTGGCACGATTGTCAACCACTTGGAATCTGAAGAAATCATCACAGAATCTGGTTATAACCGCGTGATTATCGAAAAACCTTTTGGAACAGATTATGCTTCTGCCGAAAAATTAAACGAAGAAATCCGAGCAGTATTTGCTGAAGATCAAATCTTTAGAATTGATCACTATCTAGGTAAAGAAATGATTCAAAATATCTCAGCCGTCCGCTTTGGTAATAATATTTTTGAGTCTCTATGGAATAATCGATACATCGAAAATATTCAAGTAACATTAGCAGAAGACCTCGGTGTAGAAGAACGTGGTGGCTACTACGATCAAAGTGGTGCCTTAAAAGATATGGTACAAAATCATATTTTACAAGTCGTTGCTCTACTTGCTATGGAGGTTCCAAATCTGTTCTCTGAAAAATCAATCCGCGAAGAAAAGATTAAAGCACTAAATGCGATTCGTTTGTACGATGAGGAAGAGGCAAATCGTTACTTTGTACGAGGACAATATACAGCGGGGAATGTTGGGACACAATCGTATAAGGGTTACCTTGAAGAAGAAAATGTTGAGACGCAGTCTCGAACAGAAACATTTGTTGCAGGTAAGTTTTTAATTGATAACTTTAGATGGCAAGGCGTTCCTTTCTATGTACGAACTGGCAAACAAATGACTACTAAAGCTGCCCGCATCAATGTGGTCTTTAAACCCACTCCTGTTAATATCTTCCGTGATGAAGTAACCTGTGTTAAAAACAATCAACTACCGCAAAATGTTTTAACAATTTATATTCAACCAACGGAAGGTTTCTCTTTAACACTTAATGGTAAAGAAATCGGACCTGGTTTTGATATCAACCCGGTTAAATTAGATTACCGCAATACAACAGAAATGGTAGAAAATAGTCCCGAAGCTTACGAAAAGCTTTTGCTTGATGCGTTGAATGGTGATGCGACTAACTTTACGCATTGGGATGAAGTGGCTCAATCTTGGCGAATTGTCGATGTTATTCGTGCCGCTTGGGATCAAAACACCGATCCGATTCCAACCTATGCTACTGGTACAATGGGACCAAAAGAAGCATTTGACTTAATAGAAAAAGACGGTCACGAATGGGTCTGGCGTCCAGACGATTGGTATCGTGAAAACAATTTACTCTCTTAAAAAAATTAAATCACCATGATTACATTTTGTAATCATGGTGATTTTTTAATTCATCTCAATAATTTTCCCTGTCATAGCCGATTCAAAAATAGCATCGATTAAAACTAAGACCTGACGCACTTCATTATTCTTTACAACAGGGGTAGCGTTTTGGTGAACAACCTCATAAAAATTACGATAAAACTCAGGGAAATCTGCTTCCACTTCTAATATAGGTAACTCTTTTGTCATCTCTTCTGATGGAGGGGCCATCGTCTTAGTTAACCCTTGCCCAGCTTTAATCGGTGTAGGAGCCACTCGTTCGGTTGTCTCATTTGGAACGATGATTTTACCACTTAAATCCCAGTCATTAATTTGACCCGTTCCACTGTATCCCTTCACATACCAACGTGGCAGTTTAACAAAGTTACTCGTGCCAACTTCTACATGAGCTTTTACACCATTTCCAAACGTCAGCCACGCTGTAAAACCATCATCAACCTCATCACCTAATACATAGCTTAAGTCACTATAAACACGTTTGACAGGTTGGTCTACTAAGAAGAGTAACTGGTCTAAAAGATGAACGCCCCAATCAAGTAACATTCCGCCACCGTACTCTTTTAGATGACGCCAATCTCCAGGTATCCCATTTGCTCCATGTACACGTGATTCAATTTGAAAGACTTCCCCAAGCATATATTGTTGATACCACTCTCGAACAATTAAAAAATCATTGTCCCAGCGTCTGTTTTGATGAACCATAAATTGACGCTGCGTCGTTTCAGCGACCGCTAAAATATCATCTAGTTCAGCCACCGACATTGTGACAGGTTTCTCACACACAACATGCTTTCCAGCTCTTAAGCTTTTAATCGCTATCTCATGATGTGAATCATTTGGTGTTGCAATTAATATTGCTTCGACATCATCATCCGCTAAGACATCGTTTAAAGTGTCATATGTTTGAAATCCATCTTTTCTCGCTTGTTCACGACGTTCTTCTTTAATATCGTATACGCCGTACGTTTGGACGTAGTCATTTTCACCAATCAATTCGCGTGCATGATATCCGCCCATGCCTCCGTATCCGACAATCACAAAGTTCATTTTTTCCATTACTCTTCCACTCCTTTTAAGCCCACCACATCTCTGTTGGCTGCTCATGAATCATAATTGAACGTAAATTCGTTACAGCACGAGTGAATCCTTCATCAATTGACATAATAGGGTCTTCATGCTCAATACTCAACACATAATCATAACCATAAAGTCTCAATGCACTAATAATATTAGACCACTCGTCTAAACTATGACCACATCCAACTGAGCGGAATGTCCAAGAGCGCGTTTGAACATCTCCATACGGTTGCATATCCGTTAAACCATACATATTAATATTATCTTGATCTAAGTATGTATCTTTAGCGTGGAAATGGTGAATGGCACCAGCTTTTCCTAATATCTTAATCGCTCCGACAGGGTCAATCCCTTGCCACCATAAATGAGAAGGATCTAAATTACAACCAATCGCTGGGCCTGTCGCCTCACGAAGTTTTAACATCGTGTAAGGGGTGTGACATAAAAACCCACCATGCAATTCGATTCCTATTTTCACGTTTGCTTCCTCAGCTAACGTATTGATTTCTTTCCAATAGGGAATCAAACGCTCTTCCCATTGCCAGTGATAAATATCTGTGTAATCTGTTGGCCACGGTAACACCGGCCAGTTCACAGTTGTATCTGTTTCATTCCCACCACTTACACCAGAAAAGCAATTAACGACTGGTACATTCATCAAAGAAGCTAATTGAATCGTCTTACGAAGTAATTCATCTCCCTCCCTTGCTTCTGCTTTATTCGGTGAAATCGGATTATGATGACAACTGAACGCACTAATCGTCAATCCTTTATCAGATAATTTTTTTAAATAATTCTCACGCTCAGTTTCACTAGCCAATAAAGCGTCAATATCGCAGTGGGCATTTCCAGGAGAACCACCCGTGCCAATTTCCACCATATCTAACCCTTTCGCTGCTACTTCTTCAATCATTTCTTCAAATGTTAAATTATTATATAACGGAGTAAATACACCTAGTTTCAATTTAATTCCTCTTTTCTACTATATTTTCGATGGCTTCATGATGACCATACTTAGGTACTGGCGTGTTGTTCATATTGGCACACCAACTAACAGCATTAGAAATAACACGTTGAATATCCGGATGATAGTATGTTGGATAAGTTTCATGACCTGGTTGAAAATAAAATATTTTCCCCTTACCACGCTTAAACACGCAACCTCCACGAAAAACCTCGCCACCTTCAAACCAATTTATAAGTAACAATTCATCAGGTGTCGGAATATCAAAATGCTCGCCATACATTTCTTCCTGTTCTAATTCTATCGTTTCACCAATCCCTGCTAAAATCGGATGCGTGGGATCGACTACCCATAACCGACATTTTTCACTCGCTTCACGCCATTTTAAATCACAGCTTGTTCCCATTAGCACCTTGAAAGGCTTTGAGAAATGAGCTGAATGTAATACAATCAGTCCCATACCATTAAGAACTCGTTGTTTCACTCGTTCAACGACCTCATCACTAACTTCATCATGTGCCCGATGTCCCCACCAAATAAGACAATCCGTCTCATCCAATACGTGTTGAGACAATCCATGTTCCGGTTCATCTAACGTCGCTGTCCGCACGACATAATCTTCCTTTAAAAAGGAAGCTAGTTGCATATGAATCCCATCAGGATAGATAGTGCGTACTTCTTCGTCTTCTTTTTCATGACGAAATTCATTCCAAATCGTTACCCGAATCATAGACACCCTCCTTATACATTAATTAAAGTAAACAGGCTGACCTGTTTTCGCTGATTCATAAATCGCTTCAAGTAGCTGCGTAACAACGAATGCTTCTTCTGGCTTCACTAAAACCTCTCGTTTCCCTAAAACAGCGTCTATCCATGCACGTGCTTCTTCATAAGCAGGGTCATCCCCTGCTCCATCATAAAAATCAACGCCGCCTGTTTCGAGCTGAATGTGATTATCGTACAACAACCCATGTTTTTCGCCATTCAAACGCAATCCTTCATCCATGTCGGCACCACCTTTTGTGCCCGCTAAGGTCGTTTTGGCTTCACCATCGTTAACCAAATTAATAGCCCAGCTTGATTCTAAAATAATCGTTGCGCCATTTTTCATTGTAATAAAACCAAAAGCAGAGTCTTCCACAGTAAACGCTTCTGGATTCCAAGGTCCCCAAGCATTGGCTGCATTTTCTGTTTGCGACAGCTTATGATACACATTTCCTACTGCATATAATGGTTCATAATTATTCATCGTCCATAAGGTTAAGTCTAAGGCATGCGTCCCGATATCGATAAGCGGTCCTCCTCCTTGTGCCTCTTCATCTAAAAAGACACCCCAAGTTGGTACTGCTCGACGACGAATGGCTTTGGCTTTTCCTAAATAAATCTCACCAAGCTCGCCATCGTCACAAACGGTTTTCAAGTATTTGGCATCTTTACGAAAACGATTTTGATAGCCTATCGTTAATTTTTTCCCAGTACGTTTGGCCGCATCAAGCATGGCTTGCGCTTCCTCAGATGTTTTCGCCATCGGCTTTTCACACATCACGTGTTTCCCTGACTCTAATGCAGCAATGGTCATTTCCGCATGACAATTATTTGGCGTTAACACATGAACAATATCCAACTCTGTATCCGCTAACATTTCTCGATAATCGTTATAAACCTTAGACTCACTTCCCCCATAATCCTCTCTTGCTTTTTCAGCGCGTTCTACCACTATGTCACAAAAAGCAACCATCTCTACTTCTTGTATCTTCGCTAAGCTAGGTAAATGTTTTCCGTTGGCAATTCCTCCACAGCCAATAATTCCTACCCTTACTGTCATAAAAAAATCCTCCTCATTCAATTGTCGTGTTAACTCCACTATACAAAAGAATGAAAAGGATTTCTTCCCTATACTTACGTTCTAATTCCCAGATATTAACTTTTGATATTTTTTTGGCGAAATACCGACGTTCTCTTTAAAAACATGATGGAACGTCTTCACGCTATTAAATCCTGCTTTTTCAGCTACTTCTATCATAGGTAACTCTTCCGTTCCTAAAATGGACTTTGCCATATTAATACGATATTCCGTCAAAAACTGAACAAATGTGACCCCTGTATTTCGCTTGAAAAAACGTGTGAAATAGTGCGGGGTAAAACCTGCTACATCGGCAATATCTTCAAGCTGGATTGGTTCACCATAACGCTCTTCAATAAAGGTAAAAATTTGATCCATTTTATCAATCACTTCTTGATTTTGTAAAGAATCATTGGTTAAGGCTTTTTTATTCGAAGCTTTTTTTAAAGGAACCTTCCCTACCATTAAACCTAAA
Organism: Vagococcus lutrae; assembly: GCF_023299185.1. Lineage (NCBI taxonomy): Bacteria > Bacillati > Bacillota > Bacilli > Lactobacillales > Enterococcaceae > Vagococcus > Vagococcus lutrae. Next base: position 1,083,468 of record NZ_CP097017.1, read on the forward strand.
TATTCATATAAACGAGCATATAAAAGATACAACGACGCTGGTGCATCATCGTGTGCATACTCAAAACACGCTTGTAAACATTGACGAACACTGGTTTCAGTCTCTTTCGACCAAAAGACACTCCAATTTTCACGCGTTTTAAATATATCACGAACATTTATCGTATGCTGACTCGTTTGAAAAAGCGCATCAAATAAACGCGTATCAAACTGAAAGACGAGTCGCTTACTATCCGGTGTAGCGAGAAAATAATGCGTCTCACCACTATCAAAGAAATAAATTTCGCCTTCATTGACTGATAGTAAAGCATCGTTAACGCCAATTTTAATCGTTCCTTCTACCACGTAGATGACTTCTATTTCTTTATGCCAATGCGGATAAACTAAGCCACGACCGTCATCGGAAAAACAACGAAATGGAAATTTCACATCTAAATCTGGTATCTCTAAATATTTATGTTGCGACATCGCTTCGTTCCTCCTAGTTAGCATCCTTGAATTTATTTCTTTATATTATTTTAACATTTATTAACCTTGATATTATCATATTTTCAATATGATTGAGGGGAATCTACAACAAGCAACCGTTTTCGTTCATTTTCGGCTTTTTTTTTAGAGCAAAAAACAGTATACTAAAGCATAGTGCTAACTGATAACACTATTTTAGAAAGGAATGACAACATGGATTGGTATAATTTAATCAAAGCCATTATCCTAGGTATTGTTGAGGGTGTCACTGAATGGCTACCTATTAGTAGTACCGGGCATTTAATATTAGTTCAAGAATTTATGAAATTGGATGCACGACCAGAATTTATTGAAATGTTTAACGTCGTCGTACAACTTGGCGCAATAATTGCGGTCATCTTAATTTACTTTAATAAATTAAATCCTTTTTCACCTAAAAAAACAGCAACACAGAAAAAAGACACTTGGAATCTATGGCTTAAAGTTTTAGTCGGTTGTCTGCCGGCAGCGGTTCTTGGTTTAATGTTCGATGATTTTCTAGACGAACATTTCCATAAATTTTTACCAATTGCTTTAATGTTAATTATCTATGGGGTGCTATTTATTATTGTTGAAAATCGTAACAAGGACCGTGAGCCATCGATTACCTCATTTCAAGATTTTACGTATAAAGCTGCCTTAATCATCGGATTCTTCCAAGTCCTTGCCTTAATGCCAGGAACATCTCGTTCAGGTGCGACAATTATTGGGGCATTACTCATTGGCACCTCACGCTTTGTTGCCACAGAGTTTTCATTTTTCTTAAGTATTCCAGTTATGATTGGTGCAAGTGGCTACAAGATGCTCAAGTTTTTAAAAATTGGCGGTGCCTTTACAGGTGACGAATTGATGATTCTTATCGTTGGTTCTGTAGTCGCATTTGTCGTGTCACTCATTGTTATTAAATTCTTACTTAACTATATTAAAACAAATGACTTTAAACCATTTGGATGGTATCGCATTATTCTCGGTGTCATTCTCATTGGTTATTGGACAATGACTCATCTATAAAATAACAAAAGGGTTGCTCAAAGAGCAACCCTTTTTATAATCATTACAATTACCTTGATAATGATTATCATTCTCTTTTTCACACTTAATAACTATCAAACCCAACATTTTAAACATAGTCATTTTTTTGTATTAAATGATAACAACTATCATTATCAATTAATGCTTATTCATTATCATTTAAATCCTAGCCTTGTTATGATGATTTCAAGGAGGGATTTCTATGTCAAAACTATCAGAACAAAATAAAATTATTTTAGCAACCGCCATATCAGGCGTTTTGATGATTGTCGGCTTTTTCGCTGAACGTGCCGGATTTAGCTATTATCCATTTATTTACATTATCGGTATGATTATTGGCGGCTTTCATCAGACAAAAGAAGGGATTAAAGAAACAATTGAGGAAAACCATTTAAGTGTCGACTTGTTAATGGCACTTGCCGCAATAGGAGCTTGCCTCATTCAATATTACTTTGAAGGGATTATGTTAACGTTCATCTTTTCTCTCAGTGGTTCCCTTGAAGAATATACTATGAACAAAAGTAAAAAGGAAATCGAAAGTTTACTTGAACTACAACCTGAAGAGGCACACTTACTATTACCTGACGGTCACACGAAAATTGTACCAGTTGAAACATTGAAAATTGGTGACCATTTACAAGTACCAAAAGGCGAGAGCTTACCCATCGATGGTGTTTTAAATACAGATATGGCAACCATTAACGAAGCAACTATTACCGGAGAGTCCGTTCCTGCAGAAAAAACAGCGTCTGAAGAAGTCTTCGCAGGAACGATCAATGTCGGCAATACTTTTGAAATGACCGTCACTAAAACAAGCGATGATACTATTTTTAGTAAAATCGTTCAGCTCGTAGATGAGGCTCAAAATACTCCCTCAAAAACAGCAAGCTTTATTGATCGCATTGAAAATACCTATGTTAAAGTCGTCCTAATGCTCGTTCCATTAATGATTTTTATCCCCTATCTCTTTTTAGGCTGGAGCTGGAGCGAAAGTTTTTATCGCGGAATGGTTTTACTCGTTGTTGCTTCCCCTTGTGCGCTAGTGGCTTCCGCTACACCCGCTTCTCTAGCTGCGATTTCTAATGGCGCTCGAAACGGTGTATTATTTAAAGGCGGGATGTTTCTCGACCAACTAGCTGAATTACAAGCGATTGCCTTTGATAAAACTGGAACCCTTACAAACGGTACGCCTGTTGTCACAGATACCTTTATTTTAGAACGTGAACAAGATGTTATTAATACTGTGTTTGCTATCGAATCGACCAGTACACATCCACTCGCTATGGCATTAACAAAACACTTTCGTTCACAAGTGACAGACCGTTTACCTAACTTAATCGTTAACGATTTAACAGGTTCCGGACTAGAAGGAAAAACAGATGAGGAAACGTGGCGTGTCGGAAAAGCTGACTTTGTTTCAACTCAACCTCTTGAAAATGAAGCCATGACTCACGTCTTAAAATGGCAAAAAGAAGGAAAGACCGTTGTCTTTTTATCTTGTAATAATCAGATTGTTGCGTTCTTTGCTCTGTTAGATACACCTAAAGAAAATGCACAAGCAGCCATTCACTATTTTCAATCTGAAAATATTCATACCACGATGATTACAGGTGACCACCCACAAACTGCTAAAGCAGTAGGTCAAATGCTAAATATCGATGAAATCCATGCTGGACAGACACCTGAAGAAAAAACTGTTTTAATAAAACAACAAAAAGAAAAGTATGGCATTAACGCCATGGTCGGTGACGGAATTAACGATGCGCCGGCACTTGCTAATGCGACCATCGGTGTAGCAATGGGACAAGGAACGGATATCGCGATTGATGTAGCAGATATGGTGCTAATGCAAAGTGACCTTTCTAAATTAACCATGAGTCATAAAATCGCAAAAAAACTAAAACGGATTACCACTCAGAACATTATTTTTTCTGTTAGCGTTATTGTATTATTAATTATTTTCAACTTCATGCAAGCCGTCAGCTTACCTTTAGGTGTGATTGGACATGAAGGAAGTACTATTTTAGTTATCTTAAATGGCTTGCGCATGCTGAAAAAAATCGACTAAAAAAAGAGCAACTGCTTTGGCAGTTGCTCTTTTTTATGTATTTTTAATAACTAAACCAGCTAAGTTATCAGCTGTTTTTTCTGTGGCATTAATGATGCGTTCAAAACGTTCATAGACTGATTTCCACTTAATCACTTCCAACGGATCTGTTTCGTGAGTAAACAATTCTTTTATTAAACTACGATACAAGTCATCCGTTTTCTCTTCGATGTCATTCACCTGTGCAATCATTGTTCCTAACGTCGTTGAATTTTTAAATTTTGAAAATTCTTTTGTCACAACACAAACTGATTCAGTTGCTTCTAAGATATAGTGGCTAATCATTTCAGTTTTAGGGCGTAGCTCTTTTATCAAATAGCTATCAAATAAATATGGAAGGGAATTAATACCATCTAAAATGTCATCCAAGTCTTCCGTAATCGCCACAATATCCTCACGGTCAATCGGTGTAATAAATGAGCGGTTCAATTCATCCATAATAGTATGAACCAATTCATCTCCTTCATTTTCAATGACATGAATTTCCTTGGCACGTGCGGCAATCGTTTCATAATTATAATTTAAAATAATATCTTCTAACACACGCGCTGCTTCATATCCCTTTGATGCTAATTGTGTCAACGCGTCAAAATAGTTAAATTCTTTTTTTCTTGCCATCCTAGTATCCCCCTACTATTTTCTCTTTAATTAGAATAAAAACACAAATAATTTCGCCATCATATAAGCAATTAAACCGCAACCCGGAAAAGTCAAAATCCAAGCTAACATCATTTCTTTTACAATACGCCAGTCAACACTTGACATACGTCTAGCAGCTCCAACCCCCATGATTGCAGTTGTTTTGGTATGTGTTGTTGAAACAGGTATTCCAAAAAGAGAGGCAACAAGTAGTGCGATTGCTGCACTTAAGTCTGCTGAAAAACCTTGATACTTTTCAAGTTTTACCATGTCCATACCGACTGATTTAATAATTCTCATTCCTCCAACGGAAGTTCCCAACCCCATTACAAGGGAACAAATCGCCATAACACTTATCGGTATCGTAAACCCTCCGGAACTATTCATTCCTACAAAACCATTATAATAAAGACCTAACATAAAAACTCCCATAAACTTCTGACCATCTTGCGCTCCGTGTAAAAAGGCCATCGCCCCTGCACCAAACGCCTGTCCGTTATGAAAAAACTTATTAGCTTTTCGCCGGTCTGTATGTCGAAAGAGTTTCACGATCAATTTAACCATAAGATAGCCGCCTAAAAATCCTGCCACCGTAGAAGCGACCAAACCTACTAATACTTTTGACCATTCGCCCATATTCACAGCATCCAGTCCGCCCATCGCCATCGCTGAGCCTGTAAGGCCTGCTATTAAAGCATGGCTTTCACTCGTTGGTATCCCAAAATACCAAGCAGCCACGGCCCATGTCACAATAGCAAAAAGTGACGCGGCTAAAGCAATCTGCGCTTTCGTATGATCTTCTCCGAATGAAACGATATTACTAATGGTTTCTGCTACTTGCGCATTAAAGAGCGTCATGACTAAAGCGCCTAAAAAATTCATTACAACAGCCATTCGAATCGCAAACTTTGGTTTCAGCACACGTGTCGAAATAGCTGTGGCAATTGCGTTTGGCGCATCAGTCCAGCCATTAACAAAGATGACGCCCATAATCAAAATAAACGTCACAAAAAAGGCAAGATTAAACTGACCTGCCGACAAATCGATTGTTCCCACAAATTTACACCACCTATATTATTATCTAACGCTCTAATAATAACATATTGAGAATAAAGTGAAAGGGCTTTGACTATTTTTTTATTGGCACAGAGACATTGTTTTTAAGCGACTATCCTTAAAAAAATATTGCATTACTAACAAGTTTTCGGTATAATTGAGAATGTTGAATTGTCGCTAATAATCATTAGGGATAAGCTATTATTGACGGAGGTGAAATCCATGCCAAATATTGAATCTGCAATTAAACGTGTGCGCACGACAGAACGTTCTAACGAATTAAACTCTGGTCAAAAAAGTGCAATGCGTACAGCAATCAAACAATTTGAAGCTGCTTTAGAAGCAGGTGCTGACAACGTTGAAGAATTATTAAAAAATGCGCATAGAGCAATTGATATGGCTGAAACAAAAGGCCTAATCCATAGAAACAAAGCTGACCGAGACAAATCTCGTCTACATGCGAAAATGATGAAAGCAAAATAATGCATAATCACAAAAGATGACACACTCCGATTGTTCTTTGTAACATTGGGGTGTTTTTTCATATAAAAAGAACGTTGACAAAAGAGATTTTGCCAACGTTCTTTTTATTTTTGACTAAATTTTAAAATAAACAACTGAAATAGCAGTTCTTTATCCATCTGACCTGTTTTCATACGATAGTCATTTTCTACCAATTCATCGTAAAGATTCATCAAAAAGCCCAAACTCATTCGACGTGCCTCTTGCTGTGCCAACTTAATACGATATGGATGAACCTTTAAAACGTCTACCATATTGGGTTGCTGATAATGCTTTTGCTGCATAACATTTACCTGAATAAGCAATCTCACATGCCCAATCAAAATCGCATTCATTTTGATGGTTTCTTCCCCTTGAAGCAATAGTTCTTCATATAATTTTAATGCTTCATTCGGTTGCTTTTTCATGACATAAGTTATCAAATCAAAAACATTTTGTTCTAAACTTTTAGCAACTAACTCTTCTACCATCGGTTTGGTTATTTTATAATCATTTATCCCGGCAATATAGAGCTTATTCAATTCTCCCATAATTCGTGACAAATCCATTTGACATAATACTAGCAACGTTTCTAAAGCCTCTGGTGTTACTTGATATCGATCATTTTGTATGTGTTGTTTCACAAATTGACGAACGTCGCGTTCTTGCATCGGTTGCACGTCGACAACAACAGCTTGTTTATTTAACTGTTTAACTACTTTTTTTCGTCCATCTAGCTTTTCATAAGGAGCATTAAAGACAAGCACCGTTGAGTCTAAGGGTTGTTCAATATATTGTTCTAATTCCTTTATGTTATGCTCCAAACTCTGCTTAGGCTTCGCTCCTGTTAAAAAATATGGTTGGTCCACAATGACTAGTCGCTTATCTCCAAAAAAAGGTAAACTGTTAGCCTCTAACATAGCTTCTGATAACAACGTTTCCGTCATATCAAAGTGCATGATATTCATCTCATCTTCATCTGAAACAACGCTCTGTTGTAGTACGCGATTAAACCATTCTGATAAGTATTTTTCAGTTCCATGTACGACATAAATCGCAGCAAAATCCCCGGCACGAATATCTGAAATTGCTTGTTGAAAATCTTTTTTCACCATATTTTTCTCTAACCTATCTTTCTTCTCACTCTATCATTGTTTTTATCTGAGTACGATATGGAAACAATGTCATATAATCATAATATATCATGCCTTGCTGATCTGTTCGAAAGATTTGAATGTTTTTATTTTTTAATTCACTCAAAACTTCAGGATGAGGATGGCCGTATCGATTATTCTCTCCACATGAAATAACTGCTACTTTAGGTGACACGTAGGATAGCCATTGCTCACTCGTAGAAAAACGACTGCCATGATGACCGACCTTTAAAATATCAAACTCCGTTGGTTGCCATCGCCTCATTACTCGCTCTTCTCCCTCAACATCTAAATCACCTGTTAAAAGTAACCGTCTCCCTCCAACGGTCGTCGCAAGCACTAATGAATGTTGATTGTCCCCCTCTCCACTTTCAGCTGGAGACAAAACTTGAAAAACACCTGCATGATTTATTATCGTTTGAGAACTTAGTACCTCCATGATTTCTGTTTGCGAATCAAGAGACGCAATAATTTTAGCGCCCAGAGCCTTTTTTCTCATTCCTTTAGGAAAAACCACCTTTTCAATAGGGAGTACGTGACTTAACGCTTTCACATCTCCAATGTGGTCAGTGTCCGCATGGGTTAAAAATAGGGTCTCAATTTGAGTTACCCCTCGACTTTTCAAAAAAGGCAGTAGCTGATATTTAGCTTGTGGTACTTGTTTTTTCTTTTGATTAGCAAATTGCAACTTCCCGCCAGTATCAATCACCGTAGCTTTTGCAGAAAAAGGAGGATGAATGACCAGACAGTCCCCCTGTCCCACATCCACAAATGCGACGGTTCCAAACGGATTGACATACTTTAACCCAACGAAGAGTCCCATACTCATTATTAAAACGACCCCGTAGTAGCTCGCTTTTCGTCGCGTATAACCAAGAAAACCAAAATAATAAACAAGCATTGCTATTATTAAAAACAATGGCGGTTTTCCTGTCACTACTTTAACTATTGGCCACTCTGACACGTAAGAAATAACTTGGTATAACAATGTTACTAATTTATCTATCATCAAAAGCCATACACTGCCCTTTAAAGAAACAAAAGCACTGACTAACCATGATAATAATAAGATTGGTAACAGAACATAGCCAAAAAATGGCGAAATAAGTAAGGTTAAAACCGTTCCTAATAAACTCCACTGATAGAAATGATACGCAGTCAAAGGCAAGCTAAGTAATGACATCCAAAAAACCGTTTGAACAGATTTTCGCCATTTATTTGTAGTTGATGAAACGATATCTCTAAGATAAATCAAAATGAAAGTAAAGTAAAAGGTGAGTTGCCCTCCGGCTGTCAACAAACTGTGTGGCCGAATAATCATTACAATGAATACCGTCAAACACCAACTATCTAAGCGTGTCAACTTGTTCCCAAGAAACGTGTTAATACGATGACAAACAATAAAAAGTGATGCACGAATAACGCTCACACTTTCTCCTGTTAATAAAATAAAGCTACTTAAAAATAACAACTCAATAATTAAAAGTAAAAAGGGGGAGCCGCCCATACGACGAATGACGTAATGAATTATAGACAGAAAAAAATAGACGTGTAACCCTGAAATACTAAAGAAATGCAATAATCCTGTTTCGCTATAACTGTCGCGCTCTTGTTGATATAACTCGTCCTTAATACCTAAAAAAAGACGTTTAATATAGGAAGCCGTTCGTTTTGGAAATTGTTGCTCAGCTCGCCAAGCTAATCTCGCTCGTTTTTCACGAAATGAAGCACGCCAAAAAGAAAGACGTGGTTGAGGTAGCCGTTTCACATTGTCAATCGTTAGAATCTTCGATATGCCTAAGTCATGAAAATACAAACGAGCATCATAACCATCTCGATTACGAGGAAAAGAAGGAAACACTTCACTTCCTCGGACTATAAGCAACTGACTCCTTACCCGCCAATCATTTTGCTCTTCTTCAGTCATGTCGTCCACTCGCCCTCGTATATAAGATCGACGAAAAGGTCGTTCCACTTCTTGCACGACACCAGAGATATAATGCTCCTTGACTGAAAAAGTATCAGGGAATGTGATAACCTTTTTAGTAATCGATGAGTTTAACGACGTTAGCTGGGACGTTTGTTCCACTTCATAAAAATAGCACAGACTAATGAAACCAAGTACAAGACTCATCCCTATTACCGTCTTTTGTCGTGTTAGAATGAGTCGCATACCATAAATAATCGTCAGTCCACCAAATAGTCTCGATTTTCCTACTAGCCAACCGTACATTAAAAGTATCAACATCGTTGGATAAATCCATTTGCCATAAAGGCTCGACAGCTGCTCAGGGTAGTATTTATTCCGCGTTGGTTTCTTTTTGGTTATTTCCTCCATAGATTGCTTGCAGTTCGGTAAAATATTCTTGATCTAATGTCACTTGCTCGACTATCACACCTGTTTTTTCTAATAACTGAATCGCATAGTCATCATTACGATAATCTGTTAGATAGTGTATTTTCTTAATTCCAGCTTGTAAAATCATCTTCGTACATTGTAAACAAGGAAAATGTGTCACATATATCTCAGCCCCATCAGTAGGGATACCAAATTTTGCACATTGTAAAATAGCATTCATTTCAGCATGTATCGTTCGTACACAATGGCCATCTACAACATAACAGCCTTCATCTATACAATGAACGTCGCCACTTACCGACCCGTTATAACCACCTGCAATCATCCTTTTATCTCGCACGATAGTTGCACCAACTGCTAAACGTCGGCAGGTACTCCTCAACGATAACAAGACGCTTTGGGCCATAAAATACTGATCCCATGGAATTCTTTCGATTGTCATTATACGACCTCCTTCTTTTAATTAATTGTAATGCTTTCTTTCAAAGAATCAAAGGTCTTTTCCCCAATCCCCTTAACTTTCTTTAAATCATCAATCGTTTGAAACGCCCCATTTGTTTCACGATAGGTAATAATTGCTTCTGCTTTTTTCTCACCAATCCCTGACAATGTTTGTAATTCTTGAGCGGTTGCCGTATTGAGATTGACTAGCGTTTCATTTTCCGCTTGAGCGTGACCACTATCATGATGACTCGTTGAACTCTCGGTCGGTAGCATGACTTCCGCTAAATTCTCACCGACTTTAGGAATATAAATAACCATTTGATCTCTAACATGCTCAGCCAGATTTACTTGATTGCGATCCGCTTCCTCTGATAGACCTCCTGCCAACTCAATCACATCAAAAATTCGCATATCGGTCTCAACAGGATACATCCCTGGAAACTTGATTGCTCCTTTTATATCTACGAACCATTTTTCCTGACTATCTGATTTTAATGTATCCTGTTCACTATCTGTTGTGATTACTGTTTCACTCATCATCGTTGTTTCTGTTATTAAGCTATTCTGCTTGGTTGTTTTCCAAGTCATCATGATGATAATAAAAACTCCCACAATGCCTCCTGTAATGACAATTATTCTTTTTTTATTTTCCTCAAACCAAACTTGCAATTTTTTCGCTCCTTTCATTAATATAATTTCTCCAACACTTTATTAAAAATGTGATTTTTTTAAAAAAATATTGATGTTTGATTAAATCGGGTGTACACTAAAAATAAAATTAGGTATCCCTAAAAGGAGTGAAATGAATGTTGACTTTAGATAAGCTTGCTCAATGTCACACAGCCGAAATAATCGACGTTGTCCATCCCGACGCCAGTATGAAACAACGTTTATTAGATTTAGGTTTTTATGAAGGAACATTGATTGAGAAAGTTCTCATAAGTCCAAAAAACGATCCACATGCGTATAAAGTTCGTGGTACAACTATCGCTTTAAGACAAAGTGATGCTCAGTATATTCACGTTCAGGAGGTAAAGAAAAATGACTGATTCTCAAGGAACAATTATTGCATTAGCAGGAAATCCTAACGTAGGAAAAAGTTCGGTGTTTAATGAACTAACAGGCATGCGCCAGCATACAGGAAACTGGCCAGGAAAAACGGTGGATTTAGCACAGGGTAATACAACCTACAATGGTCATACTTATACACTTGTGGACCTTCCTGGTACTTATTCATTGATTGCTCATTCGACGGAAGAAGAAGTCGCTCGCGATTTTATAGAGTCTGAAGAAGCGGTGGCGACTATTGTCGTTTGTGATGCAACGAGCTTAGAGCGAAACCTTAACTTAGTTTTACAAATTATGAGTTTAACTGATAAAGTCGTCGTATGTATTAACCTACTCGATGAAGCGAAAAAGAAAAAAATTGAGGTCAATTTACCTAAGCTTCAAGAATTATTAGGCACGCCTGTTGTTGGAACCTCTGCTATCAAAAAACAAGGATTGGACGATTTAATGGCAGCAGTCGAAAAAGTCGCGAAAGGCGACGTCCGTGCAAATCCTTATATGATAGATGCCTTGAACGAGATTCATAAAAACCCTGAAACAGAAGGAGCTGCCTTACTTGACCACGCCTCAATCATTGCCCAACAAGTTGTTACCTATCGTAAAGAAGATTACGATAAACGTGATCGACAATTAGATAGAATTTTGACGCAAAAACACACAGGAGTCCCCATCATGATTTTGCTGCTCATTTTAGTTTTTTGGTTTACTATTTCGGGTGCTAATATCCCTTCCGATTTTCTCGCTCATTGGTTTCAAGTGTTCGGAGATTGGCTGATGAAAGTGACCACTCAGATAGGTATGCCATCGGGTTTACAAGATGTCTTAATCAATGGGGTCTATAAAGTACTTTCAACTGTTATTTCTGTGATGTTGCCCCCTATGGCCATCTTCTTCCCAATCTTTACTTTATTAGAAGACTTTGGTTATTTACCACGCATTGCTTTTAACTTAGATAAACATTTTCAAAAAGCTGGAGCATGTGGCAAACAAGCACTCACAATGTGTATGGGATTTGGATGTAACGCAGCCGGCGTCGTGGGCACACGGATTATTGACTCTCCACGAGAAAGAATTATTGCCACGATTACGAATAATTTTGTTCCTTGTAATGGCCGTTTTCCTATCTTAATCGCTGTTATCACCATGTTTTTCACTGGAAGCGCTGTGACGTTTAAAGGGTCACTAAAATCTGCCGTATTTTTAACAGGGGTCATTCTGCTAGGCGTTTTTACAACCTTTTGGGTATCACAACTTTTATCTAAAACTGTCTTAAAAGGAATGCCTTCTTCCTTTACTCTAGAATTACCTCCCTATCGAAAACCGCAAATAGGACAAGTCGTTGTCCGCTCTATTTTCGATCGGACCTTATTTGTCCTCTGGCGCGCCATTATTGTGGCTGCTCCTGCAGGATTAGTTATCTGGGTAATGGCTAATATTCATATTGGCGATGCCACTATTTTACAAGTCGTGACAGATTTTATTGATCCATTCGCTCGTCTTATGGGCTTAGATGGCGTTATTTTAATGGCATTTATTTTAGGTCTACCTGCTAATGAAATTGTCATCCCTATTATGATTATGGGCTATTTATCAACAAGCACTATTACGGATTTCAGTTCGCTTGCCGAATTTAAACATTTATTAGTATCAAATGGGTGGACATGGTTAACAGCGATGAACATGTTATTGTTTACTATTTATCACTGGCCGTGTTCTACCACTCTATTAACTATCTATAAAGAAACAAAAAGTGCCAAATGGACGTGGTTATCATTTTTAATTCCAACAGCTATGGGGATTATCGTCACCATGTTAACTACTTTTATCGCACATGCCTTTCATCTTGTATAAAATAGCATGACTACTTGACCTTTTGATAAAAGTTAGCTATACTAGAGAGCGTGTAAAATAATGCAGCTAGAAAATAAGTAAGCTCGTAAACAGTTTATCGCCGATTACGGTTCAGTTGTGTAACCGCGGCTGCAAAGGTGAAGACTGAAGGATGAACTGAACGAATACTAATATTTTCCCTAATTATTTTACTCCAAAAAAACATTATTGGAGGAATTTTAAATGTCTCGTTATACTGGACCAAGCTGGAAATTATCTCGTCGTTTGGGTATTTCATTATCAGGAACTGGTAAAGAAATCGCACGTCGCCCATACGCACCAGGACAACACGGACCAAACAGCCGTGGTAAAAAATCTGAATATGGTATGCAAATGACTGAAAAACAAAAATTACGTCATATGTATGGCATGAACGAACGTCAATTCGTTAACACATTTATTAAAGCAGGTAAAATCAGAGAAGGTAAACACGGTGTTAACTTCATGATTTTATTAGAACAACGTTTAGATAACGTCGTTTACCAATTAGGTTTAGCGACTACTCGTCGTCAAGCTCGTCAATTAGTAAACCACGGTCACATCTTAGTTGATGGCAAACGTGTGGATATCCCTTCATACCAAGTTGCTGTTGGCCAAGTGATTTCTGTTCGTGAAAAATCTAAAGACTTAGTCATCATTAAAGAAGCTTTAGAGGCTGCTGTAGGTCGTCCTGCATACGTTTCTTTTGATGAAGAAAAATTAGAAGGTAGCTTAACTCGCTTACCAGACCGCGAAGAATTATCACAAGAAGTTGATGAATCTTACATCGTTGAATTCTACAACAAAAAACTATAATACATCATTTAAAGCATTCAAGAACTTTCTTGAATGCTTTTTTTGTCTTTACAACTGAACTTGTGTTCGTATTTTGAGTAGCGTATAATAAGCTATAATCATCTTGCGAAAAAGGAGTAAACCTAATGGTCACTTTTTTACATATTAGCGATTTACATTTAGATCGTTCTTTTGAAGGTCACATGCAACCTTCTGCCGATTTTTTACAAAAACTTAGCTCTGCCAATGAAGTTACCTTACATCGTATTGGACAGATAGCCATCGAAAATCAAGTCGATTTTATTTTAATGACAGGCGATAATTTTCATCAATCGACCTCTAGTATCAGAAGTCAGCGTCTGTTACATGACTTTTTTACAACCTTAGCTGAAAACAAAATTGATGTTTACCTTACCTTTGGGAATCATGACTATTATCAGCCTGACCGCTTCTGGTTTGATTTTCCTGATAATGTTCATATCTGGAAATCAGAAAGTATCGAAACTTACTATCATACGTTACCGAATAAAGAAGTCGTTGCCATCTCCAGTTTTAGCTACACGCAACCATGGATAAATGAAAATAAAGCACTTGACTTTCCAAGACGCCAGCCCCAAGAAAGTCACTACCACATTGGCATGTATCATGGGGACGTTGGTCAACAAGTCGATACTCATCGTACGCAACAATACGCCCCAACTCGCCTAAGTGATTTACTTTCACTAAATTACGACTACTGGGCTCTCGGCCATATACACGTGCCAACTGTTTTAAAAAATCAGCCGCCCATTATTTATGCTGGGACACCACAAGGACATAATAAAAAAGAACAAGACGTTCGTGGTGTCCTTTTAGTTAATTTAGAAAAAAATAAAGTGACGTATCAGTGGCAACCAGTGGCGACCGTTTCTTATCAAACATTGACACTTTCTTTAGATGAGCGAATGACTAAGCAAAAATTATTGGAAGCACTGCGTCTACAAATAAATGAACGCCTCGTTGCTTTAGAATACGCGACTCTTCTATTTTTACAAATTGAAATAGAAAATGAAGAAGTGTCCCACGAAGAATGGCTTGAACAGATTCAAACAGATGATGTCATAGAGGCATTGCAAGCTGAGTTTCCAAACTTAACCATTCTTGATATTAAACGTTTATCTACAAACAAACGGTATGACGCCCGTTTACCACTACCTTTGACTGCCAGAGATGTCACACAGAATTGGGACTATATCATGACGCATAAACTAAAAGACTTAAAACAGCCACTATGGTATCATCGCGATTTCGAACGTTTAGAATTAGGTTCGATGATTTCGATAGACGAAGTGGAAAAACAGGTGCTAAACCGTTTTGAACACGCTTTTTCTTTGCAGGAGGACGAACATGATTATCAAAAAAATTGAAATTTTCGGTTTCGGAAAATTTGAAAATCGAGTATTTGATTTTCAAAAAGGCCCCCAACTTATTTTTGGTGAAAATGAAGCGGGAAAATCTACCCTTTATACCTTCATCCGTTATATTTTATTTGGCATTCGTAAGCCAACAAATACGCGTCGTAATTTTAAACCGTACGATTATCATGGTTTGTACGGAGGAACAATTTGGTTTGATACTGACCAACATCAAAATGTGCAATTAACACGCTTTGACAATCAACGAGATAATATAAAAGCAAATACTGCGCGTGTTCAACTTGAAGATGGACGAACGGGTGATGACCGCTTACTAGAAAAAATCATTTTACCTTTGACTGAAGAATTATTCTTAGATGTTTTTTCTTTTCAACAAGAACAACTAACTGAATTAGACCAACTTTCTGCTACGCAACTAGAACAAACATTGGTCGCAGTCGCTTCAACAGGATCACAACGCTTGCTTGAAACTGCCACGACTCTTGAACAAAGCGCTCAAGCTTTATTTAAACCGACCGGTAGTAAACCAATCTTAAATCAAAAACTTACGGAGCTTCAACTTCTTTCTCAAAAAATCGAAGAAAAAGAAAGCTCAGAGTCTCAATATCGTGACGCTCTTTTACAAATGAAAACACTTGACACCAAACGAGAATCACTACAAAAACAAGCAGCAGAACTCAAGCAGCTAATCGCGCAAAAAGAACGTCAGCAACGAGCCTTTACCCAATTAAAAGAATATCAACGAATTAACAAAGAACTTCAACACCGGAGAATACTTTCAGCAGAAGAACGATTAAAACTAACGTCGATTGCTGAAGAATATCAAGTATTATCGCAACAAATTCATAGTTTACAAAAAGAGATTGCTGTTACCAAAAATGATTTGTTAAAAAATCAAAATCAATCGTTCTGGTTTTTCACAAAACATCAAGATGCTATTCAAGACTTGTTGAAAACAGAGAAAAAAATGTTAGAAGGTTATGCGGAAAACAAATTTTTACTTCAACAGTTAGATGAAATCGACAGCCAGAGCGAACAACTGAGTGAACAATGGGGATTTTCTACTACCTCCCCTCCTCTTCTACTAGATACAGTTGCAAAACAAGAACTAGAAGATTTGCATCAAGTTTATCAACAATTGCTTGAAACTGAAAAAGTACAAGAAACGTCATCTGTGACGCAAGCCACACCAAAGACTGATAGAACTAAGTCTTATACGACAATCGGTTTTGCGACCATTTCAGCCATAATGTTTATCCTATCTTTATTTTTGGCGACTCCTGTTAATTATGTCGTGCGTGTCCTAGCACTCATACTCGTGGCTTTTTCGATTTATCAGTTTAAAAAACAACACGCATCCTCTTTAGATGATGCACCATTAGACGAACGCCACAGCGAACAGTCAAATAATGCGAGAAAAAAGCAAGAGATAGAAACACAGGTCACGATGATTTTAAAAGAGCATCACTGGGGAAAACTCACAACACTTGCCGATTGTCAGCGATTTGGCAGTATGCCAGAGACATTTCTACAATTGCTAGAACGTCAAAAAGAAACGAGTCAATTACTCGAGCAAACCATCGCAACATTGCAATCATATCAAGAAAAAACTCTTTTTTTAGAAGAATGGTTACCTTTATCAGATAAAACTCTTCCCGAACGCTATCGATTGATTCGAGACTATGCCGACGAGATGTTGATAAAGCAAGCACGGGAGCTGTCAGCTAACCTTCCGAAATTAGAAGACGATTTAAAATTAGCCATTCAACAACAAACGGACTTTTTCGACGGTCATCTCCCTTATCTCCAAACTTTAAATTTAGACAGTCTGGCAGATATTCAACATCTTTTACAAGATGACCAGCAAAGTCAAGCTTTACTCCAAAAACAAGTAACGTTAGAAAAAGAATTACGTCCATTATTTAACTTAGATGAACTAAATTCCTATAATCAATTACCACAGGAATTAGACCAATTAATAGCACATCTAACTCGCTTAGAGGAGCAACGTGATGCCCTACAATATGAACAAACTCAATTAAGTGCTAACTTAGATTGGCTAGGTAAAGATGGTACCTTAGACGAGTTGTACCAACAACGAGCTCTTTTGCAAGATGACGTCAACCGGCTTAGTTCTCAGTGGCTCAGCCTGATTTTAGAAAAAGAACTACTTAGTGATTTAGTTATCGCAATGAGCGACCAGACACTTCCTAGTTTATTGGAAACTGCCCAACACTATTTTCAACTTTTAACAAACGGAAAGTATCAAGATATTTTCCTGAAAAAAGAAACTCTTTTGATACAAAATGACAAGCAACAAACCTTTAGGACGATTGACCTCTCAACTGGGACCAAGGATCAACTCTATATGGCTCTTCGTCTCGCTTTTATCACGAGCAAAGACACTGTACCGGCTCCTATCATCATTGATGACGGTTGGCTGCATTACGACCTTGCACGTAAAAAGCAATTAGTGCTACTCTTGCAATCATTACCAGTCCATATTCAAGTTATATTACTAACCTCTGACATGACGCTCTTGCAACTGTTCGACGACGCACAGCTACCTGTTACTCATTTATAACATGATATTTTTTTCACATTTATCGTAGATTTCATGACAAATACTAAATAACGTGGTATTATATGAATGAAAATAAGCTATGGTTTAACAACAAGAGAGGTGAAAAAAATGGTTGCGTTTATCATTTATTGGGGAAGTATTTTAATCAACATTGCTTGGTTAGTGTTGAGTGTCGCTTTTTCTATTTATTATCTAGCTAAAAAAGAAAATGGAAACCTATGGGCGTTCGCTTTCTTTAATGTTTTAGCTGCAGTTTACTTAGGTATTATTTTACTTGTTTATAAAACTTGGGACTTCAACATCACGATGTATAGCTCTTTAATCCAAACAATGATTTTTGCTAATTTAGGATTAACAGTTTTACAAGCTATTCTAGGTCGTCAACCTAAAGTAAAAACAGCTTAATTTTATTTTCATTTGACAAGCTTACACTTTTAAGCTATCATGACAGATAATTGAATATGCCTCATGATGAGGTAGAGGTCGCGATGATTAGGAATCTTAAAAAAGTTCAGAGGGAACGTTTGGATTTTAAGAGGAGGGAAAGTCGCCGAAATGAATGTTAGCCTCACTAACATTTGTTGGGACAACAGTTGATAGCTGTTGGACTGTCTCGATTTGTGAAAGTCGAGTTGCGCTATTTTTGTCTAAAGGCAGAAAAGAACATGCAAATGCAAGACCTTATGAAGATGTCTATCATCCTCGTAAGGTCTTTTTTTGTATGATAGATAAAGGAGAATAATTATGAACAAAAAACAGTATCGCTACTTACTTATGGCTCTACTCAGCCTGATTGCTTTCTTGCCCCTAACCCTTTCAGCTGCGGAAAATGATGGTGTTTTTCGCGTCGGGATGGAAGCCGGTTATCCCCCTTTCAACTGGACACAACAAACAGATGAAAATGGTGCCGTTCCTATTCAAGGTTCACAAGAATTTGCCGGCGGCTATGACGTAGAAATCGCCAAACGTATCGCTGAAGGTTTAAATAAAAAATTAGTCATCGTTAAAACTGAATGGGATGGTCTTTCTCCTGCTTTAACATCTGGAAAAATAGACGCAATTATTGCTGGTATGTCGCCAACTGAAGAACGTAAAAAGAGTATCGATTTTTCTGATGTCTATTATCAGTCACATCTCGTGTTGCTCGTAAAAAAAGGTGGCCCTTTTGAAGAAGCGACCCGTTTAAGTGATTTCAAACAGGCTAAAATTACCGCTCAATTAAACACGTTTCACTATTCTGTGATTGACCAAATTCCTGAAGTCGATAAACAGACGGCTATGGATAACTTCCCAGCGATGCGCGTCGCTTTAGAGTCAGGTGTTATCGACGGTTACGTTACTGAGATGCCTGAAGCCTTAACTGCTGCAAATGCTAATCCTAATTTTAAAGTCGTATCATTTGAAGACGGTGAAGGTTTTATTACAGAACCTGAAGACACTGCGATTGCTATTGGTGTAGCAAAAAATAGTCCGCTCACAAGCGAAATAAATCAAGTGTTAAGTCAAATTTCAATCGATGAACAACAAGACATTATGGAAAATGTGATTCAATCACAACCAGATAACAGCGGCACTCAAAACTGGGTGGTTAAAATAATGAAAGAAAATGGCAGCATGTTCTTACGCGGCGCTGGTGTGACACTCTTTATTTCATTAATCGGAACAGTCGTCGGTACATTGATTGGTTTGGGAATCGGCGTGTTTCGTACCATTACTTTACCAAAATCTGGAATTAAACGCGTCTTATTAAAAGCTCTTAATATTTTCTTCAATGTTTATATTGAAATATTCCGTGGTACGCCGATGATTGTCCAAGCAATGGTCATCTATTATGGTACAGCACAAGCATTTGGAATTGATTTAAATCGAATTTTAGCAGCACTCTTCATCGTATCGATTAATACGGGTGCTTATATGACCGAGATTGTCCGTGGTGGTATTTATGCTGTGGATAAAGGACAGTTTGAAGCAGCTCAAGCAATTGGTATGACGCATGGCCAAACGATGCGTAACATCGTGTTACCACAAGTCATCCGTCACATCTTACCAGCAACAGGTAATGAATTTGTTATTAATATTAAAGATACATCCGTCTTGAATGTTATCGCCGTGTCAGAATTATTCTTCCAAGCGAAAACAGTTGCAGGAAGTAACTTCCGATTCTTTGAAACATTCTTCGTCGTTTGTGTTATTTACTTCGTAATGACGTTTACAGTCACTCAAATTTTAAGACGTGTGGAAAAACGCTTAGACGGTCCAGAGCACTATGCACCTTATGCCAATCAGATGCAAGTTCAAGAGCCCACACAACGCTAGAAAGGAAGAAATTGAATGAGTCGTTTATTAGAAATTAATCAATTAGAAAAATACTATGGTGACAATCACGTCTTAAAAGGCGTAACGCTCCATGTTGAAAAAAGTGAAGTGGTGACCATTATCGGTTCCTCAGGTTCTGGAAAATCAACATTATTACGCTGTATTAACTTATTAGAAGAACCTTCAGCTGGGGAAATCTTATTTAAAGGCGAAAACGTGCTAGCCAATCATTATAATTTACCAGAATATCGTACACATCTTGGCATGGTGTTCCAACACTTTAACTTATTTGAAAACTTAAATGTGTTAGACAACTGCACGGTCGGCCAAATAAAAGTCTTAAATCGCTCGGAGGAAGAAGCAAAACAAGTCGCATTAAAAAACTTAGAGCGAGTTGGTATGGCAACTTTTGCTAACGCAAAAACCAAACAACTTTCCGGCGGACAAAAACAACGTGTCGCTATCGCTCGCGCTCTTTCAATGGATCCTGACTGCTTACTCTTTGACGAACCGACCTCTGCTCTCGATCCCGAAATGGTCGGCGAAGTTCTGGACATTATGGGTGAATTAGCTAACGAAGGTTTAACTATGGTCATCGTGACACACGAAATGGGATTTGCCAAAGAAGTTTCTGACCGAGTCATCTTTATGGATCAAGGTGTTATCGCAGAGGAAGGACGACCTGAAGATATTTTTCAACAGCCTAAAGAAAAACGAACACAAGAATTTTTACAACGTGTTCTCTCATAACAATGATACTTTAACCCCACAATATAGGATTGTGGGGTTTTCCACATTATCCACAAACGATGTGGATAACTATTCCTTCGTTTTTCCACTTTTTATCTCTCGTCTTTTCTATTTTACACATGGTTTTCCCCATAATTCACAAGTTGTGCACAACTTCCTGTGGATAAACTGTGGATAATAAAAAAAGTGTGTCGTCTAATTGACGACACACTTCTATAGGTAAACTTATGCTTCTTCTTTATCTTCACCAATAACTTCAGGCTCAGCTGCTTCGCCATCTGTTTCTGGTTCTTCATGAACTTCTGGTTCTGTAACAGATGCGATTTGTTCTTCTGCTTCTGTAACAATTGTAAAGTCTTCAAATTTAGGTAAGTCAGCTACGCTAATGCTGTCGCCAATTTCTAAACCTGACACATCTACTTCTACTGTTTCTGGTAATTTATCTGGAGTTGCTGAAACAACCACGTTGTATAATGTTTGAGTTAACACACCACCAGCTTTAACCCCTGGAGCGTCGCCAATTAAGACGATTTCTGCTTCAACTTCTGTTTCTTCACTCATGTCAACAGCTAGGAATTCAACGTGAACCCAGTCTCCGTTAAATGTATCTACTTGATAATCATGTACTAATGTTGGAACTTTTTTACCTTCTAATTCTAAGTAATAAACAGCGTTAGCACCATTTTCGCGGATTGCTTTTGATAGTGCCATTGCATCAACCGATAAAGATGTGTTTTCAACATCGTTACCATAAACGACACCAGGTACGCGTCCTTCTACACGTAATTGTTTACGGATAGAACGTGGACGAATTGCTCTTCTTTCTACTTTCAATGTTACTGCCATGTTTATTCCTCCTCATAGTCATATAAATAAGCTCGTATTGGCAATGTTACAATTACTTGAACATGGCGTACCAAAACGAACTTCACTTATAGTTATAGAGATCTTTACAGATCATGAGAGGCGAGTGTAAAATCACACTTAAACAATATGTTAGTCTTCACATGTTGTTTGCTCATCGTGGCCTTTATTAGAAAATAAATAACCACACTATAATATAAGCTTATACATCTAGGCTACGTCATTCCAAACAGAAAGTCAAATAAATACCCTTTTTTAATAACTAGCTCGAGCGCCACCTATTAATTTAGGTCGAGAACTTAACGCTGTAACGTGTGCATGCCCTAGTTGTTGAGTAGATAGGCGGATAGGGACAGCAACATGTTTAATGTGCATGCCAATCGCTGTATCACCGATATCTATCCCTGCTTTTGCCTTAATAAACTCTACCATTATCGGTTCATTAAAATAACGATAGGCAGCCGTCGCAGCGGAGCCTCCTGCTGATAGAGTTGGAACTACTGACACTTCCTCCAAATCATGTGTCATCGCCTGTTTCTCAATAACAAGCGCACGGTTTAAATGCTCACAGGCTTGTACGGCTAGATACACTTTTTCTTTTGCTAATTCTTCATAAAGCGTCTTAACAATCACTTCTCCTACTTCCGCGCTTGAACCTTTGCCAATCTGCTTGCCTACTACCTCACTACTGCTACATCCAAGTACGCAAATATCTCCTGCTGTCAGTTCTGCTTGCTGTATGAGCTCTTGAATCATACTGCGGACATCTTCGTCTAGATTTTTTAACATCGCTCTTCCTCCTTTATATCTGTTTACTTTAAATCTATCACAAACTAGCGTAAAATTATAATGAAATCGATACTATAAAGGAGTTTACTATGCGCATTTTATATCCTTATTTAAAACCTTATCGCAAAGAACTATTTCTAGGTCCTTTTTTCAAGCTACTCGAAGCCATTTTTGAACTACTCTTACCTATTTATATGGCGAAACTCATTGATGAAGGAATTCGACTAGAAAATTGGGGCCGAGTTAAAGAGCTGTCCCGTCACATGTTATGGTTTACTGTGATTGGATTAGTCTGCGTGCTAATCTGTCAGTATTATGCAGCAGTCGCCTCTCAAGGATTTGGTACAGACTTACGGAATGGCGTGTATCAAAAAATTCATCGCCTCAGTCCAACAACGTTAAATCGTTTAAGTCCTTCTTATATGACAACGCTCATGAACAATGATATTAATCAATTACAACTAGCACTAGCTATGTTAATCCGGTTAGTCATCCGGGCACCTTTTCTCAGCATTGGCTCGATTGTTATGGCTTTTTATATCGATCCGAAAAGTGCCTTGATATTTCTTACGATACTCCCAATTTTTTCACTCGTCCTATTTTTCATCATAAAAAAAACAGTGCCTATGTATCGACACGTTCAAACGAAACTTGAAACTTTAACCGCATCAATTGATGAAACTTATAGCGGCGTACGCGTCATTCGTGCCTTTAATCGTCAAGAAAAACAAACACAGCAATTACATGACGTCAGTGATGACTTAGCTCGCGCTTACACACGTGTAGCCAATGTATCCGCCCTACTTAATCCATTAACCTTACTTTTGATGAATC
Organism: Vagococcus lutrae; assembly: GCF_023299185.1. Taxonomy (NCBI): domain Bacteria; kingdom Bacillati; phylum Bacillota; class Bacilli; order Lactobacillales; family Enterococcaceae; genus Vagococcus; species Vagococcus lutrae. The sequence continues at coordinate 1,106,550 of NZ_CP097017.1, forward strand.
TGGGCATTGCCTTACTTATCGTAAATGGTAAGGGGCAATTTCAACTAGGTGCGTTGCAACAAGGAGAAGTAGTCGCCTTAGTTAACTATATGATGCAAATGTTACTCGCTTTAATAGTCGTTTCAAACTTAGTGGTTATTTTTACAAAAGCCGCTGCTTCTAAACAGCGTTTAACCGTGTTACTCGAACAAAAAGAGGAACAAAACACCGAGTCTTTCCCAGAAAATCTGGCAAGCAAATCGATTACAAGTGATATCCCTATCTTCGAAGCAAAAAATCTTTCTTTTCGTTATCAAGAAGAGGGGCCGACTGTTTTACAATCTCTGGATTTTACACTGAAACCAAAGACATTCACAGGAATTATTGGGCCAACTGGTAGTGGGAAGTCTACGCTTGCTGCTATCTTAGCTCAGCTGTACGCACCTACAGAAGGGACTTTAATGTATCAAGGATATCCTATTCAGGATTTACATCGCCCCACTCTCATGCAGCAAATTCGATTAGTTCCTCAAAAAAGCAATTTAGTTAAAGGGACTGTTCGAGAAAATTTACTTTGGGGAAAAGCAGAGGCAACAGATGATGAGCTTTGGCGCGCTTTATCTCTAGCAGAAATAAAGGATGAGATTCTTTCACATCCTGGTCAACTTGACGGAGACGTCGCTGAATTTGGACGAAACTTTTCTGGAGGACAACGTCAACGACTGGCGCTAGCACGTGCATTAGTGGGAGAACCAAGCGTTCTTATTTTAGATGACACCTTAAGCGCTCTTGATGCTTTGACTGCCCAACGTGTCCAACATCATTTATTAACCCTAACAGACACGACGATTATTATGATTTCCCAACGATTGGCGCTCATGCAAGAGGCTGATTGGATCATGACAATGAAACACGGAAAAATTATCGACCAAAATAAACCAGAGATTTTAGAAACCACATCCTCTTTTTATCAAGAAATCAAACAATCACAGCAAGGAGGAGATGAGGCATGAGACAATCAGTGTTAAAACGTTCTTCTATTTTAAAAGAGCTACTTGCTCCTTATCGTCTCTCGCTTTTTGTCACTATTTTTTTCGGGATTATAAGCGGCACGGCGACCGTGTTAATGACGTATTACATTGGACTCAGTATCGATGCTTTGTCGCTACCCAATAGCTCGCAACCTTTTTCTCAAGCACTACAACGTTTCTTGCTGTGTTTACTACTGGCAAGCACTACTCAATGGCTCTTAATGCGCTTAGCAAATAAAATCAGTTACCAAAGTGTGACAACTCTGCGAAAAAAAGGGCTGGATAAACTACAACGTTTACCTGTTTCCTATTTTGATTACCATTCAAAAGGCGACACTATCAGTCGATTTACGAATGACTTAGATTTTGTCGCAGAAGCGCTCATTGGAACGATTACCATCGCTTTTTCAGGCATTTCATTAATTTTGGTCGCAATTGTAATGATGTTTAAATTGAATAGTTGGTTAGCCCTATGTGTTATCGTAATGACTCCTTTAATGTTCATCACGACATGGACGATTGCTACGAAAAGTCAACAGTCGTTTAAAGAACAACAACAAATAGTCGGTCGTATGACAGGATTCATGACCGAACGCTTTGCTGACATGACATTAATTAAACTCTATCAACAAGAAAAAAACAGTACTGAGCAGTATAGGGAAATGAATCATGCTTTACAACATGCTGGTCAACGCGCACAGTTTATCTCTTCATTGAGTAACCCATTATCTCGCTTTATCGACCACTTAGGCTATATTATCATCGGTTTTGTCGGTGCCTATCTCATCTTTTTTACATCGTCGACTCTTACAATTGGTATGATGACGACATTTATTATTTATGCTAATCAGTTTACAAAGCCATTCATCGAGCTATCGGGCTTAACGACACAAATTCAAAGTGCCTTAGCTGGATTAAATCGGATTGAAGAACTTGTAAACAGTCCAGATGAACCTGCATATCCTAGTAAATCGATACTGCAGCCAGAGCAAGTTAGAGGAAAAGTGGTATTTGAACAGGTCGATTTTCAGTACTATGAACACCAACCTTTGATTGAGAATTTTAATTTAGAAGTCGCACCGGGTGAAACTATCGCCATTGTTGGTGAAACTGGCGCAGGTAAAACTACCATTGTCAATCTTCTCATGCGCTACTATCCTTTAACACGTGGAGAAATCTATGTGGATGATGTTCCATTATCTCAACTATCGCAAACACAACTACGCTCTTTATTCGGTATAGTGTTACAAGAGACATGGTTACATCAAGGCACAGTTTTAGAAAATTTAACGTATGGTCAGCCTAATGCTAGTCTAGAGGATGTTAAAAAAGGAGCGGCTTTAGCTCAAATTGATACTTTTATTGAACAACTACCGCTTGGCTATGACACCCCTGTCAATAGCCAGCACTTAACACTATCAGAGGGACAAAAACAACTGCTGAGTATCGCTCGAACGATTATTGCTAATCCACCTATGCTTATACTAGATGAAGCAACCAGTTCTGTAGATACAATGACCGAGCTTGCTATTCAACGAGCATTTCAAGAGATGATGAAAAATAAAACCAGCTTTATAATCGCACATCGTCTCTCAACGATTAAACAAGCCGATAAAATTCTCGTCATGTCGAAAGGTCAAATTGTAGAAGTTGGCTCTCATGAAGAACTAATGACAAATACAAACGGTTATTATCGTCGATTGTATGAAACACAGTTACGTGGGGATTAAGAAAAATTGGCTCTATAATTTAAAGGACTGATGAATCATTTTCTGATTCATCAGTCCTTTATAATAATCATTTATATGTGTATCACTTATATTATGTATCAATTACTCTAAAAAGACCGTCATATTTGAAATCAGACTTTATTTTGATTTAGTATAATTAATTCCCAACCGTCTTTTTTCAATTCAAATACTGATTGACGTTTCAAATAAAACATGGGCATATTTTGTTTTGAACTTTTAATCCCTGTCTTTACTTTCGGACCATTTTCAACTTTAATTTGATATATTCCACCTGGTAAATTCTCAAATTTTACGTGACCATGACTATTCTGATGTCCAATCCAAACCAAAGGCTCCCCGTTACGATATACTGGCTTTTTTCCTCGATAATCATACAAGGTTACACGTGAAGGTTCTATCTGTTCTTCATGTTTCACTTGAATCTCTAGTGTCATACTCTTTTTAGATAAATAATAAGCCTTTATTCTTTTTATCATCATACTACCTAATAGTATCACGATACAGATGACACCTACTATAATCCCAATACGTTTTAATTTTCTCCACTGATCTCTCTGCTCTTTTTCCTTTGCCAACTCTGGTGTATAAGGCACACGGTGTCCTGTCACAAGTAAACGATGTGTATTTATCATGTAGGGGGTACACGTGAGTAAGGTCATTTTATCTGCGCCCGGTTCAATTGCTAAAACAGATGTTTCCTCGGGGAGAACCGTTTCAATACTATCCACTTCATATGCCAAAGTATCACCCAAAACTTCCACTAAAAATATGTCGTTTAACTTTAATTTAGGGAGATTAGTAAAAAGCTCTCTGTCTGGCAATCCTCGATGTGCAGAAATCACCGAGTGAGTGCTATCGCCACCTACCGGAAATGATGTTCCTTCTAAAACACTTGCTCCATGCTCTAGCAAATATGGGGTTGTTTTATCAAACAACGGCATTTCAACAGCTAGTTTTGGTATATTTACTTTTCCAATAACATGTTCACGCAACTCTGCATCTTTTTTTATAGCTACCTGTTCTTCTTCAAATGGATCACTTCCTGGATGTAATCCTTCTTTTTTTATTCTTTCATTTTCTTTTTGATACTTTTCTTTTTTTTCTATAAAATCTTGATGTTCCTTTTTTTGATATCTCATAACAGTATATTCTGCTATTAAATCGTTTAAAGCATTAACGTAAAATGGGTACAACATAATTAAAAAGCCCACTAAAAATACAATAAGCATACCGATTTGAGAAATGATACGCTTATTTCCTTTTTTCATTTTCATATCCCCTTTTGTCTTCTTTTATTAATACCCTATTTCGAAGCCACCATATAAAGAAAGTAAATACGATCAAAATAATTAACAAAAGAAGGTAATAATCTTTCTGTTGACTTTTTTTAACTGAACTTATTTCTTTATTCGCTTCGTCTTCTGTATAAGGCACACGATGTCCTGTTACAAGCAAACGATGTGTATTTATCATATAGGGGGTACATGTCAATAATGTCATCATATCTTTTCCCTCTTGAATGACTAAATCGTCTGTTTCCGTCGGTAGTACTTCTTTGATACTCTCTATTTCATACTTCATAGTTTTATCTAAATTATTCACTAAAAAATAGTCGCCAACTTTCAATTTTTCCAAGTCAGTGAATAATTTTTTCTCAGGAAGTCCACTATGACTTGTTATCACACTATGTGTGCTATAGCCTCCAGTTGGATACGAGGTTCCTTGTAACAGAGTTGCTCCTTGTTCTAACAAATCATCTGTCGTTTCATCAAATAAAGGTAAGCCCACCGAAATTTTAGGAATATAGACGGATCCTATCAAGTGCTTTTGATAATCTTCTTTTGATAATGGTCTATAGTCGGACTCATCGACATCAAACATATCTTCGGTAAGTCCGATTACTTGTTTGGCAGCAGTCTCTTGCGCTGCTTTTTTTTCTTTACGTAGTCGTGCTTTTTTTTCTTTTAAAAATTGATCGTTTGCTTCTTTTTGTACCGTTTCAACCATCTGATTCGCATAGTAGGTGTTAATCGCATTCGCTATAAATGGATAGAAAAAGATAACAGCGCCTGTAATAAATAACAATACAATTGTGGCTGTCAGTACATGGTTGACCGCTTTATTTGGTTTAGTTGCCACGTTCATCCTCGCTTTCTTGTAAGAAAAAGACTACTTCTTCTGAAGTAGTCTTTAAGATTTCTAAACGTTTAATTCTTTATGCTTTCGTGACCAAGCAAATGCCCCTAACATCATTGCACTTCCCAGTACTAAGAACGCGATAATTCCTGTGCCACCTGTTGAAGGTAAAATACCTTTAGGTGTGTTTTTAATTTCTTGTAACTTAGCAGTACCGTATTCTCCATGTTTAACTATAAAATTGACATCTTCTTTTAACTTCACATATTTATCACTTGGTGCTTTTGTTTCTTCTAATTGGTAGTCTCCATCTAATAAACCTTTCACAGAAAACTCACCTTGTGTATTTGAAACTACTTTTGTTGCATCATCTACATTATCAACCCATTTTTCAAAAACATATTCTCCTGTCAAACTTAAATCATCGTAAAATTTTGCATATGTATCATTCTGTTTTACGACAAATTCTGCTCCTTCTAATGGGTTCTTATTATGAGCATCTTGCTTAACAAACTTTTTACCACCAGTTACAACTGCCGGTGGAGGAGTTATTTCTGTTGTTGTTTCATCTTCTGGACCATTAGAAACAATGACAGAAGCGTTATTCTCGTGCTTCTCATCTGGCTTAACTTCTGCTGTTAATTTCATATCATAGGTTACAAATAGTTTCTTACCAGCATAACTTTTAACCTTATCATTTAATACAAAGCTAATTTTAAATCCATTTCCAACTTCTTCAATTTTATAATCTTTTCCTGAATCTAAATCTTCAATATTAATTGTACCTTTTTTATATTCTAATCCTTCAGACGGTGTATCTTTAATCGCGTATCCTGTAGTAGATTCATGCGTAATATTGGTTGGCACGTTGATAGTCAATTTATAGTTCAACGTATCTCCTGTTGTAACATTAGGGTATTTTACACCATTGACTTCAACTTCCGTTAATCCTTTATTCGTCATTTCCTTTTTATTTTCAGCAGACTCATTCTTAGGATAGACATGGATATCTCTATTTAACTCTTTGTTGTCATTTTTATAGATTGGCATTGCTAATACGATAGGGGCTGCAATTTTTGTAATCGTCGGCTCATTCGGTGTCTTAGTTTCTAAGAATAAATAAACCGCATCTTTTCCGTCTCGCTTCATTGCGACATTTCCAAAAGTTGCTTTTCCATCGTCTTGCGTCTCTACTACCTGAATTGATTTTGATCGGAGATCAAAATTTTCTGGCGTATCGATAACTGTTTTTTGAATTTGCTCAATAACGCTTTTTTGAGCTTCTTCCACATTTACAGAAGTTTTCGCTAGCATCTCATGATAAATATCAGTAATGTTATACATTGTAAATTCGACACCTGCGAGTGGATCTCCACCAAAATCATTATCTTCTAGTCCAGTATTCAACTTGTTTTCTGGTGTTTCCCCTTCTTTAAAGACTCTCTTATGTAGCGTAATATTAGTTTCTGTACCCTCTTCTGGTTCAGTTGCTTTAACCGATACAGCACCTGTCAATAATGGCAATACTAACATTGCTACAAAACTAGCAGTCAATGTTTTTAAAATCTTTTTCATATTTAAATCCTCCTATGTTTCTTTTTTATTTTTTTATTTCTTAACCCTATAACTCCAACACTTACCACGATAACAAATCCAATCAATGTTATCGCTGTTTTAGCTTCCCCAGTTTGAGGAAGCAATGAAGGCTTATGAGGTTTAGGACTTGGGGTAACTGGTTTATTAGGTGGCGTTTCCTTCACTCTATAACCATAATTTTTAGGATAAAGATGAATCTCTGATAAATAACTTCCAGGTTGCATTGGATTCTCAACTGGAAAAACGATCAACATTGGAGCAGCTGGATGCTCAATCTTTTCCCCATTGATAAGTGGTGCATCCTCTTCTACTATTAAAATCGCTGGATTTTCTACCTCAGGGATAGTGAACTCAAAACGTCCCAGACCGGATTCTTGATTCATCGTTTTTGTTTTGATAGAGCCTAATTTTTGAGAACCAGGAAGTGGATGATGGGTTTCATCTAAATCCCAAGCTAATACTTCTTGTTGAATGTCTTCTAATGACCGTGTTTTAAGTTTCTCAGCGAGTGGCAACGTCACATCATATATACCAAATGTGACGTCGTTCAATCCATAAGTATCACTTTCATTCTCGACTTCTCGTTGTAACCCGTCATTCTCTGTGTAAGATGGACGAGCATTTGGATTTTTGTACATGCGTTTATGAATATAAAGCGTAGCATGATCTTCTTTTATAACTGATTGATTGGCCGCATTCACACGGAACTCCGTCATAAACAACAAGCCTAATAAGAAAGGAAGAAACCATATTTTATAAGTATAAATTTTTTCTGTCATGCTAAGCCACCTCCTGACGATTTCGCCATAGATAATAGCCCATAACTATCATACCCGTCACCAATAATATCGCGCCTACTTTCTTGAAGGTTTGATACCCAGTGCCGCCAGTTGCGGGTAAAATACCTTTAGCCGTATTCGTGACTTCAAGGTGAATAATATTGCCTTCTTCCGTCAGCACATTTTGCAATAATTCATTATCTATTGTAACCTCTCCAATATCTGAAATGACAATCTTAATAGGTTTTTCAAGTAAGACATAGTGAGAATTCACTTCGACTTCTTCTAATGTGTATTCACCTGGCTTTAACCCTTTAAAAGTAAACGTATTGCCTTTTTCACTCAACTCGTCGGCAGCTTGTTTTTTGTCATAATCTTTTCCTTTTAATTGAAACGTCACATTAGGAACAGGTCGACCATACTGATCTTTTTTCTCAATTTGAAGTTGGAAATCTTTCAAACGATTTACAAGAATGCTATTTTCAGGTAACCCCTTGAATGACAACTCACGACTAGTTTCATCTTGAACTATCTCGAAATGAATGTCTTCCATAGCTTGGTAGCCTATAAGAGGTGTTGTTTCTTTTAATACATACCTTCCTATCGGTAATGAGCCGAAATTAATTTTCCCTTTAGAATCTGAGGTTACTTCTTTTCCAATAGACTCATGACTTCCTTCTTCATAAAGTGTAAAACCAACATCAGCTAAAGGCGTCTCGCCGTCATGTCCCACTTTTTTAAGTTCTAAAGGCAAGTACTTCAGTTCATTGATCACCGTCATTGTTTCGTTCGACTTCGTTTGATCAATGGCCTCATGTGAATACTTTGGTTTTTCATAACCTGCAACTCCTGTATTTTTATCATTCACTCGTTCTTCTACACGATACTCATATTGTTTATTGCCCGAACGGAAAAGAACCTCTTTAAATTCATGTTCAAACACTGTTTCTGCCTTATCTTTCGATAGACTAACACGCTGATCTGGAACATCTTCCCATTTTCCATTACTACCTTTTTCACGTCGTTGTAATTGTATAATGATATCTTGTCTTTTTTGCCAAACATTTTCTTGATCATCCCAGATTTTTTTCACTAAGAGAGAGCCTTTTTCAGGTCTGACGCGTACAGAAGGCACTGCAAAGCCAAACGATTGTGTTTCATTGGCTGTCTGAGCAAATGTAGGTCCGTTTGTCGGATAAAATTGATTATCGTAATAGTCTTCTTTTAACTTCACCGTATAGTTCAAACGATAGCCGTGCCGTTGTGTCAATTCTTTCGCTCCTGATTTGGCACTCGCACTTAAGGTAAGGTTTGAGACATTTATTTGATTGTTTTGTGAATCGATTTTTGCGTCTTTTGCATATTGTGGAGCATTGGTAGCTGTCGCTTCCACAGCTCGCAGTTCATTGCTTCCGTCTAAAATCAAAGCAGAAGATTTAACTGAGCCTTCCACCAAGTCAACGTACTCACTCATTGGATCTACAATCTGACCTTTCTCGAAAGCTGGTTCTGGCTCTAAAATATTCCCTTTAATAATGTTTAAAACCTCATTTAGTTCTTGTGCATCATTAGCATTTCCCTGAAAATCCGGTCCAGCTGCACTCAATACAGTATTGGCATTTTCGTTATTAACACCAAATGCTATAGAATATTTTTTATCGTTAACGTCTAAGGTTTTATAAATATTCCTAATGTACTCGGCATTACGGTTTGCGAGGCTTCTAAGTGGCACAGTAGGTCTATTCTCAGATCCATTACCTTCGTAATCTCTTTCACCAAAATATCCACTTCTTTGTAACGTTGTTATATATGTTTGTTTATTCGGTCCAAATGTTGCCATACCATCTGTCAAAACAATTATATGCTTTTCGGCATCTGGTCGTGCTCCTTTTGTTGAGTCTATCAAGAGTTTCGCCCCTGCATCTACACCAATAAACGTTGGTGTTCCAGAGCTCTCAGGTGGGGGGATTGTAAGCAAGTCATTATTAAGTAGCTGTTGACTACTTTTGGTGAAGTATTGATTACCACTGTTTTTAAAATTAGAAATCTCATAGAAAATGTCAGTTGTCCATCTCCATCCCCACATTCCCCACACTTGTCTATCTTGTGATCCAAAAGACACCAAGCCCATTTGAATATCATAGTTATCTTGATCATTTAAGAGCCCATTGGAAAATGTCTTCATCGCGTCTGTTAAAACACCCCATCTTGTTGACGTATTCATTGCGACATGCATACTAGCAGATTTATCGATGACAAAAACAACATCGACTTTTTTCTTTTCTTTAACAGCGTCCCCTATAATATCTAATTGTATATCAAATTTTGTAGGGTCATCTTCTCTAGGTTTTACGGTTTTCTTCGTTTCTACTCCTAAGTTTTCGTTTGCTTTCGATACATTGTAGTGATGATAGCCGTTAGCAAAGTTTAGATTTCCTTTTAAGATATTTTGCGTTACCGGTCCGCTACCCGTGTAATGTTCCCCAAAGCGAAAGTTTTTTGTAGTGATTTCTTTGTTATCCTCATAGGCTGCTTCATTTCCATTTTGAAGTAAGTAATTATTACTGTGATGTTTAGGATATATTCCTTTTTCTTCTTTAGGTGAAGATTGTTGATCTACATATTCAAACAAGTCTTTATAGGTTCTTAAATCAAATCTCTCGAGAGAGGGTTGGGCACTTCTGAAGTTATTGTTTGAACCACTATTAAACGTAAATTCTTCTTGACTTATTTCATCTTCTCCAACTTCTTCGCTAGTTATTAAATTTAAATTTTCTTCAGCTTCGGGAGCGGCGTCATCATCAGAGTCACTAACGTCGTCCTCTTTGTTTGCTTCTTCCTTAGTTGTATCATTTTGTGATTGAAGTTTAACATTAAGTGGGAGTCTCGTTTCTACTCCATGTAATGTTAATACTTCTTGTTGTTTCTCTTCTAATGGTTGATATTTAACTGGTACTTCAAACACGATGTCATCTACAAAATCTTCAATATTTTCGACATCTAACGTGATTTGTTGCTTAGCAGCTTGTGCTTGACCGATTAACTCTCCTTTAGAATTCGAAACCACTATCTCTTTATTAGAAGAAACGTTAAACGGTTCACTAAGTGTCAAACGAAGATTATTCCCATTCATTTTACCTTGAATCTTCAATCGATATTCTTGATCTTTTTCAATTTTTTTAACTTCCATACCTGCATTATCTACCAAAGACAATGAGACATTCTCTAATGTTGTTTCTGTCTGAGTGTTAGATAATGTTTCTGCTAAAACTGCCGCTGGTGATAAAACCGATTGCATTAATAAGAGCAGCAAACTCACATAGGTTATCCACTTATGTTTCTCCATTAAATCTCTTCCTCCATTTTTTATACGTTAATTATTGAACAAACCCTTAATTTTAAAGGGTTTCATAACAAAAAATTAGCGTAACCTTTACTGTTTATGGTATGATAAATTTTAATAATAATCTTTTTTGTGTTTAATAATTTGAAATATTTATATCCTTTTAAAATATCCCTTCAAAAACTAGCACTCTATATATTCTAATGAACAAAATATATTTTGTCTGTTCAGTTTTTTTAAAAAAAACACCTTTTAAGATTAACGTACGATTAAAAAAGGAGTGGTTATCGTGATTCATCATTTTTTAGATGCACAATCTAATCGTCAATATAATATCTTGCTTATATTAAAGGAAAATGCTAAACCTATAAAATTAGAAACCATCTCAGAAAAATTAAACGTCAGCCTAGCGACGATCAAACAAGACTTATCTTTGATTGAAACGAAGTGGGGACATTTACTTAATTTAAGTATCACCGATTCACAAAAAGTCGAAATTAAAATTAAAAACAATTCCCTCTTTCAACAAATAATCGGCGAGCTCATTACGGAGTCTGTTCCTTTAAAATGGTTAACGCTAATGTTTTTTGAACCTTATAAAACACTTACTGAGTATGCCGATAAATTACATGTCAGTCGCTCCACTCTTTACCGGACACAAATCATATTAGAAGATGCCTTTGAAGCGTTACCTATTCATATTCGACAAAGGCAAACGTGCTTTTTTTTAGAAGGAGACACAGAGGATGACTTACGAAAATTTTTCGCTGCTTTCTTACTTGAATCTTTTATCTTTCCGGGTGCAAAAGTCCCTTATCCAGATATATTCCCAAAGATAGCAACTGTTATTACTTCTTGTATTTTTAGTGAAAGTGAAATAGATGATGACCAACAATTTTATTTTTTTCAATTTTTGTACTATGTCTCGCTGTTTAGGGAATACCATGGTTTTGCGAACGAATCAAAAGAATTTGCTCAACCTTTAGAAGACGTAACAAAAGCTTCTGTCTCTTCAATTCGCTCTTACTTCCCAACGCTTAAACAAGAACAATTTCAACAAATACATGAAGTAATATATGCTCATGTACATGGCTGGGAAGATGTAGAAGAGCGAGACAGAATTGAATTGACTGCTTTCCGATTCTCTAAAATGTTGCGAGAAAAAACATCTGTTCAATTAAACGATAAGCAACAAGAATTTTTAGTTCGATTAGTCAAACAAATCTATCTAACAGAGAAAATCTCGACGACCCCTTCCTCTGTTTTTTTTGATCGGTTTTACTATTTTTCAAAAACAGTCGAAAAAAGTAATACCTCTTTGTTCCAAATTCTAAATGCGATGTACGACTGTCTTTCTGAAGAAATCGGATTAGACCCACAACTTCATCGACACTCTGTTATCTATTGGTTATGTATTGAAATACCTTCACTGCTCTTTTACATGCCAAAATTATCAATACTTGTTGTCAGTGACTTAGGTAAAAATCATGGTTACTTTGCGGCACGAATGATTAAAAATATCTTGAATTATGATGAATTAAAGCATCTAAACTTTACGATCGCTTCACTGACTGACTATGCCACTATGAATACCGATGACTATGATTTAATGATTATTAATAATACCCAGATCCAGCATCCTACAATGCCTGTTTTTTATATTGATGATTGTCCACAGGAAATTGAGTTATATCGCTTTAAAAAATATCTTAATCGGATTGTTGAGCAAAAAAAAGACGTGCAAAATATTTGCTAAAAAGCATTTTGGTTTTTTTATACTATAAAAGTCCCCCTTTATCACTTCAGCTAGCTGGAGTGACAAAGGGGGACTTTTTTCTCACTATATCGTTTAATCTCGTTGATGGACCATACGATAAACATCTTGTTTTCGTAACTGGCGTTCTTTCGCAACTTTTTTAATGGCTTCTTTACTGGACAGTTGTTCTTCTGTCATTAATAACTGAACATGTTCTTCCACAGTTAATGACTCGCTATTCAAAGTGGGGGACGTTCCCGTGTCTATTTCGCCTCCTTCTATCAACAGGCAACATTCTCCTTTAATCTCATGTTCTTCAATATAGGCATGAATTTCTGATAAGGTTCCACGTAAATATTCCTCATGAATTTTAGTTAATTCCCGACAAATCACGATGCGATGATTATCCGAAAAAACATTTTTCATCACGTTCAGTGTTTTTTTCAAACGATAAGGTGATTCATATAAAATATGGGTGGTTGTTTGAGCTTTCAATCCTTCAAAAAAAAGCAGCTGTTCGTTTTTTTTGCGAGGAGGAAACCCATGAAAGGTAAAGCGGTCTGGTGAAAGTCCTGACGCAATCAAAGCCGTCACACCTGCTGTTGCACCGGGTAATGAAATTACTTTAATACCATGCTCTATACAGGCTGCAACTAATTCAGAGCCAGGGTCGCTAATAGACGGCATACCGGCATCACTGACTTGTGCAATATCTTGACCGAATAGTAGCATATTTAATAATTCAGGTAAGCGTTGCTGTGTATTATGCGTATGAAAACTAATTTGTTTCGTATCTATCTCAAAGTGATTTAATAATTTTTGAGTATTACGTGTATCTTCACTTGCAATCACAGTGACAGCTTTTAGTGTCTTAATTGCACGATAACTCATATCTTCCAAATTACCAATAGGTGTCGGGACCAAATATAAGCTGCCTAGCTCCGACTGTTCTTTATAACTTTTTTGTACTTGCATTCTTCTCTCTCCTCAAAAAAAGCTGGTGAGTAAACACTCCCCCAGCTATTTTCTTTCTCCATAAATCACATCTAAACAAAACGCACATTCTTCATCATTTTCTCGTCGCGTTCCATAGCACACATTGCATACGTGAAAACCTTCTTCATATATTTTCTCAAGGTTTAAACGTGATTTTGAAAGTCCTTGTCGTTCATCACTTGCATCTTTTGACTCATTTGCCTCATATTCAAGTAAACGCTCACGTAAGTGACGATTTTCAATTTCTAAATTCACATTCTGCTCCATTAATTTTTCTGCAGAATGTTTCATCTCATTCAAACGGTCCAGTAACTGTTTTATATCCAATTCTATTTGTCCAAATTCATCATATAAGGCTCGTTTGTCCATCGGAATCTTCCTTTTTATACTTTTAATTCTTCATAGTCATAATCCATCGCAATGGCTTTCTTATAAAGTTTAACCTTTACAACGCGATCCAGTAAGTTAAGTCCTACTACACGCCCTTTACCATCAGGCGTTTCTACTTCTTTCCCAAAATCAGGTAAAGCGCGTTTAGCTTCTTCATATGTGTCATTTTCATATTTTAAGCAACACATTAAACGACCGCATACTCCTGATATTTTAGTTTGGTTTAACGAGAGATTTTGGTCTTTTGCCATTTTAATTGAAACAGGCATAAAATCACCTAAAAAGGTAGCGCAACATAAGGGACGCCCACATGGTCCGATACCGCCTAAGATTTTCGCTTCATCACGCACGCCAATTTGTCGTAATTCAATGCGTGTTTTAAAGATAGCGGCTAAATCCCTTACCAACTCTCTAAAATCAATACGTCCTTCTGCCGTAAACTGAAAAACCATTTTAGAACGGTCAAAAGCGTAATGCACTTCGACTAATTTCATTTCCAATTGATGGGCAAGTATCTTCTCTTTTCCAATTTCAAACGCCTCTTGAGCATCTCTTTGATTTTGTTCTTCTTGCTGAAGGTCAGCGGTAGTCGCTTTTCGTATCACCGGTTTTAAGTTTTTAGGTAAATCCTCCGCTGCCATTTCACGTGGTGTTAGGGCAATGTAACCTAGCTCTTTATGTTGGTCAGTTTCGACTAACACACGGTCCCCATAACCTAATGCTTCATTATCTGTTACTGTAAAATAATATATTCGGCCAACTGGTCGAAAACGTACGCCTACAACTTTTTTCATACTGACCTCCTATTTTACTTCGTAATCTTGGCTGCTAATTGCTCACACACATTTTGAAAGCTAACATTGGCTTGCCACTTTTTTGTCGCGTCTAATGCACTGTTTTGAAGCTTTACAAAAAAGTATTCTTCTTCTTGACTAAGTGTGGAAATTTGTGTTAAAAACGTTTGTTTTATATGTGCTGTTAAGCATGTGAAAAGCCAAGACTGCTGTGTCTTATCTTTAAAAACAGGCACGATTTTTTGCTGAACGTAAACAAACGCGTATGGATCGCGTTTTGATAAATAATCCGCCCACTTTTCCATAATTGTCACTGTTTCTTCGAACCATTCTTCTTGATACAAAGCTAATCCTTGCTCTGTACTGTTCACAATTTCTGCAAGCAAGACTGCGTGCTTTTTCAACATCCCTTCCGACATAAATTGTGACATTAATTCATCTGAGGGGATTTGCTGGAAATAAACCACTTGACAGCGTGATTGAATGGTAGGAAGCACACTTTGGCGATTGGATGTTAAAAAAACAACTAATAATTCGCCTTCTGGTTCCTCAATAAATTTAAGCAAGCTGTTCGCTGCAGCCGTTGTGAGTCGCTCTGTTTGATGCACAATTAACACTTGTTTAGCTGATTCCATCCCACTTTTTCCAAGATGTGATTTTATCGCCAGCATCTGATTCACCTTGATAGATTGTCCTTCAGGTAGTAAATGATGAACATCTGGGTGTTGTTGGTCATGGATTCGTTTACAACTTGAACAGTTTCCACAAGCAACGGGTGTCGTACTATCTTGACACAAAAAGCTACTAGCTAACCAATTAGCTGTCGGCTGCTTGCCTGTTCCCGATTCGCCTACAAATAAGTACGCATGACTCAAAGCGTGATGTTTTAATGCATTAAATAACGTTTGATAAACTACCGGCTGGCGTTCTTGTATCGTCTTCATTTAAAACTGATGAAACCCTTCAACTGGTAACACAAAGACGGTCGCACCGCCTACTTGAACTTCGATTGGGTACGCCATATGACTATCAAAGGTCGCGTCTAGACTAACCGGCGCTGTGATAAACTGTTCGCGTGATTCAC
This sequence comes from Vagococcus lutrae, assembly GCF_023299185.1. Lineage (NCBI taxonomy): Bacteria > Bacillati > Bacillota > Bacilli > Lactobacillales > Enterococcaceae > Vagococcus > Vagococcus lutrae. The sequence goes on from NZ_CP097017.1 coordinate 1,122,185, forward strand.
ATGTATCTTTAATCACTGCCAATACATCTTCAACACGCTCATCTTCTATCCCTACAATAAACGTACTATTACCCGACTTTAAAAATCCACCTGTCGTTGATAATTTTGTAGCACGGATATTTTCTTCTACCAATCGATTGGATAAACGTTGGCTATCTTTATCTTGTACAATCGCTAAAATCAGTTTCATCGTCTTCCCATCCTTTCATTTTGTGTTAAATAGGTCATAATCTCAGAATAAGCTTTTTCCACAACCTTTTCTAAAGATTGTTTAGCATCAATCGTGATAATTCTGTCTGGATATTTTTCAGCTAAGTCTAGATAAGCATGTCTGACTCGTTGATGAAAAACTAAATCTTCATTATCTAAGCGATTAATTTCTGACAACGACCGTCCTTTTTGAATACGTCTCAATCCTGTTTCGGAATCGACATCTAAATATAAAGTTAAATGTGGGTTTAAGCCTTCTGTTGCAAAATGATTAATCTCCGCAATTTCTTCCATACCAATACGGCGTCCTACCCCTTGATACGCGAGAGAGCTATCCACAAAACGGTCACATAATACTAGTTTGTCTGCTTCAAGTGCCGGAAGTATTTTTTCAACAAGATGTTGACGACGCGCTGCCGCATAAAGTAAAGCTTCCGTGCGTTCATCCATCGTGATGTGGCGCGGATTTAAAATAACCTCTCTGATTTCTTCAGAGATAGGTATACCGCCAGGCTCTCTTGTTGTCATGACAGAACATGTCAACGTCTCCTCTAGTCTTGGAACAAGCTCTTGTATCATGCTTGTCTTACCAGCCCCATCCGGTCCTTCAATCGTTATAAATATTCCTGCCACAACACCGCTTCCTTTCTGATAACTCTTACCATAAGTTTACTTGATAATCCTGATTATGTCCATGATAACTACAGTTCTCGTCTTCCTTCAACCGCTCTTAATAACGTCATTTCATCCGCATACTCGATATCACTTCCAACTGAAAGTCCGTGTGCTAGACGTGTGACTTTAATGCCGGCTGGTTTGATTAAGCGTGATAAGTACATAGCGGTGGCTTCACCTTCTGTAGTGGCATTGGTAGCGATAATCACCTCTGCAACATCCGTTGCTTGTAAACGTTGAATTAGCGATGTCATATTAATATCTTCCGGCCCCGTGCCATCCATTGGTGAAAGGACTCCATGAAGTACATGATATAAACCGCGATATTCTCGCATTTTTTCCATTGACATCACATCTTTAGGCTCTTCTACTACTAAAATAGTCGTTTGATCACGACTTTCATCTTCACAAATTTGACATTTTTTCTGATCAGTAATATTGCCACATACTTCGCAATAGTGTAAATCACGCTTAACACTAATCAAAGAACGGGCAAATTCTGTGACTTCTTCTTCTTGCATATCTAATGTAAAAAAAGCTAATCGAGCGGCTGTTTTCGCTCCAATTCCTGGCAAGCGCATATAGCTTTCGATTAGTTTGGCTATTGGCGTTGGATATTCCATTTTATCGCTCCTTCTTTGGCTTTTAAAAGAAAGCTAGGTCAAACAACAGTGTTTGCCCTAGCTTCATCTCTTATAATCCAGGAATTCCCATTCCTTGTGTGTATTTACCCATTGTTTTTTCTGTTTCAGTGGCAATTTGACTCAATCCGTCATTAACCGCTACTAAAATCATATCTTGTAACATGTCTGGATCTTCAGGGTCAATGATTTCTTCGTTAATATCTAAATTAATTAATTGACGGTTACCGGTAAACGTAGCAACGACTAAGTCATTCGCCGCGCGGCCTTCAAATTCTTTTTTCTCAAGTGCTTCTTGTGCAGCCACCATTTCCTTTTGCATTTTTTGTACTTGTTTCATCATGCCTTGCATATTTCCCATTCCACGCATCATTTATATAACTCCCTTTCTATTCTTCAATAATTTCTACTTTATCTTCACCGAACAATTCAATCGCCGTTTTGACTAATTCATCTGCTGCAGTTTGTTCAGTCGTTATGTCATCTTCAACCGCTATATCCTCTTTAGCGCCTTGATGATGTTGAATATAATCTTGACGTAATTGAGGCCATACCTCACGCGGTATCATCACAGGATTTCCTGTATATTGAATAAGGCGACGGAGGCTCTCCTTCATTTGCTCTAGTAATTCTTCATCATCTACTGCACGCTGGCATACGATTTCATAATCAAATGCTATCACAAACCCTTCTGCACTAGCCGCCACCGGTTCACTAGCTTTTAACATCGCTCGCTGTGTCACACTAACTGTCTGTAACATATCTGGCCAACTATCTTTTAATAAATCTAAATGTTGACGAGTTGCTTCTTGTAACACCTTATAAACTCTATCTTTGGGAACTCTAAAAGGTGTCACCGAGTTAGCTTTTACAGTTCTAACTGGCTCCTGTACTGTTTTATCGCCACCTGAAGTTTGTATTTTTTTGATTGTTTTTTTCATTTCAGAAATTTGTTGACGCAGTTCCTTGATTTCTTCATTTGTTGCTAACTCATTAGCGGCTATCGGTGTACTTGCTTGAGGTTTCTCTAACAGCGTATGAGCTAATTTAACTGTTACCACTTCCAAATAGATTTGTGGTTGAGAAGACAAACGCATTTCACTCTGTGTTTGGTTTAAAATACTAATATAGTCATAGAGCGTTGCGGAAGGAATTTGTTCTGCTAACAAACGAAATTCTTCTGTCACTTCACCTACTTCTTCCTTTAAAAGAGCAGGTGCCTGTTGTTGAATTAACAAATCACGACAATAAAGCAACACATCTTCGATGAAGCGATGACTCTCTTTCCCTTCTGCTAAGATATCAGCTAAAACTTGTAATGCAGCTTCTGTGTCCGCTTCATAACATTTTGTTAAATAGTCCGCCATCATCTCCTGAGTGAGACTACCTGTTACTTGAACTGCTTCTGCAACTGTAATTTCTCCTTCAGAAAAAGAAAGTGTCTGGTCTAGTAAACTTAAGGCATCACGCATCCCACCATTTGCTGCACGTGCAATCGTAAATAACCCTCGTTCTTCATAAACATAGTTCAAGCTATCTAAAATCGTACGCAAATGCGTGACGATGTCTTCCGTTCGGATTCGCTTAAAGTCAAAGCGTTGTGTTCTAGAGATAATCGTCGCTGGTATCTTATGTGGCTCGGTCGTAGCCAGTATAAAAACGACATTTTTTGGTGGTTCTTCTAATGTTTTCAGTAGCGCATTAAACGCACCTGTTGATAACATATGAACCTCATCAATGATATAAACTTTATAAGGCGCTTGAGTCGGGGCATATTTTACTTTTTCACGAATATCTCGAATTTCTTCAACGCCATTGTTACTAGCCGCATCAATTTCAATCACATCATTTAAACTGCCTTCTGTAATTTGCTGACAAATTTCACATTGATTACATGGTTCACCATTCTCCTGATTGGGACAGTTAATCGCTTTAGCAAATATTTTTGCCGCACTCGTTTTCCCAGTGCCTCGTGGGCCTGTAAATAAATAGGCGTGAGAGGTTTTGTGATGGATGAGCGCATTTTTTAATGTTTGTGTGACAGTTTGTTGTCCAACAATCTCATCAAATCGTTGAGAACGCCACACGCGATATAAAGCTTGATAGCTCATATTTGCCTCTCCTCCCTTAAACAGTCTCTTCTATTATACGAAAGTTTTCTTCACAATACTAGGAGAGTCTATCGATTTTATTCATTCTTTTTATTTTAACCTATTTTACTTTGTAAATAAAAAAGGGTTATCACTTTCTAACGACTCTTTCTAAAATATGATACAATTAAGACAACAAATTGAACTTAAATGGAGGCAATAGTATGGGATTAATACGTGCAGCAGTAGGTAGTGTATCAGGTGGCTTAGCTGATCAGTGGCTAGAAGTTATCGAACCCGCTCAATTAACCAACCAGACTTTAATGACAAAAGGTGTCGCCGTTCGAAAAAATGATAAACGTAATAGTAATAAAAAAGGAACGTCAGGTGTGATTACTGACGGTTCGGTCATCCATGTGTATCCAAATACTGCCATGATGATTATGGATGGCGGTAAGATGATTGATTTTACTGCTGAAGAAGGTTACTACACACTAGATAACCCTAGCTCTCCGTCTGTTTTTAGTGGTAATTTAAAAGGGGCGATTGATGAGTCATTTAAACGCTTTAAATTTGGTGGAACTTCTCCTCAAAATATGGAAGTTGTTTATATTAATTTACAAGAAATGACAGATATTAAGTTTGGTACGCGCTCTCCGATTAACTATTTTGATAACTTTTATAATGCCGAGCTTTTTGTGCGTGCGCACGGCAGTTATTCTATCCGCGTGACTGACCCGATTTTATTTTATAATCAAGTGTTATCAAAATCAGCTTCACATGTTGAAGTAAGCGACTTAGCAGGTCAGTTTTTAGATGAATTTTTATCCGCTTTTCAAACAGCGATTGGACAACTTTCTGTTGAAGGTTTCCGCGTTAGTCAATTAGCATCAAAAAGTAGTGAATTAAGTCATCATTTAGCAGATGTCTTAGATCAGGAATGGGGTACGCAGCGTGGTTTAGAAATTGTATCCGTTGGAGTTGCAAGTATTTCTTATGATGATGATTCTAAAGCTTTAATTCAAATGCGCAATAAAGGCGCAATGCTGAGTGATGCACAAATTCGCGAAGGGTTTGTTCAAGGTTCGATTGCTAGTGGGATTGAAAAGGCTGGGGAAAATCCAAACGGCAGTGCTGCTACTTTTATGGGAATGGGTGCAGGACTTAATACTGCCGGAGGCTTTATGAGTGAAGCTTCTAAAACAAATCGTGAGCAAGCTGCTCAACAAGCTAGTTCAGGCCAAGATGAGTGGCGTTGCCCGAATGACCAAACTTTAAATACTGGAAAATTCTGCTCAGAATGTGGAGAACCTAGACCGACTGCAACGACAGCAGGAATCAAAATGCGTTGTAGCGCTTGTCAGGAAATTGTCACAATCACCGATGCTATGCCTAAGTTTTGTCCTGAATGTGGAAAACCATTCTCGGGGACTGCGGTTTAATTTAGTATTGACCGAGAAAGGAGGTCGCGTTCATGAGTGACGTTATTACCCATAAATGTCCCAACTGTGACGGACCCTTAACCTATTCGCCAAGCGACGAGTTATTTACTTGTGATTATTGTTTGAGCGAGTTTACTGTGGCGGATATTGCTTCTTTTGAAGAGCCAGAAGAGAAAAACGAAGCACTGAAAGACACAGTTATGGCTGCTTTTGAAGAAAATCTATCAGAAGAGACGCAAGCGTCAGCTGACACGTCTCCAAAAGAAGATGAGATGCATACTGCTATGTCTTTATTCACTTGTCCCAGTTGCGGAGCAGAAATTGTCACGGATGAAACCACTGCAGCTACTCATTGCTACTATTGTCATAACCCCGTCATTTTGAGTGGGCGTGTCAGTGGTGAATTTTTACCACGTTATATTTTGCCTTTTAAAGTTTCAGAGGAGGAAGCGAAAAAAACATTTATCGATTGGGGTAGGAAAAAATGGTTTGCTCGTAAAAACTTTTTCTCAAGCGACCAAATTGAGTCGATTACAGGTGTCTATTTTCCTTACTGGTTAGTTAAAGCTGATATTCAAGCCACGTGGGAAGGCTCTGCTAAAGATATTCGTGTTTGGCGCGTTGGCGAAACAGAATACACTCAGACCAAAGTGTATGATTTATTTCGTGCAGGGCATTTGAATTTTGACCAACTTGTTAAGAATGCCTTGAAAAAAAACACACCACTGGCAATGGTCGAATCCGTCCAACCTTTTGACGTCACGGCGTTAAAGCCATTTCATACAGAATACCTTTCTGGCTTTCAAGCTGATAAGCGCGATTTAAGTTATGAGGCCTTACAAGAAAGTATCCGTGCAGACTTACATCATTATACCTCTGCTATGCTTGAGGCTACTGCGAATCATGTCGGCACGATTACGAGTGGTCAGGCACAGATTCAAACGATGCGCGACCAAGGTGAGTATTGTTTACTACCCGTTTGGTTGATTACCTATCAAAATGAGCGTGACCCAGAAAAACATTACTATTTTGCGATGAACGGACATTCTGGCAAAACCAGTGGACAGCTACCGATTAATAAACTGAGACTTTCATTATTTTCCTTATTTGCTGGAAGTATCGTCTTTATCTTACTCGTGATTGTGGGGTATTTCTTATGGTAAAATTAAACATTAATCCTTTAGTCATTGGGTTATGGGGATTATTTTTCTTACTAATCACCGCCTCCCCTCTTAATGTTTCAGCTGAAACGGAGCGATTAGTCGACCAGGCACAACTTCTTTCTGAAGAAGATAAGGCCTATTTACTCGAGCAAATCGAAGCCACACATTCCGAAATTGAAGCGGATGTCGTTGTATTGACGACACGTGATGCCAACGGTTTATCAGCACGTGAGTACGCTGATGACTATTATGACCAACATGATTTCAGTGAAGATGGTTTTTTATTCCTGATAGATATGGACAATCGTCAAATCTATTTATCCACTTCGGGAAAAATGATTCGTTATCTAACAGATGAGCGAATTAATCAAACTTTGGATAAGGCGGCGGCCTACCTTCCGAATGAAAACTATCGGGAAGCAATTGATACCGTTTTAACCGATGCTGTTATTTATTATCGAAGAGGGTTACCGAACCAACAAGGTAACCAAGTAATACAGGATGGTAATTCTTTTTTAAGAATCTTCATTCCAGCAGTAATTGGTGTCATCTCTGCTGGAGCGGTCTATCTAGCTATTAAAAAAGAATACGATTTGAAGAAACCGACATATCACTATCCTTATCAACAATATGGCACACTTCAATTAATAAGTGAAAAAGATACGCTAGTGCGAAGTTATATTACTACACGCCATATACCTAAAAATCCACCTTCTTCAGGTAGTAGTACACATACTTCCAGTGGGGGCCATACTCATGGTGGAGGCGGTCGTAGTTTCTAAAAAAAGTGCGTGAACGATAACGTTCACGCACTTTTGACTATTTATAGGTAAAAAAATAGGCACATGATGACGCCTACGTAGTGCTGCTTCCTTCCGGACCTGACACGCTTAGCAGGCTCACCATTGCCCAAAACCTATTGTAACATATTATCAAAAAAATGCTAGTCTTTTTCTTTTTGACTTTTTTTTCGTTTTCGTAAGTCTTTAAAAAATGAGGTTAAGATTTCTCCACACTCTTCCGCTAAAATATTTTCTGTTACCATCGGTTGATGATTAAAGCGCTCATCTGTTAATAAATTCATCAACGACCCAACTGTTCCACCTTTTGGATCACGTGCACCAAAGTAGACGTGTGACACGCGTGACATAATAATAGCACCACTACACATGGGACAAGGTTCCAATGTGACATATAATTCACAATTTTCAAGGCGCCAACTTTTTAAGTAGTCACATGCTTCTTGAATCGCAATCATTTCGGCATGTGTTGTGGCATTTTGACTCGTTTCTCGTTGATTATATCCTCTACCAATAATTGTATCTTGATAGACAACAACCGCACCTATCGGGACTTCTCCAATCGCGCGTGCTTTCTTGGCCTCTATCAAGGCTTGCTCCATATAATAAGTTTTTCTTGATTGCTGATTCATCTTCTTCCCTCTTTCGCTCTCACGCTTTCATCTCTACTATATATTTTATCATAACCTATGCTACAATAAATGAAATGAAAACTTTAAGAAAAGGTGTTGCTCATGATAGATTCACTTCGTTCCTTATATCCTAACAGTCGTTTAACTCATCATCCTATTGAAGAAGCTTCCATGATAACATTTCCTTATCAACATCAATGGCTATCTATTCCAAAAAAAGACCTCTCTGAAAAAGAACAGCAATTATTACAGGTCGTGTTTCTCGATTCTAAGCAAGCCGCTCCTTCCAATGACCGTCATCCTTGGTATGGTTTTTTATTTTTAAAAAAGACACTGCCTTTAACTAATGGCAATTTTCGAGTGATTCAATTCATCCTGGAAAATGATACCCCTGATTCTCATCGCGAGCGTAAAGACTGGTTAAAGTCGCTATCGCATATGTTTAACGAAGTAGCTGATGCTTTTTTTGTAGAACCAGGATATGCCTTACTTATTGAAAAAGAAACTGAACATTTTTATCATTTAACCGAATTAGAAGGTATCTTAAAAACATTAGAAACCGAACATAATATTAAAGCTAAAGCATTTGCGGGAACATTTTTCACCTTAAGCGACGGATTTCCTCGTTTCTTTCAAGAAGAAAAACAAATGTTTTTAACTTCTCAACAACGTTTGACAGTCAACACGGTCGTTGCATTGCCACAGCTAGCACTGACCTATCTTACAGAAAAAGCGATAGAAGACAGTCTAATCATGCAAGTATTTAAGAAAAAACTTTCCCTTGATGAAGATATGGCACTGATTATCTCTGCTTTATGGAAACATCAGGGAAATATCAGTTCTACTGCCAAAGAACTATTTATGCATCGAAATACCCTACAATACCGAATTGATAAATTTTACGACCAAACCAATCTTTCTCTCAAAAATATGGATGACTTAGTTCTCGCTTATTTACTGGTACACTAAAAAAACCGTATGACCTATAAAGTCATACGGTTTTTCATCTATTCTGTGAAAGATTCTAAAAAGCCGACTAAACGATCAGTCACTTCCTCTTTCATATCACTAAAGCTTTTTCCTTCAATACGAACGTTTTTCTTGCGATCTTCCATTTTCTTGATAATACCTGATAAAGCTTCAATTTCTTGGTCATTTAAAACATCTACCAAGTCCATAAATAACGCATTACCATTTAAATTATCTTCCACAAAATCTTTGACATCATGACGAGCTTTGTAATTCTTTAGTCTATCTGAGACTCTATCCGAAATAGCAATCGCCGCCCCGACTGATACAGCCGTAACAGCTCCTAATCCTACTAGCACTTTTGTCGATCTACGCATCCTCAATCACTCCTTTTGTGTTATGTCTATATTATAACATAAAAGGTTGGATTATTTAATCACGACGATCTCCAAACAAGATAATTAGACGTAATAACTGTAAAAATGTTGAGAAAACTGCTGCGACATAAGTTAAAGCAGCTGCAATTAACACATGGCGAGCCATTCCTAATTCCTCATTTGATAATAATTCGCCTTCTTTTAAGATAGCTAAGGCACGTCTCGAGGCATTAAACTCAACAGGTAACGTGACAACTTGAAAAACTAAAACTAAAGCAAAACATAATATGCCTATATTGGTAATAAATTGACCAAAGAATAATCCTGCAATAATCAACGGCAGTGAAATAGTAGCGCCAATATTTACGACTGGCACGATAGCAGAACGTAAGGTCATGGGTAGATAACTAACTTGGTCTTGAACAGCGTGCCCACACTCGTGAGCTGCGACACCAATAGCTGCCACCGAAGTAGAAGGACCAACTGTTTCTGATAGATTCAACGTTTTATCTTTAGGATTGTAATTATCGGTTAAATTCCCTCGAATCCGTTGAACTCTGACATCTCGAATTCCTGCATATTCCAAAATATAGCGTGCAACATCATCCCCCGTTAAGCCTTTGGCACTGTGAAAATCAGCGTATTTACGATAAGTACTTTGAACATAGGCAGATGCTGCTAGCGAAATCCCCATACCTATGACAATTAAGATATAAGTTGGATCCCACATCATATAAAACGGCGACATCATCGTTACTTCCTCCTTTTTACTCTTTATATTTAATTATAACAAAAACTCTTGAAAAAGGTATGAAGCCTTCATTCTCTTTCCTTGAATAGTTTTAAATCTTTTTCAAAAATTCAGATTTCAACTGCATCGCGCCAAAACCAGGGACTTTGCAATCTACGTCATGGCCATTAACCGCTTCTTCTAATAAACGAATATTTTTAATGGTCGTCCCTTTTTTTAATGCTTGACTGCTACCTTTTACTTTTAAATCTTTAACGATTGTGACGCTATCGCCATCTGCTAGAGGATTTCCATTAGCATCTTTAATAATAACAGTTGATTCAAGCGTTTCTTCCTCTCCTTCTGACCATTCATGTGCACACTCAGGACAAATATAAAGGTCACGATCTTCATAAACATACGTCGATTGACATTGTGGACAATTTGGTAATGACATTCTTTTTTCCTCCTTATTTTTAAAATCTTTCATAATAATAGCATACGTCATGTTAAAAATAAAACAAGGCCTTTTACTATTTATACTGATTACACAAGTAAAACCCTTTTCATTCTGATAGTTTTTCTATATAATGGTAATGTTAAATAACTATGCCTTTTATATATTTTTATCCTAATTATAGAAAGGAGTGAGTAGATGCGTAGTTTATTAGATACGACAACACAGCGTCGTTTACATATTATTGAAATACTAAATAAACATTCTGACTGGATTAGTTCTAATGAATTAGCTAATTTAAATAACGCTTCACTTAGAACGATTAATAATGACATTCAATATTTAAAAGAAAACTGGGCTCCCCACTTGATTATTGAAACATCCAAAAAAAATGGCATTCGGCTTAGCACGACTGCGGCAAGTCATATTCAAATGGTTTATCATTACGTCCTAGAACAGTCAGAACTTTTTCAGTTTTTAGAAAAAGTTTTTTTCTTACCTAATGAATCGATTGAATATTGGGAAGAAACATTATTTACAAGCGAATCTTCTTTATATCGAATGATTCAGCAATTAAATCAATCACTCGACCATTATCAAATGACGCTTGAGAAAACACCTTGTCATTTAAATGCTTCGAATGAAATTTATTTGCGTTATTTCTTTACTATTTATTTTAATGAAAAATATAGCATCCATCACTGGCCTTTCAAACTTAACCGTACGAAATTACTTTACCTTGCACAACACATTTATAATCATGTTTACCAACATGAATATTTTGAAGTAGATGATGTTCAGATTATGAATCTTGCTTATATTCTAGCTGTGTCACTAACACGTCATTTACAAGGGTTTAAAACGGATGAACAAGAAAATCAATATATATTAGAGCGCTATCGTTATATCTTTTTAGACAAAAAAGAATTACTTCACGACATCTTACATCAGCAAGTTCCAGTAACAGATGAGATGATTGATGATTTAATTAATTCTATTTATTTTTTAAAGAAAAAACGATTATCCGACGGACAGCTTTCTGCTATCGTTAGTCAAACTGAGCAATTTGTCACACGTCTGTCTGAACAATTACATATTGCCATTGATGAGCGCAGTCGTTTTGACATTCAACGTATTTTACGTTTCATGTATTTAAAATACATGACATTTCCTTTTCCAAACACTATTTTATTTAATCAGTACTATTTCAATGCGCAATCCATTCGTGACAGTTATCCTTTCTATACATCGGTGATGACGTCTCTGTTATTAGAAATGGAGTATGAAATGGACTTCCCATGGTGTTCGGAACTTTCTGATGAAATTTTATACTGGGTCATGGTGAAGTGGGAACGCCTACCTGAGCGACTCATTAACAACCGTAAAAAAGTAAAAGTTCTCGTCCTTAGTGATCATGGAGTGGCGCACGCTATATTACTGCGTGACCTCGTCTATAATAATTTTGGCTTAAAAGTGGAACTCGATGTTTATAAAGAAACAACTCTTTTCCTAGAGAGTGAACAATGGGAAGATTTTGATGATTACGATTATATCATCTGTAATTTCTACCGAGATTACTTTCCAGAAGATAAAGTCATTGTCGTAAACGTCATCCCTTCCGACCAAGATTGGCGTAAAATGCGCCATGCCATCGACTCGCTTTTTTATCAAACGAGTAATGCTTTACATATCGTTGAGGTGACGGAATAATGCAGATTAATTGGCTTGTTTACTTAAACAGTATTTTTATTAATCTTTCGATTATTGTGGCTTCCATGTTAATCATGTATTTTCTCACCTTGCAAAAATTAATTAATGGAAAAAGTTTATTAATGAAATATCGGATTAAAGATTTAAACATCCCTTATCAACTCTTCATTGGGTTCGTTATCGGCTGTCTCGCTTTAATCTTATCTTATAATCGTGTGCCTATTGATGCCTATAGTCGAGTCGATACGCGCTACATTCTCATTTACTTTGCCTTTTTCTATGAGTCAGTATACATCAGTTGGAGTACTGCGCTTACGCTTATTGCGCTTAAAACCATTTCCTTTATCGCACCACAAATCCATGTGACACCCGTTGAATATTGGAATAATATTATTTTCACATTGCTAATTGTCGTCATTGGCACCCTTGTCAAAAAATACTGTCATTCAGTCAAACAATCGCATGCAACGTTTTTAACACTCTTTTTAGTAGCTAAATTTATCAGTTATACATTGTATTTTCCTGATTTCCCTGAACAGAGTCATCTCGTAGCCTTTGCGATATACACTGTGACTTTTATTGCTATCTTTGTTTCTTCAACATATCTCATTCATATTGCGATTCAAACGTCTGAGTCAGTGTTAATTTATAAAAAAGCTTCCATTTATGACCCACTGACTGGTCTATTAAACCGCGAGTCTTTAAGATTTTTTCTTAACACCGTCTTAGATCAAGGTGAAAAAGAAAAAGAACCGCAACCTATCTCACTTGCCATTTTAGACGTGGACAACTTTAAAGAAATAAATGATTCTTTAGGGCATGAGGCAGGCGACCAAGCGCTACTCTACCTCTCGCGGATTTTTAAGCAAAATACTGTCACAAATATTGATTATATCGGACGATTAGGTGGCGATGAGTTTGGACTCGTTTTATCACGAACGAGTGAGGAATCAGAAGAACTGCTCGAATTGATTAAATCGCATTTAGAAAAAGTTCCCTTTGTTTATCAAGGAGAAACTATGATACTTTCTCTGTCAATTGGTATGGTCCACACCCACACTTCTAAGTTTTTTAATCGAAAAAAAATATTACTTCGTGCGGATGAACTACTCTATGAAGCAAAGCGTCAAGGGAAAAACATTATGATTTCACAGTATCTTTATCCACCAAAAAAATGACCTTTTAGTCTTAATATAACTAAAAGGTCATTTTTATTTTTATGATTTTTCTTGCGTATACTTGTAAGCTGTCCCTAACGAAATATTACATTCTTCAGCAATTTGTCGTAAGGTATATTTATTTTTATGATATAAAAATTGAATTTTATCGACAGTTTCTTGAGAAATACGTGGACGACCACCGATACGACCATTTTTACGTGCTTCTTCAAGACCACGTGCTGTACGCTCTCGGATAATCATTTTTTCCATTTTAGCTAAACGATGAATCATCGCTTTATATGTTTCATCATCTAATGTCACTAATTCTGGTGCTTTTTTAATAACTAAGAAATCAATACCGCGCTCTTCAAATTCTGCTAACATCTCAGCTAGTTGAATAATAGATTTCCCTACAGAAACCAAATGATATACAACTAACTGATCGCCTTCAGTTAAGCTCTCAAGTAATTCATCCAATTCTTCATGAATATATTTAGGGTTACGAATACCCCCTTGAACGATTGAATCTACACCATATTTTTTTAAGCCTTCCAATTGACGGTCTAAATATCCTTTATCGGCACCTGCATATACATATCCTATTTTGGCCATTATATATATTCCTCTCTTTCAACGTTATCCCAATTAAATACTGAGCGTTATTTTACTGTTCTAATTATATTAAACCAACCAATTAAAATCTAGTCCATACTTTGCGTATCTTTGTGTAATTTGTGAAAAACGTTTGACTAAGACAACAAAACGTACGTTATAAAAAATCCTTATATTAGTTATTTTACTATGCATAATCAAAAAAAGCTAGCAATTCAACTTATCGCTTTCTGTGGTTGAGTTACTTGTTATAATTTAGTAAAATAACAGAAGCAATACGAAAAAAGAAAGTAGGAATACAACTATGTCAACTGTTTTAGTCATCAATGCACATCCATTAACCCAATCCGAATCACGAACACTAAAAGCATTAGAGGCGTTCATCACGTCGTATCAAGCAAGCCATCCAAATGATACAATTGAAAGAGTCAATTTATACGAAGATAACATCCCTGAAGTTAGCGCTCCCCTTTTAAAAGGTTGGGCAAAATTGCGTGCTGGCGAAGCGTTTGAAACACTTACGGACGAAGAACAACAAATTGTTGCACGATTCAATGAACTGACCGAACAATTTTTAGCAGCTGATAAAATTGTCATTGCTAACGCCCTTTGGAATCTAAACATTCCGACTAAGTTAAAGGCTTGGATTGATACTATTGTGATTGCAGGTACAACCTTTAAATACACGGAAAATGGTCCAGTCGGATTGATTGAAGGAAAAAAATTGGTTCACATTCAATCGAGCGGTGGCGTTTATAATGGACAAGACTTTGCAAGTCAATACATTCAAAATATTTTCGCCTTTATCGGTGTAACCGACCATACGAAAATCAATGTAGAAGGTATTGATCATCAACCTCATCTGGAAGCCTCTATTTTAGAAGCTTCTCTAGCTAATGCAGCAAATGTTGCAAAAGAATTTTAAACATTAGACCTTTCAATATTATGCCAAAAACAGCAAAAGCACCTCTTTGATGCCATCGGCATTAAAGAGATGCTTTTTTTGATGTCAGTAATATATTAGGCTTCTTTGCCTGACTTTCTCTTCAAAAATTTAAAAAAGGTTGTTGAAAAATAAAAGTAAATCAACCCAATGATTAAACCAAGAAAGTTGTTAACTACTCTCAAAATAGAAGATTCAACACCTCCGTATAATGTCCCCGCTATAAAAAGAGCACCTAACGTATTAAAAAATGATTGATATTTGTAAGTACCTGACATTCCTAATACCAGTCCAACAATCAAACTAAACTTACTTAAAAGCACTTCACCAAAAACTAAAGATAAAAGCATGTACACTAGTGAACCCAAAAGCACGCCTGATAGGCGATCTTTGAATCTTTTCTTTATATCTTTAGAGGTCGTGGAAATTAATGAAGAATACGCAAAACCTACCCACACAAATTTTTCTAGACCGAGAGAATGTCCTAAATAAAATATCAAACTGATACCAAACGACAGTTGCAGTAACCATACTATTTTATCAGGGTTAGTGCCATTATCTCTAAAATTCTTCCAAAAACTAACCGTGTCATTTTCATGTCGATGATAGCGGTATAGTGTGACAGCAAGTAGTAAATAAGAAACTATGCCTAACAGGATTAAATTTTGAATACCTATTTTTACAGTCTGTGCTTCTAATAAAAATATATAAGAAAAAGAAATTAGCCCGGCATTACCCGTCATGGGATTTTTGACAGTTAGTAAATATATCGTAAATAAAGAGCAAAGATTAATCAAAAAGCCGACGCCTGGTGTAGTTAGTTGGTACATTATCGGAGAAACTAATAACAAAAAGATGGTAATAAATAAAATGATAAGCGACGTACTAAATCTATAACCAAAGTTAATATTTTTTAAAGTTAACCACAGACAAAATAGAACAACCGCAAATGCTGAACTTTCATTCCCAAATAGAGTCGTAATTAATGTAATAAGCAACACAGAAGATACTAAAATCTTGAGTGATTTTAATACTAACGCATAAATATAAAGTTTCCTTTCGTGTGTCGTTTCACTAGTTCTGATTGCTTTTTTGATAGAGTTGATATCTAAATTGCTTTTTTCTTTTAAATTCATCTCTCAAGACCCCTTTTAACTATAATAATTTCAAATAAATCAAACCTGTTTTTTCAAGCAAACCACTTTTCTCAAACCAATCTTTTCGCAACAATGCTTTCCCTTATTTAATCCCTCTAATACCATTCTATAAAATAACATATTAAACGTTAATATCAAACTAATTTATCACTATCTTGAAAAGATTAGAGAATTAAATATTCACTCGCTCACTTCTGTAATCAAAAAAACCTTATAAGCGAGTTTTATACACTCACTTATAAGGTTACTATCATTTTATCAAACGGTTTTTATTCCAATGGTTCTTTTTGCATTTCCACATATTCTTGTGATACTTCATCTTCAGGATATAAGCCAGAGTACGCTTTATACCATTCAAAGATATGTGTTACCACAACTTTAATCGCGGCGTATCCTGGTACTCCTAGGATAACTCCCACGACGCCAAATAATTTCCCTGCGGTCAATAGTACAAAAATAATTGTCACAGGGTGAATGTCTAATTGACTTCCTAAAACTAATGGTGAAACAAATCGTCCTTCGATAAATTGCTCTAACGCAAACACGATGAGGACCGCAACTAACATTTTAGGACTGGTAGCTAAGGCTATTAAAACGGCTGGAATCATCGCTAGAAATGAGCCTAAATATGGAATCAGATTCATAAAACCAGCAAAGATACCGAGCGTAACACTGTATTCCAATCCAACAATTTTAAAACCAATCATAAACATAATCGCCACAGCTAAGGCTACGGTTAATTGTCCACGAATATATTGAGAAACTTGTTTATTGACATCTTTTAAAACATTATAAACAGGACGACGTGTTTTAGCTGGTAAAAAATGAACGAGATAAGGACCTAATTCCTTACCGTCTTTCAATAGGTAAAATAAAATAATTGGTGCCGTTGCAATCGTTAAAAAGACGGTCGTAAACGCCCCAATGACACTACCTATTCCTTGAAACGTATTAATTGATAAACTCTTAATCATCGTGCCCATCGAGTCAAAAAAGTTATTAGTAATTTTCTCGATGTCATCAGCATATTGTTCTAAAAATGGATGACTTAAAATTTCATTTCCTTTTGTTTGAATCGTGCTCCAGTAATGTGGCCAGCTTTTTATAAAGCTCATTGTTTGTTCTTCCATTTTAGGTACTAGCGTGACGCCACCCCAAATTAACAGAAACAAAACGGCGATAAAAATCAAGCTAATTCCCCAAACACGTTTTAGTCCTTTTTTTTCTAAACGGTCGACAATCGGATTAAACAGATAAAACAATATCCCCGAAAAAATAACAGGGAAACCAACGATAGCAAAAAATTGCCAAACAGGTTCAAATAAATGCGATACCTTTGTCGAAATTAAGACGATTAAAAGAATTAATAAGACAATTAATAACGATGACACGACTTGATTGTTTAAAAACCAACGCCAAAACCATGACTTACGATTGACTTCTACTTTTTTTATTTTTTCCATAGTATCCCTCCTAGCTTACCGTTTAACGATAAATGATTTCTGTTCCAACAGAGAGTGCAGGCAACTGGTATGGAGAGACATAAATCGTATTTGGCAAGTCATGGTCTTCATGTCGCTCGGCGAATACGATAGTCGCGTGCCCTATTTCTTGTAACATTTGATTCACTTTATCTCCCACATGTTCCACTTGATAAACTTGGTCGTCAAAGTGGATGTGACTATTTGTTGTTATTTTATAATTAGGTTCTTCTTCTATTAGTTCTTGAACAAGCGCTACTTTCTTAACTTCATCTGTCGCTGTATCATCAAATAAAATTAACATCGGATCTGTTTCCGATATAGCTTTTGGGCCGATTTCAATAATTTTTGTTTTTTTCATCTTCATAACCTCCAACATTTACATACTGTTCATTATACCATACTATGCCGCAAACACCTTATTCTTGTCTCTCCAGTTTGTCATGTTTCAGCATTATTTTTTTGACGATTCATTTTATATGCTATAATAAAACTAACATAAAATGAATAGCTGAAGGGAGTTTTATTATGCAAACACTATACTTAGGTTCATATACACGACGAGAAAGTCAGGGTATTTATACACTTGATTGGAATTTTGAAGCAGGTACCCTCGATAATTTAAATTTAATCATTAAAGAAGGAAATCCAACCTATCTTGGTTTAACCGATAATAATACGTTAGTGACCGTTACAGCACGCGACAACATGGGTGGTGTAGCAAGTTATCGAAAAGATGACAACGGTGAATTCAAAGAAATCAATCATGTTTTATTAGAAGGCGCAGCGCCTTGCTATGTCGGTATCGACAATCACCGCCAACTAGTTTACGGTGCGAACTACCACAAGGGTGAAGTAACCGTTTATCATATCGACGAAACGGGACAACTCACACTAACCGATACAGTTCAACATGAAGGAAACGGCCCTCATGCCAACCAAGCAAGCGCACATGCTCACTACGCTGATTTAACTCCTGATAATCGTCTGGTCGTATGTGACTTAGGGACAGATGAAGTCTATACATATGATGTATCATCTAAAGGAAAACTTACAGAAGTCGCTCGTCTCAATGTCGCTCCTGGAACTGGACCACGTCATATCGTTTTCCACCCAGAAGGTAAAGTGGCTTACATCTTAGGAGAACTGGCTAACACATTGACCGTGGTCAATTACGATGAAACAACAGGAACGTTCTCAGAAATCACAACACTAAGCACCTTACCAAGTGATTTTGACGGCGAAAGTGCTGGCGGTGCAATTCGTATCAGTAAGGACGGTCGCTTCGTCTACGTTTCTAATCGCGGCCATAATTCTGTAGCTGTTTATCAAACACAAGAAGAAGGACATCGCGTCGAAAAAATTCAAACCATTGCTTCAGAAGGTGATTTCCCACGTGACTTCACTTTAAGTCCTGATAACAACTGGGTTTTAGTCGCTCATCAAAATTCAGATAATATCACGCTATTTAAACGTGATGCTGAAAATGGTCGCTTAACATTGAAGGAAACCGACATCCTTGCTCCTGAATGTGTCTGTACTTACTTTGCTTAAATCAGTATAAAAAAGAGGCGTTCTAGATTAACAGGTACGCCTCTTTCTATCGATTTAAATTAGAAAGGATATTAAGATGCTCAAGCACTTATTACACGAAAAAGCGACGATTTTACTAACATTCTTCATTATCTGTCTGAGCTTATACGGACATCACCAGCTAACGCGCTATGAAAATTATCCGCAACTTATCGCGCAAATTGAAACCGTCAGCGAACAAAAAACGAAGACCGAAACGGTTCAAACGATTAAAGTAAAGGGACTCAATCATCAGATTAAAGAAAAAACATTAACGTTAAAACAAACCGTTCCGATTTCTCAAATCAATGGGACACGTTATCGCCCCAATCAAAAACTTTTTCTTCGTGAAAATCAATCGTCATATACTATTCAAGGATTAAAGAGAGATTTAACGATATGGCGTATCCTCATAGGGTTTGCTATACTGCTTATCTGGCTTTTAAAAAAACAAGGACTATTTACGCTAATAAGCGTTATCGCTAACTTAGCCCTTATCACATTAATCGTACGTGACTACGTGGCTCAACCTACTGCTAATCTTGTTACATACTTTATGATGGCGATTATTCCATTAACGATTGTGTCTCTTGTTCTGACAAACGGTTGGCAAAAAAAGACCTATACCGCTATATTAGCGACGTTGAGTGGGACATTTGTAAGTTTTTTAATGGGCTGGTTATTATTAAACCTGACGCATTTTAACGGCTTACGTTTTGAAGAAATGGGATTTATCACGCGATCACCACAGCAAATTTTCCTCGCAAGCTTATTAATAGGTTGCTTAGGAGCCGTGATGGACGTAGCAATGACAGTCGTTGCCTCTCTATATGAGCTAAAAGAGCAGACACCGCATCTGTCACGTGCTGCTGTTAAACAGTCAGGAAAACAAATCGGACAGGATATTATGGGACCAATGACCAACGTGCTTTTTTTCTCCTATATAAGCGGTGCTATTCCTATGATGTTGATTTTTTTACTTAATCATCTTACCCTTCCACATACATGGGACATGTTATTAACACTTGAAGTCGCACGTGCTTTCATAGGCGGAATTGGTATTGTCCTGACTATCCCAATTAGTATTCACTTCTCGCTCTTCTTTCTTTTTAAAAAAGGAGGGCAAGCAGGATGAATGTCATTATTTTACTTGGTATAGTGTTATGGGGACTAATGCGGATATACGGTGGGAAAAATGGTCATAAGACCTTTATTTCTTTAATTATTAATCTTTTTACATTGTTTGTCTTTGTTTTTTTCTTAGGTACAGGGTTATCTCCCTTTTTGATTGCTGTTATTTTCACTCTCTTTTTGATTAGTATGAATCTATTTTTTATTAATGGTTTTCATACTAAAACCCGATTAGCTTTTAAAGGGACTCTTGTTACATTACTTTTACAGACAGCATTTATTTATCTCACGACTTACTTATTACTGACACAAGGTTTTTCAAAAGAAGAGCTCTTTGAAATGGATACGCTTGATTTAAATCTACCGATTAACTTCATCCATATCCAAGCAGCCGTCATACTATTAAGTAGCGGTATTGCTGTTAGTGATACCGCTATTTCCATTAGCTCTGCTATGACTGAGCTGCTTTATCACGAGCCCGATATTCAAGCATCCCCTCTATTTAAAAGCGGTTTAACCATTGGTCGCGATATCATCGGCACAACGATCAATACGTTACTTTTTGCTTTTATCGGTAATTCACTGGCTTTAATCATCTGGATCTCGGACTTAGATTACAATATTTATGAATTAATCAATCATCAAGCGATTGTATCAGAACTCTTATTATTAGTTATCGGTGGTGTAGGGATTGCAACTGTTATTCCCATTACCGCCTATCTCATGAGTCGATTAGCAAAATCATCATAAAAATAAAAAACACCTCATGACTTAAAAGTCATGAGGTGTTTGATTTATTACTTCTATGCTTTGTCTTTTGAACCAAACCATTCGATACGTTGTTTTACTAATTCAGTAATAGCATCTGTACCAGGTGCTAATAATTTACGAGGGTCAAATCCTTTACCTTCGCGGTCTTTACCTGCTTCAATATATTCACGTGTTGCTGCAGCAAACACTTCTTGTGCTTCTGTGTTCACATTAATTTTTGATACACCTAAAGAAATCGCTTTTTGGATTTGGTCTAAAGGAATACCTGAACCACCATGTAAAACTAATGGTAATTCGCCACCTGTAATATCAGCAATTTCAGATAGACGATCGAAGCTTAAACCAGCCCAATCTGCAGGATAAGCACCATGAATGTTACCAATACCTGCTGCTAAGAAATCGATACCTGTGTCAGCCATTTGTTTACATTCTTGTGGATCTGCAAGCTCACCAGAACCGATGATGCCGTCTTCTTCCCCACCAATACTACCCACTTCACACTCAACAGAAACGCCTTTAGCATGTGCTTTCGCTACAACTTCTTTGGCTCTTTCTAAGTTTTCATCGAATGGTAAATGTGAACCGTCATACATAACTGATGTATAACCTAATTCAATACACTCTAAAGCATCTTCATACTCACCGTGGTCTAAGTGTAATGCCACTGGTACAGTAATTCCCATAGAGTCAATTAAATCTTCTACCATATGTAGACACATTTTGTAACCGCCCATGTATTTAGCTGCACCCATTGATGTTTGAATCATAACTGGAGAGTTAGACTCTTGTGCACCTTTTAAGATAGCTTTTGTCCACTCTAAGTTATTTGTGTTGAAAGCTCCTACTGCGTATTTACCTTGACGTGCTTTCTGTAACATTTCTGTTGCTGATACTAATGCCATGTTTGTTTCCTCCTATAATGGAAAATGTATTTGTTAAGTCTTTACTTAACTGACACCATTATTTTATCAGATAAGTAAGAATTTTACTACTTATATATTGACTTTCCTGTAACTTGTGTGGAATAGCAATGATTTTTTTCAATACTTTTTCATAAAGGAGTCTTCTTAACTGTAAAGTCCTGTACTTTTTTCATTCGTATCAATATAGATATTTTTCATTTGGGTATAAGCATCTACCATTGATTTATACGTTTCACGTCCGATACCTGAATTTTTCACGCCGCCAAATGGTGTCCCAGCTGGTAATTGATTATAAGTATTAACCCAAACACGCCCTGTTTGAACTTCACGTCCTACTTTTAATGCCTTATTTAAATCTTGCGTCCAAACGCCACCTGCTAAACCATATTCTGAATCATTGGCCATTGCAATCACTTCATCAATGTCTTTAAATTTAATAATCACAGCCACTGGGCCAAATATTTCTTCTTGTGCCACACGCATGTCATTGGTCACGTCTGATAATAACGTTGGTTGCATAAAGACACCTTTACCAAGCTCTCCATCTGTAATACGGTTACCACCTGTTAAAACAGTAGCGCCTTCTTCTTTTCCAATACGAACATAGTCTAAAATCTTATTCAAATGTCCTTCGCTAACTTGACAGCCCATCTGTGTTTCTTCTTCCCAAGGCAAGCCAACATTTATCTTTTCAAACGCTTCTTTCAAATCTGCTACAAAACGATCGTAGATACCTTCTTGTACAAAAATACGTGAGCCAGCACTACATACTTGCCCTTGATTAAACAAAATACCCATTTGAGCTCCGTCTAGCGCTT
Organism: Vagococcus lutrae; assembly: GCF_023299185.1. Classification (NCBI taxonomy): domain Bacteria; kingdom Bacillati; phylum Bacillota; class Bacilli; order Lactobacillales; family Enterococcaceae; genus Vagococcus; species Vagococcus lutrae. The sequence goes on from NZ_CP097017.1 coordinate 1,144,649, forward strand.
TCTCATAAGGCATGTCATCAAAAAAGATATTAGCTGACTTCCCACCAAGTTCAAGTGTGGCTGGAACTAAACGCTTCGCTGCTGCTTCTGCCACAGTATATCCGACCTCTGTTGACCCTGTAAATGCTAATTTATCAATGCCTGGGTGATTTAATAGGTAGTCACCAGATTTACGTCCACGACCAGTTACCACGTTTAAGACACCTTTTGGTAATACCCCATCAATGAGACGCGCAAACTCTAAAATACTTAAAGAGGTCGTAGATGACGGGCTAATCACTACTGTATTTCCTGTGGCTAAAGCAGGAGCTAGTTTCCAAGCTGCCATTAAGAATGGAAAGTTCCATGGAATAACTTGACCGACTACACCGATAGGCTCTTTTATCACAATACTTAAACGATTTTCATCAAACGCTTGTGCCGTTCCTTCTTCACTACGAATGACACCCGCAAAATAACGGAAATGATCTGACGCAGCAGGTAAGTCGATATTTAATGTTTCACGAATTGGCTTACCATTATCTAACGTCTCTACAAGTGCTAAATGTTCTAAGTTATCATCAATGATATCAGCAATTTTTAGCATCAAGCGACTGCGCTCTTCAATACTAGTATGACGCCATGTTTTTAACGCTTCTTCTGCCGCTTCAACAGCTGCATCAACATCTTCATTCGTAGCATCAACGAACGCAGCGATTTTTTCACCTGTAGCTGGACTGATAACATCTATCAGTTCATTACCTGTACCATTTGTCCATTCTCCATTGATAAATAAACCGTAATTCTTCTGAACATCTAATTTAACCATATATCTTTCCTCCTAATACTCTTTATATATTGCAATATACACCGTTTACATTTTTCTCTCAAGTTATCTGTTTGTTAAACACTTTTTTCTTAAACATCTCTTAAGATATAGGTATACCATTTATATACAAACGTTGTTATAATAACGTTTGTAGTATTTTATAACTTTAAGATAATTTGTGAAATCACTTTTCCTTTCTCATAGTATTCTAATTTTAAATAACGTACTATCACATTTTGTTATACAGTTATCATAGATAATTATCGAACAAACTCTCCTTTTAGAAACGTTGAGATTATCAACTTATTAAATAACAAAGTCTAATTAACGCACTTATAAAAGCATTTTTTGTTCAAATACCTACTGTCTGTTTATATCCCCTTTTAAAGAAAGTTTGTGATTTTTATTGCTAACTCAGTCACAATTTGATATTATTTATCCATAGCAATTATTTGTTACATATTGAACAAGGGAGAGGATTCATATGACAGAACAACCACGTATGTCAGGTAAAGATTTTTTATTTAAAGTACTAAACGGAACGGCGACCGGTATTATCGTCGGATTAATTCCTAACGCTGTTCTAGGAGAAATCTTTAAAGCTTTAATGCCTTACGGAAACATTTTCCAAACACTTTGGGAAGTTGTTTTCTCATTACAATTTGCGACACCGGCGATTATCGGAGTCCTTGTAGCCATGCAATTTGGATTCAACGCTATGCAAACAACGACCGTCGGAACAGCTACTTTTGTTGCGTCTGGTGCCGTTAAGCTCGTTGATGGCGTCTGGACAGGCGGAGGCATTGGCGATTTAATTAACGTGATGTTGACTGCCGCCTTAGCAGTTTACGTCGTTTTAAAAATTAAAGACCATCTAGGTTCATTAACAGCAATTGGCTTACCAATTATAGGAGGCGCTTTACCAGCCGCTATCGGCGTTTTCATGCTTCCTTACGTTAGCAAAATCACGACACTTATCGGTAATATGATTAATAGTTTTACAAACTTACAACCAGTTTTAATGAGTATTTTGATTGCCATCACATTCTCTATTTTAATTATTTCACCTATTTCTACTGTGGCAATCGGCTTAGCTATCGGTTTAGACGGAATCGCTTCTGGTTCAGCTGCGATTGGAGTAGCAGCATGTACTGCCGTACTCGTAATTGCTTCACGTAAAGTAAATAACAGCGGAACAACACTAGCCATCCTTTTAGGTGCGATGAAAATGATGATGCCTAATATGGTTAGAAAACCAATTATTCTTGTACCTATCGTAAGTACAGCAGCTGTCAGCGGTATTGTTTCTGCTCTCTTAAACATTCAAGGTATCCCAGCTAGTGCTGGTTTTGGTTTAGTAGGATTGGTTGGACCTATTCATGCTTTCCAATTCTTACAAGGCAGTGCCGTAGCGAAATTACTTGCTGTTACCATCAGTTTTATCGTTGTTCCATTTGTGGTAGGGTTTGCAATGGACTATCTGTTCAGTAACGTGTTAAAATTATATACAAAAGACGCTTTCTTATACAAAGCTGTTTAATTTAGTTTATTAATTATTAATAAAAATAAAAAACGAAAAGGAGTTTTTAGATATGAAAATCGCAATTGCAGGATCTGGAGCTTTAGGATGTGGCTTTGGTTACTTAATGCACAAAGCAGGAAATGAGGTCACACTTATCGACCAATGGCCAGCGCACATTGACGCTATTAACTCAAAAGGGTTAACAGTCGACTTTAATGGAGAAAAAGGAACAGAAATGATTCCTGCTGTCTATCCAGAAGACGTTAAAGGAGAGTTTGATTTAGTCTTTACTTTCACTAAGTCTATGCAACTTGCTAGCATGCTTGAAAAAATCCAACCTATCTTAGGAGAAGATACTAAAGTTGTTTGTCTATTAAACGGTTTAGGACACCGTCAAACATTAATGCAATATGTAAAAGAAGAAAATATTTTAATGGGAACAACTGTCTGGACTGCTGGGATTGACGCTCCGGGTGAAGTTCACTTTATGGGGAAAGGTCCTGTTGAGTTACAAAATATTCATCCAAGCGGTGAAGCAGCGGCTAAAGAAGTCGTAGCGCTTTTAACAGACGCTAAATTAAATGGAGTTTACAGTGATAACGTGCTATTCTCAATTTGGAGAAAAGCATGTGTCAACGGAACATTAAACGTATTATGTTCTATCTTAGACTGTAATATTGAAGAATTTTCTAAAACAGAAAACTCTCGCGAAATGATGACAGCGATCATCGAAGAATTTTCACTTGCAGCTAAAACAGAAGGCGTTGAATTAGATGTGACAGAAACAGTCGACTACTTAGTAGAAGTCAACAAAACTGTTGGACCACATTACCCTTCAATGCACCAAGACTTAATCCAAAACAAACGTCCTACTGAAGTTGACTACTTGAACGGTGCCGTAGCAAAAATGGCAGAAGAGCACAATTTTGAAGCACCAACTTGTCAAATCATTACCGACTTAATTCATGCGAAAGAAGACTTATTCGGTATCAAACGCTAATAAATAACAAAAACCACTTAACTTTTCAGTTAAGTGGTTTTTTTACCCTATTATTCCCAGTGCGACTACTAAATTATAAATATTTAGTAACATTACACCGATAAGAGTTGCATTATAAAGTCGACGTACCGACACATCATTTACATGTGTATTAATCGTACTGCCAACATAGCCACCTAAAAGAGCGGCCGGTAAGATAACTAACAGAAAGCGTGAATCTAAATAAACAAAAGAACCATTGCTCCAAGACGTCACTAGCTGTGTTAGCTGTGAAAAAAAGATAGTCGCAATCGAATAGGCCATGGCTTCTTTAAGGGTAAAACCAAAACATAAAACAAGCAAACTAACATTTATTGGTCCTCCTCCAATACCTAAAATGACTGAGAAAAAGCCAAGTAGTATACCCACTCCAAAAAAAGAAGGATTATTCAACCAATGCAACTGAAAGTGACTATAATTTGTATACAATAAAACTAAAAATAAAATAACTAGCATAATGATGATTTGCGTCACTAAGACGGTGTTTTCCGCTACATTTTTTAATAAATACGTCAACGCTTTGTTTCCAACAAACCCTCCGACAATCGAACCAGCAGACAAAAATAAAACATGTCCGACATCTAATTTCGTTCCTCGCCTGACTTGCTTTAATGTCGAACTGATACTCATCACGAATACAGCAATACTTGAGTACAATACTATTTGTGTCAAATTATGAAACCCAATCATATCTAGCGCCGGCTTAATAATGATACCGCCACCCATCCCTGAGATAGCCCCAATCGTATTCGCTAAGAAAATTACAATAAAATAGAGTAAAAAAATCATGTCCGTTTCCTCTCCGTTCATTTAACAAACTATTATCATTGTATCATGAAATAAACCTAGACAAATAAAAAAACACGCAAAGTCTTAAACTTTACGTGTTTTCATTAAGGACAATTATTCTTGCTCTGCCCATTTTTTCTTTTTAGCAGCACGTTCACGCTCACCTTTATCAAGCATTTGCTTACGAAGGCGAACACTTTCTGGTGTTACTTCACAATATTCATCATCGTTTAAAAATTGTAATGATTCTTCTAAGCTTAAAATCTTAGGACGTTTAATAACACTAGTTTGGTCTTTGTTAGCAGAACGCACGTTAGTCATTTGTTTGGCACGGGTAATATTGACAGTTAAGTCATTTTCACGACTATTTTCACCAACAATCATCCCACCATAGACTTCTGTCCCTGGCTCAACGAAGACTGTCCCACGTTCTTCCACACTCATAATACTATACGTTGTCGCTTTACCTGTATCCATTGAAACTAAAGCCCCATTACGACGTCCACCTAAACTTGCTTGAATTTTAGGTAAGTATTGATCGAACACGTGGTTCATAATACCATAGCCGCGAGTTAATGACATAAACTCAGTAGAGTAACCGATTAAACCACGAGCAGGCGTTAAGAAGATTAAACGAACCTGACCATTTCCAGAATTAATCATATCAAGCATTTCACCTTTACGGTTACCCATAGATTCGATGATACCACCCATATATTCTTCAGGAGTATCAATTTGCACGCGTTCAAACGGTTCACATTTAACACCGTCTACGATTTTCTCAATAACTTTTGGACGTGAAACTTGCAATTCATAGCCTTCACGACGCATGTTTTCAATCAAAATAGATAAATGTAATTCTCCACGACCTGAAACAATCCAAGCATCTGGCGATTCAGTTGGATCAACACGTAAAGAAACATCTGTTTGAAGTTGGCTCATTAAACGCTCTTCAATTTTACGAGAGGTAACGTGCTTACCTTCACGACCAGCAAATGGTGAGTTATTCACTAAGAATGTCATTTGCAATGTTGGTTCATCAATAAAGAGCGTTGGCAAACCTTCTTGATGGTCAACAGGTGTCACTGTTTCCCCGACGAAAATATCTTCCATACCCGAAACAGCAATCAAATCACCCGCGCGTGCTTCTTTAATCTCCACACGGTCTAAACCTAAGAAACCAAATAATTTTGTAACACGGAAGTTTTTCGCTGTTCCATCTAATTTCAGTAAAGACACTTGGTCTCCTACTTTGATAGTTCCACGGAAAACACGACCAATCCCAATACGTCCAACATAATCACTATAGTCTAATAGTGAAACTTGGAATTGTAATGGTTCATCGCTATTATCCACTGGTGCTGGAATATGCTCAATAATTTGATCATAAATCGGCGCCATTGTTTTTTCTTGGTCAGCAGGATCATCTGATAAACTAGATGTCCCGTTTACAGCAGACGCATAAATCACTGGGAATTCCAACTGATCGTCGTCGGCTCCTAATTCAATAAATAACTCTAATACTTCATCGATAACTTCTGCTGGACGAGCCGCAGGCTTATCAATTTTATTAACCACTACTATTGGTGTTAAACGTTGTTCTAGTGCTTTTTTCAAAACAAAACGTGTTTGTGGCATTGTTCCTTCATACGCATCGACGACTAAAACAACCCCATCTACCATTTTCATGATACGCTCTACTTCGCCACCAAAGTCCGCATGCCCTGGTGTATCCATAATATTTATACGTGTATCTTTATAACGAATAGCGGTATTCTTAGCTAAAATTGTAATACCACGTTCACGCTCGATATCATTTGAATCCATCGCACGGTCTTCAATTTCAGTACGCTCATCTAAAGTATCTGATTGGGTTAATAACTCGTTTACTAACGTTGTTTTGCCGTGATCGACGTGGGCGATAATGGCAACGTTTCTAATATCTTCTCTTAATTTCACTTTTTTATCCTTACCTTCCTTGATGACACAGTGACTCATTTTAATCAACATGTCATTATAACAAATAAAACGGGACTTGCACAACTGAAAGTTTCATTTTTATTTTCAATTAGAGATATTTTTCTATTTCCTGATGGGTATTCTCAGCTGCAACGAGAACAGGGACACGGTCTTTAAAGGTAAAAGGTTCTCCATTCAATGGTGTTGTTTTAATACCTAGACCTGCTGCGATTGCCATACCCGGCGCATAATCCCAAGGAGCAAGCATCGAAATATATGCATTTTGTTTGCCTAGAATTACTTCTTTAAAACCAATTCCAGCGCACCCCGTCATGCGCACCGCCAATGCATCCATTGCTATTTCACGAACACGGTAGCGATTGTCAACAAACATATGCGTATTCACACTAATAATCCCATCAGCCAATGTATCTGGATTAACCTCTGTGATAGCTTTGTCATTAAAATATACGCCCATGCTAGGTCCACCCCATAGCAACTCTCTTCTCGGCACGTCATAGATAAACCCAACAACTGGTTGTTGATTATCATAGAGTGCAAGCATCATACAATAATGGTCTTGTTGCTTAGCAAAATTTAACGTCCCGTCTATAGGATCGATAATCCACACGCGCCCATCCATTGATGTCACAGGCTCAGCCATACCTTCTTCTCCTAAGATACCGTCTTGAGGGTAATGCGTAGTAATTTTCTTAACAAAGAAAGCTTCTACTTCTTTGTCGACATTCGTTACGACGTCTGCTTGACTAGTCTTCTCCTCAACATGTAACGGCGTTTGCAAACGCTCGATAATCAGCTTTTCCGCTTCAGCTATCCATTGTTTCACATCGGCTATCACTTGTTCGGTCATACTTTTCTTCCTTTCATCTTAATCACAGGAGCGGTCGTTTTTCTCACTTCTTGCATGACGCGATATAGTGAGTAACCCGACACTTCTTCAAATTCTCTCCCTAGCGTGCGTTCTTCTCCAATACTTTTGACCACTTCTTTAAACTTTTGATAACGTGTTAGTAACTGCTCACGTTCGATCCCTTCTTCATAAGCTTTTTCGACCGCTTCCCACATATTTACAACGGCGACCATTTCGGCTTGCGACCAATCTAAATCAAGGGGATAAGTATATCCTTCCATTGCTGTCCACTCCTCTTTATTCAGTTTCTTTCTCTTCTTTTAATTGTTTAGGAAATAAAAGCGTAAAGCACGTTCCTTCACCTTGCGTGCTCGTCACGTCAATCGTTCCATGATGTAATTTCATTAATTGTTGGACGATTGAAAGTCCTAAACCAGACTCGCCATACTTAGTGTTTTTGCGAGAAGGATCAACTTTATAGTATCGTTCCCAAATATTTGCCAACTCTTCTTCTGACATACCAATGCCCGTATCTGAAATGGCAATTTTCGTCTGTTCATCGTCCTCTGATAGCACTACACTAATCACACCGTCTGTCGTAAATTGAATGGCATTTTGTAATAAATTCACCATAATTTGGACAAAGCGATCATAATCAGCATACACCTCTACCGACTCAGGCGATGTAAGTTGCAACTTATTGCCATTTTCTGACGCTTTATTTTCTAATTGTGTTAACACATTTCGAACAATTTCCGTCGCGTTCATCTTTTGAATGACCATGCTAATTTGATTCGTTCGTATTTTTTCATAGTCCAAATTCTCATTAACTAAACGAATCAACCGTTTCGTCTCTTTTCTCATGAGTTCAATCGACTTCGCTTCTTGATCTTTTGGAATGGCTTGATAGGCCATTCCTTCCAATAAGCCGTTAATCGTAGTAAGTGGCGTTCTCATCTCATGAGCCGCATCGGCCATAAACTGGCGACGTCGTTCCTCTTGACGCTCTATTTCTTGGTGTGACGCTTTTAATGTCGTGGCCATCTGATTAAAGTCCTCAGCTAGCTCATCCAGTTCATCCTGTCCTTTTACTTCCAGATAAACATCAAAGTTTCCTTCTGAAATCTGTTTTGTGGCTTTTTTCATCCGATTAATTCGATTTACTTGGAATTGTGCTAACACATAGCTAAAACCAAGCGCAATCACACTGGAAATTAAAAAGCCTTTGAATAAGTTTTCGGTTAATAAATCCATGTTAGCTTCTAAATTGCTGACCGGCTGCATGACGGCCAGCGCACCGATAAATGTCGGTTTATCTTCCCATAAGAAAAAAGGTTGCAGCACGATGGCCATATTTCTCGTCTTAGAGCGGTTGTATGGGACTTCCATATCTGCCTTTACACGCTCGCCTTGTTTTAAACGTTGCCACTGATCGTCTGTCATAAAACTATTACCAATCGTACCTTCTAACCAGTCAGGGTAGATAATCGTCTGGTCATCTGAAATATAAAATAACCGGACGCCTTGATTGTGTAAAACTACTTCGGTATTTTTAACATTCGCTAAAATCGTCGTCGGATCATCTTGACTGTTTTCTAACACGCTATCAGCGTACCCAAACATTTGCTCATACATACTGTCGAGAATCGTTTTTTTCGTAAATGAAGTAAATGACAAACCAACGACAACCATAATCAAAATGATAATCGCCCAAAAGGCTAACATTTGTTGATAGAGGTATTTCATTTTTCTAGTACTCCAGAGTCGTCAAACTTATAACCCACTCCCCAAACGGTTTGAATGACTTGCGGACCGACACGTTCCATTTTTTGACGTAATTTTTTAATGTGAGCGTCCACTGTCCGTTCATCTCCAAAATATTGATAATCCCAAACAAGTTCTAATAATTTTTCACGTGAAAAGACTTGGCGTGGCTTTTTCGCCAGTGTGTAAAGTAAATCAAATTCCTTCGGTGTCAACCCTTCAATTAGTTCGTCATCTAAATATGCTTCACGTGTCTTAGTATTCATTTTAAAGTGTTCTGTTTGAACATCAAAGCCTTCGTCCTCTTGCTCGCTTGCGCCAGTCTTATTCTCAATCAACTCTGAACGACGATGTAGAGCTTTCATTCTAGCAATTAAAGTAATCGGACTAAACGGCTTAGTCACGTAATCATCCGCACCAAGTTCTAACCCTATCACTTGGTCACTTTCTGAATCACGCGCAGTTAACATGATAATTGGTACGGTTTGCGACACTTTTCGAATCTCTCGACAAACCGTTACCCCATCCATAGTCGGTAAATTTAAATCAAGCGTCACCATATCCCATTCATCTGGATTTTCAAGGAACGTATCGAGTCCTTCTTTCCCGTCATATTTAAACGTCGCTTCCCATTTTTCATTTAAAAAAAACATTTGCATCATTTCTGAAACAGATTCATTATCTTCAATCATTAGTATTTTCATTTTTTCACCTCTTTAGCAGATTCATTCTCTTTCATTATACTACAAATCACCTTTTCACTCTAACAACAGCTTAGTCCATCCTTTATTAGAAAGTAAACTAGAGTTTTGACTTAAACTTTGCTATGATGAAGAAGAGTTTTCTGAAAAGGAGTCATAAACGATGAAAAATATAAAAGGTTTTGCTTTTTTTGATTTAGATGGAACATTATTAAATCATCAATCTGAAGTCGATGAGCAGGTTGCTTCTGCTTTAGTTGCGTTAAAAAATAATGGTATTATCCCTGTTATTGCAACAGGCCGTACAAATACGGAAATCCAACATGTACTCGATGATACAGTCATCGAATCAAGCATTACAATGAACGGGCAATATGTTTTGTTCGAAGGAGAAGAAATTTACAGTGATTTAATTAGCTCCGATGTTGTCGATAAAATGTTACAAAAAACAGCTGAAAAAGGACATCAGCTTGGTTTGTATAACGAAAAAGGTATTACCATTTCTGAACAAACACCTGCCGTCAAAGTGGCTTATGAATACATCCATCAAGGTATGCCAGAAGAAAATGCTAAGCGTCATTGGGAAGAACCTATTAATATGATGTTAATTATTGGTAAAGACCAAGATGCGTTCTATCATGAACATTTTCCAGAACTCACTTTCTTCCGCAATGGTCCATACACTATAGATGTCATCAGTAAGGGTGGGTCAAAAGGACGCGGTGTTGCCAAATTTGTCGAACACATCGGCTTAACGGATATTCCAACTTACGGATTTGGCGATGGACCAAACGATATGGATTTACTAGCTGCTTGTGATTATAAAATTGCGATGGGAAATGCTATTCCAGCTCTAAAAGAACAAGCAGATTTCGTGACAAAAGCCAATACTGATAACGGTATCGTCCATGCTTTAAAACACTTTAACTTAATCTAGTCCTTTAAGAAAGTATCATTCGATAACGAGTGATACTTTCCTTTATTCTTTAAAAATGCTATAATAGAATAGCTCTTAATAAGGGGGCGTTCTGGATTCGACAGGCATAGTTCGAGCTCGAATGGCGCTTTGTAGGTGACGACTACATAAAAACGTCACAGTTAAATATAACTGCAAAAAACGAAAACAATACTTTCGCTTTAGCTGCCTAAAAACAGCTTAGTGAAGATCCTACCGGCATCGCCCATGTGCTCGGACCAGGGTCTCAAACTTAGTGGGATACGCTTATTTTTTCCGTCTGTAAAAATAAGAAGAGATTATCAGACTAGCGATGTTAAACGCCCGTCATATGGCAGTTAGCAAAGCGAATCTCTAGTAATATGTCTATGAGCGTAGATGTTTGAGTGGCGATATGTTTGGACAGGGGTTCGACTCCCCTCGCCTCCATAAAAAAAGCTAGTTTTGAGAATTCTCAAAACTAGCTTTTTTATTTTTTGATTAATATTTGTAAACCTCTAGGTATGACTTCCATTTCCACTGGCAAATCCATACTCGGGTCCCCATCAATGCGTGTACCGACGTTAATCTCTTGAGCAGTAATACGAACACTACGCGCAGTTAAATACTCGATTTGTGGCAATTCATAAAGACGACCTTGAAGAATTTTAGGAGAATAACGGATGAGCTCCCATATGTTTAACTTAGGCATAATCGTCATATGCAATATTCCGTCATCTGGTCGTGCTAAGCGGTCGTATCGAGTAAAACCTCCTACTGAATGGGTCATATTAATCGATAATAGCTGACTCTTTCCATGCCATGTTGTTTCGTCGGTTACCACATTTAAATTATAACGTTTCCTTTTTCTAAGTAAATCAATAAAACGTTTCACAAATAAAAACGGGCCATACTTTTGCTTCTCTTTCTGTGTTATATCAGCTGCCGTGTCTGCTAATATGCCAATTGTCAGTGTGGAAATTAAGACTTCCCCATTGACAACACCATAGTCTACTGCTTGCGTCTCATCACCAAGAATCACGCGTGCCGCTTCTCCTATATCAAGCGGCAAGTCGAGTGAACGCATAAAATTATTGACTGTTCCACCAGGTAGTAACCCAATTTTATAATCAACTAAGCAATCACGAAATGTCTGTACTACATGTCGAATCGTCCCATCTCCACCGACAATCACAAGCGTATCAATTTGATTAACCTCTGCTTTTTCACGTAACGGCTCCTTATCTGTCTTCTCATCAAACGAGTGCAAGTAGACGTGATGACTCGCATTATCTCCCTTAACAATCTCTTTAAAGCGCTCGGCAATAGCTCGGCCACTATCTGTCCCAGAACCTGGATTATATAACACTAAAAAACGTCTCATTTCCCCACCTTCTCTCACCTTTTTATTTTACGCTATTTTTATGAAAAAGTATCTTTTGACGCTTATTAGCACATACAAAAAAAGGCTATTCCATAAGAATAACCTTTTACATATCTTATTTTTTAGCCACACATTCAATAATGGCTGCTGCTTCTTCGATTGACTTATCATCCACTTGAATCACATGAGCGCCTAATGCCTCAAACACCTCTTTAGAATATGCTACTTCTTCACGAATACGGTCTAAATCAGCATATTTAGAATCGCCGTTCAATCCTAATGATTGCAAACGTGATTGACGAATTTCTAAAATTCGTTCAGGCTCACCAATTAATCCGATGATTTTTTCTGAAGGAATTCGGTCTAGCTCTTTTGGTAGTGGCACTTCAGGAATCAGCGGCAAATTAGATACTTTGTAAGACTTATTCGCAAGATACATACTCAACGGCGTTTTTGATGTACGCGAGATACCTAACAAGACGAAATCAGAATCTTTAAAGCCTCGTGGGTCTTTGCCATCATCATATTTAATCGCAAACTCGATAGCTGCTACACGGTTGAAATATTCTTGGTCAAGTTTATGTAATGCACCCGGTTTTTCTTGAGGCGTTAAGCCCGTCTTTCCTTGAACAAGTTTCGTTAATGGTGTCATATAATCGACATAGTCTAAGCCTGTTTTGCTTGAAAAGTCTGCTAACGATTGAACCAAGTCTTTATTAACAAGTGTGGCAACGACAATCGCTCGCTCGTTTAAAGCGTCACGTAAGATGACTTTTAAATCCTCTTCCGTCGTTATAAACGGATAACGCTTGATATTAGTTTCTTCTACATCTGGAAACTGTGCCATAACAGCTGAAATCACTTTTTGCGCTGTTTCTCCAACTGAATCTGATACGATAAAAATCGAAACTTCTTTCATTATTCTATACCTCTTTACTTTTCTTTATTTTTTTCCATTTCATAACCTGCTGTGACAAAATGGTTCAACAATTTACTTTTAGAGATTTTCCCAATGACTTTTAAACTCCCATTTTTTTCCATAACTGGCAATGAATCTACTTGTTGATGCATAATCAGATAGCCAGCATCAATAATCCGCTCTTCCGGTGTAATCGTAATGATATTTGGCATCCGTGACATAATCATCGCTACAGGTGTTTCATCTAAGTTTTGATTGTTGAGTGTGGCTCTCAGTAAATCTTTTCTCGAAACTAGCCCCACAAACTCACGTTGATCGTTGACAATATACAAGCTACCCGTATCATTTAAAAACAACTCCATGACAGCTTCTCTAATAGGGGCTGTTTGGTTGACAATAGTAGGTGGCACCATAATTTCACCGATTTTTAAATGGAATAACTCTTCATAAAGCAACGGTTCAATCGTCTGACCAGAGTAAATATATCCTACACGCGGACGTGCATCTAAAATGCCCGTCATGGTTAAAAGAGATAAATCACTCCTGAGTGTCGGCTTCGTCAAGCCTAATTGTTTGGCAATGTTGTCTCCACTTATCGGTTCACATTCTTTTACAATTTGGATGACTTTTTTTTGTCTTTCTGTAAGTTCCATGACATTACCTCATCTTATATTTGATTACTTTCATTATATAGTACGTCTTAATATAAAACAACACATCTTAATAAAAAATAAAAGACTCCCATTAACTGGAAGTCTTTTATGTTAAAAAGATGATCATTTTTCGATTTTTTTGAGTATCTTCACTTAATTTAAGAAAAGCATAAACAACGGCGCTACGATAACCGTCACAATACCCGCAATCACAATGGCTAAACCAGACATTGCTCCTTGTACTTCTCCCATTTCCATCGCTTTGCCTGTTCCAATCGCGTGGGCAGTTGTTCCTAAGGCGAGCCCCTGTGCCACTTCATCATCTATTCGCCCTATTTTCATTAATGTTGGCCCTAACAACGGACCTAAATTCCCCGTCACAATTACGGCTAATACTGTAATAGCTGAAATACCTCCAATTTGTTTTGAAATATCTAAAGCTATCGCCGTCGTGACAGATTCTGGGATTAAAGACGCTATTAACATCTTATCCAACTTAAACATCACAGCGAATAAAAATGTTAATCCAATATTAAATACAGAACCAATAGTGATACCAATTAAAATCGACTTAAAGTGTTTTTTCAGCAAATGAATCGACCGATATAACGGAATAGCCAGTGCTACGGTAGCCGGACTAATCATCATGTCGATAAATTGTCCTCCTTTAAAATAATGCTCATACGGAATCTTTGTTAGCCAAAGAATCAGCATAATCGCTACGATTGATAGTAGTAGTGGACTAATCAACGGATGCGGATAGCGTCGTTCGATTTCTTTGAAAAATAAAAAAACCGCTATCGTTAAAATCAAACCGAATAATGGATTACTCGTCAATGTCAATAACATGTTGCTTATCCTCCTCCGTGATATTCACTGGTTTTTCTTCATAGCGAACTTTTATAAACTGAACCACACGACCTACGACGATAAAAGATAAGGCAAAAGTCACTACCGTAATCCCTAATAATTGTGGCCACGTCGTTTTAATTTTAGCTAAATGCAACATTAAGCTAACACCTGCTGGCAAGAAAAACAAACTTAAATTTTCTAGTAAAAAATCGCCTACTGTTGCCACGCTATCAAGCCGGACTTTTCCCGTCATGAGCGCTACAAATAGTCCTACCATACCAATAACCGACCCGGGGATAGGTAGTGAAAATAGCGTTTGTAAAACGACTCCCGCAAACGTAAAACTAATAATAATTAAAAACTGTCGAAATAATTTCATGAACCGTCTCTCCTTCTATTCCCTAGTAGTATAGCATTTTTCTAGTCATCTCGTTAGTTATTCTTGAAAATTTCTGAAAAAAATATACTTGTTATCGTTTTCTTTCCGATTGCTTATCGGTTATAATAAATAAAATAACATAGAAAGTAGTGAAAGCAATGACTCAACGAGAAGTTCCTGAAATCATGACCGATTTACGCCAAGATTTAATCCACGTTCCAACTGTTATTAGACAATGCACGGGAATACGTATTTTTGGCAAACGAATTAAATCGATTGTTTACTCAACTGATATCGCCATTATTCGAAATATTGACGCTGATGCGGTCATTGCCGTATATCCCTTCACTCCCCATCCAACTATTACCAAAAGCATTACCGAAGCAGCGGATATACCTGTTTTTTCAGGCGTTGGGGGCGGTACTACTCAAGGAAAACGCTCGGTTCAAATGAGTAGTTTTGCCGAATCTCAAGGTGCCATTGGCGTCGTGGTCAATTCTCCTACTCAACCTGAAACAATCGCTGATATTTTTGACACCGTTGATATCCCTATTGTAGCAACCGTCACTTCAATCTACTCTCAAATCGATGAAAAAATTGCAGCAGGAGCCAAAATTTTAAATGTCAGTGCTGGGAAAGAAACAGCGAAAGTCGTACGCGCCATTCGTGAAATTTATCCTAAAATCCCAATTATCGCGACAGGTGGACCGACTGAAGAAAGCATTGCCGAAACAATTGAAGCCGGTGCCAACGCTATTACGTACACGCCACCAAGCAACGGTGAATTATTTAGCAAAAAAATGACGAAATATCGTGAAAAAGAGCGTGTCATGGCAGATGACGAACCACTCAATCACTAAAAAAACGTTTCTCTTCATTGAGAAACGTTTTTTATAACTATTTATCCTTCAAGGCAAAGTGCCATTCCTTATAAAAAGAGTTCAAAAACTCTTTCATTACTGCCACGCGTTCATGTGCTATTTTTTTCCCTTGTGTCGTACTCATTAAGTCTGGTAGTAAAAATAATTTTTCATAAAAATGATTCACTACCGTATTAGACAAGCGATAATTATCGGCTGTCAATACTTCACGAGGCAAGATATCAGAATGGTATATTTGGTCCCCTTTAGCCCCACCATAGTAAAAAGCACGCGCAATCCCAATCGCACCAAGTGCATCTAAAAAGTCTGCATCTCGCACAATTTTGGCTTCAATTGAATCTTCTAGTACAGATGGATGAGCTAGCGTTCGTTGATACGAAACCGTCTTGATAAGGGTTAGTAACGCTACTTGCTCTGACTCTGGCATGTGATGAGCGTTTAGTAACGCACGTAATTGTCGCTCACGCTCATCAACGTCACGTACGAGTTTGCTATCAAATGTTTCATGAAGCCACGCCCCTAGTTCCACACGCGTCATATTAATGACTGCCGTTGTTTCAAGAGAAGCTAAATGTTGTGCTAGCGCCACCACACGCTTAATATGATCCACCCCATGCCCAGTAGCATCGTCTTCCAACTGCTTCACCACAAACTGCTGAACGGCTTCATACACGTCTATTTTATCCACTGATGCACTCTCCTTTGCAAAAAAGCACGACGTCATCCGTCGTGCTTCTGATTTACTTTTAAATATAATATAAGTTTTTAGAAGGGAAATACGGGTCACTCGTAAATTCAATGCCTAAATTACGTAACACTTGTTCCTCATCTTTATTTAACATCACTGTTGCGTGTCCTTGAACCCCTTTTAAATTCCCTAATTGCTCGTAAGCCAATTGTGCCGTTGGATTCGTAACAGCACTAATCGATAACGCAATTAAAATTTCATTGGCATTTAGGGCTGTCATACGTCCACCTAGTTCATTAGCTTTTAAATTACGAATTGGTTCTAAAATAACAGGCGACAACAACAAGATTTCATCGGCAATGTTAGCGAGTTCTTTTATTGCATTTAACAACGCTGCCGAACCTGCATCCATTAAGCTAGAAGCACGCCCCGTAATCATCCGACCGTCGTTCAATTCAAGCGCCATAACAGCTGGTACTTCTTCCTCTTGACTGGCTTTTAGTTTCGCAGCATAGTCACGTGCTGGGACAACTGCCGGTCGGTCTTCTTGACGTAAGTCCATTTCTTCCATAATTAATTTCATGCGGTTTAGTGTATCTAAATCTGTTAACCCTTTTTTATAATCACACGCCGTTGAGAAGTAGCGACGAATAATTTCTTGTTTCGATGCTTCTTGAACGACTTCATCATCGGTAATCCCAAAGCCAACACGGTTCACACCCATATCGGTCGGAGAATGAAAGTCTGATTCACGCTCTGTAATTCGCTCGATTGTTCGTTTAATAATCGGAAACGTTTCTAAATCACGATTATAATTAACCGCTATTTCTCCATAAGTATCAAAGTGGAAGGAATCAATCATATTCACATCTTTTAAATCAACTGTTGCTGCTTCATAGGCAATATTCAAAGGATGACGTAAAGGAACATTCCAAACAGGAAATGTTTCAAACTTAGAATAACCGGCAGTGCGACCATGACGGCTTTCATGATACAACTGATTTAGACAGGTTGCTAATTTCCCACTGCCTGCTCCAGGACCTGTCACAACGACGATAGGCTTCGTTGTTGGAATAAATGTATTTTTACCAAAGCCATCTTCGCTGACAATCTTATCAACATCCACTGGATATCCTTCTATTTCAGTATGTGTATGAACGGTAATTCCTCTTTGGCGCAACTTGTTCATAAAAATTTTCGTCGATGGCTGACCATTGTAACGAGTGATGACCACACTGTTCACTGCTAATTCATATTCAGATAGATCGTCAATCAAACGTAAAATATCCATATCATAAGTAATACCGTAATCGCCACGAATTTTGTTTCGCTCGATATCACCAGCATAGACACAAATGATAATTTCTGTTTGCTCTTTCAAACGGTGAAGTAACTTGATTTTGGCATCTTCATCAAAACCAGGTAAGACACGTTTTGCATGCATGTCACCTATCAGTTTCCCACCAAATTCTAGATACAATTTGTCATAATGATTCACGCGTTCCAAAATATATTTCGATTGTTCCTCGATATATTTCGCTGGATCAAACCCTACTTTTTTCATCTTGACCATCCATCTCCTTGCCTATTTTTTTAACACTCTATCTATTATAAGTTTTTTTGATAATTGTACAAGAAATATTGTACGAATTTTTCTTTTTATTGAGTTAGTGACTACTCTTAGTTCGACTAAAAACTTGAACTGTTCGATCCATATTTTGTTGTAAAATAGGTTGTTCAAGGAGCTGTGTGGATAAGACGTCAATCATATACATCATACCAAACTGACTGTTGATAAAACGCCGGTTATCGATAAACGAACTACTATAAGCTGTTAGCCCTTCATCACTAATCTCAGCCAACGTGCTTTTTGAAAAACAGGTCAAACTCATCGTTCTAGCGCCTGCTTCTTTAGCTGTTTTCATCGACTCAATCACTTCAACTGTTTCGCCAGAAGCAGAGATGCCAATAACTAAATCATCTGCCGTTACAATGCTACTACTAATTAACATAAAATGAGAATCGGTCACCGCAGAAGCGTTTAATCCCATTCGCAATAAACGCTGACAAAACTCCTCAGCTGTTAAAGCAGAACTACCTATCCCTAACACTAATAAGCGATTAGCTTTCATAATACGATGAACAGCTCGCTCCAGCATCTCCCTCGTATTCATCTCACGCGTGTAATGAATCGCTTTTTGATAGTAGTCAAACACTGCATCCGTTCGGTCTACTACTTTTTGTTCTGGTGTTTGCACGGCATTTAATGCTAGTTTCAATTCAACAAAATTTTCCATCCCTAATTTCTTCACTAAGCGAGTAATCGTCGCTGGCGATGTCTCAGTCCTTTTCGCCAATTCTTTAATACTCGTATTTTTTATTTTATCAGGGTGTTGCAATAAATAACTTGCCACAGCTTTTTCTTTAATAGAAAGTGCTGAATAGGTTTCTTGAAGCGTTCCAATAATCTCCAACCCTGTCTCATCCTTTCACATGCGATTTCTACCTTCTATCATAACGTATTTATTTCTTGCGTTCTATCTCTTTTCATCCTCAAAATTGAAAAAAGACTAAGAAACATCGTTCTCAGTCTTTTTCATTGCTACCATCTTATTTAAATAAAGAAAGATACGCGCGATACCCTTCCGCTTCCATGTCTTCAATCGGGACAAAACGTAACGCTGCTCCATTTATACAGTAGCGCAAGCCGCCTTTATCTTGAGGTCCATCTGGAAAGACGTGTCCTAAGTGTGAATCTGCCTCAATACTTCTGACTTCCGTGCGCTCACGTGCTAACGTCGTGTCAGATTTTTCAGTTAACTTAGCAATTGGTTTAGTAAACGAAGGCCATCCACACCCTGCATCATACTTATCAAGCGAGCAAAACAACGGCTCACCACTCACGATGTCCACGTAAATACCCGGTTTATCAAATTTATCATACTCACTACTAAAAGGATGTTCTGTTCCATTTTCTTGTGTCACTTGATACTGTAAGGGAGTTAATTTTTGACGAAGTTCTTCTTGTTTTCTTTTCATAGCGATTCTCCTTGTATAAAACTCATTAAGTGACGTTGTAAATGCGCAACTGGCAATCCTACAATACTATAATAGTCCCCTTTTATTTCAGAAACAAACAAGCTACCTTGCCCTTGGATGCCATAAGCGCCTGCTTTATCCATAGGTTCATCTGTATGTATATAGCGCCATATTTCTTCTGATGTTAAAGAGAAAAAAGTAACTTCTGCTTTCGATATAAAGGATTTTTTCTTTTGTGAAGACACAATCGAAACAGCCGTTAGGACATGATGCGTTTTCCCTGATAATAACGACAATACGCGATAAGCTTCATCTTTATCTACCGGCTTGCCTAAAATTTCATTTTTGTAACTAACAATCGTATCGCATCCAATAACCACTGATTCTGGATGATTTTGATAGACATTTTCTGCTTTAGTTTCTGCCATACGCACGACATAATCTTCGACCGATTCATTTTCATAAACACACTCGTCAATTGAAGCAGACACAATTTCAAAATCGGACGTAATATAACGCATTAACTCATGTCTTCTTGGAGACTGAGAGGCTAAAATTAAGGGCTGCATAGCTTTTTCACTCCTCTTAATGGGAATCTTGAATCCGTTTAAACATCCGCTCCATTTCATGCGGCGTAAAGTGAACGAGCACTGGACGTCCATGAGGGCAGTTAAATGGATTTTGACACATTTTTAAATCTAAAAGCAACTGTCGTGCTTGTGCATCGGACAAATGATGATTCGCTTTAATCGATTTTTTACAACTCATCATAATGGCTTGCTCTTCGCGAAACTTAGCGATACTAATGTCGCCATGCTTTAACAAATAATCTAACATGTCTCGAATGACCGCTTCTTCCTGTCCTTCTGGAAACCAAGTAGGATGTTCACGAATAATTATACTATTATTCCCAAACGGTTCTAAATATAAACCGACCGCTTCAAGCAATGGTTTTTTCTCTTGAAACGTCACCAAATCTTGATACGGATATTCCAAAACTAAAGGCAATAGCAGATGTTGACGATCCTCGCCCACTTCTCCGATTTTGTCTCGATAATACTCATATTTAATACGCTCTTGTGCAGCATGTTGATCAATAATATAAAGACCTTGCTCACTTTGAGCAAATAAGTAAGTGCCGTGCATTTGACCAAAGTATTCTAATTCTGGAAATGCCTGTTTCGCTCTCTCTGGTTCAATGTCAACTAAGGATTCTGTTTCTTGTTTTCCAAAAGGATGTCGTAATTTCTCACTCTCAACATCACTTAATTCATTAATGTATTCGTGAGGATTGATATGTGCTTGTTCTTTATCATCTTTAACCGCCACTGTCGGTTCATTCACAAAAAATTGATGACGAACCGGATCAAATTTTAAGGTTGTTTCCTTCGCTTTAGGTTCATCTTTTTTCTCAGACATTGTATTAGGTATAGGTGAAACAGGTGGTCTTGATGAGACAACTTGTTTTTTCTCTTGCATAGTAGCACCTGGTACTGATGGAATCAATACTTCCTCGCTTAACGCTTGATGAATTGCCGTCTCAATCAATGCTTCCAATTCTTTTTCTTTACTTAGACGGACTTCTTGTTTAGTAGGATGTACGTTAACATCGACAAGGAGTGGATCCATCTCTATCTTTAGGACGGCAATAGGGAAACGGCCAATCATTAACTTCGAGCGATACCCATTTGTAATCGCCTTATTCAAGGCAAAGTTTTTGATATAGCGACCATTGATTAACACAGTCATATACTTACGACTGGCACGCGTTAATTCAGGTAACGAAATATAACCACTTAATTGAAAGTCTAAATCCTCTGCTTCAACGTGTATCATTTTTTTGGCCGTACTGACACCATAAATACCAGCAATCGCTTGCTTTAAATCGCCATTACCACTCGTTCTAAACAATGCATTTCCATCATGAACCAGTCGAAACGCAATTTCTGGATGACTCATCGCCATGCGTTGCACGATATCCACAACATTTGCTAGCTCGGTTTGTAATGTTTTAACATATTTTAACCGTGCCGGTGTATTAAAAAACAAGTCCGCTACAACAATTTTCGTCCCTTGACGTAGAGAGTGCGGTCTATGTTCGACCACTTCGCCACCTTTTAATGCCACATACGAGCCTTCTTTACCTGTCGACGTTTCCACTGTTACTTTGGATACCGAGGCGATACTCGGTAACGCCTCACCTCGAAATCCTAACGTTTGAATACGGAATAAATCTTGCTGGGTTTGAATTTTACTGGTGGCATGTCGTTTAAAAGCATCAATCACATCTTCATCGTAGATACCTAGGCCGTTATCAATCACTGTGATTTTTTTTAACCCCGCCTCTTCTAACAAAATATCAATTTGCGTACTTTGGGCGTCAACGGCGTTTTCAACTAACTCTTTCACGACGGAGGCAGGTCGTTCAACGACTTCTCCGGCGGCGATTTGATTCGCTAGTACTTCAGAAAGTTCACGGATTTGTTTCATTTACGAGTGCCTCCTTCTTTTTACCCCTTTAATTTTTCTTGCCACTGACTTAAGACATTCATCGCTTCAAGTGGCGTCATAGTTAATAAATTAAGTTGCTTGACTTCTTCTAATACTGCTTGTTCATCTTGGTCTACACTTGGAAACAGACTGAGCTGTTCTTGTGCTTTCTTTTCAGTTCTCTCGTTCACTTGAACGCGGGTATCACTTACTAACGGTGCGGCGGATAAACTCTCTAACTCAGTTAAGCGTTCAGCTGCTCTCGCTAGAAGTTTAGATGGCATCCCAGCTAACTTGGCTACATGTATACCGTAACTTTTATCCGCTGGTCCCGGTAACATTTTATGGAGAAACACAACATCCCCGTCTTTTTCAACAGCTCCCACATGATAATTGACCACTTTTGATAAATTCTCTTCCAAAACAGTCAGTTCATGATAATGCGTTGAAAACAGTGTTTTACAATGAACTTCTTGATGAATATATTCGATAATAGCCTGTGCTAACGCCATACCGTCATACGTCGCCGTTCCACGACCCAGTTCATCAAATAAAATTAAACTTTGAGGCGTCGCGTGTTGCAAGGCTTCATTCGCTTCCATCATTTCAACCATAAAGGTACTTTGTCCGGCTATTAAATCATCCGACGCCCCGATACGTGTAAAGATTTGGTCGAATATAGGCAAGACCGCATGCGTTGCCGGGACAAAACAGCCCATCTGAGCCATGACAACCGTTAAAGCAAGTTGACGCATATAAGTACTCTTACCTGACATATTAGGCCCCGTAATAAGTAGTATCTCTGTATCTTCAGACATTTCAATATCGTTTGGAACATATGATTGATGCCCCATCACTTTTTCAACCACAGGATGTCGGCCATCTTGAATACATAAGTTTTGTCCATTTTGTACCATTTCTGGTCGAACATATTGATACGCTTCACTGACTGTCGCAAACCCCTGTAGAACGTCAACAGCAGCGACAGCACGTGCTAAACGTTGTAAACGACTAATTTCATGTTTGACTGCTTCACGCACTTCTAAGAACAGCTCATACTCTAGTTGTTGTGACTTTTCTTCTGCTTCTAAAATTAATGATTCTTTTTCTTTTAACTCTGGGGTAATAAAACGCTCGGCATTCGCTAACGTCTGCTTTCTTTCATAACGACTTTCAGGTAAGTTCGCTAATTGTCCTTTGCTGACCTCTATATAGTAGCCAAATACTCTATTAAATCCTATTTTTAAAGTCTTAATACCTGTTTCTAACTTTTCGCGCGCTTCTAACTCCGCCAACCATTTTTTTCCGTTACGCATCGCATCTCGGTATTGGTCGAGTTGCTCGTGATAACCGTCTTTGATTACCTTGCCTTCTGTAATCGAAAGAGGTGCTTCTTCATCTATCGCACGGTCAATCAAAGCGACCACGTCTGGTGCAGGATCCATTTCCTCTAGTACGTCATCCCACTCCCCTTGATTAATCCCCGTCAAAACATGACGGATGTCTGGTATCTGTTGCAAAGAGTGTTTCAACTGTAATAAATCGCGACCGTTCACTGTTCCAAAGGCGACCTTACCTGCTAGGCGCTCCAAGTCGTATACATTTTTGAGTAGATTTTGCAAGCTTAGCCGTTCAAAAAAACTATCAACCAAAATTTGCACACGTTGTTGACGACGTTCAATTACATGACTTTGAATAAGCGGTCGGTCGAGCCATTGCTTTAGAAGACGCCCTCCCATAGCTGTTTGCGTTTCATCTAATAACCAAAGCAGCGTACCGTGTTTTTTTCCCGTCCGAATTGACTGTGTAAGCTCTAAATTATATTTTGAATAGTGATCTAATTTTAAATAATGAGCTGGTTCATACGTTTCTGCTGGCTGCAAGTGACTCAGATGTCTTTTCTGTGTTACCGACAAATAGCTAATTAACGTGTCGAGAACTTTTTTCATACTCGGCATGTCAAGCTGTGAATCATCTACTGTATGACTTGTCGAAACTTCCGACGCATCGTGCTCAGAAAACAAAATATTAAAACGCAATGCCAGTTGTTCTCTTAATGAGTCGGGAATAGTTGTCCCTAAAACTATTTCTTTCGTTTTTAAGTTAGCACATTCATTAATAACGCTCATCTCATCTACTAAATGTGTGACTTTCAATTCACCCGTACTTAAATCGACATAGGCAAAACCGATGTCACTCTCGTTTTCATAGTAAAGCGCTGTTAAGTAGTTATTCCCTTTGGCTTCAATCGTTTTTCCTTCCATTACCGTTCCCGGTGTGATTAAACGGACGACTTCTCGCTTGACCATCCCCTTGGTCATCTTAGGATCTTCTACTTGTTCACAGATAGCAACTTTATAGCCTAACTCCACTAAAGTTTCGATGTATCCTTCTGCAGAATGATAAGGAATACCCGCCATGGGAATCGGATCTTCTGCTTTACGATTGCGGCTTGTTAACGTTAATTCTAACAATTGCGCCGCTCGCTCAGCATCTTCATAGAACATTTCATAAAAGTCGCCTAAACGATAAAATAAAAAAGCATCCGGATATTGCGCTTTTATTCCCAAATATTGTTCCATCATAGGGGTTATTTTTTTAGATTGAGACACTTTCTACGTCACTCCTCATCAAACGGTTCTTCTTGTTGAAACGTTTCTAAAAATTTATGTTCTAATTCGTCGTTCACAGTTGTCTCGATACGCTGTGTTATATATTGGACGAGTTCATTGGCCTCGATAAGATGATGACGGTAACTGACCACTAGTGGATGATTTTCTAGCTCCGCTTGTAAACGATCAGCTTCCTTTAATGCTTTTTGAGCAGCTACTGGTTTATCATAATGCTCAAATTGCACGACATTTTTTTGCTCAGCTTTAATACGTTCAATCAGCTCCTGTAGCGCAGGATGATCTTTTGCTTGTGCTTCAATCAATTGATAGTTTTGAATCACATCGTACGCTTGCAACTGATGCAATAATGTTGTCAACGCTCCTTGAATGTCATCGTCTTGAATATGTCTTTCTTCTGTCATATTATCACCTTCTAATCACGCCAAGGATGATCAGCATTTATTAAGCCCGGTGTAATCGATTTAGCTTGTCCCGTCTGGTCATCCAATTCAATCACACAATAAGAGACAAGGCCGCGACCTTCTTCAACGACTTCAAATCGACGGGGTAACGCCGTTTGAAATTTCCCTATCACAGCTTCTCGCTGCATCCCAAGAATTCCATCATACGGACCTGTCATCCCAACGTCCGTTAAATAAGCCGTTCCTCCCGGCAAAATACGTGCATCACTTGTTTGAACATGCGTGTGTGTCCCAACAACTGCTGAGACTTGGCCATCTAAATACCAACCCATCGCTTGCTTTTCACTGGTCGTTTCTGCATGAAAATCTATAAAAATTAACGGCGTACGCTGTTTCGCTTCAGCAACTAATTCGCTTATCTTTTCAAATGGATCATCAATCGCCGTCATAAATGTGCGTCCTTGAAGATTAATCACCGCCAACTCCACTTGATTGACTTTCACATAGACAATTCCTTGACCCGGCGTAGAGGCCACTGGAAAGTTTGCCGGTCGAACCATTTTCGGTGCAGTATCGATAAAATTAAAGATATCCCGATTATCCCAAGCGTGATTACCAAGAGTGACGACATCTGCCCCGTCTTGTAATAATTTTTTATAGATTTTTTCAGTAATACCTCGACCTGCCGCAGCATTTTCGCCATTAACAATGGTCACTTGAGGACGATACCGTTGCTTTAATCGCGGCAAATATTCTGCCACCATTTTTCGACCTAAACTTCCCACGACATCCCCTACAAATAATATTCGCATTCATGCATCCTCTTCTCTTTTTCATTACCTTATATTTTAACAATAAATAAGTAGAATTGAAAGCTAGCGACTTTTTTCTTTATTAAAACCAATTGCTTTTGGTTGTTTTTGGATGATTTTGGATGTTTTTGATTGAAAGCGTTTTGTTTTTATGCTAAACTATACATAAAGTGAGGGATGATTATGTTAACAGAAGAACGTAAAGCATACATTCTTAAAGAATTAGCACAGCGACACACCATCAAGACATCTGATTTAGTGTTAGAAACCCAGACGTCAGAATCCACCATTCGTCGTGATTTAAAAGAACTTGAACAAGATGGTCAGTTAAAACGAGTTCATGGCGGTGCAAGTACGTTATTTCATTTAAATACTGAACTTAGCATGAGTGAAAAAGCTGACTTATATCTAGTGGAGAAAAAAGCGATTGCTCGTTCAGCAGCACAGCTCATTGAACCAAATGATGTTATTTATTTAGATGCAGGTTCTACTACTTATGAAATGTTACCTTTTATATTACGGACGGATATTCGCATTGTCACAAATTCGATTGTACATGCTCATTATCTAGCGCAACATCAGATTCCTGCCATTATGATTGGCGGACGGTTAAAGTTATCTACGCAAGCTATTATTGGGAGCGAAAGTGTTAAACAACTCGGCCAGTATCATTTTAGTAAAGCTTTTATGGGAATGAATGCCGTTCATCATCAATATGGCTTTACAACGCCTGATGAAGAGGAAGCCACCGTCAAAGCAACTGCCATGCGTCAATCTTCGCAGTGCTTTGTCTTAGCTGACCATTCTAAATTTGAAGCGTTAAGCTTTTCGAAAGTAGCAAATTTAGAAGAAGCTAAAATTATTACAGACGTTTTACCTGAAAAGTGGCACACGCTCTATCAAGACACAACAGTTACGGAGGTCACACTATGATATACACATTAACTTTAAATCCATCCATTGATTTTAACTTTTTTTTAGATGAATTTCATGAAGGATCTTTAAACCGCTATGATGACTCTTACTACTTCCCTGGCGGTAAAGGTATTAATGTTTCTCGTGTTTTACATCAATTAAATGTTCCAGCCACTGCCTTAGGTTTTTTAGGTGATTTCACGGGAGCTTTTATCGAAAGCGCCCTAACAGATGAAGGAATTTCTCATCAATTTACACCGATAAACGCCACCACGCGTATTAATCTCAAGATGAAATCACATGTGGAAACCGAAATAAATGGAAAAGGTCCACTTATTTCTACCAAAGAGCAAAAGGCGCTCTTAGCACAACTAGCAGATTTAACCGAAGACGACACGGTCATTTTATCAGGAAGCTTGCCAAATAGCTTACCAGCTGATTTTTATGACACGATTATCCAACAAATTACTAAACAAGGTGCTCGCTTTTTACTAGACGTAACAGGTGAACCACTGCAAGAAGCACTACCTTATCAGCCTTTTTTAATTAAGCCTAATCATCATGAACTTGCTGATTTATATCAAACGACATTCACGTCTGTAGCAGAAATGATACCTTACGGACAAGACTTACAGGCAAAAGGTGCCCAACATGTCATTATTTCTTTAGGTGGAGATGGCTCATTATTTTTCACGGAAAACAAGGTATATCAAGCCTTACCTATTAAAGGCGAATTGATTAATTCTGTCGGAGCTGGGGACTCTATGGTGGCAGGCTTTTTAGCGGGTGTGACACTAGGCTATTCTCCGCTTGAAAGTTTCAAATTGGCGGTAGCAAGTGGAACAGCTACGGCATTTGCAGCCGACTTAGCAACTAAAACAGAAATAGAAGCAATGCTCAAACAAGTCAAAATAAACAGCTTAACAAGAAAGGAAGAATCTGATGAAAATTAGCGACTTATTAAAACAAGAAATTATGTTACTCGATTTAAAGGCTCAATCTAAAGAAGCCGCCATCGATGAAATGATTAATAGCCTTGTCACACATGGCTATGTCACAGACCATGAGCAGTTTAAAGAGGCCATTTTAAAACGTGAAGCACAAACGTCAACTGGATTAGGGGATGGTATCGCCATGCCTCACGCAAAAAATGAAGCAGTGACCGAACCGGTTGTTTTGTTTGCTCGATCATTGAATGGACTAGATTATGAAGCACTGGATCAACAGCCAACGGACTTGTTTTTCATGATTGCCGTACCAGCTAATGACCAAAACGATACACATCTCCAAACGTTAGCAGCGATTTCACGTCAATTGCTAGACGCGGACAAATTAGCGGCACTTCGTTCTGCTAAAACACCACAAGAAATCACCGCGGTACTGACACAAGAAGAAACAAAAGAAACAGCACCTAAAGCAACAGCTGCAGAGACACAACCGTTGATTGTTGCAGTTACTGCTTGCCCAACAGGTATCGCTCATACCTTTATGGCAGAAGAAGCTCTTATTAAAAAAGCAAAAGAAATGAATGTTAGAATTCGTGTTGAAACAAACGGCTCTGACGGAGTCCAACATCGTCTGACTGATTCAGAAATCGCTGAAGCGAAAGGCGTTATCGTCGCAGCAGATACAAATGTTGAAATGGCACGTTTTGACGGCAAACCTTTACTAAGTCGTCCGGTAGGCGACGGTATTCGCCAACCAGAAGCACTCATTAATCAAATTTTAGATGAACAAGCCCCGACTTATCATGCTAAAGATAAGAAAAATACAGGGGACGAAAGCCGTTCAAGCAATACTTCTGTTGGTTCACAAATTTATAAACATTTAATGAATGGTGTTAGTAACATGTTACCGTTTGTTATCGGCGGAGGAATTGCAATTGCCTTAGCCTTTATGGTTGACCAATTTATGGGAGTCCCACAAAGCGAACTTAGTCAACTAGGTAGCTACAACGCCTTTGCAGGTTACTTAAATACAATCGGCGGCGCTGCATTTAGCTTTATGTTACCTATCCTTGCAGGTTATATCGCCTTTAGTATTGCTGACCGTCCTGGTTTAGTTGCCGGGTTTGTTGCGGGGAGTTTAGCCGCGTCTGGCGGGGCTGGATTCTTAGGCGCCTTAATCGGTGGTTTCCTAGCAGGTTATGTCATGGTCTTCTTGAAAAAAGCGCTCGCTAATTTACCTAAATCACTCGAAGGAATTCGCACGATTCTTTTCTATCCAGTGCTAGGTGTTTTAATCACAGGTGGATTAATGTTACTTATTAACATCCCAATGCAAGCCATTAACAACGGTCTAAATAATTTCTTAAATGGCCTTTCTGGAGCAAACGCTGCCCTACTCGGTGCGTTACTGGCTGGAATGATGGCGATCGACTTAGGAGGACCTGTTAACAAAGCCGCCTACGTCTTCGGTACAGGGACACTTGCAGCTTCTGTTGCCACAGGTGGTAGTAGTGTGATGGCTGCTGTCATGGCTGGCGGAATGGTGCCACCCCTTGCTATTTTCTTAGCTACAACCCTTTTCAAAAATAAATTTGACAAGCAACAACAAAATGCTGGTTTAACTAACTTAATTATGGGGGCATCATTTATCACAGAAGGAGCCATTCCTTTTGCTGCAGCAGACCCATTACGTATTATCCCAGGATTTGTAGCAGGTTCCGCTGTCACAGGTGCACTTGTTAGCGGTATGGGAATCAAATTAATGGCGCCACACGGTGGGATATTCGTTATCTTTTTAATTAGCCATCCATTGCTTTATATCGCCTTTATTCTTTTAGGCGCATTGATTAGTGCCCTGATTATCGGCTTTATGAAAAAATAAATCTAAATGAAAAAGCTTCTCGTGATTATACGAGAAGCTCTTTTTTATACATCTAATTCTAATCCAATTCCTTGCTCTTTTGCTTTATTGACAATCGCTTGTGCTGTCACAATATCTAAAACAGCTGAGCCGACAGTTTTAAAAATCGTAATATCTTTATCTGACGCTCGGCCCGCCACTTCTTCACGTACGACTTGACCTAACTCACCATGATAATCAGCTTCAGTTACGACTTCATCTTCTAGTGGGCTGATGAAATCACCCGCTTCAGCCAAAACGCCATCCATCGTATCAAAAATAATGCGGTCCGCTCTTGCGATGATACCGGCAGGAACTTCTTTCATCTCAGGTGTGTAAGCTCCAACACCATTGATGTGCGCTCCTTCTTTAACATCTTCTGCTTTAAAAGTAGGTTGTTTCGATGTCGTCACGGTTGTAATCACATCTGCTCCTTGAACAACTGCTGAAATATCATCTAGTGCGATAAACGTTGTTTCAAATTCACTTAACAATTCTTCCATCTGTGCGACAAAAGCTTGCGCTCGTTCTAAATTAATATCAAATACGCGAACCTCTTTTAACGGACGCGCGGTTAACATGGCTTCCAATTGACTCGCTGCTTGGCCTCCCGTTCCAATCAACGCACCAACAGTGGCATCTTGGCGTGCGAGTAAGTCTGTTCCTGCTCCTTGAACTGCCCCCGTTCTTAACTGCGTTAAGTACGTGCCGTCAATCATCGCTGAAACAATCCCTGTTTCTGGATCTAATACGACCATTGTTGCTGGGATACTTGGCAACCCTTTATCAATATTTTTAGGATACGCTGAAACGATTTTTACGCCTAACGCTTCTACATCACCGTTAGCATAAGCTGGCATATACAGACTTTGCCCTTCATGTAGCGCGACGTCTAGATTTGTTCTTAAAGGAACTTGCGCGTCACCTGCAGTATACATTGCCAAAGCTTGTTTGGATACTTCGATTGCTTCTTTCATTGAAAAACATTTTTGGACATCTTCTTTTGTTAAGATTAACATATTTTTTCCTCCTAAGCGGTTGCTTTTTCTGATTTCATTAAAGATGACAACATGCTGTATGCACTATAAATTAAGACCACAATCACTAGCCATTTCAACATGGTCACATTTAAGTTTTTAACTAAAAATACGGCGGCTAAAACACCTAACACACCAAACGTTGCGGTATAAAGCGTAATTTTACGGCTGTATTCTCCAAATTTAACAAATTGGACACTGCCAACAGGTACAGAGAAGGTACAAGCCCCCATCATAATTGGAAAAGCAGCTGCAGGGTTTAAGCCTAACATATAGACGGTAACCATCGTCAAGGAATATGAGCCAATTCCAATATTATTTAACGCACCAAACAAGAATAATAATGCCGCAGCTAAAATTAATTTACCTCCATAGAGCTCCGTGGCTGTTCCGTTTGATTTTATCCAATTCATTTGACCGGCAAAGATTAATCCTGCGGCTACGATTAAGCCCACCCCTACAAACAATTTAATCGTTCGCTCAGGTAATTTAACAACAAAACGTGGCCCAACATACGCCCCGATAACTTGTGACACGATACAAACGAGTAATGTTTTAATCCCCACATCAATGGATGTGATATAAGATAGCGCCATTGTTGCGACAGGAATAACACATTGCGTGTTAAGTGTCCCTGGTAGCTTTTTCATTGAAGTCCAACCTAACTTGGGATATAACACACTCCCAATCGCAAAATCCGAAATACCAAATGTTGATAAGAAAAACATGATAAATGACGTGAACGGTAAAACTTTACCATTTGCTTTTTCAGCTTTCATCTCTTCTTTATGTAACAATAAATCTTTGATAAACGTGAATAGAAAATAACCATTAATCAATACAATAGACAATAATAATAGCGGTTTTATCATTTCGTTTCCTCTTCTCAGTATATTTGTCGTAACTGTCCTAAATCGCCGTGATACGTTTCTGCAATCGAGTCTGGTAACTGAGCGATGAGTTTTAATGTATAGGCATCATGCTTAATGTACTCTTTCGCAAGAGTCATCATCGCCCGATTCTTCGTCCAAATCAACTCAACTTCTTTAACTTCAAAGTTCAAATCGCCAAATAGAACTTCTTGTGAATCGCTCACGATACTTAGCCATCGATTGCCAAAATCGGCTAATTTATCTTGTTGAAAGCCATGATCATAGTAACGAGTAAACGGTAAAGTAAAGTCATTATTTTCTTTAAATAGAATCAAGACAAAATGCTCAAGACGCTGTTCGGCAGCAGCTAACACGTCAATCAGTTCGGGTGTTAACTCTTGTTCCCAAATCTGAATGTAGAGACTTTCTGTTGCTTGTTCAATTAAATATTTTGCTTTACTTAACGTTGGCCCGTAGCCATTAATTTTCCACAGTAAATCATCACTTTCATCCGTTTCTTTTACTTTTGTAAGTTGCTTTTCGAGTTGCGCTAAATCGGCATGAATATCTCGCTCCAAAAGATTGAGCAATTCTTCACTTGATATCGCATGATAAAGCTTCGGTTCAGTCTTATTTACCACAACAAGTCCACTATTCACTAAATTTTCTAACAGATTATACACTTTTGAACGCGCCACACCGGAACGTTTGCTGACTTCGTATCCAGAGAGATTACCGCTTTCTAATAGCGTAATGTAGATACTTGTCTCGTTTTCTGTATAGCCAAATTTTTTCATTACTTGTTTAATGGTATTCATCTTACTTCCTCACTTTTTCTTTTATAGTAGCTCCTTACAGTAACTACTATATTCTATTGTGAAATAATTATCAATACTTTTTAAAAAGTTTTTTTAATAGGGTGATTTTAAATATAATAGACAAAAGAAAAAAGCTTGTTTCTTAAAATCAAAACAAGCTTCTTCTTTACTTCATCAAATTTTTAGGTTGAGAGGAAATAGGATATTTTATCGCATTTTTCTTAAGTTTTTTCTTTATCACTTCTTCCATATCAATATCTAAATCATCACAGAACATCGTCAGATAGATTAGGATATCCGCCACCTCATCTTCAATGTTCTCTCGATGACGTTCATTGGCTTCTTCACTCGACAACCACTGATAGTTTTCCAACAATTCACTAGCTTCTAGCGAGATAGACAATGCAAAGTCTTTTGCATTGTGAAACGGTCGCCAATTTCTTTCATCACGAAATTGATTGACCAAGTCGATAATTTCTTGTCGCATCATTTTTACCTACTTTCTATTTTGCCACACGGACGTGCGAACTTCTTTTTTTAATTGCCTAGATATATGCGGATGACCTAGCACTGTATAACGCAAAGGACGGTGTGTCCACTCTCCTTTATTAGGAATACCAATTCGGGGTGTAGCCACAATATCCATCGGCACTTGCGACACATCCCAGATACTCACATTCGCTTGATTGAGTAAATAACCGTCTAACATATACGATATCCCTAGCGCTTGAGTTAACTTACCTGGACCATTAGTCAAGTTAACACCATGTTGCGCGCGATTTTCTTGCATAATACGTTCCCCTATCACAGGTTCAATCGCTCTGATTAAAACAGCTTCTGGTTGATTAAGGGGGCCTGTTACCACGTTTAACAACGTATGACGGTGCATTCGATACAAATAAAGCGTCCCAGCTTGCTGATACATGCTTTCGTTTTTAGGACTGCGTTTCCTTTGAAAGCTGTGACTAGCTTGATCTTCGGCTCCTAAATAAGCTTCTGTTTCCACAATATAACCAGCTGTCACTCCTTTGGTCGTTTCATGAACAAGCAGTTTTCCTAACAAGGCTTGTGCCACGACTGTTGTTTTATTTTGAAACCAATCAGGTGTTAAACGGTCGGCTCGTGGAAAGATTTTTCTAATTTCAGTAGTGATTGTTTCCATGTCGCTCCTCCTCGATAGTTTCCTAACTTCCCTGACTTTTGAATAACACGATGACACGGTACAACTAAAAGAAGTGGATTGCGAGCGACTGCTGACGCCACAGCGCGAACGGCACTTGGCATGCCGATTGCTCTCGCCAGATCACTATAAGATCGTGTTTCACCATACGGAATCATTCTAACAGCCTGCCAAACTTTTTGCTGAAAAGACGTTCCGAAAATATCGCTATAAGAAAGCGTCAAAGGGACACCTTCTTCGAAATACGCAGTAAAGGCTTGCTTTAATACATCTGTTGGCATCAAAATCGTTTCAAGATGGGCGTTCTTTATAAACTGATGAACCTCCTCCTTCGATCCATTAGGTGAGCCAACAAAGACAATAACGTCCTCACACAACCCTATCCACAGCTGCACTTTGTCCATCACAATCTCTGTCATTTGCACGTTTACCATGATTGGCCTCCTTTGCTCTTCATTTTAACATAGTCCGTTTTTAATCATAAAGAAAAGCTAGCAAGGAAAATCCCTGCTAGCTTTTTATACTTATTACACGTTAGCTGTTTGTTGACGCGTTTCGCCTAAAGCATTTAAACGTGCTTCCCATTCTGCTTCTGATAAATCATTTTCAGCAATATAGCGATTACGGTCGTGTGCACGACATTCTGCACTACATCCACGAACGTATTTATCTTCATTTTCAACAGATGTCAAAATTTGACGGTTACATTCTGGATTACCACAGTTTACATAGCGTTCACATGGTGTTCCATCAAACCAGTCTTTTCCAATAACAGTTGGATTAACATGGTTAATCGGCACACTGATTCGCTCATCAAAGACGTACATTTTACCGTCCCATAGTTCACCACGTGTCTCTTCATCGCGACTATATTTAGCGATACCGTCTTTTAATTGACTAACATCTTCAAAACCTTCTTTTAATAACCAACCTGAGAATTTTTCACAACGAATACCACCTGTACAATACGTGACAATACGTTTGTCCATAAATTGTTCTTTATTATCACGAATCCATTGAGGTAAATCTCTAAACACACGAATATCAGGACGGACAGCGCCGCGGAAATGGCCGAGGTCATATTCGTAGTCGTTACGCGCATCAATCACAATCGTATCTTCATCTAACAACGCTTCTTTAAATTCTTTTGGTGAAAGATAATTCCCTGTGATTTCTAATGGGTCAATATCATCTTCTAATTTTAACGAAACGATTTCCGGACGTGGACGAACGTGCATTTTTTTAAAGGCATGACCTTCAGACGCATCTATTTTAAAGAGAATATCTTTAAAACGCTCATCCGCATGCATTAACTCCATATACTTTTCAGTATCTTGAATCGTACCTGATACGGTACCGTTGATTCCTTCTTCTGCTACTAATATACGCCCTTTTAAATTAAGAGAACGGCACATCTCTAAGTGAACCTTTGCAAATGCCTCAGGATTGTCAATTCTTACATATTGATAGTATAATAAAACTTGGTATTTCATCTTTTTTAGTCCTTTCACAAACATAATTCGTCTATAATACAATAATACAAACTAAGACGATTGTAAACAGTTTTGTTTGTGTTTTACGAGCTAATAGTCGTTCATTTTTTCACTTTAAAAGATTGTGAAAAAACAAATAAAAAGAAGATTGCATCATGTCATGAGTTTTGTTACACTTTAGAAATAATGATTGGAGGAACGTTTCATGTTATGGAAAGAATTAAAAAAACAATATCGTTACATGGACGGCATTATCATTATTTTCTTAGTGATACTATCATTTTTACCGATCGGGGTATTTTCATATACGCAAGCTAAGCAACAACATAAAGAAGGAGAAACAGTGGCAATCGTTTCTATCGACGGCAAAGAGGTCGACCGTTTTGTCCTATCGGAAGAAACACCTCATCAAGAGAAAACTTACCACCCTTCAAAAAAACAGTATAATATTATTGAAGTAGACGGTACGCGTATTCGAGTCAAAGAAGATAATAGTCCTGACCAAATTGCTGTTCGTACTAGTTGGATTAGTCAACCGGGCCAGACGAGTATCTGCCTGCCACATAAATTAGTCATTGAAATTCAAGGCGTTACCGATGATGACGAAGATGATATGATTATTACCTATTAACAAAAACAACAGCCACGCTCTATTAGAGAGCGTGGCTGTTTTACTTTATACTAGCGAACGATAGACTGTGACATACGATAATAAGTATGTCGCTTACCGCGAATCGCAATAGAAAGTGCCATAATATTTTCAGGAGTCGGCATGCCACCAAAACCAGCATCGCCAATATGTTGTAAATCAACACCACAACGTTTACTTGCTAAAGCTAATTCGCGAATAGTTGCTTCATCAGATGTTTCTTGACTCGTGCCAATAGAAGACATAGATAATTTACCTGCTGCTTTAATTTGTTGACAAGCTTC
Organism: Vagococcus lutrae; assembly: GCF_023299185.1. Taxonomy (NCBI): domain Bacteria; kingdom Bacillati; phylum Bacillota; class Bacilli; order Lactobacillales; family Enterococcaceae; genus Vagococcus; species Vagococcus lutrae. Next base: position 1,180,262 of record NZ_CP097017.1, read on the forward strand.
ATAGACTTCTTGCTCACGAATACCAGGAACCGTACCCGGACATGGTAGTAAAATAATATCTGCACCGGCTGTTATAAATTGGTCGATCGCCGTTTGAGAAATAACGGGTTCATCTACCCCTGAACTATGCATTTTTCCTGCAATAATCAGACCGTCAAATGATTCTTTCGCCACTCGAATTGCCTTTTCAATCTCGACATTTGTCACACCCGTCCCTGGATTGCCAGTCAAACAAATAAAATCAAACCCTAAACGACTCGCTTCTTCAAATGTTTCCTTCACTGCTTTACGCCCACTGGCAATCGCAATTTGCGACTCCATTAAGGCAGCCTCTCCTGCAACAGGCTCTAAATTAACCCCAATAGGCGCACCGGATAGTTCTTTTAGGCGGGCTATCACATCCGTCTCACTATCCACCCCCGCAACATGAGGTTGCAACACATCCATGCCATTTAACAAAATCATGTCGCCACCAAACGAAACGGAGACTTCCGCATTTGTTAATGGCCACATCGCTTGGGCGTGGTTGATGTTCTCACAAACAACAGTACGTCCCTCACTTGCTTTGATTGATTGAAATAACTCGGTCGCTGACATTCTCTTAATTTCTGAAGCCGTACTGCTAATTAAACGTTTCATCTTAAAATTCTCCTCTAAGTTTATTTTTTATGCAATGAATAAGGTAAGTGTTTCTGCCATTTTTCTTGAGGCAGTGGGGGAATTAAACTCATTTCAAATTCTATCTCATTGGCTGTCATCAATTGTTCATGACGGATGGCTAACGGTGCTACTTCTACACCGTCAATTCGCAGTCCTTTTACGAAAGGATACATTTTGGGACAGGCAGTCGTCCGGATGACTAATTCACGATCAGTGCCTACCTTCACGGTCATTTTTTCAAAACGTGGGACGCCAACGACATACTCACCTGAACCTGGACAAACTGGGTAAAAACCTAAACTTGATAAAATATACCAAGCTGACATACTGCCATTATCTTCATCTCCCGGATAGCCTTGCCAAGAGCTATCAAATAGCTCGTCTTGAATTTTTTTGACGAGCATTTGCGTGTAGGCAGGTTGATTCACATAGTTAAACAAATACGGTATGTGGAAACTTGGCTGATTGGACATCGCTAACTGACCAAAATCCACCGCCGCCATCTCACTCATTTCATGAATTTCAAAACCATAGCCTCCCACGTTAAAATCAGGCGAACTTTGAACTAAGGCGATTAAATGATGCGTAAAGGCTTCCGCTCCACCCATTTGTTCAATCATATCTGCAAAATTATGATACATAGCTAGACTATTTTGCCAAGCAGAACCTTCTGTATAATGCTTGCCCCAGTCAAGAGGATTAAAAGGTGTCACAAATTCACCAGCAGCCGTTTTCGGTCGCATAAATCCTGTTTCTGCATCAAACAAATGGCGATAATTTAACGATTGTTGATCGTACTTTTCCATAACAGCTCTTTCTCCTAATTGCTCTGCCACGCGAGCAATACAAAAATCACTGTACGCGTAATCTTGCGTATGGTTGACACTTTCACCATAATCGCTCGAAACATACCCCAACTCTATATACTGTTCCGTTCCTCGACGTCCGTAATGTTCATGCTCGCTTTGAACGGTAGCTCCTTTGATCATCGCCTCTAAAAATTCAGGCATTAAATCTAAACGAATGCCTTTTACCGCGGCATCTGCGATCACTGCATCCACTAAAGTTCCTGGCATTAGACCACGCTCATCAGGCGATAACCACTTAGGCAAATAACCTGTCTCACGATATGCATTTAAAAAACCTTCTAGCATAATGTCATAGTAATCGCTAGCAATAATGGAATATAACGGGAAGAGCGTCTTATACGTATCCCAAAACCCATTATTTGTAAAATATTTACCCGGTCGTATTTTACGACTCATCGTATCGTAGTGATAGTCATTCCCAGCTTCGTCACGTTCGTAAAAGGTTTGAGGAAATAAACCCGTTCGATAAAGATTACCATAAAATGTACGACTATCTGCTGACGCTTGATCATCGATATGAATCCGTCCTAAATAATCTAACCACTCTTGACACGCTGCGTGTCGCCAACTCTCAAAAGAATCACCTTCGACTGCCAGAGCATGTCGTGTCGCTTGGTCGCTGGAAAGAAAACTCGTGCCGATTGAAACGGTTACATTATCAGCCGCAGAAGCAAAACCAAATAACAAACTATGTGTCTTTTCAGACTCTTCTTCGTTAAACATCTCTTCTGTTGATAAGTATGTCGCAGGGGTTGAAAAACGAAACGTGACGTACATTTTAAAGTCAGGATCTTCACAGCCTGCATAATTGATTATATAACCAGACAAAGCTAAACCATCATCTGATAGGGAAAACGTATAACGTCCTTTTAAAGACAATAGCCACGCTGCTGTCTCTGGTTGTTGGTACGTCATACACAACTGTGCACCATAGCGCGTCGGCACTAACTCAGACACAATTCTGTGACGTAAAGATGTAATATTTAAATAGTGCGGTGCAAACACACTCTGGTCTGGACGATAACTACTTTGATGAAAAAAGAGAGTCGTCTCTGCCACGTTAGATTGAGTAGGAGTCATAACAAATGAGGAAAAATCGCCCATCCAAGGACTAGGTTGGTGCGTTAAACGAAACCCTTGGAAGGTACGATCGTTCGGATTAAAAAACCAACTTCCACGCTCTCCAGCTGTTTGCGGCACAAAATAATTCATGCCAAACGGTACGCCTGTGTATGGAAGAGCATTACCATTAGAAAAAGTATACTGATTGTCTGTTCCTTGACGCGTGTCTATCGAAAGTAAATCACGTTCTGTTCGTATCATATTACCACGCCTTTCATCATTTAGTTGACTAAATGATATACCATTAATTTGAAAAAGTAAACAAATGATATACTTATTTTTCTTGATGAGTCGTTTCTCTCACTTTTAAACAAATTGGCACCACATCTTGCGTCGCCTGAATACTCGCTTCTTCAATTTGATGTATTAATCGTTTAGCTGCCAATGCACCCATTTCAGCAAAATCTTGTGCTACCGTTGTTAGTTTAGGTGTTATCAATTGACTCGCCTGACTATTATCAAAGCCGACAATTGAAACTTCTTCAGGAATTTGTACATCGCGTTCTTTAAGTTGATTAACCAGTGAAATTGCGACAATATCATTTTCCGCTACGATTCCCTCTACACCTTGCGCTAACATCTGACTGACGACTTCTTCTAAATAATCATCTAAAGCTAATCGTTCTAAATTTTGATATAAGCATTTTTCTGTCACATTCTCTTCATATAGCGCTTTTAAATAACCTAGATAACGTGTTTGGATAGTCGACACTTCAAGCAATGGCATACTAGAAACAAACGCAATCTTTTTCAAACCACTCGCAAGCATATGTTTCGTCGCCTCGTATCCTCCCTGTTCGTTATCTGCGACAACACTCGGAAAGCCAATAGCTTCATACTCTTTATCCAAAATAACGGTGGGGACACGATGTAAATATAAATGATATAACCAATCAATATCTATCTCTTGCGTCATCGGATAGAACAACACACCCGCATAGTTTTCTACAACTTCAGCAATTTGGTACTGCGAAAGCTGGTCATGTCCTAACATGACGACACGATAAGATGTGCCCGCTAACGCTTGAAAAACACCCTGAGCATAGTTTCCAAAACTCGTGTCATGTGAAAACGGACTGACAAATAATAAATCTTCTTTTTTATTTGTCGACACTTTACTTGGTATCCCCTTTACAAAACTTCCCTTACCTCGAACGCGATAAATCAACCCCTCAGCTTCTAACTCTACTAAGGCTCGTTTTGACGTAATACGACTCACTTGATATTTTTCCGACAACTCCAACTCTGTCGCAATTTTATCCCCTTTGGTATATCTTCCACAGACTATATCTTTTTTTATATCATTAATAATTTGTTGATATAAGGGTATTTTACTCATAACGTTCCCTCTTTTCTTCTGTCTTCTTTATCATTTTACCACATCTTGTCATTAAACTTTAGAAAAAGATAGACATTCTTTTGTAAATGATATATCATTTGGGTATAAAAATAAAATACATATATCATAGGAGGCTCATCATGGTTTATCAAACGATACCTGCATCTGTCCAATCTTTTATGGATCACATTAATTCTTTAACACAACAGGACAACCCTAAGTGGGGAGAGATTTTTAACAAATGTTTTGCCAATACCCTTTTAACAACGGTTAAGCGTCAAGAAGACGGCACGACCTTTTTATTAACAGGCGATATTCCTGCCATGTGGTTACGTGATTCAACCGCTCAAGTACGTCCTTATTTACCGATTGCAAAAGATGACGCTGATTTAGCAGATATGATTGCTGGACTAGTCAAACGTCAATTTTTCTATATTAACATCGACCCTTATGCGAACGCTTTCAACGAAGAACCCAATAATGCCGGGCATCAAACAGACCATACTGAGATGAACCCCTGGATTTGGGAACGTAAATACGAGATTGACTCACTCTGCTACCCTGTTCAGCTCGCTTATTTATTACATCAAGCAACTGGGCAAACCGACCAATTTAACGCCGATTTTCATAAAGGTGTGGCGAAAATTTTAGAAGTGTTTGAAACAGAACAACATCATGAAAATTCACCTTATACATTTGAGCGTGACACATGGCGTGAAGAAGATACGTTAACCCATGATGGGCGCGGTACTCCTGTTGGCTATACTGGTATGACATGGTCAGGTTTCCGTCCAAGTGACGACCGCTGTATCTATGGCTACTTAGTCCCCTCTAATATGTTTGTCGTCGTCATCTTAGGCTATTTAGAAGAGCTTTATACCTCTCTTTTCAATCAACCTAAAGTAGCACAACGAGCGAAAAAACTCAAAGAAGAAATCGATGCGGGGATTCGCCAATACGCACAGATCCAAAATCAAGCCGGTGAGACTATTTATGCTTACGAAGTCGACGGACTAGGTCACCATTCTATTCAAGATGACTCCAATGTACCAAGCCTGATGTCTGCTCCATACCTTGGCTACTGCGCGGACGACGATCCTGTTTATCTCGCGACACGTCGCACTCTATTAAGTAAGGAAAACCCTTATTATTACGAAGGAAAATATGCAAAAGGCATTGGTAGCTCACATACACCTGAAAATTATATCTGGCCAATCGCTGTTTCTATCGAAGGAATGACGACGTCCGATAAAGCGGAGAAAAAACGTATTTTAGATATGCTCGCTGCAACAACCGGGGGTACCGATTTAATGCACGAAGGTGTCCATGTAGATGACCCGACTAAGTATACACGTGAATGGTTCTCATGGGCGAACATGATGTTTTGCGAATTAGTCATGGATTACTATGACATTCGCGTTGAAAAATAAGGAGGAACAACTACGATGAGTAAGAAAAAAGTTTATATTATCTCGCATAGTCATTGGGACCGCGAGTGGTACATGCCTTACGAGCAACATCACATGCGCCTTGTCACATTGATGGATGATTTACTAGAAATTATCAAGACAGATCCTGATTTTCACAGTTTCCATTTAGATGGTCAAACGATTATTTTAGACGACTATCTTGAAGTCCGACCTCATAAAAAAGAGGAAGTCCAAGCAGCGATTGACGCTGGAAAATTAAAAATCGGCCCCTTCTATATCTTGCAAGATGATTTCCTTATTAGTTCAGAAGCCAACACACGTAATATGTTGATTGGTTTAGAAGAAAGTCGCAAATGGGGAACACCAGTTAAGCTAGGCTATTTTCCAGACACCTTTGGAAATATGGGACAAGCTCCGCAAATGATGCTTGAAGCCGGCATTGAAATGGCGGCGTTCGGTCGTGGTGTCAAACCAACCGGCTTTAACAACGTCGTAATTAACGATGAAAAATATGCATCGCAATTCTCAGAAATGTGGTGGCAAGGTCCAGACGGCTCTAAAATTTTCGGCCTTCTCTTTGCTAACTGGTACAGTAATGGTAATGAAATCCCTGTAGATAAAGAAGAAGCTAAAGTATTTTGGGAACGCAAATTAGCAGACGCAGAATTATACGCTTCAACGAATCATTTGCTGATGATGAATGGTTGTGACCATCAACCTTTACAAAAGGATGTGACGCAAGCTATCAAAGTCGCAAATGAACTTTACGATGACTATGAATTTATTCACAGTAGTTTTGAAGAGTACCTAGAGGCAGTGATGACCGACTTACCAGACAACCTAAGTACTGTTGAAGGAGAATTAACGAGTCAAGAAACAGACGGTTGGTATACGTTAGCTAATACTTCTTCTTCTCGCATCTACTTAAAGCAAAAAAATACCGAAGTGCAACGTCAATTAGAAAGCATTGCTGAGCCTTTAGCTACTATGGCAAGCCAAGTGTCAGGTCGTTATCCACACGATGAATTACGCTATGCGTGGAAATTACTATTACAAAACCACCCTCATGATAGTATTTGTGGTTGTAGTGTCGATGAAGTTCACCGAGAAATGATGACCCGCTTTGACAAAGCACTTGAAGTAGGTCGCTTTGTCGCTAGTGAAGCACTCGAAACCTTAACACTTGCGATGAATACTGAGGTGTTCCCAGAAGAAAGTCGCCCATTTATCGCATTTAATACTAGCGGAAATCAAAAACAGACGGTATTTGAAACAGAAATCGAGTGGGAACGCATTCCGTTTTCAGAAATGCCCCCACCTGCTGGTTATCGTGAATTAAAAGCCAAAGATTTGCCTGATTTTTACGTTATCGATGAACAGGGACAACAAGTCGCAGCGGAAATCGTCGCATACGACACTCGTTTTGGTTATGATTTACCAAAAGATGGCTTCCGAATTCCGTTTATGGCGAATTATGTGACCGTTCGTGTCCACGAAGCATTTGATCCTTTATCATGGAAAGGCTATGCTCTAGTTGCAGGTAAGGCGAAAGAATTCTCACTAACTTCTATGGTAACCAACGATGGTTATCACCTAGAAAATGAACACGTTACACTTACAATTCAAGAAGATGGACGTCTTACTTTAACAGATAAAGTAACGGCACAACGTTTTGAAAACTTACTAACGTATGAAAATGTCGGCGATGTTGGGAATGAATATATCTTTAAACAATCACCAGATAAGACTGTCTTATACAGTCATGATTACCCAGCGGAAGTCAACGTCATAACCGACACCCCGTTATTAGCCGAAGTCATGATTCGTCAAACTTTACCTGTACCTGTTGGTGTAGAAGAAGAACAATTACGCGAAGAGATGAAGTCTGTTACGGAGTTTCGTCAACGTCACGCGACACGTACGAAAGAAACAGCTCCTTTAACAATAGAAACGATATTACGCCTAGAACGTGGCAAACGCCAAATCCAATGTGAAGCACGTTTTAACAATCAAATGAAAAATCATCGTTTACGCGTGCTCTTCCCAACGATGATTGAAACGAATAAACATGTTGCTGACAGCATTTACGAAGTGGCGACACGTCCTAACGATGTAGCGGATACGTGGACAAATCCAACGAATCCACAACATCAACAAACTTTTGTTAACGTTCATAACGAAACACATGGATTAACGATTGGTAACTATGGGTTAAACGAATATGAATTATTAGAACAAGACACGACAATCGCTGTCACCATCTTACGCGCTACCGCCGAATTAGGAGATTGGGGTTATTTTGAAACACCTGAAGCACAGTGCCTAGGAGAACAAACAGCTGCTTTCACGATAGAGCCACATGGAGCTAATGACGGCTTTGCGACATATCAAGAAGCCCATAATTTCCAAATACCGATTTCTGTTACGCAAACATCACGTCATGCTGGTGCCTTACCAGCCGACAAACAATTTGCGACCATTGAAAGTCCAAATTATCAATTAACAAGCTTCAAGTGTCAAGAACACACGTTAAATATTATCATGCGTGGTTATAACTTAAGTTCTGATGATGAAGCGCCACTGACATTAGACATTCCAGGACATCAAGCGGTTAGAAGTACGCTAATTGAAACAGTCTCTGACAAAGCATTGACGTCAACTTTATTACCAGCTGAAATTCACACCACGCTGTGGACATCAAACAACGCATAGATTTTCTACACTGGTAGAAGCAAGCAACTGACCTCACACAAAAAGCCCTCCCCTTCTCTTGAACGAGAAAGGCAGGGCTTTTTCTTATCTAGTAATTTACTCTGTAAAGGTCATCGGTGTTAAACAAGCTTCATAGATAGCTTGCACATCTTTTACTTCCAGTGGCACGTAGGCATGTGTCGCCAGCGTACTATGCTTGACCGCTTGTTCAGCCATTTCTTCTAAATACTCACGATCAATTCCAACTTCGCCTAGCGTCATCGGAACGCCCCACGCAACGAACGTTTCATATAAACGTTGAATTGTTTGACGCGCTGCCGCCCATGGCTCTTCCCATTCCACACCTAAAACAGCACGACCAAACGCAGCGATTTTTTCAACCGTATCGGCATTTAAAATATGTGCCAACCAACGTGGTGTTAAAATAGCTAGACCGATTCCATGCGTAATATCGTAATAAGCACTCAGTTCATGCTCCATCGGATGACAAGACCAACTGCCTTTTTTCCCACTTCCTGTCAGGCCATTCAGTGCAAGAGAGCTCGCCCACATCAAATTAGCACGCGCGTCATAATGCTCAGGTTGTTCTAAAGCAATCGGTGTATAGTGAAGAACTGTTTTCATTAGCCCTTCTGCGACATGATCTTGCACCGTCGCATGCTCTGTCACACTAAAATAGTTTTCTATTAAATGACTTAAAATATCGGCTGACCCAGCCATTGTTTGATAACGTGGCACAGTAAACGTATTGGTCGGATCAAGAATCGATGCTTTCGGAATTAATGCACGACCACCCATTCCTAACTTTTCTTTTGTTTCCATATTTGAAATAACAGCCCCACCGTTCATTTCTGAGCCGGTTGCAGCTAATGTCAAGACCGTGACTATCGGTAGTCCTTTTGTTGCTAGCTCTCGTTTCTGTGTAAAATCCCAAGGGTCGCCATCATAGTAATACGCAGCCGCAATAGCTTTGGAACAATCGATTGTAGAACCACCGCCCACTGCTAAAATCACGTCGATATCATGTTCATGACATAAGCGAGCACCTTCTTTGACAGTCTCTAAGCGCGGATTAGGGTCGATGCCCCCTAATTCGATAACGGTCATATTCGCATTCTTTAACAATGCTTGAACTTCATCATACAGCCCGTTACGTTTTATACTTCCTCCACCATACGTCAATAACACACGCTGCCCGTGTTCTTGTAATAGTCGTGGTAAGTGCTGTAATTGTCCTTCTCCAAATAAAATATTAGTTGGTGCTTGAAAATCAAAATTTTCCATTTTTTTCTTCCTTTCGTCTTTAAAATGAAGACCCCGGCATTTTTAAAAAGGCAATTTCTTCCGATGTAGACGGACGACCTAAGACAGCATTTCGGTGTGGATAACGACCAAAGCGTTTGATAATATCATAGTGCTGTTTTTCATATGCCAAATTAGTTTCCAGTCCCGGTTCAGAAAAAGCTTTCAAAGCAATCTGATGAATCTTTTCAGATTCGGAGTGCATTAAAGGCATATACAAAAAGGCTCGTTCTGCTGTCGTGAGTTCGGATAAATCTTCCTGGGCCATCGCTTCTTGCGTTAAAACCAGTGCCATACCGTCATAGGCAAATGAACGTGCGTCATCACGATATAAATTACGTGAAAATTGATCAAGCACGATAATCTCTGCCAAACGTCCTCGAACACTCGCTCGCCAATCGACTAACTCTCCTTGCGTTGCTTGACGATGACACTCCCCAAAACGTTGGCGAATTGTCTCATCAAACGTCGGATCTTTTTCAAACCATTGCGCAGGCGTTGCTTCTTCAAACCAAAAATGTAATACATCTTGATATGTCATGAAATATCCCTCCTAGTCTACCTATATTTTGCCATATTTTTACGCGTTTACCTAACGATAGCCTTTTTTCTTAACTCTGGACTGATGATACTGTGTATATAAAAAAGCAAGGGATTCCCCTTGCTTTTTTTTAAATCTTCACATTTTCCAACATATCCGCCACCATGGCGTCTATATCATAATGACAGTTGAAGCCCCATTCATCACGTGCACACGTCGCATCTAAGGAATTTGGCCAACTATTGGCAATCTTTTGCAACATCGGATTGACCTCATAACTAATGGTAAACTCAGGACGCACCTTTTGGATGGCTTGTGCTAACATCTCTGGCGTAAAGCTCATCGCTGTCACATTATAAGCGTTGCGATGTTGTAACTTCTCGCCATCCGCTTCAAGCAAATCAATAATCAACTGAATCGCATCTGGCATATACATCATATCCAACCACGTATCTTTAGCTAATGGACAGGTATAGTGATTGTGCCGTAATGCTTCGTAAAATATTTCAACCGCATAGTCCGTTGTTCCACCACCTGGAGGGGTTAAATAAGAAATTAACCCTGGAAAACGCACCGCACGCGTATCTACGCCAAATTTTTGATGATAGTAGTCGCATAACAATTCACCTGCTACTTTGTTAATCCCATACATAGTCGTAGGACGTTGAATCGTCACTTGTGGTGTTTGATCTTTTGGTGTATCTGGACCAAATGCTCCAATCGAACTTGGCGTGAAAAATAATGCCTGACATTCACGAGCGACTTCTAAAGCATTTAATAAGCCTCCCATATTCACTTGCCATGCCAGTTGAGGATTCCCTTCAGCAACAGCTGAAAGAAGGGCTGCTAAATGAATGACTGTATCTACTTGATACTCACGAGCTATCGCTAAAAACCGCTCGTAATCTAAGACATCCAAGACCTCAAAAGGACCTTCTGTCACAATATCAGACGTTTCATCTGCTTCAAGACTCGTTGCGATGACATTCTCTACCCCATATTTTTGACGTAACGCACGCGTTAATTCAGAACCTATTTGACCTAATGCCCCTGTAATCAGTATTTTTTCCAAAATAAATGTCCCCTTTAGATTAGATTAGGTTAAAATCTTTCCCTACTTTTTCATACACCGCTAAAGCATCATCTAGCATTGATTTTGTGTGTGCCGCTGTCGGCATATTACGAACGCGAGCTGTCCCTCTTGGTACGGTTGGGAACACAATCGATTTCACATAAACCCCTTCTTCGTAGAGTCGTTTACTAAAATCTTGAGCGGCTTGTTCATCTCCAATAATTACCGGCGTGATGGGTGTTTCTGTAATCCCTGTTTCAAAACCAAGTGCCTCTAGTTTTTCTTTAAAATAACGCGCATTTTCCCACAGTTTTTCATTCAACTCAGGATGCTCGTCTATACGACGCAAAGCTGCGGTTGCTGCTGCTGCATCGGCTGGTGTGACGGCAGTCGAAAAAAGAAACGGACGCGAACGGACTTTCAACCAATCGATCAACGCTTGGCTTCCAGCAACATAACCACCTACAACGCCTACTGCTTTTGATAAGGTTCCAATTTGGAATTCTACTTCTTTTTCTAAACCAAAATGTTTTACCGTTCCATGCCCTTTACCTAAAACACCAGAACCATGTGCGTCATCCACATATACCATCATGTCAAACTCTTTCGCAATCTCCACAATTTCTGGTAACTTTGCAATGTCTCCATCCATTGAAAAGACACCATCTGTAATGAACATAGCTTTTTTATAAAGACCCGACTCTCTGACTTCTTGAGCTTTTTGACGTAAATCGGCCATATCCGAATGTTTCACACGAACAATCTTCGCACCTGATAAACGACAGCCGTCAATAATAGACGCATGATTTAGTTCATCTGATAAAATCACGTCTCCTTTACCCATCACAGCTGAAATAGCTGCCATATTACAATTAAATCCTGATTGATACGCAATGGCTGCTTCGGTTCCTTTAAACTTCGCTAGCTCTTGCTCTAACTCTAAATGCAAGTCAAGCGTCCCATTAATCGTGCGGACGGCCCCTGCACCCACTCCCCATTCATCAATCGCTTCTTTTGCTACTGCTTTTAGCGATGAGTCTGTTGCCAGTCCTAGATAGTTATTGGAAGACAAGTTAATTAACTCTTTCTCTCCAATTTGAATCATCGGCCCATTGGGACTGGATAGCGGCTCGATTTCATTGTACATACCGTTATCTTTCAGCTCTGCTAATCCTTCAGCTAAAAATTGTTCTAATTCTTTACTCATTTAATAATAGCCTCCTTCTTTCTGCTCAGTTTACCCCATTCCTATTGTAACAAATTTTAATCAAAGTGTAAGGGGTCACCCGTCATTCTGTTGCTTTTTTAATCACATTGAAATAATTTGTTATCAATTTAGTCATTTCTATGTTTTATAACATTCTTACTTTATTATTGTTTGATATTACTAGAAAAATAAGTTAAAATAATACTATTCTAATTGATGATGTCCAAAAAATAGGAGGGAAAATCGGTGAATCGCTACACATACGGCACTAAATTAAAGAAAATACGTAAGCATCAGCATCTATCTCAAAAAGAACTAGCACATGATATTTGTTCGCAAGCGATGCTAAGCCGCATTGAAAACAACGACGTTATTCCTAATGTTGTTATCATGCAACAACTCTGTCACCGTTTAAATGTTTCATTAGATGATATCGTTTCTTCTGACGATACCACTTTCATACATAGTAAAAACCAAACTAAAGATGTTTTAAAACAAATGCGTTATTTACATCAAACACAACAATACCACCAATTGCTAAGTATTATAGAAAATTTTAACCCTAAAAAATCTCTAAAGACCGATGATGAGTTGCAAATTTTTTATTACTATTACGCCTGTGCTTTATCCTATTTGGAACAAAAAGCACCGGAAGAAATACTCGAAATGTTCCAAAAGAGTCTGAAATACACCTTTAGTCATGACAAAGACTTCGTGACAGACATGGAAGTCCTTATTCTATGTGAAATAGGTAAAACATACTTAGCAATGGATAAAACAGAAATGGGCGTGTCTAATTTATCTCGCTCTTTCACTTTTTTACAACAACATTCACGTAAACGTTTAAATATCGAATTGGTACGTGTTTTTTACACGATTGGCTTATCTTACACACGCTATCAAGAGTACGACCTTGCTTTAACCATTATTAATCAAGGAATCTCTTGGGCGCAAGAACGACAAGTAACGTATTACTTAGATGAGCTTTTCTTATTAAAAGGAATTGTCATGCAAGATCCAAGTAAAATAGATGAGGCTTTTCAATACCTTGCAGCTTTTAAAGAATTTCGTAATCAAGCCTTAGAAATGGAAATACATAAATAAAAAAGATCTGGCATAATGGCCAGATCTTTTTATTTTTCTTCTGTTTGATGACGTCGTCTCCATAGTAACACTGCCACTAATAAGACAAGTAAAATGATGATTATAATTAAAATAGGGATAAGATAGTTAGGTTTTTCAACACTAATAGAGTCACGATTAAGTTCTTTTGCACGTTCTTTTGTAATCGTAAAAGGCTCATCCCATTCCCAATCCCCATAAGGTGAATGAATTTTAATATGGGCAGTATAATCCCCCGCTTGATAAGCATCTTTTCCCATTTCTAAATCATAGATGAACATGTTATTAGGCGCAAACGTAACATCTTCAAGATGACCTTCATATAAAACCTTTTTTTCATCTCGTCGCGTGACGGATACTTTATAATCAGCTTCTGGTAAGACGTGTCGAATAGGATTTTTCACACTGATTTCGAGAGCATTACGACCGTTAGTCAGCTCTGGTTTAACCCCTCCTTTTTCTAAGCGAGCTTCTAGATTCGTCTCATCTTGGATAATTAAAAGTGGGATACTGTAAGAAAAGACATTTTTGATCATGTCATCCGTATCTTTAGCTTCTTGTTCCAGCAAGAGTCCACCTAAGACAACTCCTGAAAAAGGCTCTTTCGGCAATGTTATCGGAACCTCCACGACTTTTTCTTCTTGTGGGTCTAATGAATAAGATTCTTTAAACTTAGCCCATTGTGATGCTGCAAAGTCTGGATCTAAGACCTCACGTGTTCCCGTATATGTCATAATCCCTTGTCCGTTTGTCATTGCATCGTGTACTTGTGCGACTACTTTAATCGGTTCATTTGCTTCGTTGCGAATACGCACGCGTGCTACGACTGTTTCGCCTGGTTCTCCTTTTAATTTAATATCACTTGTCGACTCATCCATCTTTCCCTTAGAACTTTCAACTGTCGGAGTAAAGTTCATACGATTTTCATCTGCGAGTACCGACATCATATTTCCCGCAAAAAACACTACCATCGTGATGATTGCTAGATAATATCGTTTCATAGTAGCTCCTTTCATTTTTTCATACGAAAAAACGAGGCCGTAACCTCGTTTTGTCTATTTAGCAACAGGTAATAATCCTTTTGTATCACTTGAAACAGTAGATGATAGCTCCCAGTTCAATGTTGCTTGATAAGTAGCTTTGCGGATTTTTTTGACTTGACTAGCTGGTATTGTCAAGGTCACTTCTGACGTTCTACTGTCTTCTGAGGACTCTTCATCTGTATATGGTTCAGAATTTCTTTCCATTGCCAGTGACCATGTCCCTCGTGGGTTTTGTTTATTTTCAGCGTTGATTAATGTTTGTTGTGTACCAAATTCAATCTTTTGCACTTTTTCAAATTTAACACCATTATAATTTTCTTCATATGCCAGTTGAGCTATGCCATCATTTAAAATTCTTCCTGGTGTAAACTTAATTTGTGAACCTTCTAGCTGATTTTCAACACCAACTTCTTTAGTCTCTTTTTTTTCAAGAGCGCTAGCAGTAACGTCTAGTTTCCAATTAGCATCATCTAATCCACGTAGGTCAGACACTTGGACAAAGTAATGCATAGAGTTTCCGTTTTCGTTCACATAATGTGTCGCAGGAATAACAAAATCTCCTCCGCCTTTAATCTCGTTCTTACCAAAATTAAAGTGCGGTGCCCAGTCTATACGAAGAGCACCTATACCGCCTTCTTGTCCGCCTGGACTTTCTGGGTCTGTTGGGTTTGTAGGATTTCCAGGTTCAACTGGGTCAACTGGTGTTGTCTCTCCCTCATCATTTGCTGTAAATTGCACGTTAGCTTTTGTCTCTACTACATTAGCAGGTTTTTGAGTTTCTTCTTCTGCTTTTACAATAGGAGCTGCGATGCTTCCTAAGATAGTGCTAGCGATTAATAAATTAGCAGTTAATTTTTTCATTCGTTTCAATCTCCTTTGATTGTTTTTTTCTATATTTTTTTATTAAAAAGAATAAGGCAATACACATTATTCCAATGATGCTATACAAAGATGAGCGTTGCTCATTCAATTGAGGGAGGCGTCCCTTTCCTGGTGGTAACTTACCTGGAGGCGTCGAACATTGTGGTGCGTGAGGTGGACAGACGATTGGCAAATCTGGATTGGATGGCGGACAGATACAACCATCATTTAAAAAAGTAACGCCCACTTCTGTTGTCACAGCTTGACTTTCTTGTCCGAAACTCCCACAGCTCAAGCAAATTAATCCGACACTAAGCACGTAGTAAATCACTTTCCTGTACGTTCTTGTCATGGTGCCTCCTCCTCTCGTGCTTTAGGCAAGGTCACACGAGGTAAGTTACTTGTTTTAGGTGACAAATTCCAAGAAACTGTGGCGTGATAGCTATCTTTAACTCTCGCCCAAGTTGAGGCGTCTTCCATGTATAATTCAATAGGTAAGAATACGTTAGAATTTCTAGGCTGTTTCCCGTCAATCTCTAAGCACGTAGATTTATTGTTACCGTCATTCCATATATAAGTATCGTTTTGAAGTATCATTCCTGCTATTTTTAATTGTAAACGTTGCTCTCCCTGCTCTTCATTTTGCTTCTTAAATGGCGAAGCTTTTACCTCTACTTGCCAACCATCCTGTGCAAAACGCTGATCAGTCACTGTGACAGTCGCCCCCTCAGTTGAAAGAGCGCTCTGTTTTTTCTGACTACTTATCTTAGGTCGATAATCTAACCCACCCTCAGACTTAATCTCTAAAGCACCATCGCTAACTATCAAACGAAAGTCAGTATATGGTTTGGGCCCTTTATTATAGGTTGCTCTCAGTCCATACTCTCCTGGATGATACGTAACACGATCCAGTCCTGATATTATCAAATCCTTTACCCACTCATCTTTAGGAATACTTCCTAATTGCCATTCGTCATCGTTTTTAATCTTCTCGATAATCAGAGTTTCTAACTCATTAGGGTGAATAAGGGTACGGTCTTTTAAAACTTGAGCTTTCTGTAAATGAATTGCTTCTTTTATCAAGTCTCTCGATTCTATCTCAATAGCATTTCCTGTTATCTTGCCATCAAATGGCTTGACTGTATATTTTACTTGATTGGTCAAAAGTTGGCGTGAAGTCGATTGATCTTCGTACGTCCCACCAATTACCACATTGTCTTGTAAAGTAGTGTCTTCATCTAAAGTAAAATCTTGGTCAACAATAAATGGTACTTCGATTTTTACACGAGTCGGATAGCCGTCACCTGGACCGATTGCTTGAAAGTTTTCAATATGCAACTTACCGGTGGTATCTTCATAGCTTAAATTTTCAACCGGTAATACTTGCCCAACATTCTCTTCTCCTGGTCCAGGTTTTTGATTTTCATATGTAATCTTGACATCTTCTGTCTTCACACTTTGAGCAATCTTGTCATTAAAAGAAGCATCAAACACTAAATTACGAATGGATTGCTTTCCTTCTTCCGGAAAGTCAATCATATACTGATACTTTAGCTTATCACCAGATTCAACTGACAAGTTTGTCGTATTAGGGTTAATCTCATTAACAGAAACATCTTGACCTTCGTCTTCTTTCAGCACATCTTGAGTGACTGTTGGTGCACCTAAATCAGGTAACTCCGTAAAAACGACCGCTTGAACAGAAGATTGCTTTCCTGTCGCTCCTGTTAATCCCCAGTAAACGTAAGGATTGTCTCCTGTTAACTCCGTTTCATCCTTATAAAGCTCATAATCATCACTTGGATCGCGCGTTACTCCTAAACGATTTAACTCTAAAGAATGCTTATCATGATGATTCTTTAACTCATTTGTTGCTTGCTCATTCTTATCTTCATAAAATTCATACGTTTTCTTATCAAACGTATACGATAAGCGATACGAGTATTTAGACCTTTGACCCTTTGGAATTCCACCAAAACAAACGTCTTTCTCAGTATCTACTTCTATACGCTCATAATCTAAGCTAAAATCATGCCACGCTCCATCTGCGGGTGACTTGTCTAATGTTAAAAACCTATTATTGTCTGTACTCGATCCATTTTTACGTTTGCTAAAACGCTCGTGAAATAAAGAATAGTCCTTAGTACCCATATCTGTGTAACTACTCATTAAATTGGGATAATACATACTCATATGATACTCTGGATGTGGTTTATTTTTACCTTGAAAATTATACTTATCCGATTCATTCTTCCCATCATTATTCAGATGAGTATCGAACTCTATGGAAAAACTATTTTTAATAACCCCATCTTCCCAAGGTTTTTTGCCTTTAAAATTCCCCATCGCACCAAGAGATTGACCATCGTGTCCGATAGCTTTTCCTTTACGCGGATCATTGTGCATCGTAAACGTGATACCATCTGCGGCATCTTTCCCTTTATTTCCAAGGTACACTTTCATCTTCAGGTGGAATGAGCGTCGCAGATCAATACGATATCCCTCTTCCGACCAAATCGCCCCTGCTTGACCTCCATCTTTGTCATCCGTAATAATGACGACATCGGTATTATTAGCGCCGTTTGTTACAACCTGTGCATTATTATTATTATTATTATTCGTATCTGCTTTTTGCATCAAGTCATATAGCCGAAGCCCTTTCGGTGCGCTTTCAATAACTTCTTTTACTGGTTTTTCTTTCAGAGATGTTTCTTTTCGCGAGTCAGCTTCTTCCGTCTGATCACTTG
Organism: Vagococcus lutrae; assembly: GCF_023299185.1. Taxonomy (NCBI): domain Bacteria; kingdom Bacillati; phylum Bacillota; class Bacilli; order Lactobacillales; family Enterococcaceae; genus Vagococcus; species Vagococcus lutrae. The sequence goes on from NZ_CP097017.1 coordinate 1,198,289, forward strand.
TTTCTACCCCTGCCGTCTCTTCACTTACTTCTTCAGAAGAGTCTGTCGTAGTAGGATCTTTTGTATCGACCGTTTCTTCGATGGTTTCTTTAATTGATTCTTCGCTTATTTCCTTTGTCGCGTCTGTTTCCTCTGTACCCTCCACATCTTTTGGGACTTCTGTTTTGGTACGTGCCACAAACTGTTCATATAGTGAGGCATGGTCATCCTTTACAGAGGTGAGCCATTTCTCGTATAGAACTGCATCGGTATTCTTAAACAAACGTGCTGTTTCTTGTGACGGTTTCTTTAGTACGTCTACTAACGTTATCGCCTGCAGGTATATCTCACTGTCTTCAGCACTTTCTTCTTTGACTTTTTGAAGTAACCACTCGATAGAGGCGTAATGCCGTCCTTGATTATAATCGGCTAGCTCCTTTTGCCACTCACTAGATACTCCTTGTGCCTGTACCCATTGTATTCCTACTTTTGCTGTAGGCAGACTAGCATTTAGCAGCATACTGCTTGCAATAAACAACGATAACCACTTTTTCCGTTTCATCATTGCCTCCTGACAAATAACTATTTAGTTATTTTTATTTACATTGATTAAATAACATAATAATATAAAAATATGATTATCGTCAATTCTTTTATTATAATTATTTTAAATGAGTTAAAAATAAAATATAATAATATTTTAAGGTATATTTTGATTATTATACTAATTCTTTAACGCTGGCACTTATATTGTTTTATTACAAATACCAAAATTAATTTTAAAAGGAGTTATCATTATGTACATACTTAAAAGTGACGTCTTAAATTCTACTTATAATCGAATAAAAAATGATTTTATGATTGCCTTAAACGGGATAAAATGGGAAGAGATTATCGTCTCAACTTTACATAAACTTATCACGTTAGGTTTATTAATCCTTGTATATTTTTCCTTAAAAAAAGGAGGGTTGTATTTTATTAAAAATACCATTAGCGATCAAAATATTGCCAAGCGTCATCATAAAGGCCGAGTAAAAACCATGCATTCACTTGTTTCCAATATCTATCGGTATTTATTAGGATTTTTTCTTATTTATGGCGTGTTATCTACTTTTGATGTACCAGTTAATTCTATTTTAGCTGGGGCTGGGATTGCCGGAGCGGCGATTGGTTTAGGATCACAGAGTCTAATTAAAGATGTGATCACAGGACTCTTTATTTTAATTGAAAAACAAATCAACGTAGGTGACTATATTCGTCTACAAGATGAAATTGAAGGCACAGTGATTTCCATTGGTATTCGTAGTATGCAAATTCGGTCGGATAATGGCACAGCTATTTTCATCCCGAATGGATCGATTGATATCGTAAAAAACCTTTCACTTTATGACCGACGTGTCACTATTGATGTCCGGATTCTCCCCAACAGTGATATCCATCGTATCGAACAAATTATGGAAGACGTCAACGAACTACTTCAACACAAAGATGACCGAATCTCTCAAAAGCCGAAAGTCTTAGGAGTAACGGATAAGGGTGTCGGTAATTTATTTATTCGCAGTGTCGTATACACGGATGTGTTTGACCAAAAACAAATACGTCGTGATTTTTTAGGTGCATATATTGATGCCATTCACTCAGAAGGAATAGAATTGCCTAGTTTTACTTTTTCTGATTTACATACAGACGATTAAAAAACCGTTTCTTGCTTAAGCAAGAAACGGTTTTTCTGTCACTTTTAACAAATCCTCAAGATAGTGAGTTAAAAAATCTTGATAACCACAATGACTATCTGTTTCATCTACATACATAGCATCATTAAGGCGTTTACAACCACCACGACACATTTTATAAAAAGGACAGCGTTGACACATCTTAGAGAGTGTTCGTTTTTCTGTCAAAAACGCCTGTGCGGGAACACTTTCAAATAGTTCACGTAAAGGCTGTTCCGTGATATTCCCTAACTTCCATTCATCCAAAACATAAAAGTCACACGGGTAAACACTCCCATCAGCTTCAATCACATATTGAATTTGACATTGACCTAACATTCCACATGCGCACATACGGCCTGCCTTTAACAACGTCACTAAATCATCAAAAAATTTCACACTGATGTAGTTCCCTTTTTGCCATTCCTTTTTCCATAATGGATAAAACCCTTTATAAAAATGAGCAAACCCTTCAGGTGTCAAAATAAAAGGATTTTCTTTTCCTTTATCCAGATCATCCAAACATGGAATAAACTGAATATGTCGGATGTTTTCTCGCTGAATAAAACGAAAAACTTTTTGAGGATGACGTGCAGCCTGAGCAGTTAAAACAGATAAAATATTATAGGGTACGTCATAACTGTCCAAGTACCTCTTAGCTTGCATGACACGAGAAAAAGTGCCTCTCCCTTTCGTATCAATGCGATGATGATCGTGTAACTCTTTAAGTGGATCAAGAGATAAACCGATAAGAAAGTCATGTTCTTTAAAAAAACGAACAAAACGTTCATTTAGAAGCGTTCCATTGGTTTGTAAAGTATAGTGAACGCGACAAACGGGTGTCTGTTTCTTCACTTCCTCAACAAAATGGCGATAATACATTAATCCCGCTAAAGTCGGCTCGCCACCTTGAAAAGCAAAGGTCACTTCATCTCCCTCGTCTAAATCTTGATAAATATTCGCAATCATTTTTTCCATCGTTGCTTGCTTCATCCGTCCAAAACTTTTTACCGATCGATGTGCACTGACATCAGCGTAAAAGCAATATTGACACTGAATGTTGCAAGCGGATGAGGCTGGTTTTATTAAAACTGTGATATGTTTCATCTCTTACGATCCTACTTCTCTTGATAATCCTGATTTATCTCTGCTACATAGGCTTCATAATCAGGCATCCAGGCTAACTGATGCCATTCAAATGTTGGCGGATTAGCAGCATTTTTTTGTATCGGTCCAGGCGTTGAGCGGCCATTTTTAACAATGGCTGTCATTTCATCAATCAAGTTAGCGACAATTTCAGGATGCCCATCAATGACATTATGATGTTCCCACGGATCGCTTTCTAAATGATACAGTTGCGCCGGCTGAAAAGCCTCTGGGTTATTAATCTCTGGCACTTTTGACCCCTCATCTGCCGTACACTCTAATTTCCAAGGACCTTTGCGGATAGAAAACGCACCGTTTGCTGAGGTAACAATTAAGGTTTCACGTCCCGTTTGCTCAGGTTCTTGTAATAAATCTAACATTGATTGAGAGTCAAGTGCTTCATCACTATGAAGTTCATAACCGATAAGATCTGCAAAAGTACGATAAAAATCAGTATGAGCGACTAGTCCCTGACAGAAACTGTTAGCTGGAATATAGTTAGGATACGTCATAATAGTTGGCTCTCGATGTCCACCTTCCCAAATATCAAATTTTTCTCCACGAAAATGGGCACTTGGATTATGTCCCTGTGCTAATAAATGCGGAAAATCCGCAACAGCACTTGCGCCATTGTCACTCGTAAAGACGACCATTGTATCTTCATCAATCCCTAACTCTGCTAATTTATCTTGAATTTCTCCGACATAGGCATCTAATTGTAAAATAATGTCCCCATAAGGGCCAATGCCTGATTTTCCTGCAAATGGTTTATCTGGCAATATCGGTCCATGTGCAATATGAACAGGATAATAAATAAAGAATGGCTCTTCTGTATGGCTATAATTTTCCATTAACTCTAGCACCTTATCTTGCATTTGTCTTGGTAAAGCAGTGTGATCATAACTAGGTGCAATCACTCCATTTTGCCACTCTTGTTGATGGATACCACTTTGACGTTCAATATTAGGAATACCGCTCACATAAGTTGGCTCTTCTAAAACACGATCATTTTCAATAATGACGTAGGGTGGCTGGTCAATCGATGCGGGTGTTCCGTAAAAATAATCAAAACCTTTAGTCAACGGTCCATCTTCAATCGCCTGGCTATAGTCGATGTCAAGTCCTTCCATATCGTACATTCCTGATAAGATATTAAAATCGCCGTCGCGTCCCATTTGTTGCTCTGGATCGTGATAGTCATTAGCATCTAGTCCATATGCCTCAAAATCTTTTTCTTCTTTTAATTTCCAACCTAGACCTAAATGCCATTTCCCTACCACAGCGGTGTGGTATCCCATTCCTTTAAACATATCTGCCATTGTTTTTTGTTCATTTTCAATTAATGGTAATGAGTCCCCTGGTAATACATAGCTTTTAAGAGGGGAACGCCAACTATAATTCCCCGTTAATAAGCCATAACGCGATGGCGTACAAAGTGCTGAAATAGAATGAGAATCTTCAAAACGCATACCTCTTTCTGCTAAACGGTCTAGCTGAGTCGTATTAATCTGAGATTGCTGATTAAAGCACGATAAATCTCCCACTCCGACATCATCTACAAAAATAAACACGACATTTGGTTTTTTAACCATTAAAATCCCTCCTAATTTATAAACCGAATAAACGGCCGATGATTTTAATCAGTGCAGCGACTAAGACAATATCTGGATAGCCAAGTGTCAATCCTGTTAAATCGAGTTGATTAAGTGCCAACAAATAATACGCTAAAATACCGGTCAACGATAAGCAGATACTGGTTATGACTGCTGCTACCACCGCTCCAATCCAACCACCTCGTCGATTACCAAAGACACCCGAAACACCTCCAACAAAAAACAAGGCGGTAACAGATGGTAAGATGACGATTCCTAATGCTCTTGTCAACAACAAGGTAATAACACTGGTAATAAAAGCAACAATAAATCCTAGTAACAACGCATTTTCTCCGTAAGGCATAAAGATTGGAACCCCTACGGAAGCTTTAGCACCCGGTACCATTCGTTCGCTAATCCCTTTAAACGCTGGAACTAATTCTTGAACGAATAATTTCACTCCGTACAAAATCAATGTGACGCCGGCTGTAAACTCTAGTGCTGTCGCAATCGAAAAAATAATCGGATGAATATGTTGAGAAATCTCCATCATTTCATCATGTTTTACAAAAAAAGAAGTGATCGTGAAGATAACACTCATTACCAAAGCCATCGTCACAGAACGGTTTTTTAGAAAGGCCAAGCTCTCTGGAAATGGTATTTCCTCAGCATCTGCAGAGTTTTTCCCTATTTTACCCCCAACGGCACTGGAAAAAGCAATTAAACTACTTCCAGGAAAAGCTAAACCAAGGGGCTCTTTCTCTCTAGTGACCGCTTTTACTGACCGATAGCTAATAGCTGGAAAGATCACACTATACAAGCCCTGCACAAGACCTCCCACCAAAATAATCCAACCAAGCGACAAATCTAACTGTTTTAAAGCGAGAGCAAAAACAGCTGCAGAAGTAAATAACATGTTTCCTGTTAAATAAATAAACTTTAAAGGCGTTAAACGAGCAAACACTAAATTCATCACAAATCCAACAACTAAAATGAGCGCCGTTTCTTTACCTAGCGCCATTTGAATAAATTGTGAGACAGCATTATCCTCCAACATTAAACCCGTCAATCCAAAAGCCTTGTCAAACATCTCCGAAAAAGGAGTTAGACTATTGACCACTACCATTGAGCCTATCTGTAATACCATAAAACCTAGAATCGTTTGTACAGTACTTTCAATACGCTCTGACCAAGATTTGCCTAATAAACTTGTTCCAACTAAGATAATCAGCCCCATAATGAACTCTGGGAATAAAAACACGTCGATAATGAATGACACAATGATTCCTCCTTTCTATCATTTTAGTTATTTTTTTAAAATATTATCATCTTTATTTTATTTTGTAAAAGGATAACTTCTTGTCTTTGGCTCATTATTTAAAGAGAAAAAAACGTAAGATCCGCAGATCTTACGTTTTGATTAAGTGTATTTTATAGACATATTGTTGTTATTTGTAAAAAACTTAAAGGTCGCCATAGCATCACCATCATTGATGTAAAGTTCACCAATACTTTTGTCGATTGTTATTAAAAGTTCAACTATCTTTCCACGATAAACGACACGATACTCAGGTTCTTTTGTATACCAATTTTGACGCTCTAGTGTTAAAGTCTGATCACGATAAGAGAGTTGCCAACCTTCACTTACCAATTGCCATTCTTCTTTCTGTGGCATAATGCAAATGGCTCCACTGCACTGCGGAATGACCACACATGAATTTTTTTCTTCGGACAGTGTTTTAAGTTGATCGGGAATAACTGGTAAAGCAACCAAACGCTTATCTTTTTCTTTTAGCAAACGCGCTGCTGTCAGGGTGTGTACCCAACCTTTTGCTATCGTCGGAATCGCTGATTCTTCTTCAGGCGTTGGGACTCCCGCCCATCCAAACATAATGGACTCATTATGTGGGCCTTTAAACACTTGAGGAGCATAAAAATCAAAGCCTTTATCTAACTCTTCTAACGGTGTAAAGGGCGTAAAACAACCTGTTTCTTCATCAAAGCGTCCCGCATAATATGTCGTAGAAAAAACATTGCGAAAACGTTCTGCTTCTTTTGGTAACCCTTGTGGAGAGAAGATAAAATAATCATATTCGTCCAATCTCACTAGATTAGGACACTCCCACATGTAGCTATCTAAAGACACTGAAGGGACGGTTTCACCCATTAACTTCCATGTATGTAAGTCGTCAGATTGATACGTCAACGTCGTCCCACGCAAATCATTTGTCTGCGCACCTAGCAACATGTAGTAACGACCATTCGTGCCTTGAAACACTTGAGGATCACGTACATGACGTGTATAGCCCTCCGGATGAGGTAATATCGGTCCTTGTTTTACAAGATGATACCCATCTGTCGAAGTCGCCAAACATTGATAACTTGATTTCGAGCCATCTTCTTCAATCACTGTACCAGTATAAAAAAGATATAGGCAATCATCTTTTACAAATGACCCACCTGAGTAACAACCGTCTTTATCGTACCATTCACTTGGAACGAGCGGAATATCTTCTTCCGACCAAGTCAACAAGTCTGAACTCGTGCGATGTCCCCACGCTTTAAAATGATGCGTCGTATCACGAAAATTATATTGATAGTAAACGTGATACTTCCCTTTAAAATAGACTAAACCGTTAGGGTCATTTAACAATCCCTGTTCTGGATAGACATGCCACTGTGGACGGTCCAGATTACGATACTGCATGAGCCTCATCCTTAAAGCCAAACATATACGTTAAAGCAAAGGCAACCGCAATCGCAACACCATTGGCTAATAAATAACCAAATAATTGACCATTTAAGTAAAGCAGGGTTCCTGGAATAACAGTCACAGACATCCCTGTTCCTGCTAACTGTAAGATAGAGGCAATAAAGCCACCTGCAGCGCCACCCACTAACGCCATGAAGAAAGGTTTCACGTAACGTAAGTTAACACCAAAAATAGCGGGTTCAGTAATTCCTAAAAAGGCAGAAACTGCAGATGAAAAGGAAAGTGTTTTTAACGTCTTAGACTTTGTCTTCATTCCAACTGCTAGTGCAGCACCACCTTGAGCGGCAACAGAACAGGTAATAATCGCATTATACGGATTGGCACCTGTATTCGCTAATAGTTGGACTTCTAAAAAATTAAAGATGTGATGAACACCTGTTACAACAATTAATTGATTAAAGAAACCTAAAATGATACCAGCTAAACCAAAAGGCAAAGCTAAAACAATTTCAGCAGCGTTTAAAATGACTGTTTCAAGCGAGTGAAAAACAGGCCCTATTGCAAATAATCCTAAAGCACTCATCACTAGTAACGTCACAAAAGGAGTCAGTAATAAGTCTAGCGTTTCTGGTACCACTTGACGGACTTTCTTTTCAAGCTTAGCTCCTAAAAGTCCGACGATAAAGGCAGGTAAAACTGTCCCTTGATAACCTACTACAGGGATAAAACCAAACATAATCGGGGCTGCATCACCTGCTGCTACTGCGTAAGCATTTGGTAAAGCAGGGTTCACTAACATTAACCCTAAAACAATCCCAATCACTGGGGAACCACCGAATACTTTAAACGTAGACCACGCGACTAAAGCCGGTAAAAAAGCAAACGCAGTATCTGTCAAAATCTGTGTAAACATTATAAAGTTACTATTAATATGATCAGGCGTCATGCCAAAAACAGCTAAAATCTGTTCTTGCATTAACAATCCGCGTAATCCCATAAAAAGTCCAGTTGCGACTAAGACAGGAATGATAGGAACAAATACGTCACCAAATGTCCGAATCATTTTTTTCCACGCAGGTTGCTCGTCTTCTGTTTGTTCTTTTAAATCAGCCTGAGAGGCTGTCGAAACATGTAACTGATTAAATTCATCATAGACCTTATTAACGGTACCGGTACCTAAAATAATTTGAAACTGTCCAGAGTTGAAAAAAGACCCTTTAACTTTTGGTAATTCATTGATTTTCTCTTCTTGTATTTTATCCTTTTCATACACAACAATTCTTAAACGCGTTGCACAATGTGCCACGGATTTAATATTTTCTTGTCCACCAACATACGTCACAATTTGCTTTGCAATTTCACGATTCTCCATTTTCTTCTCCTTTAAAAACGTATTTTTAAAACCGGTTCCATTTTATTGTAAACGCATTTATAGCGTTTGTCCAGTCTTTTAATGTTTAATTGTTGATTCTCTTACTTCTAAATGACAATCTACAACGACCGGACTTGAAATCGGTTCCTTATTGATAACATCTAATAATTGATGGGCAGCTAAATCCCCTGCTTTTTGAAAATCATAATGAATCGTTGTTAAACTTGGATGAACAGCTTCGCCCATCGCATAACCACCAAACCCAGAGATTGACAAGTCTGTTGGCACTTCTATTCCTAATTGGCGGGCAGCTTTTAAAACGCCTAGTGCAATATTATCTGTTGCACAAATAGCATACGTCGCTTGCGTACTTAACAGAGCTCGCATACCTGTTTGATAGGCATTTTCTATAGAAAAACCTGTTTTCACTTCTTCCACTTTCGTTCCAGATTGAAGACCGTCTATAACTCCTTGACGTCTTGAAACTCCGACTGCCTTATCTTCTGCTGTCACCCCAAAGTATAAAACGTTTTGGTGACCCATACGTGAAACGTATTGCCCGATTTGACGTCCCGCCTCATAATCATTGTATATCACATAAGGAATATCTCGCGCCTCTTGACCTAAGACGACCACCGGGATAGCGATTCTTTCTATCACATCAAGGTGTTCTTCTGTTATCACCCTGCCGTAAAAGATAATTCCTGCAACATTTTGCTGTCCAAATGTTTTTAACGCTTGAATTTCTCTCTGACTGTCCTGATATGTATTCACAATCAACGTCGTATACCCTTTTTCTTCGCAATAAAGGTCAATCCCTTTTAACGACTCATGTACGGAATATGACGTCAAACGTGGGACGACAACCCCAATAATATTACTTTGTTTTGCTTTCAAGCTTTGCGCAAACATATTGGGTTGATAATCGTACTCGTCGATAATAATTTCTAGTTTTTGACGCGTCTTTTTTCCTACCGATCCACCGTTTAAATAACGTGAAACCGTGCTTTTAGAAACACCTGCTAAATCAGCTATATCTTGTATAGTTAAATACTGTTTATTTTTCATATTCGTCGCTCTTTCTCATCTTATCTTTTCTTTATCATACCACCCTTTTTATCCGAGGACAGCTAAAATCCTATTTTGAAAATAAAAAACTACTTTTAATTTCTAGAGAACAGGCTTGGTTTGTTCTTTAAAATTAAAAGTAGTAGGACATTATTCTGGTCGAGCGATACTAAATAATTTACCAATCTCAGCGTAGTTATCTCCAGCTAAACGGCTTACGGCTCCTAACGTTTTAGGATTAATACGACCCGCTTCATAAATCGTCTCATCAAGATGATAGGCTTTAATTTCTAGTAAAAAGAAATCGGCTGTTACACTCTCCTCTTTTTTGACTGGAACGTACTCTAAAACAGTCGTTTCGTAACGCGCTTTCGCTGGTTTAACTGCAGGTACTCGGACAACATCTGAAGGAATTGTTTCAAAATTTGAAACAGTCAATTCACTCATCTCAGCAGGTAAAGTCGCTGCTGTCTTATTAGCTTCAGCCACGTTTTCTTGATCAACAATATGGAGAACCGCTTCCTTCGTTGCTAGCAAATGACGCGCCGTGTCTTTCATCTCTCCATTCATGCGTTGGACAGATAGCGATAAAACAGGCGGATTGGAACTGACAACATTAAAAAAACTAAAGGGGGCCAAATTGACAAGGCCGTCTTCAGATTGCGTCGTGACTAACGCAATCGGGCGTGGAATAACAGAACCTACAAGTAGTTTGTAATTATCTTGAGTGCTTAAATCTTCTGGTTTTAATGTAATCATTTGTTTGCTCCTTTATTTCGAATTCGAATCAATTGTAAGATATTCTAGAAAAAAGGTCGATTTATTTGCTTTCACTTACGGGTTTTATGGATACAAAATAGCTACCTACAAAGGCAATAATACCTGCTATAAAAATTGCTAGTATACGTCCATAGAAATCCACTCCAATACCCATCTGTGGATGGATTGAAGCTGCTAAAGAAAACAATCCAAAACCTGTCACTGTATAAGTTTTAACTTGTAGCCACCCTAAAATCATACCCGAACTAGCAGAAGCTAACGTTGAAACAAAAAAAACTTTTTTCCGTGGTAACACAATCCCATATAGACTCGGCTCAATAATTCCAAATAAACTAGCTATTAATGCTGGAATCCCAATACTATTTAATTCTGAAGATTTCTCTTTTAGCAAAACACCAGCAACAGCAGCGGATTGTGCCATCCAAGTTCCTGTCATCAATACAAGAACAGGATCATAACCTAATACTCCTAAATTTAATAACCCCACAGGTAAAAGAGCCCAATGTAATCCCATAACAACTAACCATTGCCAAATACCACCTAACACTAAACCAGCCAACACTGGATGCCACTCATACAATTTCGTTAAAATAAGAGCAACACCATTACCTAACACCGTTAATAGAGGACCTAAGAATAAAAAAGTTAAAAATAACACGAGAATAAGTGTGAGAAATGGTACGAGAAAAGACTGTAAAAGTCGTGGAGTACGGATTTCAAAAAATGGGTAGATCTTAGAAGCTAACCAGATTGCACCGATTGGCGGTAAAATGCTATGCGCGTATTGTGGCAAAACTAACGGTATACCTAATAATTTAAAATAAATTGGTAATTCAGCTACCGTTTCTTTGAATAAAACTATAAGAGGCTCATAGGACTCTAAGACGGCAGGTACTAACGTAGGATAGACGAAAGCCAAGCCAATGACAGCTGCTGTTCCCAACGGAACTTTAAAGCGTTTGCTCGCAGATAAACTTATCAAAACTGGTAAAAAATAAAAAACGGTATCTGACATTGCATATAGAAGCAAAAAAAGCCCGCTCTCTTGAGTTATCCATCCGAACACAACACTAACCGATAGTAACCCTTTTAATAAACCACTAGCTGTTAAAATCCCAATCAATGGAGCAAATAAGCTTGAAATAGTCATCATGATTGTAGCCAAAAATGATTGTGATGATTGTTTATTATTTTTTATCGGAACCACTAAACTTCTATCTTCATACTGTAGCTCGGTCATCTTTTTTATTAATGCTTGATAAACCTTTTCAACATGTGTACCTATTACCAATTGTACCTGTCCACCTTTAACGAACGACTCGATAATAGCTGGTTCTTGACGCAATTTATCTAAATCAACTATTTCAATCAACTCAACTGAGATTCTTAGTCTTGTGGTACAATGGGTCACTTCTATGATATTATCTATGCCACCTAATAACAAAAGCCATTGTTCATAATTATTCTGCATCACCTATTTCACCCCTTTATTTTTATTATCTCAAGTGAATACATCTCGTCCATTTTAATCGATATTTTTTAAAAAAGATAGCTTTTTTGTTTTTATATGGTTAATTGTATAAAAAAGAGACTAGAACGTGGGGAGTTCTAGTCTCTTTCATTCTCTAGTGATTTGGTATGTTTACTTCTGGTTCTATCACAGGTTGCGAAATTTCTTTATCCTCAAAGCCAAAACAGAGGGCATTTAATACAACAGCAGTCAAACTACTAATGACAATTCCGTTTCCAGTAAACATTTGCACGGTTTCAGGCAATTGTTGGAAAAGTTCTGGAATCATGTTAAAACCTAAACCAAAACCGATTGAAATCGTCATAATTAATAGATTTCTCTCGTCGTTTAAATCATTTTTCGCTAACATTTTCATCCCTTGAATCGCGACCATACCGAACATGACTAACATGCCTCCGCCTAAAACAGGTTCTGGAATGATTTGCGCTAAAGCACCAACCTTCGGAAATAGGCCGAGAATCATTAAAAAGATAGCAGAAAAGAAAATAGGCTGACGGGTTTTGACACCAGATAATTGAACTAAGCCGACATTTTGCGAAAATGCTGTATAAGGAAATGTATTAAATATACCGCCTAGCAACACAGCCAATCCTTCAGCACGATAACCACGTTTTAAATCATCTTCAGTCATCTTACGGTCTAAAATATCGCCTAGCGCAAAGTAAACACCTGTCGACTCCACCATGCTCACGATTGAAATAATCACCATTAACACTATAGGCATTAAATCAAATGTCGGTTTGCCAAAGTAAAAAGGCTGTGGCATATGAAAAACCGGTGCTTGACTCACTGCCGACAAGTTCACTTGTCCTAAAAAGCTCGCAAGCAACGTTCCGCCGAGTAAGCCAACTAAAACACTGACTGAACGTAAAAATCCTTTCGCAAACAATTGAACCCCTACAATCAAGGCAATAGTCGTAAAGGCAAGAAACAGTGATGTACTACTACCAAAATTAGCAGCAGAAGGGTCGCCCCCACCCATTTTACTAATCGCTACCGGAATAAGTGTTAAACCAATAACAGTAATGACAATACCTGTAACCATCGGTGGAAATAATTTTTTGATTTTAGAAAAGAAACCAGCAATCAAGAAAACTACAACGCCTGATGCCATAATCGCACCATACATGGAGCCTACCCCATGACTATTACCAATTAAAATTAAAGGGGCAACTGCTTGAATCGCACAACCTAACACAACCGGTAAACCGATACCAAAGACTTTATTCACGACTAACTGCAGTAATGTTGCGACACCACACATGAAAATATCAATCGAAATTAAATAGGTCATTTGTTCTTGATTAAATCCTAAACCGGCACCTATTAATAACGGTACGGCTACAGCTCCGGCATACATCGCTAATAAATGTTGTAAACCTAAAACAGCATTTTGTTGCGTTGCTCGTCTTTTATCCATGGATAGTCTCCTTTTCTACAAAAGTAATCTCACCGTTATCTAATGACGCAATACGTGCTTGAGAATAAACATGAATACCCGCGTCTTCTAAAAGTTGACGTCCGCTTTGGAAGGACTTCTCAATCACGATACCTAAACCGGCAACGTTTGCTCCAGCTTGTTGACAAAGCTCTATCAACCCTTTAGCTGCTTGACCATTGGCTAGAAAGTCATCAATGATTAGGACTGTATCTTCTTCTGTTAAAAGATGACGTGAAATCGAAATATCACTTGTCACTTGTTTCGTAAACGAATAGACACTTGATGTTAACAATTCATCACTTAATGTTAAACTTTTAGATTTTCGTGCATAAATCATTGGTACGTCAAGTGACAATGCTGTAAAGACAGCAGGTGTAATACCGGAAGCTTCTAGTGTTACGACTTTCGTAATCTTTTCCTCCGCAAAATAATTCGCAAAATCTTGACCTATAGCGGCCATGAGCTGAGGATCTACTTGATGTGTTAAAAAACGGTCTACCTTCAAAACCCCTTGACCTAACACAGTACCTTCTTTTAAAATTTTCTCTTGCAGCTGTTTCATGTTAATCTCCTTCGATATTTTTCCCTTATTATCGACAAAAAACGTACACCTTTTTTGACTACAAGCAAAAAAAGGCGTACGTTTATTCACACGCTTATTTTAACTTATAGTCTGATATTTACGGTATCAGGTAGAGACTGTCGACCTTATTTCGACGATATATAAGTGAAATTATATTTAATTGATACTGTCATTATGAACCATTTTTTATGAAAAAGCAATAGAAAACGACATGAAAAACTTTAATAAACAAACATTTTTGATTTTACACATGTAAATCATTCGTTTTTAACTTTCTTTCTATTTTATAATATTCTCCCCATTCGTGCATCGTCGCTAAAACAGGAGCTAGTGTTTCCCCTAACTCACTTAAACGATAGTCAACACGAAGTGGTACTTCTGGATAAACCTTACGAATAATCAAACCATCTTTTTCTAGTTCACGTAAATTTTGTGTTAATACTTTTTGGGAGATAGGTGCTAATGACTTTTTTAATTCTCCAAAACGTTGTGTCTTTTCTAATAAGTCACGAATAATCAAAAATTTCCATTTATTACCAATCAATTGTAATGTTAGCTCAACTGGGCACTCTTCTGAAGGTAGCAGTATAATCCTCACCCCTCTCTTTACTATTAGTTACTTTTAAGAAACTAACACACAATAAAGTGCGTACTTTACAACAAATATAAAAAACGATATGGTTATTATATACTTACAAAAAGTAAATAAAAGGAGCGGATAACATGAAAATAGCGGTCATTGGAGCAAACGGTAAAGTCGGAAGTCTAATCACGAATGAGTTAGTGGAAAAAAACTTAGAGGTTACGGCAATCGTTCGCCATTCACATGAAACAAAGGCTCAACATACCATATTGAAAGATCTATTTCAGTTAACAGCAGAAGATTTAAAACCTTTTGACACGATTGTTTTAGCTACTGGTTTTTGGACACCTGAAACACTACCACTACATACTTCGTCTTTAAAACATCTTCATGATTTACTACGTAAAACAGGAGGGTATCTCTTGGTAGTCGGCGGAGCTGGAAGTTTATACGTTGATGAAAGCCGTCAACAACAGCTCAAGGATACACCTGACTTCCCCTCAGATTATTTCCCTTTGGCTACTGCAATGGGAGATGGCCTAGCCTATCTAGAGATGCATAATGACTTCAAATGGACGTACCTAAGTCCCGCAGCAAACTTTGATGCAGAAGGTGCTAAGTCTGGTCATTATGTTTTTGGAGAAGACCTTTTAGTGACAGATGAAAATGGTAATAGCTACATTAGCTATGCTGACTATGCCAAAGCCATGGTCGAACTTGTCCTAGAGAACCAACCACAGCAGAAGCGTCTATCAGTTAGAGGCTAAATTATAAGTTTCACTCGTCTATTTGATTGTCTAGCAAATAGACGAGATTTTTTCTCTATTTTTTAGGCACTAAGATCAGGTGGCTCCATCGATCATAAAATAGTTGTTCTTTCTTTCGGACGACTTGGCTAAGCAAAATGATCAAGAAAATTAATTGAATCATTAAAGCCGCCACATTTATGCCCTGTCCAAAGGAAAAGTCGTATTCTATTAACAAAGGATTTAATTTCACAACTATCCCCATCAATAAGGCACGCTTTAAAAGTTTTGCCAAACTAAGATGACCAGTCGTCGGGCGCAGCTCTATTTTTAAAACACCTTGCCCAATTGTTTGATAAAAAATCAATGGTAAAAAAACAAAATAACTAAACCAAACTACCAAACTGATACCGTCATTTGATAGTGGGCGGCCAATAAGTTGTAACCCGCCACTTATCACTGTAACAATCAAACCAATCACTAGTGTGTCAATATAATACGCCAAAAATCGACGAAGAATGGTGACACGCTGATCTGGAATTGATAAACGTTTTTCTGGCAGTAAAGGATTCATGACTTTTCCCACACCATACCCTACCACTGCTCCTAACGTATTCGTTAATAAATCATCCACGTCAAATAGACGATACGGTCGAGAATAGATACCATACAGACCACTTAACTGTGTTAATTCAAAAAACAGACTGACACTAAATCCTAGTAACATCGTTTTCCAAAAAGATAAACGAAAGTATTTTTTTCCATAAACGCCTAACGGCAATGTTAATAAGATATTAAATAAAACAGTAAAAACACTCGTACTTTTCAGTGCGCCTATGTAAGTACGAGGATTGCTTAAAGACAAACCTGAATGTTGCTGAATATCTTCTAAAAATTTAAACGGGACGAGATTATAATACGGTGTCGTTAACTGAGCCACCTCTGCTCGCGTTGGTAGAGGTAAGATGACTAAAAAATATGCACATAACATATATAAAATAAACGAATAACCGACTAAATTTTTAATTTTGCTGACATCTCCGTGACGTCGGTATTGCAAAATAATGACCGGCACGAACGTCACATAGGCGATGATAAACGCCATAACGATCCCCGCGATAATCGGCGTCATATAAACTTCCACATCACTTATTCCTTTCCTTCATCCTCTGAATGAGAGGGTTTTTTCTGCCATTTTTTCATTTCTTTTTTAAAAGTGGCTTGGTAATACTCTTTTGTTAAACGAATAACTTCTTTCGGCGCAATTTGTTGACCATTTTTTGCCTCTTCGGATACAAACATTAAAGCATGTATATAGCTACTGGCTAAAAGTTGTGTCATTCCTGCAGCCACACCACCACTGATAGCGCCCCCTGCCACACTTCCCACGCCTGGTACGAGTTTAAATAAGGCACTGGCTGTATACCGTCCAATCATCGTTGTCAAACTAGTCCCAATCAATGCTGAAACTAAATGCGTCAAAACACTTTTTTTAATCGGAAAGTTAAACACTTTTGTAATTTGCGCTAACATGGCCACTTGTATCGGCACTAATGCAACGGCATCGGCAAACGGTATGGGCACAAAACTGGTCGTAAATGTCGCCGCCAAATAACCTTTTGTCAATTGATTTGCCGCTGCTAGTTTCTTTTGTAAATGCACTTTTTGTGCGTTGATAAATGAACGACTCATAGCTTTTGGCAATAAATCGTCGGTAACATCTATCAGTGTCTCTAAACCTGACGAAGGTAATTCAAAACCAGCGAATTTTAAAGGTGTTGCCAAAACTGGCACGATCGGAACTTCGAGATGAGTTAATTGTTCATTCACTTCTTCTATAAACGCTTGTGCCGTATCACCATATGATTGGGTTACCACCACGACCACTGGTAAGTCACGTACTAGCGTTTCAATCAAACTAATTTCTTCTGTCTCCAGTCGATGCGTCTGTGCGTTGATACAATACCAAACCATGTGCAAATAGTCCGTTTCTTTATTCATTTCAGATAAGTGGACGATTAACTCCGTGACTTCTTCTAGCACGGCTGTTCGGTCGGACGCTTTTAATTCCAATCCTTTTGTATCGTAGATATTAAGTGGCATAGTGTCGGTTGAAACTTTTCGGATATGTTGGGTCACCGGATGTCCAATGCCCGTTTCTACGACACTTTCACCAAAAATGGCATTAATCAACGTGCTTTTGCCAACGCCTGTTTTACCCATTACTAAAATATTCATCGGTTGCGAAATACTCGGTTTAGTTTTCATCGGTTTGCTCACTTTCTAGAGAGTCTTTTGAAAAAGCTTCTTCTGTTAGGCGAATCAATTCTTCCTCGCTCACTGTCTGACCAGCTTGTTCCATTTCTGCTACTTTGGTCAGTACCGTTGTATAAGTCGTCGCCAATCCTAACGTGACTTGTTGCGCGATTGTGCTGTTAATAACCGTCGCTGTCACATTGCCCCCAGGTACCCATTTAGCCAGACTGCTTGAAAGATACTTACCAATCAAACGTGCTCCTTGAGAACCTAGTCCTGCAGAACTTACCCCAAGAACGAGCGACTTACTTACAGAAATACCGAAAATCACCGTGAGATGCGCTAACATCACAACTTGCAAACTAACTAAAGCAGTCGCATCAGCAAACGGAAGCGGTGTGGTACTAACACCTGCCGCTGTTAAAGCATAGCGATCAGCAACACGTTTGGCTTGTTTAGTTTTAATGGCGATGGACACTTTCTGCCCATTTGCAAAAGCTTGTTGCTGAGAAACAGGTAATAGTTTTTCTGATACACTGACTAAATACGGCATACTGTGTGCCTTTAACTGTATATTGGAAGTTAATGACACTTCCTTTGCTAGTACAGGGACAACTTCTTGCACGTTTGATAATGTTTCTTCTAAATAGAGCTTAAACGTTTCATCTTCGTCTGTACCATAATAATGAGTCATCACGACAACAACTGGAGCATAAGTCGATAACGACGCAATAAATTCTTTTTCTAACGCTTCTAAACGTTTGCTCTGTGTGTGAACACAATACCAAATTAAGTCGACACGTTGCTCCTCTTGATGATAAAGTTCTTCTACTTTCGCGATAATTTCTTTCATGGCACTTTTTTGCGTGCGATTGGACAACTCCAACCCTTGCGTATCATATAAAGCGATAGGGACACTTTCTTTTTTATAATAATTTAAATGCGCTGTGACTGGCTTACCAACTCCTGTTTCCGCTAAAGATTCTCTAAAAACGGTATTGATTAAGGTACTTTTACCGACACCTGTCTTGCCAGCTGTTAAAATCGTCACGGTATTAAAAGCCTCTTTCATCAAGTCAAATAATTCTTCTGAGTCATTATCTTTTTTCTTTGCATTGTTTTTTAACCACAATTGCCATAATGGATTGAATGATTGTTTCATAAGAGTGATGCCCCCTTTCTTCTCTCTATCATAACGTATCTAGCGTTTTTTTATAAACTCTAACGCCTTTTTCCAACAAAAAAACAACATCTTTTAACCTTTTAGGCCAAAGATGTTGTTTTCATTACGAAAGATTACGGCTATCTTTTTCAAACTGAGCAATCGCTTGTTCTACAATTGGTTGCGTAGACATTTGCTTTAACACGTCAGGGGCAACTGTCGTAATATGAGCTCCCGCCTGATACGATTTTTTAATTTGTCTAGTATTTTTAAAACTAGCTCCCATAATCTGAGCCGTTAAGTCTTTTTGGTCAATAAATGTACGCGCTAAATGAATTTCTTCATAAGGGTCAATCCCTGCGACTTGCATGCGATTAACGTAAGGAGCGATATACTGACAGCCAGCCAATGCTGCTAAATACATCTGTTCAGCTGAATAAATGGCTGTGGCTAAAAGAGAGGTTTCAGGGTGTGACTGCTTAATGCTAGCAATCGTCTGTAAGCCTGCTTCATTTAACGCCACTTTATAGCACCGATTGACTTTAGGAAACGTCGCTTCCAACTGTAAAAAATCTTGATACAATACCTCGTGGCTTAATCCTTCCAGTTGAATAAACAGTGTCATTTCTGGTTTTAATTGTTGCGCAATCGCTTGAAGTTGTATCACTCGCGGACGTTTCTCACGCGCAAGTAAGGTCGGATTGGTCGTCACACCTTTTAAGAAACCATAGCTCTGTAACTCTTTTATCTGTTCTATATTTGCTGTATCAAGATACATCGTTACCCCTCCTATGAGATGGTTAATGTTGCGCCTGACTCAATCACTGGGAAAGCAGCACCTTTAACGTGTAAAGTTCCCGGTAAATCTGCCGCTGTTTTGCCGTCAAACTTAATAGTTATATGACCTAAATCGCTTAAATTCTTAGTGACAACATCTCCCACTGCTGTAATCGTATACGCTTGGTTGTCAATCGACAGTGTCATGCCTGTTTCAATTCCTGAAGCAAGAGGTTTCACGTCAATAATGTAACAAAAATCCTTTAAATCACCAGGCGCATTGTCACCGAATAATATAAGCATGTTTTCTTCTTCAAACATGTGGGCTTGAGAGCCGATACTCTTAATTGTTGTTGTCAATAATTCCATTTTCCATTCCAACTTTCTTTTTTAACTATATAAACCAAAGCTTGCTAACCAAGCTACTACGACACGAGGAACACCATTTAAGAAACGAGAATACAAGACAGAAGGTACCCCAACTTCTACCGTTTCTGGTTCAGCTTCTTCAAGTCCTAATCCAACAGGGATAAAGTCACACGCATTTTGCGTATTAATCGCAAATAACGCAGGTAACGCTAATTGTGGCGGAATATTTCCTTTACCAATTTCTACCCCAATCAACGTTCCAATCACTTGTCCGATGACAGCACCAGGTCCTAATAATGGTGATAAAAATGGTAGTGAGCTGATAAATCCGATAATAATCAAGCCCCAGATATTGCCAGCAAGTGGCGCCATAATCTTAGCGAAAACATCTCCGATTCCTGACCCCTGAATAATCCCAATAAGCAATGCCACAAAGGCCATAAACGGTAAAATCGTTGTGATAACTGTTTGAACAGCCTCACGTGCTGCTTGGTTAAAAGTTGCAACGACTTTCCCAGCTCCCATACCGATACGTGCCACTAAACCAGGTTTGTTCATACTCTCTGTTAGTTTTTTATTTGTATCGTATTTTGGCGTAGCTTCTGCTTTCACTTCATCTGAAGCGGCTGCTTTTGTGCTAGTTGCTTCTTCTTCATCAAGTAACGAAATTTGCGCCAAATCTACTGCGGATACATAAATATCTTCCGTAATATATTTCGCTAAAGGACCACTCTTACCTGTTGGGACAATATTAATGGTTGGGATATTTTTTTGCGGATAAATACCACAACGCAATGTACCACCGCAATCAATGATTGCTAAGGCAATTTCGTCATCTGGAATAGATGTTTTAAAGCCATTGACTGACTCCATGCCTGTTAATTCTTCAATTTTATCTACAATCGCTGGACGCTCTCCGCCACCTGTTACATAAATAAACTTATTTTTCTTCTCAGTCGGTGTCACGATTAAGGGACCACCATATCCTCCTGATCCTTTTTTAATTTTTATACTTCTATATTGGCTCATGATTGATACGCTCCTTTTTAATTAATGAATGACTTTTGTTTCTTTGCTCAAGGTAATGCCTTGTTGTTTACACACATATTTTGTCGTATAGTCGGTTACCACACCACCTACAAAGTTCATCACTAATCCGACTAATAAATAACGAACTGCTAAATCCATTTGATTTAAACCAAGTGTCGTAATCCCTTGTGCTACTCCAAGATAGATAAATAACTCGCCTGGGTTAATATGTGGGAAAAGACCATTACTTGTGTGGTTAGCTTGTGCTGTTACTGCGTAGAAACTTGGCTTATAAAACTCTGGTAAAAAGCGTCCCAGTGTAAATGACATAGGGTTTCCTAACATGAACGTTGCTACAAAAGGCAAAATCAAATAACGAGTGAACACGTTCTTAGATGATGCTTTAGCAATTTTCGTTACACGCTCCTCCCCTAACATCGCTGTCAGTGTATTCATTAAAACTAATAACATTAATACGACCGGAACAATTCCCGTGACCCAACTAATAAACGTTTCGGCACCTGTTTGGAACAGGTTCATAAACCCTTCTGCAAACTTTGTAATATAAATCATTGTCTTTAACTCCTTTTAAATTTATTTTGTAGACTGTATTTCATCATCATCGCTTGATTTCTCATCGACATCATCGGTGTCGGTGGCGTTTCAATAACCTCACCATTCATCACTTTTTGATACGTCTGTACCGCATCCATAACGGTTGCTTGCGTCAATTTGTTTTCTTTCGCTAAAATCGGCAAGGTTGGTGTCAATTCTGTAATCGACATCCCTTCCAATCCCTTAATATCTTTAAATTTAGCTAAGACGGTCGTTCCTTGAATTTTTTTCACTTCCAAGATATTCGCCGCTTCATCTATGGCAATCATGACAATAGTTCCCGCTTTAAATTTACCTGATTTACGTCCAATCGCGACACGTCCTTTGCGGCGCATTTCACCATAAACTTTCGTAAAGTGTTTAATTTGTAAAAAGCCAAGAAATCCTTGTAATAAATAAGCCGATACTGCAACAATTCCAAATACATATATAAATGGCATTAACTTAGCTCCTCTCTCATTAAAAACGCCAAAACGTCTTCGCGACTTTGACACTGACTAATCTGCGCGACATATTCCTTCTTTTGCCCAATTGAAAAAATCAAGTCATAAATGGCCATCAATGTTTTTTCAATCTCATCGTTAATGTACTCTGGTATCCCCACTAAAAATACGATTTTTACATATTGTTTTCCTTCATAGATCTTCTCAGGGAATACACCTATTCGAAAAACAATTTCATTTGACCCTTTATTAATCGTATGTGGAAAACCAATTCCTTGATCAAAAATCGTCGTTTGGCGACGCTCTCGCTCTTGCCACAACGGCATAAATTCAGGAGCTAGCTTCCCTATTTCTATCCATTCTTCAATCATCGTGGCGACATTCTCCAAGTAACTTTTCTGACTGTCTAAAATAACAAATGAAAAATCGACAATATCTTTAGTCAACAATCGCTGCTCATCTAATTTACGCCATTCTTTTATTAACAATTCGTTATCAAATAGATTGGTAATCTGTATCACTGGCTTACCATTTCGACTTTCCAAAGGTAACGTGCTAAAAATAGCGAGATACTCCGCACTATCAATCTCTAAATAATCCGTTTCAGAATACTGGACGATTTCAACGTCGGCACCTAAGACCTCTCTTAATTGACGGTGAATTAAAGTAGCCGTACCACGCCCCGTGCTACACACAATTGCGACTTTTTTATCTTGACTACGGCCTTTTTTCTTTTGCATGATTAATTCGAAATAAATGGCAAGATAACTTATTTCTACTTCATGAACGGTGACCATTAAATCATCTTCAACCGCTTTCATTGCAACTTTAGCTAGCTCAAATGAAAAAGGATACTTCAATTGAATCTCATCCATAAACAAATCGTACACATCTATATGAAAGATAATTCGATTTAACATGAACATTAAATGATACTTCATCGCTTCAAATAATGCTTCTTCATCGATTTTCGTCATAAAATTGTTTTGAATTTCTAACATCATCTCATCAAAAATCTCACGCACATCTGCTTCATGCTGTTTCATACTTGCATCTGAAACCATCGCTGTCGTTCTCGTATTAACTGGAAAAGATAAAAAGTCTTGGTCATAGCGCCCCAATGTTAGTCGATATTCTTTTTCAACAAAAATCATAAAATCCTCTAGTATCGGAGTCTGATATTCAAAATTTTTATAATAAGCAATAGGCTGCGTCATTGGATTCGTTTTCAAAATACGTTGAACACTGACACCTATTACCTTTTTTAATAAAGCTAGCGTCACTTGATCTAGTTTATAATATTTCGCTAATTTATCCGCCCACTGTAACGTATCACGCGTCAACGGATAATCATCACTGTAATAATCATAAACAAATTTCAAAACGACAAGACGAAAGTGAAACTCATCGCCGACAATCTGCATTCCCTTATTGGGAATACCGACGATTTTTACACCATATGGCCCAATTGCTTTTTTAATCTCCCGCATATCTTTATTGACAGTCCCTCGACTGACTTGTAACTCGTCACACAAATCATCAATTAGAATATAATCAGGTGCATCGATTAACGCTCGAATGATGTAAGCCATTCGTTTACCCGCTGAGTTAAAATCCGTTTCTTTTTTCAACTTACCTGACATGATTAATTGAAACCTATCTAGGTGAGCGACTTTCAACTCAAAATATTTACCTTCTTCTACGATTTGAGCCGTTTCCTGTAAACGGTCATTGAGTAATTGAATGTTTTTGCGTAACGTTTGTTTAGACAAGTCTGTCAAGGTCATCAATTCTTCTACTGTTACGCGACGTTTGACTAATAAGATATTTAAAATTTCATACCACTTGTTTGTTAAAGACACAATTGTTCCTCCTTAATCATGTCTTAGCCGCGTGTTTTACCTCCAGCCACATTATAGGTAACGCCTGTAATATAACTTGCACGATCTGATAATAAGTAACACACTAAATCTGCCACTTCTGTTAACTTACCACTTCTTCCTAACGGCGTTGTTGACGTACTGCTGTATCCTTCACGCAATTTTTCAACCGTGATACCACGTGTGTAAGCTAAAGCTGTTTCATATTCAATGGTTCTTAATCCAGTTTCCTCCATAATTCCTGGAGCAATCCCAACGACACGGACATGATGTTTTCCTAACTCTTTTGCCCAAGAGCGTGTATAACTATTAACTGCTGCTTTCGTAGCGGCATACGCACTTTGACCTTCCGAACCTTCTAATCCACTTTCAGAGGACATATTAATAATGACACCAGACTGTTGAGCTGCTAACTCACGTCCGACTGCTTGTGACATTAAATAAACCCCTTTTTGATTGATAGCAAACATCTTATCAAATACCTTTTCCGACAACTCAAATTGACTTTCTGGTTCTTTTGCATCGACAAGTAAACGAGGGATATTGATACCAGCATTATTGACGACTCCATCAAGACGTCCAAAACGTTCTTTCGTTTGTGCTACCACATTTTTCACATCAGCAAGTGATGTTACGTCTGTTTTCACAAACATTAAGTTTTCATGCTCATCTTGACTTGGATTCAAATCCGCGTTAACCACACATGTCCCTTGCTCTAATAAAGAGCGAACAACAGCTGCACCGATTCCTGATGATCCTCCTGTCACTATCACTACTTTGCCTGCAATTCCTAACCAATCTTCCACGCTAACGCTTCCTTTCTACTGAATGATATACTCACAGTATAAAGAAGCTCTGGAGTGAGTTTAATACAGTTATTTTTAGATGACAATACAATTTTGTGAACTAATCTAAAAAAAGTAAGTTATTTTATACAAATAACTTACTCTTTCAATCGGTCGATAAAGACATGTGCCGCTTGAGGTAGCGGCATATTTTTAAGATGAATGACGCCAATATGACGTGGTGGAATTTCTTCTAATAAAGGGAGCTTTTTGACGATGCCTTTTTCAAGGTATTCTTCTACAAATTCTTGCACAACACAAGAAATCCCTAAATTAATTTTGGCAAATTCTGTAATTAAATCATAGGAACCTAACTCTATGACGGGTTTTAATGTCACGCCACGACTTGTCATAAACTGGTCAACATAAGTTCGCGAGTTTGATTGCTTTTCCAATAAGATAAGCGGTAAATCCGACACAGACTGAAACGACCACTTTTTATCTAAGGCTAGGTTGCTACTAGAACTAGTAATAAACACATCGTGAATTTCTTTAAACGGATAAATCTCCATTTGCGACTCTTCGATAGGCAAATGACACAGCCCAACATCCGCCTCTCCCGCTTTAATATAAGCGATAATCTCCGCCGTTGTCCCGTTGAGAATTTTTAATTTTATTTGAGGGTATTGACTGTGATAGGTTTCTAAATAAGGAAGCAAAACATATCGCGCAATGGTATCTCCCACCGCTAAACGTAATTCTCCTGTTTTCATTTCTTGAAAGTCTAACAAACGGTCTTCTGCCGCACGAATGGTTGTCAATGCTTGCCGTGTGTATGATTCAAGCATCTCCCCTTCTTGCGTGAGTGTTACCCCTTTAGGCGTGCGATAAAAGAGCGTCACACCCAATTCCATTTCCAACTTTGAAATACTCTGACTTACAGCAGACTGTGTCATAAATAGTTCTTGACTTGCTTTGGAAAAACTTTTATTTTGACTGACAACTTGAAAGATGCGATACAAATCTAATTTCCCTATCATATAACCTCTCCTTATACCCTATATTAATACTATTAATTTTACTTATACCATGTTTTTAGTGTATAGTAAACAAGTAATAAAACTTATTGTGTTGAATGCTTAACATTCACACTGAAGGAGAGAGACTATTGGAAAGAATCGTCGGAACAACAGTACGAGGTCTACGCGGCCCTATCATTAATCAAGGGGACGATTTAGAAACACTTATCGTGGACACTGTATTAGCTGCCTCTAAAATGGAAAAATTTGAAATCGAAGATCGTGACATTGTCACAATTACAGAATCAATCGTTGCCCGCGCACAAGGAAACTACGCAACCGTTGACCACATCGCGACCGATGTTGCTGCGAAATTTGGTGACGACACTGTAGGGATTATCTTCCCAATCCTAAGTCGTAACCGCTTCTCAATCGTTTTACGTGGTATGGCACGTGGTTTGAAAAAAGTGGTCCTTATGCTAAGTTATCCTTCAGATGAAGTTGGCAACCACTTAGTTGACTTAGAAGATTTAGATAAAAAAGGCATCAACCCTTGGACTGATGTGTTAACAGAAGCTGAGTTTCGTCAACATTTTGGCTATCAAAAACATACTTTTACAGGCGTTGACTATATTGATTACTATAAATCATTAATCGAAGCTGAAGGTGCAGAGTGTGAAGTCATCTTCTCAAATAATGCCAAAACAATTTTAGATTACACTAAGAGTGTTTTAACATGTGATATTCATTCACGTTTCCGTACTAAACGTATTTTAAATGAAAACGGCGCAGAAAAAGTATTCGCAATGGACGATATCTTAGCTGCTCCAATCGACGGTAGTGGTTATAACGAACAATACGGCTTACTTGGGTCTAACAAATCAACAGAAGATAGCGTCAAACTATTCCCAAATAACCCACAACCACTTGTCGACGGAATCCAAGCTAAATTGGCTGAATTAACAGGTAAAAACGTCGAAGTGATGGTTTACGGTGACGGTGCTTTTAAAGACCCTGTTGGAAAAATTTGGGAACTTGCTGACCCTGTCGTTTCCCCAGCTTATACGGCTGGATTAGAAGGAACACCTAACGAAGTCAAGCTAAAATATCTAGCGGATAATAACTTCGCTGATTTACGTGGAGAAGCTTTACAAGAAGCTATCTCTGAGTACATTCAAAACAAAGACGAAGACTTAGTCGGCGCTATGGAAGCACAAGGTACTACACCTCGTCGTCTAACAGACTTAATAGGCTCTCTCTCTGATTTAACATCAGGAAGTGGCGATAAAGGAACACCATTCGTTTACATTAAAGGTTATTTTGATAACTATACAAATTAATAAAAAGACGATAAGCAAGTAGGTTTGCTTATCGTCTTTTCTTATTTTAATTGCCACTGTTCATTATAAAACTTCTTATACACTAAGTAGCTAGCAATCATTGTTGAAAATCCTGTCGTCGCAATGAGCATAAACATTACCACAATCTGATAGCGAATAGCCATCGTCGGATCAATTCCTGCAAACATCAAACCAGACATCATCCCTGGCAAACTTACTAGCCCAACTGTTTTGGTACGGTCAATACTTGGTGCCATTGCTCCCTTTATACTCTCACGAATAATAGGATTAGAAGCCTGTCTTAAATTCGCTCCTAAGGCTAATTTCTCTTGAATTTGTTGACGTTGGTCATTAAATTGCGACCGCATTTGACGATAACCAACACCTACCGCGGTCATCGCATTGCTCGCAATCATCCCCGTAATCGGTACAATTTGAGAAGGTGTCCATTCTAATGTTCCGGTGATAAATAAAATAAACAACGACAGAAATGTCCCGGCTCCAATCGCAATCAGCGAGATTTGAAAAGCTCCCTCTATCCCTTCCGCTCGTTTCCCAGCATTAATCCCTGCATTGACTACAATAAACAATACCATGGCCAGTGTCACCCATAAATTATCCACTTTGAATATCGCACTTAAAACATAGCCAATAATGAATAATTGAATAACCGCACGAATCGCCGCAATAAAAATATCTTTTCCTAACCCTAACTGCTCCTTATAATCAATGACTAAGGCAACCGCAATTAAAACCGTCGCAAATGCCAATGACGTATTTGAAATCTCTAAATTTCCCACGACACTTCTACCTCCTTCACGATTCCATCAACCACTTCAATATGGCGGTTTGATTGTTCTAACTCTTGTGGCTGATGTGTAATCCATAAGACGGTTAATCCTTTTTCTTCTTGCAAGCGTTTGATAAAGGCTTGTACATGTAAACGATTCGCCTCATCTAATGCACTCGTAATCTCATCTAGTAACAAAACATCAGGTAATATCAACAGATGACGTACTAGCGCAATTCGTTGTTTTTCGCCACCAGACAACTCCGTGATGGCTTTATTTAAATACGATTCATCTAGTTGTACCTCTTTTAAAAGCATTAGCGCACGGTCTTTATCAAATTCTTTTTGACGAATCTCGTAAGGAAAAGAAAGATTATCTAATACCGTTTCACCAAATAACTGTGGTGATTGAAAAACATACGAAACTGCCTGACGATACTCGGTAATTGGTAACTCACTTACGGCTTGACCTTTATACTGAATTTCACCTGCAGTTGGGGTTAATAATGTCCCAATAAGTTTTAATAGAGTGGACTTTCCGCTTCCAGAAGGTCCATAAATAGTGATAAAATCGCCCGGTTTAATAGTTAGTTGAACATCTTTCAATATGTCTTTTTCAGGCACGCTGAAACTGACATGGTTTAACGTTAGTATACTTTCCACATGTGTCACTCCTAAATAATCATTATCATACATATACTATACTACTATACTTCTTCATTTATTGTTACAATATGAATCAGGAGGTTAGCTAAATGAAAGTCATAACAATTTGTATCCCTCTTTATAATGAAGAAGAGTCTATTAACGAACTTTATCAACAACTTACTAGCACGCTTTTGCTAATACCAAACTATGCTTTTGAAATTTTATTTATTAATGATGGCAGTCATGATCAATCACTGACTATTATCCAGGAATTACAAAAACACGATGACCGTGTAACGTATGTCGATTTATCACGTAATTACGGAAAAGAAATCGCCATGTTAGCTGGCTTCGACCACGCGATAGGTGACGCAGTGATTACCATGGATGCCGACTTACAACACCCTCCTCAGCTCATTCCAAACCTCATAAAAGAATGGGAAAAAGGTTACCAAGACGTGTACGGAAAAAGAGTCGTACGCTCAGGAGAGTCTTTTTTTAAAAAATGCTCTTCTAAATTATATTACAAAATCTTAACCTATTTTTCTAAACTACCCGTCTTAGAAAACGTTGGAGATTTTCGTTTACTGGACCGAAAATGTGTTAATGGTATTATTCAACTAAGAGAATCCGAAAGATACACAAAAGGGCTTTACATGTGGGTCGGATACAAGAAAAAAGCGATTGAGTTTGAAGCCCCAGAAAGATTTGCTGGTGAAACAAAATGGCGCTTGACTAATTTGCTAAAGCTAGCTATGGATGGAATCGTTTCTAATTCCGTTAAACCGTTACGTTTCTCTTTAGTAGGAGGCGTTGTGATTGCCTTAGGTGCATTTATCTATATGATCTACACTATCGTTAAAACCTTATTGTTTAAAAATCCAGTACCCGGTTACCCTACTCTTGTAGTATTGATTTTATTTCTTAGTGGTGTTCAATTAATCGTTTTAGGAATTATGGGAGAATATATTGGACGAATCTTTTTAGAGTCAAAACGAAGACCTCCTTATCTTATACAAGAGTATCGGAAAGGCTCATCCTCAAGAGAAGCTTCTTATAAAATCCTCCCAAAAAAATCATTATAATTATTCATAAAAAACGAACCATAAAGACTAGCTTGTCATTATAGTTCGTTTTTTATATTGAATTTTTGTTGTTTTATTGTAGAATAGATATATAGATAAAATAAAACGAACAAAAGAAAGGGATTATAATGAATTATTCGCTTATTGTTAAAGGGAATGCTTTTTACACCTCGTCACGCTCACAACTAGAGTTTTTATCCGATTCACTATTTTTTATTGATTTCGAAGGCAAGATTGTCAACATTTCACAACCTTCTGAAAAAGAATACTCACAACAATTTGCTTTAGCTAAACAACAAAAGGTATTTGTAGAATTGAAAAAAGGGCAATATCTTATTCCCGGCCTCGTAGACCTCCATATCCATGCTCCACAGTGGCCACAAGCGGGACGCGCTTTAGATAAGCCTCTTGAAGATTGGCTACAAACGTATACCTTTCCGCTAGAAGCACGCTTTTCAGATTTAGACTATGCAACGACTGTATATGAAAATCTCGTCTCACACTTACTAGCCAATGGAACAACCACTGGACTTTACTTTGCTTCTATTCATAAAGAAGCTTCTTTTCGTTTAGCTGAAATTTGTGCAAAAAAAGGACAGCGCGGGTTAGTAGGTAAGGTCGTCATGGACGATCCCATCATGAACCCTGATTTTTATCGTGATGCATCAACTGAATCTGCTCTTGCTGATACCGAATCGTTTATTCAGGACGTCCAAGCTCTTCACAAAACAACCAAACAAGGCGTCTATCCTGTCGTCACTCCTCGCTTTATCCCGAGCTGTACCGACGAAGCTTTGCATGGGTTAGGTAAACTAGCCAAGAAGTACGATGTTCATATTCAATCACACTGTAGTGAAAGTGATTGGGAACATCACTATGTAAAAGAACGATTTAATCAAAATGACGCACACGCACTTCACTCATTTCAACTTTTAGGTGATAAAGCAGTCATGGCTCATTGTAATCATCTCGCCCACGAGGATGCCTTACTTTTCCAACAAACTGGGACGGGAATTGCCCATTGTCCCATTTCAAATGCTTATTTTGCCAACGCTGTTTTACCACTTGCAGAATTCGCAAACGATTATCATCTCGATATTGGTTTAGGTACCGATATTAGTGGTGGATTTAGTCCTTCTCTTTTTGAAAATATACGACAAGCAGTTATGGCTTCTCGCTATTTAGACGAAGGCGTCGACCCCAAAAAAACTGCAGCAGAAAGAGGAGCAAAAGAGTCTAAGATTTCGATGATCCAAGCCTTTTATCATGCTACGGCTGGCGGTGGGCAAGCTCTTTCCTTGCCAATTGGAAAGTTTGAAAAAAACTACGCTTGGGATGCTTTAGTTATTGACACTCAAGATGTCGGCAATCCAATGCCTTTCTTCGAATCGAATATCGCACCAGAAGAAATTTTAGAAAGCCTGCTATATCTTATACAAGCAACCAATATACAAAAAGTTTGGGTACAAGGTGAACTTGTCCATCAAAAAGGAGTTTAATCATGGAACAATCCATTAAAAATCAATCTATTAAAGCTGACACAGACTCACGTTTACTGATAGGCCCTAATGAATCCGTATCCCCCTTTCAAGCCGCACTACTTGGGATTCAACACGTATTAGCCATGGACGTTTATGTTGTGCCATTTATTATTGCTTCCATCATTGGTCTTTCAGCTCAAGAAACCTCTATTTTAATACAATCTACTTTTTTAGCCGCAGGTATCGCCACGATTATTCAATCGCATTTTTGTATGAAACTGCCTGTCGGACAAGGGCCTTCCTTCATTCCTATTGGAGCGATTGCGGGAATTTATTTTGCTAACGGTTCCGGTATCGAAGGTTGGGCAAGTGTTCTAGGCGCGTCTTTAATCGGCGCTTTGCTGGTCGTTCTATTAAGTTTTACTGGTATTTTCACTAAAATCATTCGACATTTTGTGCCAGCTATTGTTGGTGGCACCATTATTTTCATCGTAGGACTTTCATTAATGCCAGTTGCGTTAAATAATAATATTTTTATTGGTGAAGGTTCTTCCCTTAATCAAAATATTCTTTTAGCGGTATTTTCTGCTTTTATCTTAGTTGCAAGTGTCATGTTTGCTAGTGTATTTCCAAATAAAGGACGCTACATAAAAATTACGTCAGTCATTCTAGCTTTATTTGGCGGTTCTCTTCTAGCTAATTTTATGGGGATCCTCGATTTATCAACTGTAAAGCAAGCGAGTTGGTTTTCCTTAATGCCGATACCGTTTAAAGATTTCCATTTTTCATTTAATCTATCGGCAACCGTCACAATGTTAATTATTTATCTCGTGTTAATGGCTGAAACTACTGGAACATGGTTTGCTGTTAGTCAAGTATGCGATACGCCTCTTTCTGATGAGCAACTTAATCGCGGCGTGTTAGGAGAAGGATTAGGCTGTGTCGTTTCGAGCTTACTTGGGTCTACGCCTGTAACAGGTTACTCGACCAATGCGGGAATTATCTCAATTACAGGTGTGGCAAGTCGTAAGGTGCTTACTGCCGCAGGTTTTTGGTTCATTTTGTTTGGATTTTCAGGCAAATTATCTGCTTTAATTTCAGCCATTCCTACAGCTGTTATTGGCGGGGTATTTGTTGTCGTGTGTGGTATTATCGCAACAAGTGGCTTACAAGTGATGAAAAATGTCGCTATCGGTGAACGTGAAATGTATATTATCGCTTTACCGATGATTATGACACTTGCTTTAACCTTTATTCCACAAGACTATGTGGGTAGCTTACCTCAGACTATTCAATATTTATTTAGCTCACCTGTTGCCACTGCTTCGCTCTTAGCGATTGCTTTGAATAAATTACTTCCATAAAAAAAGTTCTGAAGAAAATATTTTCTTCAGAACTTTTTATTTATGATGACGATTTTGTTCATTCATTTCTTTTTTTAAGAGTGATACTTCTTGAATGAGTTTTTTTATTTGATCATCTTGTTTTGAAATATAAGAGGTCGTTAAAATTAATTGAACTAAACAAAACATAACGGAAACAAATAAAACAAAATTAGACGCAAAAGCAAATCCTAATGCATGAGCGATTCTTTCTGCTAAATCGGGAAAGATAGAAAACACCATCATGATAATCCCAATCAAAAGCCAAATTAACGCATATTGAAGTGAGATAATATTTTTGTTTATCGTGCGAATCACAAAAACAAAAAATACAAAGGATATGACAAAAACTAAGACAGATAAAACATTCATCTTATTTAACCTCCTTTGTAAAACCCAAAATCAAAATAGCCGAACAAACCTCAATCATATAGCGAACAGATTTTAAAGGCGTAATAGATGATACCCCTTTTTCTCTTTCAAACATGTTAACAGGGACTTCTTTTATTACGTAATTCTTTTTATGGAGTTTCACTAAAGATTCAGGTTCCGGATATTTTTGAGGATATCTCTCTGAAAAATAACGCATAACTGTGCGATTTGCTGCTCTATATCCAGAGGTCACATCATATATTCTCTTCCCTGTCACGAGTTTGATAAAGAAGGAGATAATTTTAATCCCTAGCTGTCTCATATTACTCGTTTGAAACTCTGAAATCGCATTTTCGACGAAACGAGAACCAACTACAAAATCTGCCTTTTCACTTACAATAGGTTCAACTAAAGCGTAAATAGATGCGATGTCATGTTGTCCATCTCCATCAAATTGTACGGCTATGTCATAATCATATTTAACCGCATATAAATAACCAGTCTGAACAGCACCTCCGATACCTAAATTAGATATCAAATGAACGGCATTAACCTTATTTTCCTTTAAAACATCACCAGTTCGATCAGTTGATCCGTCATTTATAACTACATAGTCGAGTTGAAAATCATGCGTATCATCTGTCTTTTTAAATGATTCTATCATATTTATCGTATCTAAAATGCTTTCTTCTTCATTATAAGCGGGTATTATTAAAAGTATACGCATGTCACTTCTCCTCTATATTTTCCAATCACATTAACCCTTTCATTATAACTGAAATGATAGTTTTTAACAAACTTTGTTAAATTGAGTACCTTGTCACCGTAAATAGTAGATGCTCTATAAAAAAGTGTCACTTTTGCTGCACTATATTCCGATATCCTTCTATCAATGCCGCATTTTGTGTTTCAGTAAAGTCGATGGTTTGTTGTTCATTCCCTTGATTTTGAGCTGTCACTAATATTTTAGGAGTGCCATCCTTTAACGTAAAGAGGTACCAATAGCTTGAGCGAGGATAATCGCGTTCGATATTAGAATACATCGCCACAACTTGATAAGTGGTCGACTGATTCTCTCCAATCAACGATATCGAAACAGGTTGACCATTAACTGAAAGCGATAGATCGCCAAAATCTCCGGGTAAGTTAACGCCATAATAATTAATCGTTTGACCATTTGGGTAGGCTTTATCATAATGTTGGTCCATGCTTTGTTCCCATTCACTGATAAACTCATCTAAAGCTTTCTGCTTGTTATCATTCCATACTGGCGACTTTTCCGATGCAGTAGAAGTTGTTTTACGCTCTCCTTTTCCCCACATCTCCAGTTGCTCTTCTGCTTGTTTTTTCAATGTTTTCGAACCATTTTTTGACGTAATCAAGTCAATATAAACATCCTCTGCTTCCTTTTCTTTCCCTTCTTCCATTAACTTTTGCCCTTTTTGATACCATTCCACTTGCTTTTTTAATAAGGTCGCTTCGGCATCATTCGCTTGATACTCTAAGGCCAAATCAAAAGACGCGAGAGCTTTGTCATACTCTTCATCAATAATGGCTTCTTTACCTTTAGCCAAAGCCGATGCATACCACTCTTTTCCATCCGTCTTAGCTTGTTTATCCGTCTGTTCACTCGTGGGTTGCTGACACCCAACTAAAGTAAACACAACTACTAATAGCACTGCGATATATCGTTTCATCTCACAACCTCTTTTCTCAAATTTAATCCTTGAGTCTATTCTATAATAAAAAAACACTTCAATCTAGCTATCTAAACTGAAGTGTCTCTTTTATTTAAAACGGATTATAAAAACGCCCTTGATTTACTTTAAATAAACTAAAGGAAATAATGAGTAGTACTAACGAAACCCCTATGACAAAATAATCGTGAAATCGATACGTTTGAGCAGAATACCATGTTCGATTTTTATGTCGCCCAAATCGGCGCAACTCCATCGCGGTGCTAATGACATCAATGCGTTCGATACTTGATAAAACTAATGGAAATACAATCGCCACCGTCCCCTTAGCACGCGCTCGAAAAGGCGCTTTTCTGGATAATTCAATACCTCTAGCTTGCTGTGCCATTGAGATATCAAAAAAATCACGTTGAACATCTGGAATATAGCGCAACGCTAAGGCAACCGCATAACTAATTTTATAACTGACACCTATCTTATTCAAGCTCGCAGCAAACTCACTTGGATTCGTCGTCAAAATAAAAATCAAGGCAATAGGAATTGACGCGATATATTTTAATAACAGATTAAATTCATAAAAAAGTTGTTCCTGTGTTAAAGTAAAACGTCCGACACCTTCCCATATCACATGACGTGTTCCGTAAACAGATACACCATACTCAGGTGAGAACAAATAGACAGCAATTAGATTTAACAGAGAAAACACAGCTACGAACTTCACGACAAACGAAATCTCTTGCCATTTAATATGAGATAGTCGAAATAGCACGATGGATAAAAGGCTCATCGCTAGAAGAAAACGTGTATCATACGTTGTCATCGTGGCAACTGATAGAAAAACTAACGCCAAAAGTTTAGAGGCGCCACTCAACTGATGAATGACTGTCTTCTTTGGTATATAGCCTAATAACTGGGTTTGACTCATTTTAATCTCGCCTCCCGATCAAATGCAATAAATTTTTCAGTAAACGAGACAGGGTCAGCCATACCTAGTTGCTGAGAAAACGTAAACAGACTCGTTTCTTTTAACGACGCCTTCTCTACTAATTGATGATTTGTTAGAATATGGGCGGGAATATCATCTGCTAACACTCGCCCCTCACCAATCACTATCGTCCGATCGGTATACTCTAACATTAAATGCATGTCATGTGTGACCATTCCCACTGTCACCCCTTGATGACTAATCTCCAATAGAAAATCCATCATTTCAGTATAATGTTTTAAGTCCTGTCCCGCTGTCGGCTCATCTAGTAAAATCATTTTCGGATTTAGCACTAAAATAGACGCGATTGTCACACGTTTTTTCTGACCAAAACTCAAAGCAGAAATCGGCCAATTACGAAATGGGTATAAGCCGCAAACTTTTAAAACACGAGTGACACGTTCTTCGATTTCCTCTTCGGATACCCCTCTCAGCACAAGACCTAATCCTACTTCTTCTCGTATCATCTTTTTAGAAATCATTTGATTTGGGTTTTGCATAACGTAACCAACATAGTCGGCGCGTTCTTTAATCGAAAGCGAGTTGAATTCTTGATTGTTCCACATGAATTGCCCAGATTCAGCAGGCGTAAAGCCACAGATAGCTTTACACAATGTCGATTTACCTGCACCATTTTCTCCAACAATACTAACCATTTCTCCAGTATGAAAATCGACAGATAAATCCTGAAGAACTGGTTTACCTTGCACTTCGTAACGAACGGTTAAATCTTTGATAGACAATAATGGTGACTGTTTTTCCATAACTCGCGGCTGTGGTAAGTCTGAAGCCCACTCTTGCATTTGCGATTTCAGCTTGGGAGCGGTCACGTCCGAAAGTGAAGCTATTTTTTCAACTTGCGATAAGTCAACCCCAGCATACTTCATGGCTGATATATACAATGGTTCACGAATTCCAACATCTGCTAGTAAAGATTGTTTTAATAATTCGTCAGGTGATGAATCAGAAATAATTCGACCTTCAGAAAACACTAAGATGCGATCAACATCGCGGTATAAAACATCTTCTAAACGGTGTTCTACGATGATAATCGTCGCACCGTACTGTTCGTTCAATTCATCTAATAACACCATCGACTCTTTCCCCGTTTTTGGGTCAAGATTAGCAAGTGGTTCATCTAACAGTAAAATTGGCACTTCATCAATTAACACCCCCGCCATTGAAACACGTTGTTTTTGTCCGCCCGATAAATCTTGCGGTCGATGTGATAAATGGTCGGTTAAATACACTGTTTCTGCCATTTTCTTTACGGCATGCTTCATTTCTGACTGGGCTACACATTCATTTTCTAACGAGAAAGCAATGTCTTCTGCAACGCTTAACCCAATAAATTGTCCATCAGTGTCTTGTAAAACTGTTCCAATATCAAAAGACAAACTGGACAAAGAAGATGTCGAAACATCCTTGCCATTGACCTGAACTCTACCTGTTAGTGCACCAGAATACATATGTGGAATCAAGCCGTTCATACAGTGAGCAAACGTAGACTTCCCACTCCCGCTTGGTCCGACCACTAATATCTTCTCACCTGGATAGATAGCGATATTTAAATCATGAAGTGTCGGTTCAGATTGACTATGATACTGAAACGACACATCTTTAAATTCAATTAAAGGTTTCATTTTTTAGCCTCAAATCTTTTGTTTCTTTCTTATAGGAAAAGAAAGTTGAACTCACATTCAACTTTCTCACTGTCTCTATTTTATCATATTTATTCTTTTGTTAAGCTACCTTTTTTCGTACGTGAAGAGGCGTATGCTTTCATTAATAATGTACCGATAATCCCCACCGCCACACTATTACTCACCGCCGCAATCACACCTTGTGTGAAAACTTTATTC
Organism: Vagococcus lutrae; assembly: GCF_023299185.1. NCBI lineage: Bacteria > Bacillati > Bacillota > Bacilli > Lactobacillales > Enterococcaceae > Vagococcus > Vagococcus lutrae. The sequence continues at coordinate 1,235,512 of NZ_CP097017.1, forward strand.
GCTGGCTCACTATAAATTAAAATGTCCAATACAGGTGCTAATACACCCCAGACTACTAAGTGACTGATAACTTGCAAAACATTAAAGCGAATGATATCTTTTTTTGGAAAAAGTCCTTCTTCTAATTTTAGCTGTTTACCTATCCAACCATATGCAAAGCCAATCGCGCCTGAACAAATAATCCAACTCCACCAAGCACCATAAGTTGTTAAATCTTTAATCGTATGCCCAATAAAACCAATTAAAAATCCTGCAGCTGGACCAAATAAGCTCGCAATTAAAGCTAAAAATGGATAGCTTGTTTCAATATTAGTGTTCGGGAATCCTGTCGGAATTACAACAAATCGACCCAAAATAACAAAAACGGCTGCCCCAATACCAATGGCGACAATCGTCTGAACCGAAAACTCTTTTTTCATGATTTCTCCACCTATTCTTTTTGATTATTATAACACGTCTTCTTCATAGATAACACGCGGTGCCTTGCGAATTTCTAATGTCCAGTCAATCCCAGTCCCAATATGATAAAGTTTTGAAAATGAATCTTGATTAACAGCTACCCCAACATTGACGAGTGAATTAATATAAACAAGTGGCTCACCGATATTGACATCTGCAAATGAACGAGCAAATAACAAAATATTTTGATAGACTTTATTCTCTTTATGATAGATAGTGACTTGCACACGGTCGCCTGGTTTCACATTAATGCGTTTCAAACTATCAGATGAGATATTCGACCATAATGAACCAAAACGTACGTCTAATACGTCGATACTACCTCTCAAAATAGTGCCTGTTTGTGATTCTTCGATTAAAGGCAACGTAACGAGCGTGTCAGGTTCAATTGGTGACCCTAGCTCTTCAAACGTGGTCTCTCCCACAGCTAAACGCGCACCATTATAAGCATAGATATCACGTCCATGGAATGTGTGACTTTCTTCTGAATGAGGCAAGCGACTCTTAACTTCATCAATCGCACGAATTTCTTCAATCCCATCGTAATGCTGAATATGAGTAATGGAACCATTATCTGGGGTAATAATGTAATGACCAGACGTGGTTTTACATACGATACTGCGGCGATGACTTCCCACACCCGGATCCACTACTGAAACAAAAACAGTGCCTTTTGGCCAATACTTAACCGTTTGATATAAACGATACGAAGCAATCCAGATATCATACGGTGGAATTTCATGGGTTAAATCTTGAACCCGAATAGTCGGATCCACGGTATACGCAACCCCATACATTGCACTGACGGCACCATCTACTAAACCAAAATCTGTCTGTAGCACTAAACAATTTGTCATAATTCACACTCCATTTCCTTTTCTTCTTAAATGTATCATGAAATCATCAGCGACTCAACAACGAAAAACGAATGTTTTGTCCTATATATATTTTTTCGTTCGTTATTAACCAACTTTTGTCCATTCGTCGATTGATTTTCCTTCTGAGTCCACCAACACTTGCCAACCATTCGTCCCACCATAATAGAGAAATAAGCCGACTTCATTAACGCTTTTTAATATGACATCTTCTATTGTATAGCCGTTTCGAATCTTATCTGCTTGTTCTAGACGCAATTTGTCGCCTACTTTAGCAGCAAACCCTACTGACCCATCTTTATTCAGCGGAGCCTCTTGAACAAGTTTAGCTCCAGCTAAAATATGCATCTCTTGTCTTTTTTTCCAATAAACAGTGGCAGTACTTCCTCTGTACGTCACATTAAAAGGAATATCCTTTATCTCTTTCGTCCATTTATGACGTACTTTCGTTTGTTTATTATTAGTGGATTTTTCTAAAGATAAACCTAATATTGGTAAAAGTTGTTTCAAAGCGCTCATCCAAGGAGAAACGTCTGTTTCCATCCATAACGGCTCTTTTTTTATCTTATCGTAGATATTATCTAGCACTTCACTATCTCTAAACGGCAAACACAACCATCGTTCGTCTTTTGGCTTTTTTGATGGTAAATCATTCGTCAGACAGACGGTTTTTAAATAGTGTCGGTCAAAAATAAAAGTGAGCCCATCATGTTCCATAGTTATCTTTTCTTCTAATAGTAACCACACATCTTCTCTATCCGTAATCTCTATGTAGGCTACACTATTCTCACACTTAATATTCATTTGCATCAGTTAATTACCCTCACTTAGTGTCACATATTGTTTCACACGATTGATAAATTGCTCTTTACCAAAAAAATCTTTATCCAATAACTCTGGGAATATCTCTTTGAAAAAATAAGAAACAGAAGGACGGTGACGAAATTGTTGAATTGTCTGAATAGACTCCATAAACATCTCTTGATACACAGGTTCTGGATTGTTTTTGACAATCTCCTCAAACGACTCATACAATAAATCCACTTTATCAGCAATCGCTAAAAGCTGCCCTTCAATAGAGTCATCTTTTCCTTCACATAAACGGCGTCTATATATATCTTGAAATGCTTCAGGGATTTCTTGATTGATAAACTCTTCAGTCATTTTCTCTTCGACTAGTTGCAACATTCCACGAAGCTCAGGACTAGCGTACTTAACAGGTGTTTTTATATCTCCTATAAAACGCTCGGTATAATCATGATTTAACGCTTTTTCATATAACATTTTCCAATCAACATCGACTCCTTCTAACTCTTCGATATCGCCTAACACTTGTGCAATAGAAGCGACACGATAGGAATGTGCAGCCACAGTATGTTCTGTATATTTAAAAAAACCTGGCGCACGTGTAATCGTTTCTAAATTATTAAGACCTAAGATAAACTCATTTAACCCCATACGTTACGTCCCCTTTCAATGTTTTTAATATCATACCACATATCTTTTTTACCACCAATGAAATCACTTATACAATCTTTAAAAAAGCTTAAATGACAATCTATCCTTTATCGTGCTACAATTTAGTTAATTACCTTTTACGAAGGAGTCGTGAACATGCGCACTTTTTATCTGACTATTACTGCTATTTTATATGGCTTTCTAGCTATTTTATTAGGAACATTTTTTAGTGGGAGCCTAGCTGCTATGGTTGGCTTTATCTCTCATCCCGAAGAGGTCACTTCGCTTTCTTTTTTAATACGCGAATTATTTCAATCTGGTCTTTCTTTACTTCCAATTGGCTTAATGGTTAGCCTACCTGTTTCAATTTTATTTGGCATTAGCCTTACACTACGAGATAAGTTTCGACCCAAATTACCCGCTATTTTAGTAACGACTAAACATGAGCCTTGGCGTTTTACTATTTGGCTCATCTTACTCACGCTTATTTGTCTTCTCATCGTGGCTTCCATGATGGTCCCAACGTTTTTATACTTACTGCCAGGTTTTATCTTAGGTCCACTATGCCTTTTTCCAATGTGGCGTGCCACAGTCGAACATGCACCAAAATAAAAAGAGTACGAGACGCGGTTCTTCTTATGTCAATCAGAAGACCGTAGCTCATACTCTTTTATTTTTTCTTTTTCCCGATGGATTTTAAGCCTCGCATGACTACTTCCATAAAGCTTAAAGACTGAACCATTTTTTCTGGGTCAACATATTCGCGAACCGCTCGTAATACACGCTTAGGTTCTTTCGAAGAAAACGTATAAGTACCATTTTTTTTCGTCTCAATCGCATAACGAGGAATCCACTTCCCTTTAAACATGACAGACGCAATCACATACTCTACCTCTTCCCAAGGGATTTGTATATATTTGCGCGTATCACGATCGTTATAAAATTCAAATCCTTTATCACCAATCATAATTTTCCCGTAATCAGTCAACCCTGTAAAAGCTGTTGCATCGATGACTAAATCAACTTTTGTATTTAATGATTGTACCACCCTATCACATCCTTTACACTTGCATTTGCTTATATTCTAACATAGTTAAGATAAAAAAACTCGGGACTAAGCCCGAGTTCAATCGATTATAGTAACCCAATAACGTGTCCAACAACACCGACAACGAATAGGCCTAGAATAATAACAATAGGGCTAACTTTTTTCTTCAATAGCCACATACATAAGAATGTTAAAAGTAATGGCGCAAGACCTGGAATTAATTGATCCAAGTTATCTTGTAAAGTCGTTACTTTAATTGATGACAACGCTAAACCTTGGTTGACTTGTTCGAAAGCTTTTTGTAGCCCTTCTCCACCCGCTGGTAAGTTGTTCCATTCAATGTAAGCACCATCGTCGAGTCTTACTTCAGAGACAATCGGTAAGAAGCGAATAGAAACCCAACGCTGAACGAGTGCGGCGAGCACGAACATCCCTAAAATAGATGCCCCTTTAGTAATGTCTTGTAACAAGCCACCTGATAAGTCTTCAGTAATTTTTGAACCAGCTTTGTAGCCAAACTCTTGTGTATACCACATGAAGCCCCAACGAATTAGGTTCCATGCCACGAAGAAAATGATTGGCCCTAAAATATTACCTGCCATCGCTAATGAAGCACCTAATGCTCCTAACATAGGACGAACAGTAAACCAGAAGACTGGGTCACCTACTCCGGCTAACGGTCCCATCATCCCTACTTTTACCCCTTGAATTGCTACATCATCAACAGGCGCACCATTAGCACGTTCTTCCTCAAGTGCTAGTGTCACCCCTAAAATAGGTGAAGCAATGTATGGGTGCGTATTAAAGAACTCCAAGTGACGTTTTAATGCTGCTGAACGATCTTCTTGTGTTTTATATAATTTTTTAATTGCCGGAATCATTGAGAACGCCCAACCACCATTTTGCATACGCTCGTAGTTCCATGAACCTTGGATAAATGTTGAGCGCCATGCTACAGCTAGACGGTCTTTTTTTGTTAATTCTATTTTTTCTGCCATGTTCTGTTTCCTCCTTCGATTAGATTAGTAGTCATTCAAGATATCGCCTAACGGATCACCAGTGTGTCCACCGCCGCCGTTTGAAGAGCCACCCATTTTAGATAGGTTTAAATAGATTAAAGCTAAAGCCACACCTAAAGCTCCTAAAGCGATTAACGTTAATTCAGAAACAGCTGCCACAACGAAACCAATGATGAAGAATGGCCATACTTCTTTAGTCGCCATCATGTTAATAACAAGCGCATATCCAACTGCTACGACCATTCCACCACCAATTGCCATTCCGTCTGTTAACCACGCTGGCATTGATTCTAAAAAGTTTTGAACTGTTTGCGCTGGAATAAATAAAAGAGCGGCTGCTGGAATTGCAATACGAATCCCTTGTAAACAAACTGCTAAAATATGTAACATTTCAATTTTACGAATGTCACCTTTTTCTGCTGCTGTATCCATCATATGGACGATAGGTACCGCTACAGTACGAACTACCATTGTTAAGAATAAACCGGCTACGGCTAAAGGAATTGCAATCGCAATCGCTGATGAAACACCTTTAACACCTTGACCACCTAATGCTAGAATAATTGCTGATGCTACAGATGCTAAAGCCGCATCCGGAGCGACTGCCGCACCGATGTTTGCCCATCCAAGTGCGATCATTTGTAATGAACCACCTAAAATAATTCCTGCTTCTAAGTTTCCTGTGACTAATCCAATTAATGTACATGCGACTAGCGGTTGGTGAAATTGGAATTCATCCAAAATCCCTTCCATACCAGCTAGGAACGCAATGAGTACAACTAAAATCATTGATATAATAGACATAGTACGCCTCCTATTTTAATTTATTTTATGACTTAGCGCGTGCTAATTCATTTTTAGCTTTTTTCATAATTTCTGCCATGTTAGCTTGTGAATCATTCGGTACTTTACGGACATCAAATTGAACGCCTTTTGCTTTCATTGTTTCAAAAGCTTCAACATCTTCTGGTCCCATTGATAACACTTTGCTTACTACGACTTTCCCAACAGAGTGTGCCATTGACCCGATGTTTACTTCAGGTATTTCTACGCCACCTTCGATTGCTTCAAGAACATCTTGTGGGTTTTCAAATAATAATAAGGCTTTTGTTCCACCAAAACGTGGATCTTTTGAGATTTCAATTAATTTTCTAATTGGAATAACGTTTGCTTTTACTCCTGGAGGTGCTGCTTGTTCAATTAATTTCTTACGTAGTTCGTCTTTCGATACCGCATCTGAAACGACAATAATTCGATTCGGTTGCGTTGTTTTCGTCCAAGCGGTTGCCACTTGTCCATGCAATAAACGACTATCGATACGAGCTAAAACAAATTTAATTTTTCCATCTCCGATAACTGTTCCCTCTGGAATAGCTCCTTGAGGTGTAACAGGTACCACTTCTTTAGCCACTTCTTCTTCCGGTTCTAACGCTTCGGGTCTTACTTTAACCCCTTCTTTTGCTATGTTAATAATGTGAGCAGCAATTTCTTGTGCAGAATCCATTGATAAGCGAGAAGCATATGCTTCAATCACCATAGGTAAGTTTAACCCTGCGACAATCGCCCATGTATCTTTGTGCTCTTCATATAATGTATTGGCCTGATTAAACGGCGTGCCTCCCCATAAGTCCACTAAAAACAAGACTTCTTTTTGGTTATCAAATGAAGCAATTGCTTCTTGCATTTTTGCTTTTACATCATCTGGACCTTCACTTGGCATTAACGTAATTGCTTTGACGTTTTCTTGCTCTCCGAAAATCATTGCACCAGATTGCAAAATACCTTCAGCAAACTCTCCATGGCTTGCTAAGATAATTCCTACCATATCCATACCTCCTATTGTTTTGTCATCACTTCCAAATACCCCCATCAAACCACACCCTTCTAACGAGACTGTCTGATGTTAATTTGGTCTCATCTTTTCTTTGTCTCTTTCCTTTTCACTTCCTTTCAAATAACTTTTAACAATTACTGTATCTTTGCCTTTTTTAAAACATCCCACAGTAGTTGTTTATTATCCGTTATCACTTTTCTGATTTCTAATTCAATACCACGCGTATGTAAGTAACGAAACGCTTCAATATCTTGTTGATCAACCGCAATCGTATTAGAAATCATTTTTTTCCCCGCAGCATACCCCATTGCACCAATATTAACTGAGGACAAAGGCACTCCTGCTTCGACAACAGCTGCCACTTCTAAAGGATTCGTAAACAGCACAATCACGCGTAAGCCGTCAAACAATTCATGTGAGTAGACTTCTATCATCTTCGCTACAGTAATCACATTAACTTTGACCCCTGGCGGTGCTGCTTGTTGTAGTAACGTTTTACGTAAGTGGTCTTTGGTGACGGCATCACTTACCACTAAAATACGTTGAATGTCTAGCCGCTTTGCCCAGACAGTTGCCACTTGTCCATGAATTAAACGGTCGTCAATTCGCACTAAACGAATATCCATCATAGTTCCTACTCCTTTACTTCACTATTGTCGCTACTTATTATATAAGCAATTATCGTGCCAAGTTAGTGTATACATAAAAAGAGCTTGATAAATCAAGCTCTTTTTATGTATGTGTATTGTTATTTAATTGTGTACCACTAAAAAGATACACTAAGAACCTTCTCTTGTCAGTGTATTATCAACAATTTGAACGAGATAGTACAATTCTTCATCTGGTACAGTCATACCTAGTGTTTCTTCTAACACTTGCGTCTCTCTTCTCATCTCTAAGAATAACGAATCCGAAAAAGATTCACGTTGTGACTCATCTACAGTTAAAACATCGTGATGCAGCAATCTCTCAATCATTCCACCCAAATGCATCATGAAATTAATTCTGAATGCTTGACTATGAACGGGTATAAACCGCTGCTCAACATTTTGTGTATAATCCCAAAGCAACGGAATTACCCGATTGGCATTGATGAACAAGAAAGTCGATTCAAAATAGTCGTAACATAGTTGTAACGCTTGCTCATCATCTACGACTACTGGTTCAAATGAGGACATCTCAGCATCCATTAACTCTTCTTGAATAATTTTTTTACCTTCACCAGAAAAAAGAGCTTCCATTGGAATATAAGTCACTCCTATATCCGGATCAACAATCCCTGTCGCTGCTATAACATGATAATCTTGTTGAATTTTTCGCGTGACATTCTTCATATCCACAACAGAAATAGGTAGCACTTCTAGATTTTTTTCTCCTACCTCAGCTACGTATGTTTCTATCAACTCTTTCATTCGTTCCGCCGTCCCCTTACCAGAAGCACAAATAGCTAAAATAGCACGCTTAGATTGTGCCGGTGTGCTCGAAGCTTGATAATGAGTCGGTTCAGGAACACTGCCATAACCACGGAACTTCTTTGTACTTTGATACAACTCTTCTAAATCCGTATCTAACAATTCAGTCTTACGCGCTACTTCTAGCACTAAAGCTGTAGTTACCATGTCAACCGTACGCACTTCAATACCCGTTCGACGTGTAATTTCTTCACTAAATGTCGCAAGCGATCCCATATCTACTAAAATCATGACGCCGCGACCTTGATCGACACGTTCTACTGCTGTAATCATTTCTTCTAACGCAACACGCGGTTTCATCTCAAGCGGCATATCTACAGCCAAAATATTATCGCTTCCAAAAAGTTGTTTGACTACTTGTACCATACTAGTGGCCGTACTATTTCCATGTGCAGCTACTACCATACCTATTCGTCCTACTTGACTAGCTTTCTTTAAAGAGACTAATAAAACGGTCAAATACTCTACTTCCGCAACCGGTATTTCCACTTGAAAAGCATCATATAGGAGACGTTTAATTTCCAAAGCGACATCATATTCAGCTGGATATTCTTTGACCATTTTACGAATACTATCATGCTTTTGGTCATCCGTTGTCAAAGCATAATCACTATTGTGACGTTTTAAAAAGGAGCTGATGTGCAAACTCATCGCATAGATAAAATTGACTTGAAATTGGTCACCTAAACGTAAACGCGCCACTTCATAAATCTCTTTGGTCACCTCAATGACAGCCGGATCGACAATTTCTGCCAATTGATTTTCAATATCAAATGTCAGACGATAGTTTTTATAAAATGAATTCAAATGGGCATGAATATCCGTCATGATAAACTGATTAATCGACTCTTGATCGACACCATCATCTCTTAACAAAGCCGCTTTTTCATTAATAATTTCATATAAATTATAAGGTAATTCATATGCATCTGCTACGTGCGGTAGTAATGTTTCATCTGAGGAAATCGCCATAACTGGGTCTAAATATTGAGAGAGCTCGGCTGATGTTTGACGGTCGTTGGCTAAATGAGTTAAACCACTCTTCACTTCCTCAGTTAAATCATCGACTGTAATCACGATTTCTTCCTTATCCATGTGATTCAAAAAACTACGCGCACAGGTCAACTGAATGTTCGATTTTAATTGACCAATGTTACCATACGTTACACTTCCGATTAACGCTTTTACTACGTCCTCTGTTAAGGAAATACTGTGTTGAATACGTTCTGACTCCATGCCAACCATTAGTTTTACCAAGTCAATTTTTTCTTTTGTTTGACGTTGTTCAAAACTTGGAAGTTGAATATGAATCGGAATCCGTCTCACAAACGTTTGTAATAAATACGATGTCGTATCTTCTGTCGTGGCACTGATAATACGCACGTCCGCACGACTCTCTTTGGTCGTTTCACCCAAACGGCTATACTTACCGTGGTCCATAAAATAAAAAATCATCTCTTGTCCTTCTGGTGGCAAACGATGGACCTCATCTAGAAAGAGCATGCCACCATCTGCTTTGGCGATCAATCCTTCTTTATCTGCTGTTGCACCAGTAAAAGCCCCTGCCACATAACCGAACAAGTGACTCATTAGAAGCTCAGAATTATGCGCGTAATCGGCACAATTAAAGACTACGAGCTCTTGATGACCTTTAATCAACCCTTGAGCTTTTGCAAATTCAAACATAATATGCGCAAAATGGGTTTTACCAGAACCCGTAGCACCTGTTATCAAACAGTTCAATCCTTTTGGTGGATACATAATAGCCGCCTTAGCCTGTTCAATCGGCACACGCATGCTACCATTCGCACCAATCATCCTTTCAAAAATATCATGTTCAGATAGAGAAGGTGTTGGTTTAACAGCTCTTTTAGAAAAAGATGTTGATCGTTCCGTTTGCTCACTTCGAATTAAATAACGAACAGGACGACCTTCTGTCTTATGCAACAAGCCGTCTTTCACGAGTTCATTTAAATCTTTACTTGCGTTTGAACGTTGAATATCAAGGGCCTCGGCGACTTGTCTAGTCGTAATGCCTGCACCGTTTTCTATATCTTCTGACAATAAGCCCTTTGTTTTCTCACTAACAAAAAGAAATACTCGCTCGACTCGTTTCATTATTCAACCCCTCCTTAACTCCTTATGCTCTCAATCTTTTCTATTCCTATCCTATCATAAATAACACAAATTTAACATTTCATAACCATACCGTTAAACTATTATAATCATATTAAAAAAGTCTATTTAACATTCATTTTATTTCTACTCTTTGGCGAAAAATAATAGTATTGAGTAAAAAACGATCTTTTATTTTACACACCTCCCCCGATTATTGTATAAAAATTTGCTACTTACTCTTCAGATTTCAACTATCAAATATATCAGTTCAATCGTTTATCTTTTATCTAATTTTAACGCATTAAGATATTCACGTGGTGTAACATCAAATTCCTTTTTCAGTCGCGTCCTAAACGATTGCATATTAGGAAAACCTGCCTCAAGCGAAATATCTAAAAGAGTTTTATCAGTGGTTTTCATTAAGTATATAGCTCTTTCTAACCTTAATTTATAAATATAATCTAAAACCGTTATCCCTGTTCTTTTCTTAAAATACTTAGACAAATAAGGAATCGTATACTCTGAAAACTCAGCGATTTGAGCAAGTGAAATGTCTTCTGTAAAATGAGATTGAATATATTGCAAAATGCCATATATTTTATTATTTACCGTTGGCATTTCGCTTAATTCATCTTCTGACAAAGGAATTAAAAAATGGTCCAATAAATAATATTTAAGCAACGACAATTGACTTTGCATCAAGTATTGATAGTAAGGTAATTTTTTACAATTGATAGCTTTCATCGATATCATAATATTTTGAATTATCGACAGCACTTCGGAATCAACTGTTATTCGCGACGTATTTAATTTAATGGTATGAGTCTGATGATTGTAAAAGGTTGATTTTATTTGTAAAACAATTACATGGTTTTTTTCTATACTTTTTGTTTCGTGTGCAACATTCGGATTTATTACGATAATGTCACCTGATTTTAAAATAGACGTCTTTTGCCCTACATCGACTACTAACGATCCCGCAACACAATAGATAATCTCAACACTCTGATGAAAATGTAATGGGATAATTTTTTTAAACTCATCGTTTTTAAAAGAAAAAATCTTAGCCATAACCTCTTGATCTACATCTACATGTTCATGTATTAACATCATATCCTCCTTAAACTGACGTAAACGACTTCATATAAAGAGTAACACTTTTCAATAAAGTTTCAATAAAAAAACAAAGTATCTAAAAATAGATACTTTGTTTTTTTTAAGAAGCTATATACGAGATTTCTAATGATAATGGGGTTTGTTCAGCATTTGAGCCAACAAAAATAATAAATTCTCCCGTTTCTAAAACAGATGTTCCTTTATTATCAAAGAAAGAAAAATCACCTATACATAACTTAAAGATAACCTCTTCCGTTGAATGTGGTGCAATCGTAATACGTTTTGACGCTTTCAGCTCTTTGGATGGACGCGAAATAGATGCAACTTTATCCTGAATATAAAGTTGAACCACCTCATCCCCTTGAACATTGCTCTCATTCGATATTTCTACTCTAATTTCTAACTTTTCTTTTTCTTTAATCTCTTTAGACGAAGCAGAAATCGTATGATAACGAAAATCCGAATAACTCAAACCATATCCAAATGGGAAAAGTGGATAATTGCTCTCATCAATATAGCGTGAAGTAAAGCGTGAATTTTCATTATCTGATTTAATCGGTCTCCCTGTCCTATAATTGTAGTAATATACAGGGATTTGACCCTCGTTTCTTGGAAAGGACATAGTAAGCTTCCCGCTTGGATTACTTCGACCACTCAAAATATTAGCAACAGCTAGCCCTCCCATTGACCCTGGATACCAAGCATAAACAAGTGCATCAAATTTATCTATTAAGTGAGTGATATTGTTCGGTCTTCCCGAATATATAACACCTATCATAGGTTTATTTAGCTCAGCTAATTGAGTAATTAAGTCACTTTGAGCCTCGCTTATTCTCAAATCTGTTTTTGATCCTGCTTCACCGCTTTCTAAAACATGTTCTCCAAAAGCCACAACAATATAGTCTGCCTCACGTGCGTTCTTCAAAGCTGCTTCTAAAAGTGCTCCTTTATCATACTCTGGTAATTTAACTTTCCCAGCTGTTATATTTGATGAAAATCCAAGACGCTCGATATTTTCAATCAAAGGAGCTCCTTCAGCAAAAGATAGATAGCTTTCAGAAAAAACTTGCTCCATACCTGTCTTCAAGGTAATGGTCTTAGATGGATCCCCATTAATTGCCCACATACCTAATGTATTTGCATTATCTCCGTAAGGACCCACAAGAGCAATTTTTTTATCCTTTTTAAGTGGTAAAATTCCATTATTTTTTAATAAAACTAGCGATTTTTCTGCTAACTCTAAAGCGACTTCGCGATGATCATCCTCTGCTGTAGGAACTGATTCATCAATCAACCCTCTATATGGGTTTTCAAATAATCCTAAGTCATTTTTTAGCTCTAAAACTCGTAAGACCGCTTGATCTAATTGTTCAATAGACAGTACGTTTTCTTCAATCAATTTTTCTAAATGATTGGCATAGACAGCTGTTTTCATATCAATATCTACTTCAGCATCTAACGCTATACGTGCAGCATCACTGGGAGAACTCGCATAACCATGTGCTATTAATTCTTCGATAGCTGCATAATCTGTAATCAATACTCCTTCAAAATCCAACTCTTCTCGTAAGACTTGCTTATTTAACCATTCATTTCCAGTACAAGGTACATCATTTAGCGTATTAAAAGCGGTCATAACTAGCTTTACTTTTGCATCTACGGCCGCTTTATAAGCTGGGAGATATTGGTTATAAAATTTACTTAAAGACATATCCACACCATTGTAATCTCTACCTGATTCAGCGGCACCATATGCAGCATAGTGTTTTACACAAGCTGCTAACTTTTTCTCTTCAATTTTATTTGCTTGCTTTCCTTGTAAACCTTCTACTACACTTTTACTAAACATAGTTCCTATATAAGGATCTTCACCTGGAGATTCCATCACTCTACCCCAACGAGGATCTTTTACCAAATCTACCATTGGAGAAAAAGTTACTTGTTGTCCTGCGTAATACGCTTCCTCAGCAGATATCGCAGCAGATTGTTCAATCAATTCAAAATCCCAACTACATGTTTGAGCAATAGGTATTGGGAATATAGTATTAAATCCGTATATAATATCCGACATAAACATTAGTGGAATTTTATGACGACTTTTCTCTAGATAATTTTTTTGTAATTGATAAATTTTATCCGCTTGCAACACATTTAAAATAGAACCTGTATTATATAAATTATATTCCTCTGCTAAACCAATTTTTTCTGACGGACCTGTCTCTGTCACGTCCATACTTTCATCAAAAAAATCACCTGATAGTTGAACTAATTGTCCAATTTTTTCTGCTGTGCTTAGACCATTTAATAGCTCTAACAGTTCTTTTCTTTCCATTATTCTTCTCTCTCTCTCTTTTTCTTTATGAGTTTATCCTATGTGCTCCTTTTCTGCTTGCAATTCCATCTTATCCGCAATTTTAACAAACGGGTACCAAAATAAAGCTATTATAATAATTAAAACTACTTGTAAAACAGCTATTTTCCAACTTCCTTGTAAAAAAGCTCCCATAATAATTGGAGTTCCTGAAGGTGTATCAATTCCGATTGGCGGAGGTACTATACCAGTTACGGTACAAAAATAGGCAATAGATAACCCTATAGCATTACTGAAGATAAACGGAATCATAAAGATCGGATTTAACACTAACGGCATACCAAAGATAATAGGCTCCGTTATATTAAACAGTGCCGGAATAGTGGATAGTTTTCCTAATGTTTTATATCGTTGACTTTTGGCTAATAATAAAACTAAAGCGGTCGAGATACCAAATCCACCCGGCGTATAAGTTGTGAAAAAAGCACTTGAAATAATGTTAGGTAACTCTCGGCCTGCTTGAAATGCTGCTAAATTTTCCATCCCTAAAGGCATCCAAATTGGCAACATGACTGATAAAACAACCATTGACCCATGAATACCAAAAAACCAGAGGACTTGACTTAACAACGCTACAATAATCATTCCACCAAATGTACCACCAATAGATGTTAAAGGTCGTTGTAATAAAGCATAAATAACAGTATGCACTGATTCAAATGGCGTCAAACTAAAGAAGAAAGCTACGATACTTGCAAACAATAAGATAATTGCACCCGGAATTAATCCTGAAAATCCTGCTGCAATATTCTCAGGTACAGAATCAGGCATTTTAATTGTCCAATTCTTTTCAATGACAGTATTGTAAATAAAACCAACTAATAACCCAAAAATAATAGCTGTAAACATTCCCATTGCGCCATAGAAAGACAACGTGTCTACTACAATAGTTTTTACTATTGCGTCTTTCTCACCTGGAAATTCTTGTAGAGGTGTCAATATTAAAAAAGAAACCAATGAAAGGAGTCCCCCTACTACCGCTTGTTTGTTTCCTTTAATTTTTAAATACGAATAAGCTATAGAAAAAGAAATAAAAACACCCATTAATGAATTTGTATAAGTGCCTATCATACTAAGCTGCTTACCGAATTTTCCAAGGAAAGCAAAATTTCCTAACAATATCGAGAATGAACCAACAATTGTCACAGGAAGTAACATCATAAGTGCATTCATAACTGATTTCAAAATAATATGATTACTTAACTTTGTAAAAACTGGCTGTAGCTTCTCATTAAAAAAGCTCTCCATTTTATTCATTTTTACACTCTCCTTCAATATATTTGTTACACCTCATTATAAGACAACGCTTGCATAAGTGTCGCTCGATTTTTTAATCTATAAAGAAGGAAATATTAACCTCTTATATTTATTTTTTAGCTTCTCATTTCAAAAATAAGTTTTAATACAGCTAATAATATAGTAAAAGAGAGATAAAATAAGTTTATAATTTTATCTCTCTTTTATTTTTATTTAATTGATTTTAAAATTTTGTTTTTTTAAATCGGTTAAAGATATCATGATGATAAAGCTTAATAAGTACATCATGGAAAGACACGTCATCACGACACTTAGAGAATAACGGTCAAGTAGAAAGCCAATCGCAACCGATGAAAACCCTCCAATAGCTCGACCAACATTAATCACTATATTATTTGCTAAAGACCGTACGTGCGTCGGGTAAAGCAAACTGACAATCGCTCCATATCCACCGAACATCCCATTTGAAAAAAATCCTACGACTGCCCCTAAAAGTAATAACATGAACGGCGACGTTGCCAACGGAAAAACAAAAACAGATACGGCAGATGCCAATAAAAATACACCAAAAGAAAATCGCGGACCATACTGGTCAAAGAACTTTCCAAAAACTAACATACCTAAACTCATACCTATAATAGTCGCAATCATCCAGTAAGACGAACCAGCCACGCTAAAACCCATTTCTGTTTGCATAATCGATGGTAACCAATTCATTAAACCAAAATAACCAGCAATTTGAACAATCGCCATAAGCATCAATGATAGCGTCCGCCTTGCTAATTGTTTTGTCCCAAAAAGCTCACTTAGACCACTCTCTTGACGACTAATCTCTTGATTATTCTTCCAAGTTTCACTTTCTTCTAGATTCTCACGAACGATAAAAGCTAATATTACCGGAATTAAGCCAAATAGAAATAGCTCACGCCATCCGAAAAGTGGAACTAAAACCGCTGCTAAAATAGCTGCGACAATTGCTCCAATTTGTCCTGAAACACCAATGATAGACGACATTTTCCCAACCTTTTGTGGTGGAAAGGCCTCTGCCACTAACGCAATCCCAATCCCGTATTCTCCACCAGCACCTATCCCAGCTAGAAAACGAAAAAGATAAATCCAATAAATATTTGTGGCAAAAAACATGGCTGCCGTTGCAAAAGCGAAAATAAAAATCGTATAAGTAAAAATTTTAACACGCCCATATTTATCAGCTAAACGGCCAAAAAAAACACCGCCTACTAGCATGCCAATATTCGTCACAGACGATATCAGACCTGCTTGCGCACCTGTTAAACCAAGATCATGGATGATGGATGTCAGTGAATACGCAATAAACATAATATCCATATTTTCCAAACCCATACCAAAAGCGGACGATAAAAGTGTCAACCGCTGATGACGTGTCATTTTTGGTGCATGTAGCGAATGTGTTGTTTTCATATTTAATTTTCTCCTTTAAATGAATGCTCTCTGTCATTCGATTATTTAATGTCTTGTATTAGTATAGAGCAAGCTTTTTATTCTCGCAAGAATTATTTTTAAATCTATTTTAAGCCATCATCTAAATAAAATCCCTTATCCAAAAATGAATAAGGGATTTTCTACTCTGCTAAGGCGACCATTCTTACTTTCATCATATTAGGATGCATCGATAACTCTTCGATGACATCCGCATAAGTCAGCTCACGTGGTAAATCAATGGTAAACACATTTTTATAGATTTTTTTATCTCGCACGGTATATACATCAAACACGACATCTTCTATTTCAATTGCATGTTTTTCAAAATACGCATTTAGAAATTCTTTCGTTTCAACACGATGCACGTATTGTACCTCTAATTTTTTCAATTTCGGCACTTTAACAATCCGTTTTACAAGGGTTAAAGAAAACATAATCGCGGCAAACCCCGCCACGGCAATTTGATAATATCCCATACCGGTCGCAATTCCTAAACCAGCGCATGCCCACAAGGAGGCAGCCGTCGTTAAGCCCATGACACTCTGTTTCGTCACAATAATCGTGCCGGCACCTAAAAAACCAATACCACTCACGACTTGCGCAATTAAACGTGCCTCGTCAGCTCGTAAAACACCGGTTAGTTTTGGATATTCAATCGCTAAATTTAGGGCATTGACCGCTATCTCACTTTGTATGAGCGCAATAATAGTCGCACCAATACACACTAAAATGTGCGTTCGCATCCCAGCTGGTCGGTTTTTATACTGCCGCTCAAATCCCACGACACCGCCAAATGCGGTACTTAATATTAAACGAATGACGATTTCTCCTAAAGTTAAATCAGCCATTATTTTCCCCTCTATCCATCTTATTGTTGTAGCGATGTAAACGTTGTTCATAATGATGATATAACGCTACAAAGCGACCGTCACTTTCTTTTTCCCAAGGTTTTGGACGTCCACAAAAGTGTAAAATATGCGTATTCTCCATTACCCAGTGTAAATCAATTTTCGTCAAACTCCGTGCATAGTACGCCTTAAATTTACGCGTATCATAGTTCCACTTCTCTTCAGGTATTTCTAAAATATCTTCCCCGTATAAGAAATTTAAAATATCTTGATCAGGGAGCATTAAATAGTGTCCTGATTCTTGAATAACGTACTCAATATCTGCTAGATGTATCTTTTGACGAGCTTGTTGCAAATCAATCAACATAATACCCGAATTATAATAACCATGTTTAGTACCCAATCGGATATTGTTAATCCCTGTTGTTAAATTCGTAATTCCTTTATGAACAGCTGCGCCAAACATATACCCTTGCAAATCCATCTCCCATAAATTTGTTAACGGGTTAATAATCAAAGTATCTGGATCTATGTACAAAACGCGCTCCACTTCTTCTGGTAAAATTTGCCCAGCTAATAGGCGAAAATACATTTCTTTAGGGTAACGTTCCACAACTGGAGCGGAGTCAAAAAAAGTATCCTCAATCAAGCATGGTTCGAATGTGCCGCCTAACCGATTAACTAAACGTGAAATACTAGTTAAAGAAGATACTGAAATTCCAGCGTGAACAAGCCATACTTTAATTTCTTCGTCTGGATTATTTTCAAATAACGATAGCAACATGACTTTTAAAGGGTACACATACCCTTCATCAAGCGTGACTAATAGATGCATTGGTTTCAACAGACGTCCCCCCTCTTTTTCCTTATTATAACATATACAAAACGGATAACTGTTTATCTATCACACAAAAAAGGGCTCTATAATTTAAAGGACTGATGAATCAGAAAGTGATTCATCAGCCCTTTTTTAATTTTCTTGATTTTAGGTATTAAAAAGCATACCGTTCTCCTATATGATTAATTTACCACAAAAAAACAAACGGGAGGCGATATGCTCATGTCTAATGATATCAAAAAATTACTTCGAATCATAGAGCCAAATTTAATCACATCTGACATTTCTTACGAAATGGTAAAAGGACAACAAACATGTGTGGTCAACGCTACTTTTTCACCCCCACTAATGCCTTGTCATCATTGTGGTTCAACGGTGTATAACGAAAGTGGAAAGCAAGTAGTCGTAAGAAATGGTAAGAAAAAAGCGGTCGTGCGTTTTGATCAATTTAATCATTTACCTTTAATTATGAACGTCGCAAAACAACGCTATACCTGTAAAAATTGTGCTCATCATTGGACCGCTACCCCTTATTTTGTCGAGAAAGGACACTCTATTTCAAGACATGTGATACTTAAAATAATAGATTTATTAAAAGAAAAAATCTCATTCACTTTAATTGCGAAGTTATGCCATGTTTCTATTACTACCGTCATTAGGGTATTACGCTCAATAAAAAGTTATTTACCAACTCCCTATCAAACGTACTTGCCGGAGGTCTTAATGGTAGATGAATTTCGTTCCCATTGTTCTTCAGAAGACACCATGAGTTTTATTTGTGCAGATGGTATAACAGGAAAACTTATTAATATACTTCCTTCACGGAAGTTAACGCATTTGACTGCTCATTTCAAAAAGTATCCGAATCCTAACGACGTCAAATTATTAGTCACAGATATGAATGCCGCTTACTTTCAATTGACGAAGAGTGTTTTTACGTCAGCCAAGATTATTATTGATCGATTTCACGTGGTTAAACATTGTAATAAAGCCTTTCAGGACTTTCGTATTAAGGAAATGAAGCGATTGAAACAACAGCATAACCACTTAGGTTACCTAAAATTAAAAGCCAACTGGCGTCGCTTAACGAAGGACCGAATGTCTATCAATCATTCAGAATATAAAACATGGCGCAGTTTCCGTGCACCCCATTATCCTTATCAAACAGAAGCCATGATGATTGACCGTCTTTTGTCTTATTCTGAACCATTAAAAGAAGCCTATCACTGTTTTCATGATATGATGGATGCTTTCAGAAGTAAAAATCACGTGTCATTTATCCAACAACTAAAAGGACTACCTGAAACATTGGATTCAGAATTTCGTAAGAAACTTCACAACCTTTTAAACTATGAAGAAGGGATTCGTAACTCTCTTCTATATCCTTATTCAAACGGTAAGATTGAAGCTAAAAACACACATATTAAAACTTTAAAACGGGTATCCTATGGATTTAAATCATTTGAGAACATGAAATTAAGAATATTCATGATGAATCGCCTCATTGAAGTAAAATAAAAAAGATGAATGGAACAAGTTCCACTCATCTTTCGACTTCATTTTGATTCATCAGTCCTATTTGACAAAGAGCCCAAAAAAGACGTGAGTATGCTCTCTCACGTCTTTTGCTAAATCTAACGATTTGATAAATCTTCTCCATTTGTGGCAATAACTTTCTTATACCAATCAAATGATTTTTTCTTACTACGAGCTAGGGTACCATTACCTTCGTTATCTCGGTCTACATAGATGAATCCGTAACGTTTTTTCATCTCACCTGTTCCCGCACTGACTAAATCAATACAGCCCCAAGTCGTATAACCCATTAAATCCACACCATCTAATTCAACCGCATCTTTCATCGCTTGAATATGAGCTGCTAAATAATCGATACGATAATCATCTTCTACATAACCATTTTCATCAGGTTCGTCAATCGCACCTAAGCCATTTTCTACGATGAATAATGGTTTTTGATAACGATCATAAATATCATTCATCGTAATTCTTAAACCAAGTGGGTCAATTTGCCAACCCCACTCACTTGCTTCTAAATAAGGATTTTTAATAGAAGCAAAGATATTTCCTTCCGTTTGTTCATTCACTTTAGGGTCTGTCGATTGGACACGAGAGGAATAATAAGAGAAGGAAATAAAGTCAACCGTATGCTCTTTCAGTAATTCTAAGTCTCCTTCTTCCATTTTTATCTCGATACCTTGACGTTCCATTTCTTTCAACGCATACGCTGGATACTCGCCACGTGACTGGACATCAATAAAGAAATAATTTTCACGATCTGCTTTGCGTGAAGCCCATACATCTTCCGGTTTACATGTATAGCCATAATTCGCTCCTGCTGCTAACATACAACCAACTTGGTTTTCGGGGTCTACTT
The DNA here is from genome assembly GCF_023299185.1 of Vagococcus lutrae. Classification (NCBI taxonomy): domain Bacteria; kingdom Bacillati; phylum Bacillota; class Bacilli; order Lactobacillales; family Enterococcaceae; genus Vagococcus; species Vagococcus lutrae. The sequence continues at coordinate 1,256,081 of NZ_CP097017.1, forward strand.
CATGGGCAATCTTCGTTGCAATCGCACTAGCTACTAGCTCATGATGCGCCGCTTGATATTTTACTTGCTCTTTATTTTCGCCTTCTTCAAAGTAAAGACCTGCTCCCATAAATGGTGCATGTAAAATCATATTAATTTCATTAAATGTGAGCCAGTATTTAACCAGACCTTTATAGCGATTAAAAATAACATGACAAAGATTTTCATAAAAACCAACTAACTCACGACTGCGCCATGCTCCATATTTTTCAACTAGATGCATGGGACAATCAAAGTGCGTAATCGTTACTAAAGGCTCAATACCATATTTATGACATTCTTTAAATAAATCTTCATAGAATTGAAGCCCTTCTTCATTTGGCTCCGTTTCATCCCCCTTAGGGAAAATCCGACTCCAAGCAATCGACAAGCGATATGTTTTAAAGCCCATCTCTCCAAAAAGAGCAATGTCTTCTTTATAACGGTGATACATATCAATTGCTTCTTTCGCTGGATAAAAATGCTCGTCGTCAAATTCAAACATCTTCATCTCTCCAGCAATCACTGGAAAACGGTCGGGACCTGTCGGAGCTAAATCAACGTTCGCTAAACCACGTCCACCTTGGTCGTATCCTCCCTCACATTGATTCGCAGCTGTAGCGCCACCCCATAAAAAATCTTTTCTAAATGCCATTTTATTGGCTCCTTTCTGATTGTTCTTTCATCGTTTCATCCACAACTCGATTAATATGAATAACTAAATATATCATCTCAGCATTCTCTACTATAATGCCTTCCTTTTGTTGTAAGTAATCTTTAACACGTGAACTACATTGATATGCTCGCGGATACTTCGCTTGCACTAACTCATATAAAAATACATCTTCTTCCTGATAAGTTTTGTCAGCTAGTATCCGCTGAACGAAATACTGAATATGTGTCACCATTCTCGTATAACTAAGCGACTGTTCATCAAAATCTAAACCAAAAAACCGGCGTATAATCGTCAAAATATCTCTTACAAGTTCTGTCGCGCGTATGGTCGTTTGGACATTGTCTGTATTAAGATTATTCGTCACCAGATGCAACGCAATAAAACCAGCTTCATCTCCATTAAAGTGAACAGACATCCGCTGTTCAATCCACTCTAATCCTTGCAGTGCTAAGGCAAACTCTTTTGGATAAAACTTTTTAATATCTAGTAACAGTGGATTCGGAATAGTGATACCTTTTTGCTTTCTTAACACTGCGTAGTTTAAATGATCGATTAAAGTCAAATACGTTTTGTCTGTATAAGCAAAGTCAAACTGACGCTCCGCTTCCATCAATAGTTCCTTTGAAATATCCAGAATATGTTCATCGACTTGATGAAGGAAAGAGGCAATTTCTGAGACATTATCTTCGTTTGATAAAACAAATACTTTATCAATCGCTTGCTTTTCGACATTATCGCCGGATTTTTTCCCAAATGCTATCCCTCTTCCCATGACAATAATCTCGCGCTTTTGTTCATCTACCGATATTACCACGTTATTATTTAAGATTTTATTGATTACATACATGATCATAATCCCTTTCTGATCTGCCTTTAAGAAGATTATAACACGTCACGTCATGATTCCTTTACTTTTATCATTATTTAACGACCGTTAAAATATCTTCTCCTATCACGACATCAGTCTGCCCCAAATCTAGAATGTCTAAATAGTCGCTTGAGTTCGTAATCACAACTGGCGTAATCGTTGGATAACCTTGTTTACGGATAAAATCTAAGTCCATGGTTACTAATAGCGTTCCTTTATCGACAGCTTCGCCTTCTTTTACTTTAATAGAAAACCCTTCTCCATTCAAAGCGACTGTATCCATTCCAATATGCATCAAAACTTCAATGCCACTGTCTGATGTTACACCGACAGCATGACCTGTTGGAAATACAGTGGTGACAGTTCCTTTCACTGGTGAGTGTAGTTCGCCGATAGTTGGTTCAATGGCTAAACCTTTTCCTAATGCTTCAGAAGCAAATACTTCATCTGGGACATCTTTTATCGCCACAATTTTACCTGTTAATGGGGCACTGATTAAACGGTCTTCATCTGAATCATTTAATGAGGCTTCAACTGTTGTGACTGCTTCGCTCTCTGTATCAAAACCAAGTACCAATGTTAAGACAAAGGCTAAAACAAATGAAACAATTACCCCAACAATTCCCATTGTAACGTTAGATTCTATCCCTTCAATTGTACTAATAAATCCAGGAATACTTAAAACACTGATTAAACCGCCAGCAAATAATTTCACACCAGCGCCACCAATAATCCCACCACCTACAGCACCACCGATACACGCTGCAATAAAAGGTTTTTTAAGTGGTAGAGTAACACCATAAACAGTCGGTTCCGTAATACCAAAGATAGCTGTTAAAGCACCTGTTGCTGCCAATGTTTTACGTTTTTCGCTTTTTGTTCGTAAAGCAACAGCTAAAGAAGCACCTGCTTGTGCTAAAACAGCTCCGAGTAACATGGGTGTCATAGTGTCATAGTTATTAATAGTCAAGTTGTTTAATGCAATAGGAATAAAACCCCAATGCATACCAAACATAACAAATACTTGCCATAAACCACCCATTACTAAACCAGCAACAATAGGACTAAAGCCAAATATCGCATCATATCCTTTTCCAAGAATGCTACCAAAAATAGTGCCAATTGGCCCGATGACTACAAATGTTAATGGCACCATAATTAAAATAGTTAGCAATGGTACGAGTATCAATTGTAAGAAATTTGGTGAGATTTTTTTTGCTAATTTTTCAATATATGATTGGACCCATACAAATAAAATAATTGGAATAACCGTTTGCATGTACCCTGTTGGCCCCATAATGACTGGTAAACCAAAGAAGTTTAACAAACCCGTTGTGGCATTTGCCGTAATTTCTGGATAGACTAAAGCAGCGGAAATCGCTAACGAAATGAAAGGATCTGTTTTAAATTTCTTCGCTGCTGTGAATGCCAAAGCCATTGGTAAAAATTGCATAAAACCATCAGAAGCCGCTAAAAATATTTGATAAGTACCTGACTCTATCGAAATCAAGTTCATAACGGTTGCTAACGTCAGAAATCCTTTTAATACCCCGATCCCTGCCAAAGCTCCTAAGAACGGTGTAAACACACTGGAAATAATATCTACAAATTTATTGAAAATATTTTTATCGCTAGTACTTTCTTCCACGTCAGTTCCTTCACCTAGACCTGTCGCTCCAACCAACTCTTGATAAACGTCGCGTACATGGCTGCCTATTACAACCTGATATTGGCCTCCACTTTGAACAATCTGAATAACACCGTCCATATTATTTAAGACGTCTGTCTGCGCAAGCGACTCATCTTTCAGCTTAAAACGTAAACGAGTGGCACAATGCACGACGCTTTGCACATTTTTCTCGCCTCCAACGAGATCTAATATTTTTAAAGCTAATTCTTTATTTGTTTGCTTTGCCATTTTGGCTCCTCCTCTTGGATTTTGGACAAACAAAAAAACCCAAATTGAGAAAAACAATATAAAGCACCCATCCATTAAGACAGTCGTACTCATATTATTCTTATCAATTCAGGTTTTGCCTGCTTGCCAGTCACAATCCTTATGATTATTTTTAATATAGCACATTAAAAATAATCTGTAAAGGCTTTCTTTATAAAAGATATAAATAACCTTATGACTTTACAGTCATAAGGTTATTTTAATACTAATTAGTCGGTACGGTTGCATCTTTATTTAGATAACCATACCATTCTCCTTTTTCATCATATAATGAATAATAGGTACTACCATTAAAGTGATAATATACACCACGTGCCATAAATGACTGACCTTTTAACTTTTTCGTTGATTGACGGAACTTCCAATCAAAATTAGACCAAGTATTATAGTTCGGTGAATCTATCTTTACAGGTTGATATAAAGAAATATATTCACCGTAACGCGGAACTTCTTTCGTCGCATTTTTATTAATATAGCCTAACCAGTTATTTTTATTATCATATAGAGAATAATAAACACTTCCATTTTGATGGTGGTATTTTCCTTTTGCTAAATAGGTTTTATTATGGAGTGATTTGCTACTTCTCGCTACTTTCCAACCAAAGTTTTGAAACACATCATAGTTTGGCGACTGAATACGTACATATTCACCATAAGGGATATAGCTCCCCTGAGCTGGAGCTGGGCGTGTTGCATTTTTATTCAAGTAGCCATGCCATTTACCATTGATATCATATAAAGAGTAGTAAGTACTACCATTGAAGTGACGATATTCACCACGCGCCATAAATGTTTGATCTTTTAACTCTTTCGTTGATTGGCGAAACTTCCAGTCAAAGTTAGTCCACGTGTTGTAATTCGAAGAATTAATCGTTACATACTGATTAAATGATAAATATTCACCGTAGTTTGGAACTTCTTTCGTCGCACTTTTATTAATATAGCCTAACCAGTTATTTTTATTATCATATAGAGAATAATAAACACTTCCATTTTGATGGTGGTATTTTCCTTTTGCTAAATAGGTTTTATTATGGAGTGATTTGCTACTTCTCGCTACTTTCCAACCAAAGTTTTGAAACACATCATAGTTTGGCGACTGAATACGCACATATTCACCATAAGGGATATAGCTCCCCTGAGCTGGAGCTGGGCGTGTTGCATTTTTATTCAAGTAGCCATGCCATTTACCATCGATATCATATAAAGAGTAGTAAGTACTACCATTGAAGTGACGATATTCACCACGCGCCATAAATGTTTGATCTTTTAACTCTTTGGTTGATTGGCGAAACTTCCAGTCAAAATTTGTCCACGTGTTATAATCCGAAGAACTAATGGTTACATACTGATTAAATGATAAATATTCACCGTAAACAGCTGTATGATTCACTGCTTCTTTATCAATATATCCCATCCATTTATCTTTTGAATCATATAACGAATAGTAAGTATGACCATTTTTATGGTTATATTTTCCTTTCGCATAATATGTTTTATTTAACAAGATATTTGAACTATTTTTAATATGCCACTCAAAATCACTAAAAACACTATAATTTCCAGATTTTATTCGAACATACTCACCTAGTGGAATGTATGGACCACGATCATTAGGGTCTGCTTTTTCCCCTAATTTAAATAAAAATATTTTCGTATATGGCGTAGCGGATTTGATATTACTCATAATATTTCGATCATATGAATGCCACATACGGTTATGATTCGGTGTGTTTCCCCAGAAAAAACCTATATGACAATCATATCCCGGCTTTGTATAATCTGGTTCAAAATAAATCACATCGCCCTTCTCCGCTTTCCCACTATTTAATAATTGAGAAACAGAATCAAAAGCATAATACTCAGTATTTCTAACTAAGGCATCGCGCCAATTGTAAGCATTCGCAATACTTCCCCATGCATTCGCAACATTTGTAATTTTATTCATATTAGCGCCGGCTTCTTTAAAAACAGTTGCAACAAAGCCTGTACAGTTAAATCCAGGACCGTATTTGTTAGGATTGCCCAGAGGACTCATACACATTTCGATAGGTGTCCATAACCCTTTAAAAGGTGTTCCAAGATAATAATTATCATACTCGTGCATAGTTAGACGCTTCATTAATTGATCTCTAGATATACCCATGTATTCTGCGACACCCATCTTTTGGTTCGCTCTGGCTGAACGTGCCATTGGTAACATATCACTGTAGTCAGTTGTCGCTTTAATATAATCTAACAACTCTTGATACTTCTCTGGATCATTCAAATACTCAGCTAATTCATCATCTGATAATGCAGAAAAATTAACTGATTGAGCCTTCTTATTCTCTTCAGTGCTTTCAATTCTTTCTGTTTCTACTTCTTCAGAGCTATCCGTATCTATTGTATTTTGAGTATCTAACGATGGTGTTGTATTTTGCACATCATCCGTTTTTTCTCGCAACCCTCCATTACTAATAGCCGTATCAGATGTCAATGTTTCAGAATCCAATTCTGTTGCTATCCCTGTCACAGGCGACAAAATTAACAGGCTACTTAGAAACAGTGCTGTACACCTTTTCATATAAATCCCTCCATTTATAAAAGATTAATTATCAAATATTCATTTTATGAAATTCAATACTTCCATTATAATATATGATTAACATTTTAATCATTAAATTATAATGAGATATTGTAATAAAAATCACAACATCCGTTTACTTATAAACTACTCTAAAATAGGTTACAATAAGATAAATAAACTAACGGAGGGATAATTCATGCTTAAAAATTCACATCAATCAGATTTACGATTTATGAAAGACGCTTTAGAATTAGCTAAAGCTGCTGCTAAGGAGGGTAATGAGCCGTTTGGGGCACTATTAGTCAAAAATCAACACATCGTTGCTACGGGAAAAAATCATATTCATACTGAAAGCGACCCAACCTATCACGCTGAACTAGGTATTATTCGTGATTATTGTCACTCATCTGGTGTTACAGATTTATCTGACTACACCCTTTACACCAGTTGCGAGCCCTGTTGCATGTGTGCAGGCGCGATTGTTTGGGCAAATGTTGGACGCGTTGTTTACAGTTTGTCTCATGACGAACTTGCAGAAATCGCCGGCTTTAATATTATGATTGGCAGTGATGAAGTTTTTGAAAGAAGTCCACATGTTCCTGCCGTAACGAAAAATATCTTAAAAGACGAAGCTGAAAAAATATATCAAGAATATTTTGGTAAGGACTAATATCATACGTCATTTCTCACGAAACGTAACCACTTAGCGATTCTTATTATGTCTTATAACGAAATGTTTTGTTATAAGCATCATGAATCGTATACTATCTACCTACAATCTTTAAAATTTGGCTCTATAATTTAAAGGACTGATGAATCAAATAAATGATTCATCAGCCCTTTTTTAATTTTCTTAATTTTAGGTATTAAAAAGCATACCGTTCTCCTATATGATTAATTTACCACAAAAAAACAAACAGGAGGCGATATGCTCATGTCTAATGATATCAAAAAATTACTACGAATCATAGAGCCAAATTTAATCACATCTGACATTTCTTACGAAATGGTAAAAGGACAACAAACATGTGTGGTGAACGCTACTTTTTCACCCCCTCTAACACCTTGTCACCATTGTGGTTCAATGGTGTATAACGAAAGTGGGAAGCAAGTAGTCGTAAGAAATGGTAAGAAAAAAGCGGTCGTGCGTTTTGATCAATTTAATCATTTGCCTTTAATTATGAACGTCGCAAAACAACGCTATACCTGTAAAAATTGTGCTCATCATTGGACTGCTACCCCTTATTTTGTCGAGAAAGGACACTCTATTTCAAGACATGTGATACTTAAAATAATAGATTTATTAAAAGAAAAAATCTCGTTCACTTTAATTGCGAAATTATGCCATGTTTCTATTACTACCGTCATTAGGGTATTACGCTCAATTAAAAGTTATCTACCAAACCCCTATCAAACGCACTTACCGGAGGTCTTAATGGTAGATGAATTTCGTTCTCATTGTTCTTCAGAAGACACCATGAGCTTTATTTGTGCAGATGGTATAACAGGAAAACTTATTAATATACTTCCTTCACGGAAGTTAACACAATTGACTGCTCATTTCAAAAAGTATCCGAATCATAACGACGTCAAATTATTAGTCACAGATATGAATGCCGCTTACTTTCAATTGACGAAGAGTGTTTTTACATCAGCCAAGATTATTATTGATCGCTTTCATGTGGTTAAACATTGTAATAAAGCCTTTCAGGACTTTCGTATTAAGGAAATGAAGCGATTGAAACAACAGAATAACCAGATAGGTTATCTAAAATTAAAAGCCAACTGGCGTCGCTTAACGAAAGACAGAATGTCTATCAATCATTCAGAATATAAAACATGGCGTAGTTTCCGTGCACCCCATTATCCTTATCAAACAGAAGCCATGATGATTGACCGTCTTTTGTCTTATTCTGAACCGTTAAAAGAAGCCTATTACTGTTTTCATGATATGATGGATGCTTTCAGAAGCAAAAATCACGTGTCCTTTATCCAACAACTAAAAGAACTACCTGAAACATTAGATTCAGAATTTCGTAAGAAACTTCAAAACCTTTTAAACTATGAAGAAGGGATTCGTAATTCCCTAATATATCCCTATTCAAATGGTAAGATTGAAGCTAAAAACACACATATTAAAACCTTAAAACGGGTATCCTATGGATTTAAATCATTTGAGAACATGAAATTAAGAATATTCATGATGAATCGCCTCATTGAAGTAAAATAAAAAAGATGAATGGAACGAGTTCCACTCATCTTTCGACTTCATTTTGACTCATCAGTCCTATTTGACAAAGAGCCTAAAATTTTTACAAACACTATATGAACTTAATAATACGAAAACCGCCATATCATGAATGATGTGGCGGTTTTTAATACTCATCTTTATTTAATCGATTGATATTCTACTGTCATTCCTCGCTTTACGGCTGGGCGCTCTGCAATTTTATGAGCCCATTTTAATACATGCGGGTAACTTTCAACATCTAAAAATTCAGCCGCACCATCATATAAATCCCCTAAGACTAACTGACCATACCAAGACCAATTCGCAATGTCGGCAATCGTATACTCATCTCCGGCAATATACTCACGTTCGGCTAATATCTTATTCAATAAATCTAACTGTCTTTTCGTTTCCATCGTATAGCGGTCGATTGGATACTGCAACTTTTCAGGAGCATAACGGAAGAAATGCCCAAATCCTCCTCCTACAAAAGGACCTGACCCAACTTGCCAAAACAACCAATTAAGCACCTCTGTCTTCTCGTGGATTTCTTTTGGTAAAAAAGCATCAAATTTTTCTGCCAGATACAATAATATAGAACCCGATTCAAATATATTAACTGATGGTGTTTGTGATTGATCCACCATCGCAGGTATTTTTGAGTTAGGACTAATCGATACAAAATCCGATCCAAACTGGTCTCCTTCACCAATATGAATCTGATATAAATCATAGGCTATGTCTGTCTTGCTTATTTCTTTCAATTCTTCTAACATAATCGTCACTTTTACTCCATTTGGTGTTCCCAACGAATAAACTTGAAATGGTGCATCTCCTACGGGTAGCTTTTGTTTAAACCGACTGCCCGAAGTTGGACGGTTTCCACCTATGTTAGTATTGGCATCTTCCCATTCCCATACAGTAGGCAATGTATAATCTGTCATGTTATCACTCCTTACTTTTTGTACTAAGCTAATCATAACATTCATTAAAAAAAGATGTCCAACTATTGTGTTTAGGAATCAGAAGAAATATTCTATCTAACGATGTGTTTCATACTTCCATATACTGTGCTACATAATATTTTATTGTTAATACATGGATAGAATTAAATCAATCTAACTCTTAGAACTTAATACTTATACTCCCATTTCAAAATACTTGGAATGATTACTAAAGTAATTTTTTGATAGTAAGTCCTGTTCTTCTTTTATTTTCTTTCCAATATTTATTAAATGAGATAATGCTTTTTTATTCTTGGTCATTATAACATATCCCTCTCCTAATTGAGTAGTAGGAACACAAAGCGATACAGCGTTAACCATATTAGCCACTCTAATAAACCCTTTATTAGCCATTTGTTGATAAGTTTTTGTTTCTTTAGAGAAATGTCCAAATATTGTGTCTCCAAACCCTTGTACATCAACAGGCCCTTCTTTAGATATCACAATATCGTAATGCTCTAACAGATTAGTTAAATCTTTTATTAAATTCTCTCGTTCTTTTATAAATTTGTCAGGCATATCAACTAGACTAATATTATAGTTAGCGTTAATTAACTTTTCATTAGACAACAAACTCTCTGTATCAGTAGCTATAATGATTCCTTCTTTTGACTCAACAACAAACTCGTTTTCTATCACACATTCAATCAGTTCCAACTCCTTAGCAATCAACCCAATTGACGTAAAAAAAGCAACACCATCTGTTGAAGTTTTAACTTCCTCTTTACTAGTAACCTCTTTCCCTAATTCAGGATGAATAAACCCGTACAAATTTAAACTCATAGCCGGAGCTAAAACCGAACCACCTCCGTCTGTTCCAACACCTAAATCATTAATTTCTAAAAAAACATTTAAGGCAGTACCACTAGATGAACCTGTCATGTAATTCCCTGTTAAAGGATTGATTAAATCTAAATCAATTGCTCTACCAGATAAACTAGCTTTATCAACGGTATGATTAATAAACCCTAGTTTATTTAATCTTGAAATAAACTTTTCGGAGATATCTTGTACCTCTTTTATGCCCATAAAATATCCACTTGTTTGAGAAATTTGATCAATACTATTAGGATATACTTTCTTTACTGATTTATATCTGTTATCCATAGCTAAGAATGTTTTTTTTGCGTACGACTTTATTCTGTATGACATCTGCATCCTCCTAAAAAAGACTGGCAATAAGCAATTATACTTATAACACAGTCTTTTTATTTTCATTAAAGTCTATCATTGTTTTTAAGTAATAGTGTTAAGAAAAGACGTACCATTTTGTGGGGCTGATACTTTGAAAAAATCAGCTACAGTTGCCCCCACATCTGCCATAGTACTTCTTAAGCCAATTTCTATATTTTCTTTTCCTGGACTGTAAATTAATAACGGTACCCTTTCTCTGGTGTGATTGCTGTGTCCAATAGTTGGATCATTTCCATGATCGGCCATTACTACTAAAATATCTCCTTCAACAAGTAAAGGTAATAATTCAGCTATTCTTCTATCACTTAATTCTAAACGGTCTGAATATCCATAAACATCCTCAGCATGACCTGCCAAGTCAGTTTCTTGAATGTTTAAAGCAATAAATCCAGTCTCTATATCTTTAACTTCACTCATTAAACAATCAAATAAGTATTCAGAATCTACTCCAGGAAATAATCTTGTACTATCTGTTTGAATAATATCAGCGATTTTTCCTAAAAATGAAACTGTAATCCCCTCTTTATCTAAGATAGTTGGTGTTTGAACATTTTTATCAATTCCATATCCCAGATGAACAACTTGATAACCATGATTATAAACACCAGACTCAGGTGCATCTACTCCAGCTATTTCATTGTTTTTAATTTTTCTAGCGGCTAATAAATCATCTAATGTGACTTGCTCCCCACCAAATGTAATCACTCGAGACACTTGAACAACTTCACGAACAACATGTCCTAATGTTTTTAAATCTTCAAAACTAATTAAATCAAGACAAGCAGAAACGTTATAAACTTGACCATAATCCGTTTCTAAATTATCCCCTACTGTTGCTACTTCATTAACAACTAAAATTTGTGTACCTTTTTCACCCACTCGACGAACTGAATAACCATTTTTTAAAAGATTAGCCTCAACTTCGTCAATTTTTTGATTAAATGGTTGAATTAAAGGAATCTTAGGTGTTGTTCCCATAATCTCTTGATGGCCTAAAAATGAATCTGCCCCGTGGTGAGACAAATTAGATGTACCAAAAACAGCAGTTTCTGATTTTTTATGTTCACCAATCTCATATCCTAAAGCATTCATTAAACCTAATTTTTCCAATGTTGGTAGTTGAATACTTGGATTTGTTTCTATAATATGTCCTGCCGTACTACTTCCAATGTCTCTTGGTCTAACTTTTGAAACATCATCCATTGCCCCTACGCCAAAACTATCTAATACAATCACAACAAATCTACTCATCTTATCACCTTCTAATTAAATTTCCCAGACTGTTGTATATACCTTCTACTTTAGGTTGTCCCTTACTAATACCAGAAACAACTGCTACATCACTTCTTGTCACAAAAATCTGTGTTCTAAAAGCTGCTAATACCGTTGAACCTACTGCATGAGTATGTTCAGCAGTTAGGTAATAATCAATACTCTCATTACCAAAAGCTTCTACTTTATCATCTGTTTTTGTATTATCCTCATTTACTACTAAGATATTCTCTAAATGGCCTCTTCGGTAATAACCACCACCATAAAAATAGGCTTTACCATCTAAGTTATGAGAAATCTCACTAACATAAATTATACTTGGAACTTCTTCTAAATCCATTTTAGCGTGAAGAGGTGTTGTCCCTGTTAACGCATGCCCTGGTTCACCTTGTGTCCCGTTAATGCCTTTAATTAATGGAATTGTTTTACTACATGTTGCTGAAGGAATATTTAATTCAGTAATTAAAATATCATTCTCAACTAAAATTTGAGTTGCTTTTTCAATGGTTTGAATATTATTTGTTGGTTTTAACTCACTTTCACCATCAAATAAGAAACATGGGAAAGAGGTTAATCCTGAAATGTTAATATGGCTTAATTCTTTAGAAACAGTTGCTAATTGTTCTAACTCGTCTAAATGAAAACCACCAAATTGACCTTCATAAATTTCATCTGTTGGCTCAATCACTTTTAATAAAATATCTTGAACTTTCCCAACATTTTTTGCTGCTTCATTGATTTTTTTCAGCATATCAAGTGAAAAGACTGTCATATATTTAGGTCCATAATCAATCACTTTTTCTAACAGAGCCACTGGAACTTGAACTAAATGTCCAACATTACCAATTGGTAAACCATGCTCCATCATAATTAGAGCTTCTTTAAAATCAACAACTACTGCTTGTTCAATACCTGCTTCTCTGATAGCTTGAGAGACTAATGGATTGCGACCAATTTGTTTGGTCATGTAAAACAAGTCAATTCCAACTTCATCAGCATGTCTCTTTAAGACTTTAGCATTTTTAACAATATGGTCTAAGTCTAAAATATACGTATCAGGTAGGATTGCTCCTTCTTGATGTAACTTGATAGCCGCATCTATTAATTCAGGATTTCTACGTTTTGTAGCTTCTAAAAACATATTAATCCTCCCTTAATAAATTAATGATATGTAGATAAAAATAATCTAATTCCGCTTCTTCAAAGTTTTTTGGTGCCATTTCTTCTATGCTTACCCATAAATCTTTTGCATCAGAAAATTTAGGATCAGCAGTAATTTCAGATAAAATAAAATCATCTAAACTTGCTACTACTTCATTTTTCTTGCGTCTTGTATCAGCCATTGCTAAATGTGTCAAGAACACATCTGACTGAGCTACTTCGTTAATAATATTGTTTTCAAGTAAACACTCTAAAACTTGTAATATATATTGACGCGTTTCTTCATCAATTACTTCTGAGCTAACTAATATCTCTAGTTTTTCTTTAATCATGATTTTCTCCTTAATATCTTGGAACCATTGTCCCATCGCCTACTTGTGTTTGAATATCTAAAACTCGTTTCATATCAAAACTTTTGTTAAAGAAAGCTTCCATTGACGTATCATCTTGATGGCAAACAATAACCGAAGTACTCATTTCCTCTTCTAATTGATTATTATCTAACGTGATATAGTTCAACTCTTCATAGTTTTTGTCACGAATCTCATCAAAATTCCAAATCCCTGCATCAATTTGCCCACTCTTTAAAGAGTGAATAATTTGATGACCAGGCATTTCAACCAGCTCAACCTGCTTGTTTTGAATACTTTCATTCGTTAACATTTGCTGATCCAGTGAACTATAATCAATCGCTACTTTCATCCCATCTTCAATACTATTGTTATGACGGTTAGCAAATAATAAGACATGCCCGCTTAAATAAGTTTGCTTTCCAAAATCAATCACAATTTCTAATGGCTCACCTTGTTGAATCACTCGTTTTGCAGCAAATTTTGATACTACTGCAAAACGATACGTCTTCGTTGATATTGACCGAACTCTTTCCTTAGATCCACGAATATAAGCAAGATTCAACTTGATATTATGCTCTTTAAATTCTTCATAAATACCAGTTGCTAATCCTTCATATAAGCGTGAGTAAGGTAGAGTCATCGTTCCTAAAATAGCTTCAGAAAGAGCGTATTCTTGTAAAATGGTATAATCAATTTCTTCGATAAAGGTTCCTAGATGTCCATGACTCTTAGTCACAAGCGCACCTTCTGTTTTTAAATAATTCAATGCGTTCTGGACAGTTCCTCTAGCAACATCATATTCACTCTGATACTCAGTAATACTCGGCATTCTATCCCCTTTTTTTAACTGAAGTAAATCAGATGCTAAATGATTAATGATTACCCCTTTTTTCTTCAAGAATTTATTACTCAATCCTAACTCCTCATTTCTTCACTATAGTCATTGCTTCTTTTAAAATACGAATGATGGTCTCAACACCTGCACGGTTTGGATTAATTCGAATCATCGAATGCTCCGCCTCAGGATTTGTTGCTCTAAAAGTACCAGATACTCGGTAAACAAGTGGGGAAAATTCATACTGCGACTCTGCTCCCACTGGATGTGGTAGAGCACCTAACTTAGTTGCAGCATCAATTACTTCACGAGCATTGTTTTCTTTTAGTTGAATTACCACAACTTTAGATTGGGCATTCACAACATAAGCTTCTTCTAAACCTTCTATTTCACCTTCATTGATTTTAGCACATAATACTTCACTTACCTGTGCAGAAATCGCTAATGAAACAGGTGCATAGATTAAACCTTTTAAAACATCTAAAGCTTCATGACCTTGAACCTGTCCACCGCCAGAATAATTGTCTTGTTTTAATTTATTAATATATCGGCTATCTCCAACAATACATCCTACACCTTCTGGACCAAGTAGTTTAAATGTAGAAAAACAGGCTAAACTACCACCAAATTGTGTTCCTATTCCTTTAGTTTTCATGGCTGAATAATTATCATCAGTAACGATTGGTAGGCTTTCACTAATACCACGAATTGTTTTAATCACTTCTTCTAAATCATATGAGTCGTCAATTTTTTGACGTGTTACTTGAACCAATACGCCGTCTAATTTTTCATTAGATACTGCTGTTTTTAATGCTTCTAAATCATTGAAGTCCGCTCGAATTATCTTGATACCCAACATATCAATTGATACTTGTGTTGTAGGATAAATAACTGCTTCATGGACTAATAAAGTCCCATTCGTTCCAACTGAACCATAAAGAGCAAGTCGAATGGCATTCGTTCCAGAACCTCTGACAAGCATGGCACTCTCAGCTTCAAAAAAGTCTGCTAGTACTTCTTCTACTTTTTTTGTAAATTCTGGTTGGTTTAAGCCTTTGACTACTCCTAAGTCACCTCGTGTTAGTATTTCATTTCCTGGGAAAAAACGAGTGATGGAATCAACTAACTTAAATTGAAGTTGTGTTGCTTCTTCAATTGTTAAACTGGTTAATGGATAAGTTTTCATAAGTTTAACCTCTATTCATAAATGTTATCGGATTGTCTTCTAACATTTTTGTGATAAATTTTTGAGAAACACCATTGTTTAAAGCAAGAGGAACAAATGTATCTAATAAATAGGAATAACCAATTCCACCCATGTATTCCATGTTTGATTTTCTTGTAATGTCCATTGATAAAAATACTTTGTCAGTGTATCCTCTTTTTTCGATTTCTTTTAACATCTCAACTCTTAGTAAATCCGGTTGATAATTTTCTTTACCAACCGTATCAAATTCAACATACACACCTTGGTCTAACATATGTAAAATGTAATCAATATCACCTGTTAAATCCACATGACCAATAACAACTCGACTTAAATCAACGCCACGTTCTTTAAAGAAAGCAACTTGCTCATGACCATAAGTTCCTAGTGTCGTATGAGTCGTAATTGGTACGCCCGTTTCTTTATGAGCAAGAACAGACGCTTCAAATATTTTCTCTTCACGAGGCATCATAATGTTTTTACTTGTTCCGATTTCACCAATTATGTGTGCTTTAATATCAGTTTCAGCAATACCTTCTCTGATTTCTTTCACCATAAAATCTGTTAATTGCTTAATCGAGTAATCTGTAACAAATTCAGGTAAGAATTTATCTTGATAAAAGCCTGTCGCCTGAACGATATTCATGCCTGTCTCCTCTGCAACGCGTTTAACGTACAATGGATTTCTTCTCATATCCATATTCGTTACGTCTACAATATTGCGGACACCTTTATCGTACATTTTTTTGTATTCTGCTACAGTCTCATCATAGCAATTTAAATTTGTGTCATCGATATTTTTCAAACGTGATAAATCGATTGTTGTATGCTCATGCATATAAGTGATACCTTTTTGTAAGACCATTTTTGTTGCCCCCTCTTTCTAACCAGCTACAACAGGTGTGAATAAACCAATTAAGTTTAAAATATTTACTAAAATACCTAAAGTGATTGCAGCAATCGGCCCAACTGCTAAATCTACAACAGGTTTGTTTGCTTTTTTATTTAATAGTAATAATCCAATTACCCAGAAATAACCAATACCTGGTGCAATTGCTTCTGATGCCATTGCTCCACCAATTAATAAGGCTACTTCTAATACTTTATTCATTGCTGTTCTAATATGTTCTCCCATTTCTCTAATACCTGGGAATTTATCTAAAGTTTTTGCCATTAATGTTAATAATTGTACTTCGATAAACATAGCTAAAGCACCTACTGCAAATGCTAAGATTGGGTTACCTTTTAATAAAATACCTACTACAAATACAAATGTTGTTCCAGCAGGACTATAAACACCCGTTACAATTGCTGTTGAGAATACTAACGGAATAAATCCAATCCCTCTAGCAAAAGCTGCTAAAGCTGCTTCACTTGCTTTACCTTCAGCTAAAAGATTTAAAGAAATAGGATCTCCAGCGATTAATAAAAGACTTGTTGCTGCTGCAACTAATCCACCCATTGCTGATAACCAAATCCAGTTTTTCTTGATTCTGTTAACACGTTCTAAAAAGACACTGACTAAACTTTCATTTGAATTACTTCCATCACTCTTAACTTTAACAGCGTAGTAAATCATGAAAATCATACCAACTAAAAGTGACATACCTTCTGCACTTAATGTTAAAGATGTCCCATTAGCTAATTTAAAAGTCCCAAATTGTTTTACAATAAATAATGTTAATAATGTCGCACCAAATGAGATAGAACCTTTTTTAAAGCCATGTTGACTTGCAATTGCTACTGCTGGAAAAATACTAAATGAAATAACAACTGGTGCACCAACTTTTGATAATGAATCAATAAAGTTAACAGGCATTAAAGCAAATGCATCAACCACTGCTTGTAATCCTAAAACTAAACCAACTCCATAAACCGCACCAATAATACCAGCAATGATCATTCCTTTTTTGCCTTCTGGAGCCCATGAACCAATAATATCAGTCATTAATAAAATACTATGTACTAATAAAATTGAAGCACCAATTGACACTGGAATACCAAATCCAATAACTAAACCAAAACTCAAGGCAAAACTTGTTGCCGCTAATTCTTTTTTACCAATCTTTTTTTCGAGGAATTCAGGTACAATGGGACGTAAACCGTCGTTAAAAACCGCAATACCTTTATTTGCTAAAATTGAGCTTAGTCCTCCCAAAGCCGCAATAGCAATCAATTCAATTATTTTAGATGAGTCCATTTTTTTCCACCATTCTCTTTATATTTTATAATTTTGATAATTCGTCCATAATAATTGGTACTACTATTTCTTTATGTTGAGCTGTAAAACCAAATGCTTTTTTACCAGATTGCACTTCCACTCGAATTTCTTCTTCACTCATTACACTTGAAGGCATTGAAATTGTTACACAGTTTTCTCTCCCTAACAAAGCTAACGCCATAGCTAACGCTCCACCACCACCTGTGTTACAGGCACCTAAATAAAAATCTGCTTGACCTGATTTAACAGCCATAGCTGCATCTAAGTCACTTTTAATAGTTACTTCAAAATTACCATTCGAATGCTTCTCAACAAGAGCCATAACTTCTGGTTTGTCAATTTGTCCACCTACAACTATCTTTTTCATATAAATTCTCCTTTCTCAATATACATTTTTTTGTATATTGATAAAAAATATTTATTACGCTTTCAGTATAAGCGATTGAGAAAAAAATGCAAGCCTTTTCTTTTAAAAACAGCTTAAAATTTTATGGATTTTTATTTCGATTATATGAGTAACACTTAAGTAATTTAGATACATTTAACTGTCAATACTAATAAAACCGCATCATTTATGATACGGTTCGCCTTTCATTATTCTAAAACTTCGGTAAATTTGTTCGGTTAAAACTAAACGCATTAATTGGTGTGGATAAGTGATTCGCCCAAAAGAGATAGCATAGTTGCTCCTTTTCATCACAGCATCAGATAACCCAAGTGACCCTCCTATGACAAAAACAAAATGACTTTTCCCTCTAACCATTTGTGTAGCAATGGTTTTAGAGAGCTCTTCAGAACTGACTAATTTCCCTTGAATTTCAAGTGTTATGACAAAATCTGTTTCCTTTACCTTCCCCAACAAACGCTGTCCCTCTTTTTCTTTCACCTGTATCATTTGCGTTTCGCTAAGATTTTCAGGCGCTTGCTCATCTGGCACTTCAATAATATCTAACTTTGTATAAGGACCTAAGCGTTTACTATATTCTGCAATACCTTGTTTCAAATATTTCTCTTTTAATTTTCCTACTGCTAATATTGTGACTTTCATTTTTTCCTCCGTATATCCGTACATTCGTTTTTATAAGTTTATCACATTAAAAAGGAGTTTTCCACAGTTATCCACAGACTTATACACATATCCACGTTATCGATATAGTAATTTTCTTTATTTTATCCCTTTTCTTCAAACAACTTGTCCACAATCCACAGAATGTATGTTTTGTGGATAACTTTTGTGCATAACTTGTGATTTATATGTTTCTTCGTATTTTAAATGTTTCTTTCATAAAATATTCAAATAATCTTATTAGACTTATTCACAAAACCCTTATATACTTTAATTACACAGTTAAGTTAAAGGAGGAAAGGTTTTTAACCGACAATTATGAAAACATATGAAACATCTACTTCATCCCCTCTTAAACGTTTTGGAACGGGACTTTTAGGCGGACTCATTGGAGGTGCCGTCGCGTTTGGTCTTTTATTTAATTTCAATCAAGACAGTGATAAGACATCTCAGCCATTAAACAATCATGGTGAAGCTACGAAAGTTGAGAAAGTGGCTTATGATGTGGAAAACAATACTTCTAAAGCCGTGGAGAAAGTACAAGGCGCTGTCGTTTCTGTTATTAATTTACAAAAACGACAAGAAATGGCGGATGAATATGGACTTGGTGGACTATTCGGTTTACCGCAACAACCCGAAAAGAAATCAGAAGATAAACAAGACGAGCTCGAAACTTCTAGCGAGGGCAGTGGGGTTATTTATAAAAAAGATGGTAAAAACGCCTATGTTGTGACTAATAATCACGTCGTGGAAGGTTCTGATGCTTTAGAAGTTTTAATGAACGACGGTTCAAAAGTGTCCGCTGAACTAGTTGGTGCCGACGCTTATACTGATTTGGCTGTTTTAAAAATCAGTGCCGAGGGCGTAAAAGATACTGCTGAATTTGGTGATTCTGATGTTCTAAAAATTGGTGAACCTGCGATTGCGATTGGTTCTCCACTCGGTTCTGATTATGCTAACTCTGTGACACAGGGTATCATTTCCGCTAAAAACCGAACAATCACGAATCAAAATCCAGAAACAGGACAACCTACGAATATTAATGCCATTCAAACAGATGCGGCGATTAATCCTGGGAACTCTGGTGGGCCATTAATTAATATTGCGGGCCAAGTAATCGGAATTAACTCCATTAAGATTGCACGAGCAGCGAGTGGTATCTCTGCTGAGGGTATGGGCTTCTCTATTCCAAGTAATGATGTTGTCGATATTATTAATCAACTAGAACAAAACGGACAAGTCATTCGCCCAATGTTAGGTGTGACGATGATTGATTTAGCGGTCATTAGCCAAGAACAACAAGAAAAAATCTTAAAATTGCCAACAGATATTAAATCTGGTGTAATCATTCGTAGCGTTCAGGCCGCTTCTCCTGCTGAAGCAGCAGGCTTAAAACAGTATGATGTGATTGTAGGAATTGATGGTAAAGAGATTGAAAATGCGACTGACCTTCAAACCATTCTATATACGAAAAAAGTCGGGGACGAGATTGAGGTAACCTACTATCGTGAGCATCACAAAAATACCGTGAAAGTTTCCCTTTCACTAGACCGTTCTTCTTTAGAAAAAGAATAAGCAAAAAGACCGCTTTCCATTGGAAAGCGGTCTTTTTTAGACTTCAAATAATGGTGTTGCAGCATCTGGGCTTGTATCAAACACTTGTACCTCTCGTCGTGTGTCAATCCCAATTGATGACAAGGTTTGTTCCATCGTCATATGTGCAATTTCTTTTAAGTTATTCTCTTTGCTTAGATGACCTAAAAAGATTTTTTTCGTACGCGAACCGATGACGTCGGTCATTAATTCAGCGCCATCTTCATTTGATAAATGACCACTATCGCCTAAAATACGTTGTTTTAGATGCCAAGGGTAACCACCTGTTCGTAACATATTTATATCGTGGTTACTTTCGACTAAATAACAATCTGAATTACGAATAGTTCCTCTTAGACGGTCGCTACAATAACCGGTATCGGTAACAACTGTGACCGTTTTGTTGTGACGATGAAACTGGTAAAATTGAGGCTCAATCGCATCGTGAGAGACGCCAAAACTTTCAATATCCATATCACCAAAAGTCAGGACTTTTCCCATTTCAAAATGATGACGATTTTCTGGTTTGATTGTACCCACATTTTTACTCATCGCTTGCCATGTTTTTTCATTGGCAAAAACATCAATACCATAACGTCGCGATAAAACACCTACGCCCTTAATGTGGTCAGTATGCTCGTGGGTAACAAAAATCCCATCTAGCTCAGCAGGGGTTCGTCCTATTTCAGCTAATAACTCTGTAATTTTTTTCCCACTTAAACCAGCATCCACTAAAAGCCGTCGCTTTTCTGTTTCGATGTAAAGTGAGTTTCCCGTGCTACCGCTCGCTAGCACACTCACATTAAATGCTTGTAAATCACTCACTTTATCACTGTCCTTCTTTAAAATGTTTCTTTTCTAACTTCTGACATGCCACTAGAAATAATAGAGTTAGAAAAAGCATTGATTTTTTCTATTTGTAACTCTTTATCTTTGTTTTCAATCCAAATCAACCATGTGGGCACGTAAACATCTTTCCCTCTCACGCTAAATATTTTGGTGTAGGCTAGTGTTGTTTGTTTGATCGTCGCGCCATTTGGGATACGACTGGCTAAATACAAGGTTACAATAGCATCATGCTCGGTGATGAGAATTTGCTTTTCACGTAATGGTTCAACATCTTCTATATGCGTTTGGCTAAACTGCGACAATGTCAAACGTCCATTAGCGGTATCTTCCAATGTGACCACTAATTTGCTAGAACCGTCATAGAAAGGAATCCCTTCAAACGATTGCGTATAGACGAAAGCATACGGCGGTTCGGATAAAGCGCTACTATACGTGTAACTCTCTCTTTCAGCTATATCTTCCGAATTCGTCACAAAAGACTCCACTTCTTGTCTCACGTTCTTCTTCGAAATATCAACAATCGGTATACTCTCCAAATCCTCAACGACTGTCATGGCATCATTTAGTCGAGCATTTTTCGTCACACCACGCTCTTCAAAGTTAGTCGGTAAGGCGCTTAAATAATAGCCTTCTTTTTCTTGGGTAGAAAAATCATGCGGAATCGTAATCTTTTCTTCTTTCAGTCTACTTTCAATATTATCTAAATAACTGCTTTCTGGCAATTGAGTTGTTTCTGCTTGTCCTTGAAAGTATGAAAATGCTAAAAAGAGATTGAGGGATAAAAAAGTAATCAAAAATATAAACTCAATTCGTTTAAAATCCATTACATCTCCTCCCGTTCCGTGGCTAATAAGTGTAACACTGTTGGGACATTATCCCACACACCGCGATAATTGACATACCATTCAGGTTCTAAGTCTACGACTTGACGCGTTTCACGGTTTGTGTGCCACGTATAACCAATTTGCAAGCCTTGAATATCTTCTTTTTTGACACCAGCCATTAATAACTCATTTAAAACATCACTCGTTTGTGGCAACGTCACCGTCTCATCAGCCGGTATGGGAACTAAAATCGTATCTTGGTTAGTGACGATAGATAATTGTCCTTCAAAAAAGGATACTTCAATTCTCCCTTTATTTTGGTCACTAAAAATAGGATAACCTTCTACAAAGTTACGATACACTATCGTACCATTTTGATTAGCAAAGTAACGGACAATCCCCATATTATTTGCGATACGTTTAATCGCTTGATAGCTTGTATTCGCCATCTCTAAAGCATTTGGATTAGCTGGCGAATAGCGATCATTAAAGCGGACTTCTCCTGTTTCATATTGAATATTTAATTTCTGGCCTTCAGCATTCATCAAGTTGATATTCTTATCATCTTTTTGAGCGTCATTGGCGAAGACATCTTCAGTATTTTTAAAAAGGGCATTGGAAAACATAGTATACGACTGTGTTTCTAAGATATAACTATATTTTTTTAATGTAACAGGATCATCGTACAAATACAAATGTGGTGTCAGCGTTCCGTCCATTGTTACCTTTTTAAAGTGATTACGCCCTTCAGATAGTAAATCATTGAATGTTTCTTCATTTAGCCCTGAAGCACTGGCTTCATAAATGGTTTTATTGCGATCATCCATAAAGTAAAGAACGGATGCCTCCGGATCAAAAACTAAACGATTGACTGTGACATTATCAATAGCATCTCCTTTTAACTTTTCTTCATTGATATCTAAATAATACTCAAGCGAGATAGCATCTGAAAATATCAATTCCACACTAGGCGCTACTTGTTGTAGAGCAAAGTAACGGTCATCAGATAAGTCGCGATGCGCTGTCACTCTGCCGAGTTTCAACTGAAAAAGTAAGCGATTCATCCGATCGATTAGTCCACTTCGATTACTCAGTGCAGCGTTATCCGGACTTTCGTGATAAACGAGCTGTACGGGTACAAATATATCTTTCGCTTCTTTAACTGCTGAAGGGGTAGCACTGGTATTCATATTCTGTAAGCTTTTATTGCCTGATTGGGTCCAAATTTTCCAAGAAAGAAAAAAACTAAGGCCAATCATGACAATCAATGCATAGCGTATTAAACGTTCTTTTAGTTTTTTCATTCCCAAAGGTCCTCCTCTACTGGTATATAAGGTAGGGAAATAAAGAAGGTAGAACCTGCATTTTCTTCGCTTTCAGCCCAGATTGTCCCACCGTGCCCTTGAATGACTTCTTTTGAAATGGCTAAGCCTAATCCAGAACCACCCATCGCCCGCGAGCGTGCTTTATCAACACGGAAGAAGCGATCAAAGACGCGTTTAACATCTTTTTTAGGTATGCCCATTCCTTGGTCTGAAACGCTCATAATCACATTGTTATGCGTTTCTAATAACGAGCAGGTAATGACACCCCCATCTGGAGAGTATTTCAAAGCATTGTTTAAAATATTATCCAACACTTGAATCATCTTATCAGAATCGACTTCCACCCAAATCGTACGTCGTGTAAATTCACGTCGGATTGTATAATCTTGATTTTTACTCGTAATCATCATCTCAAATCGGTCTAAAACAAAGTTAAACATCTCGTTTAAGTTGACCATTTCAAGCTGTAAATTCATCTTTTGACTATCCATACGCGATAACTCTAGCAAGTCAGAAATCATGCGAATCATACGATCTGTTTCTTCTAGTGAGACGCTAATAAATTTTGGAGCAATATCTTGATCTTGCCAAGCTCCATCAGATAACGCTTCTAAATAGCTTCTCATACTAGTTAAAGGTGTTCGTAATTCATGAGACACATTTGATACAAACTCTCGCCGTTCAGATTCTACTTTTTGTTGTTCGGTTACATCATGCAAGACGCACACTAGACCACTGATAAACCCTGACTCTCGACGAATCATCGCAAAGTCAACGCGTAAAATCGTCCAATCGTCTTCCTCTTCACCCGGTATTTCAATTAATTGTTCGTTTTGTTCTTCTAATAATTGTCGGAGCGTATAATTTTCTTCAATACGCAAGACATGTAAAATAGATTGTCCAATCGCTGACTCAACCGTTTCATTTAATAATAATTGAGCCATCTCATTGATAATAATCACTTTTCCTCGTCGGTCGGTCGCCACTACCCCATCTGTCATATGAGATAGCACGCTATCCAACCGATGACGCTCGGCTTCTAATGTTTCCTGCGCTTCTTTTACTCGGTCAGAGAGTTCATTAAAAGTGTGCCCCAACTGACCGAGCTCATCTTGACCGTGAACTTCGACCTTCCCCGTATAATCGCCTGAAGCAATTCGCACGGCTTGACGTTGCATCTCGCCAATAGGTTTGGTGATAGTGCGTGCAACCAAAATCGCCACCCCAAGAGAAATTGTCATGGCAATCACAGAAGCGGTAAAGAATATTAAGGTCGTTTCACTAATTTCTTTATATTTTTTCTCAATATTACTTTTAACATAAACTGCACCGATAACAGCATTCCCTGTGGTCGATTTCACTTGTTGAACATTAATATACACACGCTCTCCCGTGTTAGGATCTGTAATCTCCGTTCGTTTTTCTGAAAAATCATTTAAACTATTATAATCATTTTTCTTTCCGACATCACTTTGCTTAGTAACTTCACTCGTCGCTCTTACAATCCCTTTATCATCGACAACACGAACTTCTAAAATATCATTTTTAGCAAATTCACTAATGATACGCTTTAAATTCAAATCATCAGGATCGTCCGTATCGGATGTCAGCTCATTACTTAAATTGGATGCCAACTGTTCAACTTGAGAATTCATGTTAATTTGAAACGTATTGATAGTCGTATTTTCCAGTTCTCTAATAAAAATAGCCCCGATGATTTCTACTGAAATCACTAACAGTAGAACAAACACCATGGCTATTTTAAAATGAACAGACTGGAAAAAATTAAATTTTTTCTTCATACTGTTTCTCTTTCTCCTAATCTTGCTCAGGATTTCTTAAATAATACCCGACACCACGACGCGTAATTAGCCACGAAGGGTGACTCGGACTGTCTTCTATTTTTTCTCTTAGACGACGAACCGTCACATCGACCGTCCGCACATCTCCAAAATAATCATATCCCCAAACGGTTTGTAATAAATGCTCGCGTGTCATGACCTGTCCTAAATGTTTAGCTAAGTAATGAAGCAACTCAAATTCACGGTGGGTTAACTCGATTTTTTCACCACGTTTAGACACGATGTACGCATCTGGATGAATAGTTAAATCGCCCACTTCTAGTTCATTATTATCATTTTCTTCTTCTGCTGACGCAGCAGCTGCTCCTTGACGACGTAAATTCGCCTTAACCCGTGCAATTAATTCGCGATTTGAAAATGGTTTGGTTACATAATCATCTGCACCTAATTCAAGACCCAAAACTTTATCAATTTCTGAATCTTTGGCTGTCACCATAATAATCGGCATATCATGCTTTTTGCGAATTTGACGACAGACTTCTAGCCCGTCTATTTTTGGTAACATTAAATCTAATAGAATTAAGTCTGGTACGACTTCTTCCGCTTGTTCGATTGCTTCCTCACCATCATAAGCCGTGTAAACATCATAACCTTCTTTTGAAAGATTAAACTTTACTATATCTGAGATGGGCTTTTCATCATCTACGACTAATATCTTTTTCATGTATTTATTTCCTCCTCTAGAGCAGAACACTTCATTACACGGATATTACTTCCATTATACATTATTTTAACAAGAGTTTAAACTCTAGACATTCCTTTGTTAAAATAAAAAACTACCAGTCTTGATTGACTGGCAGTTTTTCTATTTTAATAACTCAGTAAGTTGCGCGATAAATGGCAGTGTTAATTCATGCATTGCACGCGAACTTGCGGTATAAAGTAAGTGCCTTGCCATTTGTGTATCTGAATAGTGATTATTCGAAACATCGTGAATGAGCACGTGGTCAAACTCTAATCCTTTCGCTAAATGAATCGGCATCATCATGGTTTTCGTTGAAAAATTCATCGCTGCCGTATCTGTGACAACATGTAAATCATGTGGACGTCCGAGTGATTCATACAGTGTTTTGGCTTCCTCACTTGTTTTCGTTAAGATGACACGACGCGTATTTTTTTCACGCTGTGCGATAAACGTTTGTAAATATTCTCGATAAGCTTGCTCATTTTTTAAAGGTACATAGACCGGATTCTTACCCGGACGATTAATCACTTCAATCCCACTGCTTTCGCCACCTGCTAAGTGTTTCATCAACTGACTAATCGGACCACTTGAGCGGTAGGATTTTTTTAACGCCATTCGTTTAATACGACGCCCTTCTCCTTCAAATATCGGAGCCATGCGGTCAAAAGATGTTCCCTGTACAAAAATAGACTGTAGTCCATCTCCCACTAATGTGAAGTTCGCTTGGTCAAATATTTTAGATAGGAAATAAAGTTGCGTTTCTGAATAATCTTGCACTTCATCTACAATCACATATTTAACCCGTCGTTCATTTCGCTGACGTAATAATAGATAATGCAGATAAGCAAACTCTGTACTTTGGTCAAGTGATAACGGTAAAGATAATGCCTCACCAGTTGCTTCAACATAGTGACGTTCTAAATCTAACCAGCCATAGCGTTGAATACGCTGACGTACATTACCAAAACGTTTCGTCAATAGTTTAAATGCAATCCGCTCGATATTATCATCTTCACTACCTTTCATCCCTTTTGGAAATAGTTGCTTATACTCTTCATTGCTTAAATCTTGAACTTCATCACGCCAGTATGCTTGCTTACTCTCTGTTTTGATGTATCGTTCGACCTGTGCCAACATTTGTTCACGCACGTATTCTAAACGACGATACATCTCCGTACTATCAGGCAAGGATGCCAGTGTTTCCTGCATCCACTCGGCCGAAATTACAACCTCTTCCTCACGCTTTAATGGGATAAAATAAATATCTTTCGCCGTCAATTTTTCCACATAAGATTCCAATGTCAACATATGTGTCAAATCTGTCCGAACAGTCTGATTCTCTAGTTGCTCAGCCATCGTCTCAACAGGATAGTGCCGTCCTTTTAGTTTCATTAAATCACGAAACGTCATTTGACGCGGATTTTTTTCACCAAGACTTGGTAAGACTTCTTCGATATATTGGCTAAACATCGGGTTAGGCGACAGAAGCAAAACTTGCTCCGGCAGCAAATCATCACGATAACGGTATAGTAAATAAGCGATTCGCTGTAAAATAGTCGACGTCTTACCACTTCCCGCAATTCCTTCAACAATCAGCACGTGACTCGATGTATCACGAATAATTTCATTTTGCTCGCGCTGAATGGTGCTTGTAATATCTTGTAATTTTGCAGAAGAAGACTCATTTAAAACTTCTAACAACATCGGGTCTTCAATTGCGGTCGTCGTATCAAAGAAATCAAGCAACCGGTCACGTTCCACGCGAATCTGACGACGATTTTTTAAATCAACAGGGACTGTTCCCACAGGGGCTTCATAAGACGTTTTGCCTATATTATTTTCATAGTATAAGTTAGCAATCGGTGATCGCCAATCATAAACATATTGTTCATGATGATCATCACTAAAGCCTGCCACTCCTATATAAAAAGACTCTACGTCTTCTTCATCTGGATACTGCACATCTAATTTAGCAAAATAAGCGGAATCCATTAATTGCGTCACATTATGATGCTGTTTCGCCAACCATTCCCGTTTATAATTTAACTGTGCTAATTCCTGGTTTTTTTGTTCAACCTCGATTAATGACTCAAAACTATCTGAAACAGAGTCTTGACTCATCCTCAAATCACCTGATAAGCCTTGAATAAATTGTCGTGAATCTTGGTCGGCATGTTCTGCTGCTTGTACAACATCTTGATAGGTCTCGGTTAATTTATTATAAACTTTATCTAAATAGGCTTCTTCTAGTTTCCATTCGCGTTCATCTGACACATTGATTCCCCCAGTACATTTCGTTCATGACCAATAATTTTACGGTGTTACTCGGCCTTTGTCAACGAGTAACGCTTACGAATCGCAACGAGATGACTTTTCAAAATATTGCGAAATCACTTCTTTTGAATCATTCAACTTTTGAAGGGAATATTCATATTCTTGTGAAGCGAAAGCAGAAAAAAGTATATCCACGGCAAATAGCTGGACTAACAGTGAATTCGTTGCGGAACTTCTAAGTGGGGCTTCACCACCTGTTGCGGTCAACAAAGTAACATCTGCTTGTTTAGCAAGTGTCGAATCGCGACGACTCGTCAAACCAACGACTTTAATCCCTTTATTTTTCGCAACATCCATTAGCTTCAACACTTCAGGCTTTTCACCTGAATTAGAAATCGCAAATAGTAGTGCGGGAGCTTGTTGCGTTACCATAGCTGTCGCTAGTAAATGATGATCTTGCTCATTCATCACGCTACGTCCTATCCGACTTAGTTTTTGATAAATATCGTTGGCCACCAAACCAGAAGCACCTAAACCATACGTATAAAAAACAGTCGTTTCTCGCATCCAAGCTAAAGCTTGTTCCAACTCTTTATTTTTTAATCGTTCTACTGTTTCATCAAAAGCATAATCTAATTTCACTCGTAATTTCTTTTTTAACTGATCAAGCGATTCATCTGGCACAATATCTGTTAATAAATCTTCTGCCACTTGTTCTGGTATCGCCGATAGCTGTAATTTTAAATCCGGAAAGCCCGCTAATCCTAACGAGTGACACAACCGGACGATAGTTGCTGGACTCGAATCCGCTTCTTTAGCTAACCCTGTAACTGTCATATGAATCACATCTTTAGGATATTGTAAAATCCACTCCGCTAGCTTACGTTCTGACTTAGATAATAGCTCTAAGTTTTCTTTTATTTTAATTAATACATTCACACCCATCACCTCTTCTCTATCTTACCTTCCTTCGATACTTTGGTCGAGAACTTTCTAAAAAAAGCAGACTCGAACGTCTCGTTCGAGTCTGCTTTTAAACAAAGTCTAGCACCTGTATCAGCTTTTCAATCTCTGCATGAGCTTGAGGAGCCTCGATGTGGTAAAACGGATTTCGTAATAACAATACGTCAATACCCGCTTGGCTAGCCGCTAATACACCATAATAAGAGTCTTCGACAGCTATACATTCACTCGGCTGATAGCCTAATTTTTCGGCTGTTGCTTGATAAATTGCCGGATGTGGTTTCGACTCCTCAAATGATTCCCCACTAACATACGTTTCAAAATAAGATGCCAGACCTGTTTCTGTCAAGACTTGCTCGATAGCTCGCTGACTTCCTGAAGATGCCACAGCTAACGTGAGTCCCTTTTGCTGTAGTTTTTTTAATAACGTTTCTGCCGTAGGATCTAAAATTGATACATAATCAATGTTATGCTTTGCAGTATACGCCCGATAGGCGGTTAAAAATTCTGTTTGTTTACGAGCATCATTAGGAAACAATGTCGCCATCATCTTGGGAGGGTTAGAGCCTACAAAAGATAACTGCTGCTTTTCCGTTAAATGTATCCCATATTTTTCAAAGAATCGTTGCCGTCTTTTCTGATAAACAGGCTCTGAGGCAATCAGCACACCATCCATATCAAAAATAACTGCTTTTTTCATTAACTAAGCTCCCATTTGCATTTCTTTAGTCGTTCCAAAGAAATAAGTCGCTACAAAACCACCCGCATAGGCAGCTAATAATCCTAACACATAGCCAAACCAGTGACCGTTCGCGATTAATGGAATTAACGCAACCCCACTTGGTCCAATAGATGTCGCACCAATGTTACCGATTAAACCAATCACGGCACCACCAACTCCACCACCGATACAAGCCGTAATAAACGGACGGCCTAATGGTAACGTCACACCATAAATTAGTGGCTCACCAATTCCTAAAATACCAACTGGTAGTGCCCCTTTAATTAATTCTGTTAATTGAGTGTTTTTACGACATTTTACCCATAATGCTAAAGCAGCTCCGACTTGACCAGCACCGGCCATCGCTAAGATAGGTAGAAGTAACGTACTGCCTGTTTGTTCAATCATTTCTAAATGAACAGGTGTTAAAATTTGATGTAATCCAAACATTACCATTGGAAGGAAGCTTGCTCCTAATACAAAACCAGCGAAAGCTCCGCCAATATTTAAGACCCAGTTTAACGCCCCAACTAAGGAATTAGAAATCACTCCTGCAATAGGCATGATTAAGAAAATTGTGATAAGACCCATTACCATTAAACTAATGGTTGGTGTCACAATAATATCGATAGACTCAGGTACGATGTCATGTAGTTTCTTCTCAATAAATGATAGTAGAAATACTGCAAAGATAACCCCAATAATCCCACCTTGACCTGGACTTAAGTTATCTCCTGTAAAAATGTTAGGAAGTGGTAAATCAGGATTCATACCCGTCAAGGTCGTAATCCCCCCGATAACCCCACCTAAACTTGGAGAAGCTCCAAATTCACGGGCACTATTAATCCCAACATAAATCACTAAGTAAGCAAAGATACCACTTTGAATAATACTCGCCACACTTGCAATATTTACCCAAGCGTCGCCTGAAATAGAACCTGCCGTTAACATGTTTTTAATGATAGAAGCAAATCCACCAATAATCCCTGATCCAACAAAAGCTGGAATTAACGGTACGAAAATATTAGCGATAGATTTCAATGCTTTTGACCATGGTTTTTGATTTTTCTTCTTCACTTCTGCTTTCATCTCAGCAGCTTTTTGGTTAACCGCCTCTTTACCACTAACCGTTGTTGCGGTAGGAAAATCTTCACCCAACTCTACTCCTACCATATCGACCATTTCTTTGGCTACTTTATTAACCGTTCCAGGTCCGACTACGACTTGAAGGGTATCGTCTTCTACCACACCCATAACACCTTCAATATTCTTTAAGCCTTCTAAATCGACTTTATTATAATCTTTAATTTCCATACGAACACGTGTCATACAATGGACAACCTTGTTCACATTTGTTTGTCCCCCAACATACTGATAAATCTCAGACGCAATGCGTTTATTTTTATCTGTCATTTACTTTCTCTCCTTTTATCCTAAAGTTTTTCTCACGAACCCATTTCCTTTAATTAACTTTTCTGATGCCGTTTCTTTGTCGCTATCTGTCAGAATCATCACAATTGCTAACTTAACATTTTGATTTGCTTCTTCAAACTTCTCACTCGCTAGCTCATAGTCACATTCTGTCGCTTCCATAATAATTCGTTTTGAGCGCTCTACTAACTTTTCATTCGTAGGCTTCACGTCTACCATTAAATTCTTATATACTTTTCCAATACCTATCATGGAAGCAGTTGATAGCATATTAAGAACAAGTTTTTGAGCAGTTCCTGATTTCAAACGTGTGGAACCTGTTAGAATCTCAGGCCCTACTTCAATTTCAATCGGATAAGAAGCGTATTCACTAATCTTAGAGCCCTTGTTACATGTTACAGACCCTGTTGTAGCTCCCACTTCTGCGGCATAAGTTAAACCACCAATCACGTACGGGGTACGACCACTTGCGGCGATACCAATCACAATATCTTTATCTGTTAAAGATAACGCCTCTAAATCTTCCTTACCTAATTCTTGAGAGTCTTCTGCCCCTTCAACAGCCACCGTCATGGCAGACATGCCACCTGCGATTAACCCTTGTACCATCTCTGGCTCTGTACCAAAAGTTGGAACACACTCTGCTGCATCTAAAATGCCTAAACGTCCGCTTGTTCCTGCTCCCATATAAATTAAACGTCCACCTTTATTAAAGCTTTCAATAATTTTAGCTACCACCGCTTCAATATCAGGCAAGATTTGACTTATTGCTTGAGGTACTTTCGCGTCCTCTTCATTCATCACTTTTAAAATGTCATAGGTAGACATTTCGTCCAACCCAGTCGTTCGTTGATTTCTTTTTTCAGTAGTTAATGCTCCTAAATCCATTATGCTTTCTCCTTTGGTACTAATTCAAATTTTTGTCCAGGTTGAATCCATTGCACTAAGCCGCAGTGGGGAGTGTCGATGGTCGCCACAACATTCACTTTTTCATCAGCCGGCAATGGTCGTTTAACAACTTGGAGTTCCCCCATATATCGTCCGTACAACCGATTATCCAATGTCACAGAACCCACTGTTCTTGACACTGTATTATCTGGTTCAATAGTAGGGATCGTTTTAAAACGTGCCTCTTGACTTCGAACAACATCACGAGCATCATCCATACGATTCGTATGCGTATCAATAAAGAGCGCCCTATGCGCCTCACTCTTAACTGATACTGGTAGTAAGACACATGCTTCTTTAAAATATTGATAAAATTGTTGAGCGGTTAAAGGTTGAATCGTTTCATCCCCAATATAAACACCATCAATCGTATCATCTTGAAATAACTCAATAGCTGCTGCTAATGGATGAACATCACGATGCTTTTCTAATGTTGGCAATCCTAAATGCAATGGCCCTCGCAATCGTGCATCTCCCGGTACAAACGCACTGTTTTTAATACCCAGATGATGAAATTGACGATTTTTCTCACGAAAACTTGCTTCACTTAGACCTGTTTCAGGACGTGGATAATAGTTATGTAATAATTCCATATTGTTAAAATTAGCCCCTAAACGACCTAACTCTTCAGCATCAGCTTGAGATAATGTACTCGCATTTAATCCCACTGTAATATGATGAGATAAAAACGCCATTGTTTCTAAATCTAAGCCATAATCCATTCGTAAACCAGTAATACCTAGCTGCTTAATCGCTTTCAAATCATCTTCTGAAGAAATATCAAACCCGATTTGTTTTAGACCTGTTGTTGAAATGTCTACCATTAAATTCATATGATGCGCTTTCAATATTTCGCCTAAAGCTTTTAAACGCGGAACATATTGACTGCTGTCATCTTCTGGAATATGAAGCGAGGTAAAAACATGCGTAAAACCACTTCTAGACATCATTTCTACATAAGCCGCTGTTTCTTCGGTGATTTCTTCACTTAAAAAAACTGAAAAACCTAACAATGAAATCCTCCTCTCTTTTAATACGCTTTCATTATAACGCTTAGGAAATATTTTTTCAAGTTTTTGTTTAACTTTATCTTTTTTACGAAATTATTTTTCTTTAAAGGTCTTTTTTACCTATTTTATTCCAAAAAAAAATGAGAATGCGCGTCAGATTTTCGAAACGTCCTAAAACGCCAATCTAACGCCATTCTCGTGGGTTTGGCACCCAATGGGATGTGAGGGGATCGAACCCGCGACCCACAGATTAAGAGTCTGTTGCTCTACCAACTGAGCTAACATCCCGGATGACTATGTTAATTATACTATACCTACTTAAACCATTCGTCAACACTTTTATCGAAATTTGATTTCAATAAAAAAATCCTACCAACAAAGTGGTAGGATATGATCTCAAAAGGCTAATTAAGCTTTTACTACGTTTGTAGCTTGAGGTCCACGGTCGCCGTCTTCAACATCAAATGTTACAGCTTGACCTTCTTCTAAAGTTTTGAAACCTTCACCTTGGATAGCTGAGAAATGTACAAATACATCGTCTCCACCTTCAACAGTGATGAATCCAAAACCTTTTTCAGCGTTAAACCATTTTACTGTTCCTTCAGTCATTCTAAACTCCTCCTTTTCCAAATTATTCGTGTAGTTCTTGAATGGAATTAATAGGAAAAAGTTTAAAACAACTTACCTGTATTCCCGTTACAAAAAATCACTAACATTAGTATAACACACGATAAAAAATACTTCAAAGCATTTTCATTTAAAAACCGAAATACTTTCCTTTTTTCTAAATACCTGTGGCGGTAAAGCCTGATATAATACGCTCAATACCAAACATTAAAAAGTAAAAACCAATTAAAAACGGAACGGTTAGAGATGCTCCCAGCGGGTTAAAAAACATCGTTATTCCCGCAATAACACATAAAATATTTAAAATCATTGTTGTCCAATACGCCAGTTTACTAAATGGACGTAATAATCTTGCACTAAAAATTCGAACAAGAGAACTCGAAATAAACCATAAGGCAAATAACCACCCTAACAATAGCATGCTGATAAATTTTGCTTTAACATTAAATAACACAATTGTCCCAAAAAGCACATCGAGAACACCATTCACGACTAATAACGTACTCGCACCACCAAAATTACTCTTAATGCGATTGTACGTCACAAAGTGTTGGATGCCTTTTATCACCGCAATCAATGCTAACCACATGACCAAAGTCGTTAAAACTAACGCAGGTTGACGAAAACTCGCCATAGCCGCTAGGATAAATAGAATCCCTACTAAGATACTCATCCAATCAATTTTTCGTTCATTCATATGTCTCTTCCTTTCTTAAAATTTATTGTCCCCATAAAAACAAGCTCACTGTTTCATCGACCTCACCGTTCTCATGTAATAACGTATGTTGACCGCCTAACCCCGTGATTTCTACCTCATCATAAGATGCCACTTTATGCGCTACTATGTCACGTAAAGCACGCGCATCCTCTGTCATAATAATCCCGTCACTCTCAGTGCCGTCCTCTAAGTCACCATAAATATTTAAAACGGAGAGATTTGGCGATAGGCGTTGATTAACTGACATAAAATGTTGATACATTTCATCGAAATCACGCTTGCCCTCTTTTTCCAATTGATACAAGCGACTAATCAGTGTATCCGCAATTTCTCCCTTATAAGGCGACCCTAGTGAAACAAACTTCTTCACAATCGGCGTATCATCTGTTGTCGCTGCTTCCGAAGTTAAATAATACATGGACGCGACTCCTCCCATTGAATGGCCTAGAAGGTACAAACGATCTATCTCAAGCTTATCTTTTAAAAATACCATAATACGCGTCAGCCATTTTGCCTGTTGGTCGGCACTGGCATCGTTATTTTCAAAAAAGACTTGAATCAAGGGATTTAAGTTATCGAGATTTTGATTCCACGTTCCATTTACTATCATGTCGCCATCAGCAGACACTTCGATTTGTAACGCTTTGTAAGCAAGTCCTTCACGTCCCCAACGACGAATCATACCTTTCATTGTTCGATGATCGCCATGCACGCCATGTAAAAGAAGCGTTGGAATCTTTTTTTCACGCGATTGTCCAATTACTAAACGTTGATACGAGCGCGATTTTTTTATTTGGTCATAGATGAGTAAGCCAGCTGTCATACCAATCGCTGTTCCTATACTTCTTTTCACCACATCTTTCATATACTTTCTCCTCCCTACTCCTTGTTCTTTTATTATACTATTTTTCAATGAAAAACAATAACGATAACTACTCCAATCTACTATCCGCTCTCAAATTCTCTTTTATAAGCAAAAAAGTTTTCCGCCACATTTTATGACGGAAAACTTTTTATTATTTGGCATAATCAACAGCACGTGTTTCTCTTACTACCGTGACTTTGATATGTCCTGGATATTCTAATTCTGCTTCAATTCGTTTACGGATATCGCGGACTAAGATAGTCGCTTGATCATCAGAAATTTCTTCCGGTTTAACCATAATACGCACTTCACGTCCCGCTTGAACCGCAAAACTATAATCGACACCTGAGAAGTCGTTTGCAATTTGTTCTAAACGTTCTAAACGACGAATATAATTTTCTAACGACTCACTTCGTGCTCCAGGTCGAGCAGCTGATAAGGCATCAGCGGCTGCGACTAAAACTGAAATAACAGAAGTCGCTTCGGTATCACCATGATGTGACGCAATCGCATTAATAACAATTTCAGGCTCTTTATATTTTTTAGCTAATTCCGTTCCAATTTCCACATGAGAACCATCAACTTCACGGTCAAGTGCTTTTCCAATGTCATGTAAGAAACCTGCACGGCGTGCCATTTCTTCATCTTCCCCTAGTTCGGCAGCTAACACACCTGTTAACTTGGCCACTTCAATGGAATGATTTAAAACATTTTGGCCGTAACTCGTTCTAAAACGCATACGTCCCATAATCTTAATCAAGTCTGGATGTAACGTATGGATACCCACTTCAAATGCGGCGTTTTCACCGTATTCGCGAATACGCTCATCCATCTCTTTACGTGCTTTGTCTACCATCTCTTCAATACGAGCTGGATGAATCCGGCCGTCTTGAATTAATTTTTCTAAAGCCATTCGTGCAATCTCGCGACGAATAGGATCAAAACCAGATAATACGACTGCTTCCGGTGTATCATCAATGATAAGGTCAATCCCCGTTAGCGTTTCTAACGTACGGATATTACGTCCTTCACGTCCAATAATACGACCTTTCATCTCATCATTTGGTAAAGAGACTACCGAAACTGTCGTTTCCGATACTTGATCTGCCGCGCTACGCTGCATTGCTAATGCTAGTAAGTTTTTCGCAACACGATCTGCCTCGTCTTTCGCACGTTGTTCACTTTCTTTTACCATAACAGCCATTTCATGGGTTAACTCTTCTTTTGTTTCTGTCATGATAATATTTTTTGCTTCTTCACGAGAAAGGGATGCCACCCGTTCTAACTCAACGCGTTGTTCCTCTATTAACTTCGTGATTTCTTCTTCTCGTTCACCAATTAATTGTTTTCTAGAATCAAGTTTTTCTTCTTTATCTTCTAGTGAGTTTTCACGTTTAACTAACGCTTCATCTTTACGATCAAGCGTGGCTTCACGTTGGAGTAAACGATTTTCTTGTTCTTTAACTTCGTTTCTTCGCTCTTTCAACTCACTTTCAACTTCTAGACGATACTTCTGATTCTCTTCTTTGGACTCTAACAACGTTTCTTTTTTTAATGTTTCAGCTTCACGCTTTGCTTCTTCTAAAATGCCTTCTGCTGAATGTTTGGCTGCGTCAATTCGTTTTTCCTGACGTACTTTCGCAATGACAAACCCTGCGCCGAGACCGACAATCAAACTGATGATACCGAGGAGTATAGCAATTGTGTTCATAGTACACCTCCGTATAATCATTTTATATCAGTGTAGTTTTTTTGATAAACATATATTATTATCACTATGCCTACTTGCATAGATGTATATTGATACACACATTAATTCTAATAGTTGTGTATCAAAGTGTCAACTTTATTTTATTTTAAATAGGCTCAGCTATTTAGAACAAAAAACGACTTTTAAGCGTTTAAGCGCGCTTAAAAGTCGTTATTGATTTATTCTTCTTCTAAATCCAATGTCACATCTAGCTCTTCATCAACAGGCTCGCCAATACCATAAGCAGCTCGCACTTTAGCATCAATTTCTGCCATAATCTCAGGATTATCCATTAGAAACTGTTTAGAGTTTTCACGACCTTGTCCCATGCGCTCTTCATTGTAACTATACCAAGCGCCACTTTTATCCACGATATCTTGTTCGACGGCCATATCTAATAGTTCGCCTTCCTTAGATATCCCTTTACCATACATAATATCGACTTCAGCCATTCTAAAAGGAGGGGCTACCTTATTTTTTACAACTTTTATTCGCGTACGATTTCCCATCACTTCCGTACCCGCTTTAATTTGTTCAGCACGGCGTACATCAATACGAATCGTTGCATAGAATTTTAAGGCGCGTCCACCCGGAGTGGTTTCTGGGCTCCCGAACATAACTCCTACTTTTTCACGAATTTGGTTAATAAAAATCGCAATGGTTTTTGTTTTGTTAATCGAACCAGATAGTTTTCTTAGGGCTTGTGACATTAAACGAGCTTGTAAGCCTACATGTGTGTCCCCCATCTCGCCATCAATCTCTGCTCTAGGAACTAAAGCTGCGACCGAGTCAACGACCACCATATCAATCGCACCACTTGATACTAATGCATCCGCAATCTCCAACCCTTGCTCACCAGTATCTGGCTGAGAAAGTAATAACTCATCAATATTAACCCCTAAATTTTTAGCATATGCAGGGTCTAAGGCATGCTCTGCGTCAATAAACGCCGCAGTCCCACCATTTTTTTGTACTTCAGCAATGGCATGAAGTGCTACGGTTGTTTTACCCGAACTCTCAGGACCATATACTTCTATAATTCGGCCTCGGGGATAGCCACCCACTCCTAAAGCGACATCTAACGCGATAGAACCGCTAGGAACAGTTGAAATTTGTGTGTCTACTTTTTCCCCTAACTTCATAATAGAGCCTTTACCAAAGTTTTTTTCTATTTTTTTTAATGCAGCATCTAGTGCCACTTTACGATCATCTGCCAATTCTTTACCCTCCTTGAATTCTTTACTTCTTCATCATAATGTTTTCATCTGTAAAAAGCAAGAAAAAAGCGAACAAACATTCGATTTAGTCGTGATTTTCTGCTATCACTTGACGACGTAATAAGTCCATTGCGCGCATCATGGCACTTTGCCGAATATATTGACGGTCTCGCTGAAGTTGAAAATGATAAGCCTGTGTCCCACTTATCGCAGAAGAAAGGCCAATCCACACACTTCCTACAGGCTCACCCTCACTTTTATCTGGACCTGCTACGCCTGTTAATGCTACGCCATAATCACTCTTTGTTAACACACGAGCCTGTTCTGCCATCGCACACGCACACGCCTCACTAACAGCCCCGTGTTGAGCAAGCAAAGCTGAATCAATCTTTAATAAGCAACTTTTCATCTCATTCGTATATGTGACAAAGCCACCATTAAAGACACTAGAAACACCGGGAACGTCTCCCAATGCACTCATAAACATCCCGGCAGTCAAACTTTCGGCCGAAGCGACCGTTTGCTTCGCGGCTTTTAACGCCTTGACGGTTTCTTTAATCAAACTATTTTCTTCCCCATAACCATAGAAATAATCCCCTACTTGAGACATAATTTTTTCTTCCATCTCATCTAGCATCTCATTTGCTGTTGTCTCATCTGTTGCTTTGACTGTCAGTCGTAAACGAACTTCTGTATCTCCTGCATATGGCGCAATGGTCGGATTGGTTTGCTCGTGAATTAATGTTTCTAATTCTAAAACTAACTGTGACTCCCCGATACCAAAAAAGCGTAATACACGAGAATACAGTTGGTCTGTTTGAGGTAACTGCTGCTTTAACAATGGGATAACATGATGATAAAACATTGGTTTTAACTCACGTGGAGGTCCTGGTAAGACTAAATAACTCGTCGTCTCAGCTTGATAAAAAGTCCCGACTGCCAAGCCTGTATCATTCGGTATCGCTTGACCTCCTTGAATCGTTAACGCTTGCCTACGATTATTTCCCGTCATCTCGCGACCAGAGCGTGTCATATAGGTAGCAATTTTATCGTAACCCTCTGGATCTAACACCATCGGCTCTTTTAAATAATCAGCTAACACATCTCGCGTTAAATCATCTTCTGTTGGTCCTAATCCCCCACACAACACAATCAATTCACTTCTCTGAGAGGCTTGTCCAATTAACTCTTTTAAACGCTCTGGGTTATCTCCTACCACACTGTGATAATAAATATCGTAACCAATCCCCACTAATTCTTCTGATAAAAAAGTCGCATTG
Organism: Vagococcus lutrae; assembly: GCF_023299185.1. Lineage (NCBI taxonomy): Bacteria > Bacillati > Bacillota > Bacilli > Lactobacillales > Enterococcaceae > Vagococcus > Vagococcus lutrae. The sequence goes on from NZ_CP097017.1 coordinate 1,295,654, forward strand.
GTATTAACCACTTGGCCAATTAATAGCTCCGTACCCACTGCGATAATTTCTGCTCGCATCCTTTTTCTCCTTTCAAAGATAATATACGTAAAAAAAAGACTTTATTTCTTATTTTTATTATCTTCTCTCTTTTTTACTATTCTACTACAAAAAAAGAGACTCTGTATCGAATTTGATACGAGTCTCATTAATTTTAACTTACATAGATCCTTTAAAAACATGACTATTTTTTATAAAGTAGTCGGCACCTGAATAAACGGTAAAGAATAAACAGACATATAATAATATCGTCGCCACTGGTAAATGAAGCGCATTGAACGGTGCGTTATCAATTAATAAAAAGATAATCGCCAACATTTGTGTCATCGTTTTAACTTTACCCGGCCATGCTGCCGCCATCACTTCGCCATCTTCTACTAATAATAAGCGTAAACCAGTAACAGCTAACTCGCGACACACGATAATAGCTACAATCCACCCCGGTGCTTTTCCTTGTTCCACTAGCATAATAAACGCAGTCATCACTAACATCTTATCGGCTAAAGGGTCTGCAAACTTACCAAAGTTTGTAACTAGACCTCGGTCGCGCGCAATTTTACCATCCAACCAGTCTGTTATGCTCGCTACGGCAAATATTACCATGGCAATGACTTGCGTCCACGCCACGCTCGTCCCGGCTAAATTGACGACTCCCCAATTTAAAGGAACAGTTAACATGATGATAAAAAAAGGAATCATACAAATTCTAATAACAGTTAATTTATTCGGTAAATTCATTTTTTTCGCTCACTTTCTTTCCACTACTTTTTAAAAGTCACATGGATATCTCGTTTAATATTACCCGTGTGATTAGGGTCAAACTGGAAGTCCTCATCGTTAATAGCAATCGAAACATAATCAGATGCCCCTAGTACAATCGTCACATTGTTGGCACCTTTAGGAAGCGTCGTTTCTGTCTGGTCTCCTACTTCTAATGTTTGATCAAAAATATAGTTCCCATCCACCATTACGCCAATCCAACAACGGCCATTTTGCGAAGTAAAACTTAATGTACGGGGTTCCGCTACACCCTTAATCGTAAAGTAACTGTTACTGCCACTTTCACGCTCAAATTTCACAGCCATTTGTTTTTCTTCCACAGTTTCAGACACTGATTCTTCCGTTTCTGCTTGTGTCGTTTCTGATTCTACCGAGCTCGTTTCCCCTTCAATCACAACTTCCTCGGGACGTTCAATCACAGGACGTTTTCCATCATCTTTTAACGACAGCCAAAGAATACTGCCCACAATTAGTGTGGCAACGGCTATTAAAATTATCATCGGTAAGCGCTCGCGAGAAAACCATGTTTGTTTCGTCGCTTTTTTTTGATGCAATGCTTTTCGCGAATGATTGACTTCATCCACGAGCACTGGCGCTTTAGGGGTCTTCCCGTCATAAATGGTGACCATTTCATCTGGATTTAGATCGACCGTTTTAGCATACTGTCTGATAAAGTTACGAGCATAGTAACTTCCTGGTAATTTTTCAAATTCATTTTCTTCTAAGGCTTCTAAATATTGTCGTTGAATTTTAGTTAATTGTTGCAATTCATCCATGGTATAGCCTTTTTCTAAACGGGCTTTTTTTAGTCGTTCACCGATTGTTTCCACATTCTCACCTTTTTCTTTTTCGTACTAATACTTCCAACCTCCAGTTATCGGAATACTCGCTCCCGTAATATAACTAGCAGATTCCCCTAATAAAAATGTCACTAATGTTGCGACTTCATAAGGCGAAGCCATTCGTTGCAATGGAATATCAGACAGTAACTGAGCCTGCTCTTCCGCCGTCCAATCCGTATTCATATGTGTGTCCACTGCGCCTGGTGCCACAGCATTAACCGTCATCCCTAAAGAAGCGACTTCTTGAGCGTACGCTTTAACAAACGCGTGTTGCGCCCCTTTTAAGGTACTATACATCACTTCCATCGCACTACCAGAAAAACCATAAACCGAGCTAATAAAGACGATACGCCCTTGCTTGCGTTTGGCTAATTTCTCTTGTAAATGCTGGCAAATTAATGCCGGTGTTTTAACGAATAAGCGCCACAACTCATCCATTTCTTCCGCTTCCATCTCGGTTAACAGCTTGTAGACGGTTTTACCATTTGCAAAGATGAGCGCATCGACAGGCCCAATCTCTTCATAAAAAGCAAGTGGAACGGTTGACTGTGTCATATCTAATGAAACCGCAGAAAACAACTGCTCAGGATAATTTTCGGACAATTCCTGTACTAGTGTCTTAACTACTTCTTCATGTCGATGATAATGACAATAAAGCGACCAACCAGCTGAGGCTAGTTCGCGAGCCGTCGCCATTCCAATATCCCCACTTGCTCCCAATATCAACGCATACTTCACGCTTACATCGCTCCTTTAGGATAGATATAGAAACGTGTCATTGCTTGTGGATGGAGCAATTGTTTTCTCACTGTGTGAATATCTTCTAATTGAATACTTTCTATAACATGTATCATATCAAATAATGACACATCTCCGAAATGATTTTGACCAAATTGATTGGCAATGTATTCTAACGAGTTTAATGATTGTAAATATTTCCCCATCATTCGCTTTTTAAGCAACTCTAAATTCTCTTCTGTAATTTCCGTTGACACTTCTGCTGTCAACAAAATGTCTGTCAAACGTTCGGCTAACTCCTCAGGCTGTTCGGCCTCCCCACTTAATAAAGCAAAATAAAAACCACGATTCATTTCAAATTCATAGCTAAAGGTGTCGTCAAGTAGCCCTTCATCGTATAAATCAGCATAGTTTTGTGAGGTACTGCCAAAAAGTAGCTGTAATAAAAGACTAGCAGCCGTACGATAACGTACTTTTTCATAACCTGTTTCAGGTAAATCTTCAATACCTTTAATTCCCAAAGCAACTTTAGGTCGTTGAACATCCAATTCAATGGCACTCTCTCGTACAATATCCGCCAACGTTTCACTAGGGAAACGACGCTCTATTACAGTTGAAGGGGCAAAACTTTTACTGGATTGATTGCTTGTAATCACTTCCTGCATCTGTTCTAAATCAAAATTTCCTACCACAAATAAGTTCATATTACTAGGATGGTAGAACGTCTCATGACATTGATATAAATCTTCTGCCGTAATATCTTGGATACTTTCAACCGTCCCTGCAATATCAATGTGTAAAGGATGTTTAGGATACATATTATTCAAAGCGCCAAAAAACAAACGCCAATTCGGATCGTCTTCGTACATTTGAATCTCTTGGGCAATAATACCTTTTTCTTTATTGACCGACTGCTCGGTAAAATAAGGCTCCTGTACAAAATCCAATAAGGTCTCCACATTCTCAATCGCTCGGCTTGTGGTAGAGAATAAATAACTCGTACGAGTAAAACTAGTAAAAGCGTTCGCGGAAGCACCCTGTTTACCAAATGTTTGGAAAACATCGCCATCTTCTTTTTCAAACAATTTATGTTCCAAGAAATGAGCGATACCGTCTGGAACATGACGAAACTCTGTTTCCCCTAACGGTATAAATTCGTTATCAATCGACCCATATTCCGTCGTCATAATGCCGTAAGTTTTATGAAAACCTGTTTTAGGTAACAGATGAACGGTCAAACCATTCGGTAAGGTGGCTGAATAAAGGGTTTCTTCTAATAATGGATATTCCTTTTTATGAAACACGTTCGCCCACTCCTTTCATAAAGTAAATCGCTTGTTTTTTGACACGTTGGGCGACTCTTTGAACATCCGCCACTTCTACTGCGTCAATCTTGTTAAACCAGTCATCATCACTCATCACCATGTTAGGGATATAGTGGCTCAAGTAAGAAACTTCCATCATAACGCTTGGATTATCTTGCGACAGACGATACTGATTCTTTAGCATCTCTTTCGTCTGATACAAGTCTTCTTGACTGATTTCTCCTAATTGAAGTGACGCTAATTGTGCATCAATTAATGTCATCACTTTGTCTTTCAAACGGTCGTCAATTCCTGTTTGCACCGTCAACATACCTCGAAATGTATCTAAATGACTAGACGCATAATACGCCATACTTTCTTTTTCACGCACATTCATAAAAAGTTTAGAATGAGGGAAACCACCAAACAAACCATTAAAAACTTGCGCAGCAAAATAATCCTCATCATAATAGTAAACACCCGTTTGATACCCCATGTTTAGCTTTCCTTGCTTCACTTCTAAACACTCCGTTTGTTCTTTAAGCGAAGTCGCAACTGTGTCCACAAAAAAAGAAGGAGCCGAAATCGAGCGTCCCTGGAAGGGTAAACTTTCAAATAATGGTCGAACTGATTCCTCTTCTACATCCCCTAACACCATAATATCAATTTGGTCTTCACGTAACATCTGGTGATAGTAGGATACAAGTGCTTCATTTTCAATATTTTTAATAATGTGATAGTCTCCAAAACTTGGAATCGCCTGTTCTGGATAGTCTTCAAAATATAACGCTTGTAAACTAAGACCCGCTCGACTCTGTTTATCATCATAAATGGATTGAATATACGCCATTAAATTACGCTTTTCTCGCTCAAATTGTGCTTTATCAAACTGACCATCTTGAACATTCGGATAAAATAACACTTGTTCCAAGAAATCAATCCCTGCCGCTAATACTGCTTCTTTACGCGGTAAAAATTTTTCATTGACAACTGATAAAGAAACCTCTAAAAAGTGTTGATTTCCTTTTTTTCCCGTCCCCGAACCAAAACTAGCACCATAAAGCTCAGAAAGATGTTCATTCATTTGTTTATTCGTGGGATAGTTTGCACTACTTGTCTCCAATAAACTACTCAATAATGTGCGATAACTCGCATTTTCTTTTGTCACATCTGTGGCAAAACGAATCAGCACACGTGTCGTTTTATATTTCTTTGTTGGAATAACGTGTAAAGTGACATTTTCTGCTAATGAAATCGTCATGTTCCCAACCGTCCTTTCTCCACTGTGTAATGTGTCCAATGTTTCTCACATTACGGTCTTTAATCTTTACTATCATAGCATAATTTTGAATAACACTCGACTTTCAAATAAAAATTACATTAAAAAATAACATTTAAAAGCGAATAATTCTACTTTTTTATCCTTTTTCGTTATAATATAAGTATCAAATCAAGGAGGAAGTAAATGATTAAAGAATTTAAAGAATTTATTGTTCAAGGAAATGCGTTAGACTTAGCTATTGGGGTTGTTATTGGGGGAGCGTTTAGTTCTATCGTTTCAGCACTTGTAGAAGGGTTTATCACACCACTTGTTGAATTTGCCATTGCTTTAATTACTGGAAGTAAAACAGGCGAAATCTCTGGTCTTAGCGTTACATTAAGAAAAGGTATTGTCCTCGACTTTAACATGATTGTTTCAGCTATTATTACATTCTTTATTACTATGTTTGTCGTATTCTTAATTGTTAAAGCTATGAACAAAGCTCGTTCATTTGGCAAAAAACAAGAAGAAGAGGAAGAAGTAGCAGAAGAATTAGCTGCTGCTGAAGTCTACTTACGCGAAATTAGAGATTTATTAGCAAACGATCCAGAAGCTATAAACAAAATCAAACAAGATAACCAACCTTAATATTGTCTATAAAAAAAACGAGCCGTAATTGGCTCGTTTTTTTATAGTTTCTTTTGTTCAAAAAGCGGACTAACAGGTTTATTCTCATGGATACGTTTAATCGCATCCCCAATCAATGAACCCACACTTACTTCTTCTAATTTTTCAATACGGTTTTCTTCTGGTAAATAGATAGAGTCCGTAATAATGACTTTTTCAATCGGAGAAGCTTCAAGACGTTCAAAAGCCGGTCCTGATAAAACAGGGTGCGTACAACATGCCAACACTTCTGTCGCACCTTCATCTTTCAACGCTTGTGCGGCTAATGTAATCGTGCCAGCTGTATCAATCATATCATCAATTAAGATACATTTTTTCCCATTGACTTGACCGATAATATTCATCACTTCCGCCACATTTGCTTTTGGACGACGTTTATCAATAATCGCAATTGGTGCTTTTAAAAACTCGGCTAATTTACGCGCACGTGTCACACCACCATGGTCGGGTGATACGACAACCACATCGTCTCCCACATATCCTTGGTGTGTCAAGTGGTCAGCTAATAAAGGTGCTGCCATCAAGTGGTCAACAGGGATATTAAAGAATCCTTGGATTTGTGCCGCGTGTAAATCAAGTGTCAACACACGTGTCGTGCCAGCTGCTGTTAACATATCTGCTACTAGCTTCGCTGTAATAGGTTCACGAGAGCGTGCTTTACGGTCTTGACGGGCGTAACCGTAATAAGGAATCACCACGTTAATGGTTTTCGCACTCGCACGTTTCAAGGCATCAATCATAATTAGTAACTCCATCAAATTATCATTGACTGGGAAACTTGTTGATTGAATTAAATAAACATGGTCACCACGAATACTTTCTTCAATATTAATCTGAATCTCGCCATCACTAAATTGCTTCACTGATGATTTTCCTAATTCGACCCCTACTGCTTTTGCGATTTTTTGAGCCAACGGTCTGTTTGAATTCAGGGCAAATATTTTTAACCTTGGATCAAAGTAATGATTTGTCATGAGAACCTCCGCTTTCTTTTTGCTATCTAATTAATATTACTTCCTTATAAATAGTAGTCATTTTTCCATATAAAATCAAGAGATTTTATATTATTTATTCATTATGTGGTAGTTTCTTCGCATAACCATCCTTATTTTCTTGACGGCTGCGCGCGATACCTAATGCATCGTTCGGAATATCTTTAGTAATCGTCGAACCTGCTGCAATAAATGCCCGGTCCCCAATCGTTACCGGCGCAACTAAGTTAGCATTACATCCAATAAACACATGGTCCCCTACTGTCGCACGGTGTTTATTTTTTCCGTCATAGTTCACAAAAACTGTGCCACAACCGACATTAATATGCTCGCCTAAGTCCGCATCTCCTACGTACGTTAGATGACCGACTTTGGTATTTGCCCCAATCGTAGTGTTTTTAATTTCTACGAAGTTTCCAATATGAACGTTTTCTTTTAAATCACTGTTTGGACGAATATGTGCATAAGGGCCGACATCTACACCCGCAGCAATGGTCGCATGTTCAATCATCGAAGAGGTGACGACAACATTATCAGCTATCACACTCTCAACAATCTCGCTATTTGCTCCAATAACACAATTAGAACCAATTTTAGTGCGTCCACGCAAAGTAACGCCTGCTTCAATCAATGTATCATTACCAATTTCAACTTCCGCATCAATATACGTTGCTGCAGGATTAACAAAGGTAACACCATTAACCATATGTTGATGATTAATGCGTTGACGCATTGTTTCCGTTGCTTTCGCTAACGCTACGCGGTCATTAACACCAATTGATTCAGCAAAGTCAGCCATTTGATACGCCGCAACTTTCTCACCTTGTTGTTGTAACAATCCAATAACATCAGGTAAGTAATACTCACCTTGATCATTATCATTTCCTACTTTTTTCAACGTGTCAAAAAGAGCTTGATTGTCAAAACAAAACGTCCCCGTATTAATCTCTGTGACTTGACGCTCTTCATCTGTGGCATCACGTTCTTCTACAATTTTCTTTACATTACCCGATTCATCACGAATAATCCGTCCATAAGAAAAAGGATTAGGTGCTTCTGCAGTCAATACGGTCGCCTTCGCTCCTGTTGACTCATGTGTTTCAAAAAGTGCAGCTAAAGTCGACGCTTGTAATAGAGGCGTATCCCCACAAATCACAAGTGTTGTCCCGTCTTTATCAGCTAATAAAGCATCTGCTTGTAACACAGCATGCCCCGTTCCTAATTGTTCCGCTTGTAAAGCGTAAGCCGTACGGTCGCCTAACGCTTCCTTCACGCTTTCCGCACCATATCCTACAATGGTTACCACTTGGGTCGGCGCTAATGTTTCTACCTGTGTTAAAACATGATCGACCATGCTTTTTCCTGCTAACTCATGTAATACTTTATATTTTTTTGACTTCATACGAGATCCTTGCCCCGCAGCTAAAATGATGGCATAACGATTTCCCATCAAAAAAATCCCCCTTTAATCTGATTCTTCTTGAAAATACGTTCCCGGAACGACTTGAATCGTTTTCGTCTGAGTGTCAACACTTTCTACGCACAGTAACGAGTAATAATCATCTACTTGTTTGCGTCCACTAAAATTTGACTCTGCAAAAACAGTCGTACCGACAAGCTCCGCACCAAACTCTTCAATCAAACTCTTCATACCGTTAATTGTGCCGCCGCCTTTCATAAAGTCGTCCACAATTAGCACTTTAGAGCCTGGTTTCAAGCTGCGTTTTGATAACTCCATCTTTTCTATACGCTCAGATGAGCCTGAAACATAGTTGACACTTACTGTCGACCCTTCTGTAATCTTAGAGTCACGGCGTACAATCACGAATGGAACGTTCAAATAGTATGAAACAGCTTGCGCGATTGGTACTCCTTTTGTTGCCACAGTCATGACCGCATCAATCGGTTGCTCCACATATTTAGAAGCAATCATATGTCCTACTTTACGTAGCAATTCCGGTTCGCCTAGTAAATCTGATAAATACACGTAACCACCTGGTAGTAAACGGTCACTTTCAGATAAGCGAGCACTCAATTCTTTCGCTACTTCTTCTGCTTCTGTCATGGTCATCTTAGGTGTATACACCACTCCCCCAGCTGCTCCTGGGTATGTTTCCAATAGGCCATAGCCGCGCTCTTGAAATGTCCGCTTAATAATCCCCAAATCTTCACTAATCGACGATTTTGCTGAATGATATTTTTCAACAAAGTAGGTTAGTGAAATCAATGTTCGTGGATGTGTTAATAAATGCTGCGTCATATCAATGAGTCGCTCACTTCGTCTCACTTTCATTGCCATCCCTCGTTCTTTCTTCTGTTTCATATTATTATATGATGAAACACATACTTTTCATAGTTTTTTCAGCGATTCACTTCCTATTATAACAGAAAAACAGCTTTTCATGAGAAGCAACTAAAAAAAGACATAGAATCACCACATTCTATGTCTTTTCATTATGAAGTTTGTTTCTTTTTAAAAGCTACACGCAGCTTTTTATAAAGGGTTAACAGTAAAAAGATAAAAATAAAAATTAACGTAATCGTTGCCCCAGCAGGCGTATCCCATTGATATGAGCCCACCAGTCCACCTAGCATACCTATCAAGCCGACAAAAATACTTGCGAGAATAACGTGATTAAAACTTTTACCAATACGCATTCCAATAGCTGCTGGTAGAACCATTACCGCAGAAATTAATAAGGCTCCGGCAATAGGAATGAGGACTGTTATGGCGACCCCCGTCAAAACGTTGAAAACAATCGACATCGTTTTAACAGGCAGACCATCGACATGAGCCGTTGCTTCATCAAAAGTTAAAACATACATAGGACGCTTGAATAAAAAGAAGCCGATAATTAATAAAACGAATAAAAAGCCTAAAATTTTAATCTGGTCCCAACTAATCGTCACTATCGAACCGAATAAATATTCTTGAATACGCATGGCGTTATTGCCTTTGTTTAAACTCATTAAAACTAAGGCGGTCGCCATACCACCCGACATTAAAATAGCTGTCCCAATCTCGGCATAGGAGCGATAAACTTGTCTTAACGCTTCTAAAATAAAAGCGGCAACAATCACGACTAACAACGTCGTAATCGTTGGGTTCCAATTTACAAAAAAGCCGAGTGCAATCCCTGCTAGTGAGACATGTGAAAGCGTATCGGCCAGTAATGATTGTCGACGAATGACTAGAAAGACACCTAATAACGGGGCAATAACAGCCATCATACTCGCAGCAATCAAGGCTCGAATCATGAATTCATATGAAAACATCGCCATGGAGAATTCTCCTTTCTAACTAATCGGATATGTCGATCTGCATATTTTTCTACATCTTCATGATCATGGGTAATCATTAAAATCCCTTTTTGATGTTCATGTGCATTATGTTGCAATAGACGATATAAGTCCCCACGTGACCCCTCATCCATTCCAGTAGTTGGTTCATCCAAAACAAATAAATCTGGGTCGGTCGCAAAAACACGTGCTAAAGCAATCCGTTGCTTTTGCCCGCCTGACAATTCCCCAATCCGCTTATGACGCATCTCCCACATGTTGACTGACTTTAATGCTTTCTCTACATGCTCATGGTCGCGTGCGTTGAGACGCTTAAACCATTTGCCATGTTGATACCGACCTGATTCAACTAACTCTAATACAGTACTTGGAAATCCTGCATTAAAAGAGGCAATCTGCTGTGGTATATAGCCGATACTTAAAGATTCGCCTTTAATATTTTTATCCGCAATCCTAATCGACCCACTAGAAGGATGCAATAAACCGAGCGTATTTCGCAGTAATGTCGATTTCGCAGCGCCATTTTCTCCTGTTAAAATCACAAACTCTCCCGGACTAACGGTATAAGAGATATTTTCTAAAACGGGTTCATCTTCGTAATAAAAGGTAATATCGTTTACTTCTATATAGTAAACCATGTCATCTCCCCTTCCTTTCGACAAAACGTAACAGTTACGTTTTGATTAACTTTACAATAATAACACGTTACGAGAAAATCGTCAATCGAGATGCAACAATAAAAATTTAATAGCGTTTTAGGCTTGCCTAAAAATCTTTTTTGGTTTACACTGTAATTACAAGAAAATAGAAGGAGGAACTCATATGCTTTCAGTAAAAAATTTGAATGTTTCCTATTATGGAACGAAAGCATTAAATAATGTGTCACTCGATTTACCTTTAGAACACTCTATCGGTATTATCGGACCAAACGGAGCTGGTAAATCCACATTATTAAAAGCCATCCTGGGAATTATAAAAAAAGATTCTGGACAAGTCACAATTAATGGTCAAAAAATAGACAGTTATCGCCAACAAATTGCCTATGTCGCCCAACGCAGTGAAATTGATTTAACTTTTCCAATTAACGTCATGGATACTGTCATAACAGGTACCTATCCACGTTTACCTCTTTTTAAACATCCTGGAAAAAAAGAAAAAGCCATTGCTAAAGAAGCTTTGGAAAAAGTCGGCTTAGCCGACCTTGCTCACCGTCAAATAGGTAACTTATCAGGCGGACAGCTACAACGTGTTTTTATTGCACGTGCTTTAGCTCAACAAGCTGATTTTTTCTTTTTAGACGAGCCGTTTGTCGGTATTGATATGGCGAGTGAAAAAATCATCATTGATATTCTCAATGAACTAGTCGCTGACGGCAAAACAATTATTACCGTCCACCATGATTTAAATAAAGTGCAAGATTATTTTGATCATCTTATTTTACTTGATCACACCATTATCGGTGCTGGTGAAACAGAAGATGTCTTCAATCAAGAAAATATCCAATCTGCTTACGGCCAAACACTTGGTAACTTGCTCTTTAGAGAGGAGGAACCTATTCATGGAAATACTCTTTAATATCGCAGACGCACTGAATATGCCGGTAAGTATGTTTAATGCTTTACTTGCATCCGTCATACTCGGTATCACATCCGGGGTCTTAGGTAGCTTTATTGTTTTAAGACGCCTTTCTTTAATGGGAGATGCCTTATCCCATGCCGTTTTACCCGGTGTCGCAGTTTCCTATATGCTAGGCATTAATATGATGATTGGCGCAACCGCTTTTGGTTTGCTTGCCGCAGTGTTAATCGAGTTTATTATTAAGAAAAGTAAAATTAAAACCGATACTTCTATTGGCATAATCTTAAGCTCCTTTTTCGCTTTAGGGATTATCTTAATTACCAAAGCAGAAAGTGGTGCCGACTTAAACCATATTTTATTCGGGAATGTGCTAGCCGTTACACCTGGCGAAATTTTACAATCTTTTATCATTATGGTCATTGTTTTAGGCATTATTAGTCTTTTATACAAAGAATTTCTAATTACGTCGTTTGACCCTGTTGTTTCACAAACTTATGGAATGAACACTGCCTTCTATCATTACTTATTGATGTTTTTATTAACTATCTTTACCGTTTCTGCTCTTTCCCAAGTTGGGATTGTCATGGTTATTGCGCTTTTAGTTACACCAGCTGGGACAGCCTATTTATGGTCAAACAAGTTATCCCATATGATTATTGGCTCATCATGTTTGGGCGTGATTAGCGGAATTATTGGCGTAATATTAAGTTTTGAGTACAACTTACCGACAAGTGCAGCTATTGTATTAGTCAGTGCTAGTTTCTTTATTGTTTCATTTATTTTTTCACCAAAAAACGGCTTCTTTAAAGCCAAAGGAAAGGAAGTTACAGAATGAAAAAGTGGTTACTTGGATTAGTCAGTGTTGTGGCTGCTACAACGTTAGTAGCATGTAGCGCGACTGACACATCAGATAAAGCATCAACAAAAAAAGAAGGAGATAAATTAGAGGTTGTCGCAAGTTATTCCATTATCGCTGATATGGTTGAAAATGTCGGCGGTGATAAAGTGAATGTGACAAGTATCGTTACACGCGGGACAGACCCTCATATGTATGAACCCACACCTGAAGATACCTTAAACGTAGAAAAAGCAGACATTTTGTTTTATAACGGCATGAACTTAGAAACAGGAAAAGGTTGGTTTAAGAAGTTATTAGAAAATGCTCGTAAAGAGGACGTTGCCTTTTTAGTCACTGAGGGAATTGAACCTGAGCATTTAACAGAAGAAGGCAAAGAAAATGAAGAAGATCCGCATGCATGGTTATCTCTAGCCAACGGTATGATTTACGTTGATAATATCACCAAACGTCTTATCGAAATCGACCCTGATAATAAAGACTATTATGAAAAAAATCATGATCGTTACCAAGAAAAACTAGCGGCATTACATGAAGAAGCCAAAGAAAAAATGGCGGCGATTCCTGAAGAACAACGTATTTTAGTAACAAGTGAAGGCGCATTTAAGTATTTCTCTAAAGCCTACGACCTACGTGCTGAATACATTTGGGAAATCAATACTGATAACCAAGGTACGCCAGAACAAATGACTCGTATTACTGACATCGTCAATAGCGGAAACGTTAAAGCCTTATTTGTGGAAACAAGTGTTTCTCCTAAAACAATGAAAGCTGTCGCTGCTCAAACAAAAGTCGATATCTACGACACTGTATTTACTGACTCGTTAGCAAAAGAAGGCGAAACAGGAGATACTTATTACGACATGATGAAGTGGAATATTGACACTATTCATGACGGTTTAACACAAGAATAATTAATTTTTATAAAAAAAACATCGGTCTGCTTTACAAGCAGTCCGATGTTTTTTGGTTAACTTAAGGTTAAGGTTAATACTTCTTCAGAAGCTTCCACTGTGCGTTCCGTCACAGCTGGCATTTCTTTAACAGCGTCCATGTTTGTGACAACAACGACAACTGTAGAGTCTGTTTCTGTTTTAGCTAGTTCAGATAAATCCATATCTGCTAGTTGAGTTGTAGGGGATACTTTATCGCCTTCTTTGACGTGAATGGTAAAAGGTACTCCTTTTAATTCGACCGTATCAATCCCCATATGAACTAATATTTCTAAACCGTCGTCACTAGCAATCGTAATCGCATGCTTTGTCGGAAAGACGCTCAGTACTTTTCCTGTAACTGGTGAAAACACCGCTGAGTTTTCTGGACGAATAGCAAAGCCATCTCCTAACATCTTACTTGAAAAAACACCATCCCCAACAGTTGGTAAGTCTATTAACTGACCTTTCGCTACAGCATGACATGTTGCTTGTTTATTTTTTTTAAATCGTTTAAACATTCTATTCCCTCCACACTCTCATCTTATACGCCTTTTATTATACGCTATATGTTAGCGACTGTTCAAACTTTTTTCGTTTAACAATTCAACGTCCGAACAATATGAACTTCTTGGCAAAATCCTTTTAAGCCATTATAGACACGTTTTGCACGCGAATAATTTTGACACAAACCAAAAACGGTCGGCCCACTGCCACTCATAATCGCAACGTCTGCTCCATAACGCATCATGCGGTCTTTAATTTCTTGCACAACCGGACGACGTTCGATTGTCGTCGCTTCCATTGCATTGCCCATGTATTGAATCATGTCTTCATAACTTTCATTCAATATCGCTTCTTTCAACGCTGCGATATTAGGATGACTGATTGTTTCCATATCCAACTCAGCAAATATTTTACGCGTAGACACACTAAATGGGGGTTTGACTAGCACAACCCAACACTGTGGCATCGCAGGTAAACGTTCGACTTTTTCCCCACGTCCACTAACAAACGCTGTAGAGCCGTACATACAATACGGGACATCTGTACCGACTTGAAAACCAATCTGGCTCAACTCATTCGTTTTAAGACCAAGTCCCCATAACTGATTTAAGCCACGTAACGCAGCTGCAGCGTCACTACTACCTCCTCCCAGTCCAGCAGCAACTGGGATATTCTTTTTGATATCGACAAAAACGCCTTTAGAAATCCCACACGCTTCTTTTAATAATGCGACAGCTTGATAGACATTATTTTTTGCATCTACTGGTAAAAAGCTCGCACTGGTCTTCACTACAATATCGTCTGTTTCTAATTCTTGAATAAACAACTTATCGGCTAAATCAACACTCGCCATAATCATTTCTAAGTCATGATACCCGTCATCTTCTCGTTTTCGGAGAACGTCCAAACCGAGATTGATTTTGGCAGGTGCTTTCTCAATAATTTCCATCGTTCTCCTCCTTTGTTGATCGGATGATCTCTTTAAAATATCATACCATAAATCAGACAAAGAATAACCAAAAATACCTACAGTAAAAAATAACAGGTAAGAGTCACATCACTCTTACCTGTCTGTTTTATTTTCGATGCATTTTAAATTCTAAAAACAAATCATTGTAAATCCCAATATATTCTGGCCCTAAATCCTCATAGACTTCTAAGTTAGCAATCACCTCATCTTTAGGATAAAACTGTTCATCTTCAGTGATTTCTTTTGGCAATAACTTTAATGCTCCTTTATTTGGAGTGGAGTATCCGATATATTCAGCATTTTGTGCTGCATTTTCAGGTTCCAATAAGAAATTGATAAACGCGTAAGCTCCTTCAATATTTTTAGCTGTTTTAGGAATCACGATGTTATCAAACCATAAGTTAGACCCTTCAGATGGGATAACGTAATGTAGATGTTCATTATTATCGAGCATTTCTGAAGCTTCACCTGAGAAAGTTACCGCAGCCGCTGCTTCTTCATTAATCATATACATTTTAATTTCATCTGCGACAATAGCTTTGACATTATTCGGTAAAGAGTCCAGTTTATGCGCAGCTTTTTCTAACAACTGATTATCTTTACTATTTAACGAGTGCCCGTCACTATTTAAAGCGAGTCCTATCACTTCACGTGCACCGTCAAATAGCATAACATTGTTCGCTAATTTTTCTTGCCATAAGTCATCCCAATGTTGCATTTCATCGGCTTTAATAACCTTGTCGTTATAAACGATTCCTAGTGTTCCCCAAAAATAAGGAATCGAGTAGACATTTTTGGGATCGAAGTCTAAATCCATAAACCGCTCATCAATCTGTTCAATGCCTTTTATCTTACTGTAATCAATTGGGATTAACATTTTTTCTTTCATCATCTTTTGAATCATATACTCACTAGGGATTGTTAAATCATACGCCGTGCCACCTTGTTGAATTTTGGTAAACATGGCTTCGTTTGAGTCAAATGTTTCGTAACTCACTTTATAAGAGGTTTCTTTTTCAAACTTTTTAATTAATTTCGGGTCGATATAATCTCCCCAGTTATAAATGGTCACCGTATTACCACTGGCGTAACCTTGAGAGCGTTGCATTTGTTGGCTCGAGAAAAATAACAATCCGATAATTCCCACTATGCCAATAACTAACACTTTTAAATTTTTCATAGTGCCGCCACCTCTTGTTTCTGACGTGCTTGTTTTTCTTTCTTACGTGATTTATCTTGCGTAATAAAATAGTAACCTGTCACTAAGACCATCGAGAATAAGAATAACAAGGTACTCAGCGCATTGATTTCTAAACTAATTCCTTGACGTGCACGGGAGTAAATTTCTACTGATAAGGTAGAAAAACCATTACCCGTTACAAAAAAGGTCACCGCAAAATCATCTAATGAATACGTAAAAGCCATAAAATAACCTGCAATAATTCCCGGTGTAATATAAGGGATAATCACTTTTCGAATGATTTGCCAATTCGTTGCACCTAAATCTCGACCGGCGTCAATTAGTGACGGGTTCATCTCTTTAAGTTTAGGTAGCACCATTAACACAACAATAGGAATACTAAACGCCACGTGAGATAACATTACTGACACAAAGTTAAGACTGACTCCTAACATCGTAAAGAAGATTAAAAAACTCGCTCCAATAATAACATCGGGTGACACCATTAAAATATTGTTCGCACTTAACAAGACATTACGACGCTGACGTGTACGCGTACTATGAATCATCATCGCGCCAAACGTCCCAATCACAGTTGCAATTAAAGCGGATAAGAACGCTAAGAGGAACGTCTGTAATACAATGACCAATAAGCGTTTATCTTCAAAAACCGCTTGATAATGCTCCCACGTAAAACCAGTAAAGCCATTCATATTGCCGCCAGCATTAAAGGAGTAAAAAATCAAATAGAAAATCGGTAAATACAATAAGATAAAGACAAAGACCAAATACAAGTTAGACCACTTTATGCGTTGCTTTTTCATGGCGACGTCCTCCCTTCTTACGTTTTTCTCCCGTTAGAATCATGATAATCACCATCGCCACAATCAGTACGACACCAATTGTCGAGCCCATTCCCCAGTTTTGTGTCACTAAGAAATGCTGTTCAATCGCGGTTCCTAAGGTTATGACACGGTTACCACCAATCAAGCGAGTCAACATGAATAAGCTCAGTGACGGAATAAAGACTGCTTGCACGCCACTTCGCACACCGTTAAGCGATAAGGGGAAAATAACACGTTGAAACGTCTGCCAACGATTTGCTCCTAAGTCATGACTGGCACTGATTAATGACGGATTAATTTCTTCCAAAGCGTTAAAAATCGGCATGACCATGAAAGGTATTTCAATATAAGCTGCCACAAAAATAAAACTAAAATCAGTAAACAAAATTTGTTGCTTGCCAATACCAATAAACGATAAGAAATGGTTAATACTTCCATTTTGACTAAAGATTCCAATAAAGGCATACGCTTTTAATAACAAATTAATCCACGTCGGTAAAATAATGAGCATCAACCATAGTTGTTTATGTTTTGTTTTACTTAGTAAATAAGCAGTTGGATAGCTAATCAATAAAACAGCCATTGTAATAATAAACGCATAAAAAACGGAATTAAATGTCATTTTTAAATACGTCGAGGAAGAAAAATACGCTTGATAATTTTCAAGGGTAAACTGCCCGCTACCATTAGTAAATGATTGATAAACAATCAACAATACAGGTGCTAATACAAAAAAGACGAGCCATAAGACATACGGGACGGAATACGTAATACGTGTTTGTTTCATTTTTCCCCCTCCTAATCCTCTTCGTAGCTTTCTAAACGAGCATCGAATTCTTCTTCGGTCTCACCGAAACGCATCACATGAATATCTTCTGCATCAAAGTATAAGCCGACTTCACTGCCTTCAACAGCTTTTTTAGTCGAATGAACGACCCATTCATTGCCATCCGCATCAAAACAAATAATTTCATAATGTACACCACGGAAAAGTTGCGTATCTACTTTCACTTTTAACTTTCCTTGTGCTACCGATGTGATGCGAATATCTTCAGGACGTAGTACGACTTCAACGGGCTCATTCGGTCTCATCCCTCCGTCTGCACATTCAAATGGTTTGCCAACAAACTCTACAAGATTATCCTCACGCATAATCCCGTCTACAATATTACTTTCACCAATAAAATCTGCAACAAAGCGATTAATTGGTTCATCGTAAATATCAACCGGTGTCCCACTTTGGATGATTTTCCCACCATTCATAACAAATATTTCATCACTCATGGCGAGTGCTTCTTCTTGGTCGTGCGTCACAAAAATAAACGTAATACCTAAACGTTGTTGTAATTCTCTCAATTCATACTGCATATCCGTCCGCAGCTTCAAATCCAGTGCCGATAAAGGCTCGTCTAGCAATAGCACTTCAGGATCGTTGACTAACGCGCGAGCAATGGCAACACGCTGACGCTGCCCCCCTGACATTTCACTAATCTCGCGTTCTTCAAATCCTGATAATTGTACGAGTTTTAATACTTCTTGTACCCGTTCTTTGATTTCTGCTTTCGGCATTTTACGTAAGGTTAGCCCAAAGGCAATATTTTCAAAAACATTAAGATGAGGAAATAACGCATAATCTTGAAAAACTGTATTTACTTTTCGTTGATTTGCTGGAATGTCATTTACACGTTTATTTTTAATCCGAATGTCTCCCTCACTCGCTTCGATAAAACCTGCTATTAATCGTAAAATCGTTGTCTTACCACAACCTGATGGTCCCAATAATGTATAAAACTTACCTTGTTCAATGTCAAAACTCACATTTTTCAATACCACTTGATCATCATAAACCTTTTTGACATTATGAAAAGTAATAATCGCTTCCGTCATACGTCTCTCCCCTTTTCCTTACAAATATGATTCTGTTGCCACAATCAACAACCGACTCACACCTGTCTCATTATTTTTAATTTGATGAACCTCTGTCGCGCGATAATAAATCGCCTGTCCCTCTGTCGCTACATAACGATTACTTCCTAGCTCGACCACTACCGACCCCTCTATAACATACGCAAATGTTTCCGACATGGACGGTTCGAACTCTTTAAATTCTCCCGCTCGTTCTAAGGTTAAAAAAATGGGCTCCATTTTATTTTCATTTGAATCCGGAACTAACCATTCCACTTCATACCGCTTTTCTTCATCAATATAGCTCGTACGCTCATCCACCTCATAAACGACCTTTTGTTGCGTGCTTTCCACATTAAAAAAGTCTTGTGGCTGACACCCTAAGACTTCTAATAAAGAAAAAAATGTTTCCATCGAAGGAGAACTCAAATTTCGCTCTAACTGACTAATGTACCCTTTCGTTAAATCCGTTCGCTCGCCTAACTCTTCTTGTGTTAATCCTTTTTGAACACGCAAATTTTTAATACGTTGTCCAATATCCATCGATGTCCCTCTTTCCATGTTTCATCTCACTTATTAAAGTAACCTAAAAGTAAACTTAAAGTTTAATTTAAACACAATTATAAAGGATGACATTTTCTTTTTCAAGAACAACTCATCTTTTATCGTTATTTTTTTAAAGGTGTTCTATAATAAGGGTAACATATACTAGGAGGTTATGCGGATGAACACCTTTAAAGCAGTACACTTGATTAAAGCAGATGATGATCATGAAATTACAACAAGCGTTTTACCTTCCACTGAAAGCGATTTAGGTCCTGGAGATGTTATGGTAAGGGTCGCCTATTCTAGTTTAAACTTTAAAGATGCCTTAGCTTCACAACCGAAAACAGGCGTTATCAAACAGTATCCCCTTATTGCAGGGATTGATTTCAGCGGCACCGTCATTTCTTCGACTAACCCCAACTTTAAAAAAGGGGATAGCGTGATTGCTACTGGCTATGATATTGGAGTCAGCCATAGTGGTGGTTTATCAGAAATCGCACGTGTCCCGGGTGAATGGCTCGTCCCACTCCCTCATTCACTCACTTTAAAAGAAAGCATGATTATCGGCACTGCCGGGTTTACGGCAGCTCTTGCCATTGATGCACTAGAAGCGCATGGCTTAACACCTGCTCAAACCGTCCTTATCACTGGCGCAACAGGTGGCGTAGGTAGTCTGGCATTAGCCATGCTCAAAGCAAAAGGCTACCAAAATCTCACAGCAGTTAGTCGAAAAACAAGTGACGACGCTTATTCCTACCTTTCGCAACAAGGTGCTAGCACAATTCTCACACCAAATGATTTAACAGAGGACAAAGTCCGTCCTTTAATGAAACAAGAGTACGATGCCGT
The DNA here is from genome assembly GCF_023299185.1 of Vagococcus lutrae. Taxonomy (NCBI): domain Bacteria; kingdom Bacillati; phylum Bacillota; class Bacilli; order Lactobacillales; family Enterococcaceae; genus Vagococcus; species Vagococcus lutrae. The sequence goes on from NZ_CP097017.1 coordinate 1,315,765, forward strand.
GATTGATACTGTCGGTGGTCCTTTGCTCACAGCTATTTTGCCGCGTGTTAGATATGGCGGAAGCCTAGCTCTTTGTGGCAACGCTGGAGGTATTCAGTTAACAACGACTGTCTTACCTTTCATCCTTCGACACGTTCAATTACTTGGGATTGATTCCGTTCATACACCTTATGATAAACGCCAACATATCTGGCAACGACTCGCGACCGATTTGAAACCCGCACAATTAGAAAGCGCCATACAAGCTACCATTCCATTAGAAAACGTTCCTCGTGCCATGAATGATTTACTTAATGGACAAATGACTGGACGCTATTTAGTCACATTAAATCCGTAATATAAAAAAGACATTCCCAAATAGGAATGTCTTTTTCTATGCTTCGCGACCGATAATACGCACTTCGGTTTCGAGTTTCACTTGATATTTTTCAAAAATAACTTCTTGTATATAGCGAATCAACGTCACGTAATCTGTCGCAGTCGCTTGATTAATATTCACAATAAACCCGGCATGTTTCGTGGAAATTTGAGCGCCACCTTGAATATATCCTTGTAAACCAGCATCTTGAATAAGCTTGCCAGTAAAATGGCCTTCAGGTCGTTTAAACACGCTGCCACATGATGGGTATTCAAGCGGTTGCTTCGATTCTCTCAAATGTGTCAACTCATCCATTTGAGCTTTAATTGCTGAAGCATCACCTTGTTGTAAAGCAAAAGTAACAGATAATACGACACCTTTTCGCTCTTGCAAAACACTGTGACGATAAGAAAATTCAAGCTGTTCTAACGTCAATGTTTCAAATGTTCCATCGGCCCATAGTACATCACATGATTCAAACACATCTTTAATCTCGCCACCATAAGCACCTGCATTCATATAAATAGCGCCACCAATACTGCCCGGAATTCCACACGCAAATTCCAAACCGGTTAAAGAAGCACGGTAAGCTTCGCGACTCGTTTCAATCAGCTTTGCACCTGCTTCGGCGACAATTTTATCCTCATGAACGTCAATCTGATTCATCTCAGTCAACATTAAAACAAACCCTTCAATGCCACCATCTCTGACGATTAAATTACTAGCATTACCTAATACTAACCACGGATGTTGATGAGCTAAACAGTACTCTACTAACTCACGAGCTTCTTTTTGACTACGAGGAAAAGCTAACACATCTGCTGGACCACCTGTTTTGGTAAACGTGTAATTCGATAACGGTTCATTTACTTTAATATTTAAATGTGACAAGTCTTGTTGTATTTTTTCTATCTTCACGGAAATGTATCCTTTCTCTATTACTATCTGTTTCATTTTATCACAAAATCATGATAATAGAACTATCTTTCCTCTTTCTTATCTATTCTCTTAATTCGTTCAACTATCAAACAGAAATAGTCGCGATTTTACTCAATATTCGATACAATGAAAACATGAATAAAAAGGAGTGTTGCGACATGAAACTTGTTTCATGGAACGTAAATGGACTCAGAGCGGTCATGAAAAAAGATTTTCTGTCCATTTTCGAAAATTTTGAGGCAGATTTTTTCTGTTTACAGGAAATTAAATTACAAGAAGGGCAAATTGAGATGCCTTTACCCGACTATCATCACTATTGGAACTATGCTGAGAAAAAAGGCTACTCAGGTGTTGCCATTTTCGCTAAAAAGCCGGCACTATCTGTTCAATACGGATTAGGTATTGCTGAACACGACACAGAAGGACGTGTAATTACTTTAGAGTATGACGACTTCTTCCTCGTTAATTGCTATACACCGAATGCTCAAGCAGAGCTCAAGCGGTTGCCCTATCGTTTAGAGTGGGATCAAGCTTTTCGAGAACACCTTGTCGCATTAGACCAACAAAAACCTGTCATTATTTGCGGTGACTTAAATGTCGCTCATCAAAAAATCGATTTAAAAAACTGGAAAACTAATCAAAAGAATCCTGGATTTTCTATAGAAGAACGTGAAAGTTTTTCTCAACTACTCGATAGTGGATTTGTTGATACTTTCCGCTTTTTCTATCCAGATTTGGAAGGCGCCTACTCATGGTGGAGCTATCGCTTTAATGCAAGAAAAAATAACGCTGGGTGGCGTATCGACTATTTTCTCATTTCTGAAAGATTGACCGATTACCTAGAAACAGCTGAAATTCATGCGGACGTGTTTGGAAGTGACCACTGTCCAGTCTCGATTCGCCTTAATTGGTCAAAGGAGGGGTAAGATGAACTTTATCGCACTGGATTTTGAAACGGCTAACCAAAAACGTCATAGCGCTTGTTCCATTGCCTTAGTAGTCGTACAAGACAATCAACTGGTCGGACGCTACTACTCACTTATCCAGCCACAAACCGACTTTCATTGGCGGAATATTCAAGTCCACGGCATTACACCTGAGATGGTCAAAGACGCACCGACGTTTAAAGAAGTATGGCAAGATATTGAACCTCTATTTCAACCAGAGCACTTGATTGTGGCGCACAATGCCGCCTTTGATAATGGTGTCTTACGTCATACTTTGGCACACCACGGACTAGCTCAACCATATTATCAATCTTTATGTACGGTAACGGCGAGCAGACGACTAATGCCTGAACTAGAAAATCACAAACTAAACACACTTTGCCAAGCAATTGGTATTCCTTTAGAACATCATCACCATGCTTTAGACGATGCGATTGCCAGTGCTCAAATTTTATTACATTTAAATCAATACTTCCCTACGAGCGAATTAGAAAAAACGGTTAAAATCATCAGTTAATAGTAAAACGTCATCACAGCGAATAGTGATGACGTTTTATTGATTATTTAACTTTATAAGTCATTAAAACCGCATGCATGCGTCCTGTTGCGCTATCTGTGTAAAAAGCAGTCGTCATATATAAGTCGGAACGGTCTTTCATTAAAATACGACGATGTCCTTCGCTATTCATCCAAGCTTTAAAGGCAATCGCAGCCATTTCCTCATGCACAAAGGGAGCTGGGCCACGATAGACGGCTTCACTAAAATACGTATAATGATTTCCATCGGTTGTTGGAATCGCTGTATAAAATTTACTACCGTCTGGACGTTGATGAGTCGGGCGTTGACTAATTTCACGCGCTCGAATACGCGCTCCTTCTTGCATATCACGATGACTTTTATCTACTTTAAAGGCAGTAAAACCTTGACTGACACGCTCCTGATTGATTAAATCATTTAACCTGTCACTCGCTTGTTGATCATACTGTTCATATGGAATAGCGGCTACATCATTTTGAATCGCCATTTCAATTGCGTTTAGTTCTGTCAATGACGCAGCTGATTGAATTTCTTTCACATAAGAGCGAACAACATTTGGGTCTAAACCTCTTACTGACGTCACATAACTGTCTAACCGTCTTTTTTCCATCGTCACTTGTTGCACTTGACTGACATTTACAGTTGCTGTACCTACTGTACTCATAACAGTATCTGCTTTTACCGGCAAACTATCGTGATATACTAATAAAAACGACAGAATTAATAGTGATAGATACATTACGTTCTTCGTACGCTTATGAGCTTCGATATTTCCTCTCCCATTCTTTAAAAACTCTTTTCTTTGTTTTTGTTCATTATTCACGTAAACAGTTCCCCTTTCGTTACATTATTATTAATAATGTCTATCAAAAGTGTAACATTACACAATCTATTTGACAACGCTATCACGTTTTTTTATAAAAAAAGTCGTCAACGTATTATTGATTACGCTGACGACTTCTTTGAAATAGTCGTAAATTAATTAAATAGTCAAAAACTATTTTACTTCGTTTTTCTTGCGAACCATTACGATTGTTAATACGCCGCCGACAATGGCTAACCCTGCTAAAGCAAACGGTGCTGCTTCTTCACCTGTCTGTGGTAAATAACCAGGTTTCTTATTATTACTGTTATTTGAGCCAGATGTGCCACCATTTTCTGCCTTTTCATTTGTCACTACGATATCTCTTTCAACCATCATGTCATCTTTAATGAAATGTAATTTAAGGGTGTCATCTTTTTTCAAATCGAATCCACGGATATCAAATGAGAATTTTCCATCTTTACCAACTGTTACATGGTGAACTTCTCCATTTGGCAATGTGATAATGACTTCTGCACCAGGTAGACTTTCTCCTTTAATAACTCCTCCCACAAGAACTGTTTTTGAAACTTTTGTCGCTTCATCTAGTGGTTTGTTTTTTTCTGTTTCTTTAGAATCTTCCGTCGATTCTGTTGTGCCTGGCTCTTCTGTTTCTGTTGTGCCCGTTCCTTCTGTTTCTGTTGTGCCTGGCTCTTCTGTTTCTGTTGTACCGGTTCCTTCTGTTTCTGTTGTACCCGGCTCTTCTGTTTCAGAGGGAACTTCTTCTCCTACTTCTAATTTTCTTCCTAAAGCGGGAGCGGTAATCTTTTTACCTTCTTTTTCCATCTTTTCAAAATAAGAAACAAATGTTGAGGTGTCTGTATCCATAGCTGCAACTAACTTCCCTTTGGTAAAGCTCTTAAATCCATCGCCACCACCAAATAGAAAATCATTTATCACTACGTTGTACATTTTTTCAGGGTCTAATTCCTTGCCTTGACTATCCTTAATCTCGACAACTTTAAAGTCATCACCTACACCTTGATAGGTAAAGGATAAACCAGCAATTTGCAGGAAGTAATGCAACTTACCATTTTTATGTTGCTCATTTAAAACATCACGAATCGTTTGTCCACTTAACGCTACCACTTGTAAAATATTTCCAAATGGTTGCACAGCTTGCACAGCTCCCCATGTAATAGCACCGTCTGGTTGAGCAGTTAAATCAGCACGAATCCCACCGTTATTAGTCATTGCAAAGTCCACTGTAACCGGATTTCCAGCTGCATCTTTCAACTGAATATCATTCGCCATATGAAGCTGAGCATCGACAATCAAGTTCCCTAAAGGTGATTCGCTATGAGCATTGACATCTTTTGTAATCGTGGTAACGCCCTCTGCTGCAGTAGCTATCTTAGATTCTGTTACTTTTTTAATCAATTCACTCGCGTGATCCACAGTTTTTTGAACTTCTGCGTTTTTGTCTGAACGATCAGTTGTCGGCTTCACTTCCGCTTCCGGTACGTCAACAAAGTCTTTTGTTTCAGGGTCAAGTTCACCTTGTAAATCAATGTACGCTTTTCCTTGTGCCGTACTTTGAACAACACGTGTTTTATTTTCCCCATTTTCATAGACGCCATTTGTATGTTGATGATTATGACCCGCAAATACAACATCAATACTGTTATCTGGATAGATTTGGTTTACTTTATCAAGAACAGTCGCCACTTCTCCTGATACATTTCCATTCGCATCACTTACCGCTGATAAATGAGTAATTAAAACAATTGCATCAATTCCTTTTTCTTCGCGAAGGATTTTACTGTATTTCGCAATCGTTTCAGCTTCATCTAAGACATCGTAATCCTTCGTATGCTCCGCTAAAACTAAGTTAGGAAACTCTGATGTAATAATTCCCATATAAGCAACCTTGACACTTTCATTTCCGTTGCTATATGACCTAGTTGTATACGGTTCAAACCCATAAGGGATTTCGCCATCTGATTTATTCACAATGTTAGCAATCACAATCTCTTGATCAGAAGCTACTCTCGCATAGCCATTCACAATCTCACCTAAGTCCCCTTCAAATTGACCTGAGGCTGGCTCTTGACCTTTAAGAATTCGATGAAATTCACCTAATCCTTTATCAAATTCATGATTACCTAACGTTCCCAAAGTAAAATTCATTTGATTGAACACTTTAATCGTAGGCTCGTCTTGTAATAAAGCAGAGTTAGCTGGACTGGCCCCTACTAAATCACCTGCTTGCACACGCTCCGTCTTACCACCTTTTTCCGACTTAAAGTTTTTTTCTGCCTCGTCTAAATGGGCTGCTAAATTAGACGCTTTCCCTACACCTCTATGTGTACCTGAAGGCAAATAAGCTGTACCTGTGGTATCCAAAGCACCATGGAAATCATTAACACCTAACATTTGAACCGGAATCGTTACCTTTTCAGATTCTTTTTCATCTGATTCTTCTGTTACTTCAGTTGCCTCTGTCGTTTCCGTGGCGTCTGTTGTTTCTGTTGTTTCTGTTGATTCTAAAGTTTCTACTGACGATTCCTCCGTTGAATTGTTTTCAACAGTCTCAGCCGTTACTTCGGTTCCCTCTGTTTCCCCGTCTACTGCTTTCACAATAGGAACAATGCCAACTAAGTTAGCGCTTAATAAAATGGTTGTTAAAAAGACACTCGAACGACGTTGCCATTTCTTCATTTTGTCACATTCTCCTTTTAATGTTTTTTATATAACAAAATTTTAACATTAAAAGACAAAATAAACAATATTATATGCATTGGTAACGCTAACTTTAAAAAGATAGCGTTTTTACATATAATATTGTTCGTTCTTTTTGATCTAATTTACACGTGTCATCTCTTCATCCAACCACTGTTGAAGCGTCTCAGTGAACGAGCATAGTTTGGAGCCGTGTACGGTTAGCGATAGATAGCGACCTTCCCCTACTTCGGGATACGCTAACTGAATATCCAAATAATCAGATGGCAACTCGCCTTCTAAATTATGTCCCCATTCCATAATCACTAGTCCTTGGTCTTCATAGTATTCTTCTAGTCCTAATTCTTCCCCATCACCGTCTTCTAAACGGTAAACATCCATGTGATACAACGGCATGCGCCCCTCCGTGTATTCCCGAATAATCGTATAGGTTGGACTTTTAATAACACGCTCAATACCTAAACCTTTCGCAATCCCTTTCGTCATAGTCGTTTTACCCGTTCCTAGCTCTCCTGTTAAAACGAGTGTCGACTGTGGGGAAATATAGCGACCAATATATTCGCCCACCTGTTGTAATTGCACCTCATTTTGCAAGTGCCACATTGACTTTCCTCCTTTTATGAAAAAAGGTGTCCACTTTTTTCAAAGAGAACACCTTGTATGTATTATTTTTTGTCAAACATAAATTGTGCAGCCGTAATGATAGATAACATGTATACATCATCTTCGCTACAACCACGTGATAAGTCTGAAATTGGTTTATTTAATCCTTGTAAAATCGGTCCAATAGCTTCAAAACCGCCAAAACGTTGTGCGATTTTATAACCAATGTTTCCTGATTGAATTTCTGGGAAAACAAAGACATTCGCATGACCAGCAACATCTGAGTCCGGTGCTTTTTGTTTCGCAACAGATTCTACGAAAGCCGCGTCAAACTGTAACTCACCATCAATTTGATAATCAGGTGCTAATTCTTGCGCGATTTTAGTTGCTTCAGCTACCTTAGCGACTTCTTCACTGGCTGCTGAACCTTTTGTAGAAAAGCTTAACATCGCAACTTTTGGATCAATACCAAACATTTCAGCTGTTTTTGCTGTTTCAACTGCTATTTCACCTAGCGCTTGTGCATCAGGATTAATGTTAATCGCACAGTCTGCAAACATGTAACGTTCGTCACCACGAATCATTAAGAAAACACCACTTGTACGGCTAACGCCTGGTTTTGTTTTGATAATTTGTAATGCAGGACGTACAGTATCGCCTGTTGAGTGAATCGCACCACTTACCATTCCGTCTGCTTCACCCATATAAGTTAACATTGTCCCAAAGTAGTTCGCATTTTGTAGCATGGTTTTAGCTTGATCTTCTGTTGCTTTACCTTTACGACGCTCAACAAATGACGCTACCATTTCTTCGAATTTATCATATTTTGCTGGATCTACAATCGTCAGTGACGTAGCATCCCAACCATTTTCTTTCGCTAAGGCGTGAACTGCGTCAGCCTCTCCAATCATAATCGGCTCTAATACGTCATCTTGTTTTAAACGAATCGCTGCTCCCAACACACGGACATCCATACTTTCTGGAAAAACGATACGGATTCCTTTTCCTTTAATTTGAACAGCTAAGTTTGTTTTAATTGTCACGCTAATTCCTCCATTTTTTCTTGTTTCTATCTCTTTTATCATACACCTATTTGATTGAAAAAGACAGAGTTTCCACTCTTTTATGAGAATGACCATGATTTTTTTATACGTTTTTAATTTCTTTGTGAAAACTTACCATGAATGTGTTTATTTCTTTAATAAGTATGGAAGATGCTCAATTCGCTAAAAGGTGGTAAAATAAAGCATAAGTGTTTATTAGGAGGAGCCAAAATTATGATTAAACTCATCGCATCCGACATGGATGGTACATTACTCGGTCAAAAACTTAGCATCTCGGATGAAAACGTTGCTGCTATTCGCTATGCAGAAGAACATGGTGTTAAATTTATGATTGCAACAGGGCGTAACTTTGACGAAGCGACCCCTGCGTTAAAAGAAGCTGGACTGGTCTGTCCATTAATCGCCGTCAATGGCGCACAAGCCTTTGATGAAAACGGCAAGACACTCTTTACAATTGATATTCAACAAGAAGAGGCGCGCCAAGTTGTTAAAATTTTAAAAGAACAAGATTTGTATTTTGAAGTTGCAACGACTAAAGGGATTTTTTCTGACAACCGTCCTCAACGCTTAGAAAATATGGCTACTTTTATCGCCAATAGTATGCCACATCTCACCTATAAAATGGCTGTTGCAATGGCGATCGCACAGTTAGATATTCAAGACGTGCATTATGTGGAAGATTTTGAAGAACTTTTTGCTCATGAAGATGTGAAAATCTTAAAATTCATTGCCTTTTCACCGTTAGAAGCGGCTGCTTTAACGCCTGCTCGTCAAAAAATTGATTTAATTGATGACTTAGTAGTCACATCCTCTTTTCCAAATAATTTAGAGGTCAATCACCGTTTCGCTCAAAAAGGGATTGCCGTACAACGCATGGCACAAGCCTATGACATTCCAATGGAAAAAGTCATGACAATTGGAGATAACTTTAATGATATTAGTATGCTCGAAGTAGCTGGCGTCAGTTTTGCTATGGGTAATGCAGAACTAGCTGTCAAAGAAGTGGCCAAGTATGAAACAGATTTAAATACACAAAGTGGAGTTGGGAAAGCAATTAGACGCGCTGTAGATGAACGCTTAAGTTAAAAGTGAGGGTGGGAAACCGCATGGCAACTTATTATATCCAACAGAACTTACTGACCGCAAAATACCCCACTATCGTTCGCAATGAAGCTGGCGAACCTCTTTATTTAATGATAGGTAAATGGGGAAACCGTGGAGATGTTCTGTCGCTCTATACGTTAAACGGCGATTTAGTCGCCAAGGTGAAACAGTCACGTGTCGCATTTAAACAAGGAGCCCGTTTTGATTTATATCTGGGGGATGAGAAGGTTGGCATACTGCACCGCTTTTTACAGCAGTATCTCGATTTGTATTATATTTTTAAACTCAAATGGTGGGTAGTTGGGAATATCCCACAACATCAGTATCAAATCAAACGGCATAATGGCATGGTCATGACCATGCAAAAATACTATCACGCCACAGGCGATTTTTACGAGCTTGATGTGACAGATGACGCGGACGCTCCGCTATGTATTTGTATTGCTTCCGTTTTAGACTACTGGCTAAGAAATCGCTCGACACAACATTCGTTTATCTCGCCAAACAAAGTTCCTAATTTAGATATTCAATCTTTTGAAAAAAAGACTGAGAAGTCAGATTTATGAGTAACTACTCACTCTGACTCTCAGTCTTTTATGTTTAAATCACACCGATAACAAAAAATAATGCGTAACCAATCATCGTGGCGGCTAAATTTTGAATGGCTAATGGAAACGTGGTCAATTTATCTTGCTTCGCTCGAAAAGCATAGGTATTCGTCAATACTTGACGAAAAACAAACCAAATCCCTAACACCGTCCAAGGAACTAAACCTATGGCAACTGAGAAACTCGCCGCCACAAAAGGCGCTAAAGCTAGGAAGGTAAACAATCGGACGGCATTGTTCTTCCCTATGTAGTGAACTAATGTAAATCGTTCATTTAATTCATCCTCTTCCAAATCACACGTATTATTTGCTAACATTAAGTTTGCAATCGCAAAGACGGCAGGAAGCGACATTAGGAATACGTCTCCTACGAAAGACCAGTTAAATGCTTGACGATCATACACATTTAAATAGACACAAATAAGGGGAATGATAAAGCCCATCGTGACTCCAGAAGCAACTTCGCCAACAGGCAGACTCGATAATGGACGTGGTCCAGCTGAATAAAAAATCCCTACACTATAACTAATGATGCCTAATACTAAAATAACCCAGCTCGTCTGAGACGCCAAAACTATCCCGATAGCAGCTGATACGACAATCATGCCAATCATCATTCGTCTAACTAGTGGCAAGGAAAGATTTTCTCTGCCAATGATATTGGTTTCCTCTCTATAATCATGAACGTCAGTCGCATTGTGATAGTCCATATAGTTATCTAGAATATCTACCGCCATATTAAATAAGAACATGGCGACAAAAAACACACCCATCGCCCACCACTTGACTTCACGATAATGATACCACGCATAAGAGACACCTAATATAAAAGGGAACACACTAGCGGTCTTCGCTTTTAGCTCCACTAACTCTGCAAATATTTTCCACGACATTTTACTCACTTCTTTCTTTAGTATAACACCCTAATTATACAGGTTTTAATTGAGAATTAAAGAGTGATGATTTATAATAAAAAACGATATCCTACTTTGGAAACAAGCTTTTTTTTCTAAACTAGTTTATAATTGATATAATGAACCGACACAGGAGGTTTCCATGGCTATACATCCTTTATGGGCTCAGTACCCAGACATACAAAAAGAACTAGAACAAACACAAAAAACCATCCAACATGCCATTAAAATTCGAAATCAGGATATCCAAACGGTATTGTCACAATTTTTCGAATCTGGGGGCAAGTTATTACGCCCGGCTTTTTTTATTCTTTTTACAGAGTTTGGCACCGTTCCTTCTCAAAAAAGAAAACATGAATACGCTGCGGCACTAGAAATTTTACATGCGGCTACTTTAATCCATGATGATGTGATTGACGACTCCCCTCTGAGACGGGATATGCCGTCCATCCAAGCGCTTTATGGTAAAGACATCGCAGTCTATACTGGTGATTTTCTATTTACCGTCTATTTTCAGCTACTTGCTTCAGCTGTTCAAGAGATGGACACACTAGATTTTAACGCCAAAAACATGCGTAAAATACTAGTAGGTGAATTAGATCAAATGCACTTAAAACATAATATCGATATTACAGTGAAACAATACCTTCGCCACGTCAAAGGCAAAACCGCACAGCTTTTTCAACTAAGTTGTGTAGAAGGTGCTCGTTTTGCTGGCTGTACTAAACGACAACAGTTACTAGCGTTACGCATTGGCTACAATATCGGCATGGGCTTTCAAATTTTAGATGATATTTTAGATTATACTGCTACCGAGTCAGAACTAAAAAAACCGGTATTGGAAGATTTAAAAAATGGACACTACACGCTCCCTTTAATTCTTGCAATGAATCGCAACCGACAAGCCTTTGCTTTTTTAGAAAAAGGAACAGACTTAACGGATGACGATATACAACAAGCAGTAACACTTATTCAACGCTATCAAGGTGTTGAACAGGCTATAGTGCTAGCAGAGCGTTACACTGAAACGGCATTAAAAGAAATTAAGAAATTGCCAGATATTCCCGCACGACATATTTTATATGATGTCACCGCAACGCTTTTAAAACGACGCGACTAACAAAAAAGTGGCTGAACTCAGCCACTTTTTCTTATTATTTTTTCAGAAATGAGGTTATGCTATGTATTCTATCAAACAAATTTCAAAAGGACTTTTATTCGCTTTTCTATTATTTATCGTCTACTCACTTCCAAGTATGTCACTAGCTTTAGGCAACCTTCCCTTTATTCTCGTTACTTTAGTGGTGCTATTTTTGCTAATTTACTTAGCAAAAAAACGAGGGGCATTTGACCATTTATCTCCTTTTTTCAGTTGGTATCACATGAAATGGATAATCGGTGGTTTTTTCCTCACACGAATCGGCGCGATTGTCTTTACCATGTTATTGTCAGGAGAAAGTTCGCAAAATGACCAAGCCATTCAGGAACTTGCCACAGCAATTTCACCTACCACTCTTTTTCTACTTATCTGTGTGCTAGCACCGATTGGCGAAGAAATCATTTTCCGTTATTTTATCATGAATAGTTTTATTGACGTACGTCAACCGGCTTCTACATTAGGAAAAGTTTTAGCGATTACTGTGAGCGTGACACTGTTTAGCTTAGTACACGGTCCCACGTCTATCTTATTTTTCCTCATGTACGCTACTATTGGTTTAGTCATGGCATTTGCTTATCTCTATACGGGAGATTTGCGTGTCGCTATGAGTATTCACTTTTTAAATAATTTCTTACCGTTTCTCGTCATGACGTTTGCTTCTCATTTACTACCTGCTAACTAATTGAAAACCCCTCAAAGTCAATAAGTGCTTTGAGGGGTTTTTCTTAATTTAAATAGTCTAACGATAATAAATGTTGATAATGTTCATTCTCTGCTCGTAAATCAGCAGGCGTGCCATCCATTTTTAACTGTCCATCTTCTAAGAAAATCACGCGGTCAGCTTGTTCTATGGACATCAAGTGATGCGTAATCCAAATAATCGTTTTCCCTTTCAAGACAGAAAAGACGGTAGCTAGTAAGGCTCGCTCGGTAATAGGATCTAAACCTATCGTCGGCTCATCAATGATGACAATCGGAACATCTTGTAGCAAGATACGCGCTAAAGCAATCCGTTGCTGCTCACCACCAGAAAAACGTTTACCGCCTTCCTCTACCATCGTATGCGCACCTTCTGGCAAACTATCTACCAGCTCCTTTAACCCTGCCTGTTCAATCGCCTTTAAAACGTCCTCATCACTAGCATTTAGATTCCCTAAACGTACATTGTTCATTAGCGTCGTATCAAATAAATGTGGTGCTTGATTCAATACACCAATGACTTGAGACATTTGTCCGTGCAACTCACTCACAGGAATACCACCAATCGTAATCTGACCGGCAACCGGTGTTAAATCGCCGCGTATGAGCTTAGAAAGAGTCGTCTTTCCAGTACCGCTTTTTCCTAAGACAGCGATTTTTTGCCCTGCTGGAATCGTTAAATTGAATAAAGTTAACAATTCACGCGACTGTGGGTGATAGCGATAACTCACTTCTTCCAACTGAATATCCGCACTGACGGGCAGAGCTGTCGTAGCAGTTGTAGTCGCTTGCGTGTCATCATTCACTTCAGGAAGTTCATGAAGACGCTGGACAGAATCTTCATACATCGGTGTTTCCGTAATTCCTTCACTGATTGGACCAAATGCATCCATTAATGGAAACACAGCTAAGACAAATGCAGCAATCCAATTCGCTTGTTGGCGTGATAAGAAATAATCACTCGCCCAATAAAACATCGCAACAATGATAATGCCAAACAACAGTTGCGTAATAAAATTACGCACGCGCGTTTGTTTGTTAAGGGATGCATCCTCCACACGCACTTCTTTTTCTGCCTGAGTATAACGCGTTAAAAAGTCTGCTTGTCGACCACTATATTGCCAATCACCTACACCAAGCACAGCATCTGTCAATTGTTGATACATCGCATGACGCTTGTATTTACGGCGATAGACGCGAGCATTATTCACAGCAACAGATGCTAAAGGCACTACTATCACCATGACACCAAACATTAATAAGATAAACAAAGCAAACGGCCAAGAAAAATACCCTAATCCTATCACGACTAATGTATAAAGCAATAAGCCAATAATCGTAGGGAAGATGGTTCGCAAATATAAATTTTGAATATGTTCAATATCTTCCGCTAAAATCCCCATAATTCGCCCAGTCTGAAAAGATTCTTTTGAATGTGCGGCACGTGATTCCAACGAACGATATAGTCGTAAACGAATATCTGACGTCATTTTCAGTACCCAATTATGACTACCTAACCGCTCTAAATAGCGAAATGTTGGACGTCCAATCCCAAACGCACGCGTCAAGACAATCGGCACATAGACACGCATGACGTTATCTGGTCGAGGAGGACGTGTTAAATTAACCAACCCGATGTCTGTTGAGCGACTAATCAGATAGCCCGATGTAAACATTAATGCACTGGCAGAAAAGAACGTCAACAAACCTAAAAACAATACAAGTGCCAATAAGCCTCGATATTTTTTGAAGTAAGGACGCACCCAAGTATCCTGTTTACTTAATAATAAACGTGATGATTTTTTATGACTCACTAAACGTCCCTCCCTTGTGTAATATCTTTGACAAATGCTTGATAGTAACCATCTTTAGCATTCAACGCTTCATACGTTCCATGCTCCACGATTTCTCCGTGGTCCATCACTAAAATATAATCCATCTCTTTCATCCAATGTAAACGATGCGTCGCAAAAAAGACTAAATGATTATCAAATAGCGGCAACATCGTTTCCTTTAACTCTGCTTCCGTTTCAATGTCCAAATGCGCAGTCGGCTCATCAAAAAGGAGCACTTTTCTCTCTTGATCAACAAACGCACGAGCTAACGCTACACGCTGCATTTGACCCCCACTTAACATCTGACCACCGTCACCAATCATCGTATCTAGCCCCTCAGGTAACTCTGCAACTAACGAGGCTAAGCCTGCCTGTTTAACCGCTTGCTGAATGACTTCTTCTGACGCATCTGGGACGTAGAAACAAATATTATCTCGCAGACTCGCGTGGAACAGATACGGATCTTGAGGAATATAAAATAGTTGACGTTGCCAATGTGCATCCGCCAAAGTATTTAAGCGCTGCTCATTAATATAAAGCTCGCTTTCCGCTGTGGGACTTAAAAATCCTCCTAACGTTTTTATCAACGTTGATTTTCCAGACCCAGAGAGACCGATAATCCCTACTTTACCGTACCCTTGCCAATCAAACGAAATTTCTTTTAACGCACGTGTTTCATAACGAGCATCATATTGAACCGAAACATTTTTTAAAGATAACTTATCCGTTGCTTCCCAAGACGTCATCGGCAAAGCTTGGCTTTCTTTTGTCTCTGGCTCATCTAAAATCGTATAAATCGAATCCAGTGTATTACCACCATCTAGTGTTGCGTGATAATCATTCGCAAAGTCACGAACGGGTAAGAAAAAGTCCGGCGCTAAAATCAACACCGTCAATGCTGGCATCAATAACATCTCTGCTTCTATCAATCGCAACCCAAGAAATAAAGCGATAATCGCCACAGATAATGTTGAAAAGAAATCTAACGCAAATGTCGATAAAATCGCAATTTTCAACGTACTCATTGTCGCTTTACGATAATTTTCACTGACATCAAAAACATTTTTCTCATACCGTTTACTCAAACCTAATAAGTTTAATGTTTCTAAACCACGTAATGAATCTAAAAAGTGATTACTTAAACGTTGAAACCCTTCATACTGTTTATCGGCTTTCGCACGAGCCGCATAACCTAGCACAATCATGAAAATAATAATGAGTGGGAAAACAACTAGTAATACGATACCTGAAGATATATCTTGCATGAACACAAACACTAAAATTATCCACGGCACAATCATCATGTTTGTCAATTTAGGTAAAATAATCTGAATATAATTTTCAATTTGTGCGATACCTTCTATCGACATCGTCACCATATTACCCGTCCCGTGCTTTTGAACAAAGTTCGGGCCTAACGCAAACACCTTTGCCAGCAACTCTTGACGAATCAAACTTGCCTGTTCAAACGCATAGGCATCTAAAACTTTATCCTTCACATAATTTAATACTTGGCGACTCATAAACGCACCAAAAAACAACATGATATGACTCGTTTGTGATTGAAACGGTTGACCGCCCCACACCTCAGTAATACTTAAGGCTAAATAATAAGCCTGCCCTATAATCAAAAGAGCTTGCAAGATACTATATCCTGCAAGCCCGATAAGAACAGGTCGTATATTTTTCATTTTAAACATGTTCTTATTTATCATCTCTAATGTCCTCCGAGTTTACCAGCCTTTAGACGTTTTCTAAAGATATGGTAAGACCATCCTTGGTAACCTAATACAACTGGTAATAAAATAATCGTTACAATCGTCATTGTTTTCAACGTGCCCAATGAGCTCGCTGCATCTGCAATCAATAAATCTCTCGCTGCATCTGCTGAACCAATCATAACACGTGGGAATAAGCCGTTAAAGATAAGCGCAACAATCCCCGCTAAAATACCACCTGAAGCGATAAATGACAACATTTCTTTCCCTTTAAAGGTACCAAATGCTGCAATCACAGCTGCTAGCACAATTAAGGCTAAAATCACTAAGGTTGAAGTTGGACGGTACTCGATAAAATCGGTTTTCGTCCAAACTAATGCTGCAAATACCACTAAGCCCACAAACAACACTGGGTACAAGCGTTTCGCATACATTTCAGCACGGAAACGAATCGGGCCATCTGTTTTAAGACGAATGTAGTTTAAACCATGAATGAATGAAATCAATGTCACAGCTACTCCTCCTACAATCGAGAAGAAGTTAACATAGTCGCCAAAACTTGCCACAATATTTTTATCAGCTTGGATAGGCATTCCTTGAATCAAGCTAGTAAAAATCATCCCAAACATAAATGGAATCAACACGCTTCCAATAAACAATGTCCACTCCCAAATATTCTTACCACGTTCTGTTTCAGCATGAGCACGAAACTCAAAAGAAACGCCACGAATGATTAAGCCTACTAAAATAAGTAAAAATGGAATATAAAAACCACTAAAGAGAGTCGCATACCACTCTGGGAATGAAGCAAACATCGCTCCACCAGCCGTGATAAGCCATACTTCGTTTCCATCCCATACAGGACCAATCGTTGCCATCACTAAATCACGTTCTTGTTTATTCTTAGCGAGTAGTTTCGTTGACATTCCGACACCAAAGTCAAAACCTTCTAGGAAGAAGAATCCAACGAACAATACAGCAATAATCACAAACCATAAAAACTGTAACGGTTCTAAACCTGCTATCATCTAAAACGCCTCCTTCGCTAATGGATCTTGAGAAGTATTGACTACTTCTGGTTGATAGTAAGGACCGCGTTTATGTTCACGATGAATAAAGTGAACTAAAACAGCACCGATAAAGCTAAATAATAAGAAGTAAATAATATTAGACGTTAATAACTCGCCCGCTGTTACAGACGGTGACACACTATCTGCGATTGTGAACAAGCCGTAAACTGTCCAAGGGAAACGTCCAAGCTCTGTTATTAACCAACCACATGTATTGGCTACAAACGGTAAGAACGTCATTAATCCGATTATTTGTAAAAGCCACTTCATTTCTAATAACTTATTATCGCGTAGTAAGAATAATCCTACCATTGCAATAAAGACAAACAAAGTACCAAATCCTGCCATGAATCTAAAGCTCCAGAATAACGTTTTAACTGGTACATAGAAATTCATGTCTTCGCCGTACTTCTCTTTGTAGTCGGCAATTTGTTCTTTAAACTCTTCTTGGAACTCAGCATCGACTGTCTTCATTCCTTTAAAGCTACCTTCGTGATCCGAACCTAAAATACTTAACATATAAGGAATTTCAATTGAAAAACCTTCTTCTTTTTTGTCCGTATCTGGGAAAGCAATCAATTTCCAAGGCACATTTTCATCGACAGTGTCTTCATATAAAGCTTCCATTGCTGCAAACTTCATCGGTTGCTCACGAATCAAATCGTTTACTTGACGGTGACCAACTAAAATGACCACGATAGATGAGATTAGCCCCATAATTAAACCAAATTTCAATGATTTACGGTTAAACTCGATGTCACGTTTACGTGCTAAATTAAATGCAGCTAAACCAGCAATCACAAACGCACCTGTTACAAAGGCACCAAATAGAACGTGTGGGAACTCTAACCAAAGCTGACTATTTTTCAATAGTTCAAAGAAACTAGTCATCTCTGCTCGGTTTGTTTCCGGATTGATTGTAAAGCCAACTGGATGTTGCATGAACGAGTTAGCAGCTAAAATCCATAAAGCAGATAAAGCAGACCCGATAGCAACCAGCCACATGAATAAAGCATGCACTTTCTTTGGCACCTTATCCCATGTAAAAGCCCACAATCCAATAAATGTTGACTCTAAGAAAAAGGCTAATAAAGCCTCAACCGCTAATGGTGCTCCAAAGATGTCCCCCATAAAGCGTGAATATTCAGACCAGTTCATACCAAATTGAAATTCTTGAATAATACCGGTAACGACTCCGACTGCAAAGCTTAGTAAAAAGATTTTTCCCCAAAACTTTGTCATGTCTTTATAAACTTCATCTTTTTTGATGACATATAAAGTTTCCATAATAGCAACGGCAAGACCTAGTCCGATTGATAGCGGCACGAATAAAAAGTGAAAAACAGTCGTCATAGCGAACTGAATTCGTGCAAGCGTTAAAATTTCCATTCTATTTTTTCCTCCTTTTTTATTATGATAGAATAATCATTCTTAACACAGTCTTATTATAGTCTAAAATGCTACAGTTTCCAACTTTTCTTATGCTTTTTTTTCATTATATTATGTCCGTTTATCTAAAAGTTTACCGCATGGTCACAAACTCTTCGGCTCCTGTTGGATGAATAGCAACCGTATTGTCAAAATCTTGTTTTGTCGCGCCCATTTTAATAGCCACAGCAAAACCTTGCAACATCTCATCCACATCGATACCGACACCGTGTAAACCTACAATACGTTCCTCTTTACCAACACAAACGAGTTTCATCGTCGCCTTGATTTTTCGCTTTTGCAGAGCATAATACATCGGATTGAACTGACTACGATAGACTTTGATATTACTTTCACCATACTTTGTTACGGCTTCTTCTTCGGTCAAACCGACTGTTGCAATCGGTGGATGTGAAAAGACAACCGTTGGCACATTCTGATAATCCAGATGTTCATCTAACTTTCCATTAAATAAACGCTCTGAAAGACGACGACCTGCAGCAATCGCGACGGGCGTCAATTCTAAATGACCCGTCATATCACCAACCGCATAAATGCCTTCTGCTGACGTATTTTGATAACGATCCACTTCAATGTAACCACTATCTGTTAACGCCACCCCTACTTTATCTAACCCTAAGTTTTCAACGTTTGGACGACGACCAATTGCCCAAATCACAGCATCGACATTTAACTCTTTACCATTTTCATTGACTAATGTGACCGTACCATCCGCTTCTTTTCGCAAACTCTTCGGCACTGTATAGCCATGTAAATGCAATCCTTCTTGTTGATAGATAGCTTGTAATTCTGTCACAATCTCTTGGTCAAATGAACGTAGCGGACGGTCATGGCGATAAACAAGATGTGTTTCAGCACCTAATCCATGAACCACGCCGGCTAATTCAACTGCTATATAACCAGCACCGACAACAGCGATACGCTTTGGCAATGTCTCTAAGCCAAAGAAATCATCTGACCCCAGACCATGTTCCGCTCCAGGAATATCTGGGAATACCGTATGCCCTCCCGTTGCGAGTAAGATATGAGGTGCTGTGTACTGAGTTCCCTCAACTTCTACCACTTGGGGTGCTACAATTTGCCCATAACCTTTTACAACTGTGACTTGATTACTCGCCAAGCCATTGTCGTACGCCGTATGCAGACGTTTAATATACGCTTCACGATTCGCTACCAATTGTTTAAAATCGAAACGGTCAATCGTCACATCAAATCCATAGCTTTCAGCATCTTTCAACATCATTTCACGCATCGTCGCCGCTTGCCACATGACTTTTTTTGGCACGCATCCTAGATTAACACACGTCCCACCTAAATCTTGTGCCTCAATTAACAGCACCTTTGCTCCATGCATTCCTGCACGATTCGCTGAAGCAATTCCTCCACTACCGCCACCAATGACAATATAATCATACCTTTCCATTTTAGTGCTCCTTTCAAACCTTTTATACCCTCAATTATACGTACTTTCACAAACGAATTGCAATTGATACGTTTCTTACATGGAAAGAAACACTCATTATCATACAAAATACCTCATGAAATAAAAATGAACAAAAAAATCGTCTCTTAAAAGACTTAAGAAACGATAGTTATTCATTATTCTTAGTTTAAAATTTAAATTTAGCAACTAAAGCAGTAAGGAAAGAAAATACCATAACAGAAAGACTAGCAACCAGTGTTTTAGACTGACTTGTTTGTGGGAGTTACACGCCACCTAGTTGTAGCTATTAATTTTATCACGCTAATTAGCCTTACATGATTTGTCAAATTTCTGTCAATAAATAAAACAAATGAGTCTCAAGTTTTAAACTCGAGACTCTTTTTTATTTTGGCTTAATCTTGTTACGATTATAAGACTTGGTAAGCGTTAAATACAGCGTAAGCTCGTGAACCGTCCTCAGACATTTTCACTGAGTAAGTGAAGTATAAGTCACCTTTTGTCTCATACATTAACACTTTGTTATGACCTGGACTTGCCATCCAACGTTGGAAAGCTTCCTGTGCAATCTCCTCAGCCGTTGCATCCATGTGAACGTTGAATGCGACGATGTTCTCATTGATTGCGATGTATCGATGTTGGTCATCTTTTACAAACGCTGATTTATAACTGCTGCCATCTGGGCGTTTGTGGTCAAACACTTCCATGATTTCCTCAGCTCGAGTAGCAGAACCGCCTTGAGCTCCTTGATGAGACTCGTCGTATAGAAGTTCAGGCTTACCTTGTTTAGCTCGTTCAGCATTCAATGTGTCCGTGAATGTTTTGATTGAGTTTTTCTCAATGTCAGCAATGCGTGCAGCATCGTAAGCTTTAGTAAAGTCATCACGGATAGCATCTAACTCTTTAAGCGTTGTGGCCTTTTCAGCACGCTCAATGAATTTGTCCTTCGTCGCTTGGTCAACGAATGGTGCAGCTTGCATATTCTTGATGAGTTGCTTACGTTGACTATCAATAGCCTTAAACTCTTTGGCATCTTTTACAATAGGTGCAATGTCAGACTCAGATTTGATAGCTTCAATTCGAGCACCGAAGTATTTCTCAATGCCTTCGTTAGAGAAGCCTAATGCAGCCAATTCTTTACGAGCTTGGTCTTTATAACCTTGAACTTTTTCTTTCTCAGCATCAGCTTTATCATTTGCTTCCGATACCTGTTTAGCTTTAGCTAATACTGCATCAACGTCAGATTTTGTCTTCGCAGATTTAATACCCTCTGTAAACTTAGCCTTGTCATCTTTTAAGTTTAGCTTGTCAAGTTGAGCTAATGCTTTTTCAATGTGCTCATTTAATTCTTTTTGAGCAGCCTCTTCTTTGTCGCGGATATCATTTGCTTCAGATACTTTTTGAGCATCAGCTAATTGTGTATCAACCTCAGCTTTAGTAGCAGCAGCTTTGATAGCATTTACAAACTTAGCCTTATCGTCTTTTAAGTTTAACTTGTCAAGCTGAGCTAACGCTTTTTCAATGTGCTCATCTAATTCTTTTTGAGCAGCCTCTTCTTTGTCACGGATATCATTCGCTTCAGATACCTTCTTAGCTTCGTTCATGATTGCATTGATAGATGACTCATCTTTAGCATCAGAGATTTGCTTGTGATAATCAGCAGCTTCCTCTTTACTTAAGTTAAGTTTACCTAATTGACTCATTGCAGCCTCTTTAGCCTTAGCTAATTTTTCAGCAGCCTCAGCAGCTTCCTTGTCTTTAGCATTAATCTCATTTTGCTCTTGAGCATCTTTTACAACACTGTCAATCTCAGATGCATTTGTAGCGGCATCCACCTGTTTACCAAATTGTGCTTTCTCAGCATCTGATAAGTCATTCAACGCATTGATGATAGTTTTTGCTTGAGATTTAGCTTGCTCTAACTTCGCGGCTTCAGCATCAATCTTGTCATTTTCCGCAGATACTGTTTTAGCTTCATTGACAATACTCTCAATTTCATTTACTGATTGAGCCTTATCAATTTGAGTAGCAAATTTCACTGCATCGTCTTTCAAGTTTAATTCCGCCAATTGCTTGTGACCATCAGCTTTAGCATCAGCTAATTCCTTAGCAGCTTGTTCTTTAGCATCGTTCTCATCATTAATTGCTGAAGCTTTATGAGCCTGAGCAACTAAATCATTGATTGCATTGATAGTACCGGCTTCTTTAATATAAGCAATGTACGTTGACTTGTCATTTTTCAAATTCAATCCTTCAATCTCAGCTAATGCATTCCTTCGTGCAGCTTCCAAAGCTTCGATTGCAGCTTGCTCTTCTAAAATGCGGTCAATGATGCCTTGAACAATTGCCTCTTCCTTCTCCAATGTTGCAAGTAAAACATTCAATTCTTGTTTCTTAGCTTCTAGTGCAGATTTATCAAATGTCTTACCTTGTAAGTCATTTAATTCAGCCTGAGCAGTTTCTTTAGCAATGCTAGCTTCTGCAATACCAGTTGAAAGATTGGTGTTAGCAATTTCTAATATGTCGATTTGCATCTGAATGACATCTTTGTCAGCATCCTCATCTTCAAGTTGATCCTTTAAGTCAGCAATCTTATTATCGTTTTCTAAAATTTGACTTTGACTTGATTGAATTTCAGCATCTAAATTAGCGATGTCATTTTGCTTAGATAATATTTCATCTGCATTTGCTGTAGCAGCTTCGTCAATCGCAGCGATTTCAATATCAACATTAGCTAGCTCAGCTTGCACATCAGCCATTTCAGCTTGAATTTCAGCTAATTTTGCACGAGCTTCCTCTAATGTCATGTCTTCATTAATACCTGGTCGTCCTGGCTTCTCTTCAGGTTTAATTGGTTTATCAATTCCTGGATCTGTTGGTTTCACCGGCTTATCAGTTCCAGGCTTATTTGGATTCGGAACTACTGGGGTTTCGACACCTGGCTTTACTGGTTTAACTGGCTTATCAAATTCTGGATTTTTTGGTCTTTCTGTCACATTATTTGATGTTCCAGAGTGTACAGTCGATTTATTTACTGTAATATCCCCTTTTGGTGTATCAGATACTTGTCCAGCAAATGTTTGAGTCGTATCAATTTTATCCTTATCTGTTAAAGTTTCGGTATGTTTTACCTCTCCATTGATATCTTTAATTTCTACATTAGCTCCATCAAATGAAATAGTAGTGCCAACAGGTACTGTATATTGTTCTCCCATTGCAAAACCATTCAATTCCATAAGCTTGTCAAATTTGATGTTCGTTGCAATACCTATTTCATAAAATGTATCACCTTTTATAAACGTATAAGATTTATCGCTTGATAATCGTTGTGCTATTTCAGATGAACTATTAGCAGTCCATTCCGCAGCATCTACTGTTTCACCAGTTGCTAGTACCACCCCACCAACAACTGTCACGAAAGTTAATGCTTTCACTACCCAATCGCCAGTACGTGATTTGACCATGCGCTTTTTACAAACATCGTCTGTACCACCTTTTAATAAAGATGATAATTTCATTTTCATAATTCCATCACTCCTAATTAGTTTTAGAAATTAAATAAATTTCTTTCTATATTATACTCTTTTTTTGAATCATTTTCAAAAAACGTTCGTTTAATTAGGTTGGCTCTATTTGCAATGAATTACAGTTACGTATACATCAACAAAAAAGATTACCAATCTCCAAAAAGCTGGGAATTAGTAATCTCTTAAAATATATCGTTAATCGTTATAATTATGAAGCTAAAATTTTTATTAGAATCTAACCTCTTATTTCTTCTTCCGAATCATGTCGCCTACTTCAACAGGTTCTTTAACTTGCATCGTCAATAACATCATAGGATTAGGGGCACGGTCGACGCTCTCCCCTTCTTCATTCCACATTTCTTCAACGGTTTGTTCAAAGTGGTGGAATCCTGGCCCATAAAACTCAATTTCATCTCCCACGCTAAAGTGGTTACGTTGGCGAATAGTCGCCATCTTAGTTTCTGGATCATATGCCATCACTTCACCAATAAAACTATATGCCGGTATTTTACGACGTGGTCCAAACAACTGCTCATCCTCGCTCGGTGTTTGGTAATAAAAACCAGTAGACAACTCTCTCTGCGCGACTTTCCAAAGCTCATCAATCCACTCTTGTTTACACACATAGTTTTCTGGGTCTGCCATATAGCTATCTACCGCTGCTTTATAAACATTTGCCACCGTAGAAACATAATGAATCGACTTCATACGCCCTTCAATTTTAAAACTATCTACGCCGTTTTGTATTAAATCTGGAATATTTTCAATCATTGCCATATCAACCGCACTCATTGAGAAAGGTTCCGAAACCTCACCATTTTCAGTCAAAGAACGTTTTTCTCCAGCAAAAGGTAAGTCGTACAACTCATATTTCCAACGACATGATTGACAACACCCACCACGGTTAGCATCTCGTTTCGCCATATGATTCGATAACGTACAACGGCCAGAGTATGAAATACACATTGCCCCATGAATGAACGCTTCAATTTCTACGTCTGTATTTTCACGAATTTCTTTAATTTCGTTCATTGAAACTTCACGAGCTAAGACGACGCGTTCTAACCCTTCATTTTGCCAAAATTGTAACGTTTCATAGTTAGCGGCAGACGCTTGCGTCGATAAATGAATCGGTAATCCGGGTGCTTCTGTCGCACAGATTTCAATCAAAGCAGGGTCTGAAACAATCACAGCGCTAATCCCGATATCACGTAAAGTGCGGAAAAACTCTCCCGCGCCTTCTTCATCTCCTTCATGCGTCACCATATTCGCTGCCACATAGACTTTAGCATCATGTTCTCTAGCAAAAGCTACTCCCTCTGCCATCTCTTCATAACTAAAGTTTCCTGCTCGGCTACGCAAACCATAGGCATCTCCGCCAATATATACAGCGTCAGCTCCGTAGTGAATAGCCGTTTTTAATTTTTCTAATGTCCCAGCAGGTGCTAACACCTCTGGACGTTTTAATGTTGTTTGATTTTTTGTTGTCATTTATTTCACCTCATCAGGATCTAGTAAAAAGAAGCCCGTATCTAAACCACGTTCTTCCGGATGCAACGCTTGGACTTTTTCTGCCAATTCTTCCGCACGTTCCGCTGTCCAAGTCCCGTCTATTATCGTTTGTCGAGCTTCAATAAATAGCGAGACAATCTCTACAAACGTTTCACCTGGCGTATAAATACCGTCTAATTTCCAATGGCGATAATCATGCGCGACTAACTGTCCAAGTTCGTTCATTAATGAAATATCATTGTTCGCAAAAATATGGGTACCATGGCTATCTTCATAAATTGAGTAATGCGTGCCACCTTTACGAGGCTCTGATAAAAACAAGCCCGCCTCTTTAGATTTATCATGTTCATTTCCAATATAAGATAAATAATTTTCGACAAGCGGACGTTTTGATTGATGAATACAAGACGCACCATAGACAAGAATTTCGCCAAAGATATCTAATTTAGGCGCCATTTGTTTTAATTCCTCAAAAGGCACTTCTCTCGCAATGACAGCACCGATTGCACCGCGTTTGCCCCAGAAATTAATCTGACGCGCACTTGTTACCATCGTATGACCGTCATATAAGTATGGAATCTCGTCTTCTCTTTCTCGCAATACATGGATAACACCCGTATCGCCTACGGTAATCTGGTCGACATGATGAGCCGCCAAGAAATCTAAATAGTCAGGTACTTCTTTCATTTTAGCTGGATGCATAATGCCATTGACAGCTACCGTTGCAGTCTTGCCGTGCTTATGAGCTAATTCTATTAACGCCACTTGTTCTTCTCGACTAAAGGACGTCGGTAAACGCAACCCAAACTTTTCTTCACCAAAATAAAGGGTGTCTACACCCGCTTCTAAAAGTTTGTGAGCCTGTTCGTATGACTCAACTGTTGCTGTTATGTTTATTGACATCTAAAAAAACTCCTCCCTACACAATTATGATAATAATATCACAAGTTTTCTGACTTGCCAACCACCGAATTTTCACAAAAAAACTCTCTGTATTACCACGACCTTCAAACGCTAGATATCACATCTAACATTTAAACATCACTTCATACAGAGAGTTTCTAATTTATTCCCTATTTACTTTTAAAAACTATGATTTAGATAAAGATTTTTCGCGGACGGTTAACGTAATTTTACCTTTCGACGCGCCAATCGTCACACGATCACCTGTTGCAATTTGACCCGATAGTAACGCTTCACTTAATAAATCTTCCACTTCACGTTGTAAAGCACGTTTGAGCGGGCGCGCACCGTATTCTGGATCAAATCCTGCTTCACCAATCACATCTAACGCTGCCGTCGTTAATTTTAACGTGATGTCTTGTTCTGCTAAACGCGTCACTAGAGATTGACTCATAATATTAACGATTTCACGTAATTCCGTCTTATCTAATGAATGGAAGACAACTGTTTCATCAATTCGATTTAAAAATTCTGGACGGAATGCTTTTTTTAATTCTTCTAAAATCCGACGACGCATTTGTTCATGGTCATGTCGCACGTCTTTTACATTAAAGCCAACTGATACTTCTTCTTTTAAAGCCGTCGCTCCTACGTTAGATGTCATAATAATAATCGTATTTCTAAAGTCCACCTTACGTCCCTTCGCATCTGTTAAATGACCATCATCTAACACTTGCAATAGCACGTTAAAAATATCTGGATGAGCCTTCTCTACCTCATCAAGTAAGACAACAGAATAAGGTTTCTGACGAATTTTTTCCGTCAATTGTCCACCTTCATCATATCCCACATAGCCAGGAGGTGAGCCAATCAAACGACTCGTCGTATGTTTCTCCATAAATTCTGACATGTCGACGCGAATTAAAGCACTCTCATCTCCAAACATCGTCTCAGCCAACGCTTTGGCTAATTCTGTTTTCCCAACTCCCGTCGGCCCTAGGAACATAAATGAACCAATCGGACGTTGCGGATCTTTCAACCCACTACGCGCACGTCGAATGGCTTTCGCAACCGATACAACTGCCTCGTCTTGACCCACTACACGTTTATGCAGCTCTTTTTCTAAAGACAACAAACGCTCGCTTTCCTTTTTCTCCAACTGTGTCAAAGGTATGCCCGTCCATTGCGAAATAATCTCCGCAATATCTTCCGTCGTCACATTTAAATCATACGTCGCTTTTTCTGACTGTGCTTCATCATATTGACGTAACTTTTGCTCCTGAGCTTTTTCTTTTTCTCTAAATTTTGACGCTTCTTCAAAATTTTGCGCTAAAACAGCAGCTTCCTTATCTTCACGATACTTCGTTAACACTGCCAATAATTTTGCGCGCTTTGATACCACAGGGCTACCAGATAAACGCACTCTCGCACTGGCCTCATCAATCAAATCAATCGCCTTATCCGGTAATTGACGTGATGGTAAATAACGAATAGACCAATCAACCGCTGCCTCAATCGCTTCATCTGTAATGTTTACTTTATGATGTGCTTCATAACGTGAACGAATACCCGCTAAAATCTCTTTCGATTCTTCCGCTGTCGGTTCGTCCACTTGAATTTTAGCAAAACGTCGCTCTAAAGCTGCATCTTTTTCAATATATTTTTGATATTCATCCAATGTCGTAGCACCGATTGTCTGTAACTCACCACGAGCTAAAGCAGGTTTTAAAATATTGGACGCATCAATCGCACCCTCTGCTCCACCCGCACCAATCAATGTATGTAACTCATCTATAAATAAAATAACTTGCCCATCTTGATAAATCTCATTAACGACATTTTTCAAACGATCTTCAAATTCACCACGATACTTCGTTCCCGCAACAAGCGAGCCCATATCAAGCATCATCAATCGTTTTTCCACCATATCTTCTGGCACTTCACCTTTAACTATCTTTTGTGCAAGCCCTTCAGCAATCGCCGTCTTCCCTACACCCGGCTCTCCAACTAAAACCGGATTATTTTTCGTACGACGACTTAATATTTGAATAAGTCGTTCAACCTCTGGCGTCCGTCCAATTACAGGGTCTAACTGCTCTTGCCGTGCTAATTCTGTTAAATCTCTTGCTAAACTATCTAACGTTGGCGTCTGAGATTCGGAGACACTTACCCGCTCCTTTTTCATGCCACGAGGGTTTTTACTATCAATTAGCCCCATTTTACGCAGTACTTGTTTTCGTGTATGCGGTAAATCCAAACCAAAGTCACGCAACAAACGAGCCGCTAAAATTTCTTCATCTCTTAAAATTCCTAATAATAAATGCTCTGTACCAACCATCGGAGATTGTAATCGTTTGGCTTCCTCTTGTGCCACCATTAGGATTTTACGAGAACGTGGAGAATATGGTAAATAACCATTATCTCCATAACTACGTCTCACACCATAACCTGTCGCGTGTTCAATCTCTTCACGCAGTAATCCTTCTGAAATACTCGCATGACGTAATATTTTACCTGCCACACCATCTGGTTCAATCACCAACGCTAATAATAAATGCTCGGAACCAACAGAACCTTGTTTAAAAAAACTTGCTTCATCTTGCGCTATCAATAATACTGCTTTCGCCTTATCTGTAAACATCAAATCCATAAAATTACCCCTTTTCTTCATAACGAAGTCGCTCTAGCAACAACCTCATCATCGTTGCACGCGTCTTATCTTCACTCGTTTTATGATGAAACGTTTCCGGTGCCAACACTGTCAATATCAAATTGGCTTCTCTCTCGCTTATAATATCATAGTTATATAATTGTTGCAGAATTGCCACACTATCCTGGTAAGATAAAGTATTTCCTATCCACTCATCAAGTTCTGACAAAACATCTCCATACTGATTTAACACTACTTTTTCAATACGAATATAGCCTCCGCCACCCCGTTTACTCTCAACATTATACCCTTGCGCCACAGTAAAACGTGTATTTATGACATAATTTATTTGAGAAGGAACACAGCTAAAACGATCAGCAATTTCAGAACGCCTAATTTCAATTTGCTCTTGCTCCTCTAAGATGGCTTTAATATAGGCCTCAATCAAATCGGAAATATTCGGTTGTCCCATCTACTTCAACCCCTTCATTTTGACTAATTTTGACCTTCAGTTTAATTATACGTTAATCATCAAAAAAGAGAAAGAAGTTTGATTAAGCTTCTACCTTGTCAAAATTATAAAGTAAATACTAAAAAAACAAAACTAAAACGAAAGATTTACTTGAAATTATAAAAATAATCTCGCTTTAAATGA
>NZ_CP097017.1:1350000-1712500 GCF_023299185.1 Vagococcus lutrae
CTCCATATATCTACGCATTTCACCGCTACACATGGAATTCCACTCTCCTCTTCTGCACTCAAGTTCCCCAGTTTCCAATGACCTTCCCCGGTTGAGCCGGGGGCTTTCACATCAGACTTAAGGAACCGCCTGCGCTCGCTTTACGCCCAATAAATCCGGACAACGCTTGCCACCTACGTATTACCGCGGCTGCTGGCACGTAGTTAGCCGTGGCTTTCTGGTTAGATACCGTCAAGGTGAGAACAGTTACTCTCTCACTTGTTCTTCTCTAACAACAGAGTTTTACGATCCGAAAACCTTCTTCACTCACGCGGCGTTGCTCGGTCAGACTTTCGTCCATTGCCGAAGATTCCCTACTGCTGCCTCCCGTAGGAGTCTGGGCCGTGTCTCAGTCCCAGTGTGGCCGATCACCCTCTCAGGTCGGCTATGCATCATGGCCTTGGTGAGCCGTTACCCCACCAACTAGCTAATGCAGCGCGGGCCCATCCATCAGTGACACCCGAAAGCGTCTTTTATCTTTCTGTCAGGCGACAAAAATAATTATGCGGTATTAGCACCTGTTTCCAAGTGTTATCCCCCTCTGATGGGCAGGTTGCCCACGTGTTACTCACCCGTCCGCCACTCCTCTTTCTCGGTGGGTGCAAGCACCCGGTGAAAAAGAAGCGTTCGACTTGCATGTATTAGGCACGCCGCCAGCGTTCGTCCTGAGCCAGGATCAAACTCTCATTAAAAGTATGATAACATCCGAAGATGTTTAGCTCATTTGTTGTTTGCTAGCGAATTGACTTCACTATCAGTTTTTATAAAAAACTGTAAAATTGTGTTTGTTTTTACACTTGTAAAAACGCCCTACACATTTGGTTCGTCTTACTTTGTTCAGTTTTCAAAGGTCTACTTCGTTGCGTTAGTAGCAACTTTTAAATAATAACATGTCGACATTTGATTGTCAACACTTTTATTTAATTTTTTTAAATTAAGTTTTCGTCGTCTGTTTTGACAACTTCTAAATAATAGCACGTTCAGTTGAACATGTCAACTATTTTTTAAAACTTTTTTAAAATGTTTTTTTGATGTCGGTGTATCTGACAACTTCTAAATCATAACATGGTTAGTTGACTTGGTCAACTACTTTTTAAAATTTCTTTTCGTTTATTTTTTAGATGTTTGTCAGCGACAACTTTTATATAGTACCATGCTCTTATTTAGAGTGTCAACACTTTTATCCGTTTATTTTTAAAACTTTCCAAGTTTTTCCTTTATCACACGTTTCTACTATAGATATACTCGTGTTATCAACTAATCCATCTCGACGAAAGTCTGCAATATCATATCCTTGTAAATACTTTAATAACGTCGTAATAGTAACAGCATGAGAGACTACTAGCACCTTATCACTTTCAGCATGATGTTTGGCAAGTTTTTCTAGTTCTGCATAGCTACGTGCAACTAATTGCGAATAAGTTTCGCCACCCATCTCTGTTGGATCATATTTTTCGGGAGCCTTTTTTAAATTAAAGTATTGTGGGTGTTCTTTTAGCTCGCTTACTTTCTTACCTTCCCAAGCACCAAACATAAACTCTTTAAAACCTTCTAGTGGATAGATGGTTTCATCTTCTGATTTACCTTGCCCTTTTAATAAATATTTCGCAGTTGCCATTGTTCGACCTAGAGGACTCGCGTATACTTTATCAAAGTTTACCTCTTTTAGTTTTTCACCTGCTTGTAAAGCTCCTTCAATCCCAACTTCTGTCAAATCTGAATTCACTTCTCCACCTTGAACAATTCCCTGTTCATTATATTCCGTACGACCATGTCTTACTAAATAAATGCGCATGTTTATCCCCTTTCTACTATATAAAAGATTACTCTTTCTTTCTCTATTTATTATCGTACACCTCTCACATCATTTCAAGACATGGCTATAATTATAAGTTTCATTTAATTATGGGCGCTTTTATATTAGTTTCAAGTAAGTTTTTGATACAATATAAATAACAACTGCATAAAAGGAGGATCGACAATGAAAATTTTAGTCGTCGATGATGATAAAGAGATTGTAGAGTTATTAAGTATTTATATTAAAAACGAAGGTTACGATGTGATTAAAGCCTATGACGGTAAGGAAGCCATGACAAAAGTCATCACGGAACCTAATATTGATTTAATGATTTTAGATATTATGATGCCTGAAATGGACGGGATGTCCGTCGTGAAGGAGCTTCGCAAAGAATCGGATATTCCGATTATCATGCTGACCGCTCGTACGACAGACATGGATAAAATTAAGGGCCTTGTCGCAGGTGCGGATGACTATGTTACTAAGCCGTTCAATCCGTTAGAAGTAATGGCGCGTGCCAAATCTTTGTTACGCCGTTCCAAACAGCAAATGAAAAGTGACGAACCAGATGCATTAAAAATAGGGCCTCTTATTATTAATAAAGATTCACACGAGGTAACCACTGATCAAGGCGTACCTATTCAGTTAACAGCGTTGGAGTTTGGTATCCTTCATTTGCTTGCGAGTCATCCAAACCGCGTCTTCAGTGCGAATGATATTTTTGAACGAGTCTGGCAACAGGAGAGTCTCGTGTCAGCCAAAACGGTTATGGTTCACGTTAGCCATTTGCGTGATAAAATTGAAACAGCAACTGGCGGAGAAAAAGTCATCGAAACTGTTTGGGGAGTAGGCTATAAAATCAATGCGAATTAGAAAACATAAAAAAATCCCAGCAAACCAACGAATACAACTCACGTCCAAAGAAAAAAGCGAGCTATTAGTAGAAGGAATCGTCACAATCATTCTCTTACTACTATTAAACGTCGCGATTCTTGGCTTAAGTCGTATTGCCGTTCAAGAAAATTCACAGCTCGAAAGTATCATCTTTAGTTTTAAAGAAGTTTTATATCAAACCTTTTTTATCGATTCAGTCTATTCTTTTTCAAAAATTGCAACGTTTATCTTACTGATTATCGATATTCTCGTTCTATACTGGCGACTTATTCGCCGCTATCATCAAATGCAATTGCGTCATATCATCCGTGAGTTACATTATATTGCGGATAATAATTTTGACCATCGTATTCCATTTAAACTAAATGGTGATTTAGGTAAAGTCGTTAACAGTGTTAATCGCTTAGTTGATAGTACCGTTCAAGCGCTGGAAGAAGAACGTCGCATTGAAAAATCAAAAGATGAATTGATTACCAATATCAGCCATGACATTCGCACGCCACTTACGTCTATTATTGGTTACTTAGGATTAATAGAAGAAGAAAAATACTCAAATGAGCAAGAATTGCGACACTATACGAAAACCGCTTATAACAAAGCCAAACAAATGAAAGTATTAGTCGACGACTTGTTTGAATATACGAAAATAAGACAACCAAGTGCTCCTTTACAACTTTCTTCTTTTGATATGTGCCAATTATTAGAACAACTAGCTGCAGATTTTGAATTAGAAGCGCAACGTAGACAAATGGTAATCGACGTCGTGCCACCTAAAAGACCGATTGTTATGACGGGAGATACTGAAAAACTCGTAAGAGTCTTTAACAATCTCATCTCTAACGCCTTAAAATACGGAAAAGACGGCAAACAAATTTTACTAAATGCTGAGAAAGTCGGGTCGGAAGTCGTTGTCACTGTAGCGAATGACGGAGCGACAATTCCTGAAAAAGCACTCAATCAAGTTTTCGAACGTTTTTATCGCGTAGAGGCTTCTCGTTCACAGGAAACAGGTGGAACTGGCTTAGGACTTGCGATTGCTCAAAGCATTATTGTGTTACACGGCGGCTATATCTTTGTCAAATCTGAAAATGGTTGGACGACATTCGTCATTCACCTCCCTTTAGAACAAGGAAATCCGCCAAATGAGAAAAAAGGAGTTTCAAATGATGTATAAAAAAATGAGAAAACCACTCACGATATTTTTCTCAGTCATCTTGTTGCTTTTGTCTCCGTTATCTAGCTTAGCTGCTACCTCAGATATACCTTTCGACAGTCTAGCACAAGCTGCGATTGCGATTGATGCGGATTCGGGACAGATTTTTTATGAAAAAAATAGCCAAGAGCCTCTTCCCATCGCCTCTATGACAAAACTCATCTCGTTTTATCTCATATTAGAAGCGATTCATAACGGCGAGTTGTCATGGGATGAGACTATGACGATTAACGAACATCTCTACGAATTAAGTCATAACACCGAGTTATCCAATGTCTTTTTAGCTCAAAATCATCATTACACTATAGAAGATTTATTTGATGCGGCCGAAAAAGTTTCAGCTAACGCCGCTATCATCGCCCTATCAGAACGTGTAGCGGGTAGTGAAGTGGCGTTCGTTGACAAAATGCGAGAAAAAGTCGAAGAGTGGGGGATTCACAATGCGTATCTCATTTCCACTTCTGGTATTAATAACGAAGACGCAAGAGGTCAGATTTATCCCGGTTCCGGTCCAAATGAAGAAAATCTCATGTCCGCGAGAGATATGGCACTTGTCATTTACCATTTAATCCATGATTTTCCCGAAATATTAGATGACACTTCACAACCGACTGCCTTATTTGCAGAAGGCACACCTGAAGAAGTCATACTCGAGTCGACGAATGCAATGCTTCCCGGTATGGCTTTTGAAACCCCCGGTGTACAAGGGCTAAAAACGGGCACTACCGAGTTAGCAGGTACTAACTTTGCCGGACTTATCTCACGCGATCAGCGTCGTGTTATTACTGTAGTGATGCACGTGGAAGAATACGACGAAGATACAGGTAAACGTTTTGAAGAAACACAGAACTTAATGAACTACGCACTGGACGACTGGGAACAACGCCCGATTGTCGAGCCAGATGCGATTTACCAAGAAGCAACTACGGACTATGGAACGAAACCTAAAGTGACACTACACTACCAAAAAGGGCCAGTTTACTGGTTACCAAAAAATCAATCGGTTCAAACAGAATTTGTACCGGATGAACATAAATGGACGAAAAACAATACCCTGAAAATGCCCATTCAGCAATCAGAGGTAGTTGGACATGCGGTAATTAAGCTGCCCGGCACGGCAAAAGAAACACTTTTTGATCAAACTGAAAGCGTCAGTATCCCTATTTATGCCGGAGAAACGATAGACTCTCTTTCTTTTTTACAAAAAATTGTTAAAAAAACACAAGCATTTTTCCAACGTCTTTTTTAACCCTTATTGACAAAACACCTTATCATTCGCTATACTACTATATAATATCAAGACTCAAAGACTAGTACGCTGTATTTTCTTTTATAGAGAGCTAACGGGTGGTGAAAGTTAGCAAAGAAAACAGGGGAATCCATCTTTTATAAGAGTAAATGAAGAAATAATTCATTTCGGTTACAGCCGTTATCTGTATCACAAGTGCAACTGATTGGTCAGTTGAATTTGGGTGGCACCGCGAATTTCAATCCGTTCGTCCCAGAGAGTCTTTTCTCTTTGGGCTGAACGGATTTTTTATTGATTATATTATTTAGGAGGAATCACTATGTTAGATGTAAAAAAAATAAGACAAGAATTTGATACGGTAACACAAGCTCTACAAACACGTGGCGTTGACCCTGCGGTATTAGAAGAGTTTAAAACACTAGACGAAGAACGACGCCGTTTACTCGTCCAAGTCGAAGAAAAGAAAAAAGAACGTAATACTGTTTCTGAAGAAATTGCTCGATTAAAAAAAAATAAGGAAGACGCGCAAGATAAGATTAATCAAATGAAAGAAGTCGGCGCTACTATTAAAGAACTCGACCAAGCCTTACAAGCTGTCGATGAAAAACTGACTTATATTGCAGTTCGTTTGCCTAATATACCCGACGCTAGCGTCCCTGTCGGAGAAGACGAAGACGCTAACGTCGAAGTCCGTCGTTGGGGAACACCTAAGACATTTGATTTTGAACCTAAACCTCACTGGGAAATTGGCGAAGCACTCGATATCCTTGATTTCGAACGTGGGGCAAAAGTTTCTGGTAGCCGTTTCGTCTATTACAAAGGACTAGGGGCCAAACTAGAAAGAGCCGTTTTCAACTTTATGTTAGACGTGCATACTGATGAACATGGTTACACGGAAATGTTAACACCTAATATCGTCAACAGTGCATCTATGTTCGGTACAGGGCAATTTCCGAAGTTTACCGAAGATGTCTTCCAACTAGCTGATAGTGATTTGACACTCATTCCGACAGCCGAAGTCCCATTGACGAATTATTATCGCGATGAAATTTTAGCAGGTGATACCTTACCACAATACTTTACTGCTTTCAGCCCATGTTATCGCTCAGAAGCAGGCAGTGCGGGGCGCGATACTCGTGGTTTAATTCGTTTGCATCAATTTAATAAAGTCGAGATGGTTAAATTTACCGATCCATCTTCTTCATATGACGAATTAGAAAAAATGACGAATGACGCTGAAGCGATTTTACAAAAACTTGGTTTGCCGTACCGCGTTCTCGCACTATCTACCGGTGATATGGGATTCTCAGCCGCTAAAACTTACGACTTAGAAGTGTGGGTTCCTGCACAGGAAACATACCGTGAGATTAGTTCTTGCTCTAACTGTACGGATTTCCAAGCACGCCGTGGTAAAATCCGTTACCGTGACGAAAACGGTAAGCTGCAATACGTTCATACCCTTAATGGTTCTGGTTTAGCTGTTGGCCGAACAGTCGTTGGCATCTTGGAAAACTATCAAAACGCTGACGGCAGTGTGACGATACCTGAAGCACTTGTCCCTTATATGGGTGGTATTACTAAGATAGAAGCAGCAAAAAAATAATGTAAAAAAAGCCAAACATCGTGAGGATGTTTGGCTTTTTCTTTTCTATCTATTCGCTATTTATGATTCAATCGAATAGTTTGGTGCTTCTTTCGTAATTTGGATATCGTGTGGATGTGATTCGCGTAATCCAGCGCCACTCATTTGAACAAACTGTGCTTCATCACGTAGTTGTTTCAAGTTACCTGCTCCTACATATCCCATACCTGCTTTCAAACCACCAACCATTTGGAAAATAATATCGGCGACGCTTCCTTTGTAGGCGACCCGTCCTTCGATACCTTCTGGAACTAATTTATTGGCTTCATTGACACCTCCTTGGAAGTAACGGTCACTTGACCCTTTTTCCATCGCACCTAGTGAGCCCATACCACGATATGTTTTAAAGCGGCGCCCTTGGAAAATTTCAAATTCACCTGGAGATTCATCTGTCCCAGCTAGCATGCTTCCTAGCATAACTGCATGGCCTCCTGCAGCCAAAGCTTTCACAACGTCGCCAGAAAACTTAATTCCACCATCAGCAATAATCGTTTTGCCGTATTCACGCGCTACGGATGCAGCATCATAGACAGCTGTTAATTGTGGCACACCGACACCGGCAACAACCCGTGTCGTACAGATAGAACCCGGTCCAATTCCTACTTTAACAACATCTACCCCAACATCATACAATGCTCGAGCGCCTTCTGCGGTCGCAATATTCCCTGCTATTAACGTCGCTTCTGGGAATGTTTCTCGAATTTCTTTAATTTTACGAATAACCCCTGCACTGTGACCGTGTGCCGTATCGATAATAATAGCATCCGCCCCTGCTTCAAGTAGGGCACTTGCTCGTTCGAAAGTATCACTTGTCACCCCGACAGCCGCCGCTACAAGCAAACGACCATGTTCGTCTTTTGCCGCACGTGGAAATTCGATCACTTTCTCAATATCTTTAATCGTAATCAACCCGCTTAAACGACCTTCTTCGTCAATAATAGGTAGCTTTTCAATTTTATGACGTTGTAAAATCTTTTCTGCGTCTTTTAAAGAAGTGCCTATCGGAGCCGTTACAAGCTGATCTTTTGTCATGACTTCATCGATAGCCACGGTATAATCTGTGATAAAACGTAAGTCGCGGTTCGTTAAAATACCGACTAGTTTACGGTTTTCCAATGTTTCAACAATTGGCACACCGCTAATACGATATTTTGACATTAATTCTTCTGCATCTGCGACGGTATGAGTCGGTGTTAAAAAGAACGGGTCGATAATGACACCACTCTCTGAACGTTTTACTTTACGGACTTCATCCGCCTGTGCTTCGATGGACATATTTTTATGAATGACCCCCAGTCCACCTTGACGTGCCATTGAAATGGCCATTTTGCTTTCCGTTACCGTGTCCATACTGGCACTTAAAAACGGTATGTTTAGCTTTAAATTAGGGGCTAACTCGATTGCCATGTCTACTTCATCTGGTAACACGTGACTTTCTGCTGGTATTAGTAATACATCATCAAATGTTAAGCCTTTTTTTGCGAATTTTGTTTCCCACTTAGACATGTATTGGACATCTCCTCTATTTTTATTTTTATCTAATAAAATATCAAATATAACAGTATTAGTCAATCACTGTTGACAAAAACAAATCAAATTCTCATTAAAAAAGTCGCCTTGCAAACGCAAGACGACTCTCTTTTACTGACGAATAAACATACTACCAGTAAGATTTAATTTTTTTCTTAAATAATAACGCAAAGCTAATGCGCCAGCACCGATAACCACATAGACGGCTGGTTGGAAGACGATGTTAATAGCAGGTGGGATAAAAGCAGTCAACATAAAGACGACCATCCATCCTAGCATGATCCCCGCCATTAATAACATAGATTTCCAAATTCCTGGTTTTTTACTCTTGTCGGCATCGGGGTGGTCGTAGCTATAGATATATTTGTATATCAAATAGAACGCATATCCACCAGAGATAGAACCGATTAACAAGGTGAATAAACCACCTTGTTGACTCGTTGTAGGTGTTTTACTTAGCATAGGTAATAAGCCTGCCATCAGCGATAAGAAACCAAACATTAATAAGCTATTATCTAGCCATAGCTCATTACGTGACCCTAAGCGAGAAGGTTTTGGGGCATTTAAAATTACTTCTAAACGCTCAGATACCGTTCCAAATAATTGACGAGCGGTTTTCCCTGTTTTTTGACCTTCTACAAGTGGTGTTAACATTTCATCTAGCACTTTAACTTTTTCTTCTTCAGATAAATTCGCCACGTTCATGGCTTTTTTTAAATCAAAAATATATTGCTCGTTTCGTTTCGTGAGTTGTTTTTCTAACTCTCTATTTTTCGCCATCATCTGACGTAGTAAATCTTGTTCTTCCAAAAAATGACCCCCTGACAAGTGAATGATGGTACTGAACGGATTTTAAACGTTAAAGCGGAATAACATGACGTCGCCGTCTTCAACGACGTACTCTTTACCTTCTAAGCGGACACGTCCTGCTTCTTTGGCAGCTGACATACTACCGTAGTGTTTTAAATCATCAAACGACACAGTTTCGGCACGAATAAAGCCTTTTTCAAAGTCAGTATGAATCACACCTGCACATTGAGGTGCTTTCATCCCTTTTTTAAAGGTCCAAGCACGCACTTCTTTTTCACCTGCGGTAAAGTAAGTGGCTAAGCCTAATAAATCATAGGCTTCACGAATCAACTGGTCAAGACCTGATTCCTCAATGCCTAAAGCTTCTAAAAATTCTTGACGGTCTTCATCGTCTAACTCTGCAATTTCTTCTTCCGCACTTGCACAAACGGTAATGACTTTAGCATTTTCAGTTGCAGCAAATTCACGGACTTGATTGACATATGGATTGTTATCCGTATCAGACACTTCTTCTTCGGATACGTTAGCTACATATAAAACGGGTTTAGACGTAAGAAGGAACATTCCTTTTACAATTTTCTCTTCATCTTCCGTAAATGAAAGCGTTCTTACAGATTGTCCATCTTCCAACGCTGGTTTTATCTTATCTAAGACAGCTAACTCTGCCACTGCTTCTTTATCTTTTGTCTTAGCAATTTTAGCGACTCGGCTATGACGTTTCTCAACGGACTCTAGGTCGGCTAAGACTAATTCCATATTAATCGTTTCAATATCGGCTAAAGGATCAACAACGCCTGCCACATGCGTAATATTTTCATCATCAAAACAACGGACAACGTGACAAATAGCATCTACTTGACGAATATGGCTTAAAAATTGGTTTCCTAACCCTTCACCCTTACTTGCTCCTTTAACAATACCGGCAATATCGGTAAATTCAAAGGTTGTTGGGACCGTTTTTTTCGGTTTTACTAAGCGGGTTAACTCATCCAAACGAGCATCTGGCACTTCGACCATTCCAACGTTAGGGTCAATCGTCGCAAACGGATAGTTTGCCGCTTCGACTCCCGCTTTCGTAATCGCATTAAATAACGTGGATTTCCCAACGTTTGGTAATCCTACAATTCCTGCTGTTAATGACATGAACAACTCTCTCTTTCATTATGGTTTGGCTGAGTTATTTTTCAGCCTCATCTTTTTTTCGTATCACTTTTTTTAATTTCTTTTCAAAATCACGGCGTGGCATCATTACTATATGGCGACAGTTTTCACATCGAATCTTGATGTCCATGCCCATGCGAATGATTTCCCAGCTATTCGTTTGACACGCGTGTGGCTTTTTCATCTCCACAATGTCTCCTAGTTCATACATGCGTTTTCGCCTCTCTTTTAATCAAATTTTATTTCTAAGATTTCCAGTATTCGCGTCAAGTCTTCTTGAGACAAATACTCGATTTCAATTTTCCCTTTGCCTGACTTTTCTTGAATATGTACAGACGTGCCAAATTTATCCATCAAGCGCTCTTCACTTTCACGAATATAATACGGTTTTTTCTGTGCTACTTTTTTTGGCTCTTTTTTCTTTAACGCTCCCTCGTTCATCTCATTTACGAGTACTTCGAGCTGACGAACCGTCATGTTTTCTTTAATAACACGTTTTGCGACAGGAACGATTTGTTCTTTATCTTTTAAGCCAAGCAATGTACGGGCAATCCCCATTGTAATTTGCTCATCTTGAACTAAATCTTTTACCAACGCTGGTAAAGTTAGTAAGCGCAAATAGTTCGCGATATAAGGACGACTCTTTCCTAATTTTTCCGCCACTTCCGCCTGCGTTAACTTCAAGTTTTTCATCAACATCTCATAGGCTTCTGCTTCTTCGAGTGGACTCAAATCTTCACGCTGCAAGTTTTCCAATACAGCGATTTGCATCATTTCTTCTTCGTTAAATTCACGGACGATCGCTGGTATTGTTTCTTTTTTAGCCAATTTTGACGCACGGAAACGACGTTCTCCAGCGATGATTTCATAGCCTTTTACATCGGACTTTCTGACGATAATTGGCTGAAAAACACCTGATTGTTCGATAGAACGTGCTAGTTCTTTTAATGCCGTTTCATCAAACGTTTTACGTGGTTGATATGGGTTAGGACGTAACTCTTCTAGAGAAATCTCACGAATTTCTTCCTTTTTTACATCGACCTCTTCTAAATTTGAAAAATCTTGGAATAACGCGTCAATGCCTCGTCCTAGTCCTTTGCTATTTTTACTCATGCGCTAACACTTCCTTTGCTAATGACAAGTAAACTTCAGCCCCTCTTGAACGTGGATCATAGTCAATAATTGACAAACCATGACTCGGTGCTTCCGACAATCGAACATTGCGTGGAATAATCGTATCATACACTCGTTCTCTAAAATACTTACGCACTTCCTGCACGACTTCTGACCCTAAATTTGTTCGCGCATCGTACATTGTCAGCAAGACTCCCTCAATACGTAACTCTGGATTAAAGTGCTTTTGAACTAAGCGGATAGTATTTAGTAACTGACTCAATCCTTCTAACGCGTAATATTCACACTGCACAGGGATTAAAATTGAATCACTTGCAGTGAAGGCATTAATTGTTAAATGACCTAACGACGGTGGACAGTCTATCAAGACGTAGTCGTATTGATCTTTAATTTCATCTAAAGCTGATTTTAAACGAGATTCTCTCGCCATCATCGGGGTTAATTCTATTTCTGCTCCCGCTAATTGAATCGTAGCGGGGACTATTTCTAAGTTTTCGCGTGACGTTTCATGAATGACATTGGTCATCGGCTCTTCGTTAACTAAAACGTCATAAACGTCTTTGCCAACATCTGACTTTCTTACACCGATACCACTCGTAGCGTTTCCTTGGGCGTCAATGTCCACGATGAGTACCTTTTTTCCATTATAAGCCAGACTTGCCCCTAGGTTAACCGTCGTCGTTGTTTTGCCGACGCCACCTTTTTGGTTTGCCACTGAGATAATCCGTGCCATATTTCTTCCTCCGCTTTCTTTCTTACAGTTTCATTTTATCATTAACATTCCTATTATATCACAGTTATTAGTAGATTTCTTTAACTGTTTGCGACTATTTTAGCGGTGATCTATTCGGTGTTCCTGCTTTTCTTGGATATTTTTTCGGTGTTTCTTTTTTCTTCTGTATGACGATTAACGAACGCTTATCTTCTTCAGAGCTAGGAAGCGTCGTTGTTGTTTCACGAATGAACTTACCACCTAGTACGGCAATAGCCTTTTGTGCTTCTGATAATTCTTCTTCACTTTTCGCCGCTTTCATTGCTAGGAAATAGCCATCTTTTTTCACTAACGGTAAACACAACTCACTTAACACATTTAAACGCGCCACTGCTCGAGCGGTCACGAAATCAAATTGTTCACGATATGCCTTATTTTGACCGAAATCTTCTGCTCGACTGTGACATAACGTTACATCAGATAAATCCAATGCTTCAACTAATTCAGATAGAAACTTAATACGCTTGTTTAAAGAATCGACAATCGTGATTTTTAAATGCGGAAAGGCGATTTTTAATGGAATACTTGGAAAACCAGCTCCCGACCCAACGTCACATAGATGATAGGCTTCGTTATCAAATTCTTGAATGAATGATAACGTTAATGAATCATAAAAATGCTTTAAATAAACACCTTCTTGATCTGTAATAGCTGTCAAATTAATCTTAGCATTCCACTCCACTAAATAATCAAAATATATACGATATTGCGCCATTTGTTGGTCTGTTAATACTACCCCTTTTTCCGCTAATAACTCTCTAAATTGTTCCGGTTTCAAAGAACGTCATCCTTTCCTCTCGTCGCTTAACTACGACATCCTTTTATACTTTAGCCTAAACCCTCTTTAAGTGCAATTATTTATCGCTAATTTCACTTAAAAACAAAGCAAAAAACAGCTAAAATGTTTCACGTGAAACATTTTAGCTGTTTTATTCGTCAGTTTATGATTCGTGGTACGTT
Organism: Vagococcus lutrae; assembly: GCF_023299185.1. Lineage (NCBI taxonomy): Bacteria > Bacillati > Bacillota > Bacilli > Lactobacillales > Enterococcaceae > Vagococcus > Vagococcus lutrae. The sequence continues at coordinate 1,363,203 of NZ_CP097017.1, forward strand.
TTCAAACCCTGTTTAATCCCTACCACAAAAACACTTGCTCCTAAAATAATCATCGGCACTACTTTAATCATGTCTCGTTTTATTTCCATCTCGTTCATATATTGTTCGTTACTAGGAAAAACCAAATATGCAATATCATTCCAAAAACTACTAAAACTAATCACAAACACGACAAATGATATTAGCGATAGCAACAACCAAAAAACCACAAAGAAATTTGTCTTTTTCATAAAATCACTCGCTTTCATTGGTTTAAAGTACTTCTCCTTTAAAGCAACTCAACCAAAGGATTAGCTTAAATGTAGCAGAAAAACCACACAAAATAAACCATTACGTATAGTTTCCCTTTTATTATTAGACATAATAATAGAAATATAATAAAAAAAGAGCGGGACGCATCCAGCTCTGTAAGGTACAAACGGAAGTAGTACACCGCTATTATCTATAAAAATGTCAATTTTCTTAAGCTATATATCATATAAATCATTACGGCTTTGTATCACATAGGCTCATTTAAAACGCAAAAAAATATATTTAATATTATATTTTTAGCATAAGAAAAAAGGCTTATCTCTAAGCCTTTTCTTCCTCTATCTTCGCTATTTTTCCTTGTTCGATATAGACCATTAAAATACTGATATCTGCAGGGTTCACACCACTTATTCGACTTGCTTGCGCTATCGTTTCTGGGCGAATTTGTTTTAGTTTTTGACGTGCTTCCGTTGCTAGACTATCAATCGCATCATAGTCAATATATGACGGGATACGTTTCGCTTCAAGACGTTTTAATTTATCCACTTTGTCTAACGCTTTTTTGATATATCCTTCATACTTGATTTGAATTTCGATTTGTTCTATTTCGCGACGGTCTAACGGTTCTTCTGGTGCTTCAAAAAAGGGCATCAGCTCTTCATAATGCATCTCAGGACGTTTCAGTAAGTCCGCCACTAAGATACCATCTTTTAACGCTGCAGAGTGTTTTTCAGCTAGAAAAGCTTGTAATTCCGGGGTTGGTTTTAAACGAATTTTTTTCAATCGTTTTAACTCTTGCTCTACTTTTGCTTTTTTTGCTAAATAACGTTCATAGCGTTCATCTGATAACAGACCCACGCGATGACCAATTTCACTTAAACGTAAATCGGCATTATCGTGACGTAAAATTAATCGATATTCAGCTCGTGATGTTAATAAACGATAAGGTTCTAAAGTCCCTTTAGTCACAAGGTCATCAATCATGACACCAATATAGCCATCGCTGCGTTTTAAAACAAGCGGTTCTTCTCCCTTAATTTTTAACGCTGCATTAATACCGGCTAATAAACCTTGTCCAGCTGCTTCTTCATACCCACTTGTTCCATTTGTCTGACCAGCTGTATAAAGATTTTCTATTTTTTTCGTTTCTAAAGTCGGACGTAATTGATGTGGTACGACCACATCATACTCTATCGCATAGCCGCTACGCATCATTTCCACTTTTTCTAAGCCTGGGACAGTGCGTAACATAGCGTGTTGCACGTCTTCAGGGAGAGAGGTAGACAGTCCTTGTACGTATACTTCTTCCGTATCTTTTCCTTCTGGTTCTAGAAAGACTTGATGACGTGGCTTGTCATTAAAGCGGACAATTTTATCTTCAATTGATGGACAGTATCTCGCTCCAACTCCCTCAACAATCCCAGTAAACATTGGGGCGCGATGCAGATTATTTTGAATAATCTCATGCGTCTGTTCATTGGTATAAGTCAGCCAACACGACCATTGTTCAGTCTTATAGTCTTCATCTTTTGTTTCAAAGCTAAAGTGATTTGGTGTTTCATCACCCGGTTGTTCTTCAGTAACACTGTAATCTATCGAGCCTGAACGTACGCGTGGTGGCGTTCCTGTTTTGAATCGATCGATTTCAAATCCTAGCTCTTTCAGGTTGTCTGATAGTTTTAGCGACGGCTGAGAATTATTAGGACCTGAAGAGTATTTTAACTCTCCAATAATAATTTCCCCTTTAAGCGCTGTTCCTGCTGTAATGATAACCGCTTGACTATGATAACGTGTGCCTGTTGAAGTAACCACGCCACGACAGACACCTTCTTCTACGATTAATTCATCCACCATTCCTTGACGCAAGATTAGATTTTCTTGGCGTTCAATCGTGTGTTTCATCGCTTCGGCATAGTCATTCTTATCTGCTTGCGCTCTTAAGGCTCTTACAGCCGGTCCTTTCCCAGTATTCAACATTCTCATCTGAATATAGGTCTTATCGATATTACGCCCCATTTCGCCTCCTAGCGCGTCTATTTCACGTACGACCACACCTTTTGCCGGACCTCCTAGTGACGGATTACACGGCATGAAAGCGACCATATCTAAATTTATCGTCAATAACAAGGTCGAAAGACCCATACGTGCACTCGCTAAAGCCGCTTCTGATCCCGCATGACCCGCTCCGACGACAATCACATCATAATTTTCTTCGTATCCTATGGTCATTGTTTAACCTCCTTTATTTTCCTAAGCAAAATTGACTAAAGAGCTGGGTAATCAGTTCATCCTGTACGCTATCACCGACGACTTCTCCTAATAAGTCCCATGCACGCGTCATATCTATTTGAACGAGGTCCACAGGCATTCCCATCTCTATCCCTTGAATAACTTCATCTAACGCCTGTTCAGCTTCTTCTAACAAGCCTATATGACGGTTGTTAGATACATACGTCGCATCTTTCTCACTCACACCTTCATCAAAGAAAAGGGCAGCGATTTGTTCTTCTAACACATCAATTCCTTGGCTGGTCATAACAGAAATCGGTAAAACTTCTTCCTCATTGAGATAAGCGGCAAGTTCTTCATCCGCTAAATGTGTTGGTAAATCTGTTTTATTTAAAAGAATAAGACGTTTCATTCCCTGTGTAGCTTCTAATAATTGCTTGTCTTCTTTAGTTAACTCTTCGCTACTATTTAAGAGTAGTAAAATTAAATCGGCTTCTGCCAATGCTTGACGACTGCGCTCGACCCCAATACGTTCTACGACATCGTCTGTTTCACGAATACCTGCCGTGTCGATTAATTTTAAAGGAACTCCTCGAACGTTAACATATTCTTCGATGACGTCGCGTGTCGTACCAGCAATATCCGTGACAATCGCTTTATCTTCTTTAATCAAATGGTTTAACAAACTCGATTTCCCTACATTCGGTCGACCGATAATCGCTGTAGCTAGACCTTCTCGTAATATTTTCCCTTGTTGAGCCGTACGTAAGAGTTCTAATATCTGCGTACGCACACTTGTTGCTTTCTCCACTAACAAGCGCGATGTCATCTCTTCAACATCATCGTACTCTGGGTAATCTATATTAACTTCAACTTGAGCCAACGTTTGTAAAATCTCTTGACGTAATAAGCGGATTAAATGTGACAACTGGCCGTCAAGCTGTTCAACTGCAAGATGCATGGCTTTATCTGTTTTAGCTCGAATCAAATCCATAACAGCTTCAGCTTGTGACAAATCTATCCGTCCATTTAAGAACGCACGCTTGGTAAACTCACCCGGTTCTGCTAAACGAGCACCTTCTCGCAATAACAGTTGTAAAATTTGATTCGTGACTACCATGCCACCGTGACAGTTGATTTCAATAACATCTTCACGCGTAAACGTACGAGGAGCACGCATAACGGTCACCATGACCTCATCCAAGACGGTATCACGACGTACGTCCTTAATATGTCCGTAATGAATCGTATGCGAAGTAACGCTCGCTAAATCAACATTTGACTGAAATACACGATTAGCAATACTGACTGCTTCTTCTCCACTTAAACGAACGATACTAATTGCGCCTTCTCCTGGTGGAGTTGAAATGGCAGCAATCGTATCAAATTCTATAATATTAGCCATTAACTTTCGTCCTTTCTTTTTTAGGCACAAAAAAAGTGCCCACTTCACCCCTTTAAATAAGGTGAATTAGCACTTTGACTGCTACTTCAATTGCTTTAAATCATACCGTAATCTCTCTTTTTTTGCAAGTAAAAAACCAGTCGGCATAAAGCTGCTCGACTGGTTAAACATCTTATGATCGACGGGGTGACACGACAAGATAACGATGTGGTTCTTCCCCTTCTGAATGAGTTTCAATGCGTTTATTAGCAGATAAGATACCATGAATCATTTTACGCTCAAACGCTGGCATTGGCTCTAAGAAGACGGGTTGTTGCGTATCCAATGCTTTACGTGCTGCTTGTTTAGCCATACGTTCTAGTGTGGCTTCACGACGTTCACGATAATCGCCTACATTGACCACAACCGACATGCGTTGATCAGCCGTGCGATGGATAAAGACTTGCGCTAAATACTGAATAGCGTTGAGTACCCGGCCATGTTTGCCGATTAAACGACCAGCTTGTTTAGATTCAAGATGTAAAACAGTATGGTCAGAGTGACGCTCGATTTTTACTAAGGCCGGTGCGCCTAACCCTTGTGAAATTTCAGTTAGATAAACAGCCAAAGCTTTCAGTGTCTCTTCTTCTGATAAACGTTCAGTTGGCGCGTCTTTGACTTCTTGCGGTTTTGTCGTTGTTGGTACTGGTCTTTCGACTTTCTCTATCTCGACAACCGGTGCTGTTTCGACTGACGACTCTACCGTTTGCTCGTGCGGTGTTACTTCTACAATAGCGATTTGTTTACCAAAACCAAGAAAACCTTTCTTTGCTTCTTGAACAATACGAATCGACGCTGTTTCTTTAGTTAAACCTTGTTCTTTTAATCCTTTGGCAATAGCTTCTTCGACAGATATACCTTCATACTTTGACATAAGATAACCTCCTGTTGAGCTTGATTGATTAACGTTTATTACGTTTTTTCTTCGGACTTTGAGCACGTCTTAAAGCACGTTCTAATTCTTTTTGTTTTCTTTCCTCTTCTTCACGTTCACGTCGTGCTTGGAAAGGATTGTTAATGATTAACGTTTGAACCACTTGGAACGCATTTGAAATAACCCAGTAAAGAGATAAACCACTTGCTAGACGAACTCCCATTAGTAAAATCATCGCGGGCATCATGTAGTTCATGACTTTCATCGATGGATTAGCTTCTAATTGATTCATACTTGCTAACTTCGTACTGATAAACGTTAGAATAGCTGCCAAGACTGGTAAAATGTACGTCGGGTCAATCTTCCCTAACTCCAACCATAAAAACTGACCTTCTGTTAAGGCTGGAACCCGAGAGATTGCTTGCCAAACGGCCATTAAAATAGGCATTTGGACTAATAATGGTAAGCACCCTGCAAAAGGATTGACGCCATGCTCATCATATAAGCGTTGTTGCTCTTCTTGCAACTTACGAACGGTATCAGGATCTTTAGATGAATACTGCTCTTGCAATTCTTTAATCTTCGGTTGTAGCTCTTGTGTCTTCTTCATACTCTTATTTTGATAGTTCATCAATGGGAAAAGAATGATTCGAACTAACAAAGTAAATAGGATAATACCAACACCGGGATTTCCAAAAGATAAGAACTGAATGACACGGGCAAAGTTATAAACGATATAACGCTCCCAAATCCCTGTACTATTTACCGAAACATCTGTCGTACCACACGCTGTCAAAATCACGACTAAACTCGTTAGCCCTAAAAATAATAAAAGCTTTTTCTTATTCTTCATTTCTTGACTCCTCTTATTTTATTGCTTGTCTTTCCATATATCAGCAAGTCTTAAAACATGATGAAGATTTTTTTCCATCTCATAATAAGAAAGATTGGCAGCTTGAGGACGTGCAATCAAAATAATATCGATATCCGGAGGTAACTCAGCAAATACCCCTTGCATAGCTTGTCTTAAGTAGCGTTTTACTTGGTTACGTTTGACAGCATTGCCTAGTTTTTTCCCCACGGATAATCCGACTCGCGGATGATGATATTGATTATGATGCCGGATATAAATAATCAAATGTCGATTGGCAAAAGAGTTTTTTAACTGCATAATCTCTCGAAACTCTTTTTCCTGCTTAATTCGAAATTTTTTCTTCATCCGTCACTCACATCCTCTCAGTCTTTATCACGATAGACTCTCTCATCAATAATAGCATAATTTTAAAAAAATACATCACGCGATTAAAAGAAACTTGTCATTTAAAAATAAAAAAAAACCACTGAATAGGTTCAGCGGCTTATGAAGATAATACTTTTCTTCCTTTACGGCGTCTGTTTGCTAAAACTCTACGGCCATTTTTAGTACTCATGCGTTTACGGAATCCATGAACTCGTTTATGTTTACGTTTGCTTGGTTGATAGGTTCTTTTCATTTCGAGGCACCTCCTAATTAAGATATATCCACTCTATTTCTATTATTAGTTAGATAGACTTTAACAGTATACGAAAAAAGAGCTCTTCTGTCAACTCTTTATTGTAATCCTATCATTTTTTCATCGTGTTTTTATTTTTACTTTCGGTCATTGCTCTCTTGTTTTTTTTCAAAAATTCATTCCCGAAAATTAACTTCTGTGTTTTTTGTTAATATTTTATGCAAAAAGTTTTCCACAATCCGCTATTTACTTTGTGACTTCCATGCGGAAAAGATTTTAATTATGAGAAGTTAGTCAGAAGTTAGTTTTAGGTTATACACAAGTTAAACACTGTATATAAACTTATCCACATCCTTGCAATAAACTGTGGATTGACTCTCCAAAACCTTGATATAACAACTTATAGTTATCCACAACGTTTTCACATAATATGTTTTCCTGTAAACTTATTAACAGCGATAAATCTTCTTGTGGATAAGTTTTAATTTTCTTGTGAATTTCTTTTCCACAAATTTTTATCAACAGTGGAAAACTTTTATTTTTAATGCTAAAATGAAAAAGATGATGATTGTAAGGAGGGACGCAAATATGCCAAATATTGAATATATTTGGAAAGAACTAGAAGATACTTATCGGAAAATCTTAACCACCCCTAGTTTTAATGCCTGGATTGAACAAGCGACACCTATTAGCTTAGAAAATGGTATTTTAACGATTAAAGTACCTTCAACCCTTCACAAAGATTATTGGGAAAAAAATCTCTCAACAAAAATTGTGGAAACTGGCTTTAAACTTACTGGTGAAGAAATTACTCCAGTCTTTATTATTGAAAACGAACAACCTCAACCAGAGGAACCTCTGATTGATAGCCATACAATTAATGACCAACAAGCGCAAGAAAATAGTAAAAAAGCGTTACTGAATCCTAAATATACATTTGATACTTTTGTTATCGGAAAAGGAAATCAAATGGCACATGCGGCTGCGTTGGTCGTAGCCGAAGATCCGGGTTCTACCTATAATCCGCTCTTCTTCTATGGTGGTGTCGGATTAGGTAAGACACACTTAATGCATGCGATTGGGCATCAAATGTTATTAAATCAACCTAACGCGAAAGTAAAATATGTGAGTAGCGAAACGTTCGCCAATGATTTTATTAACTCGATACAAAATCGAACGTCAGAAGAATTTCGTCAAGAATACCGCAATGTTGACTTGCTGCTAGTTGACGACATTCAATTTTTCGCAGATAAAGAAGGAACTCAAGAAGAGTTTTTCCATACCTTTAATTCACTTTATAATGATGGACGTCAAATTGTTTTAACAAGTGATCGTTTACCAAATGAAATTCCAAAATTACAAGAACGTCTCGTTTCACGCTTTGCTTGGGGACTTTCAGTCGATATTACCCCACCCGATTTAGAAACACGTATTGCTATTTTAAGAAAAAAAGCAGACGCTGAACGTTTAGAAATACCAGATGATACATTAAGTTACATAGCAGGCCAAATTGATTCTAATATTAGAGAGTTAGAAGGAGCATTGGTACGTGTGCAAGCATACGCTACTATGAATGGTGCTGATATTACAACAAGTTTAGCAGCCGATTCATTAAAAACACTACGACCATTAGCACCACATCAACAACTCTCTATTTTAGCGATTCAAGAAGCAGTCTGTGCTTACTATCATATTGATTTGAAAGATTTAAAAGGAAAACGACGCGTTAAAAAAATTGTCTTGCCACGTCAAATCGCCATGTATCTCTCACGCGAGATGACGGATAATTCTTTGCCAAAAATCGGAGCGGAGTTTGGTGGGAAAGACCACACTACCGTTATTCACTCTCACGAAAAAATCCAGCAATTATTAGAACATGATACGACCGTTCAAAAAGAAATAAATGATATCAAAAATCAACTAACACAGTAATTGTGGAAAAGAACAAAAAACGACTTTAGTTTTCCACAGGTTATCCACAAGTGGAAAACCTTTTAATACCATTTGCTGAATCCACATATCCACACTATCAACAGTGCCTACTACTACTATTATTTATTAATATATAAAGAATAAAAGAAAGGATTTTCAACTATGATGAAATTCTCAATAAATCGCAACGCTTTTATGAACGAATTATCAATTATTCAACGAGCAATTAGTTCTAAAACAACTATTCCTATTTTAACTGGTGTCAAAATTGTTCTATCAGAAGAAGGTTTATCTCTAACTGGTAGTAATGGTGATATCTCAATCGAAACATTTTTATCTCATGAAGATGAAAAAGCTGAAATGGTCATTGAACAAACAGGCGCTATTGTTTTACAGGCACGTTTTTTAGGTGAAATTATCCGAAAACTACCTGATACGCGCTTCTCTTTTGATTTACAAGAGAACAATCAGATTCATTTAACTTCTGGCGCAGCTGATTTTATGATAAACGGCTTAGATGCTGATCAATATCCACACTTACCTGCGATTGATGAGGCCGAACAGTTAAAATTACCTGTAAGAGTGTTAAATAAACTGATTAATGAAACAGTATTTGCTGTTTCCGCTCATGAAAGTCGTCCAATTTTAACAGGGGTTCACTTAACTATTCATCCAGAAGAATTAAAAGCTGTCGCAACAGATAGTCATCGACTTGCTCAAAGAAAGATACCACTAGGGGGTATGGCGAAAGAGCTAGATATGGTTATTCCTGGTAAAAGTTTGATTGAATTATCTCGCTCATTTACAGATGAAGAGGAAGAAGTCGAAGTCAGTGTCATGGAAAATCAAGTTTTATTTAAAACAGATAGCATGCACTTTTACTCTCGCTTGTTAGAAGGTAAATATCCAGACACAGACCGTCTCATTCCTAATGAATTTAATACAGAGATTAGTTTTGATGTGCCGGCGTTATTAGCTGCGATTGAACGTGCGTCTCTTTTCTCTCATGAAGGACGTAATAATATTGTTAAATTAGTCATTAATGCCGATGATGTGACATTGTATGGTAACTCACCAGAAGTCGGAAATGTCCAAGAGCAATTAGTCTTTCAAGAAGTGTCTGGAGATCCTTTAGAAATTTCCTTTAACCCAGACTATATGAAAGCAGCGCTCAAAGCGTTTGGAGATACAGCTATTACCATTAAGTTTATCTCTCCTCTTCGTCCGTTTACGTTAGAACCTAAAGATAGTGATATTTCATTTGTGCAACTGATTACACCAGTTCGAACAAGTTAGAAAAAAAGCTGCTGATTCAACAGCAGCTTTTTATTATTTGCCCTAATTTTTCGTTTTTAGGCGTTTTTAATCATTTAAGGTAAAAAGATATCTTAATGATTAAATCTCTTAAAAGGGAAATGATTAGGGTTTATTTGTTTTTTTGCTTAAAAAAGGCTATAATAGTAAGGAAGAAAAAAAGAAGGTGAGAAATTGAAAACACAGTTTATGTTGGAAACGCCGTATATCACCTTGGGACAATTTTTAAAAGAAATTAATGAAATTTCTAGTGGTGGAATGGCAAAGTGGTACTTGCAAGAACATGTCGTGTTTGTTGATGGTGAGTTAGAAAATAGACGTGGTCGAAAATTATACGCAGGATCAATGGTGGAGTTACCTGAAGTAGGTACTTTTTTTATGGAAAAAAAACCTTCTGAAACAGCTGAAGAGGCTTCAGAAGAATGAGAATAACACAATTAGAGTTGTTGGACTATCGCAACTATGCGTCAGCTTCTCTCTCTTTTAATAAAGATTTGATTGTTTTTCTAGGTGAAAATGCCCAAGGAAAAACAAATGTTTTAGAAAGTCTGTATGTCCTCGCTATGACGCGTAGTCATCGCAGTCAGCACGAAAAAGAGTTAATTCGTTGGGGACAGTCTTTTGCTAGAATACGAGGGATTTTAGCTAAAAAAAACTATACGACAGAGCTCGAAATAGTTATCTCTAATAAAGGACGTCGTACGAAGCGCAATCATATCGAACAAGCTAAGTTAAGTGATTATATTGGTGAGCTAAATGTCGTGTTATTTGCACCGGAAGACCTATATTTGATAAAAGGTTCTCCACAAAATAGACGAAAATTTATTGATATGGAATTAGGGCAAGTAAATCCTAGTTATTTATATCATTTAAGTGTTTATCAAAATGTCTTAAAGCAGCGAAATCGCTATTTAAAAGAAAATGGACGTCAACAGAAAAAACTAGATGAAACCTATCTAGAAGTCTTAACAGAGCAGTTAGCAGCAGCTGGGGCTCATGTGATACATGAACGGTTGATGTTTATTCAAAAGTTAGAGCAGTGGGCGCAAGAAATTCATGGTGCAATTACGAATCATCGCGAGAAGTTAACGATGCAGTATCAGCCTTCTTTTGTTTTAGAAGAAGCGCAAACGGTGGCTGAGATAGAGGCTTTGTTTTTAGAGGCGTTATCACGCCAGCGTTCGCGTGAATTAATGCTTCAAACAACGTCGTTAGGACCACATCGCGATGATGTTATTTTTTTTATAGACGGGCAAAATGTTCAGACATACGGTTCTCAAGGTCAACAACGAACAACGGCTTTGAGTGTCAAATTAGCTGAAGTGGAGCTTATTCATGAACAGATAGGGGAGTATCCCATCTTACTTTTAGATGATGTGATGAGCGAGTTAGACGATGAGCGACAAGTTCATTTGTTGGCAGCAATCGAGGGGAAAGTTCAAACATTTGTGACGACGACCACTTTGAATCATTTAACCAACAAGTTGCTCTCACATCCAGAGATTTATTTAGTAAAAGATGGACAGGTGGAAAGGAAAAGTGAAAACGCATGACAGAAAAAGAACATCATGAGGTGAATCTTCCTTCAGAACATGAGTATGATGCGAGTCAGATTCAGGTTTTGGAAGGATTGGAAGCGGTTCGGAAACGACCGGGAATGTATATTGGGACGACAAGTACTCAAGGCCTACACCATTTAGTATGGGAAATTGTCGATAACTCGATTGACGAAGCGTTGGCAGGTTATTGTGATGAGATTAATGTTTTAATTGAAAAAGACGGCAGTATTACAGTGATTGATAATGGACGAGGGATTCCTGTAGATATCCAAGCTAAAACGGGTCGTCCAGCGGTGGAAACAGTCTTTACAGTGCTTCACGCCGGAGGTAAGTTTGGCGGAGGTGGCTATAAAGTATCTGGTGGACTTCATGGGGTAGGTTCTTCGGTGGTTAATGCGTTGTCAGAAACGCTAGATGTTAAAGTTTATAAAGATGGAAAAATACATTATCAAGTCTTTGAACGTGGTTTAGTGGCTTCTGATTTAAAAGTTATCGGAGAAACCGAGCGTCATGGAACGACTGTACATTTTGTGCCGGATGCCGAAATTTTTAAAGAAACTGTCGAGTTTGAATTTGATAAATTAGCCACACGTATGCGTGAATTGGCCTTTTTAAATCGCGGGTTGATGTTAACAATTGAAGACTTGCGTGAAGGAAAAGAGCAAAAGAAAGAGTATCACTATGAAGGTGGGATTAAGAGTTACGTTGAACACTTAAATCATAGTAAAGAAACACTTTTTAATGAGCCAATCTACATTGAAGGGGAACAAGATGATATCGTGGTGGAAGTGGCTATTCAGTACACAGATGGCTTCCACACGAACTTATTAAGCTTTGCGAATAATATTCATACTTATGAAGGTGGAACGCATGAGGTGGGCTTTAAATCCGCTTTAACGCGTGTCATTAATGACTATGCTCGCAAGCAAAATATTATGAAAGAAAATGATGATAATTTATCAGGAGAAGATGTTCGTGAAGGCATGACAGCTGTTATTTCGATTAAACATCCTGAGCCTCAATTTGAAGGTCAAACCAAAACAAAATTAGGAAACTCAGAAGTACGGGGGGTTACCGATCGATTATTTTCAGAAGCGCTATCTAAGTTTCTTTTAGAAAATCCGACGACGGCTAAACAAGTCGTAGAAAAAGGGGTATTGGCTTCCAAAGCACGTATGGCAGCGAAACGTGCTCGTGAGATGACACGTCGCAAAGGGGCACTTGAAATTAGTAGCTTGCCAGGTAAATTGGCCGATTGTTCTAGTCGAGATCCAGAAAAAAGCGAGTTATACATTGTCGAGGGGGATTCTGCCGGAGGTTCAGCTAAGCAAGGACGAGACCGTGAATTCCAAGCGATTTTACCTATTCGAGGTAAAATTTTGAACGTAGAGAAAGCTTCGATGGATCGGATTTTAGCAAACCAAGAAATTCGATCACTTTTCACTGCTATGGGGACTGGTTTTGGTGATGATTTTGATGTCGCTAAAGCACGTTATCATAAATTAGTAATTATGACGGATGCGGATGTGGACGGTGCGCATATTCGTACATTGCTTTTAACACTGTTTTATCGTTACATGCGTCCAATTGTTGAAGCAGGTTATGTTTATATTGCACAGCCTCCTTTATATCAAGTAAAACAGGGGAAAAAAGTGCATTATATTCAGCCAGGAAAAAACGCAGAACAAGATTTGGCCGATACATTAGCAAGCTTACCTGCAACGCCAAAACCAAGTATTCAGCGTTATAAAGGTCTTGGAGAGATGGACTATCATCAATTATGGGAAACAACGATGGACCCTGAAAATCGCGTGATGTTGCGTGTCACCATTGATGATGCGATTAAAGCCGATCAAGTGTTTGAAATGTTGATGGGGGATCGTGTAGAACCCCGTCGTGAATTTATTGAACAGAATGCACGTTACGTGAAAAACTTGGATATATAAAAAGAGAGTAGGGAAAAAGGCTCATGTCAGAAGAGAGAAAAGAAAATATAGTCGATGTGAATCTTACAAGTGAGATGCAAGACTCCTTTATAGATTATGCGATGAGTGTTATCGTTTCACGTGCTTTACCGGATGTCCGTGACGGGCTGAAGCCTGTTCATCGTCGTATTTTATATGGGATGCATGAATTAGGGATTACGCCGGATAAACCGCATAAAAAATCGGCGAGAATTGTTGGGGATGTAATGGGTAAATATCACCCACATGGTGACTTCGCGATTTATGAATCAATGGTACGGATGGCTCAGCCATTTAGTTACCGTAATATGTTAGTAGATGGTCACGGTAACTTTGGTTCAGTAGATGGTGATGGTGCAGCGGCTATGCGTTATACAGAAGCGCGAATGAGTAAGATAGCAATGGAACTGTTACGTGATTTAAATAAGGATACAGTAGATTTTCAAGGAAACTATGATGATTCTGAAAAAGAACCAACTGTTTTACCCGCACGTTTTCCAAACTTACTCGTAAATGGAACGACAGGAATTGCTGTCGGAATGGCAACTAATATTCCGCCACACAACTTAGGCGAAGTGATTGCCGCGATTAATGTTTTAATGGATAATCCAGACGCTACGACGGTTGATTTAATGGACGTTTTACCGGGACCAGATTTTCCAACTGGTGGTTTGGTCATGGGGAAATCAGGTATACGCCGAGCGTATGAAACGGGTCGTGGATCTATTACTGTTCGGGCAAAAGTTGAAATTGAAGAACAAGCTAACGGTCGCGAGCGTATTTTAGTGACAGAATTACCTTACATGGTAAATAAAGCTAAATTGATCGAACGTATTTCGGAATTACATCGTGAGAAACGAATTGAAGGCATTACTGATTTACGTGACGAATCATCACGTGAAGGAATGCGGATTGTGATTGAGATTCGCCGAGATGTCTCAGCTTCTGTTGTACTGAACAATTTATATAAAATGACAGCTCTTCAAAGTTCATTTGGCTTTAATATGCTAGCGATTGTAAATGGTGAACCTAAGCTATTAAGTTTGAAAGCTATTTTAGAGCATTATTTGGCCCACCAAGAAGAAGTAATCCGTCGCCGTACTCAGTTTGATAAAAACCGTGCGGAGGCCCGTGCGCACATTTTAGAGGGCTTACGTGTGGCGTTAGACCATATTGATGAGATTATTTCGATTATCCGTTCATCTGCATCAGATGAAATTGCTAAAAATGCGTTAATAGAGCGTTTTGAATTTTCTGAAAAACAAGCACAAGCTATTCTTGATATGCGCTTGCGTCGCTTAACAGGCTTAGAACGCGATAAGATTGAAAATGAATATCAAGAATTGTTAAAACTTATTGCTGATTTGGCTGACATATTAGCAAACCATCAACGGGTCTTAGATATTATTCGAACAGAATTACAAGAAATTCAAGATAAATACAGTGACCCGCGTCGAACAGAATTATTAGTCGGCGAAGTGTTGAGCTTAGAAGATGAAGATTTAATTGAAGAAGAAGATAGTGTCATTACGTTGACGCATAACGGATATATTAAACGTCTACCAAGTAGTGAATTTAGAACACAAAAACGTGGTGGACGTGGTGTGCAAGGTATGGGCATGCATGACGATGACTTCATAGAAAATCTCGTGTCTTGTTCAACGCATGATACGTTACTGTTCTTTACGAATACTGGGAAAGTATACCGCGCGAAAGGTTATGAAATCCCTGAATATGGTCGAACAGCAAAAGGAATTCCAATTATTAATTTATTAGGAATTGATTCTAATGAAAAAATCCAATCTGTGATTTCGATAGAAAAATCAGATAAAGAAAATAGTTATTTATTCTTTACGACGAAACATGGAACAGTTAAAAGAACGACAACCGAAGCGTTTGCGAATATTCGCAGTAATGGCTTGATTGCTATTGGTTTACGAGATGGCGACGAAGTCATGAACGTGACGGTGACAAATGGTGAACAAATCATTATTATAGGCACGCATTTAGGGTACTCTGTAACGTTTAAAGAAACAGACGTGCGCGATATGGGACGAACGGCTGCCGGTGTACGTGGTGTTCGTTTACGTGAAGGCGACTATGTTGTTGGAATGTCGACTTTAACGGAAAACAATGAAGTGTTAATACTCACAGAGAATGGTTACGGAAAACGTACGGATTCGTCTGAATATCCCGTTAAAGGACGTGGTGGTAAGGGAATTAAAACAGCTAATATCACCGATAAAAACGGTCCACTGGTCGCATTAACGACTGTGGAAGGCGATGAAGATGTCTTAGTGATTACGGACCAAGGTGTGATTATTCGTTTTGATGTTGATTCTGTTTCGCAAACAGGACGTGCGACACAAGGTGTTCGCCTCATTCGTTTAGAAGAAGGCAGCAAGGTTGCGACGATGGCGATTATTGAAGAAGATGAAGATAACGCTCTTTCTGAAGAACAGACAGAAGAATAATCAGTGAAAACAGACCTGTTGTTACAGCAGGTCTGTTTTTATAGAGAAAAATAAAATAAACTTGATAATTTTTATAAAAAGTAGTATAGTATTTAGATGTGAGTAGTCTAAGATTACTCTTCCTTGCTCTATGAAATCATAGAGCCAGAGACCACAAGGAGGTGAAATCAATGAGTCAAGTAACGAATTATGAAATTACGTATATTATTCGACCTAACATTGATGAGGAAGCTAAAAGTACTCTTATCGCACGTTTTGATGATATTTTAAAACAAAACGGTACAGAGGTTTTAGAATCTAAAGGATGGGAAAAACGACGTTTAGCGTATGAAATCAACGATTTCCGTGAAGGATTCTATCACATCGTTAAAGTTTCTTCCGAAGATGCTAATGGTATCAACGAGTTTGACCGTTTAGCTAAAATCAATGATGACATTTTACGTCATATGATTGTTAAAGAAGAAAACTAAAAATGTTTCACGTGAAACATCCCGGTGAAAGGAGATGGAAAAATGATTAATAATGTCGTACTAGTAGGTAGATTAACTAAAGATCCAGATTTGCGTTATACAGCAAACGGTGTCGCTGTTGCAACATTCACATTAGCAATTGATCGTCCATTTACAAATCAAAGCGGTAATCGCGAAGCTGATTTTATCAACACGGTGATTTGGCGAAAACCAGCAGAAACGCTGGCTAATTACGCACGAAAAGGGACTCTGATTGGTGTGGTAGGACGTATTCAAACACGTAACTATGAAAATCAACAAGGTCAACGTGTCTATGTGACAGAAGTGGTAGCAGACAGTTTCCAATTCTTAGAGTCGAAGTCAGTTAATGAACAACGACGTCAGGGATCTGGTACAGATTTTGGTGCTCAACCTAATAATAACCAAAGTTTTAATCAATCATCATCTTCAATGCCACAACAAGGTATGCCGGATTTTGGTCGTGATTCAGACCCATTCGCATCATCAGCTAAGATTGATATCTCAGATGATGATTTACCATTCTAAACCGAACAGGAGGAACAATAAATGGCTCAACAACGCAGAGGCGGAAAACGACGTCGTAAAGTGTGTTATTTCTGTGCTAACCACGTCGATCATGTCGATTATAAAAACGTTGAATTGCTTAAAGGTAAATTTGTTTCAGAACGCGGTAAAATTTTACCACGTCGTGTAACAGGTACTTGTGCAAAACACCAACGTACTTTAACAACATCTATTAAACGTGCTAGAATTATGGCACTTTTACCATTTGTTACAGAAGACTAAAAAGTTATTCGAGAAGGTTTGATTTCAAACCTTCTTTTTATTTTATCTAAAATGTTTCACGTGGAACATTTTTGTGTCTAACTCGCTATTGTTAAATAAAAATGGTAAAATAAAAGGTAGAATATTTCATGAGAGGTGTAGTAGAATGAAAGTCATTTTATTAAAAGATGTTAAAGGTCAAGGTAAAAAAGGTGATGTGAAAGAGGTGTCACCTGGCTATGCTCAAAACTTTTTAATCAAAAAAGGTTTAGCAAAAGAAGCTACCAATGCTAGTATGAGTGAACTTGCTGCTAAGAAAAAAGCAAAAGCAAAAGAAGAAGCTGAATTAAAAGCAGCAGCAGAAGAGATTAAAAAACAAATAGAAGCGGAAGGTTTTGAAGTTG
Organism: Vagococcus lutrae; assembly: GCF_023299185.1. Lineage (NCBI taxonomy): Bacteria > Bacillati > Bacillota > Bacilli > Lactobacillales > Enterococcaceae > Vagococcus > Vagococcus lutrae. Next base: position 1,380,398 of record NZ_CP097017.1, read on the forward strand.
TATTAACAGCAAAATCTGGTGAAGATGGTCGCTTATTCGGTTCTATTACGACGAAACAAATAGCAGAAGAACTAAATAAGCAACATAAAATAAAAGTAGACCGTCGTAAAATGGAGTTGGCGAACCCAATTCGTAGTCTGGGCTATACGAATGTTCCTGTAAAGCTATACCCAGATGTTAATGCGAAGTTACGTGTTCACGTTAAAGCACAATAATGCATACATACTAGAGAGGGATAGAAATCATGAATGATATAGTACAAGATAGGATGCCACCTCAAAGTATGGAGGCCGAACAAGCAGTTCTAGGTTCGGTCTTTTTAAATGCCGACGCGATTATTGAGGCGATGGAGTTTATCACAGACCAAGATTTCTATCGACGTAGTCATCAACTTATTTTTCAAACGATGTTGACACTAAATGATCGTAATGAAGCGATTGATTTAATCACAGTGAAAGAGCAGCTAGATAGTTTGAATTTATTAGAAGATGTTGGCGGAGTTGGGTATCTGACAGAATTAGCCATGGCTGTACCGACGGCCGCAAATGTCGGGCATTATGCGAAAATTGTAGAACAAAAAGCATTGTTGCGCAATTTGATTCAAACAGCGACGGATATTGTGACAAAAGGGTTTGAGCAAGGTGATGAAGTCGAAACGATTTTAGATGAAGCTGAGCGCATGATTATGGAAGTTTCTGAACGTCGCAATCGGTCTGGTTTTTTAGCTATTGCCGATGTATTAAATACAACCTTTGCTGAAATCGACCGGCTCTCTCAATTACAAGAAGAGATTACCGGCTTACCTACTGGGTATCATGCTCTAGATAAAATGACGGCAGGTTTACAACCTGAAGAATTAATCATTTTAGCAGCACGTCCAGCAGTTGGTAAAACAGCCTTTGCTCTAAATATTGCCCAAAACGTGGGAACGAAGACGGATAAAGCGGTTGCAATCTTTAGTTTGGAGATGGGGGCGGAATCACTGGTGAATCGTATGTTGTGTGCAGAAGGCACGATAGACGCCAGTCATTTACGAACAGGTCAACTGACTGAAGAAGAGTGGGGTAATCTTGTCATGGCGATGGGAAGCTTATCGCAAGCTGATATTTACATTGACGATACGCCGGGAATTAAAATTTCAGAAATTAGAGCAAAATGTCGAAAGTTAGCACAAGAAAAAGGTAATCTTGGCTTAGTGTTGATTGACTATTTGCAATTGATAGAAGGAACTGGACGAGAGAATCGCCAACAAGAAGTTTCAGAGATTTCACGACAGCTTAAAAAATTGGCGAAAGAGTTAAAAGTACCTGTTATCGCCTTGTCACAGCTTTCTCGTGGTGTTGAACAACGGCAGGATAAACGACCAGTCCTAAGTGATATCCGTGAGTCTGGATCTATCGAGCAAGATGCGGATATTGTCGCCTTTTTATATCGTGATGATTATTACCAACGTGACTCAGATGAAGATGCAGAAGAACATGAGGATAATAATATTATTGAAGTGATAATCGAGAAGAATAGAAGTGGCTCTCGAGGCACTGTCGAATTACTCTTCATCAAAGAATATAATAAATTTTCTTCTATCACGACACGAACGGAGTATTAGTAGTATCATAGAAGACAATGATAATAATAGGCACGCCCCATATTGAAATGGGACGTGCCTGTTTGTTTTATCTTAATATAAAGCAGCGACTTGTTTTTGGACACGTTCATTTTCCAAAAATTCATCGTATGTCGCATCTGGGAAATCAACCATTCCTTTGTCTGATAAGACAATCATGCGGTTTGCTAGTGTTTGGATAAATTGATGGTCATGCGAAGCAAAGAGTAAAGAACCTTTGAAAGCAATTAAGCCATCGTTTAGAGCCGTGATCGATTCTAAATCCAAGTGATTTGTTGGGTCATCAAGAACGAGGACGTTGGCTTTAGATAGCATTAATTTAGATAGCATACAACGTACTTTTTCGCCCCCTGAGAGAACGTTGACTGGTTTCATGACATCTTCCCCAGAGAAAAGCATACGGCCTAAGAAACTACGTAAGAAGGTGTTGTCGTCCTCTTCTTTTGAAGCGTATTGACGTAACCATTCTAGAATAGGCAAGTTTGAATCAAATTCTGCCGAGTTATCTTTCGGTAAGTACGCTTGAGAAGTAGTTACGCCCCAACGTACAGTACCAGTATCTGGTTCCATTTCACCCATTAAGATTTTAAAGAGTGTCGTCTGAACGACGTCATTTTGTGCAAGAAAAGCGACTTTGTCGTCTTTGTTTAAAGTGAAAGATATATTATCTAATATTTTCTTACCATCGATTGTTTTTGAAATGTTTTCAACATGGAGTAGGTCGTTTCCGATTTCACGTTCTGGTGAGAAGCCTACGAATGGATAGCGACGTGAAGAAGGTTGAATGTCATCAATGGTAATTTTTTCTAACATTTTTTTACGCGAGGTTGCTTGTTTAGATTTAGAAGCATTCGCGCTAAAACGTGCGATAAATTCTTGTAATTCTTTTACTTTTTCTTCTTTTTTAGCATTTTGATCCGCTTGTAATTTAGCTGCGAGTTGACTAGATTCTAACCAGAAATCGTAGTTACCAACATAAAGTTGAATTTTACCGAAATCTAAGTCGGCCATATGTGTACAAACGGTATTTAAGAAGTGACGGTCATGTGAAACGACAATGACTGTGTTATCGAAGTTAATTAAGAACTCTTGTAACCAAGCAATCGACTGGGTATCCAAACCGTTTGTCGGCTCATCAAGTAGTAGAACATCGGGATGTCCGAAAAGAGCTTGTGCGAGTAAGACTTTCACCTTATCCCCTGCAGAAAGTTCAGCCATTTTTTGGTCGTGAAGTGTTTCAGGAATATTTAATCCCTGTAATAAACTGGCCGCTTCAGGCTCTGCTTCCCAACCGTTTAACTCAGCGAATTCACCTTCTAATTCAGCCGCACGAACGCCATCTTCATCAGAAAAATCCTCTTTCATATAAATAGCATCTTTTTCTTTCATGACTTCATATAAACGATCGTGTCCCATAATAACGGTTTCTAGAACTGTAAAATCTTCATAGTCAAAGTGATTTTGTTTAAGTGTAGCAAGACGTTCGTCGGGACCGAGTGTGACATTACCAGTGGTAGGTTCTAAAGACCCATCTAAAATTTTTAAAAAAGTGGATTTGCCGGCACCATTTGCACCGATTAACCCATAACAATTTCCGGGAGTAAATTTAATATTAACATTATCAAATAATTTACGATCAGGTAATTGCAAACTGACATCTGTTACTGTGATCATTAGGTAATCTCCTTTTGTATCCTATATTTAGTTGCTTCTCAAGTATTATAACGGTGTCCACAATGTTTAGCAAGATAGAGCTGTTTTTCATATCAGAAAACAAGGCAAAAAAATAAGAGAAAACGTCTTGGCGTTTTCTCTTATTGTGTTCGTTTTAATAAATGCTCGGTCAAACGATAAATTATATCTGTCACTTCTGGATTAATGGAACGTAATGATTTTAGGCTTTTTAAAGCAGCTGTGGTATATTTTTCAGCATATTGTTTGGCTTGTGACACTCCGTTTGCCGTATGAACCAGTTGATAAAGCTCATGTGTTTCTTGTTCCGTCAGTTGTTCTTTTTTATATAATAATGGCAATATCTCAGTAGGATTTTCTTGAATTGCACATAATAAAGGTAAGGAATAAACCCCTTGTTTGACGTCTTCAAGGACAGGCTTTCCTAACTGTGTTTCTGTTTCACTATAATCTAAAATATCATCCATGATTTGAAAGGCCATCCCAACATTTAATCCAATGTCTTTTGATTTTTTTGCGACTGTTTTACTAGCTTGTCCTTCAAAGGCGCCTAAAAAACAAGCGAGAGAAAACAGTTCCCCTGTTTTACCTGCGATATTATCTAAATATGTTTCAATAGGTAAATCAGTTTGATACCGAGTATCCATCTGTCCTATTTCGCCAGATAAAATTCGGTCCATACTATCGATGTTTAATTCCATACTTTTTAAATCGGATGCATAGCGAGCAAGTATTTTAAAACATGAAACGAACAAGTAGTCACCTGCATAAACTGCGACATCTTTTCCAAATGTCGCTTGGATAGAAGGGTGTGACCGGCGAGTGGCAGCTTCATCTACGATATCATCATGGATTAATGTAGCGGTATGTAGAGTTTCGACTGACGCCGCTAAAGCCATCATTTTTTGTCGGTCTGTTTCTTTTCCATAGTAAGAAAAGAGTAGCAAATAAGCAGGACGCAACATTTTTCCACCCGAGTGCATCATCGTTAAAATTGCCGCTTCAACTTCTTTATTCGCTAGATTTACCGACTGTTGCATAATGGTCAGTGTTTGTTTTAATTCTTTTTGTAGTTGAGGGTATTCATTCCATAGTGGGTGTATCATCACCTTAGACACTCCTTATGATTCGGCTACGTCTGAGTAGACGCGCTATATTCCTTTTTAAATTGTTCTAATGTTTTAACATGTTCTAAAAGATAGTTAGCAGCAATCCCGACGGCAATCCCTGCTAAAATACCAATCATTGAAAGAATTGGCAAATACATCATAACTGCCCATGAACGTGCAATAAAGCTAGCAACGAGCAGTTGACCTACATTATGAAGAAAGCCTCCTGTCGCACTAATGCCAATGACACTGACACGGTCAGGGCCTAGCATTTTCACTAAAAGCATTCCAAAGTAACTAAGAAGAGCCCCGGCTGCACTATAAAGCAACGTAGAAACAGTGCCACCTAATAGGGTGGTTAAAATTAAACGTAAACAAACGAGAAAAAAACTCTCACGTTTTGGCATTGTAAAAATAGCGATAATTGTGATGAGATTAGCCAGACCTAGTTTAGCTCCAGGCGCAATTGCAAAAGGAAAAGGAATCATATTTTCTAAAAGCCCGATAATGACACCTTGCGCGACGAGTAGAGAAATATAAATAAGTTGTCGGTTTTTATTTGGCTGCATGTGAGTGTCTTCCTTTCTTTTCATCACTAATATAAAAGAAAAGTTCTAGGGTAATCCCTAGAACTTTTGAAATAGACGTGTACTAATGACCGTACAGTGATTTGGTTTCACCGTACCACCATTTGCCTAATGTTCGTTGTAGCCAAGGTACTACCCATTTATCTAAACCAAGTGCACGTCCAGAACCATTCATTAAGGCAAAAGCAACTGGGATGAACCAAATATTAACCCAATAGAACATGCCTGATAAACAGAAAGCAGCAACCAAAGCGATTGTTGTCGCATTCGCTAACCATGTAAATAGTCCAACGATAATAGCGAGTGCAATTAGAATTTCAAAAATTGTCATGAATTTTTGGAAGAATAGCGCAACTTCGCGATTAGGTACCATAAATTCCATTAATGAGGCAAACCATTTTGGCATATGGTCAAAAACAAGCATTGGCTCTTCACCATAGGCATAACTTAAACCAAAGTGAGCGACAGTTTCAGCTCCTCCAGCGGCCGCCTCTGAGGCCCCAGATGTTGCATCAGCTGCTTGTAACCAAGGGAATGGGAATGCTACTTGGTCAGTAAACCATGAGCCTTCTTTGAACCATGTTGCTGGTTTTAAGTAATCACCGTTACCCACTACTTTCTTCATCGCTTCAACGAGCCAAACAAGACCGTAAAAGACACGTAAAGGTACTGACCATAAAACGTTACTGTTGCGAGAAGAATGTCCACGTGTGACGTTTCGTTCATTTTCAACACGGAAGAATTCATGCATCATGTATTGGAACATATAATAGCCAGAGCGGATATCAAAGAAATATTTCAAGTTAACAATATGTTTCATTATAATTGCAAGAAAACCACTTAAATGGATTTTTTCAAATAAGCAAGCAACCCCATATTTAGAACCGATAGAAACCATGAAACCTTGGTAATTGCCTTTGTATGCTTTCTTCTCTGTGCCATTTATTTCAGCAACAATATTAGTTGCGGCATATTGTCCTGTTCCTTCAGCAGCTTGAACAATCTGTGGTGTCGGTGTGTTTTCGAACTCTTCATAATAAACTAAGTCCCCCACCACATAGATACCTTTGCCTTCATAACCTTTGGCTTGCAAGTATTCATTCGCCACTAAACGATTCGCACGACCTGTTTCCATATCGAACTCTTTCGCGTCGCTATTACCTTGCACACCTGCTGTCCAAATTAAAGTATGTGTCGGAATCTTTGATCCGTCTTTTAAGGTAATATCTGTGGCACCGACTTCTACGATAGGTGAACTCTTGATGATTTCAACTTCTTTTTTATTTAAGAAGCGTTCAGCAATCGCTGCATCGTTACGATCTAACATATTTAGAATAGTAGGAGCTGCTTCGACTACTTTTAAAGTAATCTCATCAGGTGAAATCTTATGTTTTTTCGCGATAGGTTCGCGCATATCGATTAATTCCCCAACCATTTCAATACCAGTAAAGCCAGAACCACATACGACAAATGTCAACATGCTACGACGAACTTGTTCGTCTGGTTCTACTGCTGCCTTAGCGACAGTGTTTTCAATGTGGTGACGTAAACGGATAGCGTCCTCCATTGACCATAGTGTAAAACCGTGTTCTTTTACGCCAGGTGTTCCAAAATCGTTTGGTTCTCCTCCCATACCTAACATGAGGTAATCAAATGGATATTCACCATGTTCGGTGATAACCACCTTGTTGTCTTTATCAATGTTGGTCACATTATCTGTGACTAATTTCACATTTTTGCGACGTGAGAATAAACGTTGTAAATCATATTGAATCGCTTCAGGTTCAACACGTCCACCTGCAACTTCATGTAACTCTGTCATCATGGTTTGATAAGTGTGACGGTCTATTAAGGTAATCTCGACATCTTCATTTTTTTTAAGCTTTTTTGATAAATGCTTTGTACCAAATACGCCAGCATACCCTGCCCCAACAACGACAATTCGTGTTTTTGACATCGCTTTTCGCTCCTTTTCTTTTAGTTATAAAATAATAGTGTAACTACTATTTTATCATAATCGTACATATTATAAAGCCAATCTTGTTAAATGTCTATCAAAAACCGTAGCATGATAATAGAAAAACAAACAAATAACAAAAAAAGTATGTGAATTTCATGAGAAAAAAAAGGATATTCATTGCATTTATAAATAAGATGCGTTAAAATATCTTTGTAAGTTAATTCACATAACAAATAGAAAAGGGCGGTCTTATCTTATGAAGAAAAAGAAATTAATTTCAGGTTTAGCTATTTTAGCAATGTCTTCTTTACTATTAGTAGCATGTAAGAGTGACGATCAAAAAGAAGCTGAAAAAACAGATGCGACACAAGAAACAGTAGCAAAAGATAAAGAAGAGTCAAAAGAAATGACACAAGTTGCAGGTGGCGAGTTAAAAGACGGTACTTACACACTTGAAGAGAAAAACTACTCTAATGATTATCGTACAGTATTTTCAATCGTTGTTAAAGACGGTAAAATCACAGAGTCAAACTATGACAATGTGAATGAAGCTGGCGAATCAAAAGTAAAAAATAAAGAGTACGATGATATGATGAAAGATAAGTCTGGTACAGGTCCTTCAGAATTCATTCCAGCATTAAATGAAGCGTTAGTAGATAAACAAAATGCAGGCGATGTTGAAGTAGTAACAGGTGCGACTCATTCAACAGATAGCTTTAAAAACTATGCGCAACAATTAATCCAAGCAGCTCAAGCTGGTAATACGGATAAAATTGAAATTGACAATGGGGCAGATTTGAAAGACGGTACTTATACATTAGAAGAGAAAAACTACTCTAACGACTACCGTGTTGTATTCTCAATTGTTGTTAAAGATGGTAAGATTGCAGAATCAAACTATGACAACGTGAATGAAGCTGGCGAATCAAAAGCTGACAATAAAGAATACGATGATATGATGAAAGACAAAGCAGGTACTGGTCCTTCAGAATTTATCCCAGCGTTTAATAAAGGGTTAGTGGACAAAGGAGCTCCAGCTGAGATGGATGCTGTAACTGGTGCAACTCATTCATTCCACACATTCCAAATGTACGCAGAACAATTAATCAATGCTGCTGAAAAAGGTAACACAGATAAAATTGAAGTCGACAACATTGTCATGGCTGAAAAATAATTCAGAAATGCGTCAAAACGGAACTAAGCCTTTTGGTTAGTTCCGTTTTTTCTATTGTTTAAGTGCAGACTTTCTTCTCAAGAAAAAGCATAGTAAACTATAATAACAGAAAGAAGGGAAGAAAATGAAACGAAATAAATGGCAAACAGCTATCATGATAAGTTTGACGGCCCTTATGTTAGTGGGATGTCGCACGACACCAACAACAAAAGAAGCCGACTCAAATACGACGACTTCGCAAAAAGTCAATAAAGAACCTTATTCAGAGCAGCAATTTTTAATGGGGACTTATGTCCGCGTTCAAATTTTTGATGAAGGCAAAAAAGAGGTATTAGATGACGCCTTTGCACGAGTGAAAGAGCTAGCAGATAAAACAACGGTTAATGAACCAGATGCTGATAAGTCAGAAGTCGCTGAAATTAACCGTCAAGCAGGCGTTCAACCAGTAAAAGTATCAGAGGATGTTTTTCGCTTGATTGAAAAAGCTTATCAATATAGTGAAGAAGCAGATCAAGGTTTTGATTTAAGTATTGGTCCAATTACGCAGCTTTGGCATATTGGTTTTGACGATGCTCGTAAACCTAGTCAAGCAGAAATAGATGAAGCGCTAGCGCTTGTCCGTCATGAAGATGTGCAACTAGATAAAAAAAATCAGACGGTGTACTTAACGAAGCCAGGGATGTCGCTTGATTTAGGTTCGATTGCAAAAGGGTTTATCGCAGATGAAGTCGTGGATGTATTAAAAGAGCACGGGGTGACAACAGCGATTGTTGACTTAGGAGGTAACGTTGTCGTCGTTGGAACTAGTCCGAAAAAAGAAGGGCAGCCATGGACGGTCGGTATTCAAGATCCAAATCAGAGTCGTAATAAAGTTGTGGGTACGGTTCCAGCACAAGATCAATCACTTGTAACGTCGGGTATTTATGAACGCGTCTTAGAAGTAGATGGAAAAACGTATCATCATTTATTTGATCCGACGACGGGGTATCCGTTTGAAAATCATATTGCAGGTGTGACGATTATTTCGAAAAAATCAGTGGATGGAGATGGCTTGTCGACTGCTATTTTCTCAATGGGGTTAGAAGAAGGCATGGATTATATTGAAAGCATGAAAGATGTCGAAGCTTTATTTATCACGACGGATGACGAGATTTATATGAGTAGTGGACTAAAGGATACGTTTAAATTGAATGAGGAGTCAGGCTATACAGTAAAAAAATTAGCGAATCAGTAAGTTGGGAGTCAGGGGAATGACGGTAAAAGTTTTTTTAAAATTAGTAGAAATTCAAACGAAATTAGCAAGTTTGTTTCCATTCTTAATCGGTGTTTTATTTTCAATGGTATATTTTCATTCGTTTCATCCGATGAATACGTTAATCTTTTTTATAGGTATGTTATTATTTGATATGGCAACCACAGCTATTAATAATTTTATGGATTATAAAAAAGCAAAAGATGATGTGTATAAATATCAGGTGAATATTGTTGGACAAGCGGGTTTAGGGGATAAGCAAGTTCGGCGTTTAATATATAGTATGATTGGCATCGCTTTTGTTATCGGCTTGATTTTAACTTATCAGACAGGTTGGCTGATGTTAGTAATGGGGGGCGTTGCGTGTTTTATTGGAATATTTTACACGTTTGGTCCTGTTCCACTATCGCGTATGCCACTTGGAGAAATTTTTAGTGGAGTGACCATGGGCTTTGGAATTTTTATAATGACCATCTATATCAATACGTATCAACAGCGTTTTGTGTATCTTGACTTACATGATTGGCAATTTACTGTTTTTGGTGATTTTCGTCAATTAATTCCGATTGCCTGGGCATCGCTTCCTATGATTTTTAGTATTGCCAATATTATGTTAGCGAACAATCTATGCGATTTAGAAGAAGATATTCAAAATCATCGCTACACACTGCCTTATTATATAGGAAAAGAAAATGGTGTCCGCTTGTTTAACTTTTTAGCGTACAGTCCTTATCTCACGATTTTAGTGGGAATCTTTTTCGGCGTATATCATTGGATTGTCTTAGGTGTTTGGTTAACGTTTCCTCTGACAAGAAAATTAACTCAGCAATTTAATCAAAAGCAAATTAAGAGCGAAACGTTCGTTGTTTCGATAAAAAACTTAGTCTTACTAAACACGGCTCAAGTGGTAACCTTAGCGCTTAGCTTATGGCTCGTATAAAAAGCAGGAGAATGATAGTCATTCTCCTGCTTTTTTATTGATAATGAAGACTGACTTCGCCAGAGGACAAAGCAATCACGTCTTGATTCGGAAGTTCGACTAACAATTCTCCACTATCGGAGATACCGATCGCTTTTCCTTGTAATCGTTGTTGTTGATAATCGAATGAGACTATCTGACCGATAATAAATGAACGAGCACGATAGTCTGATAGATAACGTTCCGGATGGTCTTTTAAGTCATAAAAAGCGGTTAAAAAGTGTGCCACAAGCTGATGGCGGTGAAAATCTTTAGGGGCTCCTTGTGGGAAAATAGATCCAGCTTTAGACTGTAATTCTAATGGAAAATGAGAGGTCGGCACACTGACATTCGTCCCAATCCCTATAATAATACCGTCGACCATTCCTGTTTCAAAGTTCGTCGTTGCTTCTGAAAGCACGCCTGTAACTTTTTTGCCCTCAATATATAAGTCATTAACCCATTTAATTCCCACCGTTTTATTCGCCACAGCTTCGATCGCTTGAGCCATTGCCACTGCCGTAATTAACGTATAATGTACGAGTTCGGATACTGGCTGTGGCTGATGAATATATAGACTCATATAAAGGCCATCTTCTGGAGTTGAAAAGTAAGAACGCTGAAAACGACCGCGCCCAGCTGTTTGATTCTCTGCTAGTAGAATCGTATCCCGCTCTATCCCGTCAATTGCTCGTCGCTTTAAAACAGAATTGGTAGAATCGACTTCATTTTCAACGAGAATCTCTATAGTTTGTAGAGAAGGGGGTAAAAGTTTTCGGATGCCTTCTGCGTTTAAACGTTCTCGTGAGAAGTAAGTATATCCAACATTGGATTTTGCTTGTATATCATGTCCTTCTTGTTTTAATTGTTGAATGGCTTTCCAAATGGCAGTGCGTGAAACAGATAAACGTTCGGCCATTTCCTCACCTGAAAGAGGTTGTTCATTTTGTGAAAGAAGTAAGGCTAGTACGTTGTCTTTAGTTGTCATAAGTCACCTCATCGTTTCATATATGTTATTACTTTAACATAACCGACAATTATCGACTACTTTATGTTAACAACAAACTATCATCTGTCAATGCTTCACCACTACGTTCTTCAAATAATTGGAGTAATTGTGGGACAGTTAACTCGGATTTTTCACGTCCAGAAACGTCAACGACGATTTTTCCTTGATGTAGCATAATTAAACGATTACCATAGCGAATCGCATCATTCATATTATGCGTAATCATAAATGCAGTCAGTTCCTGTTCGTGAATAAGTTGTTCCGTCAAGGTCATAACGGTTTTGGACGTTTGAGGGTCGAGTGCAGCTGTATGCTCATCTAAAAGCAATAAATCTGGTTGAATGATTGTCGCCATTAATAACGTAATAGCTTGACGTTGTCCTCCAGAAAGTAATCCGATTTCTGTTTGCAATCGTTCCTCTAATCCTAATTGCAAAGTAGCCAATTTTTCTTTTAAAAAAGCACGTTGTTGTTTTTTCACCCCTCGACTCAGCGTTCGCTTTCTCCCTCTTTTTAAAGCAATGGAAAGATTTTCTTCGACGGTTAATCGTACTGCGGTTCCCATTTTAGGGTCTTGGAAGACGCGACTGATTTTAGCGGCCCGTTTCACGACATTTTGCTTCGTTATATTTTCTCCGTGAAGATGAATCTGTCCTTCATCTGGACGTAAAGAGCCGGCTATTGTATTGAGTAATGTCGATTTTCCTGCGCCATTTCCTCCGATAATGGTAATAAAGTCACCCTTGTGAATAGCTAAATCGATTCCTCTAAGAACTGGGTTTTCATTGACAGTGCCTTTTTCAAAGGTTAAATGTAAGTTATCAAGGGTAAGTAAAGGTTGACTCATGCTCGTGTCCCTCCTTTTTTAATAGGCCATTTCTCTCTTATAAGTGGAAAAGATAGGCAAATGATTAGGATGAGTGCTGAGAAAAATTTGTTGTCATTTGCTTCAATAGGAAATTCTAAAATAATTGCTAAAATGAAGCGATAAATAACAGCACCTAAAACAATAGTCACTAAACGCCACAAGAGTGGTTGGCTAGCAAAAAGAACTTCTGAAATAATAATAGCCGCCAAGCCAATAACAATGGTGCCGACACCCGAATTCAAATCGGCAAAACCATTATTTTGAACGAGTAGCGAACCACTAAGGGCAATACAGCCATTAGCGATCATATAGCCTAAAATTTTGGTAGAATGTGTGTGAATCCCATTTGCTTCACTCATATCAGGATTATCCCCTGTGGCTATAATGGCTAAACCAATTTCCGTTCGGAAGAAGAGATAGAGTAGTAAGATGACCAGTAAGACAACTATGCCTCCAACGAGAATGATGGTCGTATTTTTACTTAATTGTAGCGTCTCACTTATTGAAAAAAGAGTTTTTTCACCAATTAAAGGAATATTTGGCTTCTTTCCCATTACGCGTGAGTTAATTGAATATAAAGCGGTCATGGTAATAATCCCTGTTAGTAAGGCAGGGATTCTAAGCTTAGTATGGATAAGACCGGATACTAAGCCGGCAATCAATCCGCCTACGAATGCGGCTAAAGTTGCCCAAATAGGAGACCACTGATGAATAATGAGTGTCGCTGTAATAGCACCACCTAGTGGAAAGGTTCCTTCCGTCGTCAAATCGGCGACATCTAAAATCCGATAGGTGATGAACACACCAATACCGAGCAACGCCCAAAGCAAACCTTGGGCGAGCGAGGTAGTGAAGATACTAGGTAAATTGTAAAAAATAGAGATGAGACTGCTCACGTAAAATCCTCCTTTATTTTGGCTCTTTTATCGTTTCTGGATCAATACCTAAGGCCTTTGCCATGTCCTCGTTCACTTCAAGTTTTAAGTCACGAGATGTTTCAACGGGATAGTCGGTTGTTTGGCGTTCACCTTTTAAGATTTTAGCGGCCATGTCGCCCGTTTGTTTTCCTAAAGCATGATAGTCAATACCAAACGTCGCTAACCCTCCATCTTGAACCATTTCAATTGAGCCCGCTACGACAGGAATTTGTTTTTCTTTCGCTACGTCTCCTACGAGCGTCATAGCACTTGCAAAGGTGTTATCTGTTGGAATATAAATCCCATCCACGTCCTTTGCTAAACTTTCTGTCACTTGTTGCACGTCATTTGTCGTGTTAGCTGTTAATTCTTTCACCGCAATCCCTTGTTTTTCTAAATAAGCTTTGGCTTGTTTGGCTTGTAAAACAGAGTTTGCTTCCCCGCCATTATACATAATTCCGATTTTCTCTGCTTTTTTGGCGACGCTGATTAAAAGGTCGAGTTGTTTTTCAATAGGGACTTGATCCGATACGCCTGTCAAGTTGCCACCAGGAGATTCATTAGATTTGACGAGTTTAGCTTCTTCTAAGTCAGTTACAGCTGTCACGACAATCGGAATGTCGCTACTAGCACTGAGTAAGGCTTGAGCAGCAGGCGTTGCGATACCCAGTAACAAATTAGGTCGTTCTTTGACAAGTTTTTGACTCATTGTATTGAGTTGGTCTTGTGCACCTTGAGCATTTTGATAAGTGACGGTGAGATTGTCGCCTTCTTTGAGTCCATTTTCTTCCAAACCTTCAATAAATCCTTGATAGCTTGCATCTAGCGAGCCGTGTTCAACAACTTGTAGGACACCGACTTGATAATGTCCTTCTTTTTCTCCCTTATTTTCCTGAGAGCTACATGCCGCTAAACCAATCAGGCTCACCATAGCAGCAGAAAGTAAAAGTTTTAATTTCATTGATTGTTTCATAAATATTCCTCCTTCATGTTGTTTACTCTGGTTATAAGACAACAAAAAAACCATTTAGAAAAAAATTCTAAATGGTTTGTCTTCATCAATAATCCTTACGAGCTCTGATAAGGAGATAATAGGTTAGCCACTTAGATTTTTTTCAATCCTATGTGGCTTTTTGTCAACACAAATTGCTTTAGCCATCATAGATACATGTTTGTTTGTATCCATGATTGCATGTCTACAAACACTATCTAAAGAAGCTAAAGAAAAAGTTTGTGCTATTCAATTTTAAGTGTGATTTGATGTTCATATCAAAATCCTCCTTAAAAGAATTAAGTTAAGTATAAAGTAGGGGGGAGAATACGTCAAGAACAAAAATGAAAAATCCCTCATTTTTTTCTCATTATCATTTTGTCTATGAAAAACGATAACGAGAAAAGACGCGTATCTTTCATAAAGAAAGCTATTACATTATGAGAGAGTATGCTATGATTTAACTGTATTAAAAAGGAGGACAGCCAATCAAAATGAAAATGACAATCCGAGACATTGCCGAGGCAGCGGGCGTATCTACGACGACTGTTTCGCAAATTTTAAATAATAAAGGCAGTCGTTTTAGTGAAAAAACACGTGAAAAAGTAATGGCAATCGTTGAAGAGTTTAATTATAAGCCTGATTTTTTCGCTCAAAATATGGTCACCAAAAAATCGCAAACAATTGGTATGATTGTGCCGGATGTGACAGACTTTTTCTTTTCCAAGTTAATTGAAGGGGTAGAAGCTTATTTAAATTCACTCGGTTATATGATTCTTTTATGTAATTCCAACCACCAAGCAGAATTAGAAGATAAATATTTTGAAGAATTAGTTCATCGTTCGGTAGAAGGTGTTATTATTGCGACCCCTAATCAACTATCTGATAGTATTTTGAAACACGAACGCATTTTAAACAAGTCGATGTCCTTAATACTTGTAGATATGGGCCGTAATAAGCGAACGGAAGGCAAATTACTTGTTGAAGAGTATGAAGGGGTCTATCATGCTACACGTTATTTAATCGAAGAAGGTCATGAAGCTATTGGGTTTTTACAAGAGGTAGGCGACTACTATCAATTATCAGAACGTATTACAGGATATCTAAATTGCTTGGAAGACCATCATATTGCAGCACAATCAAGCTGGGTACAGAGTGGTCCTTTAACAATTGAAGGTGGTTACTTAGCAACGAAGGCGTTACTGACGACAGCCGTTACCCCTATTACTGCGTTAGTGTGCTCGAACGATCAAATGGCAGTAGGTGCTTATCAAGCGATTAACGAGCAAGGATTAAAAATACCAGAGGATATTTCAGTTATTGGTTTTGATGGTTTGGAAATTAGTCGTTATATGGCACCCGCGTTAACCACGGTTCATCAGCCCATCTTTGAGATTGGTTATACTGCAGGAGAGTTTATAATAGGAGCAATCGACTCACCACAGCGAAAGATACCTAATAAAATATTTGAAACCAAATTAATTAAGCGTGATTCGGTAAAACGGTTGACTCGTTAGGATTAAGGTGTTAATATCTATATGTAAGCGTTTAAATTAAAAAACGCTTAATTGGTAAAACGATTTACCAATTAAAGTTTTCTATTTTATATTCGGTTTCGTTATAATAAGAGTGTGCAGGAGGAACGTATTATGAGAATGGTGGATTTAATTGCAAAAAAGCGTGACGGGGAGGTTTTAAGTCAAGAAGAAATCCAGTTTATTGTTTCTGGCTACACGGATCATTCTATTCCAGATTATCAAATGAGCGCGTTGCTTATGGCAATTTTCAATCAAGACATGACAGATGAAGAAATTACGCATCTAACGTTAGCCATGGCGAATTCAGGTGAAGTTATCGACTTGTCTTCTATTAATGGAATTAAGGTAGACAAACATTCGACAGGTGGCGTCGGTGATACGACAACCATCGTGCTAGCACCGCTAGTTGCCAGTGTAGGTGTTCCAGTTGCTAAGATGTCAGGTCGTGGACTTGGTCACACGGGTGGGACGTTAGATAAGTTAGAAGCGATTCCCGGGTTCCAAATTGAAATACCCAATCAGCAATTTATTGATTTAGTTAATGACACACAGGTGGCTGTAACAGGTCAATCAGGTGATTTAGCACCTGCTGACAAACGGATGTATGCCTTGCGAGATGTAACAGCTACGGTCGATTCTATCCCACTAATTGCTAGTTCTGTTATGAGTAAAAAAATTGCTTCAGGTGCCGATGCTATCGTTTTAGACGTGACATTAGGTGATGGGGCATTTATGAAAAATCAAGCAGATGCTGAACGTCTAGCACATACAATGGTTCGTATTGGTAATTTAGCAGGTCGTAAGACAATGGCAGTGATTTCTGACATGTCGCAGCCTCTAGGTGAAGCAATAGGGAACACGTTAGAAGTGGTCGAAGCGATTAACACCTTGAAAGGCGAAGGACCAGAAGATTTACAAGAAATGGTGTATGTTTTAGGTAGTCAAATGGTTGTATTAGCTGAAAAAGCAGACACACTTGAAGAAGCACGTAAGATGTTAGAAGACGCACTTCACTCTGGAAAAGCACTTGCGAAGTTTAAAGAAATGATTCGTAATCAAGGTGGCGATGACAGTGTCGTGGATCACCCAGAAAAAATGCCACAAGCGAAATATGTGACACAGGTGTTAGCACCTAAGTCAGGTTATGTGCGTGACATTCATGCTGAAAGTATCGGGGTTGCTGCTATGTTATTAGGAGCAGGCCGCAAGACAAAAGAAGATGTCATCGATTACAGTGTTGGCTTAGTGTTAAACAAAAAAGTCGGGATGTCAGTTGAAGCGGGCGAACCGTTAGTCACTGTGTATAGCAATCGTGAAGATGTTGAAGACGTTAACCAAATGATATTGGACAATATCGAAATTGGTGATGCTATTGAAGAACCAATGCTTGTAAGAGGCATCATTACTGAATAGCGAAAAGGATGGATAGACAAATGAAAGAAACTTGGATTTCAGAAGCTCAAAACGCAATGACGCATGCACACGTTCCATATTCTCATTTTCCAGTAGGCGCTTGTCTAGTTACAAAAGAGGGTGAGATTTACACCGGTTGTAATATTGAAAATGCTTCTTTTGGCTTATCAAATTGCGCTGAACGAACGGCTTTTTTCAAAGCGGTATCAGAAGGGCGCAAGGAATTTCAACATTTAGTTATAACGGGTAACACTAAAGAACCAATCTCTCCTTGTGGGGCTTGTCGTCAAGTTATGGCGGAGTTTTGTGAGCCGGATATGCCAGTGACGCTTGTCAGTGAATCTGGCGAAACTAAAGAAATGACTGTAAAAGAATTGATACCATATACGTTTACCGATGCACAGCTATAATCAATCTGATTTAACCAGCTAAGTAATTAGCTGTTAAATAAAAAAATACATAGGGGGCTTTACAAGATGAAGACATCTAAAAAGATCGGTTTAGGATTGCTAACTTTAGGATTGGCAGTCGGTTTAGCAGCATGTGGCAACAATGATAAGAAAGGAACAGCTTCTTCTGATGCAGGAAAAGACGGCAGTTCTGATGACTTTTCAGTTGCACTCGTAACAGACCTAGGTGGGGTAGATGACAAATCATTTAACCAATCAGCTTGGGAAGGTTTACAAGAATGGGGTAAAGAAGCAGGTAAAGAAAAAGGTGTTGGCGGATACGATTATAAACAATCAGACTCTGATGCAGACTTCTTACCTAACTTAAACGCAGCGATTGACGATGGATTCGACACAGTATTTGGTATTGGATTTAAATTACAACCAGCTATTGAAGAAGTAGCAAAAGCAAATGCAGATACACACTTCGTTATTATTGACAGTGTGGTAGAAGATCAAGATAACGTAGCATCTGTTTTATTTAAAGACCATGAAGCAGCATACTTAGCAGGTATCGCAGCAGCTAACGCAACAAAATCTAAAAAAATTGGTTTCGTTGGTGGACAAGAAGGAGACGTTATTGGACGTTTTGAAGCTGGTTTCGTTGAAGGGGTAAAATCTGTTGACGACAGCATTAAAGTTCAAGTGAAATATGCAGGTTCATTTGGTGACGCAGCAAAAGGTAAATCAATTGCAGCAGCTATGTACCACGACGGTGTGGACGTAATTTTCCACGCTTCAGGTGACACAGGACAAGGTGTCTTCTCAGAAGCAATCGACGTTATGAACACAAAACCAGAAAATCCAGTATGGGTTATCGGTGTTGACCGTGACCAAGAAGAAGAAGGCGAATACGCTGACGGTAACGTAACATTAACATCTACACTTAAAGGTGTAGGAACATCTGTTAAAGATATTGCACAAAAATCAGCTGACGGCAACTTCCCTGGTGGCGAATTAATGGTTTACGGATTGAAAGAAGGCGGCGTTGACTTGACAGATGGACAATTAGACGACGTTAATCCAAAGATTAAAGAAGCAATCAAAGAAGCAAAAGAAAAAATTGTTGCTGGTGAAATTGAAGTACCAGACAAACCAGCTAAATAATTTGCACATGTAGGTATGGACCCAACGATTATAGTTAGGAAGTGAAAACAGTGAATGAGTCACAATACGTGATTGAAATGGAAGGCATCACCAAAGCTTTTGGTACTTTCAAGGCAAATGACAATATTAATTTAAAAGTAAAAAAAGGTGAAATTCACGCGTTATTAGGTGAGAATGGAGCAGGTAAGTCTACTCTGATGAATATTTTATCTGGTTTACTAGAACCGACTTCTGGAACGATTAAGATTAATGGTAAAGAAGTCCAAATTGCTAACCCAACTGTTGCAAATGAGTTAGGAATAGGAATGGTTCACCAACATTTTATGTTAATTGACAATTTTTCGATTGCAGAAAACATTATTCTTGGGAGCGAACCAACGAATGCTGGGATGATTGACAAGAAAAAAGCGTATGACGACATTGTCGCTGTTTCTGATCGTTATGGTTTTAAAATCGTACCGAATGAGTTGGTTAGTAACATTTCTGTCGGGATGCAACAACGGGTAGAGATTATCAAAACTTTGTATCGCGGCGCGGAAATTTTAATTTTTGATGAGCCGACGGCCGTTCTAACGCCGCAAGAAATAGATGAATTAATGTCTATTATGCACGGCTTAGTGGCAGAAGGTAAGTCCATCATTATTATTACGCATAAGTTAGATGAAATTAAAGCTGTAGCAGATCGTTGTACAGTTATTCGTCGAGGCAAGAGTATTGATACGGTAAACGTGGCAGACGTAACGTCTCAAGAACTTGCTGATTTAATGGTAGGTCGTTCGGTGTCGTTTAAGACACCGAAAGGTCCTGCTGTTCCTAAAGAGCCTGTTTTGAAAGTGAAGGATTTAGTTGTCAAAGAGAACCGTGGTTTAGATGCGGTAAAAGGTTTAACTTTAGAAGTTCGTGCAGGAGAAGTATTGGGTATTGCTGGAATTGACGGCAATGGTCAAAGTGAGTTGCTTCAAGCGATTACAGGTATGCGTAAGGTAGAAAGTGGGACGATTGAGATTAACGGAAAAGATATGACCAATCAACGTCCACGTACGATTACAGAAAATAGTACCGCACATGTTCCTGAGGACCGTCATAAGTTTGGCTTAGTATTACCTATGACACTTTCAGAAAATATCGCACTACAAACTTATTACAAGGAACCTTTAAGTAAAAATGGTTTACTAAATTATCAATTAATCAATTCACATGCGCGTGAGTTGATAGAAGAATTTGATGTACGAACACCAAATGAGTTGGTACCGGCAAGTGCATTATCGGGTGGTAACCAACAAAAAGCGATTATCGCACGTGAAATTGATCGCGACCCTGATTTACTTATCGTTGCACAGCCAACACGTGGTTTGGACGTAGGGGCAATTGAATACATCCATAAACGTTTAATTGAACAACGTGATCATGGAAAAGGTGTCTTGTGTGTGAGTTTTGAGTTAGATGAAATTTTAAACGTGTCAGATCGTATCGCGGTTATGTTTGATGGTCAAATCGTCGGTATCGTAGACCCTAAAGAAACAAGTGAGCAAGAATTGGGACTACTGATGGCAGGGATGACCTTAGAAGAAGCACGAAAAGAACTAAACGGAGAGCAGGAAGGGGTGGAAGTGAATGGGTAATCAACATTCTAAATGGAAGAATCTAGCGGTTCCTGTTATTTCCGTCTTAGCTGGTTTATTACTAGGGGCTATCATTATGTTAGTATCTGGCTATAATCCAGTTGAAGGTTATGGCGCAATGTTAAAAGGCGCTTTTGGTCGAACTTATAATATTGGAGAAGTGTTACGTTTAGCGACACCTTTAATTTTAACAGGATTAGGGTTCTCGGTAGCGAACACGGCAGGATTTTTTAATATTGGTTTAGCAGGTCAGGCTCTATGCGGTTGGATAGGTGCTATTTGGATAGCGATGACATTTCCAGACTTACCACGTATTGTGTTAGTGCCATTAGCGATTATTGTAGGAGCTTTAGCAGGAGCTATTTGGGCAGGAATTGCCGGGTATTTACGTGCACAGTTTGGTACGAGTGAAGTTATTGTGACAATCATGTTAAACTACACGATTTTATACATTAGTAATCACTTAGTACGAAATGTTTTTACAGACAGTGCAGATGCGACACCAAAAATTGGTGAAAATGCGTCTTTAAGAATGCAATTCTTAAGTGATATGTCTGGTGGCTCTCGTTTAAATGGTGGGATTTTCTTAGCAGTATTAATGATTATTCTTGTCTGGATTTTAATGAAACGAACAACCACAGGGTTTGAACTTCGTGCTGTAGGGATGAACCCATTTGCCTCAGAGTATGCAGGGATGAGTGCAAAACGTAATATTGTATTAGCTATGGTCATTTCTGGTGCGTTAGCTGGTATGGGTGGTGTCGTTGAAGGGTTAGGAACATTTGAAAACCTATATATCTTAGATGCAGCCCCTCAAATCGGTTTTGACGGGATGGCGGTTTCATTACTAGGTGGCGGAAATCCAATTGGTATTCTGTTATCAGCTATTTTATTCGGTATATTGAAGATTGGCGGATTGAAAATGCCAAGTGTCGGTATTCCAAATGAGATTGTCGACATTGTAGTAGCGTCTATCATCTTCTTTGTTGGGATTAGTTTTGCTATTCGTTTTATTATGGATAAATTGAGCGTAAAGAAAGGAGAGGCTTAATATGGTAGGAACATTAGCGATTATTGTATCTTCAGCTTTAGTGTATTCCGCTCCTCTCATCTTTACAGCCTTAGGTGGTACTTTTTCAGAACGAAGCGGTGTTGTTAACGTTGGGTTAGAAGGAATTATGACAGTAGGAGCTTTTAGTGCGGCGATTTTCAACTTGAACACGGCACACATCTTTGGTGTTTGGACGCCGTGGATTGCGATGTTATTCGGTGGTTTAATTGGACTTTTATTCTCCATTATCCATGCGGTAGCAACGATTAATTTACGTGCAGACCATATTGTCAGTGGTACGGTTATTAACTTAATGGCACCAGGTCTTACGGTCTTCTTAACAAAGCAACTTTTTGATGGAAAAGGTCAAACAGAAATTATTCGTCAACGTTTTGGTAAGATTAGTTTTCCGATTTTAAAAGATATTCCGGTATTAGGTGATATCTTCTTTAAAAATACTTCTGCACCAGCGTATGTGGCAATTGCCATCGCGTTTCTTGCTTACTTTGTCATTTTTAAAACAAAGTTTGGTTTAAGATTACGTTCAGTTGGTGAAAACCCACAAGCTGCGGATACTTTAGGAATTAACGTCTATGCCATGAAATATGCAGGGGTTTTAATTTCTGGTTTCCTAGGTGGTATGGGTGGAGCGGTTGTTGTACAAGCTATTTCTGGTCAATTCTCAGTTTCAACGATTGCTGGACAAGGCTTTATTTCAATGGCTGCGATGATTTTTGGTAAATGGAATCCAATCGGCGTGATGGGCGCAGCGTTCTTCTTCGGTCTATCACAAAGTCTAGCGATTATCGGTAGTCAAATTAGTTTCTTATCTGGGCTACCATCTGTTTACTTACAAGCAGCACCATATGTGTTAACGATTCTTGTGCTTGTCATCTTCATTGGAAAATCACAAGGACCAAAATCAATCGGTGTCACATATGTAAAATCTAAATAATAACAGACGTGCCAAGTAGTGATAGTTCATCATTGCTTATGGCACGTTTATTATAAACAAAATTATACGAAAGAAGGCATATTATGTTTAAACGTGTACATTTAATTGTCATGGACTCAGTAGGAATTGGAGAAGCGCCAGATGCGCATAAATTTGGAGATGTGGGTAGTCACACGTTAGGGCATATTGCTGAAAAGGCTGGTTTAGCTGTTCCAAATATGGAGCAACTAGGTTTAGGTACGATCGAACCGTTAACAGGCGTTAAAGCAGTGTCAGATCATGAAGGGTATGCGACAAAATTAGAAGAGATTTCAGTCGGTAAGGATACGATGACAGGTCATTGGGAAATCATGGGATTAAATATTCAAACCCCTTTCCGTGTGTTTCCAGAAGGGTTCCCTCAAGAATTGTTAGATAAAATATCTGAATTCTCAGGACGTGGTATTGTTTGTAATTTACCGTATAGTGGGACAGCTGTTATTGATGATTATGGTGAGCATCAAATGAAAACAGGTGACTTGATTGTTTATACGTCAGCAGACCCTGTGTTACAAATTGCCGCTCATGAAGATATTATTCCATTAGAAGAGCTATACCGTATTTGTGAGTATACGCGTGAAATTACAAAAGATGATCCTTATATGATTGGTCGTATTATTGCACGTCCATATGTGGGAGAACCAGGTAACTTTAAACGAACAGCTAATCGTCACGACTACGCCTTAGATCCATTTGGTCATACTGTGTTAGATTCACTAAAAGAAGCGGGCAAAGATGTCATTGCCGTTGGTAAAATTAATGATATTTTTAACGGACAAGGGATAACCGACTTCGTTCGCACAAAATCTAATATGGATGGTGTTGACCAACTGTTAAACGTGATGGCGCGTGATTTTGAAGGTTTAAGTTTTACTAACTTAGTGGACTTTGATGCGTTATTCGGTCATCGTCGTGATATTAAAGGCTATGCTCAAGCGTTAGAAGAGTTTGACGCACGTCTTCCTGAAATTATGGAAGCATTAGAGGAAGATGATTTATTACTTATTACGGCCGATCATGGTAACGACCCAAGTTTTGAAGGGACAGACCACACACGTGAATATGTTCCATTATTAGCCTATAGTAAGAAATTTAAGGGGCAAGGTGCTTTACCACAAGGCTACTTCTCTGATATTGCAGCAACTATTGCGGATAACTTTGAAGTGCCAGCAACTGAAAATGGTCACAGTTTTTTACAAGAATTAAAATAAGTTAAAGGGGTCAAAAAAATGGCAGAAAAATTAAGTGTAAAATTACAAGAAACAGCAGCATATATTCGTGAACAAGGAGTTAAAGAGGTAGAATTTGGTTTGATTCTAGGTTCTGGTCTAGGTGAATTAGCCGATGAAATTGAAAATCCTGTGGTCATTCCTTATGAAAAAATTCCTCATTTCCCAGTTTCAACAGTTGTTGGGCATGCAGGTCAATTAGTTTATGGTGATTTATCAGGCAAAAAAGTCTTAGCAATGCAAGGACGCTTCCACTACTATGAAGGAAATAGTATGCAAGCAGTGACGTTCCCTGTTCGCGTGATGAAAGCACTCGGTGCTCACTCGATGGTAGTAACGAATGCTGCGGGTGGTGTGAACACTTCATTTACACCAGGAAACTTAATGTTAATTACAGACCAAATCAACTTTACAGGCACTAACCCTCTGATTGGTGAGAATGATGACGATTTAGGACCACGTTTCCCAGATATGTCAGAGCCTTACGACAAAGCTTATGGAAAAGTAGCACGTCAAGTTGCAGACAAACTGAAAATCACGTTACAACAAGGGGTATACATGGGATATTCAGGCCCTACGTATGAAACACCAGCTGAAATTAGAATGTCTCGTATGATGGGAGCGGACGCGGTTGGAATGTCTACCGTTCCAGAAGTAATTGTAGCACGCCACATGGATATGCGTGTGTTAGGTGTTACATGTGTGACAAACTTAGCAGCTGGTATGCAAGCTAATTTAAACCATGAAGAAGTAGTTGAAACGACTGAGCGTGTTAAAGCTGACTTTAAATCACTAATCAAAGAAACATTACAAAACTTATAAAAGAAAGAGTGAAATAAATGAGTGTTCATATTGGAGCGAAATCAGGTGAAATAGCGGAGCGCATCTTGTTACCAGGAGATCCATTACGTGCTAAGTATATTGCAGAGACCTTCTTGGAAGATGCTCAATTATACAATGAAGTGCGTGGAATGTTAGGCTACACAGGTACGTACAAAGGGGTTCGTGTGTCCGTACAAGGTACAGGAATGGGAATGCCTTCTGCTGCTATTTATGCGAATGAATTAATTCGAGAGTATGGTGTTAAGAAATTAATTCGTGTGGGTACGTGTGGTTCGATTCAAAAAGACGTTCACGTTCGCGACTTAGTATTAGCACAGGCAGCGGCTACGCCGTCCTCGATTATTCGTAACGATTTTCCTAAATATGATTTCCCACAAATTGCTAACTTTGACTTGTTATTAGAGGCTTATCAAATTGCAAAAGAAAAAGGCTTTAATATTCACGTTGGAAACGTGCTGTCAGATGATGTTTTTTATAAAGATAGCATGGACGATGTGATGAAGCTAGGTGAGCATGGTGTATTAGGTATCGAGATGGAAGCAGCCGTCTTGTATTACTTAGCAGCGAAGTATCACGTTCAAGCATTAGCCTTGATGACAGTGAGTGACCACATTATTACTGGTGAAGAAACTTCAGCAGAAGAACGTCAAAAGACATTTGATGAAATGATGATTGTGGCGTTGGATACAATTATTAAAGACTAAGTTGAATATTAAATGGTGTCCTATGTCTACCATTTAATTAATAAAAAAATGCGTCTCCTTTAAAAAGGGAGGCGCATTTTTTCTGCTCAATTTAGTTTGCATGTTTTTGAATGGTCTCAATACCTGATTCTTTTCCAATAATGACCGTATCTACGATGGATAAAAATAATCCATGTTCTACCACTCCAGGTAAGCTATTCAACCAATCAGCTAAGCGGCGTGGTTCGGAAATCACTTGGCAATGTAAATCAATAATATAGTGCTTTCCATCTGTGACGATAGGGTTGTTATCCGCATCCACACGTAAAACGGGATTTAGACCTTCTTTTTCAAACAAATGCACTAATTGTTGTGAACCATAAGGCATAACCTCAACAGGTAGAGGAAAAGCACCTAATTGTTCCACCCATTTTGATTCATCCACAATCCAAATATTATGACGTGAATAAGTGGCTACAATTTTTTCAAAAAGAAGGGCTGCACCTCCGCCTTTAATTCCTTCAAATTGTGGATTGACCTCATCTGCTCCGTCAATCGTTAAATCGACATGAGTGACTTCATCAATACTTTTTAGTGGAATACCTAAACCTTCTGCTTGTTGGCGTGTTGCTTCTGAAGTCGTTACACCAACCACAGATAAATTTTCTTCTTTAATCCGACGCCCTAATTCTTCAACCATGTAATAAGCGGTAGAACCCGTTCCAAGTCCAACAATCATCCCTTCTTCAATATAAGATGCTGCTTCAATCCCGACCATTTGTTTTAAATTCATCGTCTATTAGCTCCTTTAAATCCTGATTTAATCCTTGCTAGTCTTAGTATACTGATTTTCTCAAAAAAATGATAGCGTTATTAAAATTTAGTCGATAAAAAAGTATTAGAAATGGTTGACACCTCTTTTTTTATGTGATACGATTTTTAAGGTGCTTTATGTACAGGTTTCTATTTTATGATAGACGTTCTGACTGTCATAGAAAGCATTTGATAGTGTTAAATAGCGTTGCAAGGAGACTTGCATTCTTTTTATCACAAAAAAAGAACCACCAGGATGTGTGGTACTAGAAAGCCAGTAGGGAAGGAGGAAACAAGATGCCAACAATTAATCAATTGATACGTAAATCACGTCAATCAAAACCAACAAAATCTGACTCACCTGCATTAGGTAAAGGTTATAACAGTCTAAAAAAATCTCATACTAACACAAACTCTCCTCAAAAACGTGGAGTATGTACACGTGTGGGTACAATGACACCTAAAAAACCTAACTCAGCTTTACGTAAATTTGCTCGTGTTCGTTTATCTAACAACATTGAGGTAACAGCGTATATCCCAGGAATTGGTCATAACCTACAAGAACATAGTGTTGTGTTAATTCGTGGTGGTCGTGTAAAAGACTTACCAGGGGTACGTTATCATATTGTTCGTGGTGCGCTTGATACAGCCGGTGTTACGGATCGTAAACAAAGCCGCTCTAAATATGGTGCTAAAAAACCTAAAAAAGCTTAATTAAAATTAAATTTTACTATTATATAAAGAGAAAATTATTTGGAAGGAGGAAGTTGAATGCCTCGTAAAGGTCCTGTTGCAAAACGTGAAGTTTTACCAGATCCGATTTTTCATTCAAAAGATGTAACACGCTTAATTAACCGCGTTATGGTTGACGGTAAACGTGGAACAGCTTCAAACATCGTTTACAGTGCGTTTGATATTATTAAAGAATCTACAGGTAACGATCCATTAGAAGTTTATGTACAAGCTTTGGATAACGTAAAACCTGACTTAGAAGTTAAAGCTCGTCGTGTAGGTGGTTCTAACTATCAAGTACCGGTTGAAGTTCGCCCTGAACGTCAAATTACTTTAGCATTACGTTGGATTGTAAACTTCTCACGTAACCGTGGAGAACATACAATGGAACAACGTCTAGCGAAAGAATTGATGGATGCTGCTAACAACACTGGCGCTTCTGTTAAGAAACGCGAAGAAACACACAAAATGGCAGAAGCAAACAGAGCGTTTGCACACTATCGCTGGTAAGATCCTCGAGTGTTTGGTGGGTTTGCCTATCAAATACGACTTAATTGTATCGAGATTAACTGAATCACTGACATAAGAGAGGAGAAACAAGAATGCCTAGAGAATTTTCGCTAGAAAACACTCGTAATATCGGGATTATGGCTCATATTGATGCTGGTAAAACAACTACAACAGAGCGTATCCTATATTATACAGGTCGTATCCATAAGATTGGTGAAACACATGATGGTGCTTCACAAATGGACTGGATGGAGCAAGAACAAGAACGTGGTATTACGATTACATCAGCAGCTACAACTGCTCAATGGAAAGGTCACCGCGTTAACATCATTGACACCCCTGGTCACGTGGACTTCACTGTAGAGGTTGAACGTTCATTACGTGTATTAGACGGTGCGGTTACTGTTTTAGATGCTCAATCAGGTGTTGAGCCTCAAACAGAAACAGTGTGGCGTCAAGCTACAACATACGGTGTACCACGTATGGTATTCATCAACAAGATGGATAAAATTGGTGCAGACTTCCTATACGCAGTTGGAACATTGCATGACCGCTTACAAGCAAATGCGCATCCAGTACAATTGCCAATTGGTTCAGAAGATAACTTCACAGGAATCATCGATTTAATTAAGATGAAAGCTGAGATTTATACAAATGACCTAGGAACAGATATTCGTGAGGAAGAAATTCCTGAAGAATACGCTGAATTAGCCCAAGAATGGCGTGAAAAATTAGTTGAAGCGGTTGCTGAAACTGATGAAGAATTAATGATGAGATATTTAGAAGGCGAAGAAATTTCTGAAGACGAATTAAAAGCTGCTATCCGTCGTGCGACAATCGCAGTTGAATTCTACCCAGTATATTGTGGTTCTGCCTTCAAAAATAAAGGGGTTCAATTAATGCTTGATGGCGTTATTGACTACCTACCATCACCAACAGAAGTTGCTGACATTACAGGTATTATTCCTGATACTGAAGAAGAAGTGGTTCGTGAATCAAGTGACGACGCTCCTTTCTCAGCGTTAGCCTTCAAAGTTATGACTGACCCATTCGTAGGTCGTCTAACATTCTTCCGTGTGTACTCTGGTGTCTTAGAATCAGGTTCATACGTTAAAAATGCGACAAAAGGTAAACGTGAACGTGTTGGTCGTATCTTACAAATGCACGCAAACTCTCGTGAAGAGATTTCAACTGTATATGCAGGAGATATTGCAGCAGCTGTTGGACTTAAAGACACAACAACAGGTGACTCATTGTGTGACGAGAAACATCCAGTTATCTTAGAATCAATGGAATTCCCTGAGCCAGTTATCGAAGTTGCGATTGAGCCTAAATCAAAAGCAGACCAAGATAAAATGGGCGTTGCGTTACAAAAATTATCTGAAGAGGATCCTACTTTCCGTGCGTCAACAAACACTGAAACAGGTGAAACAATCATCGCAGGTATGGGTGAGCTTCACTTAGACGTTATCGTTGACCGTATGAAACGTGAATTTAAAGTAGAAGCTAACGTTGGAGCACCTCAAGTTT
This sequence comes from Vagococcus lutrae, assembly GCF_023299185.1. Classification (NCBI taxonomy): domain Bacteria; kingdom Bacillati; phylum Bacillota; class Bacilli; order Lactobacillales; family Enterococcaceae; genus Vagococcus; species Vagococcus lutrae. The sequence goes on from NZ_CP097017.1 coordinate 1,409,053, forward strand.
CTTACCGTGAAACATTCCGTGCACCAATGGTACAAGCTGAAGGTAAATTCGTACGTCAATCAGGTGGTAAAGGACAATACGGACACGTTTGGATTGAATTTACACCAAACGAAGAAGGTGGCGGTTTCGAATTCGAAAACGCAATCGTCGGTGGTGTCGTTCCTCGTGAATACATCCCTGCTGTTGAAGCTGGATTAAAAGCTTCAATGGAAAACGGAATTTTAGCTGGTTATCCTTTAGTTGACATTAAAGCAAAACTTTATGATGGTTCATACCATGACGTCGACTCAAGTGAAACAGCTTTCCGTGTGGCAGCTTCTATGGCATTACGTGCCGCTGCTAAAAAAGCACAACCTGCTATTTTAGAACCTATCATGGCAGTAGAGATTGTTATTCCAGAAGATCACTTAGGTGATATTATGGGACACGTAACAGCTCGTCGTGGTCGCGTTGAAGGTATGGAAGCTCGTACAGGTGGCTTACAAGTCGTACGTGCGATGATTCCTTTATCAGAAATGTTTGGCTATGCGACAACATTACGTTCTTCTACACAAGGTCGTGGTGTCTTTACAATGGTATTTGACCATTACGAAGATGTTCCAAAATCTATTCAAGAAGAAATCATTAAGAAAAATGGTGGCTCTGCAGAATAATAGCCCTTGCTATCTTTTCTGGGAAAAATCATGTAAACTGTAAGTGAGATAAAGCGGTCAGGCGCTCTGATCGCTTATCCATAAAAAATAAAACATATATTTTTAGGAGGATTTATTTAAAATGGGAAAAGAAAAATTTGACCGTTCTAAACCACACGTTAACATTGGTACAATCGGACACGTTGACCATGGTAAAACAACATTATCAGCTGCTATCGCAACTGTTTTAGCTAAACACGGACATGGTGAAGCTCAAAACTACGCTGACATTGATAACGCGCCAGAAGAAAAAGAGCGTGGAATCACAATCAGTACTTCACACATCGAGTATGAAACAGAAAACCGTCACTATGCACACGTGGACTGCCCAGGACACGCGGACTATGTTAAAAACATGATCACTGGTGCTGCTCAAATGGACGGAGCTATCTTAGTAGTTTCTGCTGCTGATGGTCCAATGCCACAAACTCGTGAGCACATTCTTTTATCTCGTAACGTTGGTGTACCATACATCGTTGTTTTCTTAAACAAAATGGACATGGTTGACGACGAAGAGTTATTAGAATTAGTAGAAATGGAAGTTCGTGACTTATTAAGCGAATACGACTTCCCAGGAGACGATACACCAATCGTTGCTGGTTCTGCTTTGAAAGCTTTAGAAGGCGTTGAAGAATATGAGCAAAAAATCTTAGACTTAATGGCTGAGGTTGATGCATACATTCCAACTCCAGAACGTGACCATGACAAACCATTCATGATGCCAGTTGAGGACGTATTCTCAATCACTGGTCGTGGTACTGTTGCTACAGGTCGTGTTGAACGTGGTACAATCAAAGTTGGTGACGAAGTTGAAGTTATCGGTATTGCAGAAGATATCGCTAAAACAACTGTTACTGGTGTAGAAATGTTCCGTAAATTATTAGATTACGCTGAAGCTGGAGACAACATTGGTGCATTATTACGTGGTGTTTCACGTGAAGATATCCAACGTGGTCAAGTATTAGCAGCTCCAGGAACAATCACTCCACATACTAAATTTAACGCTGAAGTTTACGTTTTAAGTAAAGAAGAAGGCGGACGTCATACACCATTCTTTGGTAACTACCGTCCACAATTCTACTTCCGTACAACTGACGTAACTGGTGTTATCGAATTACCAGAAGGAACTGAAATGGTTATGCCTGGGGACAACGTAACAATCGACGTTGACTTAATTCACCCAATCGCTATCGAAGAAGGAACTCGTTTCTCAATTCGTGAAGGTGGCCGTACAGTAGGTTCAGGTGTTGTATCTAAAATCTTGGCTTAATTTTTAAAAAATTAAGACTATCAAATATACATGTATTCGTCCGTAAGGAGCTAAGGAAACTTAGCTCCTTTTTTTGAACAATTACTATTGTACATTCTGGGTAGTTAAGGTATCATTTAAACTGATAAAAGAAAAGTGAGGGATGGGTGTGCAAAGTAAAAAGAAGCTATTTTTGTTACTAATCGTTTCGATGGTGTTTGCAGTTGCCTCCATATTAGTTGGATGGGTATACGCAGAAAAACGTGATCAAGCGATAGTTGCAGGGGACAAAACAATAGCCACTACTGAAAAGAAAAACACTAATAAAAAAGCAAACAAAAAAACATCAAACAACGTAACGCTTGCTGATTTGTTTGATGGTGACGATCACATTTACTTAAATGAACAACTAACAGCGGATATGATTAAAACTGCCAAGAAAAATCTGCCAGCTGAAGAACAAGGGCTTGTAGACCAAGCTAAAGCAAAGTTTAATGTCTTGCATACAGTGAATGGGTTGTTTACAGAGGCGCCATTAAAGGGACGTGTCGTAAATGAAGAAGCGACCATGCTAGATGATGTCACAGATAAAGAAAAAAAGAGTGCGATGGAGTTAGTCAACGGTTTGCCTGATGACGCATTTTCAGCAACGCTAATGGCAGTTTTACAAGGTGATGAGCCAGTTGCAACTGAAGATGAAAATGTCAGTGCTTCTTGGGATACGACTGAAGCGGATGTCGCCTATGCGGACCAAATGTTAGCCAACGTAGTGAAAGATGGCGAAGTCATTACCGGCTTTACTATGGAAGCTTATCAAAATGCACGTACAGCTATTGACGCACTTCCGGAAGGTTCTGATAAGAAAGCAATGAAAAAAGAACTGAAAAAAGTAGAAGATGCGATGACGAGTATGGGTATTCCTTTTGAATAAAGAAAATAATTAAGAAAAAAGCTTGCAATCAAGCTTTTTTTTTAGTATACTTTTAAAGGTGTCGCGTACAAATAGTACAAAACACATTAGCAATCAAGCGAGATTGCGTGGCAAAGAAACGAAAGGTTGCGACACGCCCGGAAGCATTGCCATAGAAGGGTGATGTCGGATATTTTCGCGGAGCTATGTCTACTTTTCAAAATAGGCGAAGGAGGGAAAAAAATGGCAAAACAAAAAATTCGTATCCGTTTAAAAGCATATGAGCATCGTATTTTAGATCAATCAGCGGAGAAAATCGTAGAAACAGCAAAGAGAACAGGGGCTGACATTTCAGGTCCGATTCCTTTACCAACAGAGCGTTCTGTTTATACAGTTATCCGTGCGACTCATAAATACAAAGACTCACGTGAGCAATTCGAAATGCGAACTCACAAACGTCTAATCGACATTGTGAACCCAACACCGAAAACAGTTGACGCTTTAATGAAGCTAGACTTACCAAGCGGTGTGAATATTGAAATTAAATTATAATAATAAGATGATGGAGGTGTACTCATGACCAAAGGAATCTTAGGAAAAAAAGTAGGAATGACACAAATTTTCACTGAAAATGGTGAATTAATCCCTGTAACAGTAATCGAAGCAACACCTAACGTGGTAATGCAAGTGAAAACTGTTGAAACAGATGGTTACGAAGCCGTTCAATTAGGTTTCCAAGACCAACGTGAAATTTTGTCAAACAAACCTGCTAAAGGTCATGCTGTAAAAGCAAATACGACTCCTAAGCGCTTCATTAGAGAGTTTAAAGATGTTGAGCTAGGAGAATTCGAAGTAGGAAACGAAGTAAAAGTGGATGTATTCCAAGCAGGAGACATCGTAAACGTAACAGGTACAACGAAAGGTAAAGGATACCAAGGGGTTATTAAACGCCATGGTCAAGCTCGTGGACCAATGAGCCACGGTTCTCGTTACCACCGTCGTCCTGGGTCAATGGGTCCAGTCGATCCGAATCGCGTGTTTAAAAATAAAAAATTAGCAGGTCAAATGGGTGGCGACCGTGTCACAATCAAGAACTTAGAAGTTGTTCGTGTTGACCTAGATCGTAATGTTATCTTAGTAAAAGGTAATGTTCCAGGATCTAAAAAATCATTAGTTCAAATCCAGTCAGCGAAAGCGGCTAAATAATTGTTGGAGAGGAGGAACTAAGGGATGACTACTGTAGCATTATTTAAACAAGATGGTACTAAAGCTGGTGACGTTGAATTAAACGATGCAATCTTTGGTATCGAACCAAACGAAAGCGTAGTTTATGACGCTATCATCATGCAACGTGCTTCTTTAAGACAAGGAACACACGCTGTAAAAAACCGCAGTGCTGTACGCGGAGGCGGACGTAAACCATGGCGTCAAAAAGGTACAGGACGTGCTCGTCAAGGATCAATCCGTTCACCACAATGGCGTGGAGGCGGCGTTGTCTTCGGACCAACACCACGTTCATACAGCTACAAACTTCCTAGAAAAGTTCGTCGTTTAGCAATTCGTTCTGTATTATCAGAAAAAGTTGCTCAAGATAGTTTGATGGTAGTAGATGCTTTAAGCTTCGACGCACCAAAAACGAAAGAATTTAAAGAAGTATTAAATAAATTAGATGTAAACAACAAAGTATTAGTTGTATTAGAAGAAGGAAATGACTTTGCAGCTTTATCAGCTCGTAACTTACCAAATGTTTCTGTCATTTCAGCAGATAACGTCAGCGTCTTAGATGTTGTTTCAAACGACACTATGTTAATGACACAAGCTGCTCTTACTCAATTAGAGGAGGTGCTTGCATAATGGAATTATTAGATGTAATTAAACGTCCAGTTATTACCGAAGCCTCTATGTTAGCGATGGACGAGAAAAAATACACATTTGATGTAGATACTCGTGCTAACAAAACACTCGTAAAGCAAGCTGTTGAAGCGGCTTTTGGAGTAAAAGTTAAAAATGTTAACATCATGAATGTTAAACCTAAATTCAAACGTATGGGTCAATTTGGCGGACATACAAACAAACGTCGCAAAGCAATTGTGACATTAACTGAAGACTCAAAAGATATCCAATTATTCGATGCAGAATAGCATCTAACCTGTATAATTTTTAAAGTAGGAGGGAAAAGACGTGGCGATTAAAAAGTATAAACCAACCACAAATGGTCGTCGTAATATGACAAGCTTAGACTTTGCTGAGATTACTACTAATCAACCAGAAAAAAGCTTGTTACAACCGATGAAGAACAATGCTGGTCGTAACAACATGGGCCGCATTACAGTTCGTCACCATGGTGGCGGTCACAAACGTCAATATCGTTTAATTGACTTTAAACGTGTGAAAGACAATGTCGAAGCAACTGTTAAGACAATCGAATACGATCCAAACAGAACAGCTAACATTGCATTAATTCACTATGTAGATGGAGTTAAATCATACATCTTAGCACCAAAAGGATTAAAAGTAGGAGATAAAGTAATTTCAGGTGATGACGCTGATATTAAACTAGGAAACGCTTTGCCATTAGCAAACATTCCAGTTGGTACAGTTATTCATAACATTGAAATGAAACCTGGTAAAGGTGGACAATTAATCCGCTCAGCTGGTACAAAAGCTCAAGTACTAGGTAAAGAAGGTAAATATGTTTTAGTACGTTTGAACTCTGGTGAAGTACGTATGATCTTAGGAACATGCCGTGCAACAGTTGGTTCAGTCGGAAACGAACAACACGAATTAGTAAACATTGGTAAAGCTGGACGTAACCGTTGGAAGAGAAAACGCCCAACAGTACGTGGTAGCGTAATGAACCCTAACGATCACCCACACGGTGGTGGTGAAGGTAAAACTCCAATCGGTATGCCTTCTCCAATGACTCCATGGGGCAAACCAACACTTGGATACAAAACACGTAAGAAATCTAAAAATGACAAACTTATTGTGCGTCGTCGTAAATCTAAATAATTTAAAACCGGCATGTTAACGTGTCGGTAGAATCTGAGAGGAGGTTCAACATGGGACGCAGTCTAAAGAAAGGACCATTTTGTGACGAACATTTAATGTCAAAAGTGGTTGCTCAAAAAGATGTTGAAAAGAAAAAAGTCATTAAAACATGGTCTCGTAGATCTACAATTTTCCCGAATTTTGTAGGATACACCATTGCTGTTTATGACGGAAGAAAGCATGTTCCAGTCTACATTCAAGAAGATATGGTTGGACATAAATTAGGTGAATTTGCACCAACAAGAACATTCCGTGGCCACTCTGGCGACGATAAGAAAACAGGCCGTTAATACGTGAGGGGAGGAATTGCAAATGACAGCACAAATTACTTCAGCAAAAGCAACTGCTAAAACAGTTCGTACTTCACCTCGCAAAACACGTCTAGTTATTGACTTAATTAGAGGGAAAAGTGTGGCAGAAGCTATTTCAATTTTGAAATATACGCCTAACAAAGCTGCTGGAATCATTGAGAAAGTCTTAATGTCCGCAGTTGCAAATGCAGAAAACAATTATGATTTAGATGTTGAAAACTTGGTAGTGTCAGAGGCTTTTGTAAACGAAGGACCAACAATGAAACGTTTCCGTCCACGTGCAAAAGGATCAGCGTCACCAATCAACAAAAGAACTAGCCACATTACTGTAGTAGTGGCAGAGAAATAGGAGGGACGATCAGTGGGTCAAAAAGTACATCCAATAGGAATGCGTGTTGGCGTTATTCGCGACTGGGAAGCTAAGTGGTATGCTGAAAAAGAATACGCTGAATACTTACACGAAGACTTAAAAATTCGCGAATTTATCGCGACAACACTTGCTGACGCCGCTGTGTCTAAGGTTGAAATCGAACGTGCTGCAAATCGCGTCAACGTTTCAGTCCACACAGCTAAACCAGGTATGGTGATTGGTAAAGGCGGATCAGAAGTTGAGAAATTACGTAAAGAATTAAATAAATTAACTGGTAAACGAGTTCACATTAACATTATCGAAATCAAAAAACCAGATTTGGATGCTAAGTTAGTAGCAGAAGGAATCGCACGTCAATTAGAAAACCGTGTTGCTTTCCGTCGTGCACAAAAACAAGCTATCCAACGTACTATGCGTGCTGGAGCTGATGGAATTAAAACATTAGTATCTGGACGTTTAAACGGTGCTGATATCGCACGTTCAGAAGGGTATTCTGAAGGAACAGTTCCTTTACATACTCTAAGAGCAGATATCGACTATGCTTGGGAAGAAGCAGACACAACATACGGAAAACTAGGAGTTAAAGTGTGGATTTATCGTGGAGAAATTCTTCCAGAAATCAAAAACACTGAGAAAGGAGGGAAATAGACATGTTAGTACCTAAACGTGTAAAATACCGTCGTGAGTTTAGAGGAAAAATGCGTGGCGAAGCCAAAGGTGGTAAAGAAGTAGCTTTTGGAGAATACGGTTTACAAGCATTAGATTCAGCTTGGATTACTAACCGTCAAATCGAAGCTTCTCGTATCGCAATGACTCGTTTCATGAAACGTGGTGGGAAAGTATGGATCAAAATTTTCCCTCATAAGTCATATACAGCAAAAGCTATCGGCGTTCGTATGGGTTCCGGTAAAGGGGCTCCAGAAGGATGGGTAGCACCAGTAAAACGAGGAAAAATCATGTTTGAAATTGCTGGCGTTCCTGAAGATGTAGCACGCGAAGCATTACGTCTAGCGTCACATAAATTGCCAGTTAGAACAAAATTTGTAAAACGTGAGGAAATGGGTGGTGAATCGAATGAAGGTTAAAGACATTAAAGGATTATCCACTGCTGAAATGCTAGAAAAGGAAAAAGAATTTAAAGAAGAATTATTTAACTTAAGATTCCAACTAGCAACAGGTCAACTTGAAGATACATCACGTATTAAGAAAGTACGCCAATCGATTGCACGTATCAAAACAGTTTTGCGCGAGCAAGAGAAGTAATAGTGGAAGGAGGCCATTAACGTATGACTGAAAGAAATGAACGTAAAGTTTACCAAGGTCGTGTCGTATCAGACAAGATGGATAAAACCATCACAGTTGTTGTAGAAACACGTAAAACACATAAAGTTTACGGTAAACGTGTGAAATATTCGAAGAAATACAAAGCTCACGATGAAAACAATGTTGCAAAAACAGGTGACATCGTGCGAATTATGGAAACTCGTCCATTATCCGCTACAAAACGTTTCCGTTTGTTAGAGGTAGTAGAAGAAGCAGTTATCATCTAAGCGAGATTTTCCTATATAGATTGAAAGTTTAAATCTGAAAGGAGGATACAATAATGATCCAAACAGAAAGTCGTTTAAAAGTAGCTGACAACTCTGGCGCACGTGAAGTGCTTGCTATTAAAGTGTTGGGTGGCTCTGGTCGTAATAATGCCAATATTGGTGACATAATTGTTGCGTCGGTTAAACATGCAACGCCAGGTGGAGTTGTTAAAAAAGGTGAAATCGTCAAAGCAGTTATCGTAAGAACAAAAACAGGAGCTCGTCGTGCAGACGGTTCATATATAAAATTTGATGAAAATGCATGTGTGATTATCCGTGATGATAAGAGCCCTCGTGGTACTCGTATCTTTGGACCAGTTGCACGTGAATTACGTGATAATAACTTCATGAAAATTATTTCATTAGCACCAGAAGTATTATAATCAATTGTTAGCTAAAGGAGGTGCGAGACAAAAATGTTTGTAAAAAAAGGCGATAAAGTAAAAATTATCACTGGTAAAGATAAAGGAAAAGAAGGCGTTGTTTTAACAGCTTTCCCTAAAAACGACCGTGTCATCGTTGAAGGTGTGAACATGGTTAAAAAACATCAAAAACCAAGCGCAACTGTTCCTCAAGGAGGAATTGTCGAACAAGAAGCATCTATTCACGTATCGAATGTCATGGTGGTTGATCCATCTACAAACGAACCAACACGTGTTGGATACAAAGTGGTTGACGGTAAAAAAGTGCGTGTTTCTAAAAAAACAGGTGAAGTTTTAGATAAATAATTGGTAAGGAAGGAGGAACCGTTAGAATGAACCGCCTTAGAGAAAAATATGTAAATGAAGTAACACCATCTTTGATGGAAAAATTTAACTACTCTTCTATTATGCAAGCACCAAAAGTTGAGAAAATTGTAATCAACATGGGTGTTGGTGATGCAGTATCTAATGCTAAAAACTTAGATAAAGCTGTTGAAGAATTAACCCTAATTTCAGGTCAAAAACCTGTTATTACGAAGGCAAGAAAATCAATTGCTGGTTTCAGATTACGTGAAGGAATGCCTATCGGATGTAAAGTAACTTTACGTGGCGAAAGAATGTATGAATTCTTAGACAAACTAGTAACTGTTTCCTTACCTCGTGTACGTGACTTCCACGGTGTCAGTGCTAAATCATTTGATGGACGCGGAAACTACACATTAGGTGTTAAAGAGCAGTTAATTTTCCCAGAAGTAGACTACGATCGCGTAGATAAAGTACGTGGTATGGACATCGTCATTGTTACAACAGCCAACACAGACGAAGAGTCTCGTGAGCTATTGTCACAACTTGGCATGCCATTCCAAAAATAATTAAAGGAGGCGAACTACTTGGCTAAAAAATCAATGATTGCTAAAAACAAACGTCCAGCTAAATTCTCAACTCAAGAATATACGCGTTGTGAACGTTGTGGTCGTCCACATTCAGTTTATCGCAAATTCAAACTATGCCGTATTTGCTTCCGCGAACTTGCCTATAAAGGACAAATTCCCGGCGTGAAGAAAGCTAGCTGGTAACAAAAAACCCGCATAGAAGGAGGTTAATAGTTCAATGGTCATGACAGATCCTATCGCAGATTTCTTAACACGAATTCGTAATGCCAACATGGTAAAACACGATATGTTAGAAGTACCTGCATCAAAAATCAAACATGATATCGCAGAAATCTTGAAAAAAGAAGGTTTCGTCCGCGATGTAGAATATATTGAAGATGACAAACAAGGCATCATTCGCGTTTTCTTAAAATATGGTCGTAATGAAGAACGTGTCATTACAAACCTAAAACGTATTTCTAAACCAGGTTTACGTGCTTATGTAAAAGCGAATGAAGTTCCTAAAGTATTAAACGGCTTAGGTATTGCAATCATTTCTACTTCTGAAGGTGTTATCACTGATAAAGAAGCAAGAGAGCGTAATATCGGCGGCGAAGTACTCGCTTACGTATGGTAAGATAAACAGAAAATAAGGAGGTGTCTTGAGTGAGTCGTATTGGTAATAAACCAGTTGTTATCCCTGAAGGTGTCACAGTGACAAAAAACGGTAACGACATTACAGTTAAAGGTCCTAACGGAGAATTAACACGTACATTTGTACCGAACATTGCTATTTCTATCGAAGGAAATGAAGTAGTATTAACACGTGAAAATGACGAAAAAACAAATCGTTCATTGCACGGAACAATGCGTTCAAACCTTGATAACATGATTATCGGTGTGAGCAAAGGGTTCGAAAAACAATTAGAATTAATCGGGGTTGGGTACCGTGCTCAATTACAAGGTAAAAAACTTGTCTTGAACGTAGGTTACTCTCATCCAGTTGAATTTGATGCACCAGAAGGCATCACAATCGAAGTTCCTTCTAACACTCAAGTAATCGTTAAAGGAATCAATAAAGAGCATGTTGGCGAATTAGCTGCTAACATTCGTGGAGTACGTCCTCCAGAGCCTTATAAAGGTAAAGGAATTCGCTATGTTGGTGAATTTGTAAGACGTAAAGAAGGTAAGACTGGTAAATAATCGCCAGTAACATAAAATATAAGAGGTGACAATTGTGATTTCAAAACCAGATAAAAACAAAGTACGTCAAAAGAGACATGGTCGCGTACGTAAAAATATCTCTGGTACTGCTGAGTGCCCACGCTTAAACGTGTTTCGTTCTAATAAAAACATCTACGCTCAATTAATTGATGACGTAGCGGGTGTGACGCTAGCAAGTGCCTCTACCTTAGATAAAGAAATTTCAGGTGGAAATAAAACTGAGCAAGCATCAGCTGTAGGTGCGCTAGTCGCAAAACGTGCAGTCGATAAAGGTGTTAAAGAAGTCGTGTTTGACCGCGGTGGTTACTTATACCATGGTCGCGTTGCTGCTTTAGCAGAAGCTGCTCGTGAAAACGGACTAGAATTTTAGGAGAAGGAGGAACACCATTCATGGTTTATATTGATCCAAAAGGGTTAGAATTAGAAGACCGTGTCGTATCGATCAACCGCGTTACGAAAGTAGTTAAAGGTGGACGTCGTTTACGTTTCGCTGCTTTAGTTGTTGTGGGTGATAGAAATGGTCACGTAGGATTTGGTACAGGTAAAGCACAAGAAGTACCTGAAGCAATCCGTAAAGCAATCGAAGACGCTAAGAAAAACTTAATTGAAGTCCCAATGGTTGGTTCTACAATCCCTCACGAAGTTATTGGCGTATACAGTGGTGGACGTACATTAATGAAACCTGCTGTTGCCGGTTCTGGTGTCGCTGCTGGTGGACCAGTTCGTGCGATTTTAGAGTTAGCTGGTGTTGCGGATGTTACAAGTAAATCACTTGGTAGCAACACACCAATTAACGTGATTCGTGCAACATTAGAAGGACTATCTCGTCTAAAACGTGCTGAAGAAGTAGCAGAACTTCGCGGAAAATCCGTAGAAGAGATTATTGGATAAGGAGGACAATGTCATGGCAGAATTAAAAATTACATTAAAACGTAGTGTAATCGGACGTCCTCAAAACCAAAAAGATACTGTGAAAGCTCTTGGTTTAAAGAAAATTAACAGTGTGGTTGTAAGACCAGCTAATGATGCTGTTAAAGGCATGATTAATACTGTTTCACATTTAGTGGACGTTGAAGAAGTTTAAACAAATCATTTTAAATCAATAAAGAGGGGGTGCCTAGAAACATGAAACTTCACGAATTAAAACCTTCTGAAGGATCTAGACATGTACGTAATCGTGTAGGTCGAGGAACTTCATCTGGTAATGGTAAAACGGCTGGACGCGGTCAAAAAGGACAAAAAGCACGTTCAGGTGGTGGCGTACGCTTAGGCTTTGAGGGTGGACAAACACCTTTATTCCAACGCTTACCAAAACGTGGTTTTACAAACATTAACCGTAAAGAATACGCTGTTATCAATTTAGATGTATTAAACAAATTTGAAGACGGCGCAGAAGTAACACCTGCATTACTAGTAGAAGCTGGAATCATCAAAGATGAAAAATCTGGCGTTAAAGTACTAGCTAATGGTGAATTGACGAAAAAATTAACAGTGAAAGCTGCTAAATTTTCAAAAACTGCTCAAGAAGCAATTGAAGCTGCTGGCGGTTCAATCGAGGTGATTTAATGTTTAAATTATTGAAAGATGGCATGAAGGTTAAAGACATTCGTCATCGCATTTTCTTTACATTATTCATCTTGTTTGCATTTCGTTTTGGTGCTCATATCACAGTACCAGGCGTTGACATCAAAGCACTTGCTAACTTAAGTGATAATCCGTTATTTAACATGATTAACACAGTTAGCGGGAGCGCGATGGAGAACTTTTCACTATTTGCTTTAGGTGTATCACCGTACATTACGTCTTCTATCATTATCCAATTGTTACAAATGGATATTGTACCGAAGTTTGTAGAGTGGTCAAAGCAAGGTGAAGTAGGCCGTCGTAAATTAAACCAAGCAACACGTTATTTGACACTTGTTATGGCGTTTTTACAATCAATTATGATTACAGCCGGATTTAATCAATTCGCTGGAGTTGGGTTCGTTAAGACACCCGATGCCAAAACGTACATGATGGTGGGAATTATTTTAACAGCTGGAACGATGTTAGTTACATGGATGGGAGAACAAATCACTGATAAAGGCATTGGAAACGGTGTTTCAATGATTATCTTTGCCGGTATTATTTCAAGAATACCGAAGGGGATCGTTTCTCTTATTGAAGATCGCTTAATTAATATCAAACCGGAAGACCGGATGATGAATATTTTATTCTTAGTCCTTCTTGTGGTGGCAATATTAGCAATCGTAACGTTTGTAACGTACTTCAACCAAGCTGAAAGAAAGATTCCAATTCAATATACAAAACGTGTAGCTGGCGCACCTCAAAGCAGCTATTTACCTTTAAAAGTGAATGCCGCAGGGGTTATACCAGTTATTTTTGCGAGTTCCTTGTTAGCAACACCTAATGCGATTATGCAACTATTTAGCGCAACTAAAGGAAGTGCAACATGGTTTAAAGTAGTTCAACACATGTTTGACTATTCAACACTTGGTGGGGGTATTTTCTATACATTGCTTATCGTAGGTTTTACTTTCTTCTATGCCTTTGTACAGGTGAATCCGGAGAAAGTAGCAGAGAACTTACAAAAGCAAGGAAGTTACATCCCAAGTGTACGACCAGGAGCATCAACTGAAAATTATATTTCATCTTTATTAATGCGACTAAGTGCAGTAGGATCTCTATTCCTAGCTGCCGTAGCTATCTTACCTGTTATTGCACAAAAGCTTTGGGACTTACCGACAGCCATTGGCTTAGGCGGAACAAGTCTTTTGATTGCTGTAGGGGTAGCATTAGAAACAGCTAAACAATTGGAAGGTTTGATGATGAAACGTCAATATACTGGTTTCATTGTGGAATAGTCATTGATGCATAATCATTCAAATCCTTTACAGGAGGAAACCGATATGAATCTGATTATTATGGGATTACCTGGTGCAGGTAAAGGAACACAAGCCGAACGAATTGTAGATACTTACAATATCCCACATATTTCAACTGGAGATATGTTTCGTGAAGCGATGGCTAACGGTACAGAATTAGGAAAACAAGCGAAAGCTTATATGGACGAAGGTTCATTAGTTCCAGACGAAGTAACCAATGGCATTGTTAAAGAACGCTTAGCTCAAGCTGATACAGAAAAAGGCTTCTTGTTGGATGGTTTCCCAAGAACCATTGAGCAAGCTTATGCACTTGAAGAAATTTTAAACGACTTAGGCAAACAACTTGATACTGTCATCAATATACATGTTGAAGAAGATGTTTTAGTGGACCGCTTAGCCGGTCGTTTTATGTGTAAAGATTGTGGGGCAACTTATCACAAAGTGAACCATCCACCAAAAGTGGAAGGAACATGTGATCGTTGTGGCGGCCATAATTTTTATCAACGTGAAGACGATAAACCTGAAACAGTCAAAAATCGCTTGAAAGTAAACGTTGCCGGTAGTGCACCGATACTTGAGTTTTATAACGAAAAGGATCTTCTTCAAACATTAGACGGAAATCGTGAAATCGAAGACGTTTTTGTAGATGTGAAAAAGATTATTGACAATCTGTAGATAACAGAATCTATCAGGAAAGAATGGTTCAAGTTGCTTCATAATGTTGCTGTATCATGGTATAATAGACAGGTTGAAGATTTGGCATTTGAGTACGAAAAATTGTCATCGTTTAAGACTAACCGTATAAGGAGGTACTCGTAGTGGCAAAAGAAGAAGTGATTGAAATTGAAGGAACAGTTGTTGACACTTTGCCGAATGCAATGTTTAAAGTTGAATTAGAAAATGGCCATGAGATTCTTGCTCATGTTTCTGGTAAAATCCGTATGCATTATATCCGCATTTTACCGGGAGATAAAGTGACAGTTGAATTATCACCATATGATTTAACTCGTGGTCGCATTACCTATCGATTTAAATAATTGCACTCCGTAAAATCAAGGAGGTAAAATCATGAAAGTAAGACCATCAGTAAAACCAATTTGCGAAAAATGCAAAGTAATTCGCCGTAAAGGTCGAGTTATGGTTATTTGTGAAAATCCAAAACATAAACAACGTCAAGGTTAATAGGAGGTGTAGCGTATAATGGCTCGTATAGCAGGAGTAGATATTCCTCGTGATAAACGTATTGTTATTTCATTAACATACATTTATGGGATCGGAAAAACAACGGCTCAAAAAGTCTTAGCAGACGCAAACGTATCAGAAGATATTCGCGTACGTGAGTTAACAAACGATCAATTAGATAAGATTCGTGCAGAAGTCGACAAATTAAAAGTCGAAGGAGATTTACGTCGTGAACGTAACTTAGACATCAAACGTCTAATGGAAATCGGTTCATACCGTGGTATTCGTCATCGTCGTGGTTTACCAGTTCGTGGTCAAAACACGAAAAACAATGCCCGTACTCGTAAAGGTCCAGCTCGTTCAATCGCAGGTAAGAAAAAATAATTTAAAGTGAAGGAGGTTAGAACTTCATGGTAGCAAAAGCAAAAAAAGTAAGCAGAAAACGCCGTGTGAAAAAGAATATTGAATCAGGTATTGCACATATCCATTCAACATTTAATAACACAATTGTGATGATTACAGATACGCATGGTAATGCTATTTCTTGGTCATCAGCAGGTGCTTTAGGATTTAAAGGTAGTAAGAAAGCAACACCTTTCGCAGCGCAAATGGCAGCTGAAGCAGCAGCTAAAACTGCAATGGAGCATGGTTTAAGAACTGTTGATGTAACAGTTAAAGGCCCAGGTTCTGGACGTGAAGCAGCAATTCGTTCACTACAAGCAACAGGATTAGAAGTGACTGCAATTCGTGACGTCACACCAGTTCCTCATAATGGATGCCGCCCTCCAAAACGCCGTCGTGTTTAATGAGCGTCTTTCATTTGAGTATGAACTTTAAAAACGTCATTGAGCAACGCACTTTTCGTTTTGAAAGGGGTATAGATTAAAATGATTGAATTTGAAAAACCACGGATCACTAAAATTGATGAAGACCGAGATTATGGTAAGTTTGTTATCGAACCATTAGAACGCGGTTATGGAACAACTTTAGGAAACTCTCTTCGTCGTATTTTATTGTCTTCTTTACCAGGAGCGGCTATCACTAGCCTTCAAATCGATGGCGTGTTGCACGAATTCTCAACCGTTAAAGGTGTGCAAGAAGACGTGACACAAATCATTTTGAATATTAAAGGATTAGCTTTAAAACTCTATACTGAAGAAGAAAAATCCCTTGAAATTGATGTTACTGGTCCCGCTACTGTAACTGCAGGAGATATTATTACGGACAGTGATGTTGAAATTTTAAACAAAGATTTATATTTATGTACTGTCGCTGAAGGTGCTACATTCCACGCACGTTTGAAAGTTCAACCAGGCCGTGGATACGTACAAGCAGAAGACAACAAACAAGAAGATATGCCTATTGGCGTCTTACCTGTTGACTCTATCTACACACCTGTTCGTCGTGTTAACTACCAAGTAGAAAATACGCGTGTAGGTCGTCGTGATGATTTTGATAAATTAACACTAGAAGTCTGGACAGATGGATCCATTATGCCTCAAGAATCTATTAGCTTAGCAGCGAAGATTTTAACTGAACATTTAGATATTTTTGTTAACTTAACTGATGAAGCCAAAAATGCTGAAATCATGGTTGAGAAGGAAGAAACACAAAAAGAAAAAATGTTAGAAATGACAATTGAAGAGTTAGATTTATCAGTTCGTTCATACAACTGCTTAAAACGTGCAGGCATTAATACTGTACAAGAACTAACAAACAAGTCAGAGGCTGAAATGATTAAAGTCCGTAATTTAGGTCGTAAATCTTTAGACGAAGTGAAAAACAAACTAAGTGAATTAGACTTAGACCTACGTCAAGACGACTAAGACTTTCTCATAAGGAGGGAAACTAACGTGAGCTATCGTAAATTAGGCCGTACTAGCAGTCAGCGTAAAGCAATGTTACGTGATTTAACAACTGATTTATTAATCAACGAACGTATCGTAACAACTGAAGCGCGTGCTAAGGAAATCCGTTCAACTACTGAAAAAATGATTACTTTAGGAAAACGTGGCGATCTTCATGCTCGTCGTCAAGCAGCAGCTTTCGTACGTAACGAAATCGCTGATGTACGCGAAGAAAATGACGAAATCGTTGTTGAAACAGCATTACAAAAACTGTTTAACGACATCGCACCACGTTACGCTGATCGTAATGGTGGTTATACTAGAATTCTTAAAACAGAACCACGCCGCGGTGACGCAGCTAAAATGGTTGTTATTGAATTAGTATAAGTCATACAAATATATGAATGAGAGTGTTATGATGTTGGATGTTATGCATCCGAGTCTAGCTCGTTGCAACTCTCCGGTTTTACCGGAGAGCTTGCGCTCATTATAAAATGGAGAGGGTCCTGTAAAGGGCTTTTTTTATTAGTAGAAAAGGAGACACCTTTGTTTTTTGTAAACAAAGGTGTCTCCTTTTGTGCTTAATGACCAAAAGTTAAGTCTGTGTTTATCACCCTTAACTAGTGTATTCGATTTAGAAAAGGCTTACAATTTATTTATAAAGCATGTCAACTCGTATAGGAGGGAAAAAAGTGTTCAATGAAAAAGAAGTGCAACAATATGTAGAATGGCTATCAGGCATTGGAGCGGATCCAACAGGTGGCACCACAAGGTTGTTATATGACGAGCATTGGGTAAAAGCTCAAAATGAGTTGAAAACATTATTTGAAAAACACGATTTTAAAACACAATATGACGCAGTAGGAAATCTATTTGCACGTATTGAAGGTAGTGAATTTCCAGAAGAAACTATTATGTCTGGTTCACATGTGGATACAGTAGTAAATGGCGGCGCATTGGATGGTCAATTTGGTATTTTATCTGCTTTTCTAGCAATGAAATATCTCTATGAAACACATGGCCAACCAAAACGTTCAATGGAAATAGTTTCTATGGCGGAAGAAGAAGGAAGTCGTTTTCCATACGCTTTTTGGGGAAGTAAGAATATCTTTGGCTTAGCCGATAAAGAAGATGTTATCGACGCAGCAGATGCCACAGGTGTTAAATTTGTTGATGCTATGAAACAAGCTGGATTTGATTTCCGTGACGAAAATGAAAAGACTCGGGAAGATATCAAAGCGTTTGTAGAACTACATATTGAACAAGGGAATGTTTTAGAAACGTTGAAAAAACCCGTGGGGATTGTCACGAGTATCGTCGGACAGAAACGTTATACGATTCGTCTAAAAGGACAAGCAAACCATGCTGGGACGACACCGATGAGTTATCGTCATGATACCGTATACGCCATGAGTCGTATGATTAGTCAAAGTATCGAAAAAGCAAATAAGATAGGCGATCCGCTTGTGTTAACATTTGGCCACGTAGAAGTCGTGCCAAACACAGTGAATGTAGTACCAGGAGAAACGGTGTTTTCAATGGATTGCCGTCATACAGATAATACGGTGCTAGAAAACTTCGTTCAAGAAATAGAAAAAGACATGCAAACGATTGCTCAAGAAATGGGTATTGAAATTGAAATGGAACGTTGGATGGATGAAATGCCGACACCAATGTCTGAAGATATTGTCAATCATATTATCGCAGCATGTGATAAAGAGGAATTGAATTATCATGTGATGCACAGTGGTGCGGGACATGATTCTCAGATTTTTGCACCACATGTTCCGACAGCGATGATTTTTGTCCCAAGTATTAAAGGAATTAGTCATAATCCAGCGGAAGCAACGCATGTGAGTGACTTAGTCGAAGGCGTTCGTGCTTTAACTGCAACGCTTTATCAATTAGCATATGAAAAATAAATAAAAAAGTGAAAGAGGTCGAGTTGGATGGGTTACAGAACAAATGAAATGGGTTATCCTTCAAGTATTTTGGAGTCACGTTCAAGAATAGAAAGAGGAAATTTTGCGGTGATTCCACCAGAAGGGATGGTCATGAATCAACTTCCAGGATTTGAGCAATGTGAAATGACTATTTTAGCAACACCTAAACTAGGTGCTAGTTTTGTGGATTACTTATGTCGTGTTTTACCAGGTGGAGGTAAACGTGATGGGTTTGGAGGTAATGGAATTCAAACCTTTATTTATGTGATGGAAGGGAGCTTGACGGTTTCTATTGAAGACGAAACATTTGAGCTAACACAAGGGGGATATGTTTACTGTCCGCCAACGAAACAAATGACATTTGAAAATAATAGCGATGAGCCTGCTGAAACATTTCTTTATAAAAAACGTTATCAAGAGGCAAAAGGCTATGAGCCTTATGTCGTATCAGGTAACTCTAATGATATTGCAGGAGAAGATTATGAAGGCATGTCCGATGTTAACTTTAAAAACTTATTGCCGACAGATTTGAATTTCGATATGAACTTCCATATCTTATCGTTTGAAACAGGGGGTTCTCATGGTTATATTGAAACACATTATCAAGAGCACGGCGCCATTCTTTTAAGTGGAGAAGGTATGTATAACTTAGATAATAATTGGATGCCAGTTAAAAAAGGAGATTACATCTTTATGGGAGCATATAACTTACAGGCGTGCTATTCAGTTGGACGCAAAGCACCGTTAAGTTATCTTTACTCGAAAGATTGTAATCGTGATGTCGAATTATAAGAGATAGGGTGAAAAAATTGGAAGAATTAGTTTATGTATCACCAGATGAGCTTCATTCGTTAATTCAAAACAAGTTGCAATCAGCTGGGTTAAAAACAGATCATGCAGAAGAAGTCGCAAAACACTTAGTCTATGCGGATGCTCATGGTATTCATTCCCATGGTGCCGTACGTGTCGATTACTACGCTGAGCGGATTGCAAAGGGTGGTCTGAACTTATCCCCCCATTTTCACTTTGAAAAAACGGGACCAAGTACAGGGATTTATCATGGAGAAAATGGTTCTGGACACGTTGCAGCATTGGAAGCTTTAAAATGTGGTATCGAGTTAGCTGAGGAAACGGGCGTGGGAATCGTAGGTGTTAGTCGGATAGGACATAGTGGCATGCTATCCTATTTTGCTGATTATGCAGCACAACGCGATTTAATCTGTCTAACAGTCTGTCAATCAGATCCGATGGCTGTTCCATTTGGTGGAACAGAGCCGTTTTTCGGTACCAATCCGATTGCTTTTAGCGCGCCAACAGCGAATGATCGTCCGATTATTTTTGATATGGCAACGACTGTACAAGCCTGGGGGAAAATATTAGACGCACGTAGTAAAAATAAAGATATTCCTGAAGGCTGGGCTGTAAATAGCCAAGGAGAAACGACAACGAATCCTCATGAAGTTCAAGGATTATTGCCGATTGCCGGGCCAAAAGGATATGGGTTAATGATGATGGTGGATATTTTATCAGGTTCATTACTAGGACTTCCTTTTGGAAAACATGTTAGTTCTATGTATGCTGACTTATCAAGTGGTCGTAATTTAGGACATTTACATATTTTAATTAACCCGTCTTATTTTACAGAGTTATCATCATTTAAAAACAACTTAAGTCGCATGATTGAAGATATTCATGCTAACCCACCAGCGACCGGCTTCGATCGTGTTTTATATCCAGGTGAGTTGGCAGAAGTAACCTTTGCGAAATATCAAGAAACGGGTATTCCAGTAGCGAAGGATATTCATGAGTATTTGATAAGTGATGTTATTCATCATAATAGCTATGACCATGGATCTGCCTTTGCAGAAAAAAACGAAGAGGGTGAAGAATAGATGTTACAAACGATTATTAAACAAAATAGTTATCAAGATTCTGTTGTCTTGATGTTATTAACAAGTAAATTAAATCAATTACCATTTGTTGAACGTGTATCCATTATGATGGGAACACCTGCTAATAAAGATATCTTTATTGCGAGTGGTTTTGATACACCAGAATTAGCAGACGCTACCGCCAATGATATGGTAATCATGCTAGAAGTAAACGATGAAAGCAAAACAGATGATGTGTTAACGATGATTGATGAAGAGTTAAATAAAGACGCTGATAATGGCGGCGAAGTGAATGAGAATATTAATTCTTGGGAAAAAGCCTTGAAAAAAATGCCAGATGCGAATGTTGCATTGCTTTCTATACCGGGAACATATGCGGCACTAGAAGCTGAAAAAGCGTTAGATAATGGCTTACATGCGTTTATCTTTAGTGACAATATGTCGTTAGAAGATGAAACACGCTTAAAACAAAAAGCCCATGAAAAAGGCTTGCTAGTAATGGGACCAGACTGCGGAACAGGTATTTTACATCGTTTGCCACTTGCTTTTACGAATAATACACGTCCAGGAGGCATCGGTGTGGTCGGCGCTTCTGGAACAGGTATTCAAGAAGTGACAACATTAGTACATCGTTATGGTGCGGGGATTACGAATGCTATAGGAACAGGTGGACGCGATCTATCTTCTGAAGTAGGCGCAACGACAATGATGGATGGTATTTTAGCATTAAATCATGACGATAATACAGAAGTCATTGTAATTATTTCCAAACCACCTGCACAAGAAATCAAAGAAAAAGTGTTAGCTCGCTTGCATGCTGTTGAGAAACCTGTAGTTGCTTTATTCTTAGGGGACAAACCGACAGAACATGAAGAAAATCTATATCATGCTTATACGTTAGAAGAAGCAGCACAGTTATCTGTTAAATTATTAAACAAAGAAGAGGTTCTATATGTACCGTCTCAAGCAAAAGCAGTAGACGTTAAATTAGCTCCAAGTCAAACGGGTATTAAAGGTTATTATGCCGGTGGAACATTGGCTTATGAAGCTAGCGTTTTAATCGAAGAAGCACTTGAGTTAGAACATCATCAATCTCCAGAAGGCTACACATTGAAACATGATAGTCACGAAGTCATTGACTTAGGGGATGATATGTATACTAGCGGTAAACCACATCCGATGATTGATCCTGAAAACCGTATTAATAAGATAAAAGATGTCATCAATCAAGAAGAAACAGCGGTTGTTTTATTCGATGTAGTACTAGGATATGGTGCTCATATGGATATGGCTAGTGAACTGGTTAAACCGATTACGGAAGTTCAAACAGCCTTAAAAGAGACAGATCGTGAAGTCGCTTTTGTGGCAGTGATTGTAGGAACAGATTTGGATCCTCAAGGGTATGACGCACAACGTCAGATTTTAGAAGAGGCAGGAGTCGTAGTTTGCGAAAATAACGTAGAAGCAATTCAAACGGCATTGTCTGTTATCGACCGTGGATTAACATTTGCAGAAAAAGCAGTGAAACCAGTAGAAAAATCAAATGAGACATTACCAGATGCATCTGACGCTATCCAACGTTTAATGAATGAAAAACCAAAAGTGATTAATATTGGTCTTAAGAGCTTTACTGATTCTATTTTAGATAATCATGGCGAAGTCGTTCATTTTGAATGGAAGCCAGCTGCTGGTGGCGATGTTCACTTACAAAAAGTATTGTATTTCTTAGATCACTATGAATTTGATAAGGAGGCTCACTAAGATGACATTTAAAACGATTGATGAAGCGAATCAAGCCGTTATTGATAAAATAACTGAAGCATCACCATTTTTACTCGACGTGGTGCGTGCGAAAGAAGTAATTCCAGCCTTAAACAAGAGAATGTTACTGCATGCTGGCCCTCCAATGACGTGGGATGATATGACGGATCCTATGCAAGGATCTTGTGTAGGTGCTGTTTTATTTGAAGAATGGGCAGAAACAGAAGAAGAAGCACGCGAATTACTTTCTTCTGGAGCGATTGGCTTTGAACCTTGTCATCATCATCAAGCGGTAGGACCGATGGGGGGGATCACCTCAGCGAATATGCCAGTTTTAGTCGTACAAAATAAAACAGATGGTAATTATGCTTATTGTACAATGAACGAAGGAATCGGTGCAGTGTTACGTTTCGGAGCGTATTCAGAAGAAGTTATCACACGTTTACGTTGGATGAGAGATACATTGGGACCAGTTCTGAGTAAAGCATTAAAAACCTTAGAGGAAGGTCTAAATGTCAACGTGTTGGTTGCGAAAGCCATCGCTATGGGAGATGAATTCCATCAACGTAATATCGCTGCTTCTCTTGCGTTTTATAAAGAAATGGGACCGATTATTGTGTCATTAGATATCCCAGAGAATGAAAAACAAGAAGTATCGCAATTTTTAGCAGATACCGACCAATTCTTCTTAAATATTATGATGGCAGCAGCTAAAGCTGTCATGGATGGAGCGCGTACGATAGAAGCAGGAACGATTGTAACAGCTATGTGTCGTAATGGGAAAGATTTCGGTATTCGTATTGCAGGAATGGGTGATGAGTGGTTTACTGGACCTGTAAACACGCCTCAAGGTTTATACTTTGCTGGCTATTCAAGCGAGGACGGTAACACAGACATTGGAGACAGTGCGATTACAGAAACCTTTGGTGTTGGGGGTATGGCAATGATTGCTGCACCAGCCGTAACACGTTTTGTTGGTTCAGGTGGATTCTATGATGCATTAAATACAAGTAATGAGATGGCGGAAATTTGTAAGGCGCATAATAATAATTTCCCAGTACCAACATGGGACTTTAAAGGGATTTGTTTAGGAATTGATGCTCGCTTAGTGGTAGAAAAAGGCATTACTCCTGTTATTAATACAGGTATTGCACATAAAAAAGCAGGTGTTGGACAAATTGGGGCAGGAACAGTACGTCCGCCAATGTCATGCTTTGAAAAAGCTATTGCAGCCTATGCTGAAAAACTAGGCATGGAAAAATAAAATATCAATTAAATAGAAAAGACAAACTGTCTTTTCTATTTTTCTTAAAAAGGAGGGCAAAAGATGGAAATAACAGGTGTTTATGCAGGAAAACTCGTTAAAGAGTGGCAGAATAAAACAGGGAGTGTGTCACTCCATAGTATGTTCAAACATAGTTTTAATCTAACAGATGGGCACTCTTTATTACATGTCGGTATGTTGGAAAATAATATCGTCCCGTTTGGCTTGCATGTCTCCCAGTGTCATTTTCATCTTTTGCAACACGCTATAAAAAAAGATCAAGTCAAGATGAAGGTAAGCCATGGTAAGTTAACCATTGGCTCGATGGTTATTTCTTTGGAACAGGTTAAATACTATGACCCTTTGAAAATAGAGTGGCAACCATTTTGTTCTTCGGCGGATACCCGTTTTGTTTGTCACTTAGCGAGTACATTTAATGGGAAAACAGGATTAGATTTTACCAAAGAATTAGCTGGAAATGCGCCATATTTTGACTATTGTTGTTCGGATAAAAAGGAAGAAGTTACCCGATATTTTATCCACTATATCGGACGTGGATTAGGATTGACCCCATCAGGTGATGATTTTACAGTCGGATTACTAGCTGTTCATCATGTGTCTCCTTTTTTATCCACAGTATTTTTAAAAGGATTAGCAGATTACTTGAAAGAAGATGTGACAACAGATGTTTCAAAAGCATATATTAACGCCGCATTATCTGGATATTTTAGTTTACAAGTGAATCAAGTTATGACGGCGTTTGCTTATGAAGAACCTGAGCGATTACATCAAGCAGTCAGACAGCTAGGAGAAATGGGTCATACATCTGGTTATGATACATTGATGGGGATAGTTTTAGGCTTACAGCAAATCGTACGTCAAAATGTTATTGAAGGAGTGTAGGATAAAGAATGAAAAAACGAGTCGTTCTTGCACTGGGTGGTAATGCTATATTACAGCCTGGTCAAGTAGGAGAATTTAAAGTACAGCAAGAAAATGTTGAGAAAAGTAGCGAAAGCATTTCACGTCTTATTAAAGACGGTCATGAAGTCGTGATTGTTCATGGAAATGGACCACAAGTAGGACAAATTTTACGTCAAAATGAAATGGCACAAGCCGAAGTACCTGTTCAACCACTCGACGCGTGTAGCGCAGAATCTCAAGGATACATTGGGTATATGTTACAACAAGCATTAAAAAATAAATTGCCAATGTCAGATATTGTGACCATTTTGACGATGACAGAAGTAGACCCTCAGGATAAGGCGTTTGAGAATCCTACTAAACCTATCGGCTCTTTCTATACAAGTGAAGAAGCGGAAAAGATGAGTGCGGAACATGGTTGGGTGATGGGAGAAGATGCGGGACGCGGTTATCGCCGTTTAGTACCCTCTCCACAGCCACAAAAAATCGTAGAAGTAGATGCTATTAAAAAGTTATTAGCGCAAGATGTTGTAGTAATTTCTACCGGTGGTGGCGGTATTCCAGTTGTTAAAAATGAACAAAGTGAATGGGAAGGCATTGCGGCCGTGATTGATAAAGACTCTTCTGCCTATCAATTGGCAATTGATGTGGAAGCAGATGTTCTCATGATTTTAACAGATGTTCCCAACGTGTATTTAAATTACGGGACACCAGAGCAAACGAAATTAGAAGAAGTGCCAGTCGCACAAGCGCGTGAGTACGATGCCCAAGGACATTTTTCGGATGGTAGTATGGGACCTAAGATGAAAGCATGTATCGAGTTTGCCGCATTAGGGAAAACAGCGATCATATGCTCATTAGAACAAGCTCCAGCTGCCTTACGAGGCGAAGCAGGAACACGTATTGTTGGATAAAAAAAGTGATGCCGAGGCATCACTTTTTTTAGTTGGTTAGATAACGGTTTTTATCTGAGGAGAGTAAGAGCGCTAAACGAAGTTGTAAACTGATTAAAGGCTCTTCAATACTCTGACCAAATAAGGTATCACATTTATTAATACGATATTTTACTGTATTGCGATGAATAAATAATTCATCAGCAGTCTCAGTAATACGACACTGGTTGTCTAAGTAGACTTTTAATGTTTGGCGTAACTCTCGGTTACTTTCAGAAGTTGGATAAGCGAGTGGCCCTAACGTCGTAGTGCAGAAGTAATGAATATCATCCTCTGACACTTCACTAATTAAGCTCGATATCCCTCTATTTTGATAATAATAAATAAAATCTGTTTGTTGTGGGTCGTATTCTTCTAGTGCTTTTTTCGCTGCATTGAGAGAAAAACGTGCTAAAGAAAGTTCTTTGATAGTCGTTCCGACACCAAACGTCACCGTCACATTCAGATTTTCTAGAAGCTCATTGTGTAGCGCTTCTAGTTGTTCCGTTATTTGCGTCGTTTTATGCTGTAGTAAAATCACTAATTGTGTTTGATCACCATTTGGAATAAAAATAGCGTTATTAAAATAATCTTCAATTTTACTATCAAACCACTCATGTGTGAGTTGCATAATTTCTTTTTCGTGATAGTCTAAAGTATCGGGAATTGAAACGCGTCCGATAATGACTTGGTAAATAGGACTTTGAATGATACCAAACGGTTTTCCATAATCAATCCAATGCGTGACATTATGGTCGACCTCGCTATCATGTCCGATGAGTTTATTAAAAAAATCCTTTTTAGCATTGCGTTTATCTTGTTTAATCATGTTATCTTTATATGTTGTAAAAGATAACACACTAAGCGCCTGTTCAATCGCTAACTGTGAAAAAGGATAAGGCAGCTGGTCAGATTGAAAAATGACTAAAACATACGCATGACAGTGGCTATTTCCTACTGGATAAAACGTGGCGACAAGTGGTTCGTTATGTCGATCAATCGTCGTATAAGATAGTAACTGTGTCGGATTGATTTGATACGTGTGTACATCTTTTACGACCTGATTCAGTGTCTCTTGCGTGATAATATCTTCAGGTTTGATTCGTCGACTAATAGTATCAATATCACCAAAAGGGTTAATTAGAAGCATGGGTTGCTTGATAAGGGAACTCAGGTGGTTGACAAGGGCGTCAGTCGATGCGCCTTTCATCATCATGGAAGAAAAATTACGTTGAACGTCCAAAGCAAAATGCATGGATTCATTGTGATTATCCCAAAGATAAGATAGTAATTGATGCGATACCTCACCTAGTGTTTTAGTTGGAGGTATCTGAATAATTGGAAAATTTAATTTGTCGGCAAACGCAATCACTTCAGGGTCTAGCTCCGAGATGAAACGTCCTAATTTAATGGCTAAACCAGCTGAAGGTAGAGCATTTAATGAATGAATTAACTCGCATAGTTCTTTGGGATTGTCTTTGAAAGCCATACCTGTAGTCAGTAGAAGTGAATGTTTGGGTAAGTAACCAGAAACGTCAGGGGTTTCAGATATTTCAATAGTATCGACGGTTCTTTCAAGGTTTGCATGCTTATTTAATAACGTCATGTCAAAAAAGCGTGGCACAGCTAAAATATCATTTAATGTTGCCATATGATTTATCACATCCTCTTTCTCTGTAGCTTCATTCTACTATGTAATGACATAAAACAAAAGTCAGAGAGATGTCTAATACCTGATTTAAAATAACGTTTTCTTAAACTTCGTTCAATTTGCACAAATCAAAAAATAATTTGAGCATTTCTGATAATGAAAACGCTTAACTGTGTGTATACAATATAAGTATCAGCTGATGTACAGGACAAACAAGAGGATATATGAGGAGGATAAGAGAATGGAGATATCAAATGCCACTGAAAACAACGGGTTAGATATTGCAGTGACAGAAGCAGAAGTTGCCATTCTTCGTGAACGAGGATATAACGATGATGTATTACCGAAGACTGCAGAAAAACGTAATATGGATACAAAAAACTACTTTACGCTTTGGATGGGGTCGGTACATAACATCCCAAACTATACAGCCGTAGGAGGGTTTCTGTTCTTAGGCCTTTCGCCAATCAACGTGATGTTGGCTATTGTACTAAGTGCCTTAGCAGTAGCAGCTTTTATGGTGTATAACGGAAAAGCAGGTTCAAAATATGGTATTCCATTTGCCATGCACTTACGTTCGACCTATGGAGATGTAGGGGCAAAACTGCCAGGAACATTACGAGGCGTGGTAGCCGCCATTGCTTGGTTTGGGTTACAAAACTATACGGGATCATTAGCATTATTAATTTTAATCGGAAAAATTTGGCCAAGCTTTTTAACAATTGGTGGAAACTTCTCATTCTTTGGGATTAGCTTACCAGGACTTATCGCATTTACAATCTTTTGGTTGATTAATATGGCGATAGGATTTGGTGGAGGTGGGGCATTAAATAAATTTACAGCGATTTTAAACCCACTTATCTATGTCGTATTTGGAGGGATGTCCATTTGGGCGGTGAAAGTCGCAGGAGGAATTGGAAATATCTTATCCTTTACTCCAACTAACACACCGACACAAAGTTACACGCCAATATTGGTATACTTAATGATTATTAACTCAGTATTAGCAGTATGGGCAGGTCCAGGTGCAAGTGCTTCTGACTTTACGCAAAATGCAAAATCAACACGTGCACAAGCGATTGGACAAACAGCGAGTTTATTAGTAGCCTATGTTATTTTTGCATTTTCAAGTGTGGCGATTTTAATTGGTGGTTCTATTCACTACGGTGTACAAGAGTGGAACGTGTTAAATATTGTGGATCGTTGGGATAGCATGCCAGCTATTATCTTAGCTATGGTGGTCCTATTAATGACAACGATTTCAACTAATGCGACTGGAAATATCATACCAGCAGCGTATCAACTATCAGCTCTATTCCCTAAAAAAGTCAACTACAAAAAAGGGGTTATTATTGCCGGAGTGATTAGTTATTTAATCATGCCTTGGAAATTGATGGAAAATTCTGACAGTATCTTTGCTTTCTTAAATATGATTGGAGCTGTTTTAGGACCAGTTGGTGGGGTCATGATTGCCCAATACTTCTTTGTTCTAAAAGAAAAGCTTAACTTAGATGAGCTTTACATGGATCCAGAAGCAGATAATACAGACAATCAATATAAAGGCGTCAATAAAGAAGCCTATATTGCAACCATCGTTGCGTTAGTTATTTCATTGTTAGGCCAATTCATTCCATCACTTCAAATTATTTCAAGTCTGTCATGGTTAATTGGTGCAGGTTTATCATTCTTAATTTATTTGGGATTAAAAAAATTTAAATAATTAAAACACAATTAGGAGGAACAGAAATGAGCTATGATTTAATCATCAAAAACGGGTTAGTAATTTTAGAAAACGGTGAAGTCGAAACAGATGTTGCCGTTAAAGACGGAAAAATAGCCTCTATCGGAACAAACCTAGGTGAAGCGAAAGAAGTCATTGATGCAAAAGGCTTAGTAGTTAGTCCGGGAATGGTTGACGCTCATGTTCATATTACAGATCCAGGTGGCAGCTATCGTGATGAGTGGGAAGGGTATATTACTGGAACACGTGCTTGTGCAAAAGGCGGCGTGACTTCCTTTATGGAAATGCCTCTAAACCAAGTACCAGCGACTGTCGATAAGAAAAGTTTAGATATTAAATATGCAGCAGGTGAAAATAAATTAGTCGTGGACGTGGCATCATTTGGTGGTTTAGTCCCATTCAATATTCCAAAAGGGATTGAAGAGTTAGATGAAGGTGGCGTAGCTGCTTATAAATGTTTCATGGCAACATGTGGAGACCGTTCAATTGAAGGCGACTTCATGAATGCAGATGATTACTCATTATATGCAGGAATGAAAGAAATTGCTAAAACAGGGAAAGTGCTAGCTATTCATGCTGAGAATGCTACAATTACTGACCGTTTAGGTGAAATTGCTTATGAAAATGGCGAAACAACCTTAAAAGCTTATGTAGAATCTCGTCCAGTCTTTACCGAAGTAGAGCCAATTCGTCGTGCGATTTTATTCGCTAAAGAAACAGGCTGCCGTATTCATATTTGTCACGTTGCTTGTCCAGAAGGTGTAGAAGAAGTATCGAAAGCACGTGCTGAAGGAGTAGACGTCACATGTGAAACATGTACACACTACTTATACTTTGAAACAGATGAGCTAGATGCTATTGGACCAGTTGTTAAATGTTCACCACCAATCCGTGACAAAGCAGCGCAAAACGGCCTATGGGAAAAAGTCTTAAAAGATGAAATAGCATTTGTCACATCTGACCACTCACCATGTACCCCAGACTTGAAAGATAAAGAGAATGCTTTCGAAGCATGGGGCGGTATTGCCGGCGTACAAAACAACGTCGATGTACTCTTTGATGAAGGTGTCCAAAAACGTGGTATGAGCTTGAAACAATTTGCTGATATTATCGCGAAAAACCCAGCTGATCGCTTTGGCTTAGATCAAAAAGGACGTATCTCAGTAGGAAAAGACGCGGACTTTGTTCTTATTTCAGGTAATGATGCTTACACATTGGCAGCAGAAGATTTAGAGTATCGTAACAAAATCAGTCCTTACATTGGACGTGAAATTGGGGCTCAAGTTGTGAAAACAATCGTTCGTGGTACAACTGTTTATGATAAAGAAACAGGTGTCATCGATACATTCCCAGGTGAGTTTATTAAAAAATAAAATAACTATTAGAGGAACGCAAGAAGTCATTTCTTGCGTTCCTTTTTTGTATAAAACCGCTAGTTTTCACACGAAAGATTGTTGGTAATACATAAAGCAACCAATATGATAACGCTTTACAATAGAAGAGAAAGTAGAGTGAAAGGTGGTAATGAGATGGTAATAGAAAAACAATCAACAAAGCAACCAACAGAATATTGGAAACAAATTGTGATGATCATGACATTAGGTTGGGTTGTCATTTGGTTATACCGGACAGCTTTAGCACCGGTTTATCCGCAAATAAGTGCTCATTTTGGAGGGGCTAGCGACTCACAGATAGGATCTATTTCGAGCTTTTATTTCTTAGGTTATGTCTTAATGCAGATTCCTTCCGGGTTATTAGTCGATCGCTTTGGTAAAAAGACCGTTTTAATCCCTGGTTTTACCTTGTTTGGCGTCGGGACACTTATTGTAGCAACAGCGCCTTCATTATTAGTGGTTTATATCGGAAGCGTTTTGGCTGGAGTAGGGTGTGGAACGTTCTACGGCGTGGCATACTCTCTCACTGGACAATATGTGCCAGCTAGTCGTAAGAGTTTAGCCACAGCGATTGTTAACTGTGGAACAGCTATTGGTAGCGGTGGCGGTATGATTGCTTCTAGCTACTTAGTAGTGAAGTTAGGGTTACACTGGAACACGATGTTATATGTCGTTTTAGCGTTTGTAGTGGTGATGTTAGGCTTATTTATGAAGTTTATCCGTAAAGAAGAGCAACCAGACAAACAATCAGCGGAAGCTAGCGCATTAGCTCCACAAGAAAAAATGACGATGAAGCGAATATTTGCACCGAAAATGATTGCAGTGTATATTCTTTATTTTTCCACGTGTTATGCCTATTATTTAACGGATACATGGTTGCCTAACTTCTTAGCAACCGAACGAGGCTTTGAAGGAACAACGATTGGACTTGCTTCCTCATTGGTTTTCTTCACGGCGATACCAGGAGCCCTTTTATTTAGTCGTTTGGCAGACAAGTTTGTTCATCGCAAAATTCAATTGATTGTCGTTTTAGAAATTTTAGCAGGGATTGCATTATTTACTGCTGTAGCCGCTTCGTCTAAAAATCTCTTATTATTTGGGTTGATTGCGTATGGTTTCTTTGGCAAAATAACAGTAGAACCGTTAATCATTTCTTGGTTAGGTGAACATATTCCAAGTAAGGGGCTTGCGACAACCTTAGGTATTTTTAACTTCTTTGGGATGAGCTCGTCTGTGATTGCGCCGTCTTTAACAGGCTGGATATCTGATGCGACAGGCTCTAAAATCTATTCATTTTATTTAGCTGTTGGTATTTTAGCGATTGGTACAGCAGTATTTTATATATTTAACCGTAAAGACAAACCAGCTGTTGTTGCTTAGTCTATTAATAAAAAGGAGGAATTAAGATGATTCATGATTTTCAAACACCCATTCGTACGATTATGACGCCAGGCCCTGTTGAAGTACATCCAGCCGTCTTAAGACGGATGGGGACACCTGTTGTGGGACAGTTTGATCCAAGCTTTCTCGCGGTAATGGACGAAGTGAAAGAGATGATCAAAGTTCCCTTTGGCACTCAAAATAAACAAGCTTTCGCGATAGATGGGACTTCTCGTTCTGGCTTAGAAGCGGCATTAATCGCCTTAATCGAACCAGGTGACAAAGTACTAGTCCCAGCATATGGTCGTTTCGCTTACTTACTCGGAGAAATATGTGAACGTGCGCAAGCGGATGTTACGTATTTGGAAAAAGATTGGTCGGCTCCTTTTGATCAAGCAACGATTATTGAAAAAATAAAGGAAATATCACCTAAAGTAGTGGCGATGGTCCATGGCGAAACAGCCAATGGACAAATGCAAGCCTTAGATGAAATCGGAGCATACTGCCAAGCAAACGATGTTTTTCTTGTCGTAGATACCGTAGCGACCTATGGTGGTGTTCCGATTTTAGTAGATGAGTGGGGTATTGATATCGCGATTGCGGGCACACAAAAATGTGTGAGCGTGCCATCTGGTTTATCACTCATTACTTATAACGACCGCGTCGAACACTATCTAAACGGTCGCTATCAAAAAGAGTTGGGACTAGGCGATGACACGCGCAATGATCGTCATATTAGCAGTAACTATTTAGACCTTAGTCAATTACAACGCTACTGGGGACCTGAACGTATCAACCATCATACGGAAGCAACTAGTATGATATATGCGTTACATGAAGGACTTCGTCAAATGCTAAATGAAGGAATGGCGCAAGTACATGCTCGTCATGCTCTAAATGACCAAGCGATTCAAGCGGGGATTGAGGCAATGGGCTTGAGTATTTATGGTGAGCGTACAAGCAAAATGGCAACCGTCACCCCTATCATTGCACCAGAAGGCATGGATACTGCACGCGTTCAAGCGCATTTACTTGATTGGTTTGGCGTGGAAATTGCCGCTTCTTTTGGACCACTAAAAGGAAAAATATGGCGCATTGGGAATATGGGCTTTAGCAGTCGACGTGAAAATGTCTTACACGTTTTAGGTGCGTTTGAAGCCGTTTTAGCAGCAGAAGGAGCTCCGATTGAAGTCGGAAAAGCAGTACAAGCAGCCTTGGCTGTTTATCTAAAGGCAGAAGCTATTACAAAATAAATAAAAAACAAGATATCTATAGATTCTTTGATTGAATAATTGTGGCTTTTTTGATAGTGTTATACTAGGGAAAAGCTGCTAAACTGTCAACAAGCCAGCGGAAACGTTGGCTTGTTTTTTTCAATCAACTAGCAAGCTTAATATATGAATACGAAAAGGATTAAGACCTTTAAAATAAGTGAGGGAATAGCATGGAGCCAATCATTGAGTTACAAGGCTTAAATTATCGTTACCAGCCAGATAGTGACCGACAAGCATTGACAAATGTTTCGACGACCATTTATCGCGGCGAGTGGATTGCTGTTATCGGGCATAACGGATCAGGAAAATCAACACTTGCTAAAGCGATTAATGGCTTAATCGTGCCGCAAGAAGGAACGGTCTTGGTAGATGGATTGCCGATGAATGAGGAAAATGTTTGGAACATTCGTAAAAAAATAGGGATGGTCTTTCAAAACCCCGACAATCAATTTGTCGGTGCGACGGTCGAAGATGATGTCGCTTTTGGTTTAGAAAATCAGGGCGTCCCTCATGATGAAATGGTAGCATTAGTCGAAGCCTCTTTAGAAAAAGTCAGAATGTTAGCGTTTCGCGAAAAAGAACCCGCTCGCCTATCCGGTGGACAAAAACAACGTGTCGCCATTGCTGGCGTTGTAGCACTGAGTCCTGATGTTATCATATTAGATGAAGCGACTAGTATGTTAGATCCTAAGGGACGGTTTGAAGTGATTAATACAATTCAAAAACTCAGAGAAGAAAAACAATTAACCGTCATATCGATTACCCATGATATTGACGAAGCAGCAAATGCAAATCGAATTTTAGTGATGAAACAAGGAGAGCTTATTAAAGAAGGCTCTCCAGAGGAAATCTTTACCGCCGGAGAACGCCTAATCGAAATGGGGTTGGATTTACCTTTCCCAGAAAAACTAAAACTGGAGATGGAAAAAGTCGGCTTAGATGTACCAGCAGCATATATGTCGGAAGAAGGGATGGTGGAGTGGCTATGGACATCCAATTTGAACAAGTAGGCTACACGTATCAACCTCACACACCATTCGAGCATCGTGCGTTGTATGATGTCGATTTAATGATTAAAGAAGGCTCGTATACGGCAATTGTTGGCCATACGGGTAGCGGTAAGTCGACCTTACTCCAACATTTAAATGCGTTAGTCAAGCCAACGGAAGGAACTGTGACTATCGGAGAACGCCGTATTACACCGACGACGGATAATAAAAATTTAAAGCCTATTCGCCAACAAGTCGGAATTGTTTTCCAGTTTCCTGAAGCACAGCTATTTGAAGAAACGGTCGCAAAAGATATTGCGTTTGGTCCAAAGAATTTTGGAAAGACGGAGGAAGAAGCACTGGCTTTGGTCAAAGAGTCGCTGCAACTCGTCGGATTAAGCGAAGACTATCTAGAACGCTCTCCATTTGAGCTATCAGGCGGTCAGATGCGTCGTGTGGCGATTGCAGGTGTTTTGGCGATGAAACCCTCTGTCTTAGTTCTTGATGAGCCTACCGCAGGTCTAGACCCTCAAGGACGTCAAGAGATGCTACAGATGTTTGCACGTTTACATCGTGAAGAAGGCATGACCATCGTATTAGTGACACATATGATGGACGACGTTGCCGACTATGCTGATTATGTGGTCGTCTTAGAAAAAGGAACGGTCATTAAGCAAGGTTTACCACATGACGTCTTTTCAGATGTCCAGTGGTTAGAGTCTAAGCAACTAGGCGTTCCAACAGCGACTCATTTTGCAAGCAAACTCGTGGAAAGAGGCTGGCAATTAGACCGCTTACCACTGACAACCTCAGAGCTCGTTACCATGCTTGCTCAAGATAATCGTAGCAAAGTAGGTGATTTATCATGATGGATAAACTCATTTTTGGTCGTTATATTCCAGGAGATTCCGTTATTCACCGTATGGATCCACGTGCGAAGCTCTTAGCTAGTTTTTACTTTATCGGGATTATCTTCCTGTGTAATAACTTTGCCTCTTACTTCTTAATGTTTGCTTTTACGTTAGTTGCGATTTTACTTTCAAGAGTCAGCATGCGTTTCTTTATCCGAGGGGTCAAACCACTATTATGGTTAATCCTCTTTACCGTCATGCTACAACTCTTCTTTACACGCGGTGGGGAGGTATACTGGCAATGGGGCGTCTTATCGATTACTGAATTTGGTGTGCTCAATGCGATTTTTATTTTCTCACGCTTTGTACTCATCATTTTTATGTCGACCTTGTTGACACTCAGTACACCGCCTTTATCACTCTCAGATGCGATCGAGTATTTATTACGACCGCTAAAAGCGATTCGCTTTCCAGCACATGAAGTCTCACTCATGCTCTCGATTGCGTTACGCTTCGTTCCAACTTTAATGGACGAAACCGAGAAGATTATGAATGCGCAACGTGCGCGTGGTGTTGATTTTGGCGAAGGAAATCTAATGGACAAGATGCGGGCTATCGTGCCGCTTTTAATTCCACTTTTTGTTAGCAGTTTTAATCGTGCAGAAGAACTTGCGATTGCGATGGAAGCCCGGGGCTATCAAGGTGGCGAAGGACGGACGAAGTATCGCGTGCTTCAATGGCGTTGGCCAGATACCGTCTGTGTCATTGTCTTTGCCTTATTAACTGTCGCACTACTATACGTGCGTCAATAAAAAACAAGACTTGTCCAAGTCATGCTTGGACAAGTTTTTATTTGAAAAGAAGGGAGTAACCGAGATGGTTCGCTATAAAGCAGTTATTGCCTACGATGGTACACACTATCATGGTTTTCAAACACAAGATAATGCGCATACTGTTCAAGCAGAAATTGAAAAAACACTTAAAAAGCTTAATAATCAACAGCCGATTACCATCCATCCGTCTGGTCGCACGGATGCAGGCGTCCATGCACAAGGACAGGTCATTCATTTTGACTATCCGCAAGAACGCGAAGCAGAAAAGTTTCGCCATGCACTTGATACGCAGACACCTCCAGATATTGCGGTGCTCTCGCTAGAACAAGTCGCAGATGATTTTCACGCCCGTTACCATGCCGTAGAAAAAACATATCACTATCGTGTTGACATCGGCAAACCGCGTAACCCATTTAAACGATTTTATACGAGCTATTATCCTTATCCATTAGATATTGAAAAAATGCAACGCGCAGCCCGTGACCTCTTAGGCACACATGATTTTTCATCTTTTTGTGCGACAGGCAGTGCGGTAGAAGATAAGACACGGACGATTTATGAAGCATGTATTGAACATGACGAGGCGAATCAAGAGCTGTTATTTGTCTTTCGTGGCAATGGCTTTCTTTATAAAATGGTGCGTATACTCGTAGGAACATTGTTGAAAATCGGCAATGACCGTTTGCCAGAAGAAAACATCCGACGGGCGTTATTGACGGAAGATCGGTCGTTAACAGGACCGACGGCACATCCGGAGGGGTTGTATTTGATGAATGTGTCGTATGAAACAAAAAAAGCCGGAAAAAATGATAATAAAACATTGACATAATCGTCTTTTCACGTTAATATGGTAAATGGTATTGTTTGCCCCACGATGAGCCCCGGAAACTTATTGTGTTTGTCAAACATCAGACTTAAAATTGGAGGAAAACAACGTGCGTACAACATATATGGCCAAAGCTGGCGAAGTAGAACGTAAATGGTACGTAGTCGACGCAACTGATGTTCCTATGGGACGCTTATCTGCAGTTGTAGCATCTATACTACGTGGTAAAAACAAACCAACATTCACACCTCATGTGGATACTGGAGATTTTGTAATTGTAATCAATGCTGATAAAGTAAAATTAACAGGTAATAAAGCAAGTGATAAAATGTATCATCATCACACTGGTTTCCCAGGTGGATTAAAGTCTATCTCAGCTGGTGCTTTACGCGACAAGAGCTCACGTAAATTAATTGAAACATCAGTAAAAGGGATGCTTCCTAAAAACACTTTAGGACGTCAACAATTGTCTAAATTACATGTGTATGGTGACGAAAACCACGTACACCAAGCTCAAAAACCAGAAGTATTAGACATTACGAACTTAATCTAAGGAGGGAAATTCATTGGCTAAAGTACAATACATCGGCACAGGCCGTCGTAAAAGATCTGTAGCACGCGTACGCTTAGTACCAGGTACAGGTAAAATTGTGATGAACAAAAAAGAAATCGAAGAATATATTCCACACGCAGACTTGCGTGAAGTGATTAACCAACCATTCGCTGCAACAGCAACGGAAGGCGCTTATGACGTTTATGTAAACGTTGATGGCGGTGGTTACGCAGGACAAGCTGGCGCAACTCGTCACGGTATCGCTCGTGCGTTACTAGAAGTAGACCCAGACTTCCGCGCTCCATTAAAACAAGCTGGATTATTAACACGTGACTCACGTATGGTTGAACGTAAAAAACCAGGTCGTAAGAAAGCACGTAAATCTTCACAATTCTCAAAACGTTAATTCGTTTTTATACAGAATTTCAAAAACACTTTCCATTTATTTGGGAAGTGTTTTTTTGTTTTATATGATAGCTATAATCAGTAAAGTAGTTTGTAAAGAAAAATATATGAAATACTAAATTAACAAAAACAATTCTTAAAAAAGTGAGTTATAAGTTTTAAAATCAAAATTTATGAAACAACATCTAATTATTTAATAAATAATAGTTATATATAACTTAAATAATGATCTTGTTTAAAATACAGAAGATTATTAGGGCTAAAATGAATAAACGTTAAATCATGGGACCTTTAATAATTTTTTAAAATTCGTAAGTAGGTATATAATAAAATAAGTATATAAAATATTAAATTGTATTCAATAGATAAGGTAAATAAAATCATTAGAGCTGCAGGTTTGAGAAATTGAAAATTAAAATTTTAAAATATACTGATTTAATATGATATGACGGAGGTTTAATCTTTGAAAAAATATGATATTGATAATTTGTACAGAACTATTTTTAATGACTCCTTTTTGATTCGATATGGTTATTACGATGTAAAGATGAAAAGATTAGATTCAACTGTAGTTGAAGAAGATGATTTTGATGAGAGATACAGTACACATGATAGTTTTTATTTAAAACTATTAAATTTAAGAGAGATTGAAAAGTTGCATGAATCAGATGATTTGCGATCATATTATGACTTTAACAGCATAAAAAACAATGTTGATACTGAGCCAATTCATTTTAATATTCCTAAAAATAATTATATTAGAAGAGAGTATAAAATGCCTAATCTATATAGTTATTTAGCACTGATTTTTTTTATGGTTGATAATAAAAAAGAGTTTATCGATATTTTTAAAGATAATAATTTCTCCACATCAAAGTTTTTTAATATACTTGATTTTAATTTTGCTTTTACTAAGAAATTAGAACAAAGGTTATTATTTGGTGGAACTAATATATTGTCATTAGATTTATCAAATTTTTATCATACATTATACACTCACAGCATTCCCTGGGTGGTTGATGGTAAACAAGAATCTAAAAAAAATAGGAGTGATGGATTTGCTAATAATTTAGATAAGCTAATCCAAAAATGTCAGTATGGGGAAACTCATGGAATACCTACAGGAAACATAGCATCTAGAATAATAGCGGAATTTTATATGTGTCATATAGATTTGAAATTAAAAAACAAAAAATATAAATATTCTAGATATGTAGATGATATCAAATTTCCCTATACATCGGATAGTGAAAGAGAATCTTTTTTAATGGAGTTTAATACTTTGTGTAGAGAATATAATTTAGTTTTGAATGATAAAAAAACGGAGATTAATACATTTCCATTTGAGAATAATAAGCAAAAGATAGAGATTTTTAGCTATTTTGACAATTTAACTATATATTCACAAGTTAGTACGTGGATTAAAAAGATTAACGAGTTTTTAGAATATTGTTTAAACGAAGAATCTCAAGAGAATAAAGGAGCGATTAAATGTCTTTTTTCTGTTCCGCTAAATAAGTTTAAAAATCTGAAAATATCAAAAAAAGTTCTTAATGAGATTTTCACGAATAGAGAAAGTGTAACCAATTTTAATTTATTTGAACAATTTTTAGATGTGTCGTTGAAAGATTCTAGATTAACTAATAATTTTGTCCATTTTACTGAGCAATTAATAGATTTAGGGGTAGACAAAGAGAAGTTAAAAGCAATTACAAGAAGATACTTCAAAGAAAATAAAGAATTATTTAGAAATCGATTACAGATCAGTAAAGAAAATCGATGGACTCAGGAAGTGTATCAAATATTGCTTTACATTGTGATTTTTGATGACAAAGATTTAATAACAAAAAAAATGTTGAAAGAAATATTACAGAGTGAATTAGATGATTATTCCAAATGTCTGAGTGTGATAGTCTGGTTAAAAAAAGAATACAAATTAATTGAATTACTTTATATATTAGAAGAAGAACTAAGAGTGATTCATGATACTTATGATAAATATAGCGTACGTATGCAAGAAAAATATTGGCTATTAAGATATTTTGTTTATTATCTTATAGATCAAGGAGTAATAGATCCAATAACTGTTTATGATCACTTTACCTCATTTAAAAAAGATAT
Organism: Vagococcus lutrae; assembly: GCF_023299185.1. NCBI lineage: Bacteria > Bacillati > Bacillota > Bacilli > Lactobacillales > Enterococcaceae > Vagococcus > Vagococcus lutrae. Next base: position 1,448,391 of record NZ_CP097017.1, read on the forward strand.
AAATGGTAACTATAAATCTGAGTTGTGTAAAGAATATGCGTTAGCGAACAATTATTCATTTGAAAAGAGTAGAGAAATGAAAGAGGGAAGAAAAAAAATAAATAATTTTTATAAATATTTGTTATCTAAAAATGTAGCTTTGGTGCACTTAGGAAAAAATAATAATTTTAAATACTTATAATAGTACTGCCATAGTGATCAATTTTGAACTTGTAAATTACTAAGAGAAAGAAATGATTGATTTGTAACCTATATTTATGTATTTAGAGCTCAACTATATGATTATATTCTTTTTATGTAATTCTATATTTAAAAACACGAAAATCTTTATATATATCAAAAGATTTATTTGTTTTTATCTTAGTAATTTTTTAGCTTAACTACATATTATCGAAAATTTAACTCTGGCATTTCATTGCCTTTTTATCAAACATGATAATTTTAATAAATAAAATAATATTGTTATATTATTTGAAAAAGTTTATTCTTATACTATAAGCAAAAACGGGCTGCATAGGTGAAGCAATAGAGTCTAAGATAGTGTGTACGAGCTAAACATCATTATGACAACGCTTACAGCATTTTGGGGAGTAATAAATTTCCTCACCTATATAAAAAACGAAATATTTTTATATTACAAATAATCGTTGACTGAACATGCGATTTATTGTAATATAAGTTTATAACAAAGGAAGAGGTGATAGGGTTGGAAAAAATAACGTTAGGTAGAGTTGCCACGTTTACACCTGGAACGAATCAATCGCGTATGGAAAAACAATTAAAAGGGAAACGAATCATATATTATGACCAAGACTCTTTTGAAAAAGATTGTCAGTACCATACGAAAGAACAAACACCTTTAGAATCATTGGAGTATTTAGAGAAGTTTTCTGTTCGAGAAGGAGAAATTGTTATCAGTAACTCTTTGCACCTCGCTACAATGGTGAGTAAGGAAAATGCTCATAAAGTTTTACCGTTAAACTTTACTAAAGTGGACATTAATAGTGAAAAGCTTGACCCGTATTATTTTATCTATATGTTTAATGAGTACAGAGAGGTTCAGCGACAAAAAGAACGTGAACTTCAAGGAACAGGGATGGTTATGCGTCTTTCTATTAAATCATTAGAATCACTAAAAATACCATTTATCCCGTTAGAAGAGCAAAAAAAAATGGGGACAGTTTATATCGAAACGCAGCGTTTAGAGATACAATTAGCTCAATATGCTAAATTACTTCAACAATTTACATCAACTTTATTGGAGGAGAATTTAAAACATGAAGCCAGAAGAAAATAAAAATCGTCAATCCGAGCTTGCTTTTGAACGAGAATTTATTGATTATTTAACCAAAATCGGAGGAAGCAAACAGTGGGAGTATAAGAGCGATATTAAAACAACGCCTCAGTTATGGGATAACTTTAAAACGATTTTGGAGCGAAATAACCAAGCGCGTTTGGAGCGACCTTTATCTGTCACAGAGTTTAATCAAGTGAAAAAAACAATCACAGATATTGAAACACCGTATGCTGCTGGTCAATTTCTATACGGAATAAATGGTGTGTCTGAAATAGAAGTTGATTTGGATAATGGTGATCATGTGTTCTTAACCGTTTTTGATCAAGCTCAAGTAGGGGGAGGAAATACGGTTTATCAGGTAGTTAATCAGATACGACGTCCTAAAGTAGTCGATGGGAAAATGAACCGCATTTTTGATGTGACATTGCTGATCAATGGTTTGCCGATTATTCAGATTGAGCTTAAACAAGCCTTACATAGTTCGGATGAAGCGTTAGAACAAATGAGACAATACATTGCCGAAAAGCAGTATGGGGATATTTTTTCAACACTTCAGATCTTAATTGCTATGACCCCTTATGATATTCGATACATGGCAAATACGGAGATAGATAAATTCAATAAAGCTTTTGCGTTCAATTGGCAAGAGGAAGAGAGTGCAAAACCTGTCAGAAATTGGAAAGAATTTACAGACAAGGTGTTATCTATACCGATGGCACATGATATGGCGACACGTTATATGGTGTTAGACGGTACTAAAAATAGAGAAAGTATCAAAGTCATGCGTCCGTATCAAGTGTATGCAACGTATCGTGTATTAGAAAAAGTTCGACGTCATGATTTTCAAAGTGACGACGGTAAGCTTGGCTATATATGGCATACTACCGGTTCAGGTAAAACGATTACCAGTTTTAAAACGGCTTGGCTAGCAAGTCGTTTGCCGAATGTGGACAAAGTGATTTTTCTCGTTGACCGTATTGCGTTGACAAACCAAACAGCAGATGCCTATCAAGCGTATGATCCAACTGCTGGTAGTGGACAATCTGGCGTGGTTGGAGATACGGCCAATATTTCAGATTTACATGACAAATTAACTAAACGCAGTGACAAGAATATTATTGTTACTAGTATTCAGAAAATGTCTCGTTATGTGGAACGAAAACAGTATAAACCAACGGATGATAATATTTTGTTTATCGTTGATGAGGCGCATCGTTCTACTGGGGATGGCATTTCTAGTGAAGGTATGTTAGAAACTATCAGAAGAAAGATGCCTAGATCTGCTTGGATAGGCTACACGGGTACGCCGAATTTTGATAAAACACCTCATGTTTTTGGTGATTTGTTACATGCCTATACGATAAAAGAAGCGATTGCCGATCGTAATGTTTTAGGATTTAAAGTGGAGTTTAAAGAAACTATCGAAGCACCAGAAAACCCGACAGATGAAGAAATAGATGATAATATCCGAAGCAGTGTCTATGATTATAGTCCGGAACATGTTTCTTTAGTGGTCGAAGATGTCTTTAACAATTGGAAAGAGCGGTCGAACAATGGGCGTTACAATGCGCTGTTTACTGTTCATGTAGGAGGAAATCGTGCCAGCACCCCTCGTGCGATGGAGTACTTTAATAAGTTTATGGAAGTTAACAGCACATTACCACCAGAGGAGCGTTTGAAAGTAGCGGTTAGCTTTTCAGCAGATAGTTCCAATAGTCAAAACCAATTAACAACCAATGAAAATTTGCATCGTGCAATTAAGCAGTATAATCAACAATTTGGGACGTCATTTGATATGTCTTCTGTTAAGTATTATACGGAGGATATTGCCAGCCGTCTGAATAAAACGGCAAGTGATGGGCGTTATTTAGATTTAGTCATTGTCATCGACCAGCTGTTAACAGGGTTTGATGCGCCAGAATTAAATACTTTATATGTAGATCGAACATTACGAGGGGCGAACTTGATTCAAGCCTATTCTCGAACGAATCGAATACATAATCGTGATACCAAGCCTTATGGTAACGTAGTCAATTATCGTTGGCCAAAGCAAAATGAGTATGAGATGAACGAGGCTTTTCGTATATATTCTAATCGTCTTTCTGCTAAAGATAAACGTGATTTGGAAGAAATGAAGAAAGAAAACGAAGACGCGGGCATCTTAGCACGTCCATTTAGTGAAGTGGAGGCAGAAACAAGAGGTGTGATCAAGCAGTTAGCAGAGTTGACAGATGAGTTTCAGCGAGTGCCAAAGAGTGAAAAAGAACAACAAGAGACATTTGAAATGTTGAAGACTTATACGCGATTGATGGGCCAGCTTAAACAATACACAGAAGATGATGACAAAAATGCAGTCTCTGTTTATGAGGACCCGGCTGATTTTTATTACCGCTTGGGTATTACTGAAGAGGAAGAAGTCCGTCTTACGACTTATATCGCAGGAGAATTAAGAGAGATGTTGGCGGAAAGGAAAGAAATCGATATCTCTGAAATCGAGTTGTCACTAGAACATATTCATGACGTGACGATTAACTATGATTACTTAGTAGACTTGATTGCTCAAATGGCAGATGAAGTACATGATAATAATATGGCTAAAGCTCAACAAATACGAGATGACATTGATATCGAAATTGCGAAATCAACGAGCGATAAAGAAAAAGACAAAGTCCGAGAGTTTGTGGAAGCGATATTCAATAAAGTCTTTGAGTTTGACCGCTACCCAGCTCCTCGTAATGTGGATGCAATGAATGACGCGATGAATCGCGCTCAAAAAGATACACATATGCGCTTAGTGACTGACTTTGTCCGCAAATGGGGACTCGACAATAGTATCAAACCTAAAGAAGTACTAGCGTTGATAGATAAGCACCGATATAAAAAACAAGATCTTGACAAGCAAAATGAATTGACCAATATCATGAATGACGCACGTAGTGATTATGCAGAAATTGCGAGTGATGAAATCGCCTCGTTATCATGGGTTAAATATCGCCGAGAGTTTAGAACTGCCTTTTATGAACTGGCAGATGAGATTAAGAAAAATGAGTAAGATATATGAGAGTGGAGGTCAGGACAGCAAATGAGTCATAAAATAAAGACAAAGCCAGAAATTCGTTTTTCTGGATATACAGACGATTGGGAACAGCGTAAGTTTGGAAGTTTAATTACTAAGCTTAATGAAATAGTTTCAGGGAAAAGCGGACTCCATATCGCCACATCATCGAGAAAAGGGTTATTTTTACAGGATGACTATTTTAACGGGAAAAGATTAGGAACTAATGAAAACGTTGATTTTCATAGACTTCCAAAGGGATATATTACATATCGTCACATGTCCGATGATTCAGTATTTAGGTTTAATAGAAATGATTTTAACTTTGATGTGTTGGTTAGCAAGGAGTATCCTGTATTCAAATCTAATAATGAATCAAATGAAACATTTTTATTAGCTCATTTAAATTCTTCAAAGGAATTTTTAAGGTTTTCTATGATGCAAAAATCAGGTGGAACAAGAGTTAGATTATACTTAAAAGTCCTAAAAGACTATAAGTTAATGGTTCCCAGTATTTCAGAGCAAGATAAAATCGGCACTTTCTTCAAACAACTCGACGACACTATCGCTCTTCATCAGCGACAGCTTGAAGCGTTAGAAAAAACTAAAAAGTCCTTCTTGCAAAAGATGTTTCCCAAAAAAGACGAAACAAAACCAGAAATTCGCTTTGCAGGATTTACTGACGATTGGGAACAGCGTAAGTTTAAAAATATAGTATTACGTAAAAGTAAAAATTCTAACTCTGATAAATTGCCTAAAGTAGAATTTGAAGACATTGTTGCCGGTCAAGGAAGATTAAATAAAGATGTAAGCCAAAAATTCGATGATAGGAAAGGCGTACTTTTTACTAAAAGCGATATATTGTATGGTAAGCTCAGACCATATTTAAAGAACTGGTTACTAGCAGACTTTGATGGAATAGCTTTGGGTGATTTTTGGGTGTTTGAGTGTAATAATAGTATTCCAGAATTCGTTTATACTTTAATACAATCAGATATGTATCAAAGAGTTGCAAATGACACTTCAGGAACGAAAATGCCACGTTCAGATTGGACAAAAGTATCTAATACAGATTTTTTTATTCCGAATGAAGAAGAACAACAAAAAATCGGCACTTTCTTCAAACAACTCGACGACACTATTGCTCTTCATCAGCGACAGCTTGAAGCATTAGAAAAAATAAAAAAATCATTTTTACAAAAAATGTTTGTGTAAAAGGAGAACAGGAAAATGACAAATGCAAAGAATATTACGACCCAGTTATGGGATATGGCAAACAAATTAAGAGGAACTATGGATGCGAGTGAATATAAAAACTATATTTTACCGTTTATGTTCTACCGCTATTTATCTGAAAATCAAGATGAGTTTTTAAAAGAAAATCACTTAGAAGAGTTTTATGAAGTGACAGATCCAAGTGAAAAAGAAGATTATTTAGAAGAAGTGAGTCGAAGCATTGGTTATGTGATTGACCCAGCGTATACGTGGGATGAGATTGTATCGAAAATTGAGAATCATCAAATCAAAGCCAGTGATTTTCAAGATATGTTTGACTCATTTAACCAAAATGCTAAGCGTAATGAGATGGCACAAGATGATTTTGCCAATGTTTTCTCTGATGTAAACTTAGGGGATACACGCTTAGGAACGACGACGAATGAACGGGCAAAAGCGTTAAACGATATTATCTTGATGATTGATAATTTTGTGTTTAAAGATGATTCTGGTAAAGATGTCTTAGGCGATGTGTATGAGTACTTGATTGGCTTTTTTGCAGCAAATGCTGGTAAAAAAGGCGGAGAATTCTACACCCCCTATGAAGTCAGTAAGATCTTAGCTCAGATTGTGACACTAGATGTAGAAGACGATGGCAATCAGTTTCGTGTCTATGACCCAACAATGGGCTCAGGTTCGTTACTGTTGACGGTTAAGAAAGAATTGTCATTTGGTGAAAAAGAAGGAAGTGTCGAGTTTTACGGACAAGAACTTAACACGACAACATATAACTTAGCGCGCATGAACTTAATGATGCACGATGTGAATTATCGTAATATGGAGCTACGTCGAGCTGACACATTGGGTACTGACTGGCCATTTACAGAAAAAGATGGAGTACAAGTCCCTCTTAAGTTTGACGCGGTAGTTGCTAATCCACCTTACTCTCAAAAGTGGGATACAAAAAATATTAACCGAGAAAAAGATGTTCGTTTTAAGGGATATGGTGTTGCCCCAGCTTCACGTGCTGACTATGCATTTATTCTACATGGTTTGTATCATTTAGACAGTAAAGGGACGATGGCGATTGTCTTACCTCACGGTGTGTTATTCCGTGGAGGAGCAGAGGAGAAGATACGTAAAAATATTATTGGTGATAATCTATTGGATGCAGTCATTGGATTACCAGCTAACTTATTTTATGGTGCAAGTATCCCGACATGTATTCTTGTCTTTAAAGGACGCGAAGCACGTCAAAACAAAGATATTCTCTTTATAGATGCATCTGAAGAGTTTGTCAAAGCGAAAAGTCAAAACCAGTTATCAGATGAAAATATTCAAAAAATAATGGAAACATATAAAAAGCGGGAAGATGTGGACAAATATGCTTATGTTGCTTCCTTAGATGAGATTAAAGAAAATGATTATAATTTGAATATTCCCCGTTATGTCGATACATTTGAAGAAGAAGAGCCTATTCCATTGGCAGATGTAGCAGAAGAGATCAAAGAAGTGCGAGCAGAAATCGCTGAATCCACTGAAAAACTATTAACGATGTTATCCGATTTAGAAGGTACAACTGAAGACGCTAAAAAAGATTTGGATGACTTCATTCGCTTACTAAGCGAGTAAGAAATAAGTCAGTGATTGATTTCCCCATAACCACATTTAGGTGGTTGTGGGGATAAAATAAAAAGGTTAAAAAAGGAGATAGCATTGAATAAATCATTTTACTTTGCCCAAATAGCTAACACTGAAACTCAGACATTTGATAATTCATTGGAGCATTTTCATTCTGTTGGGATGAGTGGCACAATCAGAGAAAATATTCAAAACTCGATTGATGCCAGATTAGTCGACAATGATGATCCAGTAGAAATCACAATTGTTCTTGATAAGATTAATAAGAGTGAATTACCAGGTATTGAAGAAATTGAACAACGTATTCATGCTTTAGAAGGTGGAAATAGTTATACCCAAGAAACAATCGAACATATGAAAAAAGCATTAGAATCTACAGAAGTTCCGGTGCTTACTTTTGAAGACAGCAATACGAAAGGGCTTTCAGGTGCTGATGCTTTAGATGAAAATACGACATACAAAGTATTTGCTTATAAAAAAGGTGTACATCATCAAGAATCAGATAATGATTTAGAGATAACTAGAGGAGGATCACATGGAGTCGGAAAAATAGCGAATAATGCGGCTTCTGACATTCATCTTATGTATTTTGCAAATTGTGATGAAGCAGGCAATGAACATTTGGGTGGAACTGTTCATTTAATCGAACATCGTTTATTAAATGAAAGCTACCGTTCGACAGGATATTTTGCGAAAATGGATGAAAAAAAGCAATACGTACCCTTTGAAAATAAGTATTACCATCCTTTATTTCATAAAAAAACAAGAGGATTAAAATTAATTATTCCGTTTTTAAAAAGTAATCAAGTAAGTACGCCAGAACTGGTCCGATCTGTCTGTGATAATTTCTTTATAGCCTTATTAACCAATAAACTAAAAGTGAGTATTAGAAATAAACAAGAAGAAGTAATCATTAATCATAAAACTATAAAAGATATAGTGTTTGATGTGAAATACTATCCAGAAAACATGACAAATATTGAAACCATAAAGAAAAATTTCACGCCTTTGTATTTAGATACCTATTTAAATCATTTACCTAGTAAATTGACTGTTGAATCAAATACAGATAGTTACACATTTGATTTATATTTTAAATATAATGAGGAGATTAAAACAGGTCGCGTAGGTATCGTACGTAGCATGGGGATGAAGATTGTCGATCATAAAGTGAAGGGATATGTTAGACGCTCTTTTAATGCTATTTTGATTGGTGGAGCGAAAGAGGACCAGTATTTAAAGACGTTAGAAAATGAATCTCATACAGAATTGTCAGATGGTGCATTAAGAGACAAACTGATGAAAAGAGATGCTAGAAAATTTTTAAATAATTTAAATCGAGAGATAGGAAAAATAATTGATGAAGAGTGGGAAAAGCTATATCCAAGTGAAGGTAAAATTGATACATCAGATTTACTGTATGAGAGAAAAGTAACCTTTCGTACTAAATTGGAATCTATGTCTGAAAAAATAGAGTTGGCCAATGGTAAAAAAATTAGAAAGAAAAAAGTGAAAGAGAGACGAAAGCCGCGAGGCGAGGAAGGTAGATCAACAAAACCATCGGATAGAGAGAAAGTCAGAAAACCAAGAAAACTAAAAGTATCAAGCGAAGATGACTTTATTTCTGACAAGATAATTGTGCCAACAGAAGTTGTAAACAGAGTGGTATTTCCTAGTTATGAAGTTATATATTTTGACTTAAAGACCATCAAAGAACTTAGTCCTAACGGGAGAGTAAATATTTCTTTTAGAGTAGTCGATGGAGAAGGTAGAGAATATGATAACGAATTAGACATGCAAGAGTCATATGCGATGATAAAAGATGTCGATCGTGATACATCTTATGATTTTGACAGTTTCACACTTTATAATGTAGAGGTAAAAAATAACCAAATAAAATTACATTTGACCAAAAAGGACCAGCGATCAAGTTCTTTGAAATTCCTCTATAAATTGGAGGTATTACAATGATTTATAATAAAGATGCTTCGTTTCCTTACCCTATATTATCTAGAACATCAACAAGCTATGAAAACAATTATTTTGATTTTTCTATTACAGATGTTAAAGAAGATTCAGATCATTTTATTTTCAATTTTTCATATGAAATTGGCTCTCCTTTCATTGAAAAAATGTTGAAAGAAAATAAGGCTACGTTAGTTATAATCGTTCAATCAAATGATAATTACTTCAAGAGAATAGGTATAGATGAAACAGAGTTAATTTTAAATAAGAATCGATTTTCTTTATCTAAGCGTACAAAAATCCAACTGCATATTCAAACACTAGAAGATATTAGTTTTTCTGAAGCAGATGATTTAAATGATTTTTATAAGGAATTTAGAAATCAGATTGTCGTTGAGCGTCATAGTCTCCTAGGCTATTCAGATGAGGCTGTTTTAGAACATTCAGATATTAAACCTTTAGAGTTGTTTGAACAATCTATTCGGTCAGACTTACCAGTGCCTTTTAAAGTGGAATTAACAAATGAAATGATTGTCTTAGTTTTTAGAAGTAAGGAGGAAAGTTTGGAGGTTTCTGGTTTGAAACCAAGCATCCGAAATATGTACTTGTATATAGGACTGAGTCGTGCGTTAAAGGATATTTTAGAAACATATGGAAAAGATGAGGAATTTGTTCAGATTGAAAGTATTCAGATGCCTGAAAACGGGCTACATATGAAATTATGTGAGTTAATGTTGAGCAAAAATATTACGGAATTATCTGATGACCGAATAGATGAAGTTATTCAAATGATGGCTGATGATATTGTTGAGAAGTATGTACATAGTGTAAAGGAGATGTCAGAGAATGGACATTAGATTGTTAACTGTTGGATTTGATGATGAAAAATTGTACCGCGATTTTAAAAAAAATACGATAGATTTCAATGAAGACTATGTTTCAGATGAAGTTATAACGATAAGAAGTGAAATTCCTGATTTTCCAATCTATTTAGCAGGGGCTGATGGCGGATTGGAGAGATTTAAAGAGGCAATATTAACACTTCGAGATCATTATATCAATGTAGACCGAGATATACATTTAAATAAACGTTTTTGGCATTCGTTGCTATGTTTGTATAAGCGTGACTATATTATCCAAACATATCCTCAAGTACTCGAAAGTAAGAAGAAATTTGATAATATCGTTTTGAAAAAATTCGATTGGGAAAATTATATTTACAAATGTGTTTTAGCAGCTGAATACTTAACGGATGGCAACTTTCAATCAAAGGATGATGAAATAAGCTTTATTGAAATGATTTATAATAATTTGGATGTGTATAATTATATAATAAAATATAATATTTTTCGTAATGGTGAATTCGTTAGAAATTTTTTAAGTGTTATAGAGGAAGAAAATTTGAGTAGCTTATTAAAGAAAAAAGTAAAAAATAGACCTGATTTGGGTAATGATGTGCGATATGGTCGTCTTGTTATTTTTGAGTTAAATAAAAGCTATCCGGTAATTATGGCACCTTTTTTAGATAAAGAGGAACTCAAAAAAGAAATAGACAAGGCTTTAAAAATTTACTTGTAGGGAGGAGAATAATATGACCAAACACAGAGGTGGTAAAGTCGGAAAAGCTGGTAAATTACTATCAAGTAAAACTAGTAGTAAAAAACAAAAATCTAAAGCTGGAAAAGTATTAAAAAAACATCAAGATGACAAACATTAAGCATGAACAAAACACTTTCCACATATTTGGGAAGTGTTTTGTTATCGTCACTGATAAAAATAATCTTAAAATTTGTTGGTCAAAGATCTCCACGGATCTGTATGCACCAATCGTCTTAATCATAAATTACCAAATTATCTCCGCATCTTCTAGTTTTATTTGTTATACTAATAGTGAATGGATGAGTAATGAAAATCTGTTAAGATAGAGCACATTATAATGTAAGCACTACCATTAAGTGTTTTCTGTCTTTAGTAAGGTACTAACAGCAAATTAAACAAGAAGGCAGGCGTGGCGAATGCAAGATCAGTTCAATCTAGATTTTATCGGACCCGATCGTCATGAGACGTTTATCAATGTGGAAAAGATAGTGACCGTTTACTACCATGAATTCACGAAGTCTTATTCTTTTGCAGGGGAGAAACATGATTTTTGGGAGTTAGTTTATGTTGATAGTGGAGAAGTGACCGTATCAGCTGATGGTACCTATTACAATTTGTCTAAAGGCGACATTATTTTTCACAAACCAAATGAATTTCATACGATTAGTGGAAATGGTTTCGTGCCGTCTAATGTCTTAGTGACATCTTTTGTCGCGCGTTCACCACAAATGGCTTTTTTTGAAAATCGGATTATGAACTTAAAAGAGTCGGAGACGAAGTTTTTAAGTCATTATATTATAGAGTCACGCAGTGTATTTAAGAACAGCATGGGGAGATTATATGAGCCAAGTAATCGTCAAGCTCGCCCGTATATCGGTAGTGAACAAATGATGTATTTGTTATTAGAACAATTTTTGATTACGTTGGTTCGGTTGGAGTCAGATGAAAAGCGAGTGGTCAAGCAGCATGATTTGTTAAAGCGTGAGTATGATGATGAAACAGTGCGTCATGTGATTGCTTTTTTAGAAACACATTTGGCGGAGACCATTCATTTAGATGATATTTGTCAAAAGTTTTTCCTGAGTAAGACGTTTTTGAAAAATCACTTTAAAGCTAAAACGGATTTTACGGTGATGGAGTATCTACGTATCTTGCGTATTAATAAAGCGAAAGAGCTGATTCGTCGGAAGGAATTGACCTTTACGGAAGTGGCTGAGCGTACAGGGTATAATACCGTTCATCATTTTTCCAACAGTTTTAAACAGTTGACGGGCATGACGCCGAGTGAGTATGAAACTTCTATTCAATAAAATAAAGGAGTCAGGGATATTTACCCTGGCTCCTTTATTTTATAAGTTTGTAATAATACGTAAGGCCTCTGCGGTATCTTTGGCGAGCTGTGTGCCACCTACTTTATATGGGCTTAGTTCCGCTGTTAATGGACCGTCATAGCGAATGTCACGTAATGATTGGACGAGGCGCTGCCAATCGAGACTACCAGCTAAAAGGTTTTTAAAGCCAGTGATATTGCCGATATTCGTATCGAAGTCTTTTACATGGACTTTGACAATATGTTGATCGAGAATTCTAACCCATTGGTCTGGATAACCAAATTGTAAGACATTTCCTGCATCAAAGTAAACACCAACGTAAGGGTGGTTGATGGCTTCAACGAATTGTTTCATCTCAAGAGGGCTGAGTAGGAATTTATTCCACACATTTTCAATCCCAATTTTAATGCCATGTTCTTCAGCGAAAGGTGCGAGTTCTTTGAATGCGGCGAGACTCAAGTCATAACAAGCGTCGTAAGGGTGGTCGGGAGTTACGACTCCGGGAACGATGAGTACGGTGTCGCCACCTAATGCCTGACAGGCGACAATCATTTGTTTTACAATATCTTTTCCTTTTTCACGGATGGTTTGATCCGCATGGTTGAGAGGATACTGCCAGTGTAAAGCTGTCGCAATACTACTGATAGGCAAGTCATATTGTTTAGATAATGATAATATGTTATCGAAATCTGGTTGTGTCATCTCCGTTGTAAGATGTGGTGTATCTTGTAATCCCAAGTCAGAGACGATGTTTTCATGTTGGACGTTTTCAGCCATATTTAACTCGATCGTGTCGTAACCGAATTCTTTTGCTAATTTAAATGTTTCTTCTAATGTTAAGTTTGTTGGGAAAGACCAACTGTTTATGCCGATTTTCATTTATTTCCTCCTATTTAAACGCCGTTTTTTCTGTCGCGATAGATTGATAAGCAAGTTCAAACATCTCGATGGTAAATCGTCCTGCGTCGCCAGCAACAGGAGAAGGTAAATCATTTTCAATAATGTCTTTAAACGCAGTAAACATGGCGATGTCCATATCGGGTTCGTAGTAAACGCGTTCTTGGTTACCCGTATTATGATAAACGTCAGCGTATCGACCAAAGCCGTCGACTAAGACGCGTCCGTTTTCGCAGATAATTTCCATAATTGCGTCTCCCCAAACAGGGTAGTTATCAGGTCGATTCCAAGATGTGTCGAGGCTGAGCAAGGTGTCATCGGTAAAGACGACGTGTAATAAACCAGTGTCTTCGACAGGGATATCATGTAAAGCCGTCGCTGATTGAGCAGAAACTGACTTGATTTCTTTATCAAACAGCCAGTAAACTAAATCAGCAATGTGGATGGTGTGGTCGATAATAGCACCACCGCCAGAAAGGGCTCTATCCACAAACCAACCACCAGGATTTTTACCGTGGTTACTAGCGTTAATCGCATAGACTTCGCCTAGCTGTTCGGATGTGACGAGTGATTTAAGTTCTTGCATGACTGGAGAGAAGCGAACGGGATGACAAACGAAAAGTTTGACATCGTGCTGATTGGTCACAGCAATCATTTGGTCAGCTTCTTCAGTAGAAATGGCCATCGGTTTTTCTACGATAACATGACGTTGCTGTTTAGCAGCTGCCGTAACATGCTCTAAATGGTGCACGTTTTCAGAGCAAATGACAACCGTGTCGCAGTCTGTTTGAAAAAGGTCTTCTAAGCTGTCAAAAGTGTTTAATTCGTGTTCTGTGGCAAAGTTTTCTTTACGTGCTTGATCGTCGTCGTACACACCAGTGACGTCAATATCGAGTTCTTTCATGCATCTCAAATAGCTAAGCACGTGCATATGTGCCACACCTATAATAGCTGCTTTCATTCTGTCATCTCCTTTACACTTGTTTTTTGTTGAATACTTTGGGTCATCATATTAAACCATGTTTCATAGCGTGAAAGGTCGATGGTTTGATCGACAGCATAGCTTTTTTTGGTAAAAGTAGTTGAAAATGCAGTAGGACTGTCTGAGTTAAATTGATATAGTGCTTTGTCACCGACGACTTCGAGTACTTTTGTATAAGTCGTCACATCAGGTACATATCCGATAAACAAGTTTGCCATAACATGGTCTTCAAATTCTAAGGTTAATAATGTTGCACGCTCATCTTTAGCGTGAGACGCTGTCAATTGTTTGATGGTTTGTTGACCGGATTCGTGTAAGAGTTGGAACATTTCGGCAAGGAGCCATTTTTCCTCTTGTTTTTGATTCGTGTTTACGGTTAATGAATAGCGGAAGAACTTAACATTTCCTAAGTCATTTTGTTGAATCGTGTCACATATTTTTTTATCTTCTAGTTTCATGCCTATCCTCCAATTTCTATCAATTTATTTTGTTTAATAGACTCTTGTGCAGCTAGGACAAGTCGTGTCACGGCTGCGCTGCTTTCTAGGTTTGATCGTGGTTTAAGAGAAGTGCGCACACATTCGATAAATTCTAAGAGCATTTCGTCATCGCCACCACTGTGGTTGCCTGAATCTTCGATTTGATACGTAAGGGTTTCTCGTTTTAAACGGTCGTAAACGCGAATAGTATTTGACTCATCATCAAAAGCCAGTTCACCTTTATCCCCAATGAAGCTGAATTCTCGTCGATAAAAGGCACTAAATTGACTGATAGAGTAGGTTAATTTAGTGTTATTTTGATAGTGAATTAAAAGGGCTTGATGATCATCTACATCGATTTCAGAGTCAAAGACACAGCGATCGGGCCAATCATCTTGCCAAGAAATGTTTTTATGCTTTTTGATATTATAGATACTTTCTTCACAGACGTATTGTAGCTCACACGAGTGACAAAAGCGTGGTTCATCATTAGGTTTGCCGAATTTTTTAATGGCACCTTTTTCGCCAAAGACTTCTAACCCACCGAACCCCATGACTTGTGTCGGGGTTGAATCGATTAGCCAGTTTAAAATGTCTAGACTATGAGATGATTTTTGTAAAAGTAAACTTTGAGCGGTTTCTTGACGACGATGCCAATCATGGAAGAAGGCATAGCCTCCGTAGTGGATGTGATCAATTCCATTTGCCAAGTAAATGTTCCCAATAATACCTGATGCCAGTAATGATTGTGCTTTCGCATAGAGTGGTGCGTAGCGTAGAACGTAGCCAACCATAAAGACCTTTTCAAAACCAATCAAGGCGTGCTCGATTTCCTTAATTTTTGCTTCAGTAATTTCTAGTGGTTTTTCAACAATGATGTGTTTATCATGTTTAATTGCTTCTAAAATATAGTCGCCATGGGTGCCATCTGGTGTAGCAATAAAAACGGCGTCAACGTCATCGTTTTGAAAGACGTCCATTGGATTTTTTGTCGTTTTAATTCCTAGTTGTTCAAATTCATCAAAATGATTGCCGTAAAGGTCGGTAACCATCGTGACGTCGATTTCAGCATGTGGAATAAGTGTGTGCAAAGCAAATTTACTTCCCCGATTGCCTAAACCGATGACAGCGATGTTAATTTTTTTATGCATGTCAAGCTCCTTTCTGTTATGTTATCTATTCCCTTATCTTATTTTTACTATAAGAAAATGAGTTTAAAAAGGGTTTTCATAGGAGTTGGGCTTATTATGTACAAAATCAAACTTATATTCTAAATAAAAGACAATGTCGGATATGTTTATATTAAGATACAAAATAAATTATTAGGAGGAAACACGATATGTTAAAAGTAGGTTTAGTTGGACTTGGGTTTATGGGAAATGCACATTTACAGAATTATATTCGTCTAGAAGAAGAAGGCTTTCCTATTAAATTGGTAGCGATTGCAGACGTCGATGAGAAAAAACAAGGCGGTGCTTTGGTCGAAGGAAATTTACCAACAGGTATTACGCCCGTGGATTTTTCTAAGTATAATTTTTATCGTGATATGGAAACGATGATTGAATCAGAAGAGCTTGATTATGTCGATCTTTGTTTGCCAACTTATTTACACGAGCCGTTAGCTGTTAAAGCAATGGAGATGGGACTGCACGTTTTTTGTGAAAAACCGATGGCGATTTCTACAGAAGCTTGTGAACGCATGATTGAGGCTTCAGAACGAACAGATAAGCAATTAATGATTGGTCAAACATTACGTTTCTTCCCATCTTATCAATATGTGAAAGAAGCGATTGACAGTGAGCGTTATGGAAAAGTTGTAGCTGCTTCTTTCTTCCGTGGTGGGACAACACCAATTTGGTCATGGGAGAACTGGTTATTACAAAAAGATAAATCAGGTGGTTGTTTATTGGATCAACATATTCATGATGTGGATACGATTAACTGGTTCTTTGGTAAACCAGAAACAGTTTCAACAAGTGGTCTAGTTATCAATGAAGGTAATGGCTATGATATCGTGTCTTCTAAATATTTTTATGAAGATGGTAAAGTCGTCAGTGCTGAAGATGATTGGACAATCAATTCTGATGATTTTGGTTTTGAGATGCGTTTTAGAGTAAACTTTGAACGTGGTACTATTATTTTGGAAAATGGTAAGCTAGTTGACTATCCACATGGTGAAAAGAGTTTTGAACCAGATATTTCTAAAGAAAATGGTTACTACCTTGAAATCAAACACTTTGCTGAAAGTATTTTAAATGGTACACCGGCAGCTGAACGTGTACCGCTAGCATGTACGAAACAAACGATTACGATTGCAGAGCATGAAGAAAAATCAGCGGATAAAAAAGGTGAATTGACCGTTGTAGAAGTATCATAAAATAATTTAAAAGTATAATGAAACTCCCCTTAAAGCTTTTGAGAATGGCTTTAAGGGGAGTTCTTTTATATGCGTTCATGTGTGTCGAGTTGATCGATTTCATCTAAGCTAGTTAGTACGGGTAATTTCATAATAACAGTCGTCCCTTTGCCTTCGACACTGTGAATAGTCAATCCGTATTTCTTGCCAAAATAAAATTGCAGACGTTTATTAATGTTTTTTAAACCGTATCCCGAGTAGTCTTCTGATAAGACTGAGTTCAATTCGTCGTTAGTCATACCATGCCCGTTGTCTGTCACGGCCAGAATTAAATTGCCTTCAATATCTTTTTTAGTAATGATTTGAATGGTGGCATTAGGGGGTTTTTCTTTAAATCCATGTTCAATGGCATTTTCAATAAGTGGCTGTAACAGTAAATTAATGACGAACAAGTTATCATGGGCGATTTGGAAGTCGTAAATAATGTTAAATTGATTTGGGTCGAGAAATAACTGCAAGTTGATATACGCTTGCGCATTTTCAATTTCTTCTTCCAATGTAATCGGTGTTCGTCCGTGATTCAATGTCGTTCGATAGAAAGTCGACAGTGTTTGGACAATGTGACTAATCTCTAAATTTTCAGACATGATGGCTTTCCAATTAATCATTGATAACGAGTTATATAGAAAATGGGAGTTGATTTGACTGACTAACGCTTGATATTGACTATCTTGTTTTTCAATCGTTGCATTGTAATTTTTGTCAATCAGTGTTTTGATACTATCTAACATCTCGCCAATCAAGTTGCTCAGCTCGCCAAACTCATCATGGTGCGTGGAACTAAAATCCACGGTTAAATCTTTATTAGTGACTTTTTTGACTTTATTTTTGAGTTCATCCAGTGTTTTAAGGATGTGGGTGGTAAAAAATTGTGTCATTAAAAAAGCAATCAAAACACTTCCAATTAATAAGGCGATAACTGACAGAATAATCGATTGTGTTTGATCGTCGATGGGGCTTTTTAATACGTGATAGTGTAGCACCCAATTATTGTGGTGAAACTCTTTTGAAAAAGTCGCTTCGATCGGATGTTCGGCTTTTTTATCTTGATTTTGATTGGTAAAGATAGTCCTATTTTTATCTGATATGACGACGTTAAAGTTATCATCTGAACTGATAACGTCGGAAAAAAAGTCTTGATAGTTGAGCTGAAATTCAATAATCGTGCGATCGGTACGTGAAAAGGTCGAGGGGATTTCATTAATCACATAAAGTATATTGTTTTCAAGTACCCACTCGGGCGTATTAGAGAGGCGAAACTCTTTGATTCGTTTTGGCACATTTTTATCAAGAGGCGATATATCTTGTCGATAGCCTTTAATAGCGGCAGTCGTATAAAAAGTCACATTCGTGATATCTGGTGCTATCACACTAGTGTAGCGAATTGCTGGGTTGAAAATGTCACGAAACAGTGCATATTTTTGGAAATCGGATTTGTCACGAAAGTCTTGTTCAAACATTTCAATAATACCGGTATTAAAAATAAGGAGTTCGCTAGCTCGGTTGATACTTGTGACTTTGGTTTCAATCGTCTGATACGTCTGTTCCATGTTATTTAAATAAATTTTTTCTTTTTCAGAATAGGTTTTTTGTTCGGCTTGGATGAGCGAAAAGATGCCAATAATAATTAAAGGCGTCACACTGACAGTGATAAAGGAAATAAGTAATCTTCTTCGGAAACTTATTTTAGCTTTTGCAAAGTCTTTCCATTTTTTTTTCATTTTGTAGTATGCAACTTTCTATAGTGGGTAGGGGACATGTCGAATTTTGTTTTAAATAAGCGATTAAAGTAGGAGACATTTGGGATACCGACGAAAGTCGCAATATCGTTGATTTTCATGGTTGAGTGTCTCAATAAATTGCTTGCTTTTTTTAACCGGTAGTCATTAAGATATGGAATAATATTTTGATTGACTTCTTTTTTAAACAGATTACTAAGATAACTAGGGGATAGGAAAACGCGATCAGCAAGTGCTTCTAAGGTTAAGTTTTGTGCATATTCAGTTTCGATAATGGTTAGGACATTGCGAATGACAAGCGAATATTCAGCACTTTTAGATGGGCAAAAAAGTGGTAATTGTTTGATTGTATGAATAAATTCTGTGGTGTTGATCGGTTTTAAAAGGTAGTTGGTCACATTTGAGCTTAACAAATTTTTGGCATATTCAAAATCATTATAGCCACTGATGATAATAATATGAATCTGTTGGTCAAAATCTCGCACTCGCTTAATTAAGTCAACGCCATTTAATAAAGGCATTTTAATATCAGAGATAAGAATATCAAAATGTTGGTTTTTTAATAGTTCCAGGGCTTGGTAGCCATCTTCTGCTTCTACAATATTCACAGGGATATTTCCTGTTTTTAACGTATAAATAATGCCTTCACGTTCGAATTTATTATCATCTACTAATAGTAAGTTGTACATGGCATTCCCTCCCAGATAGCTAAAAACAAATGATAAATAAGCTCTTAATAGTTATTACTAATATTAAAATACAATATAGCTAAAGTAAAGGCTTTCATAAGGGTTAATTTTCTACTGATTAAAAATAAAAAACCACTGAATTCAAAAATAGTACAAACTTTCTGTAAAATATATCATTTAACATCTTTGTAATAACGCTTACAATATGAATAGAACACGGTTATAAAACATAGAAAAGGAGTTTTATGAGATGAAAAGAAAAAATTGGCTTTTTTCGGGTGTGTTAGTTGGGATGTCAGTCTTACTGATGGCGTGTGGTAAAGATTCAGGATCAGAAACGGCAAAGAATCTAGATGAATACAAGCCGTATGGAAAGTATGACGAGCCGGTTGAGTATACTATCGGTAAGTTTCAACGAGATATGAATGAGATGGCTAAAGGAGATAGCCTTGAAAACAACGCGGCAACACGATTTGTGGAAGAAAAATCAAATATTAAAGCAAAAATCGCTTGGGAAGTAAAAGATTATTCACAAAAAGTAGCGTTATCTATTTCTACTGGTGATATCCCAGACGTTCTTATCGTGAATCAAGATATGTTTAAAGAATTAGCAGAGAATGATTTGATTGAAGATTTAAGTGAAGCATATGAAAAAGCAGCATCAGATGAAGTGAAAAAACGCATGGAATCTTACAAGGTTGACCCTTTTAAGAGCACAACCATTGACGGAAAAATGTTAGCGATTCCAACTCCTTATTATTACTATGAGCATAACGTGACTTGGATTCGAAAAGATTGGTTAGAAAAATCTGGCGAGTCACTACCAGAATCAAAAGAAGACTTATATGCATTGGCGAAAAAATTTGTTGATGAAGATATGGCAGGAAATGGGAAAACAATCGGGTTTACGGCAGTAGAAGAAGTCGCAGGTAATTTTGGTAGCACGTACGACCTAGCACCTCTGTTTAACGAAAATAATTCATTCCCACGTCAATGGATTGATAAAGACGGTAAGGTTGAATATGGAAGTGTGCAGCCTGAAACAAAAGAAGTGCTAGGAGAGCTACGTGAGCAATATAAAAATGGCGTACTCGATAAGCAATTTGCAGTAAGAACGAAAGACGAACGTGATGGCGCATTAGCGGAAAACGTTGGTATTTACTTTGGACCATGGTGGGCAACTTACTTTGAGCTAAAAGAAGCGATTAAGAAAAATCCAGAAGCAGATTGGATTCCTGTTGCTGCACCATTAAACAAAGAGGGTCAATTTACGACATTCACGGGGACACCTGTTGTACGTTACCTAGTTGTGAAGAAAGGTTACGAACATCCAGAAGCGATTATTCGTTCATTGAACTTAGTCACAGATTTCAACTTTAATATGACAGATGAGGTAGTGAAATATAAGGATGAAAATATTGGTAAAAATGTAAACTATCCTTGGTACTATGCGCCTCTTGATTTTAAATTGGACTATGCTGACTCAAACAAAGATATTTACGAAGCATTGCAAAAAGCAGTGGATACAAATGACTATGAAAATGTTCCAGCGAGCTTATTAAGCCGTGCACAACAAGTGAAAGACTATCAAGAAAAAGGAACAGCAGATCCAGATGCATGGGCAGAAGCTAAAGGTAGTATTGATGGGGTTAGAGCCTCTGTTGATCCTAAGACCAACTTTGTTGATATGGCGTTTTACGGCAAAACAAAATCAATGAGTACGAAATGGGCAAACTTGAAGAAAATTGAAGATGAAACATTCTTAAAAATTATTATGGGTGAAGTTGAATTAGATGAGTTTGATAACTTTGTTGAAAAATGGTATGCCACAGGTGGCGAAGATATCACGAAAGAAGTCAACGAAGAAGTCGCTAAAACAAAATAAACTACTATATAAAAGAGAGAGTGATGCTCTCTCTTTTATATCATGAGGAGATGAACAGAGTATGGAAAACACGAAGGGCTTTTTGAATAGGATGAAATATACGAAGTGGGTACACGTTTTATTTATTTCGAGTTGTCTTTTTCTCTTAACGAATAGTCTCTTTTTCTTTCATATTTTTTTCATCTCACTCAATCATCTTTCGTTATTCGTCTTTTTAATATCAGCAATGTTGATGTTTCCTTCCATAACAGCATTAATGCAAGTCATCTGGAAGCAGTTGCGTCAGCAAGAGGTTGCTGTTTTTCGTGACTATTTCTATGCTTATAAAACTAATTTTAAAGTCGCATTTCTGAGTGGCTGTTTAAATGTCATATTACTGAGTGTTTTTATTTTCAATTATTTTTTTATTAAGTTAAATCCCATGCGCAATCAACTTTGGTTAATTCCAATTGTGTTGATGTTGTTCATGGTTGTGAACACAAGTATCTATCAAGCGATGATTATTACGCGTTTTCATACTCATTTTAAAGCGGTCGTTCTTTTATCTTGGTATTATGTTTTTAAATTTAGAACGGAAACCATTAAAAATAGTTTATTAGTGTTAATAGCAGGATTTTCTATCATGATACTCCCTATGTCATTAAGTCTTCTTTTACTATCAGGAAGTGTCGCATTGGGACTGATGGTGAATATGCAACAACAAATTTTAAAACTGGAAAAGAGTGTCCGTACTAAGAAGAACGCGTAAGAGTTATCAGAATTTGTAAAGGAGAAAGCTATGGCGAAAAAAGCATCTTTAAAAAAGACCACAAAACAGAATCAACGTTATTATCATGCTATGTTGTTACCAGGTATGATTTTACTTATTATTTTCAATATCATACCAATGTTTGGTATTTTGATGGCTTTTCAGAACTACGTGCCAGCTAAAGGAATTCTAGGTTCTGATTGGGTAGGGTTAGATCATTTTAGATATATGTTTCAATTGCCAGATAGTAAACAAATTTTTGCCAATACGATTATCATTGCCGTAGGAAAATTAGTCGTAGGTATGATTGTACCGATTATTTTTGCTTTGATTTTAAACGAAGCTCGTGTGCAGTGGTTTAAAAAATGGGTTCAAACAATCGTCTATTTACCTAACTTCTTGTCGTGGGTTGTGTTGGGAACCGTTGTCTCGATGATTTTTTCATATGACGGCATGTTTAATAACTTTTTAGAGTTTATTGGAAGTCAACGTATTATGTTTTTAGCGAGTAACACTTGGTTTAGGCCGTTATTGATCGCTACAGATGTATGGAAAAGTTATGGTTACGGCACGATTATTTATCTAGCAGCTTTAACCGCTATCAATCCTGCTTTATATGAGTCGGCAGCCATGGATGGTGCGAATCGATTTAAACAGATGATTCATATTACCTTGCCGGGGATTTTACCAACCATTGTTTTGTTAGCTACGCTAAATCTTGGGAGCGTATTGAACGCTGGTTTTGACCAAGTATTTAACTTATATAACCCGATTGTCTATCAAACAGGGGATATTATTGATACCTATGTTTACCGAATGGGGTTAGTAGATATGCAATTTTCATTCGCAACAGCAGTCGGATTATTAAAATCGGTCGTCAGTTTTGGATTGATTGTTTTGTCTTATAAACTTGCCGATAAATTTGCAGGATATCGTATTTTCTAGGAGGGAAGAAATGGTTGCATCTAAAACAACAAGCTACCGCATTGTAACGGTCATCATCTACGCAATTTTACTCTTTGCCGCCTTTCTTTCGTTAGCGCCTTTAATTAACACGATTGCTATATCATTTAGTTCAAGTACGGCAGCTAACAGCGGACAGGTGACTTTTTTACCAGTTGATTTTACGACAGGGTCATACGAAAAAATCATGACAGACAAGGCGTTCTGGCGCGCGTTTTTTGTATCGATTAAGCGAGTAATATTTGGAGGAGGCTTAAATTTAATTTTAGTTATTTTTATGGCATTTCCTTTATCACGTACGACGAAACAGTTTAAATATAGAAATGTTTATATGTGGGTACTAATGTTTACAATGTTATTTAATGGCGGCATTATTCCTACATACTTTGTTGTGACGAAAATGGGCTTAATCAATACCTTATGGGCGTTAATTCTACCAGGAGCTGTTTCCGTCTTTAACATCATTTTAATGATGAATTTCTTTAAAGGTATTCCTAGTTCATTAGAAGAAGCGGCAATTATTGACGGTGCTTCACCGCTAACCGTGTTGCTCAAAGTATTTTTACCCATTTCACTCCCATCGATTGCAACAATCACACTATTTATCATCGTAGGACATTGGAATAATTTCTTCGATGGACTCATTTATATTAATGACCAAACGAAAATACCTTTGCAAACGTATTTACAACAATTAATGTTACAAACAGACCAAATGAAAGAGATGTCTAAAGAAGAAATTGTCGCAATGTCAAAAGTTTCGTCATTAACATTAAATTCAGCCAAAATTTTAGTTTCGATGATACCTATTTTAATCATTTATCCAATCATGCAGAAGTTTTTAATAAGTGGTTTAGTTTTAGGATCTGTTAAAGAATAGAAGGAGCGTTCATGATATGAAATTTGAAATTAAAGAAGAATTTTACATTGATGGAAAAGCAACACGATTAATTTCAGGAGCTGTACATTATTTTAGAATCACACCAGGAAAATGGCATCAAAGTTTATTTAACTTAAAAGCCATGGGCGCCAATACGGTCGAGACATACGTCCCTTGGAACTTACATGAACCAAGGCCTAATGAGTTTTACTTTGAACATCTTGCTAATTTAGAAAAATTTATTGAGGAAGCACAAGATTTGGGCTTATATATCATATTAAGACCCTCGCCTTATATTTGTGCTGAGTGGGAATACGGTGGGTTACCGGCATGGTTATTGAAAGACCATGTAAGAATTAGAAGCCAAGATCCTAAATTTATGAGCGCTTTAGAACGTTATTATCAAGAATTGATTCCACGAATTGCTAAGTATCAGTATACTAATGGTGGAAATGTCATCATGGTACAAATTGAAAATGAGTACGGCTCATATTCGGATGATAAAGTTTATTTATCTAAGCAAAAAGATTTAATGGAACGATTAGGAATCAATGTGCCCTTCGTAACATCAGACGGTGGTTGGAAAGAAGTATTAGAGGCAGGAACGCTGATGGAAGAGGATATTTTACCAACAGCTAACTTCGGCTCGAACGCTGAAAAAAACTTTGGTGCTTTGCAAGACTTTATGGCACAGCATAATGTCAAAAAACCATTGATGTGTATGGAGTTCTGGGACGGGTGGTTTAATAACTGGGGGGAGCCTACGATTAAACGCGATCCCTTTGAAACGGCGGAAGAAACAAGAAAAGTGTTAGAGATGGGGAGTATTAATTTTTATATGTTCCACGGTGGGACAAACTTCGGCTTTTATAACGGAACGTCAGATACGCCTAACGGTAACTTACCGCAAGTGACATCATATGATTATGACGCGCCGCTAACAGAGAGTGCCAATCCGACGGCCAAGTACTTTGCAATAAAAAATGAGATTCAAAAACTATTTCCTGAAAATCACTTTGAAGACCCGATTATTTCACCTACTATGGCACCACCTAGTGTCAAAGTAAAACGAAAAGTTTCGTTATTTAATACGCTTGAAACTATTAGCGAGGCAATTATTAATGATGTCACATTACCAATGGAAGAGATAGACCAAAACTATGGTTATGTGCTATATGAAACAGTGCGTCCTATACAAGAGACAAGAATGCGGACAAAGCTAGTAGAAGCCAATGACCGTGCACAAATTTATTTGAATCATGAGTTAATTGAAACACAATATCAAGATAGTTTAGGAAGAACATTTGAAGTTGAAGCTGGCAATAAGACGAGTCACTTACAAGTTCTCGTTGAAAACATGGGGCGTAACAACTACGGTCGTTATTTAGTTGCGCCACATCAGAGAAAAGGTATTCGTTCAGGTGTCATGCAAGACCTTCATTACATTTCAGGCTGGAAACATTATCCACTTTCATTAGACAATACGGACCAAGTAGATTTTGACCGAGGTGTTAGCAGCGGCCCTACTTTCTATGAATTTGAGTTTGATGTTACAGAAGCAAAAGATACGTATTTATATATAGGTAATCTAGGAAAAGGTTCTGCCTTTTTAAATGATTTTAATATCGGAAAGTACTGGAAAAAAGGGCCTTTCCACACAATGTTCATTCCTTTTGACTTGCTAAAAGTAGGAAAGAATAAGCTCGTTCTCTTTGAAACAGAAGAAGTAGAGATTACTGAAATTCATTTTTCAAGTGAACCTATTACGGTTCATCCAGAGTCTATTGATTAACATGGTAGAAGACATAGTAAAAAGATAGTATCCAGTTAAGGATACTATCTTTTTATTTTCGGAGATACTCAGACAGCTGTTTTCGAACGTTTTCTAAACTAATGCGTACGCCCTCTCGATTATCTTCCATGCCTTCAAATTCAATGGCCACATCCCCTTGATAACCACTGTTTTTTAAACTATTAAAGCATTGTGTCAGTGGTACATTTCCATGACCGATGATGGCTCCTCGTAAAAAGTTCCCCCCACGTGTTTCAAAAAAGCCTTCACCAGGTGCTGCTTCTCGACCACTTTTGACATGAAAGTCTTTGATATGAACATATTCAGCAAAAGGAGCCAGACGACTCACTGCGTGAACTGGGGATTCGTCTACACATAGGAAGTTTCCGACATCGATGAGTAGTTTAAAATTAGGATGGTGAACCTGATTGTAAAGTTTTTCCATACGGTCACTATCTTGAACGAAAAATCCGTGATTTTCTACCATAGTGATGATTTGCTTGTTGGCGGCATATTCGGTGATCGTTCGACAAGCGAGAGCTAAGTCAGGTAAAACGATATCGAAAGATTTTTTAGATTGTCCCCATGCGACATCATGTCGTATTCTCTTTGCGCCGAGAATTTCGGCGTAGTCAATCATTTTTTTAATGCGCTTAATTTCTAAATGAGTTTGTTCTGCATCTTCATGGAGTAAATTGGCATGAAAAGTAAAACTAGTGATTGGGAAATCTAGTCGTTCTAATTCTTCTTTTAATTGATAAACATAGTCACGTTCCGCAATGGATTCATCGTGAATGAGGTCGACAATTTCGATAGCATCAAACCCCATTTCTTTTGCAAGTTGGAGCGACTCAAGCTGTGATATTTCACCTTTGGAAATTAATTGATTAAAACTGTACGTGCTACAAGCAATGCGTGTCATTTTACCAAATCCTTTCTGTTAACAATGTATTATTTATAACTATAAACTCATAATAAGCGAACGTGATAACGCTATCATTATTATAAAGCATAATGATAGCGTGTGCTTCATAAAGAGAGAAAAGATAAAAATAATACAACGTATAGTGGATTTTTATTATGAAACGGGTGGATAGGGGGTGGATATCTAATCATTAGTCTGCTTGTTTATTAATTAGACAATTTAAAAAAAGTGACTTATATTAAGAGTAATCAATATAAAAACAGGATAGTGATATTGGAGTTATTAACATGATCAAATCAAAAAAAGATGTTATTAATTTAAAAACTAGTTTAAATCAAATTTACTATGATTTAAGAGAACGGAATCTATCGTACTATAATGCTAATATTGAAGAAGCTTGGGAAAAATTAAAAAATGAAGCTGTACACGAATACTGTAAAAAATTATCAGTTGATATACTTTCGACAGTTGACCCTAGTATCCCAATTAATTGGCTTGTTAATCGTGGCTATCATACAATTTTTGATGTAATGAACGAAGAAAAATCAAAACTAGAGCAATTTTTTGGTAGCTTTTGGGTTGACGAGATTCAGGTGGCTTTGAAAGTTGTTAAAAAATCACTTGAAAAGGACATTCATCCAGTCATTGATTTAGAAAATCTATCGTATAAAGAGCAAGAGCTTCTATCGGCGGTTTATCAAAAGAAAAATCAACATTTGGAAGTAGAGGAACTATTGAATGATTTGATGTTTTTAGAACAGAAAATAGGAGATAAGTTAACTCTAGCGGCTAACAAAAGAGGTGTGATAAGCGAGCTTTTTCAAAAAAAGTCAGTTAAAAAACAAATTAATGAGGCAATTTCTTTTTTAAATAGTGCTAGCGTTCAATCAGAACTAGAAACCATAAAAAGTAAATACAATTCTTTATTTAAAGATAATAAGATTCAAGACATTACCACAGATTTTAGTCAAGATAGCATTTCTTATTACGTGGAGATAGAAAATGTTATAGGGGTTAGTTTTGATCAGATGACAGATGACTTGCCATCTCGAATAGTTGATGAAGTAAATAGTTTTCCTATAAATACGGATAATCTTCACATACAATTTCGAAGCTATCAATTATTTGGAGCTAAGTATGCGTTGCACTTTAAGCGGACGCTTTTAGGAGATGAAATGGGACTGGGGAAAACAATACAAGCACTGGGTCTAATTAATCATCTTTTTCAAAATAATCAACGTTATGCAATAGTTGTTTGTCCATACAGCATCTTGTTGAATTGGACGCATGAAATTAAGAAGTTTTCTGAACTACCGTTAACTGTTTTTCATGGACAAAAACGTGAAGTAGCACTTCAAGAGTGGCTTATTACGGGTGGAGTTATGATAACAACATACGAACACACGAAACATTTAAATATAGCTGCAGGGGAACTAGATGTACTGGTCGTGGACGAGGCGCATTACATAAAAAATCCAGAAGCTCAACGCTCTAAAAATGTTTATACTTTGAGCGATGTAGCGGAGTATGTGTTGTTCATGTCGGGAACACCTCTAGAAAATAGAATTGATGAGATGAAGCAACTAGTGACCCAATTAAATCCATCGATTGGTAACCAACTTTCTGAACATTTTTATAAATTGGAGCCTAATAATTTTAAAAAAACGATTCAAACTGTGTATTTGAGAAGAAATAGAAAGGATGTATTAAAAGAGTTACCAGATTTGGAAATCAAAGAAGAATGGTTGCCATTTGGAAAGAAAGAAAAAATATTTTATGATCAGGCTGTTAGCATGGGGAAGTTAATGTCAATGAGAAGATCAGCATTTCAAGGTAAAACACCCGAGCAATCTCCTAAACTGTATAGATTGCTAGAAATATGTGAACAAGCAAAAAAAGATAAAAGTAAAGTTATTATTTTTTCTTTTTTCAAAGAAGTGTTACATTTAGTACATTCTTATTTAGAAGAAGACACGTTTGATATTATTTCAGGAGACGTTAAAAGTGATAGGCGTCAAGAGATAATTACAGAGTTTAGTAAGTCACAGGATAAACATGTGTTAATTAGTCAGGTCAGTGCTGGTGGAGTGGGATTAAATATACAAGCAGCAAATATTGTTATATTATGTGAACCACAGTGGAAGCCATCTACAGAAAATCAGGCAATCAGTAGGGCCTATCGCATGGGGCAAACTCGTAAAGTTCGTGTACATCGACTTTTAACAGAAGAAAGCATAGATGAGAGTATGTTAGAAGTATTGGGATACAAAACATATTTATTTGATTTATACGCACGTGAATCGGAAGTAGTCGACAGAGAGAACTTTGAAAATAACCAGATTAGTGAAGAGAAAGCAAAACAGAAAATTTTACAAATGGAAAAAGAGCGTTTAGAACAAGTAAAGAGTTAAAAACATCTTTGATGTCCTAAGTAAAGATGTACTATTACTAGGCATCAAGGATGTTTTTATGTAATCTATACTTTTAATCTTATTACAAACTATCATAAATATGTCGAGCGTCTATCGTGTGGAAAGGCTCTGTGTGGTGATCGCCATCGGCACCTACTGTGATAAGTATGTACTCTTTTCCTTTTACTTCTGCCAAGCTAGCTAAACATAAACCTGCTTCGTCTGTAAAGCCAGTCTTTCCACCAAGTAAATACCCGTTTTTTAACTGAGGGTCACCAAAAGCGTTAAACGTACTACTATAAAAAAGATAGCTATCATCTTGAAAAACAGGAGATGTAAATATCGCTCTGAAATGACCGTTTTCTAAAGCGTATGTTAAAAGCTTGGCCAAGTCGGACACCGTCGCATATTGCTCGTCATCTGATGTGCCGTAGGGATTGGTAAAATGACTATTCGTCATTCCAAGATCAGCCGCTTTTTGATTCATCTCTTGGACGAATTGTTCTTCACTACCAGAAGCTGTCATAGCGAGTGAGACAGCGGCATCGGCGCCAGATGGAAGCATTAACCCATAAAGAAGTTGTCTCACCGTAACCGTGCTACCAGGAGTAAAGCCAGCCATCGAAGCATCTTGTGCTAGCAGTTGATTAGTCTGTTGGCTATCTACTAGCGTGGTCGTATTAATATCAGGTAGCTTTTCTAAAGCAACGATAGCTGTCATCATCTTAGCTAAAGAAGCAGGGGCTATTTTCTTGTTTTTTTGCTTAGAGGCGATTGTTTTGCCGGTTTCATCTACCAGAATCGCACTTTGACTGTACATTTTCTTGCCTTTTAGATGAAAGGTGCCTGTTTGATAAAAAGTGACACCTTTAAATAGGATAATCCCGACTAATAGTAGACCGATTAACACTCTGATTTTTTTCATATTGACATCTCCAGTTGTTATTTTAATGACTAAATACTATCATAGTTATTTTTTTAATAATATTGTACTTTAGTCGCAATTTTATTTTGAAACCTTTATAAAAACTTCAAAGGTCTTTCGTTATTTTATCGTAATTATTTTTTAATTTAAGAGTGTCAATCTGATTTGCGATAGGCTCTTGTAAAATGTTATGATAAAAACGAGTGTTACAACACTTAGTCTAAAGTAATAGTGAGGAACAACATGAACGCAAAAGAAAAAATGCAAGCTATCATTGACGCTAAACAAACAACCGCACGTCAAACGCAAACCAAAACGGCTCCGAAAAACGACCGGAAAAATATGCGTAAAGGGCCTAAAATTTTTAATAAGTAACAGTGCTGGGCGTGGGGATTTAATAGAGGAGTGGTAAAAATGTGTACAAGTATTACCTATTTCAATCAGTCAGGCAACTTTTTTGGTCGAACGATGGATTTTGGTTTTCAGTTAGACGGGCATCCTTTAGTTATTCCACGTCAGTATCAGTGGCAACCTATTTTAGCACCGATGCAGACGACGCGTTATGGTTTTGTGGGTACGGGTCGTCGTTTAGAAACGTATTATGTAGCAGACGGAATGAATGAAGCAGGTTTGACTGTCGCAGAGCTATATTTTTTACATGAAGCACACTATCATGACACTCCGGCAGAAGGTAAATTTAATTTAGCCCCACAAGAACTCATCATGTGGTTGTTGGGCGAGATTAAAAATATAGCTGAGTTAGAGGTGCGACTACCCGAGATTCATTTAGTTAGTCGCGAAGTGGCACTTTTAGGGATAGTCCCACCACTTCATTTTAGTGTGACAGACGCGACGGGTCGTAGTGTGGTATTAGAAACGAATCGCGGCGAGTTAGAAATGAAAGAAAATCCTGTAGGCGTGATGACGAATAGCCCCGAATTTGAGTGGCATTTAAAGAATTTAAATAACTATTTAAGTTTACGTCCAGTTAATTTTGAACATCAGACCATCGGATCTCATGTTATACAACCTTTTGGGCAAGGTTCCGGAACGTATGGCTTACCTGGTGGGCATACATCACCTGAGCGTTTTGTACGCGCAGTTTATCATCGTCAGCATATTGACACGGGCAGTACTTCTGATGAAACGATTAATGCCTTGTTTCATTTGCTTAACAGTGTGTCGATTCCTAAAGGAGTTAATATAAAGGATGATGGCTCTATGGATTATACGCAGTATTTATCGGTGTATGATAGTCAACAAAAACGTTATTATTTTAAACCTTATCACGCGCAACAGGTTTATGATGTGGTTTTAACAGAAGCCTTATTGACTGCTTCTGAACCAATCGAGTTTAAAGTGCCGACAGCGTTTAAGTCGAACTCTCTAATATAAAACGATACAAGAAGCAAAGATTTATTTTGCTTCTTTTTTGTATTATTAGTATAATAGCAATGATTTTTAACGATGTCGTAAGGTATAAGAATGGAGTAGAAAAATGAAAGAAAACTTTTGGGCAGCATTACCGAAGCCTTTTTTTATATTAGCACCGATGGAAGATGTTACGGATGTCGTGTTTCGTCATGTCGTTAAAGAAGCTGGCGCACCGGATGTCTTTTTTACTGAATTTACTAATTCGGATAGTTTTTGTCACCCAGATGGCAAGGAAAGTGTACGAGGACGTCTTGTCTTTACTGAAGATGAACAGCCGATTGTGGCACACATTTGGGGAGATAATCCTGACTTTTTCCGTGAAATGAGTATGGGTGTCGCTGAAATGGGTTTTAAAGGCATTGATATTAATATGGGATGTCCTGTCCCAAATGTTGCGGGACGTGGAAAAGGGAGCGGACTTATTTTAAGACCTGATGTGGCTGCCACATTAATTGAAGCAGCGAAAGCTGGTGGCTTGCCTGTCAGTGTGAAGACACGGATTGGTTATCATGAACGGGAAGAGATGACGGCTTGGATTACTCACTTGTTGGAACAAGATATTGCAAATTTATCGATACATTTGCGGACGCGAGATGAGATGAGTAAAGTACCCGCTCACTGGGATATGATACCCGAGATTATGGCGATACGTGACCGTGTCGCTCCTCAAACGTTGATTACGATTAATGGCGATATTGCGGATCGTACAGCTGGTTTGGCTCTAGCAGAGAAATATGGTGTGGACGGTATTATGATTGGTCGTGGCATATTTAAAAATCCTTTTGCTTTTGAAAAAGAACCGCGCGAGCATAGTACAGAAGAATTATTAGGCTTACTTCAGTTACAACTTGATTTACAAGATCACTATGCGGAGATGGTGCCACGCTCAATCATTGGCTTACATCGTTTCTTTAAAATTTATGTCAAAGGTTTTCCTGGCGCGAGTGATTTACGAGCTAGTTTGATGAACACAAAGTCGACAGATGAAGTGCGAGCGTTGTTAAAGGAGTTTTTTGACGAATAATAAGGCGTATTAAAGTGATAAAAATAAACAGGTTACATCTAAAGTCCGATTTTGACTATCGGGCTTTTTTGGTATGATGAAGGTAAGAGAAAAGATGAGGGGCAACGTGTATGAAGAAGGGTAAGTATTTATTGTTGGTATATTTAATCGTATTAGTCTGGATTTTGCTGTTTAAGTTTTCGATTTCGGCAGATGATTTTCGTGAAATGATGCAGTTAAACATGCGTCGGATTAATGTCATTCCGTTTGGCGACTCGGCGAAAGTAAATGGCATGATTGATCGTAGTGAGTTGTGGAATAATTTTTTGATTTTTGTCCCGTTTGGTGGCTTATTAGGTATTGTGGCTAAAAAAAGTAATGTCTGGCAAAAAATCGGTTATCTATTTATTTTTAGTTTTATGATTGAGTTAATGCAGTATTTATTACAAATCGGCGCGTCGGATATTACGGATATTCTGACAAACGTGAGTGGAGGAGTGTTAGGTATGGGTGTGTATGCCTTGTTACGTCGTCAATTTCCTAATGGTAAATTGGATGAACGATTAGTTATGGTAGGAAGTGTCTTACTATTACTTTCGGTTGGGTTATTGTTAGCGGTCATTCTGATTAATTAAAAAACATGCGTTTTTACGCATGTTTTTTTTACGCAATGACGATTGAGGTGCTATAATACGTTTAGTAGGAGCATGTGAAATGAAAGGATAGAAGCACGAATTTATTAGGAAAAGGAGAGGTTAAAATGTCACATTTGTCAGATATTGAAATTGCTAACCAAGTCAAGATGAAGCCTATTCACGAGATTGCCTCGCAATTAGGGTTATCGGAAGAGCAGTATGATTTATATGGACGTTATAAAGCTAAGATTGATCACCGTGAGCTTGAGCGCCGTTCTCAAGACGCTGATGGGAAGCTGATTTTAGTGACAGCGATGACGCCTACCCCTGCTGGTGAGGGGAAAACAACGACCTCTGTTGGTCTAGCAGATGGCTTGCGTCAGATTGGAAAAAAAGCAATGTTAGCGTTGCGTGAGCCTTCACTTGGCCCTGTTTTCGGTATGAAAGGCGGAGCTGCGGGTGGTGGCTATGCTCAGGTTGTCCCAATGGAAGATATTAACTTGCATTTTACAGGTGATTTTCATGCGATTGGGGCGGCCAATAATTTGCTAGCGGCAATGTTGGATAATCACATTCATCATGGCAATGCATTAGAGATTGATACACGTCGTATTACTTGGAAACGTGTCGTCGATATGAACGACCGTCAATTGCGTTATATTGTGGATGGATTGCAAGGGAAAGCAAATGGTGTACCTCGTGAAGATGGTTATGATATCACTGTAGCTTCTGAAATTATGGCTGTTTTATGTTTAGCTCATGACTTGGAGGATTTAAAAGAGAAGTTACGTCGTATTATTGTGGCCTATAATTTTGCAGGAGAGCCTGTGACAGCCGGTGATTTGAAGGCTGAGGGCGCTATGGCGGCGTTGTTAAAAGAAGCGATGAATCCTAACCTCGTCCAAACGTTGGAACATACACCTGCGTTAATTCATGGGGGTCCTTTTGCTAATATTGCTCATGGTTGTAATAGTTTGTTGGCTACGAAGTTAGCGTTAAAGCTTGCTGATTATACTGTAACAGAAGCAGGGTTTGGTGCGGATTTAGGCGCGGAGAAGTTTATGGACATAAAATGCCGCTTGGGATCTGTTCAGCCGGATGCGGTTGTATTAGTCGCAACCATTCGTGCTTTAAAAATGCACGGTGGGGTCGCACTTGCTGATTTAGGAACAGAAGATGTGTCGGCGGTTGAAGCTGGTTTACCGAATTTAATGAAGCATATTGCGACGATACAAGAGGTATATGGTATGCCGGTTGTAGTCGCGATTAATCAATTTCCAACAGACACGATAGCTGAGCAAGAGGCGGTTGAAGCAGCTTGTCGTCAATTAGGCGTAGAAGTAGCCGTTTCAGAAGTCTGGGCTAAAGGGGGTAAGGGAGCGATTGAGCTGGCTGAGAAAGTAGTTTCCTTAGCAGAGCACGCATCGACTTTCCAATATGCCTATGACTCAGAAGATTCGATTGAAACGAAACTTAATAAGATTGTCCAAAAAGTGTATGGTGGAAAAGGTGTGGTTCTCTCTCTTGCTGCGAAAAGAGAAATGGCCAATCTCGAGCGTCTTGGTTTTGGTACGTATCCGATTTGTGTGGCGAAGACTCAGTATTCCTTTTCAGATAATCCGAAGTCACTAGGAGCGCCAGAGGATTTTGAGATTAATATTAAGCAGTTGAAAGTGTCAGCGGGGGCTGGATTTATTGTTGCTTTAGCAGGTGATATGATGACGATGCCAGGTTTACCAAAATCACCGGCAGCAGAGCGGATTGATATTGACCGCGATGGAAAGATTACAGGTTTGTTTTAATAGTCATATAGTGTGTTATTTTAAAATGCTGAGAAACTGGATATTCAGTTTCTCAGCATTTTTTGTTGCACAAAAAAATAGTCCTAAGCAAAGCTTAGGACTATTTCAAAGGAATCTCCCTCAGAGGGTACCAAGGGAGAAAGGAGATTTTTATTTACTTTGGAGGAGTAAATAATGAAAAGTTTTGTTAGGGTTGTTTGTTGGTATGTCTATATAATAGACCTTAAATATGAAAAAAATGTGAATAAATGTTATTAAAAAGATGAAATAAGTGTTATGAAAATAAAAATAGTAAAGATTGTCAATGTGTAATAAAAATTTGCTTGGTGTTTTTTGTGATTTTGGTTGCGTTTCCATAAAGTTTGCTATGATGATACTAGTTAGTTATTGTCCGACAGAATCGGTCATACAGAGAATGAAAGAAGGGAAAGCGCATGCGTAAAAAAGAACGAATGAATTATCATTGGTATTTTAAAGAAACGTACCAAGTTGGAGATGAATTTAAGACTGTCGATGAGGTTCTACAGTTGACAGAAGTGAGATTACCACATACGACAGAACTATTACCTTTAAACTATTTTGATGAAAAATGCTATCAAAAGAAAAGTTGTTATTATTATATACTCACTCAAGAAATTGGAGAAGCGACCTACATTCGTTTTGAAGGGGTAATGGGTTACGCCAAACTTTATTTGAACGGTCAAGAAGTATGTCGTCACAAGGGAGGGTACACGCCTTTTGAGTATCGCTTGCCTGAAAATGTAACGGAAACGGGTCCAGTGGTGCTTGCTGTAGTAGTAGACGGTAGTGAACGGTCGGATATTCCACCTTTTGGAGGGACGATAGACTATCTCACTTATAGTGGGATTTATCGAGAAGTAGCGCTAGAGTATCGTTCTACTAACTTTATTCAGCATCCCTATCTTCAAACCACCCGTCACAGTGAAGGAGTTTATGATGTGCGTTTAGTAGGGGAATGGGTCAGTCTGACCGAGGACGCGAGTAAAACACTTACTGTTACCGTTGCAAAAGATAATCAGACGCTAGTTAAAAAGTATTTTCAACTAGATAAATCAGGCGAGTTTGCATGTGAACTAGGCGTGCTATCCAATGTAGAAGAATGGGATTTAACACAACCTTCTTTATATGACGTGACGGTATCGATTGGTAAACAAGATGATTATGTGTTTCGTCATGGTTTTAGGGAAGCTCTTTTTACCGACACAGGCTTTTATTTAAATGGTGAATTAGTGAAGATTCGTGGTCTTAACCGTCACCAGTCTTTTCCGCATACGGGTTATGCTATGCCTGATAGTGCGCAACGACGGGATGCGGATATTTTAAAATATGAGTTGGGATTAAATTTGGTAAGAACGTCTCATTATCCTCAAGCGCCTGCGTTTTTGGATCGTTGTGATGAGATAGGCTTGCTTGTTTTTGAAGAGATTCCCGGCTGGCAACATATTGGCGAAGGGGAATGGCAAGAGGTATTGGTTGAAAATGTCCGAGAGATGATTTTACGAGACCGCCACCATGCATCGATTGTTTTGTGGGGGGTTCGTGTTAATGAATCATGGGACCATCATGAATTATATACTCGAACGAATGAGATGGCTAAAAAAGCTGACCCTAGTCGTCAAACAGGCGGTGTGCGTTACATGGAAAACAGTGACTTTTTAGAAGATGTTTATACGATGAATGATTTTATTTATGACGGTGGTGATAAAGATAAATTATCACGCTTGATTCACGTGAAGACGTATGATGAAACGCATGGAAATGATGCCATTACAGTATTACGTGACCCTAAACAAGTAACAGGAAATGCTGAGACTCCTTATATGGTCACAGAATATGCCGGTCATATGTTTCCTACGAAACGATTTGATCAAGAAGAGCGTCTGACAGAACATGCCCTACGTCATGCGGCAGTCTTAAATAAGATGTATGAACAACGTCAGAATAGTGGAGCGATTGGTTGGTGTGCCTTTGACTATAATACACATGCAGACTTTGGCTCAGGTGACCGTATTTGTTATCACGGTGTAATGGATGCTTATCGCGAGCCAAAGTGGGCGGCGAGTGTTTATGCCAGTCAACAATCCCCTGAAGAACGGGTTGTGATGACGCCTCTGACACACTGGACACGTGGTGATCGAAATATGGGAATGAATATGCCTATTTTTGTCTTCACTAACTGTGATGAGGTAGAGTTGCATTATGCTGGTCAGTATATTGAAACCTTTACGCGTCAAGAAGATTTATATCCGTCGTTACCTTACCCACCTATTTTAATTAAAAATATGGATATTATGTGGGGCCATGCGTTTTCTGATATTACGTTTGTTGGAAAAATTGCTGGTCAGGAAGTCGCGCGTCAATCCTATTGTCACAATCCAATTTGGGCGGGATTGAACGTTTACGTGGATGAAGAGCGAGCACTTGATAATCGTGATAGTTGGGATACCGTGCGAGTCGGTATTCAAGCAGTCGATCAAATGGACAATGTATTGCCATTTTTAATGGGAAGTGTCACCATCCAAATTGAAAACGGTGAGCTATTAACACCTGAAACGGTGGCGTTAATTGGCGGGTCAGCGAGTGTATGGGTGCGTTCGCTTAATGATTGTCACGAAGATATCCAACTGATAGTTCAATCCGGAACATTCAGTCAAAGACTAACGATTCCCGTTAAAAAAAACTAGGAGGAATAAGATGAATCAACTACAACATGCTTTGCAAGATTATCAAGAAGTTTATACAAAAGGTGCCTATCACTTTGTACAAAAGGATAAAATGATCATTAGGTTCGTAGGAAAATATTTTCGTTTTCAGACGGCAACCTCTTTAATTAATGAAGAAATAACGCGTGAAGCGATTCGTTGGGTTAATAATGACACTCAAGAAGAATATGATTTCACTTTGATACATGAGTTTGACCGTCAGATGTCAGGTGACAGTTTTTATTTAGAAATAACATCGGATAAGAATATCGTTGTGCGGACGCAACACATGCGTGGGTTACGTTACGCCATTGAAGCTTTGATGAAAGGAGTGACTAAACGTGGCGATTATTGGTGTGTTCCGATTGTCACGGTAGCGCACGAGCCGTCATTTAATATGCGTGGGGTAATTGAAGGGTTTTACGGGATTCCTTGGACACATGAAGATCGTTTAGACGTTATCCGATTCTTAGGGGAAGAGCGGATGAATACGTATATGTATGCGCCGAAGGATGATGAACTTCAGCGTAAAAAGTGGCGTGAGCACTACTCTGAAGCTGATTTAGAAAAATTTAAAGAGCTGTTAGCCGAATCTGAATCACAAAATGTTGACTTTTATTACATGATTAGTCCAGGAAATGATATTGATTATACACAACCAAGTGAAATAAAAGTTCTAACGGATAAATTAAAACAAATGATTGATTTAGGAATTCGTAACTTTGGTTTGTTGTTAGACGATATTGACTATATTTTAAAAGGACAACCAAAAATTATTTTTGAACATTCAGCGATTGCGCATGCTTTTTTAGTCAACCAAGTAAATGACTACTTAAAGCAAACACTAGCGACGTATACACTGGTCGCTTGCCCGACAGAGTATGATAATCATCATGATTCTTTATATCTAGAACTTTTAAATGAGCATTTGGCTCCAGAAGTCCCATTGTTTTGGACGGGACCGGCAACGTTGGCTGCGCATATTCGCACGGAAGATATTCAAACAATGGCGCAAGCATATCAACGTCCGATAGTCATTTGGGATAATATTCCCGTGAATGACTATTTGAAAGACTATGAGTTACTTTTCTTGAGCCCGTATGAGAGTCGTTCACCACGTTTAGCAGACACTCAGTATCAAGTAGTAGGCGTTGTTTCAAATCCAATGGCGCAGTGGGAAGCTTCTAAGCTTACGATTCTAAGTATGCGCGATTTTCTATGGGATAGTGATGGGTTTAATTTGGACGCGTCTTGGCAAGACATTATACAGCATTATGCAGGAGAAGAATTTGCAGAAGCGATGCTGACATGGGCAGCCTTTAATCCTAATCATTTCACGCGTGAGACGGTTTCATTGACGCAATCGTTGGCATTGATGAATGAGGACGAAGAACAAATTGAAGCCGAATTAAAACGGCTCTATCAAGCAGCACAGAAACTTCATGCGTTTCCAAATGACGCGTTTCAAAAAGCGGTAGGACCGTGGCTAGTTCGAGCGGAAAAAGATTGGGATGTGTGGCAAGCTTATCGTGCGGGAGATGTAGAAGGGGTTAGAGAAAAATTGACAGCTTTACAGGACTATCCACATCGTATTGGCACTGATCTTATTGCTCGCTATGTAGCACCTAAGGTAAAGGAAAGAGAATCAAGTAAGTAGCAGAAAAACGTGAGTGGTATGCGTATTTTAGAGCATACTTCTCACGTTTTTATACGGATTTAAAGTGTGTCATAGAATGAGGCAAGTGTCTCAAAAAATTCTGTTTCACTCGCGACTACTTTACCATTTAATTTAATCAAGCCAATGGTGTAGAGGTTCGCATAGGAAAACTGAGATTCAGCGACTTCTTTTAAGGCCGCAATTTTTTCAGGGTTGTCGGCTCCTTGTTGACGACTATCCGTATACAGACCGACAACTGGAATACCAGCTTGATAAGCAACCCCAATTTCTGAAGCAACCCCAACGTCAATGGTCGCACCATCTAGGACGGCTATCATAAGGCGGCTATCTAATAGGGCATTCGTGTCATACATGGCAATTTTTTTAGAGTCAGCATATTGCTGCTTGTC
Organism: Vagococcus lutrae; assembly: GCF_023299185.1. Taxonomy (NCBI): domain Bacteria; kingdom Bacillati; phylum Bacillota; class Bacilli; order Lactobacillales; family Enterococcaceae; genus Vagococcus; species Vagococcus lutrae. The sequence goes on from NZ_CP097017.1 coordinate 1,487,889, forward strand.
ATTGATATCGCCTTGTTCTTGTGGCACATAGAATGTTTCATTTGGAAAATGCTCGCGCAGCTTTTTGACGAGATACTCGTTATAAAAGCGTTCCATATCTGAGAAGAGCGGGGCAGCATAGTATGTTTGGGTTGACATTTTACTTCACTCCTATAAAATAGTTAATGTTGTGTTTAAAGCGTACATCATATCGTAACATTTTGTAAAGAGATTGTTACATATGATAATTATTAAAGTCGTATAATATTGGAGAGAGAATGAAACGTGAGAAAGGTGTTGTATTGAGTGAATCCTAAAAAGATGATGACTTATCTTTTATTAGCTTGTTTGTCGCTAACCTCATTTAGTGTCCCTGCCTATGCAGAATCAACACGTGAGATAAAAGAAAAAGAACAACAAGTGAAAGATGAGTCGGAACAAATAGATTCAATGATTACTAATGTGATGGCTTCTATTAATAAAAAATACGAAGCAATAGCTGAAATTGAAAAAAATATTGCATCATCAGAAAAACGTATTGATGAAACTCAAAAAGAGATTGGTGTAACGAAAGCTACGATTGCTAAACGAAAAGAAGTTGTAGCAGAACGTTTGAAGGGCTTGCAATTAAAGGGAGCAAGTCGTGAGGGGATTCAAACGATTTTAGAAGCAGAAAATTTATCTGACTTTTTAAGTCGGGCGTATGCCGTGACGGTAATGCAATCGGCAGAATCAGAAAAAATAGCGTCATTATTCGCAGAGCAAGAGCGTTTGACGACATTAGAAACAGAACTGGAAACAACTCAAAAAGAATTAAAAACACAGCAAGCATCTGTTAAGACAGAGCAACAAGCATTAGACTCTGAGATGGCTGGATTGGAAGAGAAGTTAGCTGAAAATAATACGGTGTTAAAAGATTTAACAGACCGTCGAATCGCGCAAGAATCTAAAGAGCGTCGTGAACGTGAAGCGCAAGAAAAAGCGAAACGTGAACAACAAGAAAAGGTGCGCAAAGAGAAAGAAGCAGCGGAGAAAGCAGCACAAACAGCTAACACGGAGAGTGCTACGACAGCACCTTCTCAACCAGAAACAAGCGAAGCGCCTCAAACAGAAACAAAGCCAGCGCCAGCACCAACACCGGCGCCGGAAAAACCAGCAGCTCCTGAGCAAAATCAATCAGGTAATATGCTTTCTGGTCAAGCGACAGCGTATATAGCAACAGGAAATAAAACGGCAACGGGTACTGTACCTGCACCACATCGTACGATTGCGGTTGATCCTTCGGTTATTCCGCTTGGTTCACTTGTACAGATTGAAGTCCCAAGTAACCCAGCTTATTCAGGAGTTTACCGTGCGGAAGATACAGGTGGCGTTGTAAAAGGTCACATTATTGATATCTTTGTAGGCAGTCAAGGCGAAGCAGTAAACTTTGGCCGTCGTAGTATTTTATTTAAAGTCTTATAAGAGAAAGGTCAAGACTGTTAGAGCAGTTTCTTGACCTTTTTTTAAATATCCGTTAGATTAGAGCATAGGTGACAATATTTAGGAGGAACAAAGATGATAAGAGAAGCAAGATTATCGGATGTTGAACAAATCATCCCTTTAATTATGATTATTTTAAAAGATATGGAATTAGAATTTTTACTAAAACATGGGGAAGAGAAAGTAACGGAGATATTACGCGAAGGATTCCGTGACGAAACTTTCCGTTACGGGTATAAACGTGCGGTAGTACTAGAAGAAGACAATGAGATTTTAGGGGTCGCGTTTGGTTATATGGAACATGAAGAAGCGATTATCGACTTACCATTGACGGATGTTTTTAGTCGCATGGGAATAGATGAGAGTGAGAAAATGTTTCATGATAAAGAAGCCAGCCCAGAAGAATGGTATCTGGATAGTTTAGCTGTTCGAGCGGATCAGCGCGGTAAGGGAATTGGTGCCCGTTTACTTGAAGCATTACCAAACTTTGCGAAACAACAAGGCGCAGACCGCATCGGATTGAACGTAGATAAAGAAAATCCACGTGCCAAAAAATTGTATCATCGTGTTGGGTTTGAAACAGACGGTTTAGTAACAATTAGTAATCATTTGTACGACCATATGTCATTGTACTTAGACTAAAATGAAAAACGTGAAGCAAGTTTGAGCTTGCTTCACGTTTTTTTTATTTTGGTAAGGCGTTATTTTTAATAACATCGGCCATCCAAAAACTACTTTGTTTTGGAATTCGTTTACCATCTTGCTCGAGGTCGATGCGATAAAATCCGTAACGGTTTTTATACGCATTAAGCCAAGACCAACAATCGACAAAGGTCCATAAATGGTAGCCAAAACAGTTTGAACCTTCTTCAATGGCTTGGTGTAGCCAAGATAAATGTCCTTCGATAAATTCAATACGGTAGTCATCTTGTATGATACCGTCTGCATCTGCGAATTTCTCTTCTCCTTCAACACCCATTCCATTTTCAGAGATAAACCATGGAATATTGCCATAATCATTTTTAATCGTCATACCGATATCATAAATCCCTTTTTCGTAGATTTCCCAGCCACGATGTGGGTTCATCTTTTTATCAGGCCAGTTATAACCGCGTACTAAATCGCCACGACTTTCAATAGGGCGTTTTCCTTCTGGTTGATGTTGGACGCGAACGGGCTGATAATAGTTAACGCCTAAGAAGTCAATACGATAGTTTAGATAGTCATCGTCGTGTGCTTCTTTATTAGGCATTAAGTCGTTTTCTTTCAAGATAGCTGTTAGACGAGGGTTGAAATGTCCTAAGACAATCGGGTCTAACAAGCTTTTAATATAAATAGCTTCGCCGATTTCTTTTGCTTCAATATTTTCAGGTGCGTCATCTTTAGGGTAGACGGGTGATAGATTTAAAATAGTACCAATTTCTCCGTCATAGTTGCCTTCACGAAACGCTTTAACGGCTGCAAAGTGCGCTAGTAATGTATGGTAGCCAACTTGTACCGCACGTTTCATGTCATTGACCATTGGCCAGTGAGCGTCTCCTAGGTAGCCACATTCGATATGAACCATTGGCTCGTTAAATGTCGCCCATTTTTTTACAAGGTCACCAAATGCTTGAAATGCTTGATCGGCATAATAAGCAAAGTGGTCGACAATCTCACGATTTTCCCAACCGCCTTTTTCCATCATCCACCATGGCATATCAAAGTGAAATAAGTTAATCACAGGTTCCACGCCGTTTTCACGCAATGTTTGGAAATAGTCACGATAGTATGCAACCGCTTCTGGATTGAGTGTTTTGCCGTCTGGTAACAGGCGTGTCCAAGCAATGGAAGTTCGGTAAGAGTTTAAATTCATCGCTTTCATATGACCAGCATCTTCTGCATAGCGATGATAAACATCAGATGTATTGCTAGGGCCTACTTGATTAAAAAATCGCTCGGGTTCTTTTTCAAACCAGACGTCCCAAGTAGACGGGCTTTTACCTCCTAAATTAGCGCCACCTTCTGTTTGTGGGGCAGATGCTGCTGCTCCCCATAAAAAGCCTTTTGGAAATGATTTTGTCATGTTAATTCTCCTTCTTCTGATTTAATAGTCGGTATTGTCCAGGTGTTACACCAACGAGCTGACGGAATTTACGTGTAAAGTTTGAAACATCGTAGTATCCCGCATCATGAATGATTACTTTGATGGTATCATCCGTTTCAATCAGCTGTTGTTGAATGTAGTCTAATCTTAGTTGTTGAACGTGTTTTGAGAATGTTTCACCTGTCTCTTCTTTGATTAATTTGCTGAGATAGGATACTGAAAAGTCAAACTCAAGAGCTAACTCCTCTAATGAGAAATCATGAGAGCGGAAGTGTTCATGAATGTAGGCGAAGATGTCATGCTTCATTTGACTTTCTTCTACCGTCGCGTTTGCCTTTACCTTTTCACAAATAAAATGCGCGAGTTGTTGTAACTCTGTCATGATGGTGAAAAGGGTACTGGCATTGACCACATTTTTAATCCATTCTGGTTCCAGAGTGACGTTCATCTTGTTTGCAGTCTTAATCATGGTATTTAAAATTTCAAAGCATAATGATTTTAATAAATAAGGTGGTAGCGTTTGGGTATTTGATGCAGTCAGAAGTGTTTCAATAGCTTGTCGGCTAATTTCTTCATTTCCGTCTGCTAGGGCATTTTCGAGTTGGACAATCATACCTGTATCGAGTTGATACAAGACATCCTGTTCCTCTTTATTAGGAAGTTGCTGATACGCATAGATGTTACGATTTTCTAAGCGATATGCGTAATAGTCGCGACAAGAAATGGCTTCAATATAAGATTGATTAATCTTCGCCCAGTCGTCGTAGATTGAACCAAAATAATACGTGTTGCGGTGTTTCACGAGTTCATCGATTTGATGTGTAATATTTAATGCTAATTTTTCAATACGCTGTGTATTCTTCATCTTTTGAGAAAATTGAATAATGATAGCAATGTATTCTTTTTTAAAAGGTAATTCTACGGCTTCAATATAGACATCTTCATTTTCTAAAGGGAACGTCGCCATTAAAATCGATTTAAATTTTACATTAAATGATGTGTCATTCGCACGAACACCAATCAATCCAACACAGAAGTGACCAGCCATTTGTGAAAGTAAACCACGCTCGATAAAAGTCTGGATTGTTTGATTATCTAGCTTACCTTCTAAAAGTTGGGTTAACAACTGGGATTTCAATTGAACATGTTGCTCTTGAAGTTGTTGATTGTACGCATAGTTTGTTTCAATTAAATGTGATGTTTGCTGATTAAGTGCTGCTAACACATCTTGCTGGGAAGCCGTTGGTTGTTCCTCTTCTTTTTTGGCAATTTCATCGAAAAGTGTGTTGAGATGTTGAATGGGTTTGTACTGGTTGTAACTCATAAAGAGACTTAACAAAATACCAATCACAAACAGCACTAACATAGTCAAGAAGAAAATGGCCTGGACTTTTAAGAAAGGTGTGTAAAGCTCACTTTTATTTACAATCGTCATTAAGCTGAGACTGTCATTAGCAAGCGTTGAACGTGCGAGAACATAGGTTTCTCTGTTAATTGTATTTTCGTTTCCTTGCGCGTTAAATAGTTTCGCAATATCTTTTTGGCTGAAGTCATTGCTAGTACTAGCGACGAGGTTTCCATTGTTAGAAAACAAAAAGATTTCACCAGAAAAGTCGTGGTTCATCTCTTTTAAAAACTGTTTCATCTTCCCTGCATCAATAAAAAATACAACAGTCGCACTGTGCAAGGCGTCTTTATTTGAAATAGGAATAAAGATTTCTAATAATGCTTCTTGATTGTTTTCTTTAAAACTATCTGAAGTAATTTGTAAAGAATGGGTGGTGAGATTGTCATAAAACTGTTTTTCATTGAAGTCAATCATGTCGTACTTATAGCGTAATAATGTGTTTAAGTCATAATTTCCGTGTTGTGAGTAAAATTGTTCTTTTTGTGGATAATAGATGAATAGTTCTTTAACAAACATATTATTGACACTATATTTATTCAGCTCTAATTTGGCATCCAAACTATAGTAAGGATGATTCAAGTAAAATGAGCTAAGTTTTTGATTGACTCGGATGCTGTTTGCCGTATTCTGATATCCTTTAAATTCATTATCCAAGTAAGTCGTTAACTGTGCTAGGTTATTGAGGTTCGCTTCTTCAATTTGTTTTTTATAACTTCCTGCAGAAAATTGATAGAGCGAAATAGTTAGGATAATAAACGGGATGAGAAAAATTAATAAGTAGGTGAGAAAGTACTTTTTTAGTACTTTCTCTTTATAATTTTTTAGAAAATCTAACATTAAACATCACCTGAAGAAGGGGTTTGTTGTGTTTCGATTTTTTTCATACTGATTAGACTAAACCAAGCAACTGGTAAAGCAAGTAGCGGCATAAAGCCTACAATAGATAAAATCGGTAATAAGACGAAAACACCTGTAACAATCATGACACCTAGCAGCATGGCAACAACATCTAAGATATTTGCAATAAGCAGGAAGAATGCTTGTTTAATATGTTGTAATGTCGGCATTTCATATCGCAAATAGCTTGGTAACACATATAAAAAGGTACCAAAAGCTAAACATAGCAAGAAAATTAAGAAAAAGTGTAAAAAAGTACTGCCTATAAAATGTTGAGAAATTCGTAAATCAAGATAGAGTACGGCTAAAACGCCAGTCATGAGATAGCCTAGTATGTTTGTCTCTTTTAAATAAGCACGCCATTTCTGATTGAGCGACTGATAGGAAAGTGTGAAAGGAGTATGATTAAAGGATTGCAAATAATAGTCTATAACCAGAGCAGTAGCTGGGAAAATGCCTAGAATGATACCGCCTTTTAATGTAAATACAATCCAGTAAAATTGTAGCTTGATAAGCGTTAAGAGAAACTCACCCACAGTGTAGCTTGTTTTAACAAGACCTTTCATCGTATCCCTCCTTTATAATTTTTGAGTATTGTTTAAAAATGTTTCCACGATTTGCCAGTTTCCTGCCTGTTTTTGTAAGGTAATAACATTTTCAGCACGATGATCAGTGAAGGTTGCTTGATTGTGATTATGAGATTCTTTCGTTACTTCTAAAACGATTTTTTGATTAGATTGTTCTAAAACCTTTATCGAAAGAATATCGTGAGTAACATCGTAAGTTTTAAAAAAAGTCGTTAATTCTTTTTTGGTAGCCTTGCGACTTTCTGGTGAGAGTGTATCGAGATACGCCTCAATGTTTTCGGAATTAGCCGCATCGTTGTTAATAAGTACGACGTCGACTGCGTCTTTAATACTTTCTTCATCTGTTATCTTACCTGTGATTTGATAGTCATGATAGCTAATGGTTTGACTTTGTAACTTTTGCCAAATCGTTGGTAGACTCAACAAGATGAGAAAGGGAATTGCCCATACGAGTTTTTTCATATATACACTCCTTTATCTTACCGATATTAAACGTTTGATAATTTGCTAGGGCTAACAATGTGTTGATAAAGCTGACGACCAAGATTCCCTTTATCAAGACTAGACTGTGGCAGATTAATTAAGCGCTCAGCGTCTAGTTCCTCGATTGCTACGTCATGCTGTATCCATTGCTCGAGACGCCATAAAGTCGAATGAAGGCGCGCTATTAATCCCCCATAGCGAATATCGAGCACTTCCCAACCAAACGGTTTATTCGCATGGAACCAAGCATCACGGTGATAAGTCCGTAAGGTATCCACTTCTTTGGTTAGTAAATCTATCTGAATCACTAAGTCAGCCATTTGTTTTTTATCTTTTTTCAAATAAGCCGAGCGAATTTCTTTTCCAATATCGGCTTTAATAGTTAAAACACGTGCTAGTTGTTGATAAAATTGCCAACTATGGTTAAATAACGGATTCTCTTTATTGTAAACGTTTAGCAATTTTATTGTCAACTGCTCATAATGGTCTTTTAATGAGAGCTTCGCAGTATTGCCATCATACAAGCCTAGTAATGGATCTTGCCATAAGCTAAATTTAGCTGGATGACTAGCGGTAATATTCTCTTTATCCACACCCGGTGTGCAGTCGAAATCATTTAATGATAGAAAATCATTTAAATGTGCTTTAAAAAGTGTTTCAAAAAACTCAGCTGTCACGTCTATGCCTGTTTCAGATGGATAGCTTTGAGAAGCAAAATAGCTAAGTCCCGGATAAGCAGTTTCTAATAAGGTTTCAGCACCGTCATCAAGCCACAGAGTACAGAAAACTTCTTTGACATTTTGCTGTTTACAAGCGGAAAGAGCAGCTTGGGTCGTGCGCCACGTTTTACTATAATTAGGCACCATCCCATTAAATGTCCACGTTGCACCCGCGAAAATAAGGGGACGTTCTAACGATTGATGACTCTTAATTAACGTTTCATATTCTGATTGTTGAGTATGGTAATAATCCCAATAAACCATTTCAACGTCAGGTATTTTGTCTTTCACTTCTTCAGGAATATGGCTATCTAAATCATAGTAATCACCCGTTTTAGATCCTAGACGGAAAAACATATCACTCCACATCATCGGTTTTAAATGATAGTGTTTTAAAATCTCCATGACTTTAGTGAGATGTTGATTCATAATATCAAAACGATTGTGATAACCATTTTCTTCTAAGTAGCGTCCTAATCCTAGGCGCTGCGCTTCATCCATACCGATATGGATACGACGAGTGGTAAAGTTTTCTGCAATGGTTGCGACTAATTGTTCAATAAACTGATACGTCGCATCGTAATTAACAAGTAAGATATCTTCTGTATCTCGTAGTTCTGACATAGGGAACCATTTGAGTGCATTTTCAAGATGCGCTAGTGTCTGAATACATGGAATGAGCTCGATACCAAATAAGGAAGCATATTGGTCAAGCTCTTTGATTTCTTCAGCTGTATATCGTCCGCGAAAATGACCAAAATATGGAAGTTCTGGGACTTCATATGTATCTTCTGTATAAAGCATGAGTTGCGTATAACCTAAGGCTGATAAATAGCGTACCCATGATTTTAAAGTGTCGAGGGTTGGAACAGCATTACGAGAACAATCAATCATCGTCCCCACTTCTTTAAACGCAGCTTTTTCAGAGTAAGAAAAAGTGGGTTGCTTATCAGCTAGCGTTAGCCACAGAAATAGCGCGCGAGATAAGTAACGCGGTTCTGCGATGCTGATGGTACCAGAGTGTATATCTTTACTAACGTTTATGGTTTCATCCAGTCTGGCATTAACAGTAATGTCAACGGGAAACCCTTCTGTGTCTATGGAAAAAGCGGAATGATTATGTTGCCAGTGATTCAAGATAGTTTGGAGCGATGTGTCAACAGTTATCAAATTTAATTTCTTCATTATTATCACCTCAATGTGTATTATACGGTTCAAATAAAGCGGTTGCAATCGCTTGGCGAAGATACATAGCGGAAAAAAGATACATATTGCGAGTGCTCTCTAATCTCGTTAAAGTAAAGTTAATTCCATTCATTAACCAAGGCGAGGAGTGAGAAAATGGATCAAATAAGAGGAGACATTGTGACGAGAACGCACGAAGAAGACACGACTAGTTACCCAGAAACAGAAATGTTAAAAGCACGTTTGGAATGGTTTCAAGATATGAAAATCGGTGTGATTTTTCATTGGGGCCTTTATTCAGAAGCGGGCATTGTGGAGTCATGGCAGTTATCAGAAGAAGATGAATGGGCGCGAGAAGGACGAAGTTGGCGAGAGTCGGTAGAGGTATTGCAACGCGATTACTGGAATTTGATCGAAACATTTAATCCTGTCCATTATCAACCACACATGTGGGCTTCATTATGTCAAAAAGCAGGTATTCGATACGGAATTTTAACGACGAAGCATCATGATGGTTTTAATTTATTTAATACGGAAGAAACAGGATTTAAGGTCGGTGGGAAGTTAAGTCCTTGTAAACGTGATTTAGTGGGAGAGTTTGTCGAGGCTTTCCGAGCAGCCAATCTAGGTGTGGGAGCATACTATTCTAAAGCAGATTGGTATTCGAGTTACTACTGGACGGACGACGGAGAAAAGAAGGGGCGAACGGCTAGCTACAATCCTTTAGCCCATCCAGAGCGTTGGCAAAAATATGTGACATTTGTTCATCGTCAAATTCACGAGTTGACACATCACTATGGTCCGATTGATTTATTATGGTTAGATGCTGGGTGGTGTGGTCAAGGAAAAGAAGACTTAGATATGGACCGACTAGCTGAAATCGCTCGAGAAAAAAATCCAGAGCTAATTATGGTGGATCGGATGATGGGGGGGCGTCATGAAAACTATGTTACCCCTGAACGTAAGATTCCTGATGAAAGCGACATTCCAAATAAACCCTGGGAAAGTAATATTCCCTTAGGAAACGATTGGGGCTATGTGCCAAACGACACATTTAAATCCAGTGAAGAAATCATTAGAACGGTTTTAGAAGTCGTGAGTAAAGGCGGTAACGTTATCTTAGGCGTAGGGCCTAAACCTGATGGCACTATTACCGAAGAAGAGACACAAATTTTAATGGACTTGGGTGAATTTATGTCGGTGTATAGCGAAGGCATTTATGGCACGCGGGCTTTAAAAAATCGTGTGATAGATTCTGAGTGGTATGTGACACAAACAGCAAATGCGTATTATTGTTTTACGAAAGTTAATGAAGGTTCAACAGAAAATCGACTCTATTTAAGTGAGCTAGGTATCCATGATTTTGCTTTTTCTGCCTGTGTAGATATGGCTAATCACTCGGAGTTATTACTTCATACAGAAGGAAATCAACTAGTAGTCACCTTACCTGATTGTCTTGTGAAAACGCATGGTTATTGGGGTTTCAAGCTTGTAAAACAAAACTAACACATTGAATAAAATTAACATATTGTCAAATGATAGCGCTGCACTTTATGATTAGAGTGCAAATGAAAGCGTTCTATCGTTTCGTGTTATCGACAACGATAAAACACGAAAAGGGATAAGGAGGAGGAACACATGGCAGAAGTAGCAACAAAAAAAATCACCAATGAATCGCCGAAGAAGAAAAAAATTAGTTGGAAAAAAGTTAAAAATAGTAAACAACTTTATCTTTTTGTCCTTCCTGCATTTTTATTCTTCTTAATCTTTGCTTATGGGCCGATGTATGGGGTGGTCATTGCCTTTAAAGATTATATGCCATCATTAGGAATATGGGGAAGCCCTTGGGTAGGTTTCAAACATTTCCAACGATTTTTTAATTCGTATTATTTTTGGGACTTATTGAAAAACACATTAGGTATTAGCTTATACAGTTTAGTGGTAGGGTTTCCATTACCTATTATCTTAGCTTTAGCATTAAACGAAGCGAAAGACGGTTTTTTCAAAAAATTTACTCAAACTGTAACGTATGCGCCACACTTTATTTCGGTAGTCGTTATTAGTGGGATGTTGATTTCTTTTCTATCTCCTTCAACCGGGATTATCAATCACTTGTTAGAAGCGTTAGGAATGGAACGAATTGCGTTTATGACGGATCCAAAATGGTTTAAAACGTTATACGTCTTATCAGGCGTTTGGCAAGGAACGGGTTGGGCTTCAGTCATTTATTTAGCAGCACTATCAGGTGTTGATACACAGTTACATGAGGCAGCAACCGTAGATGGAGCAACGCGTTTACAACGTGTTTGGTATATTAATATTCCAACAATTTTACCAACGATGGTGATCTTGTTAATTATGAACTTTGGTTCGTTAATGGCAACAGGATATGAAAAAATCTTGCTATTACAAAATGCGTTAAACTTAGAGTCATCTAACGTGATTGCAACATTCGTTTATAAACAAGGTTTGTTAGATGCGCAATATAGTTATGCCGCAGCCGTTGGTTTGTTTGAATCATTAATTAATGCAACCTTACTGATTGTCGTGAACAAAGTGTCACGTAAAGTCAGCGAAGTTAGTTTATGGTAGGAGGGGATACACATGGCAGCAAATGCAATAAAAATTAAGGATACAAAAGCTGATAAAATCTTTGTGGGATTCGTGTACCTTTTCTTAGCGCTCGCATTGGTCATTGTTTTATATCCATTGATTTACATCGTCAGTGCTTCAATTAGTGAGCCGCAGTTTGTTAACTCTGGAGAGATGTGGCTATTGCCAAAAGGGTTTACGTTTGAAGGGTATAAGACGATTTTTCAAAATGAAAATATTTGGCGCGGTTATCGTAATACGATTTTTTACACTGCTTTAGGAACAACGATTAACTTAGCAGTGACGTTACCAGCAGCCTATGCGTTATCGCGAGTGGACTTTTATGGGAAAAAACTATTTATGAACTTTATGTTACTCACGATGTTCATCAGCGGTGGCTTAATTCCAAGTTATTTACTAATTAAAAACTTAGGTATGATTGATACGATTTGGGCGTTAGTCATTCCAAACGCAGCCTCTGTTTATAATATTGTCGTGACACGTACGTTCTTCCAGTCAAGTATTCCAAGAGAGATGGAAGAAGCCGCGATTGTCGATGGTTGTTCGGATTTTAAAATGTTTATTAAAATCATTTTACCTTTATCTATGCCAATTATCGCTGTTATGGGATTGTTCTATGGGATTGGGCACTGGAATAGTTACTTTAACGCGTTAATCTATATTTCTAACAAGAGTATGTATCCGTTACAAATGGTATTAAGAGAAATTCTCGTTTTACAAGATTTATCGTCTAACTCAACCGCAACAAATGTTTCGGCGAGTACAGCGGAAATGCTTTACAGTAAGCAACAATTGGTTCAAGTTATTAAATATGGTGTCATGATTGTCTCTACACTGCCAGTGATTGTCGTTTATCCATTCCTTCAACGTTATTTCGTTAAAGGCGTGATGATTGGCTCATTGAAAGGGTAGTCAACATAAAAATAGTAAAGGGGAGAAAAAAATGTATAAGAAAAAAGCTTTAGTTAGTGGTTTACTTGTTTGTTCATTAGCATTAGTTGCCTGTGGCAATGGTGGAAGTGAAGGAGGCAAAGCGAAAAGCAAAGCTGATGCTTCGATTGAAGTCAATAAAGAAGGATTCCCAATTACCAAAGATAAGTTAAGTATGGGGATGATTGCACCAGGAACAGGTTTAGCAGAGTGGTCAGATATGCCAATGCTAAAAGAATATGCTAAGATGACAAATATTGATTTTAAATATACAACACCGCCATTAAGTGACTTCTCTACAAAGTTAAACTTAGCATTTGCTAGTGGTGATTTACCAGATATTATTTTTGGAGCAGGCTCAACTAACTTAACGCGTGCGATGGAAGTGGATTATGGTGGACAAGGAATCTTAGTACCTTTAGAAGACTTAATCCCTGAATACGCACCAAACTTAAATAAAGTATTAGAAGAAAATCCAGAAATTAAGAAATCTATTACATCAGTAGATGGACATATTTATAGCTTACCAACTATCGGTATGGGGGATACGTCTATTTGGCCACGTGGTCCACTATGGTATAACGGAGATTGGTTGAAAGCATTAGACGTGAAAGAATTACCAAAATCTGTGGATGAGTTTTACGACTTACTCGTTCGTTTCCGTGATGAAGATCCAAATGGTAACGGTAAAAAAGATGAGATTCCATTGACTGACGTTGAGATGAACAGTAGTCGTGACTGGTTATTATCTGCTTTTGGTTTAACAACACAAGGAATCGAAGAGATTGACGGGAAAGTACAATTTAACCCTACAACAGAAAACTATAAAGCTTACTTAACATTCATGAATAAACTTTACAAAGAAAAATTACTAGACCCAGAAGTCTATTCACAAGCGGATGAGCAAAAGAAAGCAAAAGGAAACAACAATCAACTTGGTTTATTCCCAGACTGGTTCTCTTACTTTACAACAGGTAAAAATGAAGAGGAAAGTTTAACTGATCCAATGTTTGGTCCATTAACAAGTGAGTACTCTAAAGACCCAGTGGTTCCAGGAAGCCCACGTTTAACAACAGGGGTATTCGCAGTCACGAACAATGCGAAAAGTCCAGAAGCAGCATTACGTTGGGTAGATTACTTCTACACAGAAGAAGGCTTAAAATTCTTGAATCAAGGTCCTGAAGGTGCATTGTGGGAATACGCTGAAAACGATAAAGGCGAAAAAGTCCGTGTTTATGCAAAAGGTATTGATTTAGATAAGACTGAGGATGAGCGTGGTAAGATTACAGTAGACTACGGTATTCCAGTTCCCGCTAAACAAGTATCTATTCCTGGTATTAAACGTGACGCAAATGATCCAGATACGTTCCCATTTGAAGAATTTATCAAGAAAGAAACTCAAGATAAGATTGAACCATACGCTAAAGTTCCGTTCCCAATTGTTTACTTAACAAAAGAAGAGCAAGATCAAATTGGCGATATGGCGACAGACTTAACAACTTACGTTGAGCAAATGGAAGCGAAATTTATTACAGGGGTTGAATCTCTTGATAACTGGGATAATTTCATTAAAACGATTGAATCAATGGGAGTTAAAGATTACGTGAAAGTTTACCAACAAGCATACGATCGTTGGTCAGACGCTTAATCTATCTATGACATTCAAGTGTCATTGGCGAAAAACCAAGCGAAAGTTCGCTTGGTTTTTTCTTTCATTTTAATGAGAAAAATTGTTCTCAATTTTTGAAACAGGTATAATAGAAGAGTAAGAGATAATAATAGAAGATTGAGGTGACAGAATGGCAATTTTAACAATAGATGTTGGAGGATCAGCTATTAAAAATGGAATTTGGTCTGATGGGAAATTGACAACGTTTGAGGCAATTCCTACCCCAAAAGATTATGAAACGTTTCAACAGGTACTACTAGAAATAAAAGAACGTGCTAGTCAAGAAAGTGTTATAACAGGTGTGGGTATGAGTATGCCTGGAGCTGTTAATACTAAAACGCGTCAAATCGAGGGTGTTAGTGCGGTACCATATATTCATCACCGTCCTATATTTGATGAAATTGAAACACTACTTGACCTCCCACTTACGATTGAGAACGATGCTAACTGTGCAGGGATTTGTGAAGTTGAAATCGGCGCAGGCCGTCAAGGAGAGCATATTATATTTATTATTTTAGGAACAGGTGTAGGCGGATCGATTTTCATTCATCGTAAGTTATACAAAGGTGCTCATTTGTTTGGTGGTGAATTTGGTTTAATGCGACTCATGAATAAGCGTATTTTTAGTACGTCTGGTACAGCAGTTGCTATGGCGCATATTTTCAACCAAAAATATGGGACGGATCATACAGGCTTAGCAATCTTTGAAGAGGCAGATAGTGGTAGCGAACGCGCTGTTTTGGCAGTGGACGAGTTGTATGAAAATATTAGCGAAGGACTTTATAACATTCAAGTAGCATTTGATCCAGATACGATTGTTATTGGTGGCGGTATTTCACAGCGACATGATATCGCAGAACAATTAAGGACTAAACTTTTCCGTCGTTTACAAGAAGAACGTGTGGAAAGTGTGATGCCAAAAGTGGTGCGTTGTGATTACTTAAATGATGCCAATCTGATTGGTGCCGCTTTAAATTTTGAAAATCAAGGGCGATAAAGAAAGGATAAGAGAATGAAACAACCATTATTTATTAAACCAGTCTTACAAGAAAAAATTTGGGGTGGGACAAAGTTACGAGATATATACGGTTATGATATTCCAAGTGAAACGACTGGCGAATGTTGGGCAATCAGTGCACATAAAAATGGCATGGGTTATATCAGTTCACCAGAGAAATATGCAGGTATAAGTTTACAAGAGCTTTTTGAAAAGGAACCTGCATTATTTGCGCATCCATCCGTGACAGAGTTTCCCTTATTAACTAAAATCATTGATGCAAAAGAAGATTTATCTGTTCAAGTTCATCCAGATGATGCGTACGGGAAATCACATGCAGGAGAATTAGGGAAGACAGAATGTTGGTACGTAATCTCTGCTGATCCTGGTGCTAAAATTATTTTCGGTCATACAGCTAAAACGCGTGAAGCCTTTGCGCAAGCGATTGAAGACGGTAAGTGGTCGGAATTATTAGTAGAAGTACCAGTCAAAGCGGGTGATTTCTTCTACGTCCCAAGCGGTACTGTCCATGCGATAGGTGCTGGGGTAATGGTGCTTGAAACACAACAAAGTAGTGATACGACTTACCGTTTGTACGATTACGATCGACCTGATGCAGCAGGACAGTTGCGTGAGTTACATATTCAAGAATCAATCGATGTCACGACTATTCCGCATCATGTGGAACAACCTATATATGAAGCTGTTCAACAAGAGTCATCTGTTTTAACACCTTTAATTCGTAGCGATTACTTTAACGTCGCACATTGGGATGTTGATGGTGTTTTAACTCTTTCTCATGAAAAGACATATACTTTAGTCAGTGTATTAGAAGGCGAAGGAGCAATTAAAACGGAAGAAGGAGAGTGGGAATTAACAAAAGGCGTTCATTTTATTATTCCTGCGACTTTAACAGAATGGACATTTGAAGGAAATATGACGCTAATTGTTGCAACACCTGGACCGAAAAATAGCTAAAAGTGAGGGAGAAAATCATGACAAAATGGTATGGTGCAATTGAAGCTGGGGGAACAAAATTTGTATGTGCAGTGAGTGATGAAGCGTTGGAAATTAAAGAACGTGTGAGTATCCCAACGGAAAATCCAGAAACAACCATTCAAGCCGTATTTGATTTTTTTGATCAATATGCGTTACATAGCATAGGTGTCGGATCATTTGGACCGATAGATGTCAATCCGACTTCTAAAACATACGGTCATATTATGGCGACACCTAAACCTGGTTGGGAAGGGTTTGATTTTGTTGGGGCATTAAAAAATCGTTATCATGTGCCGATTGCTTGGACGACTGACGTCAATGCGGCAGCATATGGAGAATTGCATCGAGGAGCCGCGCAAGGAACGAACAGTTGTATTTATTTAACAATTGGGACGGGAGTTGGCGGTGGTGCCGTCGTAAATGGTCAGGTATTAGAAGGATTTAGTCATCCTGAGATGGGACATATTCAGTTAAAACGTTTAGAAAATGATACATACCAAGGAAAATGTCCTTATCACAGTGACTGTTTGGAAGGACTGGTAGCGGGGCCGGCTCTTGGCGAGAGATCTGGAAAACCAGGAGCAGAAATAGAGAAAGATGACGCCGTTTGGGAAACACAAGCCTATTACATCGCACAAGGTCTAATGGCTTATACACTAGTGTTGTCACCTGAACGGATTATTCTAGGTGGTGGCGTGATGAAACAAGCACATCTGTTTCCTCTTATCCGCGAGTCGTTTAAAAAACAAATGGCCGATTATGTCGTGACCCCTGATTTGGACGATTATATCGTGCCAACAGGCTTAGGGGATAATAGTGGTATTACCGGTTGCTTGCTGTTAGCAATGGAAGCAAAATAGATGTGAGCATATATTTTTACTTACTAATTACAAGTTGTTATAGTTGAGATACATTACAAGATGAAATTAGGAGGAAATAATTTGAAATTTGGTATCATTATGGGAAGTACAAGAGAAGGACGTGTTAGTCCAGGGGTTGCTGCATTTGTTAAAGAAGTCGCAGATCAACGTTCAGAGCATGAGTTTGAAATCATTGATATTTTAGACTATGATTTACCTTTTTTAGGCACTGGAGAAGGCGATAAACGTTGGAATGATAAGATTGCTGAACTAGACGGCTATATTTTTGTTGCACAAGAATATAATCATTCCATGTCAGCTGCCTTAAAAAATGCGATTGATCATGCTCGTGAAGAATGGTTTAACAAAGCGGCAGGTATTGTGAGCTATGGTTCGGCAGGTGGTGTACGTGCTGCTGAGCATCTTCGTCAAGTGATGGGTGAGCAATACGTGGCAGTAGTAAGAACGAATCCTGCTTTCTCATTGTTTACTGACTTTGAAAACTTTAGTCAATTCCGTCCAGGAGACCACCATTTACCGGGGATTAATGATATGTTAGATGAATTATTATTATGGTCAGAAGCGTTTAAAACGATTCGCTAGTTTTGACTTGCTAAATGTGTTAATTTTATTTATACTATAATGAATTAAATCAAAATGTTTTCTAGGGTTCCGCATGTACATGGTCTGGTCCGAGAGAAAACGCGTCGCAAGACGTCACGGAAGGATAAAAGCCTGGGAGATACTGTAAGATACAGTATGTCTCAGGCTTTTTTGATTGGAAAGGAGTAATGGTATGAGGTATTGGGTACAAGTTGTGATAGCCGGTTTATTTGAAGTAGTATGGGTTATTGGATTAAAGCATGCAAGTAGTCCTATTGAATGGGGAGTGACGCTAGTCGCTATTTTTCTAAGTTTTTATTGGATGATTGAGGCGGGCAATCATTTGCCAGTCGGAACGGTGTACGCTGTGTTTGTCGGGATTGGTACTACAGGGACGGTGTTATTAGAAGCGTTACTTTTCAAACAGCCACTTTCATTTGTCCGCATTATGTTTATTGTGATGTTACTAATTGGAGTTGTAGGTTTGAAACTGGTGACTCCAACAGAGAAAGGAATAGATTAAAATGGTTTGGATGAGTTTAATAGTAGCTGGTTTATTTGAAATGGTTGGTGTCTTAATGATTCACTATTTTCATCAAAAGCGTTCGTTTATTCGTTTGCTAGCACTTGTTGGCAGTTTTTCATTGAGTTTTATTTTATTAGCGTATAGTATGCAACATCTTGCTATGGGGACAGCGTACGCGGTTTGGACGGGTATCGGCGCTTCAGGCGGGGCGATTCTGGGGATTGTTTTGTTTAAAGAGCCATATGATTGGAAACGTCTTATTTGTATTAGCTTAATATTAGTGAGTGCGATTGGCCTCAAACTAACCTCGTAAGATAACAAGATTAGAAAAGGTTTTAAAAAGTTGACTGTGTGAAAAGAGCATGAGATGATAGGGATGTCAGAAAACTAAATAGAACTTACCATCACAAAGGGGAGCCTTTTTTAAGGCTGAGAATAAGCGCAGGCTTAGACCCTTCGAACCTGAACTTGTTAATACTTGCGTAGGGATTGTGATGGAGTAATAACAGCCAATTATTACTCCTCCTTTGTTGTATGGAAGTTTCTATACAATATTAAAGGAGGAGTTTTTTATGACATCAGTAAAATTACGTGTGTGGATTGAAGGCGCGATTGTGGCAGCTTTAGCCATCGTCTTGTCGATGATTCCCACAACGATTGGAACGAGCTTTACCATTTCGTTAGGGATGATTCCATTATCAATCTATGCGATTCGCAGAGGTTTAGCAGCCGGTTTATTTTCCGGATTAGTGTGGGGCTTGCTACATTTTGTAACAGGAGATGTTTGGTTCTTATCAGTTTCACAAGTCATTATTGAATATGTTATTGCTTTTACTTTTGCAGGATTTGCCGGTATTTTTACATCGCGTATTCAAAAGAATATGCATAACGGTCAAAAAGGGACGTTATCATTAATGGTGGGAGCGGTCTTTATTGGGACGTTAGCTCGTTTCTTCTGGCACTTTGTTGCAGGATTCATATTCTGGGGTAAATATGCGCTGTGGGGATTAGGTCCGGTCGCTTTCTCATTAGTAGCGAATGGAATTAGTGGCTTGCTAACAGCTGTAGTCACAGCGATTGGTGTAGTGCTAATATATCAAGTGTATCCACAAGTCTTTACAGCTGAGCGTTTAGTGACATCAAGCGTTTCTGAATAATCATATTTAAACACTTCTTTTTCAGCAGAAAATTTCTGTTAGAAAAAGAAGTGTTTTTTTAACTACCTACAAATAAAAATGGTAAAATAGTGTTATAGAATGATAAAGGAAGTGGCAAGGATGTTATCTTGGATGGTTGGATTAGCGGCTTGGCAACAGGCGTTGGTAGGAACACTTTTTACCTATGGTATGACCGCATTAGGCGCGGGTCTTGTTTTTTTCTTCAAAGATATTAAGAAAAATGTATTGAATTTAATGTTAGGGTTTGCATCAGGGGTGATGATTGCTGCTAGTTTTTGGTCGCTATTAGACCCGGCTATCGCACAGGCGACGGAAAATGGTGATATTCCATGGCTGGTGGCAGGAATAGGCTTTTCAGCAGGTGGTTTATTTTTATATCTAGCAGACCGTATTATTCCTCATATGCATTTTGGTCCTAACCAAGAAAAAGAAGGCATGCCTAATCATTTAAAACGAACGATATTACTCGTCTTTTCGATTACGTTGCACAATATTCCAGAAGGTTTAGCAGTAGGGGTGGCATTCGGGGCCGCGGCACATGCTGATCAACCGGAAAAAGCTGTTTTGGCTGCGGCTGCGGTGGCGATAGGAATTGGTATTCAAAATTTCCCTGAAGGAGCCGCTGTTTCGATTCCCTTAAGGCAAGAGGGTTTAAGTCGGTGGAAATCGTTTCTATATGGACAGGCGTCTGGAGTCGTCGAGCCTATCGCTGGCGTATTAGGGGCGTTACTTGTAGCTAAAGTTACCTTTCTACTTCCTTACGCCCTAGCTTTTGCTGCGGGAGCGATGATTTATGTCGTAGTAGAAGAGCTGATACCAGAAGCGCAACAAACAACAGAAAGCGGTACGCACTATGGTGTGCTAGGGGTAATGGTTGGGTTTCTCATTATGATGATTTTAGATGTAGCGTTGGGATAAGAAAAAGCTTAACAGCCTTAAACCGCTGTTAAGCTTTTTAATATTATAGAAAATGCGTGTCGTTCCAAGATGTCACGTCAAATGATAAATCAGCGTGACCTTCAATAATGGAGACGCTCGTATTTTTTAATGCTTCCCCTTTTCGAATGTCTGAAAGAGGAACACCTTGAAAGTATTTAATAATAGATTGAAGTAAAAGTCCGTGTGCCACAATTAAGACGGTAGCCTCAGGATGCTCAGTTTGAATTTTTTTAAACACGTTGAGCGTTCGCTCTAATAACTCAGTAAAAGTTTCGCCACCATGTGCGCTTGCTTCGTAGAGATGTGGTTCATGGACAAGCTTTTGAAATTCTGGTAAGTGGTGATAATCGGCTTCAGGTGTGCCATCCCACTTTCCAAATTCCATTTCACGTAAATCACGGACGGTAGTGAGTGCTGGCTGAGGCGATAGTTCGGCGACAATATAGTGAGCAGTATCTTGTGCGCGACCTTGAGGACTTACAAAAACATAATCAAACTGAATCGCTTCACTCGCAAAATACTTTCCAAGAGTAGTCGCTGCCTGCTTTCCTTCTGGTAAAAGCGGTGAGTCGGCTGTTCCGCCTTGAAAAATATGATGTTGATTATACTCTGTCTTGCCATGTCGTACACAATAAAACGTTGTCATATTAAGATATCCTCCTTCTGTTTTTCACTATCTATTATCAGTGAAAATGACAGATAGGACAAGTAAAAAGATTAAAGCACAAGAGACGATGAACTCTTGTGCTTTAAAAGGGGAAACGACAAGATTAAAAACAATCACGCTATATTTTAACTTGTTTCTAATCTTATTCATTATAATCTCATAAAAAGACGTAAAAATCAACTGTTATTTTCATAGAAGAAATTCTTTTAAATGCGTGATTGACAGTCATGTTTTGTGTTCGTTATACTTGAAAGGCATGTAAAATTACGGGGAAAGGTCGGAAGGGTTGAAATGAAAAAAATAATGACAAAAGAACGCATTGTTTCTTTATTGTATGTAACAGTCGGTGCGTTTTTATTAGCGGTCTCTATGCAGTCAGTTTTAGAGCCAAATCAAATTGTAGCAGGGGGAGCAACGGGGGTTAGTGTTATCTTAAATCATGTCACCGGAATTCCTTCTTTTGTTATATTGTATGCGATTAATATCCCCTTACTTATTTTATGTTTTATTTTGTTGGGAAAAGAAGTTGGAATGAAGACGATTTATGGAAGTATGATTTTCCCTTTTTTTGTGGGATTAATCGGTAATATCCCTACTTTAACGCATACGCCTTTACTAGCAGCACTTTCTGGTGGTGTGATTACAGGAATAGGTTTAGGGTTAGTGTTTAAAGGAAATGCTTCGACAGGTGGAACGGCGATTATTTCACAAATTGTCAACGTGTATTTTAAATTACCTTTGGGACTAGCGGTCTCAATTGTTGATGGTTTTGTTATTATAGGTGCGTTGCTTGTGTTTGATGTTGACCGTGTATTATATTCTTTGATTAGTTTATTTATTATCGGACGCGTGGTGGATTTAGTTCAAGTTGGGTTTGATCGTTCTAAGAATGTGATGATTATTTCTGAAGCTTCAGATGAGGTTAATAAAATGATTATTGAGAAAATGGATCGAGGCGTGACTCATCTAGCCATTCAAGGTGGGTTTGAACGTCGAGAAAAAGAAATGCTCATGTGTGTGATACCAGAGAAGGAATTTCATACATTAAAAGAAGAAGTTTTAGCTATTGACCCTCATGCCTTTGTTGTGGCAATGGCTGCCAGTGAAGTAATGGGCAAGGGGTTTAGTTTAAGTCGTTAAAAGCTGGGAAACCAGCTTTTTTTTATTGAGCAAGATGATTTGAAAAAAAGCGAGAATGAAGTAAACTAGATGTAAGCGATATTATAAATGGGAAGGGGTATGAGATGAAAACAGTAGAAACAGATACACGTGTGGCGTTTGTAGACGATGAAGGGAATCAAATCGGTCAAATTACCTTTCAACAATTGGGAGAAGATACGCTTGTATTAGACCATACGGGTGTTAATCCTGATTACCGTGGGCAAGGAATTGCTCAGAAATTAATGGCTTTAGCAGTAGATAAAGCACGTCGTGAAGGGAAAAAAATTATTCCAGAATGTTCTTTTGCCGTTCGAGAGTTTGAACGTGTGCCAGAATATGCCGATGTGTTAAAAGAACAATAAGTCAAAGAGCTTGTCTAGAAAAGGCAAGCTCTTTTTTACGGACAGAAAAGTTGCAAAACTAAAAAAGGACTTATACACTGTATATGTGAATAATAACACGAGTGTAGAAAGAGGCTTAAGTATGAAAAAGATTAAAGTAAGTAGTGCGGTGGACTTAACAGAAGGTGGATGTAATGCTTGTGGGACGGTCAAATGTGTTATGTATACATTGGAAATAGAAGGTCGTGAAATTGCCTTAGAAAACATGACAGTAAATGAATTAGTAAGAGCATTAGCTATTCATGAAGGATGGCGTCAAGAGTTAGTAGTAGGAATGTTAGATGAACATGTGGTGTATCGAAAAGATTCTAAGCAAGTGAAATTAGAAGAAGAATATGACCAATTAACGTTTAGTCAAGGCAGTCAACGTCTTGTTACCCGTGATTTTTTAGAAATCCCCAATGAGGTGACGCAAAAAGCTAATGAAATCTTAACGACCTTTTTTGATGTAGACGGCTACACCTTTGAAATGTCATAAAAAACGACTTTGATTTTTAATCAAAGTCGTTTTTTATTAAGCTAAAGCGCCCATTGGATCCCAAGGGTCAAGCATTATAGGGTCGGTGGCTAGTACGGGTTGGAGTTCTTCTGGTAGATATTTTTTATGAATGACAATTTGATAAGTATATTCATCCATCCACGCATCACTCATGACGAAGTAACCTTTGTGACCGACTTTTTCTCCCCAGCTATTTTCCACTTTCCATTTAGTTGGTTGTTCATTGACCAAGTCAACGCCTGTTAGCACCATCGCGTGTGTCATTAGACTTTCTCCATAATCGAGACGTTCGGCTTTGGTCATTGAAAAGTCAATGTCTAATGTGTCATCAATCGGATAGATATCTAGCGCCATGACGCCTGTTTGTCGATTAGAGGATTGACCGACATCACAGCCGTACCATACAGCTTCGCCTGCTTTTAATTGGCGAATGGCTAAATCTTTGAAAGTTGGCATATCGACATTTAAGTGGCGAACTTCGCGACCGCCGACAACGTTGCCTAACATTTCGACTGTATAAAGTGTTTTATAAGGCTTATCAGCTGTAGGTGCATTAATGACACTGATGTAGTCCGCTAAGTTCAGTCCCACATATTTTTCATAAAAAGTTTGTGGTGTTAAATTTTCCTCATAGTGATACACTTCATCGCTATCACGATAAGAAAAATCAAAAGAAGTTGGAGGCGTTCCAAGTGAAAAGGCAAGTAATTGGTATACTTCCTGTAATAAGCGTTCTTTTGTTTCTTTAATCGTTTCAGGACTTGCTTGATCAGCGACAAGCTGACGTAGTGTGATAGCATCTTTACGTAATTTTTTATTTAAATAGGTATTTAACGCGCGTGATGAAGAGCTGTTTTTACTTTCAGGCATCACGCTTTTTGGCACGACACCATATTTTTCGATGAGTGAGACAAGCATGTCCCATTGTCCACCATCTTGTTGAGGTGTTTGTAAAAGAAAGGCAACTTTACGGCTATTAAGAGGTTTATCTGCTGTTGCTAAAATATTTTCATAGAAGTAATTCGCTTTTTCAAACTTATCCCAAAAGAATGTATAGTTTTGAGAAAGCTCGAAATCTTTTAATTTAAGCGTGTTAGCGATATGATGACGAAATGTGTTGAGTGCAGCGAACATCCAGCAACGACCGCTTTGTTTTTGATTTGATACATGACCAGTATCTAAATCGATAGAAAAGGTTGGCGTCGTGTTTTGGTACGCAAAGGTGTCCTCAGTTGCTTCAAGCAAGCCATTAACCACGATGCTTCGTTGACGGGCTGCTGCTTTAGGTTGTGCAGCGAAGGCAGTTTGATAGCGTAATAAATCTTCTTTAGTAATTTCTTGAGACATTGAATCACTCCTCTATATTTAACTAATTATTTATCTCATGGGTCATATTATACGCCTCTTTTTCAGATAATTAAAGGATTCTCATTTTCAAAAAGAAACTCAATTTATTTTCATCAGTTTTTCTTCGTTTTCTTATACATTCTCAGTTTTAATTGCTTAATAAGCATAGATATTTGTGAAATGGGGTGGTATACTCGAAAGGTGGGGAAACAACAATAATAAGGAGGAGTTACTTTGTTTAAAAAAGTTCTGAAATACGCAACGATTTTAGGTTTAGCCGCAACATTAACGGCATGTGGGTCAAAAGAAGCTGAGGGGTCAAAAGAAGAAAATGGGAATAAATCACTTGATACATTGACAGTAGGGTTTGTACCATCACGTGACCCAGAAGAAATTGTCTCTGCTACTGAACCTTTAAAAGACTTGATTATCAAAGAAATGAAAAACGAAGGTTACGATATTAAAAAAGTAGATATCACTGTGGGAACGAACTTTGAAGCAGTAGGAGAATCTTTATCTGCCGGTACATTAGATGTAGGGTTTATTCCAGGTGGTACATATGTTTTATACGATGATGGCGCAGAAGTATTATTGACAGCAACACGTGCAGGTCTTTCAATTGATTCAGATGAGCCAAAAGACTGGAACGATAACAAACCAACAGCACCAACAGACAAACAAGCAGCTTCTTATCGTGCGTTGATGATTGCTGGACCTTCATCAAAAGGACAAGAATTAGCGAAAAAAGTGAATGATGGCGAAAAATTATCATGGGAAGATTTAAATAGCGCTTCTTGGAGTGTCATGTCTTCATCTTCTCCAGCAGGCTACATTTACCCAAGTTTATGGTTACAAGAAAACTATGACAAAAACTTATCAGAACTAAAAAACATCGTACAATCTGACTCTTATGGTAGTGCGTTTGCTCGTTTAGCTGCTGGACAAGTGGATGTGTTATTAACTTACGCAGATGGTCGTCGTGACTATGAAGACACTTGGACAACTGATTACAACCGTGAAAAGAGTATTTGGGATGAAACAGACGTCATTGGTGTGACTCCTGCCATCTATAACGATACAATTTCAGTAAGTAAAAATTCTGAAAAAATGGATGATGATTTAAAACAAGCCTTACAAAATGCGTTTATTAACATTGGCGAAAGCGAAGAAGGTAAAGAAGTGATTGCTATTTATAGTCATGAAGGATATGTAAAAGCAAAATCTGAAGATTACGATAGTGAACGTAAAGCACAAAAATTAATTCAAGAATTAGCAAAATAAAACGCTTAGTATAATAGAATAGTAAATAAAAATAAACTGTGATTAGTAACTAGTCACAGTTTATTTTTAAGGAAGGACTTTTTATGATTAAATTTGAGAACGTGCAAAAAACGTATCCGAATGGTTATACAGCACTCAAAGATGTAAATTTAGAAATTGAACAGGGAGAGTTTGTTGCGATTATTGGGTTGTCAGGAGCGGGTAAATCGACTCTCATTCATTGTATTAATCGCATGCATGATATTGACGAAGGGCGTTTGTTAGTCAACGATGTAAATGTGAATGATTTAAAAGGCAAGGAAATTCGTGAATTTCGTAAGAAAATAGGTATGATTTTTCAATCCTTTAACTTAGTCACTCGAGCGACTGTCTTAAAAAACGTCATGATTTCTTCTGTGCCGGATATGCCCTTATGGCGTCGTATTTTAGGTGTTTTTCCGAAAGAAACGAAAGTAGTGGGCTTAGAAGCGCTGGATAATGTTGGGATTTTAGATAAGGCCTTCACACGTGTGGATCAATTATCAGGAGGACAGCAACAACGTGTGGCGTTAGCACGGACGTTAGCACGTCAACCGGATATTATTTTGGCAGATGAACCCGTTGCGTCGCTTGACCCCGTGACAGCAAAAATTGTGATGGATGATTTTAAACGTATCAATCAAGAGATGAATATCTCCATTCTGATTAATATTCACCATGTGGACTTGGCTTTAGAATACGCTGACCGAGTTATTGGTATTCGCAAGGGTCAAATTGTATATGATGGTGCTGCTAGTGAGGTTACTCAGGATGTATTAGATACAATTTACTTAGAAGATACTACCAACGCAAAGGAGTCGTAGCCAAATGGATAAATTAGTAAAAGGTAAAACGATTCAACTGGCGAATGGCAAAACGGTCACAGAAAAACGCTCGTGGGTACCGGTATATGTCTTGTTAATACTTATTTTCACTTGGTTAGCGATGGATGTCACACGCTTTAACTTTTCAACATTGATGACAAGAGGGTCACAATTCTTTGTTATTTTAGGAGATATGATGCCTCCTAACTGGGGCTTTTTAAATCGGGTATGGCAACCGCTTTTTGACACGATAAAAATGTCTTTATTAGGGTCACTAGTAGGTGCTCTAGTAGCTATGCCGCTTGCTTTACTAGCTTCAGCAAATATTGTTAACAATCGTTTTATTGCTGGGTTTTTCAAGTTGTTTTTAAGTGTTTTGAGAACCTTACCTACGTTAGTGACGGCTTTAATTGCCACATTTATTTTTGGATTAGGAACGATGGCAGGGACATTGGCGATTTTTCTATTTACAGTGGCGTATGTTGGGAAGCTAACCTATGAACAAATAGAGTCGTTAGATATGTCAACGTTCTATGCTCTAGAATCTATGGGTTTAACGCGTTTACAAGCGTTTCGTTATGCTGTACTACCAGAAATTCTACCGACGTACTTGTCGACGTCTTTGTTTAACTTTGAAGGAAATTTACGCTATGCGTCTATCTTAGGATATGTAGGTGCAGGTGGTCTTGGTATTATTTTAAATGAACGCTTAGGGTGGCGTGAGTATGCGAATGTTGGGACGATTCTAGTCGTCTTAGTTGTGACAGTGGCGCTTATAGAGTCGCTAAGTGAATACTGTCGTCGAAAACTACAATAGGAGGGTGAAAAATGAATCACGCAATAGAAGCACAATTAAATAAAGAAACATCGAAAAAAGTTCAATATCTGATGATTGTCACCGTCCTAGTAGGGGCATTTATTTGGTCGCTATCGGCGATTCAATTTAATGCGGTGGATGACGGCGGTTGGAAGATTGCTGTCAGTATTATTCAAGGTATTTTAAAACCGGATATGGATTTACTATGGAATTTTAGTCAACAAGGTGTTTTTTACTTGTTATTTGAAACAATATGTATTGCTTTTCTAGGAACCGTTTTTGGTGCCATCTTATCGATACCTGTCGCTTTTCTAATGGCGCCAAGTATTGTACCAAAGCCAGTTTATGTCATCACACGTTTTATCGTCATTGTGATTCGTACGATACCAGCACTTGTATATGGCTTAATGTTTGTTCGTGTAACAGGGCCGGGTCCTTTTGCAGGGGTGATGACCATGTCTTTAACTTCTATCGGCATGGTATCAAAGTTATATGTCGACGTGATTGAGGATTTAGATACAGGCATTTTAGAATCGATGACAGCTATGGGATGTAATACGTTTGAAAAAATACGTTTTGGTATTTTACCGCAATTGATTGCCAATTTTACATCGGTTACGATTTATCGATTTGATATGAACCTTCGTGATGCAACGATTTTAGGTTTGGTAGGAGCGGGGGGCATTGGTTCACCGTTAATCTTTGCGATGAATTCTTATCGTTGGAATCAAGTCGGGGCCATTTTAATCGGTTTAATCGTATTAATTTTAATTGTCGAAGTGATTTCTAATAAACTGAGAGCCAAATTAGTAAAGGGGTAGAAAGCTATGGTACGTCTTACCATTTTATCGACCAGTGATTTACATGGGTATTTATATCCAACTGATTTTCGTGATCAACATCAATCGTTACCGTTTGGTGCGTTTAAAGTAAAGGAGCGCATGAATCAACTGGCACAAGAGGTTGGCTCTGCGCTGATAAAGATTGATAATGGTGATTTTTTACAAGGTTCACCGTTAAGTTATTATGTGGCAAAAGAAAAAAGTACACCAATCATGGCAGAGGTTATGAATGATATGGGGTATGATGCGGGTGTACTAGGAAATCATGAATTCAACTATGGTTTGTCGTATTTAAAAGAAAATTTAGCACGACTCGACTATCCGGTATTGTGTGCGAACATTCTCGATGAAACAGGAGCGCCTTTAACAGGTCACGCTTATCATATTATTGAACGTGAAGGGGTTAAGATTGCGATTTTAGGATTAACCACTTCTTATATTCCGCATTGGGAACAACCAGCTACGATTAAGGGATTGGAATTTCTACCCGTTGTTGAAACGGCGCAAAAATATATTCCGGAATTGAAAAAGCAAGCGGATATAGTAGTCGTCAGTTATCACGGTGGCTTTGAACGTGACTTGGAAACGGGTGAGCCAACCGAGATGTTAACGGGTGAAAATGAAGGCTATGAGTTGCTACATCATGTGCCTGGTATTGACGTCCTTTTAACAGGACATCAACATCGCGAGTTGACATTTGAAACCGACACATGTGTTGGGACGCAACCGGGAGATAAGGGACGTTTTATGGGATGTGTGACGTTGGAAATAGAAGATACAACCCGTCAGGTTCTCTCACGTTCAGCAGAATTATTAACGCCGTCTGAACAAGTGGACGAAACACTCAGTCAAACGTATTTACCGTTATTAGAAGAAGTGAATAAGTGGCTCGACCAAGAAATCGGCGAAGTAGATGGGACGATGTGGATTGAAGACCCGATGGCTGTTCGTGCAAAGGGACATCCGTACATTGAATTTATCAATCAAGTTCAAATGGACGCGACAGGGACAGATATTTCCGGAACGGCACTTTTTGATAACAACGGAAAAGGTTTTGGCGCGTCCATTACCATGCGCGATATCGTGACAAACTACATATATCCTAATACATTAGCGGTCGTTCGTATTACAGGGGCTGACTTGAAAGCTGCTCTGGAACGTTCGGCTGGATACTTTGCGGTTAATCCCGATGGCACGTTGACTGTCAGCCCAGCATTTTTAGAGCCGAAGATTCAGCACTTTAATTATGATATGTATGCAGGAATCTCGTATACTTTGGATATCCGACAACCGGTAGGACAGCGCGTGACGGCCTTAACTTATGCTGGTAAACCAGTGACGGATGATCAAATCTTAGAAGTAGCGATGAATCAGTATCGAGCAGTCGGTGGTGGTGATTATACAATGTTTGGAGCGGATAAGATTGTCAAAGAAGTGACAGTGGATATGACAGAGTTGATCGCAGATTTTCTTAAAAAACATCCTAAATTAACGCCGATTACCGAGCATACTTTTGATGTTATATATTAATACTAGTTTTAGTTTAACCCTCTAAAAGAAAGTTTTCTTTTAGAGGGTTTTTATTATGTTCTAGCTTTCTTTGGGTGATAGTTAAATAGATGACTATCGTCTTTCTAGACAACGTATCATTTGATATTCAGTCATTATTAATTTATTTATGTGAATATTAAAAGAAAAAATTCACATGTTCAATTTGATTTATTTGTGTAAAGTACTTCAATAGATATAGCACTCTATTTAATAGTTGTTATCATATAAAAGTCATTCAATTAAAGTATTAAAAACATGATGATAAGCATAATAGGCGTTTTAATCCTTATTTTTATTCACAAGCATAATGATAGTGATAATCATTATCGATGTGTTAAGTTTATCATGTAACAAAAATATTGAAGTATAGGAGTGTTATTTGTGAAAGTTATCGTTATTGGCTGTACACATGCTGGGACATCAGCAGTTAAAAATATACTAAAGGAAAATCCAGGAGTAGATGTGACTGTTTACGAGAGAAATGATAATGTTTCCTTTTTATCATGTGGAATTGCCTTATATGTCGGCGGAGTAGTGGAAAATGCTGAGGATTTGTTTTATTCTAATCCAGAAGAGCTTGCTAGCTTAGGTGCTAAAGTTTGGATGGAGCACGACGTGACAGAAATAGATACTGTTAATAAGAAAATTCAGGTGACAGATTTACAAACAGGTCAAACAAAAGAAGATACTTATGACAAATTAGTGATGACGACAGGTTCTTGGCCGATTACACCACCTATTCCAGGCATTGAACAAGATAATATTTTGCTTTGTAAAAATTATCGCCAAGCACAGGAATTAATTGCTAAAGCAGACGGGGCGAATAAGATTACCGTTGTGGGTGCTGGTTACATAGGGATTGAATTAGTAGAAGCTTTTGCGGAATCGGGGAAAGAAGTAACCTTGATTGACGGATTGGACCGTATTTTAAATAAATATTTAGATGCTGAATTGACCGATGTTTTAGAAGCAGAACTGATTAATCAAGGTATCACTTTAGCCCTTAATCAAAATGTAGAAGCATTCATCGGAGATGGGCAAGTAGTATCGCATGTCAAGACAAGCCGTGGAACATATGAAACGGAGTTAGTGATTGTCTGTGTTGGCTTTAGACCGATGACAGAATTGTTGGCAGGAAAAGTTGAACGTCTGGGTAACGGAGCGATTGTGGTGGATGAATATATGCGCACTAGTAATCCAGACATATATGCAGCGGGTGACAGTGCAGTTGTACATTATAATCCTACAAATAGTCATCACTATATACCACTTGCGACAAACGCTGTACGTCAAGGAATGTTAGTAGGATATAATATTAGTGAGCCTAAGCTAGCCTATCGTGGGACGCAAGGAACATCAGGACTTCATTTGTTTGGATACAATATTGGCTCGACAGGGATGACAGAAACCAGTGCGAAAGTAGCCGGTTTAAATGTTAAATCAGCTTACTTAGAAGATAACTATCGTCCAGAGTTTATGCCTTCCACTGAAAATGTGCAAATGAAGCTTGTGTTTGAAGCAGAAACAGGAAGAATATTGGGAGGACAGTTGATGTCACGCTATGATGTGACGCAGTCTGCTAACACGCTGTCGCTAGCAGTTCAAAATCGCATGACAGTGGAAGATTTAGCAATCAGCGACTTCTTTTTCCAACCACATTTTGATCGTCCGTGGAACTATCTAAATTTATTAGCTCAAAAAGCATTAGAAATAAAATAAAATAAAAAGCGACGATTTGGTAAGAAAGGAAGTTTCTACCAGATCGTCGCTTTTTTTGTTTTTAGTCAGGTTAATTAGCGCACGATAAGAACATCGCAGAGCGCGTGTCGTGAAACGTATTGTGAAACAGAACCTAATAATAAGCGTTCCATAGCGTTCATCCCAGTTGCCCCCATCATGAGAAGTGAGACATCATGTTTTTCAGGTAAGGATTCGGCTAGTAGGTGCTTTGGAGAACCGAATTCAATGACGGTGCTAGTGTTAGTTAATCCATTTTCTTCAGCTAACTCTTGATACACGGCGAGTGTTTCGGTTGCGACCCGTAAAGCTTGGTCTGCCATTTCTTGGTCGTAAGAAGTCAGTGACTGAAAGGCACGAGTGTCAATAATATGAGCGATGATGAGATGGGCGCTATTGACACGTGTGACATGAATCGCTTTTTTTAACGCTTTTTCTGCTGCGGATGATCCATCGACAGCTACCATAATGGTTGGATAGGATTGGTTTATCATACGTTTCCTCCTCTAACTTTTGATTCGTTTCGATAAGCGGTAACTGAAAATACCTGAAGCGATTAGCACTGAAGAAATATAAAATAATGATGCTGATTTATTGTTAATAAAAACAAAAATGACGCCTAAAATGATGAGCACTTGTGTGACTTTTAACGAAAACTGAAATAGCTGTGTAATGGTCGCTTGATGTGTTGGACCTCCTAAAACTTGACTCAATGTTGGATAATATTTTTTTAAGCCTGCACTGACAAGCGCAAGGATTATGACAAGTGTCATAGTGAAAAAGCGTATCATAGGAACACCTCGTTTTTTATCATTTTACTTATATTTATAAGGAAGAAAAAAGCAATTTGCCAATGCAAATTGCTTTTAAAAACATAAAAATGGGAAAATCCGTCGATGCCGTTAGTTAAACCGTAGTATTGAACCCGCAAAGTAAGCAGGTGGGCTTCTCTGTCCAAGCGTCAAACTACCAAGTGATAAGGCATGTTTTCTTCTTGGGCTCGTTGAATCCCAATATAATACTAATATGTTCGGTCAACACTGAAGTGGTCTAACGCGAACATCACAGACTACCCACTTATATAGTAGCACAAAGTCATCATTTCATCAAATACAAGTGACTGTCTTTTATATTTTTTATGACTGTTTTTTCCATTGTTCTAGCTGTTGGTAGCGTTTGCTAAGAGCTTCTTCATACCGGCCCGTTTCTTTCGGTTGATAATATTTTCGGTTTGCCAATCCGTCTGGAAGGTACTGTTGTGGCAGCCAAGCAAGAGCATGGTCATGAGGGTACTGATAACCTACGCCACGGTTTAATTCTTTCGCACCTTGATAGTGACTATCACGCAAATGGTCAGGAATTTGTCCGATTCTACCTTTACGAATATCAGCAAGCGCTGCATCAATTGCTAAGTAACTGGAATTTGATTTTGGTGATAAACATAGATCAACAACAGCTTGAGCTAGAGGAATTCTTGCTTCAGGAAAACCTAGTTTTTCAGCAGCTTGCACGGCAGTGACAGTTCTAGCAGCAGCTTGTGGATTGGCTAAGCCAATATCCTCGTATGCAATAACCATTAAACGTCGACAGATAATAAATAAATCACCTGCTTCGACTAAGCGAGCTAAGTAGTGCATTGCTGCATCTACATCGCTTCCTCTAATCGATTTTTGAAAAGCAGAAATCACATCATAATGCGCATCTCCATCTTTATCATGTGTCATCGCTTTTCGTTGCAAACATTCTTCGATAATTGGGAGCGTGATGTGTATGACCGCTTGTTCATTTTTAGGAGTAGATTTGACAGCCAGTTCGAGTGAGTTGAGCGCACTTCGTAAATCGCCATTAGTGCTTCTTGCTAAATGTTGTAAGGCGTTGTCATCTAGTTCAATCGCTTCATTGCCTAATCCACGTTCCTTATCGGCTAGGGCATATTGAATCGCCGTCGTCATTTCTTTCTCACTGAGCGGTGTGACTTCAAAAATTTGGGTTCGACTTCTAATCGCCGGATTAATACTAATATATGGATTTTCAGTCGTAGCCCCGATCATAATAATTCTGCCACTTTCAAGATGTGGTAATAAAAAATCTTGTTTTGTTTTATCAAGACGATGCACTTCATCGAGTAATAAGATGACCGTGCCGCTCATTTTACCTTCTTCTGCTACAATTTGTAAGTCTTTTTTTGTATCGGTCGCGGCATTTAACGTCCGAAAGGCGTATTTGGTAGAACCAGCAATCGCACTGGCGATACTCGTTTTTCCTGTGCCGGGAGGACCGTAAAGAATCATGGAAGATAACATTTTGGCAGTGACCATACGGTGAATGATTTTACCTTCACCGACGAGATGTTGTTGGCCTACGACTTCACTAAGGACACGCGGTCGCATGCGATACGCTAAGGGTTGTTGCATAGTAGCTCCTCCTTTATTCTATTGTTATTATAGCATAGAGTCTGCAAGAAAGAAGAATGGTAAAAATGCTTGATTTCTTGTATGATTAAAAGCGAATACGAAGATTAGAAAGAGGAAAATCATGAAAAAAGAAAATATGTTGGAATATTTAGAGCGCCAATTAGAAAAAAGCTTGAGCGATTATGATTTTGCTATTGATTGGGATACCAAAAATCATTTAGTCGAAATTATTGTGGTGTTATATGCTAATAATGACGCGACTGTGACATTGGAAGATTTAAATGGGGTGGAAACGGAAGAAGATATTATCGAGTTTGAAGATAGTTTGCTTTTATACCCTCAAGGAAAACCGCTAAGTGAAGCAGATGAGTATTTAGTTGCCTTGCCTTACGCCGGAAAAAAAGGATTGAGTAAAGCCGAAGCTGAAGCCATCGCTTCTGAATTAAAAACAGTTTTGGATGAAGGAACAATAGCATTGAATCAATTCTTAGCGGACGAAACGATTTCAACATTTGAACTCGTGTGGAATCAAGCCCGTTATCAAGAAGTCTTAAAAACTAGAGAGGCGATGAAACACGGTTCAGAACGTGTTTTATACCCACGATATTAAGGAGTGAAAAAATGGAGTGGACAGAGTTAACAATTGAAACGAGTAGTGAAGCGGTCGAAGCCGTTTCTCATTTTTTAATGGAAGCTGGCGCAAGTGGTGTCGCTATTGAAGATGCGTTGGATTTACAAGCGTACGAATCAGACGCTTATGGAGAATTGGTCGATAAGGAAAATATGCTTCACATCAAAGAGGGAGCCAAAGTAATGGCCTATTTCCCTGAAACAGTCTTTCTTCCTGAAATCGTGCCAACTCTTCAACATCACGTCAATCAATTACCGTCTTTTGGTTTAGACAAAGGAGCGGGTAAGATTTCGCTCAATGACGTCGTCGAAGATGATTGGGCGACTGCTTGGAAAAAATACTATCATCCCGTACATGTCAGTCGCTTCTTAACGATTGTACCTGAGTGGGAAAAATATGAAGCTCAGCATGCTGATGAGCGTATTATTGTGATGGATCCGGGCATGGCCTTTGGTACGGGAACGCATCCGACTACTTTCTTAACGCTACATGCGTTAGAAGTTACGTTAAGAGGTGGCGAAACCGTACTAGATGTCGGAACTGGTTCAGGAGTGTTGAGTATTGCAGCGAAACATTTTGGCGCAAAAAACGTCTATGCTTATGATTTAGACGAAGTCGCCGTCCGTGTTGCGCAAGAAAATTTAGATTTAAATCCTATCGCAGCGGATGTCCAGGTGGCAGCTAACGATTTACTAAATGGGATTACACAAACAGCAGATGTCATTGTCGCGAATATTCTCCCGCACATTATTGAAAAAATGATTCCAGACGCTTGGAACTTAGTAAATGACGGCGGTAAATTTATTGTTTCAGGAATTATTACAGAGAAAGAAAGTGCTATTCACGACAAGATGCAAGAAGTTGGGTTTAAACTTTATCAAAAATTCCAACAAGAAGACTGGCTTGCTTTAATCTATGAAAAACCACTGATAACGGAAGAGGCGTAAGTATGCAACGTTATTTTATAAAAGAAAAAGATTTTGAAAGTGCCGATGCTTTGATAAGAGTACCGGATGAGCATTATCACCATATGGTAAATGTCGTGCGAATGAAAATCGGTGATGAGTGTTATTTTGTTTATAGTGAAGGGCAAACGTGGCGTGTGAAAGTCAGAGAGGTCACGCCAGAATGTGTGCTTGTTTCAAAAGAGGAGTTTATTACAAAAAGTAGCGAAATGCCCGTAGATGTGACGCTTTTTTGTGGGTTTCCTAAAGGGGATAAACTAGAGTGGATAACGCAGAAAGCGACGGAACTAGGTGCGTTTGAAATTATTGGGTTTCCTGCTAAAACCTCTGTTGTGAAATGGAATGATAAAAAACGTTTGGCTAAAGAACAACGTTTAGCAAAAATTGCGACAGAAGCAGCTGAACAATCGCATCGTCAACGCGTTCCTTCGATTACATTATTATCTGATACTAAGGAATTAATACAACGTGCAGCAGAGTATGATGTTGTGTTAATAGCCTATGAAGAATCAGCCAAACAAGGAGAAATGACACAACTAAGCCGCACGTTAAATCAGTTAAAAGTAGGCATGCGTGTAGCGTGTGTATTTGGTCCAGAAGGCGGATTAACACCACAAGAAGTACAACAGCTTATGGAAACCGGGGCGCTTGCTTGTGGATTGGGACCACGTATTCTAAGGGCGGAGACAGCTCCTTTATACTTATTAAGTGCTATTAGTTATCAACTTGAAATGCAAGGTTAATTAAAAAATCTTATGCAAGAATCAATCTTAAAAGGGTTGATTCTTTTTTTGAGCAAAAAAATTCACTTATCTATTGATAAGTGATAATATGTTTATCAGATGATAAGTGAAAGGATGTTGAAAATGTTTTTAGCCTATAATGAAGTGAAACACTCTAAAGGAAAGTTCTTTTTAATTGTATTTATAATGTTACTCATTGCTTGGTTAGTTTTTATTTTATCAGGATTAGCCAATGGTTTAAGTGAAGGAAATCGCCGTGCGATTGATCAGTGGGAAATTGATGGGATTGTTTTAGCGGAGGATTCGAATAAGAGCTTAACCGCATCAGTGTTGCCGACATCAGTAGTGGATGAGGTAGATGCCAAAACAAAAGAACCTATTGGTTATGCTTTTTTTGCTGCTGAAAAAGCTGGAAGCAAACAAGAAGAACGTGACAATGTAGCTGTCTTTGGTTTAGAAGAAAAAAGTTCTTTTTTACCAAAATTGACGAAAGGTGACCATCCAAAAGCAGATGGTGAAGTCATCATGTCAGAGGAAATGGCAAACTTAGGCTATAAAGTTGGCGATAAGATTATTTTAGGTAGTAATGAAGAGGAACAAACGATTGTAGGAACTTTTGGTTCAAGTACTTATAATATTGCACCTGTTTTATACACGACCATTCCAAATTGGTCGGCATTAAAATATGGAAAAGATGCGACAGAGAAAATGGAGGATCAGCAAGTCAGTGGGGTTTTATATCGAAAACCTGCCAAAAAAGTCATTGATAAAGATAAGTATGAAAGCTTACCAACAGAAACATTTATTAGCAACATTCCCGGATATACCGAGCAAAATTTAACATTAGACGGGATGATTTACTTTTTACTAGTGATTGCCGCATTTGTAATTGGTGTCTTTATTTACGTGATGACATTACAAAAGCTGAACATGTTTGGTATTTTGAAAGTTCAAGGAGTTCCAAATGGCTTCTTAGCTCGGTCTGTTCTTTTACAAACTTTTTTACTTGCGGTGCTAGGAGTTGCATTAGGCTCACTCATTACTTATATAACGACGTTGTTCTTGCCAGAAAGTATGCCGTTTGCAGCGGATATTAAAGAAATGGCAATTTACGCGGTAGGCTTGATTATTGTAGCTGTGATTGGAGGAGCTTTTTCGATACGTACAGTAGCAAAAGCAAATCCTTTAGATGCGATTGGAGGATAAAAAATGACAGAAGTATTAGCTTTAAAAAACGTTAGTAAAGAGTTTGGGCAAGGTCATACGAAGGTAAAGGCCTTAGATGATATAAATATTACGGTTAATCGAGGCGAATTGGTAGGGGTGATTGGACCGTCAGGCTCAGGTAAAAGCACCTTTTTAACGGTTATGGCGGGTTTACAAGACCCTACTGAAGGGACTGTTTTAGTTGACGGAAAAGACATTTCTAAGTTGAGCAAAAAGGAACGTGTGGCAATGCGCTTTGACAAAATTGGTTTTATTTTACAAAGTTCCAATTTAGTCCCCTTCTTAACGGTTGCTCAACAATTTCAATTAATTGAAAAAGTCGATGCTCAAAAAAAAGATGAGGAGTACAAGCAAACGTTGTTATCAAAATTAGATATTGAAGATTTGAAAAATCAATATCCTAATGACTTATCTGGAGGAGAACGTCAACGAGTTGCGATTGCGACGGCGCTCTACCACCAACCAGATATTATCTTGGCAGACGAACCCACTGCTAGTTTGGATACAGACCGTGCGTATGAAGTGGTCGAACTACTAGCTCGTCAAGCGGAAAAACAAGAAAAAGGAATCTTGATGGTGACACATGATGAAAGGTTATTATCTTACTGTCATCGTGTTTTCCTTATCGAAGATGGTGCGTTAACAGAGGAAACAGATAAAAGAAAAACGCGTTAAAACCTGACGTAAATATGATATACTAACAGATAAGATAGTGTTTAAAGAAGGTGTGAAAATGAATTTAACGCCAAGGCAGGTTGCAGCGAAGAAAACCAAACAGTGTATTATCAAGACAGCGACGGATTTATTTATGACAAACGGTTATAAGCAAACGTCTACGCGAGAGATTGCAAATCGTTGCGGGATTACGCAACCTAATTTGTATCATCATTTTGCTAATAAACAGGTCATTTATTTAGCAGTCATTGAAAGTTTAACTGATCAAGTGAAAATAGGGATGCACGATATTTTGCAGCAACAAACGTCTGTTAAAAGTCGTTTAGTAGAGATGGTCGTCTTTTTAATTGAGGAACATCCTACTAATTTGTTTGGCATGTTGGATGATATGTCAAAAGAGGTAGATGAACAGTATCACTATCAACTTTATCAGTTGTTTCAAACAACGTATCAAGAGCCATTTCGTAAGCTGTTAAGTGAATCAGATTGGGAACAACCGGCAGATATCACATTGAATGAAGCAGTCACGTTTATTTTGTATAATGTGAGTGCTTTGATGAGTATCGACCGACGTTATCATACAGAATCGACACGGGAACAAGTGGAAAAAATGGTAAATATGATGTTATTTGGCATTGTGAAGAAAAAATAAAAGACGTGCACGTTTTAGCGTGTACGTCTTTTTTGAAACTTAGCGCCCGGCTAAGGTCTGAATCGTCAGCCGGGGGAGCCTTGAGGTTTTTTAGAGCTGTTATAAAACATCGTTCCTAGACTGATAGCAAAACCAATGCCGACCGCCCAGCTTTCCATAGCAGCACCAAAAATAATTCCCAAAGCAATGCCGGCGCCTATATTTAGCCATTTTCTCATGAATAAGCACCTTCCTCTATATTGATAGTATTAGATTATCATAAGGATTTTATTTATGCATTGAACATGCTTACATTGGATTTACGGATGAAAACACCTTGAAAGCCTATCGTTGTCAAACGTCTAGATTATCGGTATAATAGAAACAATAAATTCAGAACGAAAGCACCGGTTTGTCGTGCTTTTTTCTATCATGGAGGAGTGATAACATGCCTAAAGAAGAAGTGCTATCAGCAGAAGACGTGATTCGTTTAGTATCAGGATATATGGGAGAAGAGCATGTTGCCTTCGTGAGACGGGCATGTGCCTTTGCCGAAAAAGCACATGAAGGACAAGTACGCAAATCTGGTGAGATTTATTTTATGCATCCGATTCAAGTTGCAGGGATTTTAGCAGAATTGAGAATGGATCCTTATACCGTAGCAACAGGCTTTTTACATGATGTCGTAGAAGACACGACTGTAACAAAGGAAGATATTGCAGCTGAATTTGGTGAAACGGTTGCGATGTTAGTAGATGGTGTTACGAAGCTTGGGAAAATCAAATATAAATCACATGAAGAACAATTAGCGGAAAATCATCGTAAAATGCTTTTAGCTATGGCACAAGACTTACGTGTGATTATGGTGAAATTAGCAGACCGCTTGCATAATATGCGTACGCTCAAGCATTTGCGAGCAGATAAACAAAGGCGAATAGCTAAAGAAACATTGGAAATCTATGCGCCTTTAGCACATCGTTTGGGGATTAGTCGGATAAAATGGGAGCTAGAAGATACTGCTTTACGTTATTTAAATCCACAACAGTATTATCGCATTGTCCATTTGATGAACTCAAAGCGAGATGAACGAGAAGCCTATATTGATCGCACAGTGGAAGATATTCGTGTGGCGACGGAGGAGTTAGATATTTATGCTCAGATATATGGCCGTCCTAAACATATTTACTCTATTTATCGTAAAATGAAAGATCAGAAAAAAGAGTTTGAAGAGATTTATGATTTATTAGCCATTCGTGTTTTGGTTGATACCATTAAAGATTGTTACGCGGTATTGGGTGCGATTCATACTAAGTGGAAACCGATGCCCGGCCGTTTTAAAGACTACATCGCAATGCCTAAGACGAATATGTATCAGTCGCTTCATACGACTGTTATTGGCCCTAATGGCAATCCTGTGGAAGTTCAAATTAGAACGCATGAAATGCACGAGGTAGCTGAGTTCGGGGTGGCGGCACATTGGGCGTATAAAGAAGGGAAAACCGATGGCGTTGCAGAAACAGAAGAGTCTCGTCAGTTAAGCTGGTTTCATGACATTATTGAGTTGCAAGATGAAAGTCACGATGCATCCGACTTTATGGAAAGTGTGAAAGGCGATATTTTTAGTGACAAAGTCTATGTGTTTACGCCTAAAGGAGATGTGACCGAGTTACCGAAAGGTTCAGGCCCGTTAGATTTTGCTT
Organism: Vagococcus lutrae; assembly: GCF_023299185.1. Classification (NCBI taxonomy): domain Bacteria; kingdom Bacillati; phylum Bacillota; class Bacilli; order Lactobacillales; family Enterococcaceae; genus Vagococcus; species Vagococcus lutrae. Next base: position 1,528,160 of record NZ_CP097017.1, read on the forward strand.
ATAACATTCATACAGAAATTGGGAATAAGACAACCGGGGCTAAAATTAATGGCAAAATGGTGCCGTTAGATTATAAATTGAAGAATGGCGATATCATTGAAGTGCTGACATCGGCTAATTCATTCGGTCCAAGTCGAGATTGGCTCCAACTTGTCGCAACGTCGCGTGCTCGAAATAAAATCAGACGTTTCTTCAAAGATCAAGACCGCGAGCTAAACATCGCAAAAGGTAAAGAGAGTCTGGAAAAACAACTTATTGCGATGGATTTTTCACCAAAAGAAATGATGAGTAAGGCGCGGATGACAGAGTTTTTATCAAAACAAAACTATCATAATGAAGAAGATCTCTATGCAGTCATTGGAAATGGCGAGATTACAGCGCAAACGATAGCGAATCGTTTAACAGAATCCGAGCGACGAGAGCGCGAAAAAATACGCAAACAGCAAGAAGCAGATGAATTGTTACAACAACCGATGAAGAAGGATTCAGAAAAGATTAAAGTACGCCATGAGGGTGGCATCGTCATCCAAGGAGTGGAGAACTTATTAATTCGCATTAGTCGATGTTGTAATCCTGTGCCGGGCGATGATATTGTCGGCTATATTACTAAAGGACGTGGCGTTTCGATTCATCGTCAAGACTGTCCAAATATTGTAAACAATGATGAAGCGTCTCAACGGTTAATCGAGGTAGAGTGGGAAGACACAGCTGCAAGTAGCGATCAAGAGTACAATGCCGATTTAGAAATCTATGGCTATAATCGTAGCGGTTTACTTAATGACGTCTTACTCGTTGTGAATGGGATGACAAAAAATCTTATCAGTGTGGAAGCACGTCCCGGTCGTAATAAAACGGCAACCATTCATTTAACGTTATCGATTCAAAATCTATCGCACTTGAAACGAATTGTCGATAAAATTAAAACAATACCAGATGTTTATAGTGTTCGTCGAACAAATGGCTAGAAAGGGGTTAGTGGATTTTGCGAATTGTATTACAACGGGTAACGTCAGCGAAAGTAACCGTTGATGAGGACGTAGTAGGGAAAATTAACCAAGGATTTCTACTCCTTGTAGGTGTTAAAAAAGGCGATACAAAAGCAGAAGCTGATTATTTGGCAAAAAAAGTAGCTAATATGCGTCTTTTTGAAGATGAAGCAGGTAAAATGAATTTAGCATTAGCAGCTGTTGAAGGAGAGATTCTTTCTATATCGCAGTTTACATTACTAGCGAATACAAAGAAAGGAAATCGTCCAAGCTTTGTGGAAGCGGAAGACCCAACAGATGCGAATCGTCTATATGAATACTTTAATAAACAACTTAGAGCATATGGCTTGAAAGTTGAAACGGGCCTTTTTGGTGCCGATATGGCAGTTGAAAGTGTTAATGATGGTCCTGTGACGATTATATTAGATACAGATAATAAATAAAAAGAAGCCTTTATCAAGAAGCTCAGATGTTTGAGCTTCTTGATAATTAAAGGCTTCTTTTTTATTTGAAGTACTCGAGTAAAGCATTTTGAACGGCTTTCGCAACAAGTTCTTGGTATTTTTTGGTTTTAAATTGAGCTAAGTCATTATCGTTATTCATATAACCTAATTCTAACAATAGTGCAGGTTGATTATTTTCACGTAATACTTGATAATCGCCAAATTCAACACCGCGACTGATGAGCGGTAAGTTTTTAGCTAGTTCATTTTCAACGGCATTCGCTAATGGTAGATTTTTTTCATCATAGTAGTAAGTTGTCGTTCCGCTTGCTTCGTTACTATCTTCGGTAGAATCGTAGTGGAAACTAATAAAGACGTCAGCATTTGCGCGATTGCTTTTTTCAGCGATTTCAGACAGTCCTAATAGTTCATCACCTTGATGAGTTAAGATGACATTGGCACCTAAGTCAAGTAGGGCCTTTTGTACGTATTTGGCTGTTGCAAGTGTGACATTTTTTTCGAAGATTTTTCCATCATTACTTTGTGCTCCAACGTCAGTACCCCCATGACCAGGGTCTAAAACAATAGTGGTTTCGGCAATGGAAGAGTTGACTGAATCTTGTTTTTTGCTAGGTTTAGCTGTCGCTACTACCCAGTTAGCAACATATCCTGTTTGATTATTTTTCGTTTCCACTTGGTACCAATCATCTTCAATTGCCAACACTTTTAATGATTCGCCGCGGTCAACAGTGCCAATAATGTCACTTTCTATGGAAGGAGATTGTCGCAGTTTTGTTTCATTTTGTCGAGCATATAATTGTTTGATTTTTTCAGTTGCTGGTTCTTTATTAGAATTCGTCGCTAGCGTGATTAAATCAGAAAAAACCCAACCTTTTTTATCACCAACGGTTACTTGTGACCAGCCATTTTGTTCCATTGTAATCGTTACTTCGGTCTTTTTCTTTAATTGAGCAATTTCTTTACTTTCTTGATCAGGAAATTCTCGTAATTTAGTTTTGTTAGTGTTAATAAATGCTGGAATATTTGTAGCAGGTGTCGCATCTTCTTTCTCAACGAGCCAACTCGCTACCCAACCAGATTTTCCTTTTTCTGTTTTAACATGTAGCCATTCACTGTCTTCTTCAAGAACTCTTAGTTTTTGTCCTTTTTTTACTTGTGCCGCAATATCGTACTCAACACCCGGACCTGTTCTGACGTTCATAGCGGTAGCCACGACGGTTACAGATTTACTCAGGCTAAGGGTGGCATATATTATACCGATTATTATAATTAAAGCGAGATGGAGTCCCCACCATTTTTTGATTGTTTGCTTTTTTGTCATTTCGCTTTCACCCATATTACTATCTTTTAATTTTTATGATTTTGTCTATTATACCAAAAAAGGAGTAGAATATATAGCTTATAATGATAATCATTCTTATTTTACTCTAAATCCAGATGAGAAAGTCTTGACAAATTGCTTTATGTCTAGTAGTTTAGAATATAATATTAAAAATCGATGATAGAAAGAGTAACCCTGCGAAAAGGACTCAGAAACAGGTACCTTGGCTGAAAGTGCCTGACTTTAGCAGAAGTGAAAGACATTCTGGAGATGAGTAGTGAAAAGCTATTCCGCTTACGAGGCGTTAGTCGGTTGAGTGGAAAGAAAATAGAATTTCTTTCAATTATAGGTGGTACCACGTATCGAATTATACGTCCTTGTGTAAAAACAAGGACTTTTTTTGTGCTTTTAAAGATGAAGGAGGAACTTTTATTATGGCATATCAACGTCCAAGAGGAACAGCAGATATCTTACCAAGTGAGGTAGGACAGTGGCAATATTTAGAAGAAACTGCTCGTTTATTATTTTCGGATTATCAATTTAAAGAAATTCGCACGCCACTTTTTGAACATTATGAAGTGATTGCACGGAGTGTTGGAGATACAACGGATATCGTTTCAAAAGAGATGTATGATTTCTATGACAAGGGAGATCGTCATGTTACGTTAAGACCAGAAGGGACGGCACCAATTGTTCGTGCTTTCGTTGAAAATAAACTGTATGGTCCAGAGCATGCCAAACCGTATAAAGTTTTTTATATTGGTCCAATGTTTCGCTATGAGCGTCCAAAGTCAGGGCGCTTACGTCAGTTTCATCAAATCGGCGTTGAAGCGTTGGGTAGTGATAACCCCGCAACGGATGTAGAGATCATGATGATGGCAATGGATTACTATCGCCAGATTGGTTTAACATCTATTCGCTTAGTGATTAATTCACTAGGAGATCGTGAAAGTCGTCAAAATTATCGCACAGGATTGTTAGATTATTTGCGACCGCACTATGATGCGTTAAGTGAAGACTCAAAAAATCGTTTTGAACACAACCCTCTTCGTATTTTGGATAGTAAAGATGAAGGGGATAAGAAAATTGTTGAAAATGCTCCGTCCATTTTAGACTATCTAACGGATGAAGCACGTGAGTATTTTGAAACGGTGAAAGAAATGCTGGATTATTTAGGTGTTTCTTATGAAATCGACCACCGTATGGTTCGTGGTTTAGATTATTATAATCACACTATTTTTGAGATTATGAGCGATGCCAAAGTATTTGGTGAAACGACGACGATAGGCGCTGGTGGACGTTATAATGGCTTGGTTGAAGAACTTGGCGGTCCAGACGTTTCAGGTTTTGGCTTTGGTTTAGGAGTAGAACGAACATTGTTAGCTGTTGCATCAGAAGGACACGAATTGCCTGAGCCAAAAGGAGTAAATGTCTACGTTGTAGGGATTGGTTCAGAAACGAATCTCGAAGCATTGAAATTAGTACAAACGATTCGCGAGTTTGGCTTTTCAGCTGACCGAGATGTAATGGGACGTAGTCCTAAAGCTCAGTTTAAAGCAGCTAATCGTTCTAACGCCGAAATCGTATTAACAATAGGTGAAACAGAGTTAGCTCAAAAAGAAGTAAAACTAAAAGTAATGGCAACACGGGAAGAGATAACAGTTCCCTTAGCAGAGATTTATCAAGATTTTAGTCATGTTTACCGTCAAGCGGTAGGGATGAACGGAGGAGAGAAGTAAATGAAAAGAACGATGTATTGTGGTCAAGTGACAAGCGAAAATATCGGCGAAACAGTCGTATTAAAAGGATGGGTTCAAAAACGCCGTGATTTAGGTGGCTTGATTTTTATTGATTTACGTGACCGTGAAGGGGTCGTACAAGTGGTATTTAATCCTGAAACATCTCAAGAAGCGTGGAAGATTGCCGACCAATGTCGTTCTGAGTATATTATCACGATTAAAGGGCACGTTGTTGAACGAGAAGCATCATCTGTTAATAAAAAAATGAAAACAGGTCAGATTGAAGTAGTGGGAGAAGAAGTTACGATTTTAAGTAAAGCGAAGACTCCTCCTTTTACAATTGAAGAATCAGGACAGGTTAATACGGATACGCGTTTGAAATATCGCTATTTAGATTTGCGTCGTCAAAAAATGTTCCAAAACTTAAAAATGCGTCATCACGTGACACGTAGCATCCGTCACTATTTAGATGAAGAAGGCTTTTTAGATATTGAAACACCTTATTTAGATAAGTCAACCCCAGAAGGCGCTCGTGATTATTTAGTACCATCGCGCGTACATGAAGGGCATTTCTATGCTTTACCGCAGTCTCCTCAGCTAAGAAAACAGTTACTAATGTCAGCAGGGGTGGACCGTTATTACCAAGTGGCACGTTGTTTCCGTGATGAAGATTTGCGAGGAGACCGTCAGCCAGAATTTACTCAAATTGATATTGAAACAAGTTTCTTAACAGCTGAAGAAATTCAAGAGCATACGGAAGCATTGTTAGCCTATGTGATGAAAGAAGTGAAAGGACTAGAAATTCCACGTCCATTCCCACGCCTTGCCTATGACGATGCTATGGCACGTTATGGTAGTGATAAGCCGGATACGCGGTTTGGTATGGAGTTAATAGACTTGGCAGAAGTCGTCGCGGATATTGATTTTAAAGTCTTTAAAATGGCATTAGAGTCGGGTGGGCAAGTTAAGGCTATTGTGGCACCACAAGCGGCAGACAAATATTCTCGTAAAGATTTAGATAATATGGGCAAAGAACTTTCTCAATACGGAGCCAAAGGATTAGCTTGGGTAAAAGTAACAGAAGAAGGTCTTAACGGTCCTATCGCCAAATTCTTAACAGCGATTGAAGCTAACTTACTAGAAGCAACTGCTGCAAAAGAAGGAGATTTAATCTTATTCGTAGCTGACAGTGCGAAAGTCGTAGCCGCTTCTCTGGGTGCTTTACGCTTGAAGCTAGGAAAAGAGTTAGACTTAATCGATCAAGAGGCTTATAACTTCCTATGGGTTGTTGATTGGCCGTTGTTAGAATATGATGAAGATGAGGCACGTTATGTAGCGGCACATCATCCTTTTACAATGCCAAAAGAGTCAGATATTCCATTATTAGAGACGAAGCCTGAAGAAGTTTATGCGCAAGCATATGACGTAGTGCTTAATGGATATGAGCTTGGTGGTGGGTCATTACGTATTTATCAACGCGACTTACAAGAAAAATTATTAGAAGTCGTTGGCTTTACGAAAGAATCGGCTCAAGCACAATTTGGTTTCTTACTCGATGCGCTAGAGTATGGATTCCCGCCACATGGTGGTATTGCGTTAGGTTTAGACCGCTTAGTCATGTTATTAGCAGGCGAGGATAATATTCGTGAAGTTATTGCCTTTCCGAAAAACGGTCGTGCTATGGATCCGCTTAACAGTTCACCAAGTGAAGTCTCAACAGCACAATTACAAGAATTATCACTTTCAGTTGAAAAAGAAGAGGAATCTCCAGAGACAAACTAAAAAAATGTTTAATAAAGGACTAACAAGTAGAGTTAGTCCTTTATTTGTTAGCTGTTTCGTCTTATAATGAAGACGAGTATGAAACTAAAATATGAGGGGCGAAAACCAATAAATCAATGAAAACACGTCTAGTGAAAGTGTCGGAAAATGAGTATGCAACCAAACTGAGTGCAGCAGTCATCTATGCCATGATGGCGTCTGTCGCGTTAAATGTTTTTTGGCGACCGGGAAATATCTATGCAAGTGGGATTACAGGATTAGTGCAAGTTGTCACCACGTTGATTGAAAGAGGAATTGGGGTGACCCCCACATTCTCTGTTCTCTATTATGCGTTTAATATTCCTTTGCTTGTTTTAGCTTGGTTTAAAATCAGTCGAAAATTCACGTTATTTACCCTATTAACTGTCACCTTAACTTCTATTGCAATAGCGATTGTGCCAGTCACAGCACTCACAACTGACCCGATGATTTGTGCGTTATTTGGTGGTGCGGTCAATGGATTTGGGATTGGTTTTGCGTTAAAAAACGGTATTTCCTCAGGTGGATTAGATATTATTAGCTTGACGATTCGGAAAATGACGGGCAAAACAGTAGGCTCGGTTGCGATTGTTTTTAATGGTAGTATTGCGTTAGCAGCAGGTTTTCTATTTGGATGGCCTTTCGCGTTTTACAGTGTTTTGTCATTTTTCATTAGTGGGAAAGTAATGGACTCTGTTTATACGAAACAACAGAAAATGCAAGTGACCATCATTACGGAAGATCCTGATAGTGTGATTGAATCTGTTCAAGAAAAATTGCGTCGTGGGATTACGATTATTCATGATGCCGAAGGGGCGTACAGTCGTCGCAATCAAACCGTCCTTTTTACAGTGATTACACGGTATGAAATGCATATTTTTGAAGAGGCTATGCGTGAGGCTGACCCACATGCGTTTGTGAGTTTGTCGGAAAACGTCCATATTTTAGGTAATTTTTACGATCCAGGAATGTAATTAGTATATTTTCATAAGATAGAATAGAACTGTGTTATACTAGTTAAAAGTATAAAATAAGGGAGCGATTATGTATGGCAATTGATTGGAAACAAGAAGTAGCAAAACGTGAAGACGATTTAATGAAAGACTTAATGGATTTATTACGCGTCCCGAGTGTTCGAGAAGATGATAAAGCCACTGAAGATGCCCCTTTTGGTCCAGGACCTAAAGCCGCATTGCTTAAGTTTTTAGAGATTGGTGAGCGTGATGGTTTTGTTACAAAAAATGTAGAAAACGTCGCAGGACATTTAGAATTTGGAGAAGGCGATGAAACACTAGGTATTTTTGGACACGTTGATGTGGTTCCAGTAGGTACTGGTTGGGATACAGATCCCTTTGAACCAGTGATTAAAGACGGTCGCTTATATGCGCGCGGTTCAAGTGATGATAAAGGGCCAAGTGTTGCCGCTTATTATGCATTAAAAATGATTAAAGAATTAGAACTACCTACTTCAAAACGCGTTCGTTTTATTATTGGAACAGATGAAGAAAGTAGTTGGAAATGTATGGAGCGTTATCTTGAAGTGGAAGAAACGCCTGATTTTGGGTTTGCACCGGATGCAGAATTTCCAATTATTAACGGAGAAAAAGGAAATGCTACAATTGTTTTATCTTTAGATGCGACTAATGGTGATAGCTATCAATTAAAACAATTCCAAGCAGGTTTAAGAGCGAACATGGTACCAGAGTCTGGAAATGCCGTCGTTGTTTTACCAGAAGATGCGGATGTAGATGCACTACAAAAAGCGTATGATGCATACTTAGAGCAAGAAAAAGTAACAGGAACAGTCGAAGTCAATGGTCGGGAAGTAACATTTTTCCTAAAAGGTAAATCAGCACATGGTGCGAGTCCAGCTTCTGGTGTGAATGGTGCGACTTACTTAGCTGCTTTCTTATCATCTTATGACTTTAAAGAGGGAGCAAAACGCTACCTAGATATGATTGCAAACTTCATTCATCAAGATACTGAAGGTAAAAAACTGGGTATGGCTATTGTAGATGATGTGATGGGTGCTTTAACGATGAACGCTGGTCTGTTCTCTTTTGAAGAAGGGAAAGAAGCAAGTGTCACACTTAATATGCGTTATCCAAAAGGTACGACAGAAGAAAAACTTGTCGCTAATATTGAAAAAAGCTTAGCAGATAGTGCGGTTCAGGTTAATTTACAACCTGGTGGTAAAGGACCACACTATGTACCAGAAGATGATGAACTTGTGAAGACGTTATTAGAAGTTTACGAAGAACATACAGGTCTAGAAGGTAAAGGACAAGTTATTGGTGGTGGAACGTTTGGACGTTTATTAGAACGTGGTGTGGCTTATGGCGCTATGTTCCCAGACAGTATCGATACAATGCACCAAGCGAATGAATTTATGGCAGTAAAAGATATTATCAATGCTACAGCTATTTATGCTGATGCGATTTATCGTTTGATTAAATAAGAAACACTACGTCTAAAAGAGATGGGAAACCATCTCTTTTTTTGACGAAAAATAAGCATTGCATTTTAAAAAGTTATAAGGTAACGTTATAAAGGATATAGAAAGGAGTGAAGAAAATGTGGTTTATACCTGCATTGGTTACCGTTTTAGCATGGGGAACAGCTGATTTGTTTTATAAGAAAGGTAATGATCCTTCAGAATCATTTAGCGCCTTTCGAACGGTTATCATGGTCGGTGTCGTGATGGGAGCACACGCTATTTTATATATGATGTTTTATAAACAAGTATCGTTTGAATGGTTTAACCTTATTAAGTATTTACCAGTTTCAACCATGTATATTTTATCGATGGCGATTGGCTATGTTGGCTTACGTTATATTGAACTATCGATTTCATCTCCCATTAGTAATTCATCCGGAGCAGTATCGGCGTTGCTATCATTTTTATTATTAGGAAGCTCGATGAGATGGGTACAATTTGTAGCGGTAGGCATGATTTCAATTGGTATTTTCTTACTGTCATATTTTGAAAAGAAAGAAGCAGACCGTGAATTAGCGGCTTCTGGCGAAAAAGTAGATAAAAAATATCAGACGAGTACTTTGGCGATTATTTATCCGATATTATATTGTTTAATTGATGGTTTAGGAACATTTTTAGACGGCTATTATTTAGAAACGAAAAAAATTATGTCTGAAGATCAAGCGTTAATCAGTTATGAAATGACCTTTTTCATAGTAGGAATGATCGCCCTTGTTTATTTACTTTTAGTAAAAGGACAACGTTTTTCTTTTTCTGGTGAAAAAAATCGTTTCTTTGCAGCCAGCTTTGAAACGCTCGGTCAATTTTTCTATGTGGGAGCGATTGCGAGTAACGCAATAGTGGTGGCGCCAATGATTTCATCTTATAGCATTGTGTCGGTTATTTTGTCGCGCATCTTTTTAAAAGAAAAATTAACGACTAAGCAGTATGCGGTTATTGCGATGATTATGGTGGCCATTGCGATACTTGGTTTTTATGATGGATAGGAGTGCTTAGGCACTCTTTTTTTGTCTCTTCAGATTCTTTTCTTGCTTTTTGTTATAATAGATATAGGTGATGAAAATGGAAAAGAAAAAACAAGCGTATCAATGGTTAGATGAAGCAAACGCTCCTGTTTTTTTAACAGGAGCAGGGGTATCTGTTCCTTCTGGGATACCTGATTATCGTTCAATGGATGGTGTTTATGCTGGCTATGAACGACCAGAATATTTGTTAAGTCACACGTGCTTGCAACAAGAACCGGATAAGTTTTACGAGTTTGTAAAGCAATTATATCATCCGGAAGCAAAGCCTAATGTCATACATCGTGCTTTAAAAAAGTGGAGTGACGAAAAAGAAACGGCCACGATTATTACGCAAAACATTGATCAGTTACATCAAAAAGCAGGTAGTCAAAATGTATTGAATTTTCATGGAAATTTATATCAGATTTATTGTCAAAAGTGTCGAGAATCGGTGACGGCTGCTGCTTACTTAAAGAGTGATTGTCACGAAGGGTGCGGAGGTCATTTGCGACCGAATGTTGTGTTATACGAGGAAGGACTGCATGAGCCAACGATTCAACAAGCTTTTTCAGCCATGATTCAAACGGATTTAGTAATGATTATTGGGACTAGCTTTCAAGTTTATCCGTTTAGAAGCTTGATAGATTATGTTCCTGCTCAGACACGGATTGTCGTGATAAATCGAGAACCGATACAGCTAGCACAGGAGCATCTTTATATCGCAGGAGATGCGAGTGATTTTTTTAAAATGACAGAGTTATAAGGAAGTGACACACTATGTTAAGAGAGCAACGAGAACGAATTGACCAGTTAGACCAACAAATTGTCGCGCTATTAGAAGAGCGTTTTGCTGTTTCACTTGAAGTGGGGGCGATTAAAGCGCAACATCAACTACCTGTGTTGGACGCAGAGCGTGAGCAAAAAATTATTCATCGTTTACGTGACAAAGTAACGAACCCTATTTTTGAAGAAGCCATTATACAGGTCTATCAAACATTAATGGATGCGTCTAAGATGTTGCAAACGCAACATCATGAAATAAAAGAGTGAAAGAAGGCGAGTAAATGAGTCAAATGATACCAAATGATTGGTTAGTTTTAGCGGAACATACCCATCTAGAAACCCCACGCTTATACTTACGTCCTGTTTCTTTAAATGATGCTTCCGCCATGTATCATTATGCATCTGACCCAGAAGTAACGGCCTTTGTTTTTGAACCCCATGATTCACTAGCCAATACCCGTCGTGATATTGCTCAGTTTTTTTTGAAAGAGCCTCTTGGAAAATATGGGATTGAGAAAAAAGATACGCGACAATTTATTGGAACTATTGATATTCGAATAGACCGTGTGAATCGTAAGGCAGAACTAGGTTATGCGCTAGCTAAAGAAGAATGGGGTCAGGGAATTGTGCCAGAAGCGGCGACACGACTCTTAGCCTTGGCTTTTGAAGAGCTTGCCTTAGAAATGGTCTTTGCTTTTCATGATGTACGCAATCCACAGTCAGGGCGTGTGATGGAAAAGATTGGAATGGTAAAACAAGGAACGATTGAAAATCACCGTCTGTTTCGAGGACGCCCAGTTACTGACCACTATTACGTGATGACGAAAACACGCTATCAAAAATTCATAATAGAGAAGGGTTAAAGTATGACACCATTAAGTTTTAATCAAACAAGTTTTACGACAATGACGATACCGGGTCTAGATGAGAGAATGGCGAGTATTCGTGAACATATTCAACCAGTCTTTCAGTGGTACGGCAATCAAGCGGTAGACGTATTAACTGAAGAGCTTCAAGAACCAATGTATCTACATATTGCGCAACATCGACGTCGGACGGCTAATGCCCCAGATTTTACTTGGTCGGCTATAAGTCACAGTAAAAAAGGGTATAAACGTTATCCGCATTTTACACTGGGAATTACCGCCACGCATATTGTGATATGGTTATCGTTGATAGATAATCCTGATGAAGAAGTTGAGATTGGCAAAACTCTGTTAAAAAATAGCGACTTATTTGATGATTATCTTGAAAAGTACCAGTTGAATTTAGACCATACGAAAAATGATTATGCGACACTAACGCGTGATAATTTAGAAAAAGGTCTTACACGATTTTGCCAAGTTAAAAAAGGCGAGTTTCAAATAGGTAGAGTATTAACAGCAGATGATGTAAGAACTCAGACATCAGAAGAAGTAGGACAGGTAATCATTGAAACCTATCAATCATTACTCCCTATTTATCATTTAGCATGTAAAGTCCAACAAGAAAAAGGAGTGACTAAATAGTGGATGTAAAGAAGTGGTGCGAAGCGCTAGAGTTAATCCCACATCCAGAAGGTGGCTTTTACCGTCAGACGGAAAAACATTCTCAGCAAATAGAGGCGAATGGCAGGTCTAGGGCCTTGTATACGAGTATCTATTTTTTGCTGACTGAGGAGTCGCCTTCGCATTTTCATCGTTTAAAATCGGATGAAATCTGGTATTTTCATCATGGAGAAAGCTTAACAGTCCACTGTTTACACCCAGATGGTAGTTATGAAGCTATTCATTTAGGGTTGGATATAGCGGCGGGTGAAAGACTGCACGCGGTTGTGCCAGCGGGTACGATTTTTGCGTCAAGTGTTCCGAAAGATGCAGCGCTAGTGAGTTGCTTAGTCGCACCGGGGTTTGATTTTGCTGATTTTGAATTATTCACTCAAGCCGAATTATTAGCGGATTATCCAGCGTACGAAGAGATTATTTTAAACTATGCGTATGAAGAAATACCAAGAAATTAAAAAACAGATAGCTTCCTAAAGGTAGCTATCTGTTTTTCACTTTTACTCTGACATAGGACTATGTAAATACGCTCTAACTAAGCGTTCGGTCGCTTCGATAGAAGTTATATGAGTCCGTTCGTAAGCGTGACTGGCATCAATTCCTGCACCGACAAGCGCGTGTCTGACATCTGCGCCAGCTCTCATTGCTGCTGAAGCATCGCTACCGTAAAAAGGATAGATGTCCAGTTGATACGGGATTGTTTCATTTTCGCAAAGTTGAACAAGATTTTGTCTTAGTCCTAAATGATACGGACCACTAGCATCTTTGACACAGATGGAAGCAGAGTATTCATCTGTTTGTTGGTCATCGCCCATAGCTCCCATGTCGACCGCTAAATATTCCACAACGTTTTCATCAATGTTTGAGTTGCCCCCGTAACCAATTTCTTCATTATTTGAAAAGAAAAAGTGTGTCGTATAAGGAAGGGATGTTTTCGTTTTTGCCAGTTCGACTAAAATTTGTAATAAAATGGCGACACTGACTTTATCATCTAAATGACGTGATTTAATGAACCCTGTTTCAGTTATCACTGTTCGAGGGTCAAAACTAATAAAATCTCCGACTTGAATACCAAGCGCTTTAGTTTCATCGGCATTCGTGACTTTTTCGTCTAGACGAATTTCCATATTCGCTTGATTACGCTCCGCCGTTCCGGCATCAGCATAGACATGGACGCTTGTTTGATGCATTAAAATTGTTCCTGTTATTTCTTTACCACTTTGTGTGTGGATAGTGCAATATTCCCCTTCAATCGCGTTATATTTAAAGCCACCAATTAAATCTAATTTAATGCGGCCGTCAGGTTTAATTTGACGCACCATAGCCCCTAGGGTATCGACGTGAGCGGTCACAAAGCGCGCTTGATTCGTGTCTTGACCTGGGACAGTGACAATGAGACTACCTTTTCGATTAAACGTTGGTTGATAGCCATGCGGGATGAGAAAATCATGTAGCCAAGTCATAATAGTTTGGGTGTTACCTGTTGGGGAAGGGATATTGGTCAGTTGGGAGACCAGTTGAATAGTTGAATCTGTCATGAATAAAACCTCCTATGGTTAAATATTATCTCTTTAACGATAACAGAAGATGCTAAGTTTTAAAAGCGTTCTAACAGCTGTAAGTGTTCTTTTTTCGGTTGTTAAGGGAAACGAAAAGGATTGCATTCAATGAAAATAAGCATTACAATGAAATGGACTATATGCAGAAGAAAGTTGGTTTAAAATATGAACAAACCGCAGAATTCGGTGGCCGAAACCAAGACTTTAAACTCTCAGGAGAAAATGGTGAGAGGGTCAATTTGGATGACTATCGGTAGTTTCGTTTCTCGTTTGCTAGGCGCTGCTTATATTATTCCATGGTATATTTGGATGGGAGAGCATGCGAAAGTCGCAAACAATTTATTTACTAAAGGGTACAATATTTATGCGCTATTTTTAATGATTTCAACGGCAGGGATTCCGGCAGCGATTGCAAAACAAATCTCACATTACAACTCTTTAAATGAATATCAAATTAGTAAGCGGCTGTTTAAACGCGCGCTAACGATGATGGCGATTTTTGGGGTCGTCTGTGCCAGTGTGATGTATTTCGGAGCGCCTATTTTGGCGGGAGGAAATGAAAAATTAATTCCTACCATGCGTTCACTCAGTATTGCGATTTTAATCTTTCCAGTTATGAGTACATTGAGAGGCTTTTTCCAAGGGAATCATGACATGATGCCGTCTGCTTTATCTCAAATTGTCGAACAAATTGCGCGTGTCATTTATATGTTGGTCGCGACGTATACGATTATGCAAGTGATGAAAGGCGACTATGTTAAAGCAGTGACACATAGTACATTTGCCGCTTTTATCGGTGCTTTGGCTGCGCTTGGGTTATTAAGTTGGTTTTATTTTAGATATAACAAGACGTTCAAAAGGTTGGAAGCTCAAAGTGCTAATCAAGTAGAGGTGCCACAAAATGAACTGATGTTGAATATTATTAAAGAAGCGATTCCGTTTATTATCATAGGCTCGGCTATTACTTTCTTTAAAATATTTGACCAGTACACGTTTGAACCAATTTTAAAATCGTTAACGAACTTTTCAGATGTGCAAGTAGGCGAGTTATTCACGTTGTTCAGTGCCAACCCGGACAAGCTGACCATGATTACCATTTCGTTGGCGACGTCGATTGCTGTCACAAGTCTACCTTTGGTAACAGAGGCCTTTACGGTGAAAGACCGTGTGGGATTAGCAAAGCTGGTAAGTGATAATATTCAATTATTTTTCTTTGTGATGTTGCCTTCAACGTTTGGGATGATTGTGTTAGCTTATCCGTTAAACACCATGTTTTATGAAGCAGATGCACTGGGAACGTCGCTTTTAGTTGAAGCTGCTTTAGTAGGGATAGTCCTTGGTTTTTATATTATTACCTCAACGACGCTTCAAGGATTATACGGTAATCAAATTGCTATTCGTATATTAGGTGTCGGATTTTTAATTAAAGTATTATTACAGTATCCAGCTATCTGGTTATTTGAATCGTACGGACCGTTATTAGCGACAGGGATTGCCTTTTTAATCGCAGCATTGTTAAATGTGAGAGAAATCTATCATTTAACTCAATTTGATAGAGGGTTAACAGCACGTCGAACGTTATTAATCTTTATTATAACGTTAGTCATGACGTTGGTTGCTTGGTTGACGCGACAAGGTTTATACTTGTTGCTATCACCGACACGTAAATTCCAAGCGTTTTTAATTATTCTTTTAGTTGCGGTTATAGGAATAGCTCTTTATGGCTACATCACGTTAAAGATTCGTTTAGCAGATAAATTATTAGGCCCTAAAGTGGCAAAATTAAGAACACGATTTCATATTAATTAAAAGATTGAAGAAAGTTACTCTTAGTGGGGTAGCTTTTTTTCATAGAAAGTGAGCGTTATATGCGATTAGATAAATTATTAAGTGAAGTAGGATATGGTAGCCGAAAAGAAGTAAAACAACTATTGAAAAAAAGCCATATTACAGTGGATGGGGTACGTCAGCGAGATGGAAAATACCAAGTAAATCCTGACGAACAAGTAATATGTGTTGAAGGTGAGCAACTATTTTATGAAGCAGATGTCTA
Organism: Vagococcus lutrae; assembly: GCF_023299185.1. NCBI lineage: Bacteria > Bacillati > Bacillota > Bacilli > Lactobacillales > Enterococcaceae > Vagococcus > Vagococcus lutrae. The sequence continues at coordinate 1,543,907 of NZ_CP097017.1, forward strand.
TCTTTTGCTACATAAACCAATGGGGGTTATTTCGGCGACAGAAGATCCACGGCATCGTACGGTCCTTGATTTGTTACCTGTTGATTATCAAAAAAGAGGGATTTTTCCAGTAGGACGTTTAGATAAAGACACGACGGGTTTATTGTTATTAACGAATAATGGTGATTTAGCTCACGCATTACTGTCTCCGAAAAAGAAAGTGCCGAAAACGTATTGGGCAAAAATAGCAGGAGTGGTAACAGAAGCCGATGTCACTTTATTTAAACAAGGGATGACTATTTCTGGTAACGAGCCGGTCGCGCCAGCACACTTAGTTATTGAGGAAGTGAATGAACAGGAGCAAACGTCGGAAATTCGTTTAACGATTACTGAAGGGAAGTTTCATCAAGTAAAGCGGATGTTTGAAGCAGTTGATAAAAAAGTACTGCTCCTTCATCGGGAAACGATGGGACCTTTAAAATTAACCGAAGATTTGACGGTTGGGACGTTTCGCGCTTTAACAACTGCCGAAAAACAAGCATTAGCCATTATATAAATAGAAGTAGTCTCTTTTTTAAAGAGACTGCTTTTTTTTAAGCATAAAAGTTGAAGATATACCCCGTGCGGTATAATATAATTTTATCTTGAAAAAATAAAGGGAGGAACTTTATGTTTTTATTTAACCGTGGCCCATCGATTTCAGCAAAGGAATTGGAAGGGAAATTATCAGAAAGACCAACTATTGTCGATATTCGTCAGAAAGATGCGTTCCGTATGGGGCATATACCCGGTGCGCAACATATGACATTAGATAAATTACACCGTATGAAAGTGAAAGAAGGAGAACCCGTTTACGTCGTATGTTATTCAGGTATGAATAGTAAACAAGGTGTTCAAGTATTAGAGAGTCGTGGTATTAAGGCTTACAGCGTTAAAGGCGGCATGAATGGATGGACAGGACCTGTTAAAGGAGGAAATGTATAGATGAAAGTGATTATTGTAGGTGGCGTTGCTGGTGGGATGTCAGCAGCTACTCGTTTAAGACGTTTAAATGAACAAGCAGAAATTATTGTAGTGGAAAAAGGCCCGCATGTCTCTTTTGCAAACTGTGGCTTACCGTATCATGTTTCAGGAGAGATAGCTGACCGTGAGTCGCTGTTGCTCCATACTCCCGATAGTTTAAAAGCTCGTTTTAATCTTGATGTACGTGTGTCTAGCGAAGTGACGGAAATCAACCCTGATGATAAAAAAGTTGCAATTAAAAAAGGTGAGGAAACTTACTGGGAAACTTATGACTCACTTATTTTATCTCCAGGAGCACGTCCATTTATTCCTCCGATTGAAGGATTGGCAGAGGCGAAAAATGTCTTCAGTTTGAGAAATGTTCCTGATTTAGATAAAATCATGACGTACGTTAAAGAAACACAACCGAAAAAAGCCTTAGTGATTGGGGCTGGATTCATTGGTTTAGAGATGGTTGAAAACTTAGCCGAAACCGGTATGGAAGTGACGCTAGTCGAAAAAGCTCCTCATGTCTTACCGCCGTTAGATGAAGAAATGGCAGCATTTGTCCAAAAAGAACTAGTGGAAAATGATATTCGCGTGATTTTAGGACAATCAGCAGTTGGTTTTGAAAACGAAGGTAAAACTGTTCGTCTAGAAGATGGTAGTTTATTAGAAACAGATTTAGTGATTATGTCTGTCGGAGTTTTGCCAGAAAATGGTTTAGCTGAATCAGCTGGAATTGAATTAGGAATGCGTGGCGGTATTTTAGTAGACGAGCATTATCAAACAAACGTTTCTGATATTTACGCTGTTGGGGATGCGATTATTGTCAAACAACAAATCACAGGAGAAGATGCGATGATTTCACTGGCCTCTCCTGCTAACCGTCAAGGTCGTCAAGTGGCAGATATTATTTCAGGTGTAAAACGTAAAAATAAAGGCAGCATTGGAACAGCGATTGTTCGTGTCTTTAATATGAGTGCGGCTTCGACTGGCTTAAGTGAACGTCAGGCTAAAATGGCTGGTTTAAACTATGCAGTTGCTCATACACGTGGAGCTGACCATGCTAGTTACTATCCAGGTTCTACGCCAGTGACTTTAAAATTAGTCTTTAATCCAGAAACCGGTCAAATTTACGGTGCACAAGGTGTCGGAATTAAAGGGGTAGATAAGCGTATTGATGTATTAGCTACAGCGATTAAAGGCGGTTTAACTGTGGAAGATTTACCAGAGTTAGAATTGACCTATGCGCCACCATTTGGCGTTGCTAAAGACCCTGTCAATATGATTGGCTATGTGGCATTAAACGTCATCGAAGGATTGACGACGTTAGTGCAATGGCATGAAGTAGAAGAAAAATTAGCACAAGGGGCTAAAATACTCGACGTACGTGTGCCAGATGAATTTACAGCGGGAGAATTTAAAGAAGCGGTTCACATTCCATTACCGCAATTACGTGAGCGTTTATCAGAATTAGATAAAGGCACACATTATATGATTGCTTGTGCGAGTGGTCAGCGTAGCTACATGGCTGAACGTGTATTAGTGCAGGAAGGTTATGATGTTAGCAATATGTCTGGTTCGTTTGCTATTTACAGTGTAGTAAAACCTGATATGATTAAATAAAGCAGGTGATAAAAATGCAATGCGATCAACGAATTATGAATCGTATGCGACGAGCTGAAGGACAAATGCGTGGTATTCAAAAAATGATGCTTGAAGAAAAAGAGTGTTACGATATCATGATGCAACTTTCAGCCGTTCGGTCGGGTATCGATAATATTATGGGAATTATGGCAGCAGAAAATATCAAAGACTGCTATGAAAATCCTTTAGAAGATGAACAGGCACAAGCCGAGCGACTTGCGCAAGCCGTCCAAATGATTCAAAAATTATAAGGGAAAATCAAACTTAAGAGAAAACTTAAGTTTGATTTTTTTCTTTCTCTGATTAGTTTACAAGGCGGAATGAATCTTATAGACTTAAGAAATAGGGAAGGGGAGTAAAAGAGATATGGAACGAAAACGAGGATTTGAAGTTATCCGTGATTATCAAGGAAAAGTAAACTTACCGAAACGAGCAACAAAAGGGGCAGCAGGTTATGATTTTGAGGCGGCAGAAGAAGTCATTATACCAAGTGTTTGGAAAGGCCAACTTGTTGAAATAGCTAAGTTAATTTGGCAAAGAAAAGGTGAAGGGAAAGAAGCTGAATGGCAAGCTATGTTAAAGCCCGTTCTGGTTCCAACCGGTATTAAAGCCTATATGCAAGAAGATGAATATTTACAATTAGCTAACCGCTCTAGTAATCCTTTGAAAAACTTTATAGTATTACCGAACGGCGTGGGAATTATTGATGCAGATTATTATAACAATGAAAAAAATGAAGGACATATTATGTTCCAATTTTTAAATTTTGGCTTAACAGATAAAGTGATAAAAAAAGGCGACCGAATCGGCCAAGGTATCTTTTTACCTTTTTTAAAAGCAGATGCTGACCAAGCAGATGGAAAACGAACGGGTGGTTTTGGTTCTTCTGGTCAGCGCTAAGACTTCATCAAAGTTTCATGAAATGATTATGGGTTGTCTACACAAAAGTCACGTGTCTTATGTTAAAATATAGGAATAAACGTGCATAGAAATGAGGAGAAATCGTGGCAAAAAAGCAACGTACACAATTTGAATGTCAAGCATGCGGTTACATTTCTCCTAAATATTTAGGTAGATGCCCTAACTGCGGTGCTTGGAATGAAATGATGGAAGTGAAGATACAAGAAGAACCTGACCGTCATAGTCGCGTCAGCCTAGCTGGCAAGCGAACAACGGCTAAGCGATTAACAGAAGTCGCGATGGAAAAAGAACCCCGTGTAAAAACACAAATGGACGAGCTTAATCGTGTGTTGGGTGGTGGCGTTGTTCCCGGGTCACTTGTTTTAATTGGTGGAGACCCAGGAATTGGGAAATCTACGTTGTTACTACAAGTTTCGCAACAGCTTAATCAAGCTGATGGCGTAGTTTTATACGTGTCTGGTGAGGAAAGTGCCGAGCAGATAAAAATGCGTGCGGAGCGTTTAGGGATTAAAGGCAATGATTTTTATATTTATCCAGAAACAGATATGTCTCAAATACGTCAAACTATCGAAGACTTACAACCAGACTATGTCATCATTGATTCCATCCAGACGATGATGCAACCGGAGATAGCCAGTGCATCAGGTAGTGTGAGTCAAGTCCGAGAAACGACTGCTGAGTTAATGCAAATCGCTAAAACTAATCATATTGCTATTTTTATCGTAGGCCATGTGACAAAGGAAGGCGCCTTAGCAGGTCCTAGAATGTTAGAACATATGGTAGATACGGTGTTGTATTTTGAAGGGGATCGTCATCATACCTTTCGAATTTTGCGAGCGGTAAAAAACCGTTTTGGATCGACAAATGAGATTGGGATATTTGAGATGGTGGAGTCGGGATTACAGGAAGTCTTAAATCCTTCTGAAGTCTTCTTAGAAGAGCGATTAGATGGTGCGACTGGCTCGGCGATTGTGGTGTCGATGGAAGGCAGTCGTCCGATTTTAGCAGAAGTTCAAGCTCTTGTATCTCCTACTTTATTTGGAAACGCAAAGCGGACAGCGACTGGGTTAGATTATAACCGGGTGTCACTGATTATGGCAGTGTTAGAAAAACGAGCCGGTCTTTTGTTGCAAAATCAAGATGCGTATTTAAAAGCTGCTGGTGGTGTTAAGCTAGATGAACCGGCGATTGACTTAGCCATTGCGATGAGTATCGCTTCGAGCTACAAAGATACGGGAACTAGTGCTACCGAGTGTTTTATTGGCGAAATTGGTTTGACCGGTGAAGTACGACGGGTGAATCGGATTGATCAACGCATTAGAGAAGCTCAAAAGTTAGGCTTTAAAAAAGTGTACGTACCAAAAAACAATTTACATGGATATACACCGCCAGCTGATATTGAAGTGGTTGGAATTGCCACCTTATCAGAAGCGCTAAGAAAAGTTTTTCCTTAATTTGAAAGGAGGTAGAAAATGTTAAAGAAAGTCTATAATTTACTTTTTGTCATAGCAGGCGTTAGTTTAGGTGTGACCATGCTACCTGCGGCGTGGGCTCTGATTGATTTAGAGTTAAATAAAACCATTAATAATCCTTTTACCAATGGTGTGATTGGGGCATTAATATTTTTAGTCTTAGCCTTAGTTACTAGTCCCTCATTTTTCAAAGCCTTACGCAAATTAGAGGAAGCGATTAGTAAAAAAAGCTCACAATATTTGTTGTTTGGCGCTATCGGAACAATTATTGGTTTATTATTAGGGGTGCTAGGCTCATTCCCTCTTTATAGTATCGATATACCTTTTATCAGTAACGTGTTACCTGCATTTATTTTAGTTATTTTAGGATTCTTAGGATTCAATATCGGAACGAGCAAGATGGATGAGTGGCGTAAAATGCTTAGTCCTAAAAATCGTCGTAATCAAGAGGATGTCCTGGAGAGAAAAGCCGATGAGGCGTTTCGTCGTTATAAAATATTAGATACAAGCGTTATTATTGATGGTCGTATCTATGATATTGCGAAAACAGGCTTTATCGAAGGCACATTGCTTATCCCTAACTTCGTTTTATACGAACTTCAGTTTATCGCGGATTCGGGTGATAGCTTGAAGCGCGTACGTGGACGTCGTGGTTTAGATATTTTAAACGCTTTACAAAAAGAAGAAAGCGTCGATGTTGAAATGTACGATGGTGATTTTGAAGATATTACTGAAGTCGATAGTAAACTCATTCGCTTGGCAAAATTACTGGATGGCGTGTTAGTGACAAATGACTACAACCTTAATAAAGTATCTGAATTTCAGAATGTTCCAGTTCTGAATATTAATGCACTTGCCAATGCAGTGAAACCGGTTGTGATTCCGGGTGAGCATATGCGAGTCTTAGTCGTTAAGGACGGGACGGAGCGTCAACAAGGGGTTGCCTATCTCGATGATGGTACGATGATTGTGGTAGAGGACGGCCAACACTATATGAACAAAGAAATCGAAGTAGTCGTGACAAGCGCCTTGCAAACAGCAGCTGGTCGCATGATTTTTGCAAAACCAGCGCATGCGCAAAAGGGTATTAATCAAACGAATAAAGAAAATCACTCAGAAAAGAAAAAATAACAGTCATATGAAGGAATCTTCCTTTACTAAATCTGAAAATACTTGTAAACTTTAGACGTAAGCTGTTCATTACAGCATGGAGGAGAGAAATAACAATGTCAAACAAAGTACGCGTGCGTTATGCACCAAGTCCAACGGGACATTTACACATCGGGAATGCCCGTACCGCATTATTTAACTATTTATATGCGAAACATCACGATGGGGAATTTATCATTCGTATTGAAGACACAGATTTAAAACGTAATATTGAAGGTGGCGAACAAAGCCAGCTAGAAAACTTACAGTGGTTAAATATTGATTGGGTCGAGTCCCCGCAAAAACCAGGAAAATATGGTCCTTATCGTCAATCAGAACGTAAAGACATCTACTTACCGCTTATCGAACAGTTATTAATGAGTAACTTAGCGTATAAATGTTACTGTACTGAAGAAGAGTTAGAAGAAGCACGTGCTGCACAAGAGGCGCGTGGAGAAATGCCTCGTTATGCGGGTACATGTGCCAATCTAACGGCAGAACAACAAGCAAAATATGAAGCAGAAGGTCGCGATTACGTGATTCGTTTCCGCGCACCACGTAATAAATCTTATAGTTTTGAAGATTTAGTAAAAGGAACAATCACATTTGAATCGGATAGTGTTGGTGGCGATTTTGTTATCTTAAAACGTGACGGAATGCCAACATATAACTTTGCCGTTGTCGTGGATGACCATTTAATGGAAATCTCACATGTTTTACGTGGAGATGACCACATTGCGAATACACCAAAACAATTAATGATTTATGAAGCATTTGGTTGGACACCTCCAACATTTGGACATATGACGTTAATCATTAATAGTGAAACAGGTAAAAAATTAAGTAAACGTGATGAAACGATTCTTCAATTTATTGAACAGTATCGTGAATTAGGATATTTGCCAGAAGCGATGTTTAACTTTATCGCATTACTTGGTTGGTCTCCAGTAGGTGAAGAAGAAATCTTTAGTCAAGAAGACTTAATCCGTATGTTTGATGCTGATCGCTTAAGCAAATCACCCGCAGCATTTGATGCGAAAAAACTTGAGTGGATTAACAATCAATACATGAAAAAAATGCCATTAGCTGACTTAGTCGAGATGTGTCATCCGTTCTTCGTTAAAGAAGGTTTACTATCAGAAAACTTGTCTGCTGACGAGCAAGCATGGTTAGAAAAATTAGTTGCGTTATATCAACCACAAATGAGCTATGCGGCAGAGATTATTGATTTAAGTCAAATGTTCTTTGATGAGCATCCTACACGTGACGCAGCTTCACAAGAAGTTTTAGCAGGCGAAACAGTTCCGACTGTGTTAAAAGCTTTCCGTGAACAAATGTTAGCGTTAGAAGAATTTGATGTACCATCAATCAAACAAGCGATTAAAGCTGTCCAAAAAGAAACAGGTGTTAAAGGGAAAAATCTCTTTATGCCAATTCGTGTAGCAGTTTCAGGACAAATGCACGGGCCTGAATTAGGCGATACTATTTTACTCTTAGGAAAAGACAAAACAATCCAACATTTAGATGAAGCAATGAATGCTTAAAACACGTATGATAAAGAAGAAGTACTCGATGTATCTTTTTTAGAGAGTCTGTGGTTGGTGCAAACAGATAAAGATATCGTAGGAAATGCCTCTTTAAAGTGGGTTTGATGAAAAATTAGTAGTCAAGCACGGCAAACGACCGTTATCGTGAAAGGTCATCTTTTTGGTGACAAAAAAAAGTGGAACCACGTGAAAGCGTCTTTTGTTTGGATAAACAAAAGACGCTTTTTTTATACCAAGAAAGGAGTCTTGCTATGCGACGTATTAGAGAAGATATTCGGGCGATTAAGCAGAATGACCCAGCAGCAAGAACGAGTTTGGAAGTCATTTTAACTTATCCTGGAATTCACGCTCTTTGGTTTCATCGCGTTTCTCATTTTTTATTTAATCATGGCTTTAAATTACTAGCACGGATTAATTCACAAATTTCGCGTTTTATAACTGGGATTGAAATTCATCCTGGTGCTCAAATTGGTCGTCGAGTGTTCATTGATCACGGCATGGGGATAGTGATAGGAGAAACAGCGGTGATAGAAGATGATGTCAAGCTCTATCATGGCGTAACTTTAGGAGGGACGGGGAAAGAATGTGGTAAACGTCATCCAACTGTTCGAAGAGGAGCGATGATTTCAGCTCATGTCCAAATATTAGGTCCGATTGAAATTGGGGAATTTGCTAAAATTGGCGCAGCAGCTGTTGTTTTAGAATCGATTCCTGCGTATGCGACAGCCGTTGGTTTACCGGCGAAAGTCGTCCGGATAGATAAAGAGAAACAAGCTATAGAGGAGGCTAAAAATGATACAACTATATAATACTTTGACAAGAAAAAAAGAACCTTTTATCCCACAAAATAAAGAAGAAGTCACCATGTATGTGTGTGGTCCGACTGTCTATAACTACATTCATATTGGAAATGCACGAAGCACTGTCGCGTTTGATACGATTCGTCGCTATTTAGAATATCGTGGTTATCCTGTTAAATATGTTTCAAACTTTACCGATGTCGATGATAAGATTATTCGCACTGCTAAAGAACAGGCGATGTCACCTAAAGACTTAAGCGAAACCTTTATTGAAGCATATCAAGAAGATACAGCTGCTTTAAATGTCCAACCTGCTTGCTGTCATCCGAAAGTAACGGATCACATTGAAGACATTATTGCGTTTATTGAAGAGCTAATGGTTAAAGGCCATGCGTATGAATCGGATGGCGATGTCTATTATCGAACACGTTCTTTTGAAAATTATGGTCAACTAAGTCACCAGTCTTTAGATGATTTAGAAATTGGTGCGAGCCAGCGAACAGGCGATGAGCAATTGAAGAAAGAAGACCCGTTAGATTTTGCTCTTTGGAAAAAAGTAGCAGATGAAAAAGAACTTTCTTGGGAGTCACCTTGGGGGCCGGGTCGCCCGGGTTGGCATATTGAGTGCTCTGTCATGGCAACAAAACATTTAGGCAATACAATTGATATTCATGGCGGTGGAGAAGATTTACAGTTTCCGCATCATGAAAATGAAATTGCGCAGACTGAAGCGAAAACAGGTCAGCCTTTTGCAAAGTATTGGCTACATAACGGATATGTGACAGTGGGCGAGCAACAAGAGAAAATGAGTAAGTCATTGGGTAATTTTGTCACGGCCCATGAGCTCTTGCAAAAAGAAGACCCACAAGTTATTCGTTTTGCGTTAGCAACGACTCAATATCGTCGACCTATTCCGTTTAATGAAAAAACTTTAGCAAGTGCTAAAAGTAATTTACAACGTATTCGATTGGCTGTGAAAAACAGTCAATTTCGTTTAGCTACTGCAGCAGAAGCGTTGCCAGATGATGCAGATATGTTAGCTTATATTGAAGAAATAGAGCAACGGTTTATTCAAGAAATGGACGATGATATTAATACGGCAAATGGTATTACCGTCATTTATGAATTTATTTCATGGATTAATCATTATATAGAAAAAGAGTCTGTTTCCGCAGTAGTTTTAAAGACTTTACTAGAACGTTTGACGGTGATGATGAAGATTTTTGGAATTGAATTAAATGAAGAAGCTGATACAGAGAGTGATGAACGAATTGAAGGGTTAATTCAAGAACGTAATGAAGCAAGAGCGAATCGCGATTTTGCTCGAAGTGATGAGATTCGTGATTTGTTAAAAAATGAGGGGATAGTCTTGGAAGATACAGCACAAGGCACCCGTTGGAGACGTGAGTAAATGAGTCAATCAACACAACAGTTTGAATTACTAAATGGTTTAGCGTTAGCTTATATCGGTGACGCTGTGTATGAGGTGGCGATTCGCGATTATTTGATTCGACAGGGAAATACGAAGCCAAATATGTTGCATCGTAAAGCTACCCGTTATGTTTCGGCTAAGGGGCAGGCGTGGTTGATTAAGTCAATGATAGAGGAAGCGATTTTAACCGATAGAGAAGCAGAAATTTATCGACGCGGTCGAAATGCGAAAAGTCATACAACGGCTAAAAATGCTGACGTGATGACCTATCGTCATTCCACAGGCTTTGAGGCATTATTTGGGTATTTACATTTGACGGAACAACAGCAACGCTTAGAGGAATTAGTCGCGTATTGTATTGAAAAAGTGGAGGAAACACATGGTAAAAAATAAAAAAAGAATGTCGCGTAATGACAGAGTAGACTCAAAAGAAAATGAGCAGACGACTGATTTCGTGATGGGGTTTTATGGCGTTTTAGAAGCACTAAAAGAAAAACGCGGCAATAAGGTGTTTATTCAAGAAGATGTGACAGGACGTCGTTTTGATGAGGTAAAACAGATGGCCACAAAAATGAAAGTACCGGTTCAGTGGGTTCCTAAATCAAAACTGGATAAATTGACGGATCATGGTGTGCATCAAGGTGTCGTTTTAGGGGTGACGCCATATGAATACTTGAGCTTAGAGGAACTAATCGAGCAAACTAAAAAAACAGAGCCGTTTTATTTGATTTTAGACGGGATTGAAGATCCGCATAATTTTGGTTCTATTTTACGGACGGCCGATGCGACAGGGGTTGACGGTGTGATTATACCTAAACATCGAGCAGTTGGTATTACGTCAATTGTTTCAAAGACTTCTACGGGAGCTGTTGAGCATATTCCAGTCGCTCGTGTCACAAACTTGTCTCAAGCAATCAGTACTTTAAAAGAGCAAGGGTTCTGGGTGTTTGGTACGGATATGGAAGGCACCGACTATCGTCATTGGCAAGTACAAGGGTCGATTGCCTTAGTTATTGGTAATGAAGGAAAAGGGATTTCACCAGGTTTGAAAAAAGAACTGGATGAAGTTCTTACGATTCCAATGACAGGACACGTACAAAGTTTGAATGCGAGTGTTGCAGCTGGTATTATGATGTATGAAGTTTATCGTAAACGTTATTAAAAAAAGGAGGAGCTGAGATGAAACGCCAAATTTTAATCGTAGATGGCTATAATATGATTGGTGCTTGGCCTGAATTAGTCAAACTGAAAAATCAAGATAAGCTATCGGACGCACGAGATTTGCTGCTTTTTGAGTTGTCCAATTACAGCAAGTTTCGTGGGATTGAAATCGTGGTCGTATTTGATGCTCAGTTTGTACCTGGTATCCAACAAATGTATCAAGAGTTTGAACTGACTGTTGTTTTTACTAAAAAAGACGAAACGGCTGATAGCTATATTGAACGTGTCGCAGGAGAATGGGCGGCACGTTTTGTCCAAATTACAGTGGCTACGAGTGATTTAGCTGAGCAGTGGTTAGTTTTTTCAAAAGGAGCTTTGAGAAAGTCGGCCTTTGAATTGTATAAAGACATGCGTGAGACGAAAGAGTCAATTCGTGACGAAGTGATTGAATCACAATATAAGAGATACAATCGCAATATTCCGTGGTCGCTGTCAGATATGAAACAACTAGAGTCCTTAAGAGATGATTTATCGAAATAAACTTAAGTAAAGAAGCTGTGAAAAGTTTCTTTTACTTAAGTTTTTTTTACGTTACAATGGATAAGTAAACGATAAAGGAGATGAGATTGTGTCACGAGTGAAACAAATAGCACCAGGATTTTTAGCGTGTTTAGTGATTGCGTGGGTCGCTCAAATGATTGGAAGCCAAGCACCGCAGATAGGGGCAGCGCTTTTTGCTATTTTATTAGGAATGGCGTGTGGTAATACCTTTTTAAATCAAAAAAATTTAGATGTGGGTGTAAAATTCTCTGAGAGTAAATTGCTTGAAATATCCATTGCTTTGACCGGTTTGACGCTCAATGTAATGGAAGTCATGGCGATTGGCTGGTATGGTGGACTTTTTATCGTGCTTCAGATGACTCTTACGATTGTGGCGGTTTTTATGCTAGGGCAGTTATTAGGCTTTACCCGCAAGTTTTCGTTATTAATGTGCGCAGGTAACGCCGTTTGTGGCTCATCAGCAATTGGAACGGTGAGTCCGATTCTTGGTGCTGACGAGAAAGATAAGGGGATTTCCATTACAACGGTCAATTTGACGGGAACAGTTTTAATGGTGTTTTTACCAATATTGACGGGCTGGTTGTATCAACATGATACTGTCCAAACAAGTGCTATGATTGGCGGAACATTACAGTCTATCGGACAAGTCATTGCTTCGGCTAAATTAGTGAATGACGATGTGACACAGTTTGCGACGGTCTTTAAATTGTTACGTATTGTCTTGTTAGTTGTCGTTGCGATGGTATTTTCGAAGATAAATACAGCAGAAGACGGCCCGTTGTTTCGAAAAGAAACAGATAATGTAACTAAGCGAGTAGGCATACCCTGGTTTATTTTAACATTTATGATATTATGCTTAGTAGTAACGCTAGTGTCTGTTCCGTTGATAATAAGTGTCGTCGCTAAAAAAATAAGTAATCAATTTGAGATTATTGCTTTAGCAGGAATTGGCATGCGTGTGAAGTTTAAAGATTTAGTAAGAGAAGGTCCGCGTTCTATGATGTTTGGCTTGTTGACAGGTGGCATGCAAATAGGCATGGCGTGGCTTTTAATTAAATGGTTGTTTTAAAATCTATTTTGCGAAAATGTTGGAAATTTGGTATTATATAGAAGGTTTCAATACAAAGAAAGAGGGTGTAGAGAATGGCAGGACATTCCAAGTGGAATAACATCAAAGGCAGAAAAAATGCCCAAGATGCTAAAAGAGGAAAAATATTCCAAAAATTATCGCGTGAGATATACATGGCAGCAAAGAGTGGTGGACCTGATCCGGCTACAAACCCATCTTTACGATTAGTACTTGATAAAGCACGCTCAGCGAATATGCCAAATGATAATATTCAACGTGCGATTAAAAAAGCGACGGCTTCAGGTGCGGGCGAGCATTATGATGAAGTGACTTATGAAGGTTATGGTCCAGGAGGCGTAGCGATTTTAGTGTATGCTCTAACAGATAATCGAAATCGTACAGCTAGTAACGTGCGTGTTGCCTTTACTCGTAATGGAGGCTCGCTAGGAGAAACTGGCTCGGTTAGTTATATGTTTGATCGTAAGGGGTATATCGCGATTGAGCGTGAAGGACTAGATATAGATGAAGATACGATGATGATGACTGTCTTAGAAGTCGGTGCTGATGATTTACTGACATCAGATGAAGTCTTTGAAATCTATTGCGAGGGAGCTGAGTTTACTAGTGTTCGAGATGCTTTAGAAGCAGAAGGATTTACCCTAGCTCAAGCTGAGTTAACGATGGTGCCACAAAATGAGATGACTGTTGAAGGCGAAGCATTAGAGAAATTAGAAAAACTAGTAGACGCTCTTGAAGAAGACGATGATGTGTCAGATGTTTACACATCTGCTAATTTATAAAAAAAATCCCACAAATTTTTAAATTTGTGGGATTTTTTTGTTTAAATTGCGAATACTATATATAGATGGGGAAAATAATGAAGAGAGGAGGGAGTTATGAACGTTCAGGAGCAAGTTTATCACTTACTAAAAGAAGGATATAGTCAACGGGCTAGCGATATGTATTTGTTTCCACATCCGAAAGGCTACGAAATCACTTTTCGTCAAAATAATCAACAACGTCTTTATCGTCAAATAAATCAGTCACTGGGAGAAAAAATTTTAGTTCATCTCAAATACTTGGCGGATATGGATGTTGCAGAGAAAAGGCGAATGCAAGTAGGTTCAGCAACGTATCCTTTAGATGAAAAAGTCGCTCTAAGATTACGTTTTTCTACCGTAGCAGATTATCAAAATCGTGAATCAATGGTCGTTCGTTTTCTATATACTGCTGAATATGGTGGAACTTTTATTACTTTTTTGCCAAAAATGTATCAAAAATTATTGAAAGAAAGTCGAAAAAGTGGCTTGTATTTATTTTCAGGGCCAACAGGTTCTGGAAAAACGACGACGATGTATCATTTGGCCCAGCATCTAGCTAAAAATCAACAAGTGATTACGATTGAAGACCCCGTTGAGATGGAACAACCGGCGTTTTTACAGTTACAAATTAACGAAGCAATCGAAGCGACATATGAGCGTCTTGTTCAACTATGTTTACGGCACCGGCCCGATATATTGATAGTAGGGGAAATACGTGATGAACAAACTGCTCGAGCTGTTGTAAGAGGCGCATTAACAGGGCATACTATTTTTTCGACGGTTCATGCAAGTGATGGGCCAGGAGTATGGCTACGTTTGATTGAGCTAGGGGTATCACCAGAAGAGTTGAAGCAGTGTCTAAAAGGCATCACCTATCAACGTTTATTACCCATCTATTGTCCATACTGCGAAAAGAAATGTTCTACCTACTGTCCAACTAAACAGGTAGGCGTCCTATATGATTCTTATTTTTTAGAAGAGAGAGGAGAGGTTCGTGAAATATTTCAAGCGAAAGACCGTTGGAACGAACGACTCAAAAAAATCTGGGCTTTGGGCTATATTACAGAAGAAACGTACTTGGCATTTCAACACTAGCGCTCAGTATCATTTAAAGCGCTCTGCTCGCTATGATTTTGTGTCCTTACTAGCGAAGCTTTTAGAAAATGGTTTTAGCTATCAAGAAAGTTTGTCATTTCTTCAAAAGATTTGGCCAGAACCCCATCAGTTTATTGAACAATTACAAACCATGTTGAAAAATGGACATCCGCTATACGAAGGCTTTAAAACACTTGGTTTTTCTGCGCAACAAGTGACACAGTTGTACTTTGCTGAGAGACATGGTGATTTTATTGGGACGTTACATCATGTGGCTAAGCAAATGAGAGATAGTGAGAAACAGCGACGCAAGTTTTATCAAGTAATGACATATCCATTGATTCTGTTCATATTTTTAATAGGAATGTTTGGTTTTATGCGAGGCGTATTATTGCCACAGTTGCAAGCCTCTATTGAGAATCCACGTGATAATTTAGGTGTAAAAGTGATTACCTATGCTCCGTCTTTTTTAATCGGGTTGTTACTAGGAATACTAGTCATTTTTTTGCTATGTCGTTATATTTTAAGAAACAAAACGGCCTCCCAAAAGATGAACTTATGCAGCCGCTTGCCATTGTTGGGCACGTGGCTGACTGATTATACTACCTCTTTTTTTGCTTATGAGTGGGGAAAATTACTAGTGCTGGGTTTACCATTACGAGATGTTTTTTCGTTGATGAAAGCAGAAGGGAGTACCCCTTTAATGAAAGAAATGGGGACGACGTTAAGTCAAGCATTAGAGTCAGGTGAATCGTTGAGTGAGCCGTTTCAATCCTGGCATTTTGTTTTACCTGGATTTAAATTAATTTTATTAGAAGGGGAAGTCACAGGAAAGTTAGGAAAAGAATTACAAATTTACGGGAGCCGCGTGTGGCAACAGCTAATGCGAAAAATAGAAAAAGTAATTCAGTGGATTCAACCACTAGTGTTTATCATAGTGGCATTATTGATTATTTCGATTTATGCGGCTATTTTATTGCCAATGTATGATGCAATAGGAGGAATGGAGTAATGTTAGCAAAAAAAAGAAAAAAGTATCAAGGCTTTACATTATTAGAAATGCTAGTCGTTATCTTAATCATTAGTTTTTTAGTTATGTTAGTAACACCTAAATTAGTCGAACATGGAAAAAAAGCAGAACAGAAAAGTGATGTAGCATTTGAACAGGTCGTTAAAACGCAAATCGAGTTGTATCAATTTAACGAAACAGATGAAATCAGCGTTGATAATTTAATAAATAAAGGGTATTTAGATAACAAGCAGATAAAGAAAGCACAAGAATTAAACTTATTACAGGGGATTAAATGAAGCAGCATGATAAGTTTGGAGGCTTTACTCTCTTAGAAGTTTTAATCGTTTTATCACTGACACTTATCTTAGTAGGGTGGCCTATCATTAGCTATCAAAAGTGGATGGCACGTTATCACGTGAATGACTTTTGTGCTCATTTCGAAACAGTTTATAAGCGGTGTCAACAAATGGCGATGTTAACAGGCCGGCCGTCTCGCTTGAAGCTCAATCGGGCTAAAGGATGTATTGAAACGGAAATGATTGAGTTAACAGGTGATAGGGCTTTTGATAGCTGGGGTGTGCCGTCAGAAGTTACTATGCAATCGAACACGACGATTATGTTTAATGGAACGACAGGCAATCTTGCCCATCCAGCTTTAACTGTGTACTTTTACAATGAAGTCGACAAACAGCCAATTGTTTATACGGTAAACGTGGGGAGTGGGAAACTTGAAAAAAAAGAGAAGTAATACAGGGTTTTATGGGTTTATTCTACTAGAAAGTTCTATTAGTTTAGGTGTGTTATGTTTGGTAATGCTCAGTTTGTTACCGATTATCGTTCAAATGAAAGAACAGACAGCAAAGTGGCAAAGACGGACTGACGCTGCTCGTTTGGGCTATGAAAGTAGTCAACGCCTGATGAAAGAAACAGACAGTGTGAATACAACCATCACAAATGACGGAAGACAATATCACATTCAAGCGAGTATTGGCGGTCATGAAAAAGGGCGAATAATGATTGAAACTCATTCCCCAGTAGAGAAGTGGCTTATTTATGAAAAATAGTAACATGAAAGGTTTTACGTTACTTGAAATGCGGTATAGTAAATATGTTTATACCACAAAACGCCATTGTATCACCATTTCATCGTCTTTTAATGTGATTTGTTTTATTAGCTGACGTACGATAACTTTTTGCTTTTCATAGTCTAAGGCCAGGATAGAGCCTTTCAAACTTTTTAAAATTCCTAGCGCTTCTGACTTTTCAAGCTCCGGTTTTTCCTTTTCCACACCGTCCAGCTTTTTCTCAATTGCCTTCTTTTCTTTTTGGATAGCTTCTTTTCGTTCGTTTAATACGTCAAGCGGTAAAGTTTCATCAAGATATAGATTCACTAATTTTTCAAGTTTGCGGTCCAGTTCCTCTATTCGTTTAATTAGAGGTGTGTCGTCAACCTCAGGTGTAACAGAATAGTTTTTCATTAAGCTGGGGTTTAACCTTAATTTTTCAATTTCATTTAACACAGCCGCTTCTAATTCTTCTTTTTGGTAATCGCGAGAAATACAGTGGTCAGCCTTTGCCATTGTCGAGTGTCGCTTTTTCGTTCGTGAATGGCATTTATATATTTTAGTACGCGTTCCATCTTTCTTCTTGGCGTACTGATGTAAACCTAAAGCAGCGCCACAATGACCGCAACGAACCAAGCCCGAAACTAGATACTTCGCCTGGAACGGTCTAGAAATATTGTTTTTTTGATAAGCTTCTTTTTGTCTAATGACTAGTTGCTTTTGAACTTCTTCATATACTTCTTTAGAAACGATTGCTTCATGGTTTCCTGGAAAGATTTGATCTTTATATTTTGTATATCCGGCATAAGTTGGATTGTCTAGCGTTTGCCTAATAGTACGGTAAGACCAAGGAATATCTTTAGCTATATGACCTTCATCATTCATTTTGTCTTTTAACTTGGTAATTGATATGCCCGATAAATAATCATGAAATATCTGTTTTACTATTTGTGCTTCTAACTCCACAATTTCATAACTATCACCTTTATGTTTATAGCCGAACGGCGGCCAATGCCAACTCATAGCCTTACCAGACTTCGCCCGCCCGAGTTTCCCCATCTGCATACGTTCTTTTATTTGTTCTCGCTCCAGTTGCGCAAATACCGCTAGAATTCCAATCATTGCTTTACCAAAAGGGGTGGAGGTATCAAAGTTTTCATTTAACGAAACAAAGTTCGTATGGTTCGCGCCGAATACATCCTCAATTAAAAATAGAGTGTCTTTTTGCGAACGAGATAATCGGTCCAGTTTATAAACAACAACCGTGTCTACTTTCTTCTTCTCCACGTCACGGATTAACTTTTTTAAACCAGGTCGATCAATATTCGAACCCGTAAAGCCTGGGTCCTTATAAACGCCCATCACGTGCCAGTCTTTAACTTCACAAAACTTCTTTAATTTATCAATCTGTTCATCAATTGAATAGCCTTCTTCCGCTTGTTCATTTGTTGAAACTCTTACGTAAATAGCGGTTTTCATATTATTTCAGCTCCTATTATGTTAAAATAGGGCATGACAAACGAGACTTAAACAGTCTATTGTCAGCCAGAATGCACTACTCAAACTTTGGTCGGGGAGAGTAGTGTTTTTATTTATTTGTTTTACTGTGCAGAATTCATGTAAGCATCTGTAATTTGTTGGGCTTCCTCCATGTAAACATCTAGTAATTTTTGTGCCCAATCTTCATATTCTTCGTAACTACCTGAACCATTGGAATACATTACTTCAGCCATTTCAGCGATTCCATCGTTAGATATTTCAGCTAACTTTTCTATTTTTTCATTAGATAATTCAGCAAGACCTTCAATACCATCATTATTATTTGGATACTCGGCATTGTATTCTGCGACTAATTTTGGAGCGGCGTCCTTTATCTTAACACTGTATTCGTCTAATATTTGTTGATACTGTTCTTCAGCTGCAGGTTTATTTATTTTTGTTGTACTTTTAGTTTCATTTGTACTTATTTCGTTTGTTTCGTTTGTGTCACCTTCTTTAGTATCTTTCTTTACTACTTCTGTTTTCTTAGAAGCTGTATCTTTTTTGTCATCTTTATCATTATCTTGTCCAAAGAAGCTTATTGCGATAACAATAATTATCAACCAGAACCACCACTTTTTATAAAATGGTTTTTTTTCTTTCATTACATATTTTTTCCCATCTTCGCCCGTAACCTGTTTTTTTGCCATTTGTATCTTCCTCCTATGTGATATAATATTTTTGTAAACCTATCTATATAGTGCACTACTCAATCTTTAGCGGAAGAGAGTAGTGTGCTATTTTTATAGAGTTGATGTCACTTCAATAGCTTTTCCTAAAATTCTGGCCGGATTGCTTTCGTTAACTATATAAGGATTGTAATCTGGGTTTAAAGGTTCAAGAACGAGAGAGTCTTGTACTTTCCGTATTCGTTTGAGAGTTGCTTCTGTGTCTCCGTTTACCAAAACAGCTGCAATTTCTCCATTTTCAACGTCAGGTTGTTCTCTTATTAAAACAAAACTACCATCTGGTATTTTTGGATCCATAGAATCACCTTTAGCCTTTAAATAAAATAGATCACCTGTAGGTAGGTTAGTACTAGAACGATCACGATAACCTAGTATGTTTTCGTTAGCGGTGATAGGATCACCACACGCAATTTCACCGATTATAGGTATCGATATGATATCGCCTTTAAAAAGCTCAATATCCTTGAAAAAGTAACTTAGAGGAACATCGAACATCTGAGCCATTACCTCAATTTTATCCATTAGCGGTTTATTCGCTCCTCTTTCCCATGAAGACACTGATGTTGGCGCTACATCCAGTCGTTTAGCTAATTCTAATTGAGTTAGTCCATTTTCTTTTCTTAAAAGTTTTATTTTATCTTTTAATTCCAAACTTTCCACCTCCTGTATATAACTACATTATACATCTGTACTTGCAGGTAGTAAAGTATTTCCGTATTTTTATATAGATAAAAAGCATAAAAATAAAGGAAAACTGTATTTTCGTGTTTACAATACGGAAAAACCGTAGTATTATAAATTTACACCAGGAAGGGGGTGGCATAAATGGAAAGATATACAATCGAGCAAGCTCGTAAATTGTCTGGTAAAACTCAAGTTCAAATTGCTGCTGAATTAGGCATGAGCGAAGCAACTTACATCAAATACGAAAAAGGACGTTCTATATTTAGAATGGATGATGCGTTTAAATTTTCTAAAAGTACGGGGATTTCATTAGACCGTATAGTTTTTTTTAAACAATAACTACGGAAAAACCGTAGTTATGGAAGGAGAGGTAAATAGAAAATGATATTAAAAATAACGCACATTGATTTAAACGGGAAAGAAATACCTAACATTTCAAGCATAGTTTTACCAAAAGAGTTAAGTTTAACAATTTATAAAATTATCAATATGGAGGTATTAGCATGAAGGAATTAGTAGTGATGAAAAATAAACAGGCAGTAACAACAAGTTTAAGAATTGCCGAAATATTCGGGAAGCAACATAAAGATGTTTTAAAGGCGATTGATAATTTAGAAATTGGTAGCGAAGATTTACGCCACCGAATGTTTTATGAAGATACATACAAAAACCGCGGTAAAGAATACCGACAAATTATCATGAATCGTGACGGATTTACTTTACTAGCAATGGGCTTCACCGGCAAAAAAGCAATGCAATTCAAACTCAAGTACATAGAAGCATTTAACAAGATGGAAGAACATATTAAGACAGACACAAGATATCAACTGCCGACGGATCCAATGGAAATTTTACAACTAACGTTTGACGCTCAAAAGCAAACAAACGAACGAGTCGAAGTACTCGAAGAAGATGTAAAAGAAATTAAAGAAAAGCAGTTGATTAGCACGGAAGATAAAAACTCACTGGATCGAATGATTAGACGAAAAGTCGCGATTATTTGCAAAGAGCAGCACCTGGAACAAAAAGCTAAATCCTTATTATTTAGCGATATTGGAAAGAGTATTAAAGAATTGTTTGGAGTGCCACACAGAGGAAGAATCAAAGACAAAGACTTCCAGGCAGCAGTTGATTTTGTAAACACATGGGAGCCTTCATCTTTAACGAAAACTAGAATAAATCAATTAAGACTGGAATTGTAGGAGGAACTAAGAATGAAAAGAAAATTTTTATTAGCTAAAGTAGGCACTTGGCACTCACCGGTAAAACGCATTAGACAGTTTCAGTTGCTGCTTTACGTATCGTTTACGTTGAACATTGCATTAATTATAGCGTTGATTGTAACGCTTTTAAGCTGAAAGGTGGTGAGAGAATGCGTTATCACAACTTCGAGAATTGGCTTGTAGCGAACGGCGAAACTTGGGCTAAATACGTATGCGGTAACTTGGGATATAAAATCAAAATGCATCGGAGATACGCCTTATATCTAGAGGCTATAGAAATAAAAGAAAAAAAGACTGATTCGCCGGCAAGCAAAAATCAGTCTAAGTAAATATAAAACAAGTCTATTATACCATGAAATGAGGAAAAATAATGAAAATGAGTGAAGGAGTAGAGGAGCTTTTCAACGGAATGTTTTTACTGAAAAGTAAATTAAAGCAACCGAAATTTGACAGCTCGGTAGACTACAGGACAAAAAAAGGTGATCGTACAAAATTTGAATATGCAACACTAAAAGCAATTGAAGAAGCGATTAGAGAAGCAGCACAAACATCAGAGTCAGGCATTGATTTTCAACAGGAAGTTATTAATGAGAATAATAACTTATCTGTAAATACAATAATCTACCATAAAAGTGGTCAATGGGTGCTGCATGGACCATTTACATTCCCGACAAGCGGTCAAAATCCACAAGGTCTGGGTAGTCTTTCAACATACGCAAGAAGATACGCATTATCAGCAGCCTTTGGTATTGCAGCAGACAAAGACGATGATGGACAAGCTGCGAACGAAACTCAAAAAGAGAGACAGAAAAATACTCAACCAACACAATCTGACAACCAGAAAGAGATTGAAACGTTGATAGCGAAGTATCGAACGTACTTATTAGAAAATAATCGAGACTTAAATGAATTAAACCAATACATTATCAAGAAAGAAAATGTAGCACGGATTGAACAAGTTGACAGAGTGAGAGTAATGGGCTATTACAAGGCGTTTGCGATGAAACAGAAAGAAACGAATGAAACAATAGCGAAACAACCGGCACAAGAATCAGCACAACAACCGGTACAAACAGAACTAGATGGCATTAGATGGGGGCAACGAAAATGAGTAATGAATTAGTAGCAGAAAGAAAAGTATATCTAGATTTTACTCCGGCAATTTTAGATATGACCAATTACGACGAATTAAAAACGGAAGTCGAAAAGTACGCAGCAAGATATAAAGGACTGGTATTTACAAGAGATGAGAAAAAAGGTGCTAATCAAGCGCGTTCGGAACTTTTAGCATTACTGAATGCCATTGAAAACGAACGCAAAGAAGTGAAGGCAGTTTATAACAAGCCGCTGAAGGAATTTGAAGAAAAAATCAAAGCCTTAACTCAATTAATTGATGAACCTTTGAACGATATACGCGAAGGACTCAAGGTGATAGAAGACGCTGAAAAAGAAGAACGAGAAATAGCTTTAAATTCACTTCTAACGAGCAAAGCGGAAGAAGTAGATATTTCTATTGATGATATAGATAAAGACCCAAGGTGGCTTAATAAAGGCAACTGGACGTCAAAATTAAAACCGACTGGAAAATTTGAAGAAGAAGTAGACGCAGCAATTACACAAGCAGTAAAAGAAAAAGAACGGAAAGAAACAGAGCTTCGTATTTTAACAGAATTTTGTAAAGCACAAGATATTGAACCGGCTGGATGGATCAGTCAACTAGAATTTAAATCGGCCTTAGAGATAATCGATTTAATTAATTTAGAAAGAGAGCGAAAAGAGAGGCTGGCTGCTGAACAAGAGCAAAAACGCCAAGAACACGATGAATTCATCGCTAGACAACAGCAAGCAGCGCAGGAAGCGGAACAATTCGCAGAAGACATTAAAGAAACACAACAGACGATTTCAGAACCGACTGTCATTTATTCCGCCTCATTAAAAATTTACGGGACGATTGAACAGCTTAATGCATTAAACGATTTTATCATTAGTCAAAATATGCGAGTAGAGGAAATTCAGGAAGACATCACAGAAGACCTAGCAATTGACGATTTACCTTTTTAGGAGCGAGCGAAATGGAGTATGAAGGACGAATTATCAAAGTCCAAGGCGATGAAGTCACTTTCAAGTTGGATCGTGACTTCGATATTGCCGAAGCTAAAAGATTATCGATTGAAGAAAATCCAAGAAGCATTATAAGGGTTATTGACGAGCGTAATATTACCAAGGCACAAAACGGCATGATACACGGTTTGTTTAATGACATATCCTTGTACACCGGATACCCACAAGAGTGGGTGAAAGAGCTATTAAAGGCAATGTTTTCAGGCGAGAAAGGTATTGAAACGTTCAGTATGAAAAACTATGAAATTAGCCAAGTTTTCGCTGGGGAATTTATAGAATACATACTCGAATTTTGTTTTGAAAATGAAATACCGTTTAAGTATCAACAATTCCATTTAGCAAGTGATATTACAAGAGTTCTATTCCTTTATTTGAAACACAGAGCGTGCTTTGTATGCGGAAAACCACATGCGGATATGGCCCATTATGAAGCGGTAGGAATGGGTAGAAACAGAAAGAAAATAGACCACTCAAAACACCGATTTATGACACTGTGTAGGGAGCATCACCAGGAACAGCACAATATAGGGCTAACCGAGTTTATGCAAAAATATGTACTGGTTCCTATCAAGTTAACGCCGGAACAGGTGAAGGAATTTAAGATTGGAGGATAAGGATGAGTAATAAGCGCTATTACTGGCTGAAGTTGAATGAAAATTTTTTTGAAGATGACACAGTTACCTGGTTAGAAGAACAAGATAACGGCAAAGATTATGTCATTTTTTATCTAAAGCTTTGTTTAAAATCTATTAGCAACGAAGGTTATTTAGTCCGCTACGTCGGGGAAAAACTGATTCCTTACGATATAAACGCTTTATCTAAGCTAACAAATACATCTGTTGACACAGTTGCAGTCGCGATGAAGACTTTTCTCGACATTGGATTAGTAACAAGACTCGAAACAGGTGAGATATACATGAATCAAATTAATGAAATGATTGGGAATGAAACAGAATCGGCTAGAAGAATGAGAAAAAAGCGAACATTAGATGCTACTAAAAATGAACGATTAGAAGCTCCGTCACATTGTGCGAACAATGTTCAAAAATGTGACACAGAGATAGAGAAAGAGAAAGAGTTAGATATAGATAAAGAGATAGATAAAGATATATCGTCCGGCAAAGCCGAACCGCCTATCCCTTATGAAAAAATTATGAATTACTTTAATTCAAAAACTAAAAAAAATCTAAAACATACAACAGGAAAGACTAGAGCATTGATTAAAGCTAGATGGAATGAAGGTTTCAGACTAGATGACTTTAAAAAGGTTATCGACAATAAGTGCTTTGATTGGCTAGTGCCAGGAAAGAAATTCAGTAACGGAACTTTAACAAGTACTTACGTAAGGCCGTCTACGATTTTCGGACCTAAATTTGAGGAATATTTGAACGAAAATCAAGTGAAAGGAGCTAGTCAACGTGACACATCAGAATACGACAACTTTTTCTAACGTAGGTAATATGTTGCAAGAAAAATTGAAAGAAACTGACGAAATATGCCCCGTACATAAAATTAATCTAATTTCAGCTTTTGGAAGAGAACCTATCTGTATGGAGTGTAGCAAAGAAGATGTCGCTAAACGAGATAGAGAAATTGTAGATAAGGCGATGAAAGAGCATCTTAAACGCAAAACCTATCACTGGCTAGAGAGATATTCAGTATTTCTTGATGCGACTTTGAAGAAAGCTGGCTTTGATAGTTACAGAACAGACTGTGAAGAAACAGCCAGAAATAAAGAGCTAGCATTAAAGATTGCTAGAGAATACTTTGCAGGTGCAACATACAACACGATTTTCACAGGCAAGCCAGGAACAGGGAAAAGTCACTTGTCAATGAGCATGCTGAAAGTCGTGAATGAGCACAGTGATCATTACCGAAAATGCTTGTTTGTTTCAATTGATGAACTGATGCGCCGAATTAAAGACAGTTTCAATAACAAGGACAGTCGCTACACAGAGCAACGAATGATACAGCTTTTAACAGAAGCAGATTTATTAGTCATTGACGACTTAGGAGCAGAAGTAGGAGCGATCGACAGTGATAAAAGAGCCTCAAACTTCATAACCAAGACGCTGTACGCAATCGTCAACGGCCGTCAAGAGAAACCAACAATCATCACAACGAACTTAAACAGCCAGGAATTAACAAAAATGTATGATAGCAAGTTGATTTCAAGAATGTTCAGAGGAGCAGAAGGACATGTTATTTCATTCAAAGATACAAAAGACAAGCGGATAAACGTTGAATTTTAGGAGGATGACAATGTGTAATAAATGCTACGGCAGACACGCTCAATTTCAATCAAATGTAACAACAGGTATAACGACATTTAAAGAGTGTAACTGTGTCTCTATCGACGAACGTATCAAACTATCAGATGAACGAATTAAACGCACGAGAGAGCGAATGAGAGCCTTAAGAGAGCGTGATGTGAATGTTGTTCACGTATGACTTGCTAACAGGATATACAGATTATTTTGAGAGTATTGAAGATGTAGCGAAGTTTTGGGGAGTACGTATTGAAATCGTTCGCTACGTGCTCGATAAAGGCATAGTATTCATGGATTACATGATAGATGAAGTTTTGTAAAGGAGAATTGAATGACCAAATAGCAGCAGTAAGCTCACAAAAATTATATTCGCTAGATCCAAGAATTGAGATAGAAATACATAAACTGGGGGAAGATCAATGATTAAATTTTTATTACTAATCTTAAATATTCTATTCGTTTTTATAGTCGTGGGTATTCTGTTGGCCATCATTGCAGTGTTTATAAACGATAAAGAGGAGTAAAAGCATGAATCTAAAAGAATACAATCAAACTTATAACGATATGAAGCAAGTGATTGGGTCCGCAAGAAAGTATCAACGAGTAGCACGAGCGGTTTATATGAGTCCAAAGTTTTATAAAGAGTTTAATCGTGCGTATCAAACGTTCGTGTGTAAAGAATGGACGCGAAAGATAACAGATGTTGAAGGGGTTCCAATCATTATAAAGGAATTCGGCAAGAACTATGTTATTGATGAATCTTAGTTTAGTAAAAGGGGAAGGGAAACAATGAATGAGGAATTAGCAAAAAAAATAACATCAGAGGGCGACAGGAAAGAGTTTCAGTATAAAGGTTATCAATGTCTGATAAAAAGAGTTTCTGGAATGGGACATTTGTGCGGCTATGTATTTATACCATTTAAACATAAAAGATATGCGACAAATAGTCTTGAGAATGATTTAAAGGTTCATGGCGGCATCACATATTGTGACTGGCTGGAAGGTCAATGGGCGCTGGGGTTTGATTGTGCTCATTTTGGCGATTTAGTGCCGAACTTTAATTACACTCATACTATTTTTAATACTTATAGAGATATGAGATTTGTGCAAAGAGAATTAATAAATCTAGTAAAACAACTCAAAGCGGAGGAAGAAAGATAATGAGAACAGTTATACAAGGCAAAGAATTAACAATCACATTAAAAACGGATAGAGAGCTAACTACACAAGAAATTGTAATGGCACACCAATTGGCTACTGGAAACTTTGAAGCGTTGTTTGTAAGAGATGAAGCGGATGAAAAGAAATCCGAGCAACTCGAACAGCAAGAACCAGATAAATATAGTTTTGAAGAAAAAAAGAATGAATTGAAAGATACGGCGTACCTGTTCAAAGGAGATAAAGTGAAAGTTGATATTAATTGTCCTACTTGTAATTTTAAAGGAATTCGAAATTCAACGTGGGGGAACACTTTTAGTAAATGTCCTAACTGTAAAGAAAAGTTATACAACAGTTTTGCTACAGGAGTACCGGCTATAGAAGACGAAAATGGATGTGTGTATCACGCCAATAGCTTAATGCAGTTCAAACATGATAAAGAAGTTTACGAAAAGATGTTTTTAACAGAAAGCGAGGAAGAAACAAATGATTAATAATACGGTACTTGTTGGCCGTCTGACACGAGATCCGGATTTAAGATATACCAGTAACGGAATAGCGGCAGCAAGTTTCACATTGGCAGTAAACAGAAACTTTACTAATGCAAGCGGAGAAAGAGAAGCAGACTTCATTAATTGTGTGATATGGAGAAAAGCAGCAGAGAATCTAGCAAACTACGCAAGAAAAGGAACACTTATTGGAATCACAGGTCGGATCCAGACAAGAAATTATGAGAATCAGCAAGGCCAAAGAGTATACGTAACAGAAGTTGTTGCTGATAACTTTCAGTTGCTCGAAAAACGGCAAGATAACAGCGGTGGTGGCTACCAAAATAACCAACAGGGGAATTATAACCAAAACAATTTTAACAACACACAGAACCAAAATCAGACGTTTAGACAAAGTAGTATGCCTGGACTGGATGAAAGAGGTTTTAATACAGATAGTGAACCATTTGGACGTAGTAACAAGATTGAAATTAATGATGATGACTTGCCATTTTAAGGAGGTAAAGCATGTTTAAAATAATAGATACACAGCGCGAATCACTTATTATCAATGAACGGAAGGGGATGTTCTGTGTAGTAGAACGACAGGACGCAAAAGAGTTCGCTAAGCGATATAAATGTTCTGTGAAAACAAAAAGAGAAATTTATCAAGATATAGAAATGTTAATTGGATCAGGCAAGAAACAAATACCATTACACGAATTTATGAACGAATTAGAGAGGTAGTGAAAGTTATGAGTTTAGGAGTCAATATTTTTGTCGGTATATTATTAGTTTTGGTCGGCTATGGAGTCGGGCTTGAGGAAGGCCGAAAAAAGGAGCGGGAGGAACGGAATGACTAAAAAGAAATCGAAAATTAAAAAGAAGAAGCGCAGGCTAGAGGCAAAGGCAATCGCAAACGGTACACAAAATAAAAGGAAGTGACGCATTGAGAGCAGGAACGAAAGCGAAACTACAGGAAATCTTATTTGATTATCCGTATTATGATGCACAAATTGAGCGACTAGAAGACTGCAAGAAAAGGGATGTCATGATCGAACGCAAAGAAGCGATTACAAGACTACTGAATAAAAGCGGGAATGATAGCTTGAGAGATGCTATTAGACTCTATTATTTTTCAAAGCCCCGTCGGTATACCTGGCAAGGGGTAGCGTTTGAATGTGGCATGCATCCAAGTCAACTAAGTAGAGCACACACTGAATTTTTATATAAACTCGCAAAAGAATTAGGAGAAATGTAAAAAAGTCAATAGAAAATCAATAAATAGTCAATAAATAGTCAATTTTGAGTCAATTTTTAGTCAATAAATAGTCAATTCCAGACTCACGATTCATCTTACAATGATGAAAGAAGGGGTCTAGCTTCCGAAACTCGGAGGGAGGACAGAGAACTAGCTCATTCGCTGGTTCTTTTTTTATTTAAGAGGAGGTGAGGTCGTGGCAAAGAAGAAACCCAAAATGGGACCACGTGGAAAATACTTAGATTGGATAACGCCGGAAGGTCTATTGAAAATTGAAGGGTGGGCACGAGATGGCCTCACCGATGAACAAATAGCTCATAACATTGGTATACGACGTCCTACTTTGTACGAATGGAAGAAAAAGTATTCTAACATTTCTGACGCCTTAAAGAGAGGTAAAGAAGTTGTTGATAGGCAAGTGGAAAACGCACTGTTTAAAAATGCAAGTGGTTACTATTACGACGAAGTGACGAAAGAACCGGACGAAAACGGAAAATTAATAGTTACAAAGGTAGTTAGGAAACACGCGCCGCCAAACACAACCGCTCAAATCTTTTGGTTGAAGAATCGCAAGCGTACTGAATGGCGTGACCGACACGAAACAGAAGTCACAGGCAATCTCAATGTGGCCAATATTGCGACAGAGATTGACAACTATTTGAACGGTAATAACAAATGAACGCACAGCAAAAACGTTACTTAGATTTAATCAAGACAGAGCCTTATAAGTTTGGTCACTGGGTAGGCTTTATGGATTTAACCGAACTACATAACGAATGGCTTAAATCGTTTCTATTTGATAAAGATGATCAAACACTATTGGCCCATCGTGGATCATATAAGACGACTGCCCTGGCATTGGCTATTGCATTGATGATTGTATTATTTCCCAATTTGAATATTATCTTTTTCCGTAAGACAGACACAGACGTAATCGAGATAGTTAAGCAGGTATCAAAGATTTTACAAAGCGACCATATCCGAAAGCTTGTTTTTGTTTTATACGGTATTGAGTTAGTCCTGGTAAAAGACACAAACGGTGAAATAGATACTAACCTGCATACCAACTCAAAAGGAACATCTCAATTAGTCGGTATGGGTATCAATACATCGATTACAGGGAAACACGCAGACATCGTTATAACGGATGACATTGTTAACGTAGTTGACCGTGTAAGTCGTGCGGAACGTGAAAGAACTAAACTTCAATACCAGGAACTACAGAACGTTAAGAACCGTGGCGGACGTTTCATTAACACCGGGACACCGTGGCACAAGGAAGATACCATCTCAATGATGCCTAACGTGAAGAAATTCGATTGTTACTCAACAGGACTAATCAGCAAGGAACAATTGCAGGCATTAAGAGATAGCATGACACCTTCACTATTCGCAGCTAACTACGAGCTACGACACATCGCCAACGAAGACGCAATGTTCACGGCACCGACCTACATTGACAAGGCATCGGCAATATACGACGGTTTATGTCATATTGACGCAGCATACGGCGGTAAAGATGGGACAGCCTTCACAATCATTAAAGAAACTGATAAAGGCTTTGTAGCATATGGCAAGCGTTGGAACAAGCATGTGGATGATTGTATCGATGAAATCATTGCATTACATACGCACTACCGCGCAGGCACTGTGTATGCCGAAACGAACGCAGATAAAGGTTATCTAGCTAAAGCATTACGCGATAGAGGATTGTTTGTCGAGGACTACCATGAGAACCAAAACAAAATGATTAAGATTGCAACGTACCTAAGAAAGTACTGGAAGCAAATCGAATGGATAGACGATACTGACCCGGACTACATGAGCGAGGTACTCGACTACACCGAAAACGCCGAACACGACGACGCACCGGACAGTGCCGCAAGTTTAATCAGACAAATTAAGTCGCGAACCAAGTGGCTGTATTAGAAAGGAGGTCAAGCATGGATAAAAATCAATTATTGAGTGATAACCCGAAGACAATTGCCGAAGGATTGCAAGCGGCTATTGCACAAGATAGGTCATCTCCAGCGAAGGAACAAGCTAGGGAAGGCGTCCGGTATTACGACGGAGTACATGACATCTTAAAGAACCGTGTGTTTTATATTGATGATAATGGCGTGCTTCGCGAGGATAAGTTCGCTTCAAACATTCGAATACCTCATCAATTCCTAACGGAGCAAGTGGACCAGAAAACACAATACCTATTATCCAATGATATGGCGTTTGAAACGGAAGATGAAACACTAAATACATATTTAGAAGAATACTACGACGAGGACTTTCAATTGTTCCTTCAGGAAGTGGTGGAGGGTGGAAGTCAGAAAGGGTTTGAATATGTCTACGCACGAACAAATTCAAATGACCGCTTATGCTTCCAGGTGGCTGATTCGCTATGCGTGTTCCCTATTTACAATGACGCAAATGAATTAGAACGCTTATGTCGTCACTACGATAAAGAGATTTACAAGGAAGGCAAAGCAATCACTATAACTATTGCCGAAGTGTGGGACGACAAGCAAACGTGGTACTTCAAAGCGGAAAAAGGAAAAGCATTTAAAGTTGATGCCGAACGAGAGATGAACCCGAAACCGCATATCGTCGCACAGAACGAAGTGGGAGAGAAGGCCAGTAGAGATTATGGTCAAATTCCTTTTTATCGTTACAAGAACAATCAGAAGGAGTTTTCAGACTTACGACCGATTAAAGCGCTAATCGATGACTACGACTTAATGAATGCTTTTATGAGTAACAACTTGCAAGACTTTGCAGAAGCAATCTACGTGGTATCAGGCTTCCAGGGCGACGATTTAAGCAAACTACGCCAAAACATCAAAGGCAAGAAAGTAGTCGGAACTGGGACAGGCGGTGGACTTGACATCAAAACCGTTACAATTCCAGTTGAAGGACGCAAAACCAAGATGGAGATTGACAAGGAAAACATCTACAAATTCGGTATGGCGTTTGATTCTACGCAGATTGGCGATGGAAACATTACAAACATTGTGATTAAAAGCCGCTACACACTTCTAAACATGAAAGCAAACAAAACAGAAGTCCGTCTTCAAGCAATGATGAAGTGGATAAATCAGATGGTAGTAGATGACATTAACCGGCGATATAACACGAGCTACAAAGCAAGCGAAGTTAAGTTCACATTCACTCGCGAGGTGATGGTCAATGAAAACGATCTGGTCAACAACGAAAAAGCAGAAGCTGAAACGAAACAGATTCTAATTAATACGATTCTAACTGCTGCCACCCGACTGGATGACGAAACTATTCTAAAACTTATCTGTGAACAGTTCGAACTCAACTGGGAGGAAGTACAAGAAGCTATCGAAACGCAAGAATACACAAGCGGCCTAGCAGACGACACAGACCCGGAGGAGGTGTTGATAAATGGCAACGGAGCTGAACAAGTGGCAGAAGGAACTGGAGCGGTTATCGGAGCGCAAGTATAAGGAAGTTGATAGCCAGTTATTCAATACATACAAAGACGCGCTGAAAGAAATTAAACAGCGTCTTCAAATGTATATCAACGCATACGATCAACTTTCTTTTTCTAAGCGGTTAGAAGTCGAGCGACTATTCAATGTGGCAAAAGAGATGGATAACATTCTAACGACGACCGGAGCAAAGGTGGAAGACATCATTAAAGATTACTCCACAGACCAAGCTATTCAAGGTTACAACGGAGTGTGGTACCAATTGGAGCAGTCACAAAACATCACAATGGGTATGCCCGTAATTAATCACGACTACATCGCAACGATTGTCAACAAACCAGTAGCAGGCAAGACGCTATCGAAACGCTTATACCAAAACTGCAAGAAATTAGCCAAGGTAACGTCTGACGCAATCATTAACGGCATGTTAAGCGGTGAAGGTTACAAAGTGATAGCTAAACGCATATCGGACCTAACGGAAGCCAGTTACAAACAATCATTAAGAATTGCTAGAACGGAAGCCGGACGAACGCAATCAATCACCACGCAAAAAGGCTACGAAGAATCGGAAAAGCTAGGAATCAAGATGGAGAAAACATGGCTTGCTACTCTAGATCGCAAGACTAGACATGATCACCAAATTCTTGATGGCCAAACTGTGGGGATCAAAAAAAAATTTAAGATACATAACTACGAAGCAGAAGGTCCGCGATTATTCGGAGTAGCTAAAGAGGACGTCAACTGCCGCTGCACAACGATTATCAAAGTGAATGGCATATCGCCCGAATTAAGAAAAGATAACGTTAATAAGGACTACGTGCCATTTATGAGCTACGAAGAATGGAGTAACAGCATGTGGGGCGCTAGGAACGCAGACTAGGAGGAAGCAATGACGCCATACGAAAAAGCAATGCTGAACGAATTAAAAGCGTTGCGCAAAGAGATACGTGATTTAAACAAAACGATAGCGAACCCATCAACGCTAGATTTTAACAACGTGGACGAAATGACCGACTGGACACCGTCACCAGAAGGCACTCCAGACGGACTAACAGAAATGATTAACGGTGTTAGAGTAAAACATTACGAATAAACAACCGACCTGAGCAAGTCGCTAAACTACTTAATTCGCTGATTGCCGAGCGTAAACGGCAAACCACACGTGATCCCGACCACGTAAAAAGGGTAGTGGCAAGGAGAAGACATGACATTTAAAGAGTATTTAACAGGCTTAGGGCTTAGCGAAGAACAAGTGAATTCAATTGTCGATGGCATGCCTGAAAATAAATTTTATATCGCAAACGAAGAAAACCTTGATACACGCTTAGCCAAGCTAAAAGAGCAAAAAGAACAAACTGATACAGAACTGGCCAATGCTAATAAGTTAGTCCAAGACTTGCAAAAAGCAGTCAAAGACAATGAGGACGCAACGGCCAAGATTACACAGTATCAACAAGAAGCTGCAGAAGCTAAAGCAAAACAAGCGGAAATCGAAAAGACATACGCATTGAAAGACGCATTACGTGAAGCAGGAGCAACAGACATCGAGTACATGATGTTTAAGTTAGGCGATGTTGAACTTGATGAGAACGGTGCAATCAAAGACCTGGAAAGTAAGGTTAAAGGTTTACAAGAGTCCAATCCTGACTGGTTCAAGGCGGCAGAGGCACCAAAAGAAGGTCAAGCCGGCTATAAGCCAATTGACACAAAACTAGAAGGCGGAGCAGCACCAACTCCAGAAGCAACAGCACTCGCTGCATTTGAAGCGGCAGTGGGTGTTCAAAACACATAGAAAAGAGGAAAAAGAAATGGCAAACACTTTAGAATACAGTAAAATTTTTCAACCAGTATTAGATAAACAAGTAGTGCAAGAGTCCACAACAGGTTGGATGGAAGCAAATGCAGGACAAGTAAAATACAACGGTGGGGATGAAGTTAAAATTCCATCAATGATCATGGACGGATTAGGAGATTACAATCGTCAAACGGGTTACGTTGATGGCGATGTAACGTTGACGTGGGACACACATAAATTAACACAAGACCGCGGTCGTCGATTCCATTTAGATGCGATGGAAGTGGACGAAACAAACTTTGTAGCAACTGCCGGAAGCGTAATGGGTGAGTTTCAACGTACGCAAGTAATCCCTGAAATTGATGCATTCCGTTACTCAAAAATCGCAACATTAGCAAAAGATGCAGGAAACAGCCGAGACATCGAACTGACAGAAGCAAACGCATTAGATGAATTATTTAAAGACTTAGCTACATTAGAAGATAAAATCGGTGAACAAAACAACGTGATTGTTACGTTAAACCCATTAATGATTCAGTTGTTAGCTAGCAACGAACGTTTCAAAAATTTAACAAGTGAAGCGGTATTGAAACAAGGCGGGTTAGATTTGCGCTTGACAGCAGTTAATGGCAACGCATTACGCAAAGTAGCTTCTAAGTTATTCAAATCAAAATTTGTTTTCCAAGATGGAAAGACTGGTGGCCAAGAAAAAGGTGGATTTGTAACTGCAGAAGGCGCACAAGACATTAACTGGTTAATCACAACACAAGACGCACCAGTCGCTGTCAGCAAAACAGATACAGTGCGCGTATTCGATCCGTTAACCAATCAAAGTGCCAACGCTTGGCGCATGGACTATCGCAAGTTCCATGACTTGTGGATTCCTAAAAACAAACTTGAGAAAGTGTACGCGAACTTCAAACCAACCGTAGGAGGTTAGTTCTATGATTTTAGTAAAAGACAATGTTGTAAAGATTAAAGAGGATGTTCGAGAAATCGAGCACCTCTTAGCTTTAGGTTATAAAGAAGTGAAGCCAGTGATTCAACAAGAAGAACCAACGCAAGAAGCGGACGAACAGGAACCGCAAGAAGAATCAACGCAGGAATTAACACGAAGCGAACTATTCGCAGCACTTAAAGAATTAGGAGTACCAGCGAAAGGCAATGCTTCGAACGTTGAACTCAAAGAATTATATGAAAAAGCAAAAGGCGAGTAATCAACGTCTTTCAAAGGGGTGGCAAAATGATTATTAGCTTAGAAGACGCAAGAAAAATCGATGAGAACATTACTCAAAATGATATAGATGCATACGAACAAATGGTCCGACAAATTACTAATAACAACTTTCAAAATTGGCGAGTTCGTTACTTGGGTTTTACGATTACGGACGAAAAAACAATCAATCTAGGGACTACCCCAGTAGGACTAAGGGTCGGCGACACCATTCAGATGAGCGATTCTAGTTATAACGACGGGTTGTACACGATAAAAGAAATCAGTGAGACGTTTATCACATGTGTAGAGCCTAATTTCTTTAACGGAACTTTTCCAACTGGCTTTATTACTAAGATTGAGTATCCAGCAGACATTCGCTACGGAGTGGAAGGCCTAATCAAATGGAACAAGGAAATGGGCGCCAAAATGGGCATTAAATCAGAAACCATCGCACGAATGAGCGTGACTTATTACGACGTAAACGCAAATGATAACTCACAAGGCTTCCCTGCAGCCAAACTCAACTTTCTCAAGAAGTACGAGAAAATGAGGTGGGGTTAATGTACGCACCACAAAAGTTAAAAGCGCAAAGCAAAGCACAAGTCGACGACGGTATCGGTGGGTTTAACGAATCGTGGAGCGATTACAAGAGTTTTGACGGTTACATAGACTTATTACAAGGGTCAGACCTAACCAACGTACAGAACGCTTTTATAGAGGAATCAACGCACGTCTTAATTATTCCGCAATATCAAGCAGGAATCACAGATGATATGCGGATCCTGGACAAATCAAACCGATGGTATGAAATCACGTACGCCGATGACCCGGTAAACATCCAACACCACAATGAACTTTATTTAAAGTTTGGAGGGGTGCTAGATGGCTAAAAGGTCAAAGTTTACATTCAAAAGCAACATCGGAACAGTTAAGAAACAAATGAAAGAAGCAAGCGAAGCTGGAATGGAAAAGGTGCTTTTGTTAATCGAATCAGCGGTTAAATCAGGTACGCCTGTTATGACTGGTGGGCTACGTGATTCTATTAACCACTTAATCAAGCAAACTGGCGGAAGAATCGAAGGCCAAGTCGGAACGCCGCTTCAATACGGAATTTACGTCGAGTTTGGAACCGGTGAATTCGCAGAAAACGGAGCCGGTCGTAAAGGTGGGTGGGTTTACCAAGACCCGTCCGGCGAATGGTTCTTCACTTGGGGGCAAGAACCACAGCGTTTCATGAGGAATGGATTCCGACAAAACAAGAACCAAGTAAAAGAAATTTTAGGCAATGAATATGGCGCCAGATTCAAGGGGAAGTGAGATAGATGATTGACTTACTAAAAACTCTGACAGCGATTCTCAAGGGAATTCACACGGAAATCTATCACGACAGAAACCGCAAAGAAAAAGTTGTCTATCCTTACGCAACCTTTGACTTTGACAGTGAAGCGATAGAACGCAATCAGGAAGGCTTTTACTTAGATATTGATGTGTTTGATTCAAATGCAAGCTACACACGCTTGTTCGAGCTAGAAATGAAATTAAAGGACGGTTTAATCTTTAGACGCGAATTGACGAATGAAGTAAACCTTATTTTCAGCTTTCTGGGCTCAAATAAAGTACCAACGAACGACGAAAATTTAAAACGTAGAAATTTAAGGTTTTACGTAAAAGTAGACTGGAGGAATAAATAATGGCATTACCAAAAACAGGTTATACAAAAAAGACAACCGAAAACTTTATCATTGACGCTGCTACTATCTTTACAGATTTTGAATACAGCGCAGAAGGTGGATTTACAGGTACTCCGTTAGGCGCAACAAGTGGTGGGGTAACAGTAAACATTGAACAAACGTACCGCAAGCCAGAAGTAGATGGAACATACATCATGGACGTCGTGGGATTGCAATTCATGGAGTCCGCAACAGCGACCGTTACCGCAAACTTAAAAGAATTAACAGCTGAGAACTTACGTCGTAGCTTAAACGGAACAATCAAGGAAGCAGACGCAGAAGACGCGCCGGCAGGATATAAAGTTATCAAAACTAAGCGCTATGTAGAAGAAGCAGACTATATTCCAACAATCGCAGTCGTCGGGATCCACAACGGAACGAAAAAGCCGGTTATTTTCCAATTAGATAATGGTTTGGTTACTAGTCCGTTAGAGATGGCCACAGAAGACAATAACGAAGCGACGGTTGAACAAACAATCACAGCACACGCAAGCTATGAGCAATTAGCTGCCGATGAATTCCCATGGAAAATCTTATTCCCTGACACAGTAGGAGGAGCTTAAGCATGACATTAGAAATGAGAGAACTTAAAGGAGATGACTTATTCACTCTTTTAGGTATCGTTGGAAAGTTAGACATCAAGGACGAGTTTATTAAGATGTTTGAAGACAATGTGGACGCAACACCTAAAGTGGTGCCGATGGATCATAAAAAGAAAGAGCCAACAAAGAAAGAACTTGAATTACAAGCAAAGGCTAAAGCTAAAGCGGAAAAAGAAGCGCAAAAGCGTGGAATGGAAGTAGCAGCAAACATGTTACAAAAAGTATTGTTAAACATTAAATCTATCAAGCCTGAAATTAATGGTTTGCTTGCAGATTTAACGGACAAGGAAGTAGCAGAGATTCAAGATTTAAATTTGAAGGACTACACCGCTTTATTAGTTGCTTTCTTTAAGAAGAAAGAACTTGCTGATTTTTTCTCATCTATCGCGTCCTTATTAGCCTAAAAGATGGCGAGTACAAAATAAAAGACCTTTTATGGAAAAGGTACGCTAGTCCGCTAGAGCTACTAAAAACGTATACGTTAGAAGCAACAGCGGACTATATTTTTTATTTATTGGACCAGGAACGCGAGGAATTACTTTGGGAGATGTGGGTACACACGTCCATGGAAAAACCTTTCAAAGATTTCAAAAAAGAACAAAAATCGAAGTCATTTCGCGAGAAACAAAAAGCAAAACCAGTGACAGCGGAAACAGAGAAGAAACTTCTTGATTTCGCATCACAATTTGTAAAGATAAAACCGCCTCAATCCTAGACCCCTTCTAGGAAGAAGGTGAGAAATATATGGGAATGGGTGAAGTATTTAAGCTGTTCGGAACGATTGGCATAGATAACAGCGAGGCAAACAAAGCACTAGATGAGGTAGAGAATAAGGGTAAAGGAACCGCGAATAAATTAACTGGATTCTTTTCAAAGGTTTCCGGAAAAATTGGTCAATCTTTTTCAAACATCGGCAAAAAGATAGACTTTAAAGGCATTCATAATCAGTTCAACACGCTCGGTGGGAAGATTAACAATACACTCGTCAAAGGTATTCAAACGGGTGCTAAAATGATGGCAATCGGTGGAACAGCTGCAATGGCTACCGCTGGTGCAACTTTAGTTAAAGGAATGAATTTGGCTGGTGAACTGGAGCAAAACATGGGCGGTAGTGAAGCAGTATTTACTAAATACGCCAAGCAAATGCAACAAACGGGAATCGAAGCCTATTCTAAAATGGGGCTGTCGCAATCGGACTTCTTAGCCAGTGCGAACATCATGGGATCTCTTTATCAGGGTGTAGGGTTCTCAGTCAAGGACAGTATGACAATGACCAGCGAGAGCATGCAACGAGCAGCAGACGTAGCATCTATCATGGGGATTGACATCGAGAGCGCTATGGAAGCTGTTAACGGTATGGCAAAGGGCAACTTTACTATGATGGATAACCTTGGAGTTGCCATCAACGACACAGCCATCGGAAACTATGCACTTGCAAAAGGTATCGACAAGTCAACCGCCAAAATGACAACGCAAGAAAAAGTTGGACTTGCTACTCAAATGTTTTTAGAAAAAACGGCGCAATATGCCGGAAATTACGCAAAAGAGAATGACACGTTGTCTGGATCGTTGCAAACAGCAAAAGCAGCATTAAGCAACTTTATGAGCGGCGCAAGCACGATTGATGATGCATTAGCAGCAGGGCTGAATTTTGCCAAAGTTGCAGGACGCACAGCAAGCGAGTTAGCACCTAAATTGTTTATAGGTATTTTACAAGCGGTTCAAACGTTAATACCTAAGATTCCTTCAATCATTAGTGGTTTAGCTAGTGGTATGGCAAACGTTCTAGGTGAGGTATTCGGCAAGGACGTACAAGCTAAATTCGAGAGTTTAGTTGGTGTGATAGCTGGAGCATTCGATAAATTGAAACAAGGTTTTGACTTCATCGTTAAGTATAAAGATATTTTTACACCTATCGCAGTAGGTATCGGAGCGATTGTAGGCTTTTTAAGCGCATGGAACACCGTTACAACGATAGCGACAGCAATTCAAGGAGCATTTAACGCAGTACTAAGCGCAAATCCTATCGCTATTTTGATATTGGCGATTGTAGGGCTTGTCGCAGGGTTAACATATTTCTTTACTAAGACAGAAACCGGGATTGCTATTTGGCAGTCATTCACTGATTTTTTGATTAACGCTTGGACGATGATCAAAGAAAAGGCTTCTGAAATTTGGAACGCCATTACAGAAGTGTTTTCTACCGTTTGGGAGTCTGTTAAACAAGTATTCTCAACAGCTTTAGAGTTTATAAGTAATCTAGTTACGGTAGGTTTCATGTTGATTCAGTCAATCATTCAAGGCGTGATGCTTGTTATTCAAACGGTAATTCAAGTTTATTGGAACATCATTAAAACTGTGATTCAAACCGTGATGAATGTTATTAGTTCAATCATCTCGGCAGTTTGGTCTGTTATTGGCGGTACTATAACTAATGCATTAAACGTTATTAAAAATGTTATAACGGCAGGGTGGAACATCGTTAAATCAGTTACAACAACAGTTTTCAACGTGATTAAGTTATTTATCACAACAGTATGGAACGGGATTAAAGCGGTGATTCAAACGGTCGTTAACGTAATTAAGAACGTGGTAACAAACGTTTGGAATGGTATTAAGTCAGTAACGACAAGTGTATTTAACGCCATTAAATCAGTCGCTTCTAGCGTATGGAATAGTATTAAATCAACGATTCAAAGTGTCGTTAATGCAATCAAGAGTGTTGTATCTAGCGTTTGGAATAGCATTAAGTCCACAACTTCAAACGTGTTTAATAGCATTAAGTCAACAGCTACAAGCGTGTGGAACGGTGTTAAAAACGCAATGGTAACACCAATAGAAGCAGCAAAAAATAAGATTAGTGGAATCGTCAACGCAATCAAGGGGTTCTTTAGTGGAATGCGATTAAGTATACCTAAAATCTCATTGCCGCCACTACCACATTTCAGCTTGACGGGTAGTTTTAGTTTGAAACCTCCGTCAGTTCCAAAACTTGGAGTTCAATGGTACGCAGACGGTGGTATTATGCAAAAAGCAATGGCGTTTGGTATGAACGGCAACGACATCATGGTAGGAGGAGAAGCAGGACCAGAGGCAATCCTTCCATTAAACCGCGAAACTTTAGGCGGAATCGGTCAAGGAATCGCTAGCACGATGGGGTATAGCCAAGAAGCAGTTGTTAGAAAGTTGGATGAATTAATCGATCGCTTAGAAGCGTTGTTTGAACAATTCAAAAACATGAAAGTTGTTATGGATAGTGGCGAGTTAGTTGGAGCTATCAAAGATGAAATAAATCACGTTTTAGGACGTGAGCGCGATTATGGCGGAAGGGGGCGTTAATAATTGAAACAAATTACTATAAGAGGTAAAAAAACTTATGATGATTTAGGGCTTTTATTAGCGCCTGATTCGTCTATTGGTGAAGCAAAGGTAAAAACCTACCTAGTCGATATACCACACGGAAACGGCACGCTAGACCTATCAGAAGCGATTACAGGCGAGGTTTCATTCGAAGATAGAGAAATAAGTTTTAAGTTATTGTTAACCGCTGATGTTTCAACATGGAACCCTAAAGCACGACAACTGAAAAATTTATTTCATGGAAAACGTTGTGAAATCATCATGCCACAATACGAAGGTTATTATTTTATCGGCCGGGTATCGGTTGGAGCGATTGAACAGGATAATTCAGTCGCTTATGTACCGTTTAAAGCGATTGTAGAGCCGTTCGCATTGAAGATGAACAAAACCATTGCTAGTCATTCCGTACCGTCTAGCGGCGTTTTAAATCTTGTTCTAAACAACGAACGCATGACAACTATGCCAACGTTTACGACAAGTGCCAATGTTAAAATCACGTTCGGCGGAAAATCACATTTGTACACGGCCGGCACATTTCAATCAACCGGTATTTTATTAAGAGAAGGGGATAATCCAATTAAAATTGAAGCAGTCGCAGGAACTACAATAAATATTACTTATCAGGAGGGGGCGTTGTAATGTATCGAGTTGAATTAGATGGCGAGACGTTATATGACCCTCGCCTAAAAGATTATGATATTTTCACACCTAAATTAAAACTAGAAGTCAATAAAGCTGGCGCGTTTGATTTTAAAGTTTATCCATCACATCCACTTTACAATCGTATTTTTAAATTAAAAAGCATTATCGAAGTCTATCAAGATAGCACGTTACTTTTTAGAGGACGTGTCTTGGATGATGAGATGGACTTCAATAAAGCGAAAATGGTTATTTGTGAGGGAGAGTTAGCTTACTTTAATGATTCTATTTTACGCCCATATGAGTTTACAGGAAGTGTCAAAGATTATCTTAAATTGATTATCAATCAACATAATTCGCAAGTTCAAGCAGCAAGACGCTTTACTCTTGGTAATGTGACGGTCACTGATCCAAATGATTATATCGTTAGAAGTGATAGCACCTATCCAAAAACATGGGATGTAGTGGAAAACAAATTGATTAAATCACTGGGTGGCTACTTGATGGTAAGACGCGAAAAGGGAGTCAACTATATTGACTACTTAGCAGATAGCAACCGTAAAAGCTTACAAAAAATCGAACTAGGTAAAAACTTGTTAGACCTAGCGACACAATCAAGTGCCAGTGAAGTTTATACTGCCATTTTGCCATTAGGTTCAGAGTTGAAAAATGAGGATGGTGAAGAAACCGGTGAGCGCTTAACCATCGAATCAGTAAACGATGGAAAAGACTTTATACAAGATGATGAAGCCGTTCAAAAGTATGGTTTTATCATGAAGGTTGGCGACTGGAAAGACGTTACTATCGCTTCGAATTTACTAAGAAAAGCACGTCAAGAATTAGCACAGTTAGTCAGATTGAGTTTAACGCTCGAATTGACCGCTGTTGATTTATCGATGATTGATGTGAATATTGATGAGTTCCGAGTTTTTGAGTATGTCGACGTATTAAGTGAGCCACATGGTGTAAATGAAAGTTTGTTAGTAGAAAAGATGGAGCTTAATTTGACAAGTCCTGCTAACAACAAAATCACTATCGGACGTCAACAAAAAAGTCTAACTGAAACTCAAATTGAAACAGACAAGGTGGTAGGGAACATCCAGGTTATCAAAGGCCCAAAAGGTGACAAAGGAGACCCGGGAGCAAAAGGTAACGATGGAATCCCCGGTAAAGATGGTGTAGGGCTAAAAAGTACGGCTATCGATTATGCCTTATCAACAAGCGGAACAGCTAAGCCAGTGAACGGCTGGACGGCAAGTGTTCCAAGTTTGATTAAAGGTCAATATTTATGGACACGGACAGTTTGGGCTTACACAGACAACACTACCGAAACTGGCTACAGTGTGACTTATATCTCAAAAGACGGTAACAGTGGATCCGATGGTTTACCAGGTAAAGATGG
Organism: Vagococcus lutrae; assembly: GCF_023299185.1. Classification (NCBI taxonomy): domain Bacteria; kingdom Bacillati; phylum Bacillota; class Bacilli; order Lactobacillales; family Enterococcaceae; genus Vagococcus; species Vagococcus lutrae. The sequence continues at coordinate 1,586,268 of NZ_CP097017.1, forward strand.
CGTAGGAATAAAGAAAACGACCATTGAATACGCAAACTCCACAAATGGAGTAACAAAGCCAACTACCGGATGGACTACCACGATTCCAAGCGTTCCAAATGGTAACTATTTATGGACGAGAACAACTTGGACGTATACAGATAATACTGCCGAAACAGGTTACAGCGTTGCTAGAATGGGTGCGAATGGCCCCAAAGGTGACCAAGGAATCAAAGGAGAACCAGGAGCTGATGGCAAGTCTCAATACGTCCATATCCGATATAGCGAAAACGCTAACGGTTCGAACATGACCGACACGCCACAATCAAACACGGTTTACATTGGACTAGCAAACACCACAAGTCCAACAGCACCAGCAACAAATGCGTCATACACATGGAGCAAGTTTAAAGGCGAGCCAGGACAACAAGGTAGCCCGGGGATACCTGGAGCTCCAGGAACGGACGGTCAAACGACGTACACATGGGTAAAATATGCTGACAATGACAAAGGCTCAGGCATGAGCGATAGTCCGGACGGCAAGCTATACATCGGTTTAGCTTTCAACAAAACGACGCAAACCGAGAGCAGTACGGCAAGCGATTATACGTGGAGTTTAATGCCACAGAATATCGAGATTGGTGGAGTAAATTTATTAGTTGGTAGTGACAAAGAATGGACCGCTTCAGGTACAAGAGAGTTCTTCACTACTTTTGACTTAGCTCCAATATTTGAAAAGTACGGACTCGATGAAATGTACTCACTATCACTTGATTTAAAATCAAAGGATATTTCTAAATTTAATAGAGTTCAGGTTTATATGCAAAATGGGGGTGGAACTAAGTATAACTTTATCAATCGGGCTGTAGAAGTAACAGAAGAATATAAAAGATTTAAATTTGAAGGGCTAAAACCAAAGTTGAGTAGTAGCACACAAACTGCAGCACACCTTGCTTTTTATGGAACTTACGATACTGGTAATATGCCTGTTGTAAAAAACATCAAACTTGAACAAGGTAATGTAGCCACGCCGTGGAGTAAAGCACCAGAAGATTGGGAAGCAGAAATAAACAACAAAGCCGACAACGAGTACGTAACAGAAGTAACAACGACACTGAATACGACAATTGAAGAAGCAATAGATGGTATTCGGACAGAAGTCGAGAAAGTGTACACCGCGAAATCAGAATTTGAAACATATCAAGAAACAGTTTCTACTCAATTTGAACAAACGAGTGAGCAGTTTAACTTTACGTTCAATGAATTAATCGAACAGATTACAAAACTTGACGACGATACTCAAGCTCAATTCATGGAAATTGTTAAATATATCCGCTTCGTTAATGGAAACATCATTCTGGGACAAGTCGGAAACGAATTAGAACTCAAGATACAAAACAACCGTATTCAGTTTTTACAAGGCGGTGCAGAAGTAGCTTACTTCTCAAACAACAAACTTTACGTGACAGATGGCGAGTTTATCAACAGTTTGAAACTAGGAAACTTTGCGTTTATGCCGCGTGAAAACGGCTCATTAGACTTTAAAAAGGTGGTGAATTAGATGGCTTTAAGTGGATCAAATACCTGGGATGTGCAAAGAACCAGCGGATATTTAAAAATCAGAATGGACTGGTCAGCAACACAAAATATTGCCGGAAACTATTCTGATGTGAAAGTTGACATAACCGTTATCCGTGGCGCTTATGGTTACAACACTAATTCAACTGCAGATACTCAATCACTATGGATTGACGGTACAAAATACACAGCGACAAGCAATGTAGGTGGGGGTAACAACTCATCTAAACTAATCATGTCGCAAACTAAAAGAGTGTATCACAATGCTGATGGAACTAAGTCATTTAGTATGCAGTTCCAGAAATACTTCGGTGTTTGGTGGGGCGGAACGCTTGTAGGAACGCAGACATTCCCTACGGTTAACGCAACATTAAATACAATTCCGAGGGCATCAAGCATTTCTAGTATTTCAGGCGGTACGCTAGGTAGTTCTTTGACCGTTAGTATCTCAAGAGCTGCAAGCTCGTTTACTCATCGGGTCGGTTATTATCGAACAGATGGAAAACTTGGTTTAGATATTATACATAATGTGGGAACAAGTACGACCTTCACTTTGCCAATCGGTGACAGTTCTTATTTACCTAACGCAACAAGTGGGACCGCTAAAATTGTAGTAGATACATACAGCGGAAGTACACGGATTGGTAGTACGTCAAAAAACTTTAAAGTGACCGTACCAACTAGTGTTGTACCTAACGTTTCAAATATCACGTTTGCCGAGACAACTACAGGACTAAATGCCAAATTTGGTGCGTACGTACAAAATAAATCATCGGTTAAAACGACCATGAAAGGCAATGGCGCTTACGGTAGTACAATCAGGCAAAAGAAAATAATAGGTAATGGCCAAGTCGAGAATTCTTTTGAACTTAATACGGACGTGTTATCAAGTTCAGGGATAAATAAGTTTACCTATGAAGTAATAGATTCACGGGGACGAAAAGCAAGCGCCACGCAAAACATAACAGTTTTACCTTATATTGATCCGCAAATATCAGCGTTATCTGTTATTCGATGCAATTCTTACGGAACTCCTAACAATGAGGGAACGTATGCCAAAGTGACTTACAATGCCTCTATTGCACCAGTTAACAACAAAAATGATAAAACATTTAAACTACGATGGCGGAAAAACGGAGAAGGCACTTGGTCAGAGAAAGCATTATCAAACGCTAATTATACTTTGACAGGATCAACCATTTTAAGTGGTTTTAGTGTTGATAACAGTTATGAGTTTCAACTTGTTGTAACGGACTATTTTGTATCCGTCATAAAACCTACTAGCATGCCTTCAGGATATACGCTTGTTAACTTTCATCAAAGTGGTAAAGCTATGGCATTTGGTGGGGTTATGGAACGACCAGAAGGCTTGGATGTTTTTTTAAATACAGAATTTAAGCAAGCAATAAAAATTGCAACAAATACGGTTGGGCAAGCCGATGATTGGTTAATGGTATTTAATAGGTTAGATGGTACATATGCGGCGGGTCTTTCTTTGGGTAAGGGCATAGAACATTTAAAACTACATTTGTACGGTGAGGATAAAGTCCGGAAAACTTTTGCGTTTGGTGATGATGGAAATCTTCGCGCTAATGGCGATCTAGTCTTAAAGGATAAACCTATGCCCTTGTTATGGAGTGGAGCTTTGTATATGCAAGCGAGTCATACATTAAAATTAAAATCAATAAAACAATGTAGAAATGGTTGGATGTTTTTATGGTCTCACTTTAATGGTAGCGCTGCTGAAGATAATAACTGGAGTATTTCCTACCTGTCAAAAAGTGCATTAGAATTTGGAGTAGTTGGATTTCACTCTTTTATCGGTTATTGGGATTCGGTGGAGCCAGTCTCAAAATATATGTATTTAGACAATGACACCACATTAAGAGGTTATGCAGGAAACAGTGTTGCTCCTAAAAATAAAGTCGTTTTAAGGGCGGTGTATGAATGGTAGATGAATTTTGGACAGGCAAGCAAATTTACATTGAAACAAACGAAGATGGTTTTGTTATAGGTTATAGCTCTAACGAAATATCAAATAATGATTTCATCATGAATTCCGAAGATGTTCCTGAGAATTTTTTTGATAGTCCGTTTTTATATAGGGTTTCAGACAATGAAATGGTTTTTGATGACAGTAAAGTTAAAACGGAGATTGAACGAGAAAAAGAGGAACGAGAACGCTTAGAACAAACACCTAGCGACAAAGAACGAATCGAAATGTTAGAACAAACAATATTAGAATTATTAATGAAAAAGGAGAGTTAAAAAATGTATAACTTTTTATTAAATATGTACCTTATGGGAAAAATTGATGAGCAATATCTAGTCGAAATGGTAAAGCGCAGATACCTAACGGAAGAAGAAAAAAATGTTATCCTAGCGACACCAAAATTTTATAGATAAATAATTTTACAGTGGAGGTGGCGTATGGACTTAGAAAAAATTGTTGAAGGTCATGGTAAGAAATTAGATCAACACGATCGTGAAATTGGTCGAATCAATGATGTGTTGGTCGAGATGCAACGAGGGATGAATGAAGGTTTAGCACGTGTTGACGAGTCAAATAGATTTTTACGAGAACAAAACACGCGACAATCGGAGCAAAATATCGAGATTTTAAATGCTGTTTTGAGTCGTAATGAAAAATCAGAAGAACGTGTACACGAGTTAAAAAAGATAAGTCGTGAAAACACGTGGAAGTTGATTTTAATGATTAGCGGTGCGAGTGGCTTAATTACGTATATTTTAAATTTGATTTTTGGAGGGTAGTTAAGATGGAAAAAGTAATAGAGTTTATTGCAACAGACGGGCTTGTAATGGTTCCAACATTATTAATTCTTGGTGAGTTTATCAAGCGTAGTCAGTACATAAAAAATGAGTTAATACCGTTTATCCTACTGGTTATTAGCATGATTCTAACGCCGTTAATATTAGGCGGCTTTAGTGCTGATAATATCGTTCAATCAGTGTTAGTTACTGGTGTATCGGTGTTAGGAAATCAAATGTATAAGCAAGCAACTTATTTATCGAAGGAGGAATAACGATATGGAAAGATTAATTAGTTCAGGTGCCGGACATGGCGGAGTTAAAACGAGTGGAAAATGGCGCGACAGCGGAGCGGTTGGAAACGGGCGCTTGGAGGCAGATGTGGCGCGTTTAATCAACTCAAAGCTTATTGCCTTAACAGGCGCGAAAGACACCACAGACAACGCAGGTACAACCGTAAACGATAATTTATATCGTATCGCTAGAAACATTAATAGTCATGAGGACGGCATTGCGTTAAGTCATCATTTAAACGCATTTAACAGCAAAGCGACTGGGGTCGAGGTTTTATATGGATCAAACGCTCAAAAGCCGTTAGCAATGAAATTATCGGCAGCAATCGCTAAAGCGTTAGGCGTTGTGGATAGAGGTGCAAAAGATGGTTCATGGTTAGCTATTGCCCAAAATACTGGAACTAACAAAAAGGTGTTATTAATCGAATGGTGCTTTATTGACAATCCAAACGATATGGCAAAGCTTGATAAAAACATGGACAAGGCAGTTCAGGCAGTCGCTGAAATTTTTGGCTACAAGTCAACAGCTAACAAGCCGACCGCAAAACCTGCACAACCAAAACCACAATTAAAATCAATCGACACAATTGCTAAAGAGGTGATTGCTGGCAAGTGGGGAAGTGGCCAAGACCGTTTTAATCGTTTAACTAAGGCAGGCTACAACGCCCAAGAAGTACAAAAACGTGTTAACACTATTCTAGGAGCCAAACCAGTATCGCAGAAACCGATGCTTAAACCACTTGATACAGTTGCTCGAGAAGTGATTAGCGGATCCTGGGGAAGTGGCCAAGACAGATTCAACCGATTAGCAAAAGCCGGCTACAACGCGCAGCAAGTGCAAAACCGCGTAAACGAATTGCTAGGAGCAGGTAAACCAAAACTTAGACCAATTGACACTGTAGCACGTGAAGTTATTAATGGCGTATGGGGAAACGGTAATGATCGTAAACAACGTCTAGAGCGAGCGGGATATAACTATAACCAGGTTCAAAATCGGGTGAATCAACTATTATAAAGTAACTGAATTTTCCATCAAAAGCCTTACTTAATAAAAAGTAGGGCTTTTTAGTCGTGTTTGGATTGTAAAAGCCATGTAATAATAACAACATCTTGATGGATATGAAACTTTGCTTAATAAATGAAAGTGCTATATTATATGGTTAGTTAGTTTTTTTTGGGGGGAGATGACTATGGATTTTAGTCAATACAAATTACTTATTACCAAAGGAAATAATGGTATAGAAGCCATTAAGATTGATGGAACTGATTATTATTCTTTTGTTCGGACTAAGATTGATGAAGGGCATAGCCAAATAATAATTTCATCAAGTATCATGTTACAAGTTTTACGAAAAATGTTTGTTGAAAAAAAAGCAAAGATTGTTAGCATTGGTTTTATTGAAGATGATTCTGATTATCTGGAACAAATGAATAACTTAATCGCCTCTGTTAATAAGGACAGAGATTATTTTTATGATTTAATGGAAGAACTATCGTTTTTGGCTGAACAAGAATCAGTTGAAATCAAAAATATTCGGATCAAGTACCGAAAAAATGAAAAACCAATAGATTTATCTTTGTCTGTTAATGGATTGATTAAAGCAGGCGAGAATGAGATTGTTGGTGGGGAAATTTCATTTATGGTCGATTCAATATGGGAGAGCGTCAAGGATTGGATTTAAAAAAATTAAGGAAGCTAATAACGATTGCTTCGCCAATGGTTGGGACGTTGTTGTCTGCTTATCTCACAAGTGTTTTTCCAGTAAGCGCATCTTTTATTCCCGAAGATCAAGTTTATGGAATAAGTCTGACCTTGTATTCCGGTCTCTTCGTAGCATTATTCGCAGGTTTAGACTACTTTATCAGTTGGCTAATAAAACAGAAAACGATTGTAAAAGTCAAGTATGCAGCGAATCGGCCAAACTTCAATAAAATGGAGTTGATTCATTGTGATTTCAACGAAGATACCGCGACAATTTATATGGAAGTGAAATTAGATGGTTACCCTAAGAAGTTTCTTCAAAAAGAATTGAAACTAATGCTTCCCGTTCAAGTTACAGCACAAAAGATTCCGAAATACTCTAAGTATTATGAAATAAGCACTGACAAAAGAAGTGTAATAATCGATTTAGAAAAGTTATTCAACACTGGGAAAACTCAAAGAATCGAAGATTCAATTAACATTGGATTTAAAGTTATTAAAAGTGATGATGAAGTTCAAAGTTACATTGAAACAGTTATAACGGGACCAAAAAGAAAGATAATGTTAGAAAAAAACGATTTATTATTTACGAAATGAGGGGTAATGTATGGCTTGGTTTTCTACTACGCGTTGGACAGATAGAGATATAGTATCGTTAGACGAAGCAATAGGATTAATAATGTCTAAGAATGAGAGTCTCGCAAACGATGGGGGAGTAAGTTATTCAAATCTAGAGAAAGAAAAGGCGTTCGAACAAAATCAAACTGTAACAATAGATACCCGTGCGTACTCTTATAATGTAGTCGAGTTTTCAATGAATTCTATTACTCCTGGTTCTACACCGATTGAAGCCCGTACTCAACTGATTAGAGGATTGATTATTTTGTATAGCGATGGCAATCGAGTTCATTATATTATTAATAGAAACTACGATGCTCTTAAGTTACTTCGTAAGCTATTAGGATACACAGGTAGAAATGAAATAATGGAAAATAAGTTTTTGTTTTCTGATGATATTTTTATGTGGTTCGTAAAAATCGTATCGAATAAAGAAAATGAATTCTCTTTCACAGATTCAAATCAAAACGAACTAGAACTTATCATAAATAGTATTATTGGTGTTCGTGGTGAAACCAGAGATGAAAATAAATTGTCTGCTCAAGGAGATACAGTATTAAACTTAATTAGTACACTTTCGTTTATTCTTGAAAGTAATTTGCTAAAACAAATTGTTTTGCGTACACAATACACAGGACATGAAAATATTGAGATGAGGCTAAACGACAAAGGCGTTGTCGCAGTCGAGACTGATTCGTATTCTGGTAATTATGAAGACTTAGAAGATCCGAAAATGAAAGCTCAAGTACTATTGCTTGTATATCTCGAAGTTATCCCTAAATTGCTTCAAGTTTATTTTGAAGAAAAAGATGAAGAAAAATGGAATTTATCTGAAAAGGATATTTTCTTTAATGATGTGGAGAAAAAGCTTATTGAACGATTACAAGAAAGAAAAAACGAATTTAGGAAAGAACAAATGACGTTAATTCCTGAAATCGAACAAATCAAAGCAGAAGTACCATCGAAATAATAACAAACACAAAGAAGCAGGTCGCTAATGACCCGCTTCTTTTTTGCTATATTTAGTAACTTACATCGAAACATTGATTGGCATACTTTTGCTGATTGCAGGCACTTACTTTTTTTCAACCATCATGGCTCAAACAACGGAGCTTTTTCAGCCTAAATCAGCCCAAAACTACTATGAATGGCAAACGTTTTTACTACAATTAGAACAAGAATTGAAAAATAAAAAGGAATGCCAAGTTGTAGCTAATAGCTTAGTGACCAAAGAAAAAACCCCAGATGGCTCAGAAGCTATCGTTCAGTATGAATGGTACCGAACAAAAGTAAGAAAAAGACGAAATGGTATGGGACATCACGTTTTACTTACGAATGTAGAAAAATGGACGCTTGATAAACAAGCGAGTCATTTAATGATAGAGGTCGTTTTTTCTGATGGACATCACTATTCAGGGGGTGTGTTAATAGATGAAAAAGAGTAAGCCGTATCATGGAATGGTCTTGTTTACTGTACTAGCCTTGCTTAGCATCTATTTTGCAGTGGTCTTTCAGTTTGTTGGATTTTATCGTGAACACCAAACTCAATTAAGTCAGCTCGTTCATTTTTATGAGATGAAAACATTGGTCAATTTGAGTTATCGACGAGTATCGTCTCAAGAGGTTATCCATGACCAAACCCTAACCTTTAATAAAGGACGCGTGATATTTGAACCACATACTGATGAATGGTGTTTTGAGGTAAGTTTAAATACAGGCGAAACGCGGCGCTTTTATCATACCCCACCTCAGTTATCTCATACAGAAGAAACAAGTGATACTGAAAATACTGAAAATACTGAAAATAAAGAAGAATCAGTCAAAGAACCAGTCAAGGAACAAACCACCGTTTCTGAAACCGAGAAAACATGTTCGACAAGAGATGATATTGATGAGTGAGCGTGCAGGCATGATACAAGATCGTAACGTAACATATTAATTGCAAGATTCTCATTATCGTGTATAATTAAGGATGAATCAACTCATAAGGGAGTAACTGGCGATTAGTTCGTGGCAACATCACCATCACTGAAAGAAATTTCTGGTGTTGTCTTAAACAGTGAGACTTATGTATGGACAAATTGCTCATACATAGGTCTCTTTTTATTTTTTTATGAGAAAATATACATGAAAATAGGAGGAAAAAAGATGTCAGAACATGAACGTAAGAAACAATTAGTGGATACGTTTTATACACAAACTGAAGAAGATGTTTTGAAAAAACTGGAAACATCTGCTCAAGGTTTGAGTAGTGCGGAAGCTGAGAAGCGTTTGTCAGCTTATGGTGCCAATGAACTGGATCAAGGTAAGAAGAAAAGTTTATTTTCAAAGTTTCTTGATCAGTTTAAAGATTTAATGATTATTATCTTAATCGTTGCGGCTGTATTATCAGGTTTTATGGGCGATTCTGCTGAAGCAATTATGATTATTTTAGTTGTATTATTGATGGCAATTTTTGGTGTGGTACAAGAAGCGAAAGCGGAGCAAGCAATCGATGCTCTTAAAAGTATGTCAACGCCAAATGCGAATGTTTTACGTGATGGAAACGCCAAAGTTGTTAAAAGTACCGAAATAGTACCGGGAGATGTGGTCTTGCTAGAAGCAGGAGATGTTGTGCCGGCAGATATTCGCTTGATAGAAGCGAATTCACTGAAAATTGAGGAATCGGCATTGACCGGAGAATCAGTTCCAGTTGAAAAAGACAGTCAACAGTTGATAGAAGCGGATGCTGGAATCGGTGACCGTGTAAATATGGGTTACATGAATAGTAATGTTACCTATGGTCGTGGTGTAGGTGTCGTCACTGGTACCGGGATGAACACTGAAGTAGGTAAAATTGCGACGATGTTAGCAGACGCAGATGAAACGAATACGCCACTGAAAGAAAACTTAAATGAGTTAGGTAAGTGGTTAACCATCGCTATTTTAGTCATCTGTGTGGTGATGTTTGGTGTAGGGATGATGAATGGTGGTAAGACATGGGTTGAAATGTTACTAACTTCTGTTTCATTAGCTGTAGCGGCTATTCCAGAAGGATTACCAGCGATCGTTACGATTGTTTTAGCACTTGGTACACAACGAATGGCTAAGCGTAACTCTTTAGTCAGAAAGTTACCAGCGGTAGAAACATTAGGAAGTACGGATATTATTTGTTCAGATAAAACAGGAACGTTAACTGTCAATCAAATGACGGTTGAACAAATTTTTACGAACAATGAAATTCATGCAGAAAGTGATACAGTTCCAACGGATAATTTAACGTTAAAAATTATGAACTATTGTAATGACACGAAATTTTCTTCTGAAGGAGAGTTAATTGGTGATCCGACAGAAACGGCGTTAATTAAATTTGGATTGAAACATGCATTTGATGTGCGTGAAGCCTTAAAACAAGAGCCACGTGTAGCAGAGCTGCCGTTTGACTCTGAACGTAAATTGATGACGACTTATCATCAACTAGCTGACGGTCGTTTCTTAGTAGCAACTAAGGGAGCGCCAGATGAATTGTTAAAACGTTGTATATCTTATGATGTAAATGGCGATATTCGTCAAATGGACGATGCACAGCGTGACTTAATCTTGTCGACCAATACACAACTTGCAAAACAAGCACTGCGTGTGTTAGCAATGGCTTATAAAATTGTCGACTATGTTCCAGAAAACTTAGTACCAGAAGAAATTGAAAAAGATTTAATTTTTTCAGGTCTTGTCGGAATGATTGACCCAGAACGTGAAGAAGCAGCTGAAGCCGTTCATGTGGCAAAACAAGCGGGGATTCGTCCTGTGATGATTACAGGCGACCACCGTGATACTGCCGAAGCGATTGCGATTCGCTTAGGTATTATTGAAGAAAACCAACATGAAGCTGTTATTACAGGGGCTCAGTTAAATGAAATGTCAGATGATGAATTTGCTAAACGCGTTCATGAATTTTCAGTATATGCGCGCGTGTCACCTGAACATAAAGTAAGAATTGTTAAAGCATGGCAAACTGAAGGTAAAGTAGTGGCGATGACGGGAGACGGTGTCAACGACGCGCCTGCTTTAAAAACAGCTGATATTGGGATTGGTATGGGAATTACCGGAACGGAAGTATCAAAAGGTGCTAGTGACATGGTACTAGCGGATGATAACTTCTCAACTATTATCGTAGCAGTTGAAGAAGGACGTAAAGTCTTCTCAAACATTCAAAAAACGATTCAATACTTACTGGCTGCAAACTTAGGGGAAGTTTTAACACTATTTATCGCGACGTTATTAGGTTGGGATACGCTACTACCTGTTCATCTATTATGGATTAACGTGGTAACAGATACCTTCCCAGCGATTGCACTTGGTTTAGAACCAGCTGAACGAAATGTGATGCAACAAAAACCACGTGGTCGTAATTCAAACTTCTTCTCAGGTGGTGTGTTAAGCAGCATTATTTATCAAGGGATTTTAGAGGCAGGCATTACGTTAGGCGTTTACTTATTCGCGATTGCGTACCCTGTTCATCAAACATACAATGAAATCCATGCTGATGCGTTAACAATGTCCTTTGCGACATTAGGCTTGATTCAATTATTCCATGCCTTTAACGTAAAATCTGTCCACCAGTCACTCTTTAAAGTGGGGCCATTTAGAAATAAGAGCTTTAACTATGCTATTTTGTTATCGTTCATTCTATTAGCCATTACGATTGTGGTTCCAGGATTTAATGATTTATTCGAAGTCGCTCATTTGGATACACATCAATGGGCAGTCGTTGCCGGAGCATCCTTCTCAATTATCCCGATTGTAGAAATTGTGAAGTTCTTCCAACGTAAGACGTTATATAAATAAAGAGTACAGAATAAGATAATTTTGACTGACATTCGTTGAAAAACGGATGTCAGTTTTTTATTAGGCTAATAAGGCTAAAAAAGTGATGCGAATGATTGCGTTGTCACTGTAAAATTTGATATAGTAAGTAGGCAAAAGAAAAGAAAGATGAGGCAAGAAAAATGCGAGGAAATTTAACTTACTATGTTCAAAAAATTAATGATATTGTGACATTGACTGAGCAAACGGGTGAAGAAATGAATCCGTTTTTTGAAACACTTAGAGGAGCGATTGATGAAGATACGTTATCAGAACTTACATCTTCTCAATATGAAGAGATTAAAGCTGCCTTTGCGAAAGGAACGGCTGTGTACGAAGCACAACTAGCTGTCATTAAAGACTTACGTCCGCCAGCAAGAGTTTTAGGAATCCATAAAAAGCTAGAAAAAGCTTATAGTCAGTATGTTTTGGCGTGCCAGTCGATGGTAGAATCGATAACAGATGAGTCAGTAGATGTGAATCAATTTAATGAATCAGAAACAAAACAAGATGCAGAAACGGATACGATTGCTTTTTGTATTCAACGCATGACACAATTACTTTTAAAATAACCCTTGTTTTTTACTGGACAATTCATGCGAAGCCGTGTATGATGTATGTATAACCAACAACAACCTTTTTATTTTTCATTTTACTCTCATCCTAAAGAGTAAAATACTCCTTTTTCCACTGCTGATATGATTAGCAGTGGTTTTTTTGTGTTATGATAAAATAAGTTAAATGACATGACTAGTAAAGTGAGGTTTGAATATGACAGCGACGTTAAAAAAACAAATTATAGCAGAGAGTAAGAAGATAGGGATTGATAAGATTGGCTTTACTGATGCTAGTCCATTTGCTCACTTAGAAGAAAGTCTTCATGAACAAAAAGCTGCGGGACATACGACAGGTTTTGAACATCCAGTGATTGAGGAACGTCTTTATCCGGATAAAATATTTGATAAACCCGTTTCGATTATCTCGATTGCTTTAGCTTATCCTACTAAAATAAAAGAGAAAGCCCCTCGTGTGAGAGGTGAACGACGAGGTAGTTTCGCTCGTGCTTCTTGGGGGACAGACTATCATGATATTTTGCGAGACCGTATGGCAAAATTAATTGCCTTTATTGAAGAAGTCGCGCCTAACTCTGCAGAACTTTCATTTAAACCCATGGTCGATACGGGGGAATTGATTGACGTAGCTGTGGCACAACGAGCAGGGTTGGGTTTTATTGGAAAAAATGGTTTGTTAATCACGGAAGAATTTGGCTCCTACGTTTATTTAGGCGAAATTATTACGAATATCCCTTTTGAACCAGATACACCGATTGAAAATCAATGTGGCAGCTGTACAAAGTGTATTGATTTTTGCCCAACTAGTGCGCTACTAGGAGACGGTCGGATGAATGGTCAGCGTTGTCTATCTTATCAAACGCAAACGCGTGGAATGATGCCGGAGGAGTATCGAGAGAAAATCCGAACTGTCATCTATGGGTGCGATATTTGTCAGCAAGTTTGTCCGTTTAACAAGGGCAAAGATTTTCATTTTCATGAAGAAATGGAGCCTGATCCAGAAGTCGTGACACCACTTTTAACACCGTTATTGACGATAAGTAATCGTGAGTTTAAAGAACAATTTGGTTATTTGGCTGGGTCGTGGCGTGGGAAGAAACCTATTCAACGTAATGCTATTATCGCACTTGGCAATGCGAAACAAACGAGTGCTTTGCCAAATTTACTAGCATGTGCGGAAGAAGATCCCCGCCCAGAAATACGTGGTACGGCTTACTGGTCGATTGGTAAAATTGGTTCACCATCGAACGATGCTCTTGTTTCTTTTTTATTAGAACGATTTGAAAAGGAAGAAAATGAAGAAGCGCGTATAGAAATTACGAAGGTCTTAAACAATTGGGACATCGATGATAAAAAACGTTGATTGTTCGCATTAGATAGTCTAATATAATAACAGACAAGTGATGAAAGAGGTAAGCGACGCATGAAAAATAAAAAGCGCCCTGTTTTAATAGGGGTAACGGGTGGTTCAGGAAGTGGGAAGACAAGTGTAAGTCGAGCCCTTTTAAAAGAATTTACAGACGATCATTCGATAGTCTTGTTTGAACAAGATTCTTATTATAAAGATCAGAGTCATTTATCGTTTGAAGAGCGATTAAAAACGAACTATGATCATCCTTTAGCTTTTGATACAGATTTGTTAATTGAGCATTTAACAGATTTGTTAAACTATAAAAGTATTGATAAACCTGTCTATGATTACGATGCGCATACGCGTAGTACGGAGTGTGAACATCAAGAGCCACGAGAAGTAATTATCATCGAAGGGATTCTAATTCTAGAAGATGAACGCTTGCGCGATTTGATGGATATTAAAGTTTATGTTGATACAGAAGATGATATTCGTATCATTCGTCGGATTAAGCGTGATATGGAAGAGCGTGGACGCACACTTGATTCTGTTATTCATCAATATCTCAGTGTAGTAAAACCAATGCATCACCAGTTTATTGAACCCACTAAAAAGTATGCGGATATTATTATTCCGCAAGGTGGCGAAAATCAAGTAGCGATTGATTTGTTGACGACAAAAATTGCGAGTATTTTAGAAGCACGTTAGGTCTCATGAGACTTAACGTGTTTTTTAATAGGCAATATCATGTTATACTAAGGGCAAAAAGTGAGGGTGACTTTTAAAAATGGACTTACTGTCTTTATTAGATCAACGGGAAAAAAACCACGTACTCATTATAAGAAGAGTTTTGATGAACGGTGGAAAAATGACAGCAAGTGATTTAGAGCGAGTATTCGATTTGAGTTATAATACTTTAGTGAGTTATTTAGAAGAAATCAGGGACACAACTAAAAATTTAAGAGCCGGAGTTGAAATTGACGTACATCGGAATACGATTGAGATTGATATGGATGAAATGGTTCCTATTTCTACTTTAATTGAGCATTACTATCAACAAGCTATTAATATTCGTTTGATTAAGCATATTGGTTATTCTAATGTTATGACTAAACCATTATTGAGTAAAAAATTAGGTATCAGTGAGTCATCCGTCCAGCGCCGAGTGTCTCAAATTAATCAGCAAATTAAAGGATTTGATATTAAAATTTCAGCAAATAGATTCGTTGGACCTGAGCTACAAATACGTTATTTTTTATATAATGTATTTTCCAAAATTGATATGTTTCAAGATACAGAAACGTATCAGTCCGTTTATTTATTGGCGCAGAAAATTCAAAAGGATATAATAGGTTATAATGATGAAGCGTTGTTGTACCCTTTGATAGTATGGCTTTACATTGCTAAGAAAAGAATGCATATAGCGAATATCAGTCGTATTAATTTGTCTCAAAATCAAATAAAAGAAATTAAAAAAGATGATTTATATCTTAAAATTAAAAAACGCTATCAAACATTCTTTTATAATAAAAATGAAAATCATACAGAAATTGAATGTATCTATACTTACCTATTCATCATTTCAATGGGAGTGTTAGGTATAGAAGATAATTATGTACAAAAGATGTTAAAAGGTAACTTTCCTATTGATTCTTTAGTAGCACCTATTAATAAGAAATTAATGAAAACATTGGAAAGTTATTTTTCTGTATTAACTAAGCGAGATGCTGTCCGTCAAGATGTTAAATATCAATTGATTCAAATGCACTTGCACATGGTGCTATTTGATGGTCTCGGGGTCTATTTTGATAATCAAACATTAGAGAAAAAAGTTCGTAGCTATTTAGATAACTATGTTGATAATATCGCAACGGAAATGTTGCAGATTTGTTTAGACATATTGGAAAAAGATTTATCAAATGAAGTATGGCAATTAGCATATTATCGTTATCAATCGATTGTTTATGATTTGATTTTGGAGCAAGATGAACCGATTATTATTGGCATTGATTTTCGTTTGAATTACATTTTGCAGCAAAATATGATTCAGCGTCTGACGCGTTTTTTAGATGTTAATGTCAAATTAGAGAAAGTCATGGCGAATCAATCATATGATTTAGTGATTACGAACTATGATAGTACTAAGAAAAGCTTTCATAGCCTATATACCTATCGCATTGCAGAATTTGAAACAGAGTACGATCGACGAAAGATAATGGCTTTGATTGAGAAGATTGCTTTAGAGCGAATTAAACAAACAACACGTTGAATGATTAATGTGATAGCGATTGCATTAATTTCGAAAATGTGCTATCTTAAAACTATAAGTTAAACGTTTTACTAATTAAATAAACTCTTGTCTAAATGTATAGGTGGGTGGGCTAACGCTACCCGTCTATACTTTTTTATTTAGAGAAAATGATTAAAGGAGTATGTTAAAAATGGAAAAAGTAAGTCAAGAGCAAGTGAAAAAAGATATTATTGGCGGTTTAACAGCTTTTTTCGCGATATCTTATGTCATTATTGTCAACTCAATGATTTTAGCAGAAGCAGGGATTCCACCAGAGTATAGCGTGTTTGGGACAATTTTTATTTCGGTTATTGGGTCATTAGCGATAGGCTTAGTGAGTAACGTTCCGATTGTGATTACCACAGGAATGGGTGTCAATTCCTTTTTTACGTACACGCTTGTTATCGGATTAGGTCTTAATTGGCAAGAAGCGTTAGCGGTCAGCTTCTCAGCAAGTCTTATTTACTTGGTAGTGGCATTAACATCCTTGAAAGATAAACTGAACGATGGTATTCCGGATAATCTTAAGCATGGTATTACAGCAGGAATTGGAATTTTTCTAGTGTTAGTTGGACTGGAAAAAGGGGAAATTATTGTACGAGGCGAGCATACTTTTATGACGTTAAATAGCTTTTCTTCACCTACCTTATGGTTGACATTAGGGTCGTTAGTATTGACTTTATGGTTATTTTTAAAAAACATTCAAGGCAGTTTTTTTATTGGGATTATCGCGACCACTATTTTCGCGAATCTTTTTGGCTTAGTGCCGGATGCAGCCCACAGTTTTAGTTTAAGTGCTTTTCAAAATTATCCGACAGTCCTAGCTAAACTGGATTTTTCTTCATTTTTTAGTTTGGAATTCGTGCTAGGGACATTTTCTCTGGCGATGATATTAGTCTTTGAATCTATTGGTCTTTTTAATGGACTACTTCCAGAAATTGAACGAAAGCAGTTTAATAAAGCATTTGTCGTCAATGGTGTGGTCATGCTTTTATCCAGTGTGTTAGGGACGAGTCCTACGATTCCAGCCGCTGAAAGTGCGACTGGAATTCAAGAAGGAGCAAAAACAGGGCGTATGGCGATAACAGCAGGTGCCTTGTTCGGCGCAGCTATTTTTGCTATCCCACTATTATCGTATATTCCTAGTGCAGCGCTAGCGCCAGTGATTATTATGACAGGTTGTTTAATGATGTCTAACCTTCAACATATCAACTTAAGTGATATGACTGAGTGGTTTCCAGCGTTTATCATGATTGTCATGATGGCTTTTACTATGAGTATCTCAGATGGACTTGCTTTTGGTTTTGTTTCCTATCCGCTAGTTAAACTGTTTTCAAATAAACAAAAAGAAGTCAGTATGACGTCGTGGATAGTATCAGGATTGTTCTTCTTATATTTACTTGCAAAAATTTGGCTATAACAATGAAGTGAAGCGATTTTATCGTTTCGCTTTTTTATTTTGCGTATTTATAAAGTGAGGAATAAAGAGGGGGAGTTGGATGTTCGTTGCGCGAGATGAAAAAGGAAGACTCATTGAGATTTGGCGTTTAACGCAGACTGAGATTAAGGAATTAAAAGGAAATAAATTCTTTTGCCCGGTCTGTCAAAGAGAAGTGCTATTGCGACAAGGTCAGAAGACACGGGCTCATTTTGCTCATTATGAGGAGGGAAAGTGTCATGTGAGTAAACAAGCAGAATCTATAGAGCATATGACGGGAAAACAACTCTTAGCAAAATGGTTAAGTGAGGCTTCGTATCTGACTGTGGAAATAGAAAAATATTATCGCCGCATTCAACGTCAAGCTGATTTAGTCGTGAATCAACAGTTGGTAGTGGAATATCAGTGTAGTCCAATTTCAATAGAACAATTAATAGAACGAACACATGATTATCAAAAGATTGGGTTATCTGTTATTTGGATTTTAGGCTCTCCTCTTTTTTTAAAAAGAAAGTTGAAGAGTTTACATGTGCTAACTAGTTATTTCTCATTGACTTATCAGCGTCATTTTTTTCAATTAGATGTCTCTCAAAAAGAGCTCGTGCTGTATCATCATTTAGATACGTGTACCGATATGAAGAGCGTGTCAGCGCATAAATATGTTATTTCCGAACGAGGTCAGAGTCTCTTTGATTTATTTACAGCCTCAGTGTCATCTAACAGCTTGTTTGAGTTAAAACCAGTGACAATAGAAAGCGAACGCTTGATTCATCTCATTCAGCAAGAGCGTCAACGTTTACAACGACGTCTGATTTATCCGTCTGTTTCAGTCAAACATTTGCAAACACAGTTGTACAATCAGAAGACGCATATTATGGGATTGCCACCGGCTTTCTTTTGGATGCGACATCATTGGTTGGATAATCGAATGAGTAGTTTATCACTACTCGTGGCAATGAAAACAAACTTCTATAAACGATCATTTATATCTCATCATCATCTAGTCAATCAGTTAGATTGTTTGTTTCAAGACTATGCATTGGATACGGATTCCGCTAGAGCAAAAATGTCTTTTTATTTTTATATCCATGCTATTTTGAAAATGTGGGAATCAACAGGTTATATGCAGCAATTATCTGACGGCTATCGCATTGAGCCTAAGCTACATCGTTGTGTGTCAGAAAGTGATTTTAATCAACAATTACGTCACGAGATAAACGATTTATCTTATTACCTGATGTTTCCTAAACATTGAAAGTTATGATAAAATGAGAAGAAAGAGAGAAGGGAGTTATAATTATATGAGTACACCACATGAATTACCAAAACGTGACGCACTTCCAGTAGAAGTGACATGGGATTTAACGAAGATTTTTGAAAATGACGAGGCGTTTGAAACGGCTCTTAAAGAATTTGAAGCAAAAATACCAGAGGTTCAAGCTATAAAGGGGACATTGGCGCAAGGAGCTGACGCATTTAAAAAAGCTTTAGACTTAACGTTAGCCCTTTCTCGTGAGCTAGAAACGTTGTATGTTTACTCTCATTTAAAGAATGACCAAGATACAGCAAATGCTTTTTATCAAGGCATGAACAGTCGGATGGAAAGCATGATTGCTAAAACAAGTGAAGCTATTTCATGGTTGCAACCAGAATTATTCGAACTAACAGATGAGCAAATCTGGGCGTATTTTGATGAACTTCCAGAATTAGAAATTTATCGTCACTATATTACCTCTATGCTAGCAGACCGTCCACATGTTTTATCAGAACAAGAAGAAGCACTGTTAGCCGGTGCAGGTGAGATTTTTGGTTCAGCAGGTAAGACGTTCTCTATCTTAAACAATGCGGATTTAGAGTTTCCAGTCATTGAAAATGAAAAAGGTGAAAAAGTTAAACTTTCACATGGTGTTTATGGACAATTAATGGAGAGTACTGATCCGAAAGTGCGAGAAGCTGCGTTTAAAGGATTATACCAAGTATATGAACAGTTTCAAAATACATTGGCAACGACGCTTTCAACGAATGTTAAAGTACATAATTACCGTGCGAAAGTTCGCCATTTTTCTTCAGCACGTGAAGCGGCATTGTCAGCTAATCACATTCCAGAATCCGTTCATGATACTTTGATTTCTGTGGTACATGAGCATTTGCCGTTATTACATCGCTATGTGGCTTTACGTAAAAAACTTCTTAAAGTAGACAGTTTACATATGTATGATATGTATACACCTATTTTAGGAGATGCGCCAATTCGTTATTCTTATGACGAAGCTGTTGAAAAATCAAAAGTCGCATTAAAACCTTTAGGGGAAGAATATGGCAAAGTCGTTCAAGAAGCTTATGAGAATCGTTGGATTGACGTTGTTGAAAATCAAGGAAAACGCAGTGGAGCATATTCATCAGGGGCTTACGATACAGTGCCTTATATTTTAATGAACTGGCATGATAGTTTAGATCAATTGTATACATTAGTGCATGAGATGGGACACAGTGTTCATAGTTACTTTACACGTTCAAATCAACCTTATGTTTACGGTGATTATTCTATTTTCTTAGCTGAGATTGCCTCAACGACAAACGAAAACATCTTAACGGAGCACTTATTAGCGACAGAAACGGATCCAAAAGTACGCGCTTTTATTTTAAATCGTTACTTAGACGGTTTCAAAGGAACTGTTTTCCGTCAAACACAATTTGCGGAATTTGAGCATTTCATTCACGAAGAAGATGCAAAAGGAGTTCCACTAACAAGCGACTACTTAAACGATTACTACGCTGATTTAAACGCGAAGTATTATGGACCAGCTGTGGAGCGTGATCCTGAGATTGCTTTAGAATGGTCACGTATTCCTCATTTCTACTACAATTATTATGTTTATCAGTATTCAACAGGTTTTGCAGCTGCTTCAGCATTAGCTGATAAGATTGTAAAAGGCGAAGAAGGTGCTTTAGATAAGTACTTGACCTATCTAAAAGCTGGTCGCAGTGACTATCCAATTGAAATTATGAAAAAAGCAGGCGTCGATATGACTCAAGCAACTTATTTAGAAGAAGCTATGAAAGTCTTTGAAGCGCGATTAAATGAATTTGAAACATTAGTGGATCAATTATAAAATTAAAAGGCCGTGACACTGTCACGGCCTTTTTTCCTAAAGAAAGGAAGAGACAAATGACAACGTATACTCAGTATGTAGTTCAACGTGACGATGATAGCTATTCTTTTGATAAAGAAGAGGTAACTATAGTACCTTGCCAAAAAGATGACGTATTGGTTAAAGTTAAAGCGATTTCAATTAATCCGATTGATACGAAAATGGCACTGAAACGTCGTGAAAATCAACCGCGTTCCGTTTTGGGATGGGATGTTTCAGGTACGATTGTCGCCTTGGGTGAAAATGTGACAGACTTTGAAGTAGGGGATGATGTATTTTATGCAGGAGCAGTCAATCGACCAGGCGGAAATGCCGATTACCATTATGTTGATAGCCGTCTGATTGCTAGAAAGCCAGCTAATTTATCTCATGCTGAAGCCGCAGCGTTACCACTCACGAGTTTAACCGCATGGGAGAGTTTATTTGAGAGATTAAGAGTTACTGAAAATCATAAGACGAATCCATCTATTCTGATTATTGGGGGTGCTGGAGGCGTAGGTTCAGTCGCTATACCACTGGCTAAAGCAGCCGGTTTGAGAGTGATTGCGACAGCATCACGGCCCGAAACAGAAGTATGGGTAAAAGAAAAAGGGGCAGATGTGGTAATCAACCACTATCATTCATTGTCACAGCAGTTAGCTGAGCAGCAAGAAGACTTGGTGGACTATCTATTATGTTTAAATCATACAGATCAACATTGGGAAGAGATGAGTCGTGTGATTGCTCCGCAAGGCCGAATCTGTAGTATCGTGGATAATCAACAACCGCTAGATCTAAGTTTGTTAAAGCCTAAAAGTGCAACCTTTACTTGGGAATTTATGTTCACTCGCTCGACTTATCAGACACATGATATGGCTGAGCAAGGGCGTATTTTAGAAGAGATTGCCAAAAGAGTGGAACAAGGTGTTCTGAAAACAACTGTGACAGAAGTGCTGAATGGCATGAATGAACATAATCTTTTAAAAGGACATCAACGAGTGGCAAGTGGTAAAATGATTGGGAAGTTGGTCATTCAAAATGAATCGACGAACGAGTAAGTAATAAAGAAAGGTCGATTTAAGTATGAAAACATTAGTAATATTAAGTCATCCTTCTGCAAATGATTCCACAACACAGCAGTTCTTTTTAAGAGGAGCACAAGCGTTGAGTGATGTGACGTGGCATTATCTTGAAGAAGCGTATCCAGACGGTCAAATAGATGTAGAGCAAGAACAAACCTTGCTTGCTGAGCATGATCGGATTATTTTTCAATTTCCGATGTATTGGTATAGTGCCCCTGCTTTCTTAAAGCAATGGCAAGATCAAGTACTTAACTCAGACTATCTTGCGCGTTGGGCTGATAAAGAGTTCGGTATTGTTGTGATGATGGGAGTGAAAGAACAAGCTTTTCGTGCTGGAGGCAGGGAACAATTCCAGCTAGATGAATTATTACGGCCATATCAAGCGATGGCTCATCATTTTAAATGGACCTATCTACCAGTCTTCCCCGTATATCAATTTGCCTATCTTTCAGAAGGCGCTCAGATGAAATTGTTGATTGCTTACCAACAATATTTAACCTTAACTCATAAAGCGACGATTCGCGAACGTAGTTTATGGTTAGAGCAATGTTTATCAGATTGTTTTCAAGCGGAAGATGACTATGCTGATGTAGTGAAGAGAGCACAGCTGCGTCTTGCGGCTAATCGTGAACAGCTAGATGAACTGCATGAGACACTAGCTATGTTTCAAGGAGGTTTATAAATGACACAATCAGACACATTATTGGAACAGCTAACAAAGGCACAAAACGAGTGTAAAGAGTATCAACAACGTGCCGTTATTAAAGCAGTCATTGATATGTTGATACACCAAGAACAACGGATTGAACAGCTTGAGGGCGAAATAGACGGCACTTTGTGGAGTCCGCAACAATGGTAATGGAATAGTAAGAAAGTGAGCGAATAAGATGAGAAATTTTGTAGCAAAAAGTGCAGATTTAATTGGAAAAATTAAATTAGGTGAAGCTTCAACGATTTGGTACCAGTCGGTTATTCGAGGTGATTATGGTGTGATTTCAATCGGTGATAGAAGTAATATTCAAGATGGCTCAGTCGTTCATGTAGATGAACAATACCCAACAGTTGTAGGAGACGATGTCACAGTGGGGCATCGTTGCATTATCCATGGCTGTACCATTGAAGATCGTGTGATTGTCGGTATGGGGTCGACTATTATGAATGGAGCGAAAATTGGTCAAGACTCTATCGTAGGTGCTAACTCTTTAGTCACCGAACGAAAAGAGTTTCCACCGGGTTCTCTCATTATGGGTTCACCTGCAAAAGTTATTCGAGCGCTAACGGATGAAGAGAAACAAAGTATTTTAGTAAATGCGCATGAATACGTGCAAAATGGTCAAAAATTTGAAGGGAAACCCATCACGATTGATGAGGACGGCTTCATCGTAGAAACAGAATGAAAAAGCGACTCATTTGAGTCGCTTTTTTTTAAAATAAAGAAATAGTTTGTATACTATTATCAATAGGCAGTTCCCAATTTATTGGTTCTCGCTTTTGTGAAAGTAACCAATGATTGATAGTCGAAAAAGGTTTTGAACCAAAAAAACCACGATAGCTTGAAAGAGGACTTGGATGAGGGGCTTCTAAGATGAGATGCTGATCATTCGTAATCAGTTCTTTTTTATTTTGAGCGGGTTTTCCCCACAAAACAAAGGCAATCGGACGAGGGTGGTCATTGAGTGCTTGAATCGCCACATCCGTCAAGCGTTCCCAGCCTTTCTGACGATGTGAGTTCGCTTCGCCTTTACGAACAGTTAAGACCGTATTAAGAAGCAATACGCCTTGTTGTGCCCATGAGGATAAATCACCTTGATGAGGGATAGGTGCGTTTAAATCGTCATGTAATTCTTTAAAAATATTTTTTAAAGAAGGCGGGATAGCAACGTCACTTGAAACAGAAAAGCTCAACCCTTGTGCTTGCTTAGGACCATGGTAAGGGTCTTGGCCTAAAATTACGACTTTGACACTGTCATAGGGTGTTAAATTAAAAGCTTGGAAAATCGTCTCTTTGGGTGGATAAATGGTTTGTGTTTGATACTCTGATGCTAAAAACTGATCGAGCGATGAAAAGTAAGGTTGTTTGAATTCATCGGCAAGAATAGTCTTCCAATCTGTCCTTATCATATCTGATGAAAGAAACATAGCGACGGCCTCCTTATAATAGTGCTTTTAGTATACCATGAGTTTCTCTTTTTATAAAAAGTGGTTGACAAAAAACTTAGAACTTGTTATGATATATGAGTTGAGAAAATAAAGCAGGAGCACCCGCTTCTCGCCTGAGTAGACAAAACGTCTCTGGGCTAGATAATTTTTTAGATAGCTATATGAGTAGCTATTTATGAAATCGGTGGGAGTTCTTATGTTAAGAACTCTTTTTTTCTGTTTAATTCTCGGAAAAAATCAGAGAGGTGAATGACCATAGCAAAAGATATGATGGTAAACAACGGTATTCGTGCACGTGAGTTACGATTGATTTCCCAAGATGGCGAGCAATTAGGCGTTAAGACAAAAGCAGAAGCATTACAAATTGCTGAAGCAGCTAACTTAGATGTTGTTTTAGTGTCACCTAATGCGAAACCACCTGTTGCCCGTATTATGGACCACGGAAAATATCGTTACGAACAACAGAAGAAAGCCCGTGAGGCTCGCAAGAAGCAAAAAGTTATTAATGTTAAAGAGGTAAGACTCAGTCCGACAATTGAAGACAATGATTTTAATACCAAATTGCGTCAAGCACGAAAGTTTCTAGAAAGTGGAGACAAAGTGAAAGCGTCTATCCGATTTAGAGGCCGTGCCATTACACATAAGGAAATTGGTCATGAAGTCTTGACTCGCTTTGCAGACGAAACAAAAGATATTGCCGATGTAGAAGTACGCCCTAAAATGGAAGGCAGAAGCATGTTTCTAATGCTAGCACCAAAAACAGAAAAGTAAGCAATCGATTTTGAGGAGGAAATACAATGCCAAAAATGAAAACACACCGCGGACTAGCTAAACGTGTCAAACGTACTGGTGGTGGCGGATTAAAAAGATATCGTGCGTTCACAAGTCACCGTTTCCACGGCAAAACTAAAAAACAACGCCGTCAATTACGTAGACCTAGAATGGTATCAAAAGGCGATTACAAACGTATTCGTCAACAATTAACTTACATGAAATAACATAGGGATATGAAAAACGAAACAGAACTTGAGGAGGAATTATAAATGGCACGTGTTAAAGGTGGATACGTAACCCGTCAACGTCGTAAAAAAACGTTAAAACTAGCAAAAGGCTACTACGGCTCAAAACATACATTATATAAAACAGCAAAAGAACAAGTGATGAAATCTTATAGCTACGCTTACAGAGATCGTCGTCAAAAGAAACGTGACTTCCGTAAATTATGGATTGCACGTATCAATGCTGCTGCACGTATGAATGGTATGAGCTATTCAAAATTAATGCATGGCTTAAAAGTTGCTGAAATCGATGTTAACCGTAAAATGTTAGCTGATTTAGCTGTACATGATGCAAAAGCATTCACAGCTTTAACAGAACAAGCAAAAGCTGCATTAGCTAAATAATATGAATTTTAAACCTACTCTTTGTGAGTAGGTTTTTTTTATTGTATTAAAGCACACTGTTGGTCCTTATTTAACCTCACAATCTTAAAACCTTGTCAGGTTAGGTTGCAACTCTTTTTTTGACTGATATTGTGAAAAAATAATTTAATAAATAAAAATGAGATGAAAATTAAGTTACGCATAGAGAAATAAAAAAACCTTATCGTACCACAACATATAGATTCTTACTATAAGTAATAATCTATATGTTGTTGTTTTTTATCTTAAAATCAGATAGAATAGAGTAAGAATTAATTGGGAGGATGAGTGAAATGATGAAAGCACTGGCACAATCACAAGGTATTGTGCAATTTCAAACGAAATTAAAAACAATTAAAGTGATTAAGCGAGATGGACGTTCAGTAGATTTTGATGATGATAAAATTTATGCAGCACTAATGAAAGCAGAGAAAAAAATTCATGGTGAAATTCGTCCTTTAGCCGAAGAAAGAATTCAACGTGTCGTGCGATTA
This sequence comes from Vagococcus lutrae, assembly GCF_023299185.1. Classification (NCBI taxonomy): domain Bacteria; kingdom Bacillati; phylum Bacillota; class Bacilli; order Lactobacillales; family Enterococcaceae; genus Vagococcus; species Vagococcus lutrae. The sequence continues at coordinate 1,611,988 of NZ_CP097017.1, forward strand.
GTCGATCAGGAGATTGCGGAGCGCTTCTCAGATAATATTAAAATTTATGAGATTCAAAATATTGTGGAACAGACGCTTTTAGATGAGCGTGAATATGAATTGGCTGAAGAATATATTCATTATCGGACGCAGCGTGATTTTTCACGACGAAAAGCGACAGATATTAATGTTGCAATTGATAAGTTAATACATAAAGATCAAACGGTGGTTAATGAAAATGCCAATAAGGATAGTGATGTCTTCAATACACAACGTGATTTGACAGCTGGGATTGTAGGAAAATCTATTGGCCTCCAAATGTTGCCACCACATGTAGCGAATGCTCATCAAAAGGGGGATATTCATTATCATGACTTAGATTATCATCCATATACGCCTATGACTAACTGTTGTTTAATTGATTTTAAAGGCATGTTGAATAATGGCTTTAAAATAGGGAATGCCGAAGTCGAGTCACCTAAATCCATTCAAACAGCAGCGGCTCAAATTTCTCAAATTATTGCCAATGTGGCATCTAGTCAATATGGAGGTTGTTCAGCTGACCGGATAGATGAGCTTTTAGCGCCGTTTGCGCGTAAAAATTATGAAAAACACTTACGGGACGCTAGAGAATGGATTGAGGATGAAACGAAGCATGACGCTTATGCGAAGGCTAAAACAAGTAAAGACATATATGATTCTATGCAGAGCCTAGAATATGAAATAAATACGCTATTTACGTCAAATGGTCAAACGCCTTTTACATCATTTGGCTTTGGTTTAGGAACAGATTGGTTTGCTCGCGAAATTCAAAAGTCCATCTTGCAAATTAGAATTAAAGGGTTGGGTCAAGAAAATAGAACGGCGATTTTTCCTAAATTAATTTTTACGATTAAAGACGGTTTGAATCTTCGTGAAACAGACCCTAACTATGATATTAAAGAGTTAGCGCTTGAGTGTGCGACAAAACGGATGTACCCTGATATTCTAAACTATGAAAAAATAACAGAGTTAACGGGAAGTTTTAAAGTGCCTATGGGATGTCGCTCGTTTTTACAAGGATGGAAAAATGAGCAGGGAGAAGATGTTACATCAGGTCGGATGAACTTAGGTGTTGTAACGTTAAACTTGCCGCGGATTGCGTTAGAATCAGAAGGAGATGTGACGCGTTTCTGGGAATTGCTTGAAGAACGTTTAGAGATTATGGAAGATGCGTTACTATATCGTGTCGATCGTTGTAAAGAAGCCAAGCCAGAAAATGCTCCGATTCTTTATATGTACGGTGCTTTTGGAGATCGATTAAATAAGCAGGAAGATACCGACCAACTGTTTAAAAATAAACGAGCAACTGTTTCTTTAGGTTATATTGGCTTATATGAAGTGGCAACACGTTTTTATGGGCCAAATTGGGAAGGAAATGCTGAAGCCAAAAACTTCACGTTATCCATCTTGAAAAACCTGAAAGAACATGCGGATGCGTGGGGAGATAAGTACGGCTATCACTTTAGTGTATATAGTACGCCAAGTGAAAGTTTAACCGACCGTTTTTGTCGACTAGATACAGAAAAATTTGGAGTAATTCCAGATATTACGGATAAAGATTATTATACAAACAGTTTCCATTATGATGTTCGTAAAAATCCGACACCTTTTGAAAAACTTGATTTTGAAAAGGACTATCCACAATATTGTTCTGGAGGGTTCATCCATTACTGTGAGTACCCAATGTTGCAACAAAATCCGAAAGCATTAGAAGCTGTATGGGATTATTCGTATGATAAGATTGGTTACTTAGGAACAAATACGCCGATTGACCATTGCTACGAGTGTGGTTATGAAGGAGATTTTAATCCGACAGAACGTGGGTTTGAATGTCCAAATTGTGGTAACCGTGACCCTAAGACGTGTGATGTAGTGAAACGAACATGCGGTTATTTAGGCAATCCACAAGCGCGTCCAATGGTACACGGTCGTCACAAGGAAATTTCATCACGTGTGAAACATATGCCACAAGGATAAAGAGAAAAGAGGAGAAAACATGCGTCATCCAAAACCTCAAGAATGGGATTCAGCTCAGTATAGTCAAGGCTACTATGGTGATTATAAACCTTTTAACTTTGTTGATGGCGAAGGAGTTCGGTGCAGTTTATATGTGAGTGGCTGCTTATTCGCTTGTAAGGGATGTTATAATAAAGCCGTTCAAAATTTTAAATATGGCAAGCCATACACGAAAGAACTAGAAGATCAGATTATTGCGGATTTAGCACATGACTATGTACAAGGTATGACTCTTTTAGGGGGAGAGCCTTTTTTAAACACAGAGGTTTGTTTGTCATTAGTGACACGTATACGCCAGACGTATGGTCACACAAAAGATATTTGGGCGTGGTCGGGATATACCTTTGAAGAGCTGTTATTAGAAACAGAAGATAAATTGCAATTACTCGAGCAAGTCGATATTTTGGTTGACGGTCGTTTTGAAATAGATAAAAAAGATTTAAATTTACAATTTAGAGGTAGTAGCAATCAACGTATCCTTGATGTGCCAAAATCTCTTGCTGCAAAAAAAGCAGTACTTTGGAACAAGTGTATGGATGCCGATCGAACATACGAGCAGATTAAAAAATCTGATTTAATCTAAAAAGTCGCGCCTTGTCTTACGAGATAAGGCGTTTTTGATAAAATTTACAGAGAAGTAGCCAATGAATACGCAATCATTTAAAAAAATGCTATACTAGAGAAGTAAATCATTATAAAGGAGCGATATCGTGGAAAAAACAGAAGAATTATTTTTAAAAGAATTAACAGATGCACGCGGTGTGCCTGGTAATGAAGATGAAGTTAGAGCAGTCTTCAAAAAATATGCAGAACCTCATGCCGATAAAATGATGTATGATGGCTTAGGTGGCATTGTAGCACGCCACAATGGTGCTAAAGAAGGCCCTAAAGTAATGATTATGGGGCATATGGATGAAGTTGGTTTTATGGTGACTCAAATTACAGAAAACGGCTTTATTAAATTCCAAACATTAGGTGGTTGGTGGGGTCAAGTTATGTTGGCTCAAGAGGTTGAAATCAAAACACGTGAAGGTAAATTAATTCATGGTGTTATTGGTTGTAAACCGCCTCACGTTTTATCTGCGGAAGCTCGTCAGAAACCGTATGAAATTTCTGATATGTTTGTGGATATCGGAGCAACAAGTGCGGACGAAGTGAAAGAGTGGGGAATTCGTCAAGGAGATATGATTACACCTTATACAGAATATCGCCGTCTTAACGATTCTAAGTTCTTATTAGCGAAAGCTTGGGATAACCGTATCGGTACAGCTGTTTCATTAAAAGTATTAGAGAATTTAGCAAAAGAAGGACATCCAAATATTTTATTTGCTGGAAGTAACGTTCAAGAAGAAGTCGGCTTGCGTGGTTCTCGTACAAGTACACATATGGTCAACCCAGATATTGCGTTTGCCTTAGATACTGGAACTGCAGGTGATACACCTGGTATGACAGATAAAGAATCAATGTCTAAATTAGGAAAAGGCCCACAAATTTTAATTTTTGACGCGTCTATGATTCCTCATCGCAAGTTACGTGATTTTGTCATTGATGTGGCAGATGAACTAGAAATTCCTTATCAATTAGAAGTGATTGCAGGTGGCGGAACAGATGCAGGAACACAACATATTACGCGTGACGGTATTCCGTCATTGGCTATTACTGTTGCAACACGTTACTTGCACAGCCATACTTCTGTCATTCATGAAGACGACTATTTAAATACCGTAAAACTTGTGACAGAAGTCGTGAAACGACTGGATAAAGAAACAGTAGAAAAATTACGCTCGTTTGAGTAAACGTGTCATTAAGATTAGAAGCAGTTAACAATTTTTGTTACTGCTTCTTTGGTTTTTAAGTACATAAATGTTTTTTTGAAGACGAAAAATACTTGATACAGAGAAAAAAGTTCTGATTTGACTTTTATTGAGTAAGATAAGCTGAAAAAAATGAAAAAAAGTCGTAAAGTATGAATATGAAGGATGTGGAAAAATGAAACTAACGGTTTTAGGATATTGGGGTGCTTACCCATGGCAACACGAAGGCACGTCTAGTTACTTGTTACAAACAGCTGACTTCTCACTTTTAATTGACGCGGGAAGCCATACTTTATCTGTTTTAGAAGACCATCTGGATCCTTTGACACTTGATGCTGTGATTATTTCACATTATCATCATGACCATATCGCTGACTTAGGTGTGTTACAGTATTATCGACAATTGCGTGGTACGTCTGAAACACCTGTTTTGCCGATATATGGACACGGTGAGGATGACGCACACTTTGCCTCTTTGACGTTGGCAAATGTTTCGAAAGGTTATCAGTATCAGGAAGAAGATACTTTAAAAATAGGCCCTTTTACCGTGACGTTTATGCGAACTAAACATCCTGTACCGTGTTTTGCAATGCGTATTGTTGAAGATAGAACGAAGAAAACAGTCGTTTATACAGCTGATTCTGGCTACTTATCGGCTTTTGAGTCGTTTGTCACACAGGCGGATGTTTTAATTACTGATGCTTATTTCTTAGAGGGAAATGAGAATCATCCCGTTCATTTTACAGCGAAAGAAGTTGGGAAATTAGCGTCACAAGGTAATGTGAAAACATTGGTATTAAGTCATTTACAACAAGAACTGGATTTGTCACAATTAGAAAATCAGGCGCGTCACTATGCAGGCCCAAATGTTGACGTACTACTAGCTCAGAAAAACTTAACTATTGAAATTTAGGAGGAATAGAGATGTTATTTGTACCAAACGAGAACAATGACCCACGTGTAAACTTGGCGATTGAGACTTTCTTATTACGTGAGATGGAAGTGTCAGAGCCGATCCTATTATTTTATATCAATGAACCTTCGATTATTATCGGACGTAATCAAAATACAATCGAAGAGATTAATGTTGATTATGTCGAAGAAAAAGGGATTCACGTTGTCCGTCGCTTAAGTGGCGGAGGAGCTGTTTACCATGACTTTGGTAACTTAAACTTTAGTTTTATCATGCCTGATGATGGCAATTCTTTCCGTGACTTTGCGAAGGTAACAAAACCGATTATTGATGCTTTACATGCAATGGGCGTAGAAGGAGCAGAGTTGAAGGGACGCAATGACTTAGTTATTGATAATAAAAAATTCTCTGGTAATGCGATGTATGCGACAAATGGTCGAATGTTTGCTCATGGAACGATTATGTTTGATAGTGATGTTAATGAAGTCGTGAATGCATTAAAGGTACGAAAAGATAAGATTGAATCGAAAGGAATTAAGTCGATTCGTTCACGCGTTACCAATATCAAACCTTTCTTAGATGATGAATATCAAGATTTAACGACTGTCGATTTTCGTCAAGATATTTTACTACGTATCTTTGGAGTAGACGCGTTGGAAGATGTGAAAACGTATGAACTAACAGAGTCTGATTGGGAGAAAATTAATCAGATTTCTGATAAATATTATCGAAATTGGGATTGGAACTTTGGTAAATCTCCGGATTTTGATATTGTGAAACGTGAGCGTTTCCCAATCGGTTCAATTGAAGTTCGTTTGAATGTATCGGGTGGTGTGATTAAGGAAGCTAAAATCTTTGGTGACTTCTTTGGTCTAGGTGAGATTAGTGATGTTGAAGCACAATTAGTAGGCGTCAAATATACAAAAGAAGCCTTAAAAGAAGTAGCAAACCAAATCGATGTGAAGAAATATTTTGGAAACATTACAAGCGACGATTTATTAACAGTGTTATATTAATAAAAAACCTCTCAAGTTACGACTTGAGAGGTTTTGCTTATGAACGTTTACGTCCAAGACCTACAGCATTTTGCATGCGTTTTAAAGTGCGATTGGCTTTCATCGTCGCTTTTTCAGCTCCTGCATCTAGAATAGCATCTAATTCACCAGAAGCGAGTAAGGCAGCTTGCTTGGTTTGAATTGGTTCTAAGACGTCAATAATCGCTTCTGCTAAATCAGCTTTAAATGTCCCATAACCTGAGTCACGGTAAGTTTCAGCAAGTTCAGCGATAGATTTTCCAGTCATCGCGGAGAAAATCGTGAGCAAGTTTGAAATGCCCGGTTTATTTTCAACATCATATTCAATCGTTCCACTTGAATCTGTGACAGCTGACTTAATTTTTTTGCGTATAGCATCTGGCGTATCAGCCATGGAAACAAAGCCTTTTTGGTTAGTATCTGATTTACTCATTTTTTTAGTAGGATCTTGTAAACTCATAATACGCGCCCCATGTTCTGGGATTTTAACTTCAGGCTTGGTAAGTAAAGTTTGTCCTTTTTGGGCGTAGCGCTGATTAAAACGATCTACAAAGTCACGTGTTAACTCTAAATGTTGTTTTTGATCTTCTCCTACAGGGACTAAGTCCGTATCATAGAGAATAATATCTGCGACCATTAATGGCGGATAAGTTAATAGACCAGCAGTGACTCCCTGTTTCGCTTGTTGCTGCGCTTTGTCTTTAAACTGAGTCATGCGTTCTAACTCACCAATAGTCGTATGACACTGGACAATCCAAGCTGCTTCAGCATGTGCAGACACTTCTGATTGAATGAAGATTGCCGCTTTGTTTGGGTCTAACCCAATAGCGACATAGAGTGCCGCTAAATCTAAAATTTGTTTTCTAAGTTTAAGTCGATCTTGTGGTACCGTGATAGCATGTTCATCTACTACACAGAAATAGCAATCATAATCATCTTGTAAGGCGATAAATTGCTTCATAGCACCAATGTAGTTACCGATGGTAGGAATACCACTTGGTTGAATTCCAGAGAAAATAGTTTTCATTTTTATTACTTCCTTTCAGCGTCACACTCGTTCTTTCCATTATACTAAAAATCGCGGTAAAAAGAAATATCCAACACAAAGGCTTATGAATAACACGTATGAAATGAAGAGATAAAATGTGATTTCTTGAATTAAACGGTTATTTTAAAAATTAAAATTAAATGAGTTTAAATGTGGTGAAAGTGAGAAAAAACTATGAAAAAGCGATAAAATAAGGGATTCTTTTGTGAAAAAATCTTACTTTTTTTGAAAAAGATATAGTAATTGTTTGTAACATAGGTTATAATTAAGGTTATACAAGGTTAATAAAAACCTGTATTAAATAAAGATGTCGAGAGCATCAAAAGGAGTGACTCATATGTTGACACTATATACCTCTCCCAGTTGTACATCTTGTCGTAAAGCACGTGCGTGGTTAGTGGAGCAAGAAATTCCGTTTAAGGAACGTAATATTTTTTCTGAGCCGCTTGAAATATCTGAGTTAAAAGAAATTTTAAGAATGACGGAAGACGGTACAGAAGAAATTATTTCGACTCGCTCAAAAGTCTTTCAAAAACTAGATATGGATTTAGATGAATTACCACTGCAAGACTTACTAACATTGGTCCAAGAAAACCCAGGATTATTGCGACGACCAATCATGATTGATGAAAAGAGACTTCAAGTTGGGTTTAACGAAGATGAAATTCGACGTTTCTTACCTCGTGAAGTTCGTGCCTTAGAATTAAAACATGCCCAACTCATGGCAGGATTATAAGATTTAATACCTCGTCTTTTTGGCGAGGTATTTTTTTCTTTACATTCTCAGTAATTAAGCTACAATGAGTGTTATAGGTAAGTAAAAAGAAGTGAGGTGTATGTACGATGGAAATGGAACGAATCAATGAAAATACTATTCGTGTACTAATTGAAAATGAAGATCTAGAAGAAAGAGGCATCACCTTTTTAGATTTGCTAGGAAATCATAAACAAATCGAAGAGTTTTTTCATAGTATTTTAGAAGAAGTTGATATCGATGAGCAGTTCCAAGAGACTGACGCTGTCACTTTTCAAGTCATGCCTAATCGAAATGGTTTAGAGCTTTTTATTAGTAAAAACTTGATGTCCAGTGATGGAGAAGGACTGCCAGATATTACGGACCTGATTAATCAAGGTGCATTTGGTGATTTAATACAAGATAAAGTGGCCCAAACACCACTGGAAGATAAATCGATTGAAGTAGAAGAAGCGCCTCAAGTTCATTATGTGATTGCTTTTCGCTCGTTGGAAGAAGCAATACAGTTAGCTAAAACACAACGTTTCCAATCAGCCTCTACTGACCTTTATCAATATCAACAGCAATATTTTTTAAATGTAACGTTTTATGTCGAAGAATTGACACATAAAATGATGGAAATTGAATTAGGTCGCATGTTAGAATATGGAAAATTAGCCTCGATTAGTCCGGAGCTTTTGATTGAACATGGTCAACTTATAATGGAAAAAAGTGCTTTAGAACAACTTTCTTATTATTTTAAATAGTGAAGAAAAAAGCCTGACTTTATGGCTCTATAATTTAAAGGACTGATGAATCAGAAAGTGATTCATCAGCCCTTTTTTAATTTTCTTGATTTTAGGTATTAAAAAGCATACCGTTCTCCTATATGATTAATTTACCACAAAAAAACAAACGGGAGGCGATATGCTCATGTCTAATGATATCAAAAAATTACTTCGAATCATAGAGCCAAATTTAATCACATCTGACATTTCTTACGAAATGGTAAAAGGACAACAAACATGTGTGGTCAACGCTACTTTTTCACCCCCACTAATGCCTTGTCATCATTGTGGTTCAACGGTGTATAACGAAAGTGGAAAGCAAGTAGTCGTAAGAAATGGTAAGAAAAAAGCGGTCGTGCGTTTTGATCAATTTAATCATTTACCTTTAATTATGAACGTCGCAAAACAACGCTATACCTGTAAAAATTGTGCTCATCATTGGACCGCTACCCCTTATTTTGTCGAGAAAGGACACTCTATTTCAAGACATGTGATACTTAAAATAATAGATTTATTAAAAGAAAAAATCTCATTCACTTTAATTGCGAAGTTATGCCATGTTTCTATTACTACCGTCATTAGGGTATTACGCTCAATAAAAAGTTATTTACCAACTCCCTATCAAACGTACTTGCCGGAGGTCTTAATGGTAGATGAATTTCGTTCCCATTGTTCTTCAGAAGACACCATGAGTTTTATTTGTGCAGATGGTATAACAGGAAAACTTATTAATATACTTCCTTCACGGAAGTTAACGCATTTGACTGCTCATTTCAAAAAGTATCCGAATCCTAACGACGTCAAATTATTAGTCACAGATATGAATGCCGCTTACTTTCAATTGACGAAGAGTGTTTTTACGTCAGCCAAGATTATTATTGATCGATTTCACGTGGTTAAACATTGTAATAAAGCCTTTCAGGACTTTCGTATTAAGGAAATGAAGCGATTGAAACAACAGCATAACCACTTAGGTTACCTAAAATTAAAAGCCAACTGGCGTCGCTTAACGAAGGACCGAATGTCTATCAATCATTCAGAATATAAAACATGGCGCAGTTTCCGTGCACCCCATTATCCTTATCAAACAGAAGCCATGATGATTGACCGTCTTTTGTCTTATTCTGAACCATTAAAAGAAGCCTATCACTGTTTTCATGATATGATGGATGCTTTCAGAAGTAAAAATCACGTGTCATTTATCCAACAACTAAAAGGACTACCTGAAACATTGGATTCAGAATTTCGTAAGAAACTTCAAAACCTTTTAAACTATGAAGAAGGGATTCGTAACTCTCTTCTATATCCTTATTCAAACGGTAAGATTGAAGCTAAAAACACACATATTAAAACTTTAAAACGGGTATCCTATGGATTTAAATCATTTGAGAACATGAAATTAAGAATATTCATGATGAATCGCCTCATTGAAGTAAAATAAAAAAGATGAATGGAACAAGTTCCACTCATCTTTCGACTTCATTTTGATTCATCAGTCCTATTTGACAAAGAGCCGACTTTATTTGTTAAAAGTCAGGCTTTTTTTTATCTTCTTTTATTTTTAAACTGAAGCAGCAGCGGTGTAACGACAGCAGTAGCGATTCCCGCTACAATAGCTTCTGGCACACCGTTAACAAAAATGACTGTGAGAACAGCTTTGTAAAGGCTTGGTCCTATTGGCATGTCTTTAACCATAGCGTACGCGTCTTGGAACAATAAATAGATGAGGTTCATAACTAAGAGTGTGTTTGTCATAGACGCTGCAATTCCTGCCGTAATAAATGCGAGTGGTCGGTGGCTTTTTTTGTTTACAATAGGTTCTAACCCTTTGAAAACATAGTAAGGGACAATTCCCACTAATAGACGAGGGATAAAGACGATGACCAATGCCCACAAGCTACCATGCTGTGTTCCGATAACAGGAATAAACGGTGAGAAAGCAAAGGATAGCAGTGACGGTGTCAAAGTATTAATTAATAAGCTTGTACCACCAAATGCGAGTCCTAGTAAGGCTCCAATGCGAGGTCCTAAAACGATACTTCCGATAATGACAGGCACATGAATAAGTGTCGCTTTAATAACTCCTAAATTGATAAAACCTAAAGGGGTAAAAGCAAATAGAAATATAATCGCTAGAAAAATAGCTGTTAATGTTAAATCACGGGTTTTCATGAGTGACAATTCCTCCAAATTAGGCGAGCGCCTTTAAAATTTCATCTACAATGACGTCTGGTTGTGCAAGTGCACCTTTTCCATAATCACCGCAAGCCAGTAAGCTTTCACGAGGTTCGATGATGTGATAGCCATATTGATTGAGTTTGACTAGATTAGCTTGCATTGCAGGGTTTTCGTACATATAGGTATTCATCGCAGGAGCAATTAGTTTAGGCATGTCATGTACTGCTAAAGCAGTCGTAGATAACATGTCATCTGCGATACCGTTCGCGATTTTGCCAATAATATTAGCAGAAGCCGGTGCAACGACGAATAAGTCATGACGCTTGACGATATCAATATGATTGATTTGATCTGGGATAGGTTCAGCCATCACATCGGTGTGAACGGATTTTCGAGATAAAGTTTGTAAAGTGAGAGGTGTAATGAACTCCGTACTATGTCGTGTCATGATGACCTCTACTTCACATCCTTGTTTGGTTAGTTGACGCACGATATCTGCGCTTTTATAAGCGGATATGCTAGCCGAAACGCCAAGTAAGATACGTTTTGTCATGTTACATCTCCTCTTTTTGTTTGAGATAAGCGTGATAAATACCTTTAGCAATGTCTTGGCGCGTTGAAACAGCCAGGACAGATTCATCAGAATGGACTAGACGCGCTGGATGCGTATCGTCTGTGAGACGTGTCAAGTCATTCGCCACTACTAAGTTTAGTTGATTTTTATGCAATAATGCTGTGGCGACACGGTCGAGTTCTTCGTTACTAACGTCTACTAATAATTTAAAACCGACAATAAAAGCGTTTGGTTGCCATTGTCGTAAAAGGGCAATGACTTTGGGAGCGCGCTTTAAGCCAATAAGTAAGTCATCGAAATTTGAACTAAGTTTCGTTGACGCAGGCGTTTCTTCCATCAGGTCCTTAGTGAGAACGTCTGTGATTAAACATTCCAATTGGTCTGGTTGCTGTGATAAATCTATTTCCGTTTGTCGAATGGCTTGTGTAATTTGCTGGGATAATTGCTCGATATGTGAAGTTGTCGCAAACTGATAGTCGCTCACAGCCATAGCGTGAATGATGATATCATAATGATTATCTGATAATAACTTTTTAAGAGTCTTTTCTAAATCACCAACGGATTCAATGGGATAAAAAGTATGATTTTCTAATGCAGGTAAGACGGCATTTTTACCATGAACATAGGTAATCTGACATTCTGAGAATGTTGAAAAATACTCAGCAAGAGCTTTTCCTAGACGACCTGTTGAACGATTCATTAAATGTCGAACTTGATCAATACGTTCGGATGTTCCGCCAGCAGTTATTAACACGTTCATTTTATACGCCTCCTGTTATCTATATACTGTTTCTATCTTACTGAATCCGCGTATATGTGTCAAAGTAAAATACTTTAATTTTCTTATAAGTAGTCGAATGACTGAAAGTTGATTATAATAATGAAGGTAGAGGAGGGGACGAGATGAGATATGATGTATTATTGATAGATGTGGACGATACATTATTGAACTTTAAAGAAGCAGAAGTCTATGCGTTAAATCGTTTGTTTGAACAAGAAGGTATCGTGTTAACAGAAGAAATTCAGCAAGATTTTACTGCACATAATCATGCTTTGTGGGGGGCTCTGGAGAAAAATTTATTAACACGTGAAGAGGTATTGGCTGGTCGTTTTGATTATATTTTTAAAAAATATGGTCAAGGTCAAGATGGAAAGCAAATGGATCGCTATTTTCGTCAATTTTTAAGTGACAAACCTTTTTTAATGCCAGGAGTAGCTGAGGTGTTACCGCAATTAGCGGCTAACTATGACTTGTATGTTGTGACAAATGGTGTAGAAAAAACGCAATATCAACGGTTAGAACGTGCAGATTTACTATCTTATTTCAATCAATTATTTGTATCCGAAACAATTGGTTATCAAAAACCAGATCGACGTTTCTTTGATGAAGTATTTGCTAAAATACCTACTGTTGAGAAAGAAAAAGTACTAATCATTGGTGATTCGCTATCTGCCGATATGCAAGGCGGAATTCAAGCGGGCATTGATACATGTTGGTACAATCCACGTAAATTAGAAAATCAGACAGTAGCAACCACCTATACGATTCATTCTTTTGAAGAATTAAAGTCATTCCTCAATTAAAAAGGAGATTGTGTCCGTGACACAATCTCCTTTTGCTATCTATTAATTAAAGACCAATCGTATAATCGTCTTCTTTCATCGCTTCAACCGTTCCTAGTAAGTACCCATTTCCTACTTGAGAGAAGAAGTCATGGTTGCTAGTTCCAGTTGAGATACCGTTCATTACAATTGGATTCACGTCATTTGCTGTATCAGGGAAGAGTGGGTCCATTCCTAAGTTCATTAAGGCTTTATTGGCATTATAACGTAAGAACGTTTTAACCTCATCCGTCCAACCTAATTCGTCGTATAATAACTCCGTATATTTTTCTTCGTTTTCATACAACTCGTACAATAAGTCGTACATCCAATCGCGCATTTCATCTTGTTCTTCATCAGATAGCTCGTTAAAGCCTAACTGGAATTTATAACCGATATACGTTCCGTGAACGGATTCGTCACGAATGATTAACTTAATGATTTCTGCTACGTTGGCTAGTTTATTATTCCCTAGATAATACAATGGGGCGTAAAACCCAGAGTAGAATAAGAAAGTCTCGCCATAAACACTGACTACTTTACGTTCTAAATCAGTCCCATGAAGATAAATTTCATTGATAATCTTAGCTTTCTTTTGTAAATATTCGTTAGTGTTCGTCCAGTGGAAAATTTCATCTATTTCTGCTTTGGTATTCAACGTACTGAAAATAGACGAGTAACTTTTCGCATGGACAGATTCCATAAATTGAATATTGTTTAAAACAGCTTCTTCATGAGGTGTCCGTACAGAACGACGTAACGCTTCCACCCCGTTTTCAGATTGAATCGTGTCTAGTAAGGTTAATCCTCCGAAGACATAGCCAATCGTTTGTTTTTCTAAGTCTGATAGTTGACGCCAATCATCTAAGTCGTTGGATAGAGGGATACGGGTATCTAACCAAAACTGCTCGGTTAATTTTTCCCATGTTGATTTATCAATCATATCTTCAATAGCATTCCAGTTGACGGCTTCATAATATGTTTCGTGACTCACTCTGTTTTCCTCCTTCAAAATTAGATGACACAGCTCTCACAGTGATTACTGCCGATTTCCTCTTCATCTTCCGTAAAGGTACGGATGTAATAAATAGATTTGATGCCCTTATGGAAAGCATAGTGGCGTAGAATATTTAAATCACGTGTCGTTTGTTTTGTTGTTTCTGTTTTCCATTCGTACAAGCCTTCAGGAATATCAGAACGCATGAATAGTGTCAAACTCATACCTTGATCGACATGTTTTTGTGCCGTAGCATACACATCGATAACTTTTCGCATGTCCATATCGTAAGCGGACGTGTAGTATGGTAAGGTGTCATTACTTAAGTATGGTGCAGGATAGTAAATTTTTCCGATTTTCTTTTCTTGACGTTCTTCAACTAAACGAGTAATCGGATGGATACTCGCACTAGTGTCATTAATATATGAAATAGAACCATTTGGCGCAACGGCTAAGCGGTTTTGATGGTATAAGCCATCACGCATGACATTTTCTTTCAATGCTTGCCAGTCTGCAGCTGTCGGTATATCGATATTGGCAAATAGGGCTTTGACTTTATCAAATTTTGGTGTGACCACATCTTCGATATAACGGTCAAAGTAAGTCCCGTTAGCATAATCCGATTTTTCAAAGTTTGAAAAACTTTCGCCACGTTCTTTGGCGATTTGGTTACTTGCTACAAGTGTCCAATAGTTTAATAACATGAAGTAGACATTTGTAAAATCAAGGGATTCTTCAGAACCGTAAATCATTTGGTTTTTAGCGAAGTAAGAGTGTAATCCCATAGCACCTAACCCAATCGTATGGTTTAAACGATTGCCGTTACGTATTGAAGGGACAACTTCGATGTCAGAAGAGTCTGTGATAAATGTCAAGGCACGTGTCATCGTACGTACAGATTTACCAAAATCAGGGCTCTCCATTAAGTTTGGAATATTTGTTGAGCCTAAGTTACAACTAATATCTGTTCCAAGCTCTTCATATTCTTGACGGTCATTAATCACAGAAGGTGTTTGAACTTGTAAGATTTCAGAACACAAGTTACTCATAATGATTTTTCCGTCTATTGGATTTTGGCGGTTAGCTTCATCAATATTAATGATATAAGGATAACCCGATTCTTGTTGTAATTTACTAATCTCATTTTCCAAATCGCGGGCATTGATTTTAGTTTTGCGGATGTTTGGATTTGCAACTAGTTCGTCATATTTTTCAGTAATGTTAATGTATGAAAACGGCACGCCATATTCACGTTCGATACTATAAGGGCTAAATAAGTACATTTCCTTATTTTCGCGTGTCAATTCGTAAAACTTATCAGGAACGGTTAAACCAAGAGAAAGTGTCTTAACGCGGATTTTTTCGTCGGCGTTTTCTTTCTTAGTAGACAGGAACATTTCAATATCTGGGTGGAAAACATCAAGATAAACAACCCCAGCTCCTTGACGTTGACCAAGTTGATTACTATAACTAAAGCTATCTTCAAAAAGTTTCATGACAGGCACGACCCCACTCGCTGCCCCTTCAAATCCTTTAATAGGAGACCCTGCTTCACGCAAGTTAGAAAGAGAAATCCCTACACCACCACCGATACGTGATAGTTGTAGCGCGCTGTTGATGGAACGGCCAATACTGTTCATATCGTCAGTTACTTGTAGTAAGAAACAAGAAACGAGTTCGCCACGACGTTTACGACCAGCGTTTAAGAAAGAAGGAGTAGCCGGTTGATAACGTTGATAAATCATCTCTTCCGCTAAGTTTTTTGCCAACTCTTGGTCGCCGTCTGCATAGTATAACGCATTAAAAGCAACGCGGTCTTCGTAACGTTCTAAGTATTGCGTTCCCGCATTATTTTTCAATGCATACTGTGAATAAAACTTATAAGCAGCCATAAATGACTTGAATTCAAAGTTTTGTGCGAAAAGATAGTCATATAGCTCTTCAATAAAAGCCATGTCATATTTTTCGATAAATTCTTTTTCTAGATAATCATGTTCAATCAAATAGGCGATTTTTTCAGGAATAGAGGAAAAAGTCATCGTATTAGGTTCAACATTTTCTTTAAAGAAAGCAGCTAAGGCTTCTTTATCTTTATGTAAAGGGATTTGATTATCGACAGGACGATTAATTTCATTATTCAGTTCAAAATAAGTCACATCAGTTAGTTCTTTTAGACTCAAGGTCACTCACTACTTTCTTGAAATTTTCAACATCTTCAGGTGTCCCGTTAAATTCAAACGAGAAGACCAAGGGAATGTTGTAGTCCCGAGCGATATCCTTCGCTGTAAAAATAAAAAGATCGGCAAAATTACGGTTGCCACCACCGGCAACAGCGACTAAATTTTGCTGATTACTTTTGTACTCAATAAAATCGTTCACTACTTCGGTGACATCAACATCATAAGTAGGAACGACTAGTAAGTAAGGTTCATTTAATTCGTGAAAGGGATTCATCGGATCAATTTCATAAGCTGGCAAATCGACTTTTTTGATAAAGCGACGGGTTTGACCGGTCACACTAAAATAAACAATTTTCATATTAAACAGCCAACGCTTTTAATTGATCTGGACGGAATCCGACGATAGTCATACTTTCATTTGTTGTTAGAACGGGTACAGTGCGGTGTCCTTGTTCTTTTAACCAATCTATATATTGTGGTTGCTCATCAATGTTGATTTCTTCAAATGTCACATCTTTTTGTGCTAAAAATCGTTTAGTCATTTTACATTGAGGGCAATTGTTTTTTGTGTAAAGTGTTATTGTTTTCATCTATCATGACCTCCATATGTTTATTATTCGTAATTATTAGTATACCTTAAATTGTGGTGAAGTCAAACATTTTTCCTTGCTAAAACACTATATCTTGTGTGTGACAAAAATCTTATATACAATGTTTAGTGTTGAACAAGAGTAGGGAGGATTAAGTGGTTTAGGAGTGATAAGCAAGAAGTGGTGTGTTTTCATTAGTTTTTTTCATAGTGGTCTTGTTTTAGATTTATAGTTAAAGGATAAAAATATTCATGATTGATTGAGATTTTATTCAATAAAAAGATTATTTTGAAATGATGTGACCTACTATATCTAGTGGTAAAAAAAGACGTCACCTTTTTAATAAAGGTGACGTCTTTTGCTGATTAAAAAACTAAAACAGGCGTGCCGACTTCTACAGCGTTAAATAAATTACCGGCGAGTGATGGTGGGGTATTGATACAACCGTGTGAACCGATTGTTTCCCATAGTTGCCCTCCGTAAGCTGGTTGCCAAGGAGAGTCATGAATTCCTACACCCGTCCAATCAATTGGCATCCAGTAGTCGACAGGGGAAGCATATTTTGAACCATCGTCGTTAGTGCCTCGCAACGTCGTGTCTTTTACCTTATCCCAAACATAAAAAACGCCGTGTGGGGTAGGAGTAGTTGGTTTTCCTGAAACGATATCTGTTTCCAATTCTAATTTACCATTTTTATAAAAGTACATGTGTTGATTGCTCATGTCGATTTCGATATAGGTGTTGCCGATTAATGGTGCCCCAGCTGGTGCGCTACCTTGAAATGCTGGAACGCGATTGACACTATTGCCAGCTAATAAGTCTTCACGTAAGGCGGCTGCTTCCGTATCGACAGCAAGTGTCCAACTGTAAGTGCCAGCAGGAACGGTAACTTCACCACGCTTGGTACTCTTAAACTTGGTTGGATTAGTACTCGTGTTGTATTTTTGACCGAGTGATGCTAAATAAGCTTTTGTTGCTTCTTGGTCAATATCGATTTCCTGACTTTCAGGATTGTAAATAAACCATGACGTCACAGTTTCTTTTGGTACGTCAATTTTTTCGCCACTTAATGTATAGGACACGGTTTGATTAGAGATTTTTTCCAGTTGTGTTAATTTTTCTTTTAACTTTGGATCGTTAGCTTTGACCGTTGGCTGGTGAACAAAGTGTGAAACGTCCAATGTCGACTCGCCTGCTTGAATCGATTTAGTTAAAGCTGCCATGACTTCTCCAGTATCAATCGCCGTGCCTTTAACTTCTGGTTTGATTTCAAAGCCCACTTCCGTTTTTTCAATCGAAGCATTTTGAGCAGGTTGTCGTTCTTCATTTATCTTATCTAGCTTTTCTTTTAATTGATTGAGTTGTGTTTGTAACTCTTGCTCATTTAAATTATGGTTGGTTAAAATTAATTGTTTTTTCTGACGTGAGTCAAGGAACCAGCGACTTGGCTTTTGTTGTTTCATCGCTTTTTTTAAATCATCACGAAAGTCGTAATGAATACCTAATGATTCTTTAGGAAGTGTTTCAATGACTTCTTTTCCTTCTTTGATTTCATAGACTTGACTTTTGTTACGTTCCAACATTTTTTTCTCAGCTTGTGCAACCGTTAGTTCACTAATATCAGTATTGTTTGCGTACGTCTTAGGTAAAAAGTGAGTCGTAAAAAAGTTTCGTTGATAGAAATAAACGCCGCCTAACATTACAACTAAGACTAATAATAATATACCAATGATTTTCGTTTGTTTACTCATAGCCCACCCTCGTTTATCTTAATAATGACTTGATTGTATCATAACACATTCTCTTTGTAGATGAAAAAATAAGGTTTTCATGCGTGACATGGATGGAATAAAGGGTAAAGGTTACGTTATGACGCATTGAACGGTGTGTGCTATAATAAAGAAGAAAAACTGAGCAGCGCTTGTTGCTCAGCTCTTTTGTGTTGGATAAAATAATGGAGGATATGCACCATGAAATTAATTGTAGGACTGGGAAACCCAGGACGAAAATATATGACCACAAAACATAACGTTGGGTTTATGACGGTCGATGAGCTTTGCCATCGACTAGGGATTCAACCGAATGAGGCGATGTTTGATTCAGACGTTGCCACAACGTTTATTAATGGAGAAAAAGTGATATTAGCTAAACCTGTTACCTATATGAATGAATCTGGTCGAGCGATACGCCCTTTAATGGATTATTTTCAAATAGACTTATCAGATATTGTAGTCGTCTATGATGACATGGATTTGCCAATCGGAAAAATACGTTTGCGACAAAAAGGCAGTGCAGGTGGACATAATGGTATTAAAAGTTTGATTCAGCACTTAGGGACACAGAATTTTCAACGGATTAAAATCGGTATTGGTCGACCATATCCTAAACAAGATGTGGTGTCACACGTTTTAAGTCCTTTTGCCAAAGAGGTTCATGAAGAAATAGGCGGTGCTATTCACTTAGCGACAGACGCTATTGAAGATTGGTTGGAACAAGAAGATTTTGTTGGCACAATGAACCGATTCAACAAGTAGGAGATTAATATGGAACTCATCAAAAAAGTTATGAATAGTCCCACAATGCAAGATTGGTTATCTGGGATGGAGCAAAAACAAACACAATTAGTGACAGGGTTAACGGGATCAGCTAAAACGCTAACGTTAGCCTCTCTTTACTATGGTCAAAAAAGAAAACTCGTTGTCGTAACCCCAAATCTTCATCAAATGAATCAATTATTAGATGACTTAAGCCATCTTGTTCCAGAAGAAGAGCTGTACAGTTATCCGGTAAATGAAGTGTTGGCTGTGGAAATGGGCTTTGCCTCACCAGAGGCTATTGCTGATCGGATAGAAGCATTATCATTTCTTTACAGTAATCGCACGGGTATTCTAGTTGTACCGGCTGCTGGTGCGCGTCACTATTTGCCAAGTAAAGAAACATGGCAACGTTATGAAAAAGAGTTAGCAGTAGGCGATACAGTAGAAATTGAACAATTGACACAAGATTTGATTACGATGGGTTACGTCCGTGAAAGTATGGTAGGGAAACCAGGCGAGTTTAGTGTGCGCGGTGGTATTGTAGATGTGTATCCTTTAACATCAGATTATCCATTTCGTATTGACTTTTTTGACGATGAAATTGATTCGCTAAGATACTTTGAAGCTGATACTCAACGCTCTATTGAAAATGTAGAAAAAATTAAAATCAAACCAGCCACAGATGTCCTAATCGTTCCAGAAGTCTACGAACCTGCTGCAGATAAACTACAAAAAGACGTACATGCTTATACATCTAAACTAAAAGATGAAGAAGCAAAACAAGCAACGACTCACTATATGGATAGTTTAACGACACAATGGCGTGCAGGTGAAAGGACTCTGGAGGATCGTCACTTTATTTACTATCTGATGCCAGACGCTCGTACGATGATTGAGCATTTAGCAGCAGACGATGCGGTTATTTTAGATGATTATAGTCGGATTTTAGAAGTGGAAAAGGAGATGTTAACTGAGCAGGGTGAGTGGATTAGTGAACAGTTAGCCTTACATAAGTTACTTCCTTCCGTGTCGTATGGTCGGGAGATTCGCGAAATTCTTAAAAAAACTGCTGTGGCAACAAGTTATTTCTCAGTGTTTCAAAAAGGGATGGGAAATCTTAAGTTTCAACAGATTCATCATTTTCAAGTGAGAACGATGCAGCAGTTCTTTGGGCAGATGGGCTTATTTGAAGTCGAATTAAATAGCTGGAAGAAAAAACAGCAAACAGTGATTATTTTAACTAATACAATAGAAAAAAGTCAGAAGATTCAGCAATTGTTAAGAGAACACGCCATTGAATATGTGGTACAACATGATGGTCCGATACTCGAGCAAGCCGTTCAAATTCGCCTTGGAGAATTGCAGACAGGCTTTGAATTAATTGATGAAAAACTGGTAGTAGTCACCGAACATGAACTTTTACAAGTGAAAAAACGACCGAAAGCACGGAAACGCGCCATTTCTAATGCGGAACGGTTGAAAAGTTATAATGAATTAAAAACTGGCGATTACGTTGTGCACGTGAATCACGGAATTGGTAAATATATAGGAATGGAAACGCTAGAGATGGATGGTGTCCATCAAGACTACATGACGATTGTTTACCAAAATAACGATAAACTCTTTATTCCCGTCACACAGTTAGATTTGATTCAAAAGTACGTTGCCTCTGAGTCCAAGACACCGAAAATCAATAAGTTAGGTGGGACGGAATGGACTAAAACGAAACGCAAGGTAGCTTCCAAAGTGGAGGATATAGCGGATGATTTAATCCAACTATATGCAGCACGTGAAGCAGAAAAAGGCTTTGCTTTTTCACCAGATGATAATTTGCAGGCTGCCTTTGATAACGCTTTTCCTTATAGTGAAACAGATGATCAGTTAAGAAGTATTCAAGAGATTAAGCGTGACATGGAAAAAGCGAAACCGATGGACCGTTTATTAGTGGGAGATGTTGGCTACGGTAAGACGGAGGTCGCGTTGCGAGCAGTGTTTAAGGCTGTGCGTGATAATAAACAAGTCGCGTTTTTAGTACCAACGACAATCTTGGCACAACAACACTATGAAACGATGTTAGAACGGTTTGCTGATTTTCCTGTAAATGTCGAGTTGTTAAGTCGCTTTCGAACGAAAAAACAACAGACAGAAACGATTGAAAAGTTGAAAAAAGGGCAAGCGGATGTGGTAGTCGGAACACATCGAATTCTTTCAAAAGATGTCGTCTTCCAAGATTTAGGCTTGTTAATAATAGATGAGGAACAACGATTTGGAGTGAAACATAAAGAACGCCTAAAACAATTGCGCTCAGAAGTCGATGTTTTAACCTTAACTGCAACGCCTATTCCAAGAACGTTGCATATGTCAATGCTTGGTGTTCGTGATTTGTCCGTCATTGAAACACCCCCGTCTAATCGCTATCCCGTCCAGACGTATGTCATGGAACAAAATATTGGGGCGATTCGAGATGGTATTGAACGCGAATTAGCACGCTCAGGACAGGTGTTCTATCTACACAACCGTGTTGACACGATTGAACAAAAAGTGGGTGAGTTACAACAGTTAGTGCTGGACGCACGGATTGCATTTGCACATGGTCAGATGACAGAAGTGCAATTGGAGAATATACTTTTTGATTTTATTAATCGTGAGTATGACGTGTTAGTGACCACCACGATTATTGAAACAGGAGTAGATATTCCTAACGTGAATACGTTGTTTGTGGAAAATGCCGACCATATGGGCTTATCTCAGCTTTATCAATTGCGTGGGCGTGTGGGGAGAAGTAATCGTGTAGCTTTTGCCTATTTGATGTACGAACCACAAAAAGTCTTAACTGAAGTCAGTGAAAAACGACTTCAAGCGATGAAAGATTTTACTGAACTAGGATCTGGTTTTAAGTTAGCCATGCGTGACCTATCCATTCGCGGAGCTGGCAATATCTTAGGCTCTCAACAGCATGGGTTTATTGATTCCGTCGGTTTTGACTTATATACACAAATGTTAAATGAAGCCGTTCAGCGTAAGCAAGGTAAGCAAACGACTGCACCGAAAACAGTCGTTGAGATTCAGTTAGGAGTCGATGCTTATATTCCTAATGCCTATATTCCAGACGAGCGACAAAAAATTGAAATTTATAAACGCGTTCGTGAGTTGGAAAACCAAGCGATGTACGAGGAATTAGTAGACGACGTTATGGACCGTTTTGGTGAATTTCCAGACGAAGTGGCATATTTACTTGCAATCGGTCGTATTAAAATGAATAGTGAACGTGCTTTGATTGAAAAAATAGAGAAGCAGGGACAAAAAGTAACATTAGTGCTAAGTGTGGCGGGGACGAAAACGTATATGGTTGAACAGCTCTTTAAAGCACTGGCTGTAACCAAGTTGAAAGCCGACATGCGAATGAACGATGAACAAATGCACATTATTTTACATTTACCAAAAGTCATGATGACCGAGTTGTGGTTAAATGAAATTGGTAAAGTCACGGAAGCTTTACAAAAAGAGCGTGAAGAGGCTATGACGAAACAAACGGAGGCGAAAGATGAGTAAGCAATCGACCACCCGAATGTTACAAGGGACATGGCTCTTAGTGATGAGTTCTTTTATTGTTAAGATTTTAAGTGCGATTTATCGTGTGCCATTTCAAAATATGGTGGGAGATGAAGGGTTTTATGTTTATCAACAAGTCTATCCAATCTATGGCTTAGCAGTCACGTTGAGTTTGAATGGAATTCCCCTTTTTCTATCAAAGTTAGTAGCGGAGGAGCGGGACTTTGAAAAGAAACAGGAAAAAATTCAGCTTGTTTTTTGGTTGAGTTTGTTATTAAGCGTTGCCTTATTTTTAGTCTTTTTTCTTTTTAGTGTGGGAATAGCCAAAGCAATGGGAGACGCGCTTTTATCACCGGTTATCCGTGTCACATCTTTTAGTTTTTTATTAACGCCATGGTTAGCGATTTACCGTGGTTACTTTCAAGGAGAACTAAATGTGACGGCTACCGCTCATTCTCAGTTGTGGGAGCAAACCATTCGCGTAGTGATGATTTTAATAGCGGCATATTGGTATACACAAGCTTCTTTTTCTTTGTATCAGATGGGGGCGTATGCTTCAACTGGAGCAGTTGTCGGAGGTGTAGCGGCCTTAATTGTTTTAATGGTATATCGGTATCGTAGTCAGACGCCCGCTCTATTGTGGCCACTAAAAATGTCACAGAAACACTCTGTTGAAGAGGTAACTAAGCGCCTGTTTACGGAAGGTGCATTAATCTGGGGCTATAGTGCGAATTTAATGTTTTGCCAATTCATTGATTCGTTTTCGTTAAAAAATGGGCTGGTCGCACATGGCTATTTAGACCTACAAGCCAAAATGGTCAAAGGTGCCTTTGACCGAGGTCAACCTTTTGTTCAAGTAGGACTTGTGATCGCGCTAAGCTTTGTCACGTCTTATTTGCCTCGTCTAACAAAGGCTCAGCAACAATCGTCCTTAGCATATCAAGCAGCAGTTAGACAAGTTGTAAAAATCATGCGTGTGTTAAGTAGTGCCGCAACCGTAGGACTGATTGTCTTGCTACCTGAATTAAATCGTGTTTTATTTGGTGACACGCAAGAAACTTTAGCACTGCGTCTTTTTACCGTGATTGTCTATGTTCTTTCGATGATCCAAGTGTTTCAAATGGTTGGTCAAAGTATGGGACAAACACGTACGTTGGCTTGGGGTCTTGTGATTAGTTTAGTGTTAAAGATGGCTTTAAGTTATCCTTTTGTTAAATGGTGGGGAACGGTCGGAGCAAGTTTATCCACAGTCATTGCGTTTCTAACTAGTTTATTCTTTTTAAGAAAAGAACTATATCCACAAGCAAGACAGTCGCGTGCAGAAGTGGTGCCACTTGTCATAGCGCTAGGTAAAATGGCCCTGAGTGTCATCATTTATAAAAAAGTGATTCAAGTGGTATTACCGGCATTATACGTCTCACGCTTAACGCTGTTTGTGGTGGTGTTAGTCGGTGTTTTAGTAGGTGTCGTTGTGTTTGCTCGCAGCGTATGGCGAGCTGAAATTTTTACGTTAGAAGAATGGTCGCTTATTCCATTAGGCGATAAAATAAAAAAGAAAAGGTGAAAGCAATGCGTTTAGATAAATTTTTAAAAGTGTCACGTTTAATCAAAAGACGTTCAGTTGCTAAAGAAGTAGCAGATAAGGGACGTATTACTCTGAATGATCAAGTAGCTAAATCATCATCTAAAGTTAAGGTCGATGATATTTTAGCAATTCAATTTGGTAATCGGATATTGACTGTTAAAGTGTTAGCTTTACATGAGTCAACTAAAAAAGAAGACGCAAAAGAAATGTATGAAATAATCAGTGAAGAAAAGGTCGATATTCAGAACAAAAATGATTAGACATTGTACTGTAGAATTGCTATAATTATCCATGATGCCTCTATCTTGAAAGAGAAAATTTGAAGAACAGAAAGTTGGGCAGTGTCATGTCACACAATCAAGAACATTCACCATCACAACAGAATATGAGATACACTGAGGAACAACGATATTTATTTGGTAAAATGCAACAAGCAATTATTTATCGTCGTCGTCGGTTGGCCGTTGTTTTTGGCGTTTCGTTGATTGTATTTCTGCTACTAGGCGTCAACATTATCAAGAACTATCATAAACTACGGGTGGTCGATCAAGAAGCGACGGTAGTGATGAAGGAACAAAAAGAGTTAAAAACACAACACGAAGCTTTAGCGAATGAAGTGGCGTTGCTAAAAGATAATGAATATTTGGAAAAGTTAGCCAGAACAAAATATTTTTATTCGCGTGAAGGAGAGCAAGTGTATCATTTCCCTTCATCTAGTCGAACGCAAGAAGAACCGATAGATGAACAGGAGACGGGCTCAGACGGATAACCTGAGAGTGAACAAGGCGTATTAATTTTTTAAATAAATGGTTTATAAGGATGAAGGAGGAGCAACAGTTTTATGTCGATTGAAGTAGGCGAAAAGCTATCTGGTAAGGTGTCAGGCATTACACATTTTGGTGCTTTTATTGATTTGGGAGAAGGTAAGACAGGTTTAGTGCATATCAGTGAAGTTTCTAATAGTTTTGTCAAAGACATTAATGATGTATTAAAAGTAGGAGAAACAGTGGAAGTTAAGGTTATGAGTGTTGGAGATGACGGTAAGATTGGTCTATCTATTCGTCGTTTACAAGAAGATGCACAGCCTAGCAAACCACAACGTGAAGCGCGAGCACCTCGTAAAGAATACCGAAAACCAGCGGTCCATTCAGCGCCTAAGAAACAAAGTTTTGATGATTTAATGTCAGACTTTATGAAAGATAGTGAAGATCGTCTGTTGTCTCTAAAACGTAATACAGAAGGAAAACGTGGCGGTCGTGGCGGTCGTCGCAATTAATATACGAAAGGATAAGTGAGGACTTATCCTTTTTTATTTTTAGGAGGTCAAGATGACACTTCAAGAAGCGTTTTATTTACAAGTTAAACAGGAAAAACTATTTACACGAAATGACCACGTCTTAGTTGCTGTTTCAACGGGAGTAGACTCAATGGTGTTATTAGACTTGCTACAACGGCTGCCAAGTAAAGTGCATCCGGAAATCGGAGTCGTTCATTTTAACCATGGTTTACGTGAGCAGTCGTTAGAGGAAGAACAGTTTTTAAAAGAGTATTGTTTAGATAAGCAACTGCCTTTTTACAGTGAAACGTGGGAAGTACCAAGTGACATTCAGGTGATTTCAGAAGCGACATTGCGTGAAGCGCGCTATGCTTTTTTTGATCGGATTTGTCGTCAGCACGGCTATACGCATCTAGTGACAGCGCACCATGGGACAGACCAAGTGGAAACGGTTTTACGTCGTTTAGTGACAGGTAGCTATATTTGGGATATGTCAGGCATCTCGATGTCACAACAACGTGCTACTTATCTACTTGTACGGCCCCTCCTTTTTGCTTCGAAGGCGGACCTTTTGCATTATGCTTGCACGCACGGACTAGATTATTATGAAGACGCTACAAATAGTTCACGCGAGTATCAACGAAATCGTATTCGCCATGATTGGTTACCTTTAATCGAAAAAGAAAATCCAAATTATTTGCAACATTTTCATCATTTCGTCACACAACTAAACTATACTAAAGATATTGTGTCGCAAGTTGTGGACCCAATGTATGCTGAACTTGTCACATATGATTTGGATGAACGACCGCAACTTAACAGAGCAGGATTTTTGCGTCAGCCTGAAAGTTTACAATATATGGTGTTTACCAAGTGGTTGGAAGACACGGTTATTTCAAAAGGAATCAACATCAATCATCGACAAGTGCAAGCCGTTTTACAGATGATAAGAAGTGAGGCACCACAAAAAGCCTATCCTTTAGAAGAGGGTTGGCAAATTATGACGACTTATACGGTGATTCAACTCGTCCATCAAAAAGCGAAGACAACAGAGAATTCTAGAGTAAACGAGGATTGTGCTTCTTATGAGATGACACTAGGAGATGTATTGAAAGTGGAGCCGGGTGTACAGTTTTCGTTAGTAGAAACAAAATCAGCGACATTGAACGAGAAGAATAGTTTGACGGTATTGAAGAGCGATTTACCGCTCACGATACGTCGACCGCTTCCGGGAGATGCGTTTATCATGAATCAGCAAGGCAACATGAAGAAGATTAGTCGCTACTTTATTGATAATAAATGGCCAAAGGAAAAACGGGATAACGCTTGGGTGGTAGTCAATCGACACGGGGAAGTTTTATGGATTCCACCCTTTAGGAAAAGTTATTTGAGTATTGTTCCTGAAACTGATAAAATACAGTACAAGTTACTATATAATAAAGCCGATAATTCGGGAGGAGAAACGGAATGTTAGAACGAGATATTGAAAAGGTTCTTGTGACAAAAGAACAAATCCAAGAAAAAACAAAAGAGCTAGGACAGCAAATTGCTCGTGATTATGAAGGGAAAAATCCTTTAGTAATAGGGATACTTAAAGGTGCTATTCCATTTATGGCAGACTTAGTGCGAGAAATGGATATCCATTTAGAAATGGATTTTATGGATGTTTCAAGTTATGGTGAGGCACTCGTTTCCTCAGGTGAAGTGAAAATTGTTAAAGACCTAGATACGAACGTTGCGGGTCGTGACATTTTAATAGTAGAAGATATTATTGATAGCGGACGAACATTACGTTATTTGGTTGATTTATTTAAATATCGCCAAGCTAAATCTGTAAAAATTGTGACATTATTAGATAAACCAGAAGGTCGGGTTGTGGATATGGATGTCGACTACTTTGGTTATATCGTGCCAAATGAGTTTGTGGTTGGCTTTGGCTTGGACTATAAAGAAGATTACCGTCACTTACCTTACATTGGTGTTTTAAAACCAGAAATTTATGAGTCAAAAGACTAACGTTTTTAAAAACTTATGTTAGAATACTAATGTATGTATCGTGATTAAATAGCTAGAGGGAGGCTCTATATGAATAAAAAGAGAAACGGAGGCCCAAAAAGTACCACGTATTATATTATTTTGTTACTAGCGATGGTCGTTTTGGTTAGCTTCTTTTTTAATGATTCGCGTAATGTAGGGACTGAAATACCTTACTCCGCGTTTAGCGAAAAATTAGAACAAAAAGAAATTAAAGACATGGAAATCACACCTGGAAATGGTGCCTATGTCATTAAAGGGACTTACAATTCCAAACAAAAAGTGGAAGGTAACGGCTTGCGCGTGATAGGGGATACTAACGTTGAGACCGATCGTTTCACGACAACCGTCTTACCTAATGATTCTACTATGGCGAAAATTGCAGATGCTGCAGAAGAAGCCGGTGCAAAAGTCAATATTAAAGAACAAAGCAACAGCGGTATGTTCTTAACCTTGATTTTATCTTTCTTACCTGTCTTGTTGATGATTTTCTTCTTCTATATGATGATGGGTCAAGGACAGCAAGGTGGCGGTGGCGGACGTGTCATGAACTTTGGCAAGTCTAAAGCAAAAGAAGCAGATAAGAAAGCGAATAATGTTCGTTTCTCTGATGTTGCAGGCGCTGAAGAAGAAAAGCAAGAGTTAGTAGAGGTTGTCGAATTCTTAAAAGATCCTCGTCGATTTGTAGAATTAGGCGCACGTATTCCTGCAGGGGTTTTATTAGAAGGACCTCCAGGAACAGGTAAAACATTGTTAGCGAAGGCTGTTTCAGGCGAAGCTGGCGTGCCATTTTATTCTATTTCAGGTTCTGACTTTGTTGAGATGTTTGTTGGGGTAGGGGCTAGCCGTGTTCGTGACTTGTTTGAAACGGCTAAGAAAAATGCACCAGCGATTATCTTTATTGATGAGATTGATGCTGTTGGTCGTCAACGTGGCGCCGGCATGGGTGGCGGACATGATGAACGTGAACAAACGTTAAACCAACTGTTAGTTGAAATGGATGGTTTTAGTGGGAATGAAGGTGTCATCGTTATTGCCGCGACAAACCGTTCAGATGTATTAGACCCTGCATTATTGCGTCCCGGCCGATTTGACCGACAAATTTTAGTTGGTCGTCCAGATGTTAAAGGACGTGAAGCGATTCTTAAAGTCCATGCGAAAAACAAACCGTTTGCTTCAGATGTCGATTTAAAAGTCATTGCACAGCAAACACCAGGTTTTTCAGGTGCTGATTTGGAAAACGTCTTAAACGAAGCTGCTTTAGTAGCTGCTCGTCGTAATAAGAAGAAAATTGACGCTTCAGATGTGGATGAAGCACAAGACCGTGTTATTGCAGGACCGGCGAAGAAAGATCGTGTTGTTAGTAAAAAAGAACGTGAATTGGTGGCATACCATGAAGCGGGTCATACGATTGTGGGGCTTGTACTAAGTGATGCTCGTACAGTTCATAAAGTAACGATTGTTCCTCGTGGACGTGCAGGTGGTTATATGATTGCTTTACCAAAAGAAGATCGTTTCTTAATGACGAAAGAAGAAATGTTCGATCAAATTGTTGGCTTACTTGGTGGACGTACGGCTGAAGAAGTATTCTTCGGAGTAAAATCAACAGGTGCAAGTAATGACTTCGAACAAGCAACTGCGTTAGCACGTAGCATGGTGACGGAATATGGTATGAGTGAAAAACTTGGACCTGTTCAATACGAAGGTAATCATCAAGTCTTTATTGGCCGTGACTATGGTCAAACGAAAGCGTACTCTGAAACAGTCGCGTATCAAATTGATGAAGAAGTACGTAATATCTTAAACCAAGCACATGCGAAAGCGCGTGAGATTATTGAAGAGAACCGTGAAAAACATGAACTTATCGCGAAGATGCTATTAGAGCATGAAACATTGGATGCACGTAGTATCAAATCGCTTTATGAAGAAGGGGTTATGCCTTCTGATGAATTAGAAGAAGAGTTTCCAAGTGAGAATGGTCGTTCATTTGACGAAGCAAAAAAAGCGTTAGAAGAAAAAGAAGCACGTAAAATGAAAGATCACGAACACGAAGAGCAAAATAGTAACCAACCAGATAATGAATAAGTTATGATAAAAGTGGGTTGCCTAGGCAACCCACTTTTCATGTCAATAATAGAAAGATAAGGTGAAATAGATGCAAGATTATTTAGTAAAAGGGTTAGCGTTTGAGGGACAAATTCGAGCATTTGCTGTACGTGCGACTGAAACTGTTTCAGAAGCGCAACGTCGTCATGATTCATGGCATACGTCTACTGCTGCTTTAGGTCGTTCTTTAGTCGGGGGCTTGTTATTAGGTTCCATGCAAAAAGGCGAAGAAAAAATGACTATTCAAATTCAAGGTGACGGACCGGGCGGTAAAATTGTAGTGGATAGTAATGGCAAAGGTCAGGTAAAAGGTTACATTGACCAACCTCATATTGCCTTACCGTTAAATGATGCTGGGCATATTGATGTGCGAGGAGCTGTCGGAACAACCGGCAGTCTATCTGTGACAAAAGATTTAGGTTTGAAAGAACCGTTTATCGGTCAGGTTCCCCTTGTTTCAGGAGAATTAGGGGAAGATTTCACTTATTATTTAGCTCATTCCGAGCAAATCCCTTCAGCTGTGGGCTTAAGTGTAAAAGTCAATCCAGATGAAACGGTAAAAGCGGCAGGGGGCTTCATGATTCAAGTGATGCCGGGAGCAACGGATGAAACCATTACAGAAATTGAACAACGTTTATCTAATATGCCGTTGGTCTCAGATTTGATTGACAAAGGGGAAGAACCTGAAACGATTTTAGCACGTTTACTTGGTGAGGAAAACTTAACCATTTTAGATACGATGCCAGTTGCTTTTCATTGCGACTGCTCAAAAGATCGTTTCTCACGTGTTATTTTGACTTTAGGAAAAGAAGAAATACAAGCGATGATTGATGAGGATCATGGTGCAGAAGCTGTCTGCCATTTTTGTGGTGAAAAGTATCATTATAGTGAGCAAGAACTCGAGCAGCTAATTGAAGAAATCCAGAGCCAACGATAGGGGGAAACAACATGTGGAAGATAGGAGATGTTGAGATTCCTAATCGTGTTGTTGTAGCACCAATGGCAGGTATTAGTAATTCAGCTTTTCGCGTGACTGTAAAAGAGTTCGGTGCAGGGCTCGTCGTATGCGAAATGATTAGTGACAAAGGGTTACATTTTAAAAATAAAAAAACATTAGAGATGCTACATATTGAAGAAGTAGAACATCCCATTAGTTTGCAAGTGTTTGGTGGCCAAAAGGAAACGCTTGTTGAAGCAGCTAAGTTTGTTGAGGCGAATACAACTGCTGATATTATTGATATCAATATGGGCTGTCCAGTTAATAAGATTATTAAGGCGGAGGCGGGCGCTAAATGGTTGCTTGATCCTAACAAAGTTTATGAAATGGTGTCGGCAGTATCATCAGCCGTTTCAATTCCAGTTACCGTTAAAATGCGTATTGGTTGGGATGAAGAACATGTCTTTGCGGTAGAAAATGCTTTGGCGGCAGAAAAAGCAGGGGCATCGGCTATCGCAATGCATGGACGGACTCGTACACAAATGTATGAAGGAAAAGCAAATTGGGATGTTCTACGTCAAGTGAACGATGTCTTAACTATTCCTTTTATGGGGAATGGAGATGTTCGAACACCAGAAGACGCCAAACGAATGTTAGAAGAAGTCGGATGTGATGCCGTCATGATTGGTCGTGCGGCATTGGGCAATCCTTGGATGATTTACCGTACGGAACACTATCTGCGTACAGGCGAATTACTACCCGAACCTGAACCAGCTGAAAAAATTGAAACGGCAAAACTACATTTAGTTCGTTTAGCAAACTTAAAAGGCGAAAAAGTAGCTGCAAGAGAATTTCGTCAGCATGCAGCTTATTACTTAAAAGGGATTCCGCGAGCGACTAAAACAAAATTAGCAATCAATCAAACAGATTCTCCAGATGAAATTATTGTGCTTTTGGATGAATTAGTTGCAAAAGTTGCTAACATGCCGTCGAGAAGATAAAACAAATAAGGTAAAGGGAGATTTCCCTTGCCTTTTTTGTTTTTTATGTGGCATTATAGAAGAGATGAAATGAGTTTCACGAGGATGGAGGAAAAAACAGTGACAGACTATCAAGAGATGAATGATCAGTTAATCGTTCGTCGTGAAAAAATGAAAAAATTACAAGAACAAGGGTTAGATCCTTTTGGTCAACGTTTTGAGCGCACGCATGATTCTAAGATGCTACACGATGCTTATGAAGCGCTAAGTAAAGAAGAAATAGCTGCAAAAGCAGAGCGCGCCACAATCGCCGGACGTATTGTAACAAAACGTGGTAAAGGAAAAGTAGGTTTTGCTCATTTACAAGATCGCGAAGGACAAATCCAAATTTATGTAAGAAAAGATGCAGTAGGTGAGGAAGCATATGCGTTGTTTGACCAAGCAGATTTAGGGGACTTTATCGGGGTCAGTGGCGAAATCATGAAAACGAACATGGGAGAACTTTCTATTAAACCAGATGAGTTAACGTTCCTAACTAAAGCATTGCGTCCATTACCAGATAAATATCACGGTCTTGCAAATGTAGAACAACGTTACCGTCAACGCTATCTTGATTTGATTAGTAACCGTGAAAGTTTTGATACATTTGTTATGAGAAGTAAAATTGTTTCTGAAATTCGCCACTACTTGAATAGTAATGGCTATTTAGAAGTAGAAACACCAACATTACACAATATGGCAGGTGGGGCTGCCGCACGTCCATTTATTACACATCACAATGCGTTAGATATGGAGTTATATTTGCGTATCGCCTTAGAGCTTCATTTGAAACGCTTGATTGTAGGTGGAATGGAGAAAGTCTATGAAATTGGACGCGTCTTCCGAAATGAAGGAATTGACACGACTCACAATCCAGAGTTTACGATGTTGGAAGTTTATACAGCCTATGCGGACTATAAAGATGTCATGGATTTAACTGAGGGAATTATCACACATGTCGCGCAAACAGTATTAGGTAAACTGGAAGTGACTTATGGAGCTGATGTGATTAATTTAGAAGGACCTTGGAAGAGAATTCATATGGTCGATGCGATTAAAGAGAAGACCGGCGTGGATTTCTGGCAAGAAATGAGTGATGAGGAAGCACGTGCTATTGCGAAAGAACACAACGTTCATATCGAAGATCATATGGATTTTGGTCACGTAATTAATGAATTCTTTGAAGAGTTTGTTGAAGACACCTTAATTCAACCAACATTTGTATATGGTCATCCTGTATCTATTTCGCCTTTAGCTAAGAAAAATCACGAAGACCCACGATTTACCGACCGTTTTGAATTCTTTATTTCAGGCCATGAGTATGGGAATGCCTTTACAGAGTTAAATGATCCGATTGATCAACGTCAACGATTTGAAGATCAAATGAAAGAAAAACAATTGGGTAACGATGAAGCTCATGGAATAGATGAAGATTTCGTAGAGTCGTTAGAATATGGTATGCCACCAACAGGGGGACTAGGAATCGGGATTGACCGCTTAGTCATGTTATTAACAAATTCTCACTCCATTAGAGATGTGTTACTATTCCCAACGATGAAACCACTAGGAGCAGAAAAGGCTGTAAACCAAGGTTCTGAGGGAGATAATACCAAAACTTACGACCAACTTACGACCGATTTAGAAGAAATTGATTTTTCTGAAGTTAAAGTTGAGTCTCTATTTGAAGATATGATTGACTTCGAAACATTTTCTAAAGCTGATTTTAGAGCAGTAAAAGTTCTCAACTGTGAAGAAGTACCTAAGAGTAAAAAACTCTTGAAATTCACTCTAGATGATGGATCTGATAAAGATAGAGTTATCTTAAGTGGAATTAAAGAAAATTACAGTGCAGAAGAATTAGTTGGAAAAACACTGCTAGCTATATGTAACCTTCCACCAAGAAAGATGATGGGAATTGATTCCGAAGGAATGATTATCTCAGCCATCCATGAGGAAGAAGGAAAAGAAAAATTAAATCTGATAATGTTAAGCCCTAGAATTCCAGCAGGGGCAAAAATGTATTAAAAAGAACACGCTAAAATTTTTAAAAAGGCTGAGGTGAAAACTTCAGTCTTTTTATGTGCATTAACTATGTGGTAAATTAATTTTTATTTGATACAATTATTGTAATAACTAAAAAAAAGAATAAACAAGATTAAGCGGGAGATAAACTTTATCAGTTATTTGTTTATAGATAAATTATCGAGGGGGATTATGAGCAAAGTATTTATATTCCTATAACTTTTATAGGTAGGTGAAAATCAAATTATCATATAAATGTGTAGGACGAATTTCTGAGTATTAAAATTTGATATTTATAGTTAACTAGGTTGAATAAGCTTAATAAAGTTTTTAATACCCTAGAAAGACGATTAGAGGCTAGATAAAGGCAATTTGGCTATATTGGTATTAAAGCGAGAAAAGGAATCCACAGGCGCTATCTAGGGGCTCTGTGTCGTGATTGTAACAAGGGCTAATAGTAACGAGAGATACTAGGTTTGAAGCTCTCTGCTAAAAAGTATTTGTATCATGAAAGTTTTTGGTTTTAAATTGAAAAGGTGAATGAGTTTAATTGAGTTAATGAACTAATGTAAATATATTATGAAGTGACATATTGGTAGGAAGTGATATAAATGAATGAAAAAAAGTTTTATAAAAAAATTCATCCTGATTTATTTTCAGATACAAAAATTGTTAAAAAAGGGAAATTTTCAGAAGAGTTCTTTTCTTATTTTTTAGAATCTTTAACTAGTCAAAGTCTGGAAAAAGAATTTGAAAAATATTGTAAAGGTATAGCAGAAGTTACCATTTGTCCTAATTTGCTCCCTCAAACCGGACCTACAGGAGGGGGGGACAGTAAGGTGGATTCTGAAACTTTTCCAGTTTCGGAGACAATAGCTGAGGGATGGCTAGTTGGATATAGTGACTCTGCACATAGTGAAAGATGGGCTTTTGCAATTAGTGCAAAGAAAGCTTGGAAATCGAAATTTAAGTCGGATGTAAAGAAAATAATTGAAACTAATGAAAATCTGGGAAGAGGATATAAAAAGATATTTTTTATGACCAATCAATTTGTTTCTGACAAAAAAAGAGCAGAAGCAGAAGATGAATTAAGAAGTGTATATGGTATAGATATACGTATATTGGATAGGACTTGGTTATTAGACAATACATTTAAAAATGATAATAAAAAAATAGCAATTGAAGCATTTAATATGTCTGAAGATTTATACGATACGGTAGATGAGGGCTCAAAAGATAAAGAACGCAAGAAAGCATTAGCTGATATTGAACAAGAATTACAAAATCTAGAAGAAATAAAACCGGCGAAAATAATAAAATTATCAACAGATTATATTGTTTTTTTAAGAGAGCTAGAGGTTGATAAGTCGACAATGATTAGTGGTTTAGATAGAAACCTTAGATTAGCTAAAAAATATGGTAACATAAAGGATTATGCAAATGCCATATATGATTATTGTTGGACAATAATATGGTGGTATGAAGAGCGTGATAGATATTATGAAATGTATCTTAAACTTGAGGAATTATACAAAGAACACCCTGAATATTATTCAATTTTAAAACAATTAAGTACTCTCTGGATTACATTGAATTCTAATCACAATAAAGGCAAAAAAATAATTAATAAAATAGAGGATCATACTCAGTTTTTAATAGATTCATTTCGGAGATTTATTCAAGATACTGAGAATCCTAAAAGAGGTAAATTAGCTAAATTTGATTATCAAATGATGAGATTGCAATATCCTGAAAAATGGGATGATATAGTTCAAACGTATATAGAGATTCTCAGTGATTTAAATTTTAATAATGACATTGATTTATATCAATTAAAAAGAATTATGGAACTTAATATCTTGAAGAAATGTCCTCAGTATGATGAGTTACTTGAACTTCTTATTGATTTACTGGGAAAGCAGTCAAAGAATAATGAATCCTCACAATTATTATTAAAAAGGGGAGATGATTATTTTAAGAGTGATGTATATAAATCAATTAAGTTCTATAGCCGAGCTTTAACAAAGCTATTTCATGAAAACTCTAAAATAGATTTAATTCAAACTTATATGCGATTAGGTAGTGCTTTTGAAAAAATTGGTCTGTTATGGAGTGCAAGAAGTTATTATATAAGAGCATTTATGGATTCAATGAATTTAAATTTCTTTGAAGGAAATGCAATTCCAGGTTTGTTTTTATCAGCGAGGGCACTAAAATATTTGGAATTACGGTTAGGGAGAATTGAGTCTTCATTACAATATAATGAATTAGAATTAATAGGATTAGGAATGTATCCATATGATACTGATGAGAAAGTAGAAATGGAGATCTATACACATTACGATGCTTTATTGGCCATTGCATTATTAAATTTAACAAATGATAGTATTGAACAATATATAAGTTTTCCAGATTATTTAAAAAAGCAAGGATTAGAGATATCATCAGCTGCTTTAAAATATAATCTAGGGTATTATGATGATGATTTTATTGAGGTAGTTGGAACAAAAGATTGTGTTAATGAATATATGGAACAATTAGTTGAACAACCTGCATCTAAATACTTTCAAGATAAATTTAGTGAGGAAAGCTCTTCTAAAAAGGTTGAGTTAAAAACGAAGATTATGGGTTGCAACATAAGTATTAATTTTGATAAACATAGTTATTTAAGAGAGTTTGGCTCAACTATATTGGCACTGTTTGAAAATATATTTGTTACTTCTATTTATAATCAAATCTTTCCATTACTACCAGAGTTTATAGTAAACATAGAGGAGAAAGACGAAAAAGAATTTGGATTAGAAATTAAGCAAAATGATAATATCATCAATGTATATATTTCAAATATTTCAGAAATAGTAGAATATTCAAAAAAAGATTTTGTATTAGAAAAATTGACTATTATTGTGTCAATATTTATTGCACAAATGCTCCTATATGAGAGTGAGTTCAAAAAATTTCAAAATATTGTTGAAGATGAAGAAACAATGTTTAGAACAATATATTGTTCTAGTACATTAGATACTTTTGTCGTATTTGATGAAGATTATTGTTTATTAGATCGGTTAGAAAATGAGAAAAAATATAAATTAGTTAGAAAAAATAGTTTAATAAATAAAGAATATAAAATGCAAGAAGATTTAGAAAACATGAATCGATTTAATGAAATTATCTATGGAAAAAAAACAGAAGATATTGATTTTTCTAAAGTGTCGCATGAGCACATCCAAAGTAGCAATGTAATTTATATTCCATTATGGGATAAAGCAGGCTGGAGGGGGCTCACAGTTATTAGTGACAAAAATTATGAATATCCTCCTTTTGTCGGATTATTATTTGATAATAAAGAAGGCATAGATATTTTTAGAAAGTGGAAAAAGGAAATAAAAGCCGAGAAAATTACCCTTGGTATCATTACGGGTATCAACAAGGCTAATCAATATTGGTATAGAGTCATTATTGGTGAAGATTTTATTGGGTCTAAAAGTATAGAAAAAAATAGTCATCCAACAATTTTTAACCAATTAACTAGATTGCATACTATGGAGGCAAAAAATCATTCAAATCTGAATATTTTAAAGAAGTCTCTTGAAAAACATAACACTTTTTATTTTTTACCAGTCTTGTTGGAAGATTTAAAAACAAATACATTAAGAATGGATTTATCAATCTTAAAAAGTACTAAAAGCATTATCATTAAAGATATTGTTGATATCGGAGAACAAGATAGGTTTTTATTGAATGGATTAATGCCAACAGATCAGCCATATAATAAATCAGGAAAAGAAATATTTGCTGAAAAAGTAATAAAGATGAAAAAAAACTTTATCGAGGGAAAATAAGCTAATTATTTAGAATTTAATAGATAAAGTTACAAACATTGAAGAACATTATGTTTTAAATCAGTGGATTTGAAGAAGATTGTAAAGCTAGTAGAAAAATAGAATCATATACTAAGAAGATTGGCTTAATAGAAGCTATAATTAGAATGATTTTAGTTATAATTGGAATATGGGCAATAATTATTCAATAACATATCTTAGTTTGTTCGGGATAACAATCCACATGAATAGATAAGTAATTTGTATCGATAAGTGTTGAAATTATTATATGACTTCACAAGTGAATCTCGTGTCATAATTATGACAACGGCAGATAGTAATAACGAATACTGTGTTTCGAGGACTCTACTAGAGAAATAAAATATGGGTTTATGTATTAAAAAGTTTAAAGGAGGAGCTATATGCCAAGAAAAGGAATTACTATTTATGATTTATTAATTTCTTGTCCTGGAGATATTTCAGAATATTTGGGTGTATTAAAAGAAAGTGTCGAAAGCTTTAATAGAGTGTTTGGTACTTTAAATAATATTGAAGTAGTTACTAAACATTGGTCTACTGATAGTTATCCTGAATCAGGTGATAAACCACAAGAATTACTAAACAAACAATTTGTTAGAGACTGTGATGCAGCAGTTGCTATTTTCTGGACAAGGTTTGGAACACCAACTGATAAATATGGTTCTGGTACTGAAGAAGAAATAGAAGAGATGTTATCAGTTGGCAAACAAGTTTTTATGTATTTTTTGGACGCTCCCATTAACCCTTCTGAAGTAGACATGGAGCAATATAGAAAAGTGTTAAATTTTAGAGACAAATATACAGATAGAGGGATATATGCAGTAGTTAAGGATAAGCATGATTTCCAACGTCAATTTACAAATCACTTATCATTGTATTTTTTACCTTTAATTTCAGGTGAAGCACATGCATCAAATGAAATTTTAAAACCTATTTTAAAAATAAGGGACATTAATACTTCATCAGATGAATATTGCACAATTAAGAGAAATAATTTACTTAGATCAAGACTTATTACTGAAAAAAAAGAAAAAATTATAGAAAGTATTGAGGTTCTTAAAAAATCTATTTTACCTAAAAAAGAGATTGAAGAGTCAAGTATAATCAAAGATGATAAGGAAAATGAATTGAATACTTATAGGATTCCACAGATTGCAAAATTAGGAGGAGAAATAAATAGTTTTAGAGGTATAAGCGACTACGTTAAAGTTGATGATAATTTGAAAAAAACTATTAATGATTTTGCTAATACGAATCACATAAAGCTTGAAGATGAATTTTGGAATTTAGGGAATTTAAAGAGTTATAATCTTAAGCTTCAACTTCCTTTTGGTAATAATGGACCTTCGTATGAGGGGACTGATGAGGAAAAAAATCGTTACTCATTATTAGAAGACCTATATTGGAATATAATGGCTTACAATGAATATAATGAATATTTTGGATTTATAGATAGCATTAAAGTTACCGAACTTATGATTTCGAATTTAGGTAAGACTTATGATGAAGATATCGATATTAAATTAATAGTCCCTAAAGATTGTCTTATAAAGCTAGATGATTTGCCTTACCCAGGAATAAATATCATAGAAAAAATATTGGATATAAAATTAGTTGATTTCTTATTCTCTACAAAAGAAAGTGATAAGGTCAGCAATTATAGATATTATCCGATGGAACAACCAAACTTCAGAGACATTAACAATTTATACCCGTTTCCAGGGAAAAGTATTGCTGAGGAGTATGAAGATAGAAAGAGTGCCTATCGCAATTCGTTAGATTCTTTATTTTTGTATAAGGAATTTGAAAATTCGGAAAATGACATACTAGTGTTTGATATAAAATATTTAAAGCATAACTCCTCAATGGCTTTTCCTTCTGTATTGATGTTTAAAAATGTTCCACAAACAATCGAGTATGAGATAACTTCAAAACATATACCTGAAGTTATAAAAGGACAACTCGATATTAAAAGTGGATCATATTAACAGAGTAAAATATTATACCCATTAAACAATTAAAAGTTATTAATGAAGTTTTTTATGTGTGGGATATATTATATAAAATTTAATTAGAATATGAATGTCTATTGGAATATGATTCTAGGAGTGATTATAAAAATTAGCCAATAGTAGTTTATCAGAGATTAAAAGACTTATTAAATTAAGGGAGGAGTAGCTAGAAAAATTGAAATTATTATTAAAACTCATATTTTTTCCAATAACCCTTTTGCTATCGGTGACGACCTATTTTCTGGTTTTTCTTTTAGGTGTAGGAACTTGTATGTTGAGTATTATATCAACACTTGTATTAATAGGAGTGGTTGCTTCGTTTATTAATGGAGTAGTTGTAACTGGGATAACCGCTTTAATTTTGGCTTTAATATTTAGTCCTTACGGCTTACCATTAATAGTTAGTAAAGTAATTATAGGAATAGAAGCAATCAATTTGAGAATTAAAAGTATTTAAGAAAAATTAAATAGGCTGATTTAAGACGATAGAATTAAAACTCTGTCGTCTTTTTTTATGCCCTGAAAGGGGGGGGAGAGTAATATGAAGTTTGATTATTTTTATCATAGAGAGGGCGAAAGATTTAGTTTTTATATGTTACCCAAGATTTTGATTTTTGATGACTTATTTAAAGAACTATCTTCAGATGCAAAAATACTTTATGCCTGTTTATTAGATCGTATAGATTTATCTAATAAAAATGGTTGGCGTGATAGTGAAGGCAGAGTGTTTATTATATTTACGATAGAAGAGATTATGAAATCTCTAAACAAGTCAAACAAAACAGCAGTAAAAATCATGAAAGAACTTGATGATATAGGTTTAATAGAACGAAAAAGGCAAGGGCTAGGAAAACCGAATCTAATTTATGTAATGGATTTTATGAAACCTTTTACACCTGAGTGTAAAAGTTACACTGCAAAAGTGAAGACATTACACTCGAGAAATGTAAATAGTACATATCAAGAAATGAAGAAAATACAAAGAACTAATACTAATAATAATAAGACTGATATTAAGAATACTGATTTGAACAAGGGAAAAACAAGTTATGGCTATTTTCAAAATATTTATTTATCTGATGAGGAGCTAATTAACTTAGAAGCTATATTAGGATATAGGCTTGATAATTATATTGAACGTTTATCAAGTTACTTGAAAAGTACAGGTAATCATTATCAAGATCATCATGCAACGATATTAAGTTGGTTTCATAAAGACCTAGGAGATAGGAATAATGTTAATGCTGGTAGTGATGTTCCAACTTTTAAAGATTATAGCGAAGGAGATTTTTTATGATAGAAACAATTTTAATTAACGGACTAAAGTATCCATTCAATAACGAAAGAGAAGATTTAATTGATGGGCACGTTTACTGCAAGACATGTGGTGAACAGCTAGATACCAAACCAATCAAATTATTTGGAGAACGATATATTTTCACAAAAAAGTGTTTATGTGAAAGAAAAAAGATAGAAGCCTTTGAAAGACAGCAGAGATTAATACAAATAGACTCATTGAAAAAAGACTGTTTTAAATCTCCAAAGCAATGGTCACATAGCTTTGAGAACTTTCAAGGGGAAAAGACTAATGCATACATTACAGGACTTAACTATGCTAAAGAATTTAAAGAAATGAAAGAAGAAAATGTAGGCTTGCTCTTATTTGGTCCAGTAGGAAGTGGAAAATCATACTTAGCTTCCTGTATTGCAAACTATTTAATGGAAAATGAAATGATAAGTGTAAAAATGAGAAATTTTTCTGAGATTATTAACGAATTACAAACAGGTGGTTTTAATTTGGATAGGAATAAATATATTGATTCATTTACAAATGCACCCTTATTAATTCTTGATGACCTTGGTATAGAAAGAGATACTAGCTATGCTAAAGAGCAGGTATATAACGTAATAAATAGTAGATATCTCAAGCAGAAGCCGACTATTATAACAACCAACTTGCCGTGGAAACATATCTTAAATAGCAATGAAAGCATGGAATATCAAAGAATTTACTCAAGGATAGTAGAAATGTGTATTCCAGTTCAGGTTAGATCAGAAGATTATAGGAAGAGAATTAATGATAATAAATTAGATAAATACAGAGAAATGCTTATAAGAAGAGGTGATAAAAGATGATAAATGAAGAAATCTCTAATAAGACAGTTAGTATTCAAGTTAGAGCAAGTGAAAAGTTAATGTATCAGGTTCTAAAAACTTTAAAGAAAATGCAAAAAGAATCCAAAGAAGTAGGTGGAATGGAGCAATATCTTAAACAAAAAGGTAGTGAAATTAAGTTAAAGGATCTGGTGAAAAAAGGCCAGCTTGAAGAAATAGAAGTAAAAGAACCTGAGTTAAAAGAACTTAGAAAAGAGTTGAATAAGCATGGTGTTAAATTTTCTATTCTTCGAGATAAAGAAACAGGTAATTACAATGTGTTTTTTCAAGCTAAGGATACTAAGATAATGGATATAGCTTTCAGCAAGGCTTTACAAAAAGCTGAACAAAAACACGATAAGAAGCAATCGGTAAAAAAACAAATCAATCAGTTTAAAGAAAAAATAAAAGAAACTGTTACTAATGATAAGGTTAAAAATAAACATAAGGAGCAAAGTTTATGAGTAATATTTTACAATTTAATAATCAAGAATTTGGAGAACTCACTATTATTGAAAAAGACGGTGAGTTTTTCTTTTTAGGAAAAGAGGTTGCTGAGAAATTAGGATACTCAAATACTAGAGATGCTTTAGCAAGACATGTTGATATAGAGGATAGAGCTGACGTCGGTATCCACGACGGCAGACAGATGAGAAAGATGACAGCTATTAATGAGTCAGGTCTTTATTCCCTGATACTATCTTCAAAACTTCCAACTGCTAAGAGATTCAAGCACTGGATAACAAAAGAAATTCTTCCAAGCATTAGAAAACATGGAGGATATATTGCCAACCAAGAAAATTTACCTAACGAAGAAATATTGTCTAGAGCTATCCTAGTTGCATATAATGTTATTGAAGAAAAGAATCAGAAGATAAAAGAATTAGAATCTAAAGCTAATTACTATGATTATTTGGTAGATAAGAATCTATTAACTAATTTCAGAAATACAGCTAAGCAATTAAATATCCCACAAAAAGCATTTATTGATTTTTTGATAGAAAATGATTTTGTCTATAGAGATAGGCATCAGAGGCTTTTACCTTATGCTAGAAAAAACAATGGATATTTTGAGGTTAAGGAATGGATTAGTGAAGATGGAAGATTAGTTGGAATTCAGACGATGATAACACCTAAGGGAAGGAATTATTTTTTACTTTTGCTAGGAGGTGGGTGGTTTCCATTGTGATTGATAAGATACTGAAAGATGTAAAAGAGGCTTTAAAGATAGATAGTCCAAAAGAATTTATGATTTATCGGCTACCTTATATCATAATTTTCTACATTGGTAATATTTTTACTAAACATGTAAATACCTATGTAGGTGGAGATATTATAGATAGAGTTTTTACAGCTATTCTACAAATAGATACTATGAGTTTTCTTCCGAGTTTTAAGTTCAATGACTTAATAACTGGTTTAGCACTTTCAGGTGTAG
Organism: Vagococcus lutrae; assembly: GCF_023299185.1. Lineage (NCBI taxonomy): Bacteria > Bacillati > Bacillota > Bacilli > Lactobacillales > Enterococcaceae > Vagococcus > Vagococcus lutrae. Next base: position 1,655,008 of record NZ_CP097017.1, read on the forward strand.
TAAAAGTTATTGTTTATAGAAAGGGCAAAAATGCTAAGAAGTTTAGAGAAGGTGAAGAGTATGGTTCAGCAAGATGGGGAACGAAGAAAGATATTCATCCATATATTGATGAAAAGTTTCAGAACAATGTAATTCTAACTCAGACTGAATATCTGACCATGAACCCTAGACCAAAGAATCCAAAGTATGCGAGAAATAAGAATGTCATGGTTATTGGAGGTTCTGGTTCAGGTAAGACCAGATTTTATGTAAAACCAAATCTTATGCAAATGCACTCGTCCTATGTTGTTACTGATCCAAAAGGAACAATCATCATAGAGTGTGGAAAAATGCTTGAAAGAAATGGATATAATATTAAAGTTCTAAATACAATTAACTTTAATAAGTCTATGAAATACAATCCCTTTGCTTATTTAAGGTCAGAAAAGGATATATTAAAACTAGTCCAAACTATTATTGCTAACACAAAAGGTGAGGGAGAAAAAGCAGGTGAAGACTTTTGGGTTAAGGCTGAAAAGCTCTACTATACAGCTTTGATAGGATATATCTTCTATGAAGCTCCTAAAGAAGAGAAAAACTTTGCAACTCTACTTGATATGATAGATGCTTCAGAGGTTAGAGAAGATGATGAAAATTACAAGAATCCAATCGACCATCTGTTTGATGCTCTAGAAAGAAAAGATCCAGCACATTTTGCGGTTAAGCAATATAGAAAGTATAAATTAGCAGCTGGGAAGACAGCTAAATCTATTCTAATTTCATGTGGTGCAAGGCTTGCTCCCTTTGATATTAAAGAATTAAGAGAGTTGATGAGTGAAGATGAATTAACCTTAGATACGATAGGAGATAAAAAAACAGCACTATTTGTTGTTATTTCGGATACAGATGATACCTTTAACTTTGTAGTATCAATTATGTATTCTCAGCTATTTAATCTTCTATGTGATAAAGCTGATGATGTATATGGAGGTAGACTTCCAGTTCATGTGAGATTCTTGCTTGATGAGTTTGCCAATATCGGTTTAATTCCAAAGTTTGAAAAGCTTATAGCAACCATTCGTTCAAGAGAGATTTCAGCAAGTATTATCTTGCAAGCTCAATCACAACTTAAAGCTATCTATAAGGATCATGCCGATACTATTGTCGGTAACTGTGACTCTATGATTTTCTTGGGTGGCAAGGAGAAGACCACCTTAAAAGAATTATCAGAAACACTAGGTAAAGAAACTATTGACCTATATAACACCTCAGAAAACAGGTCTAATCAGAAGAGTTTCGGTCTTAATTACCAGAAAACTGGTAAAGACTTAATGAGTCAAGATGAGATTACAGTTATGGATGGTAGTAAATGTATCTTGCAACTTAGAGGTGTAAGGCCGTTTTTATCTGACAAATACGATATTACCAAACATAAGAATTATAAGCTTCTCGAGGACTATGACAAGAGAAATTCTTTTGATATTGACAAGTATATAAACAAGAAAGACAAACCTAAACTCAAAGCAAATACTGGTGTGATTAGATTATAGTTTAAATAGAAGCCTTTAAATTATATAATTGATACAATAGCTATAGTAAAGAAAATTAGCTGATAGCGTTTAAATCTTATAAATTTTATTTTTATGAGTATAAACAAAATATTAATATGCTAAACATGTAGTTGAAAAAAGGAGGTATAAGCATTGATACTTAAAGTATTTGATATTAGTGACGAGGTAGTTGTAAATGAAATTAATGAAATACAAAAAAGTAATATTATAAAAATTTTTAATGAGTTAACAAAAGAAACACACTTGATTACCAATTGCTATCTGGATACAGGATCTGATACTTATAAAGTTAGTCCAATCCACTATTTTAAAGAATCTTTTGATAAAGAAGCTTTTAATTATAAAAGGATAGCTGACGATTTATTAAAGGCAGAATGTAAAGCTGATGGAACTAGGAATATCACAATTAGAGAAGGATTATTATTTATAAAAGCTGATAAAAATACTATTACTATTATGAAACTTGAAAAGTTAGAAGTTATTGATAAAAACTCCTATGAGATTAAGAGCGAGCTTGGAAAAGAAAAAGATTATTTTAAAGTTTGTACGTTTAAAGGAAATTATGATGATATTAAAATAATAGATAAAAATAGGACTGCAGCAAAATATTGGTATCAGACTTTCTTAGGTTTAACTAGAAAAAGAACTTCGGAGGACAATACTCAAGATGTTATTGATTTAATATTTAATGATGAACTATTTGTGGAAGAGGTTATTAGAAGAGAAAACTATAATGAAATTAAGAGGTTCACTGAGTTTTATTTATTTGATAATAAAAAGTTTGATAAATCAGATTTATTTAATGAATTAAATAGTAGTGGATTATTTGAGCTAAAAAAAGAAGATGAGTTGTTTTCTGATAAATCTAGCCAAATAGATTCAGATTTTGATATTTCCGAAAAAATAATTAATCGTAAGTATCAAAGAAATATTCCGACATCACCAGAGATAACGATAAAAACCAAAAATTATTTAGAAAGTATTAGAGATAATGAGTTGATTTTCAATGAAAAAGATAAAACTATCAAAATAATAATAGATGAAGAATATCTAGAATCAGTAAAGGAGAAGTTAGAAAGTGAGTAAACCATTCCATTGGAAAAATACTTCTTTGAAGATTGATTCTCAAACAGCTGAGGGAGCTTTATTAATAGAAGTATTAAATGAGGAAGGCATCAAGTTGAGAGGCGATGAGTCAATACAAATATTAGAAAATCAACAAGAATATTATATTCTTGAAGATGAATTTATAAACAATTCAAAAAACTTATCTTCAATTATCCTGAAGTACTCTGCAAAACATTTTGATGATATTGCTACAGTTTATGATAAGGAACTTAATAGATTTAAATATTTAGAAGTTGATTCAGCAGATAAGAACTTCTATGAAGAGATTGTAATAGAAAATATTGTAGATGCGGATATTCGAGAATTTCCAATATCAATAAATACATTGGAAACAGTATTTGATAAGGTTAATAAGAAGTCAAATCTAATTCTAGATATATTCATATTAATCGCTTTGGCAAATAAGAGTAATTTTAATGCTGAGGAATTTAATTTTGAAGTTAGAGTTGATGATAAAATCTATAGGGGAGCCTTGAATATTGATTCTAAACCATTAAAGTTATTTCCAATTTATGATTGGGTTATTAATGATGAAGAGTATAAAGAATCGTATAATGTTAAGTTACATGTTGTAAGACAAGTAATTATCAATAAGCAAAATATTGGAGATACATTAGGTCTCCTTGAAGATTCAAAGTTAGCTTATAAGAGAATTATTTCTAAAAAAACCAATGAATATTTTGAGCAATTGAATCAGTTAAAAGATGACTTTTTAGTTTTATCGCAAAATGAAAATAGTGCATTACGAACCTTGAATTTAACATTTTTTGCTTGGTTAGGGTCCTTAGGATTAGAGTTATTTAAAGTTATTATTGACTACAATGGAGTCAATATTTTTCAATATATTTTGTTTTCAAAAGGAGAAAAAAAAAGCATAGTAGTTTTGATTTTTATTATTGCATTAATCGCTATTTTTGTAGCATATATAATAGAAATTAAATCTCTTGAAGGGACATATGAAGTAATAAAAACAATATATAAAGATAAGATTTTGTTTCAGACAGAGGAAGCTGATGAAAAAAAATTCGAGAATACAATAAAAAGACCGAAAGTTGGAAAATTGCAAATAGCAGTATTTTCTTTAATACTTATGCTTCTTTTTTGGAGATTTATTCAAACTTTTCCATGGTAAGCAAATTAAATTTTTAGTTTGTTTGAGTAGATCATTTTAAAGACGATAGAAATATCGTCTATTTTTGTACCCAATTTTGTACCCAAAGTTAGGAGGTTATAATGAACTGGATAAGAAGTCCTACTATTTAGAAAAAACAGAAAATTTAATAGAGAACTATAAGCGATTGGAAAAGTAATAAGTCCAATCGCTTTTTTATTTTAAGAAAAAGGAGAATATAGAAATTAATGAATAGAGAAATGATTAATATTAATGCAAATTTAGTTAAGGAACCTGAATTTTCAGAGTTTGAAAAAGATGAAGAAGTTATTCAAGTTGCAAATTTTACTCTTGTTAAAAAGTATGGAAAAGGCAAGGAATATACTAATTGTTCAGTATATGGGAAAAAGGTAGAAATTGTAAAAGGATTTGAAAAAGGAGATCTGATTCATGTCTTTGGATATTTCAAAGAAAATAAAAAAGGAGATAAGGTCTACAAGAACTTTATAGTTAAATCACTAAACAAAATAGAAAAAAGACAAGAAAATGAGGAGGAATAATATGGAATTTTTTACAGCTGGAGTTGGAGTTTTAAAAACACTTGTAACTGCAATTGGTGCAGGCTTGGGAGCGTGGGGTGTTATTAACTTAATGGAAGGTTATGGTAATGATAACCCTGGAGCTAAATCTCAAGGTATTAAGCAGTTAATGGCTGGTGGTGGTATCGTACTAATTGGTCTAAAACTAATCCCACTATTAGCAAATGTATTGAAATAAGGAGTGATAAACCATGTTTGGAATTTTCGATAAAATAACGGAGTTTTTTAAAGAACTTTTAATCGGAGGGATCCAAACAAACCTTGAAGATATGTTCATTGACATCAATGACAAGGTAGGAACGATAGCGATAGATGTGGGGCAGACACCTATGGGATGGAATGGTGATGTATTTTCTTTTATCAAAAGTATAAATGACTCCGTTATTATTCCCATTGCTGGCCTTATTATAACAGCCATACTTTGTGTTGAACTCATTAATGTAGTTATACAAAGAAATAATATGCATGATACAGATACCTTTGAGTTTTTTAAGTACATTATCAAAATGTGGATTGCTGTTTGGCTCGTTTCTCATGCCTTTGAGTTTTCAATGGCCGTCTTTGATGTGGCTCAAAATCTGGTGCAAAAAACGGCAGGGGTCATCAATACCTCTGCCGTAGTTTCATCAGATGAAATACTTACAATGGTTGAGGCTTTAAAGGAAAAAGAGATGGGAGAATTGCTTATGATTCTTGTTGAAACATCACTTGTTAAAATAGCTATCCAAATTGTTTCCATTGTTATTATGCTGGTAGTTTACGGAAGAATGTTTGAAATCTATGTCTATGCTTCAGTTTCAGCAATTCCATTTGCAACGATGGGCAATAAGGAATGGGGACAAATCGGCAGTAACTATATCAAAGGTTTATTTGCCTTAGGGCTTCAAGGTTTGTTTTTAATGGTATGCCTTGGTATTTACGCAGTATTGATAAAAACAATTAAAATAGAAAATATTCATCAGGGAATTTTTAGTGTATTAGGTTACTCCCTATTACTTGGTCTCATGATGTTAAAGAGTGGAACACTTGCCAAGAGTGTTATGAATTCACATTAGGAGGAAGATAGATGACAAAGAAAAAATTAGTAGTTATTGGTTTAGGTGCATTAGCAGGTTTAACAGGTCTAATAACTTTCGAATTAAAGAAAAAAGAAAGATTTGATAAATTAGAAGATATAGTATCAAGATTGATTTTCACACAAGATTCATTACTCGAGTATCAAACAAAGAAGAATGAAGATTTTGAAGATATATTAGACAATCTAGTTGATGAAGTTGGTTCTGTATATGAACATTTAGAATATGTGCAAGTAAAGGAAAATGAAAAATAGAACAGGAGGAAAGAGATGGCCTATGTACCAATCCCCAAAGACTTAAATAGAGTTAAAACAAAAATTGCCTTTAACTTAACTAGAAGACAGTTAATTGGTTTTACTGTAGCTGGTCTTGTTGGTTTTCCTATATATCTATCTGTTCGGAATTATGTCCCAAATGATGTAGCTATCATTATTATGATTGTGTTGACATTGCCTATATTTTTTATCACTATGTTTGAAAAAGACGGACTTAGATTTGAGCAGTACTTTAAATATATATATCTACACAAGTATTATCAGCCTAACAAAAGAGTAAGGAAGGAGGTTTTACGAGTTGGACAAAAGACAAAAAAGACAAGAGCAAAAGCTAAAACAAAGACAAACTGCCCTCAAGGTACAAAAAAAAAACCTGATACAAATCGAAGCAAGTAAAGAAAAAAAGAAAAGTAAGGGTGGCTTATTAGAATTCATATTCAATAGGGAGAAAAAGCGATATACCGTAGAAGATACTATTCCATATTTAAGAATGATGAAAAACGGTATTTGTCAGGTTGATGAGAAAAGATACAATAAGACAATAGTATTTCAAGACATAAACTATCAGTTGGCACTGGAAGAAGATAGGGACTTAATCTTTAACCAGTTTGCCAACTTTTTAAATTCCTTTGATCCAAGTGTGTCGGTTCAGTTCTCCTATGTGAATCAGTTGGGAAGAAATCAGGAAATGGAAGATGCAATAAAGATTCCAGACAAAGGAGATGACTATGATGAAATAAGATTAGAATTTAGAACCATGCTTAAATCACAACTAGCTAAAGGGAACAATGGACTTAAAAAGTCTAAGTATATTACCTTTACTGTGGAAGCAGATAAGTTGGAACAAGCAGTAGCAATGCTAGAAAGATTGGAAATAGACATCTTATCTAACTTTAAGAGTATGGGAGTAAGAGCTGAATCTTTAAATGGAGAGGAAAGACTAAAAATTCTTCATAACATGTTAAACCCAGATAAGAAGTTTGAGTTTTCATATAAGGACTTAAAACCTAGAGAAACAACGAAAAGTAGGATTACTCCAGATGAGTTTAACTTTACGCCTAGCAAATATTTTAAGTTTGGCAAATACATTGGGGCAGTAAGCCACTTTCAAATTTTAGCCAGTGAGCTATCGGATAGAATGCTCGCTGAATTTTTAGATATTGAAGATAACATCAATATTTCATTTCACATTCAAGCTATTGACCAGTCAGAAGCCATTAAGATGGTTAAAAGAAAGAATACAGACATTGATAAGATGCGTATTGAAGAAAACAAGAAAGCCGTTAGAAGTGGTTATGATATGGATATTTTGCCAACAGACTTAATTACCTATGGTGAAGATGTTAAAAACCTTTTGAAAGATTTACAGACAAGAGATGAAAGAATGTTTTTAGTAACTATTGTATATATGAACTTTGCACGAACGATTCAAAGGTTAGATACAACTATTGCTCAGATTAATTCTATTGCTAATAAGCATAATTGTAAGTTAAAAAGACTAGATCACCAACAAGAGCAAGGTTTGGTTAGTACTTTACCAATTGGGGTTAATCAGATCGAAATAGAAAGGGGGCTGACAAGTTCTTCGACAGCAGCCTTTATTCCATTTACAACAGAAGAGTTATTCATCGATTCTAAGAATAGTTTGTATTATGGTTTAAATTCACTTAGCCATAACCTAATTATGGCTGATAGAAAGCTCTTAAAGAATCCAAATGGACTGATTCTAGGTACACCTGGTTCAGGCAAATCTTTTTCAGCTAAGAGGGAAATGGCTAATGCAATTCTCGTAACCGATGATGATGTTATTATCTGTGATCCAGAAGGAGAATATGGAAGCCTAGTTGAACAATTTAATGGAGAGGTTATTAAGGTTTCATCTAAATCAAAAGACTATCTCAATCCATTAGACATCAATATGAACTATGGAGATGGTGATGCTCCACTAAAAAACAAAGCTAACTTTATTATGTCTTTATTAGAGTTAGTTGTTGGTGGAAGTGGTTTAACAGCAGCTGAAAAATCTGTTATTGATAGGTGTCTTCCTAAGATTTATGAGAAATATTTTGAAGATCCCAAACCAGAGAATATGCCTATTCTTCAAGATTTGTATGACATGCTAAGAAATCAAGAAGAGGCGGTTGGTAGGAAATTGGCAACAGAAATGGAAATCTATGTATCAGGTTCTCTCAATGTCTTTAATAACCACTCTAATGTCGATTTAAATAAACAGTTATTATGTTTTGATATTAAAGAACTAGGTACGCAGCTTAAAAAGATAGGTATGCTAGTTATTCAAGACCAAGTATGGAATAAGGTATCTCAAAATAGAGGAAGTAGGGCAACTAGATATTATATTGATGAGTTTCACTTACTTTTAAAAGATGAACAGACTGCCCAATATTCAGTAGAAATCTGGAAAAGATTTAGAAAGTGGGGAGGTATTCCAACAGGTATTACTCAAAACGTAAAGGATTTATTGGCTAGCCAAGAGATTGAAAATATTTTTGATAATACAGATTTTGTTCTAATGCTAAACCAAGCACCAGGAGATAGAGATATTCTGGCAAGTAAACTTAAAATTTCATCACCTCAGCTTAGATATGTAACCAACTCAAATGCAGGGGAAGGACTTGTATTCTTTGGGAATACTATCGTTCCATTTGTAGATAAGTTCCCTAAAGATACGATTCTTTATCAAAAGATGACTACTAAGCCTGAAGAGGTTAAAGATGAGTAAGAAAAGAAAAAAGTCATTTGATGAAAAGCTAAGGTTAAGCAAAGAAAAACAAAATCAAGATGGTAGTAAGATTGTAAACGAAGATTCAAAATTAAAGCATGGGGACGATTATCGTGGGAAAATCATAAAAGATAATGAGCGTTTCCAAGATAAGTTTCAAGAGTCTAAAAGTAAAAGATATGTTTCAGAAGTTAATGATAAAGGGAGTCAGTCAAGTAATCGAAGATATAAATTAGCAGAAGAAAAAATTCAACATCAAGAAGAAGTTCAGAGTTTTAATTATGATTCAACAAAGACTTATGTTGAACAGCTAAAGACATATGATTCAAATTCAAAAGACTTTAAGGCTTATGAGGGAGTAATAGATAAGTCAAAATCAAATAGAAATATTAGGCCTAAAACAGACTCTCAAGTAAAAACTGAGGAATCTGTTTTTTATTCTCCTGATAGCGAAAAGCTTGATTCTAATCTTAAAAGTACAGAATCAAAGAAAACCAAGCTTAGAAAACAAGCAGAGACTTTTCGTAAGGAGGAAGAATTTAAATATAAGACTAATGAAGAAAATGAGGTTTATGATCCGCTAGCACAAGATACAGATAATGACGGTATTTCTGATAGGTATGATAATAACTTTAAAGACAGTGACTATTTTGAATCAACTTATGATGTAGAAGATACAATAAGGAAAGAACAAATCAATCAGCAAAACAATTATTCTCCTACTAGCAAGAAAGAGAAAAACCGAAAGATTGCAATGGACTTTCGAAAACATCAAGATAATTTCAAGAGAAAAAATTTTGAAGAAAATAAGTATGATGCTCTTGAAAGAGATACAGATAATGAGGGAATAGTTGATAAATTTCACCATAATTTTAAGAACAGCAAGTATTTTGAGTCGACCTTTGATGTTAAAGAACAAAAGTTAGAAACTAAAGAATTTGAAAAAGTAAAGGGAAAGAAAAAGCAGAACCGTAAAATAGGTAAAGACTTTAGAAGTAATCAAACAAAGAAAGAAATCCACAAAGAAGGAAATAAGAAGAAAAATTTTACTAATGAAGATTTTACCAGAAGTAGAGGAAAGAAAGGAAAAGCAAGTACTGGTAAAGAAGCGATAAGAGATAGAGAAAATAAAAAGCGAACCTTAAAAGAAATTTCTAAGTCTGATCTAAAGAAAGAGTCAGTAGCTTCAGGTGTTTTTCTAGGAGTAGAGAAGAGTCAAGACCTTGCTAAAAGTTATATTAGTACAGGTAGTGAGGATAATGTTGGCGTTGAAGCGGCAGAAAAAACCTTAGATACCGGCTCAAAACTAGTTCATCAAAAACAAAAATCGTTTAATAAAAGGAAAGTTAAAGAAGCTTATTCTTTATCTGAAAATGACTACAAGTTAAGACAGAAAAAGTCCAAACTTGATTTTCGTGATGAACTAGAAAAGACTAAGGTAAGTGATGAATATAAAAAGAGTAGGGCTTATAAGAAATTTCAAAAAAGAAAACAAATGAAGACTTGCATTAAAGAAAAGAACCATACAAGAATTCGAGATAGAATCAAGGAAAGTCTGAAAGAGTTAACTATAAGTGCTAAAAATTTTATAACTAGAAAGTCAAAGACGATTATTTTCGCTATTCTAGCTGTAATTATCATGGGAACCTTTTTTATTAATTTTGGTGGAACAAGCTTGTCTTTAATGATAAATACAGCAAGTTCTACTCTTTCAACGACCTACCTTTCAGATCAAGGAGTACTCAGTGAAGTAAACCAAGTCTTTACTTCTATGGAACAAGAACTTCAAGATGAGTTATCTAGTCTTGAAGATTACTATCCAGGCTATGATGAGTACATCGTCAATAAAGATGGGGAGATTTATCATAATACTCATGAATTACTTGCTTATATTACATCAAGGTATGGAGCTATTGAGAGAGTTTCCGATGTGAAAAGTGCTTTAAATGAACTATTTAAGGCCATGTATCAAGTGACTTATAAAACGGAAGTAGAGATTCGCTATAGAACTGAAACGAAAACCTTCATCAATGAAAATGGTGAGGAGGAAACAGCTCAAGTAAAAGTTCCTTATGAGTATAAGAAATTGATTGTAAATCTAAAAACTAGATCAATGGATAGTATGGTAAGAGAAATCTTTGCAGATTATCCCGATAACATTATTCACTACGAAGCCTTAATGGCTAACCAAGGGAATATGGGGGATTACTTTGGCAATGGTACAGGTGACTTATCTGAAATAGTATTCAATCCAGCCTTTGGCAATCCTGGTATTGCTTTTGATAATGCAACTACTAAGAAACTTTTTAATGAAGCGGAAAAGCATATCGGCAAGCGTTATGTTTTTGGAGCGAATGGACCAAGTAACTTTGACTGTTCTAGTTTTGTATGTTGGAGCTTTACTCATTCAGGAGTAAAAAATATGCCACGAACTACGGCTTATCGTATCTTTACGGATTATTGCAATCCTGTAAGTCCAAGTGAAGCTAGAGCGGGAGACATTATTTTCTTCCGTGGAACTTATAACAGTGGAACACCAATATCCCATGTTGGTATTTATGCTGGTAATGGTATGATGATTCACGCAGGTGACCCAATTCAATACACAAGTATCAATACAAATTATTGGAAGAACCATTTTTACAGTTTTGGAAGATTAAGATAGAAAGGATTAAAAATGTGAGTAGACGATTAAATACAGTAAACAACAAAATTAAAAAGTTAAACGAGAAAAAAGCCCAACTTGAAGAAGAGTTAGGGCTTTTGCTCTTAAAAAAAGAAGAATTAGAAGATCAAGAGATACTTGCTGTTTGCAAGAAAAACAATATTAGTTTGGAAGAATTAATGAGAAAAGTAAATGAAGATAAACAAAGAAAATTAAAGGAGAAAGAATTAAATGAAGACATTTCTGAAAAATAAAAAAGTGATTACTGGCTTTTTAGCTCTTGTCCTTTTACTCAGTAGTGTAGTTGGTGTATTAGGATTTGATAAGGTGATTGCTTATGCTATTGGATTTGAAAATGTAGAGAATGAAGAATTGATTACAAGTAAAGTTGATGGAGAAAATCAAGTAAATGATGAAGAAACAATTGATACAGGAACACAAACAGATAATCCTAAAACAGAAGATAAAACTACTCAAAGAAATGTGGAAGTGTTAATTAAGTATATGTTTGAAGATGGAACTGTTTATAAAGAATATAAGGTAGATGCTGATGTCGGCTCTGCCCTTGATTCAGGAGACTTACCAATACTTCCAGAAGACATGAAGTTTGTAGATAATTTTTTATTTTATGAAGTAAAAAAGAGTGACAATGTAATTGAAAGAAAAGTTGCTAAATTAACTGGAGAGTCTGAAAAAGAAGAGGCTAGTACTCAAACTGAAATTACTCAAGAAGATATTAAAAAACTTGAAGAGAAATCAAAAAAGTTAAGTAAAGAAATTGAAAAACTAAAAGAAGACTTAAGTAAATCAAAAGAAGTATCTATGGATCAAAAAGAAAAGATTAAAGCTTTAGAAAAGGAAAAAGCAGAATTAAATAATAAATTAGAGGAATCTAAAAAGTTATCTGAGGAAGCGAATAAAAAGGAAAAATCAGATAAAAATAAGGCTTACCTTGAACAAGTAAAGGCTTTAGAAGAAAAGTTTGTTGATATCGATAAGACTTTACAAGAGACAAACAAGATTATTAAAGGAAATAAAACATATTCTATTCCAGCAAACCAAACTCAAGCAAAAGAAATTTTTCAACCTGTAAAGACTCAGCAAACAAATTCTGTAATACCAAATATTTCATCGGAGAAAAACGAAAATAAAAAAGTTCCTAAAACAGGAGTTGAAAAAAACGAAAAATCAAAAAAAGATTTAGTTGACAACGCTATTAATCAAACTAAAAATCCTAACAGTAATACAGGGTCTACACCTGTAACTACAGCACAAGATAAGGAAGTTGAAATTAGATATCCAAACAAGTTGACACCAAAGCAACCTGAGGATAGTACATCAAATGATATGAATGGAAACATTCAACCAGTTAATAGCAATAAGGGTAAGGCAAGTGATCCGTCTAAGGCAAGAGCTTCTGTAACTGAAAATGTAGATAATGCTAATAATGAGTTTCCTGTTCATCATGGTACGGTAGAAGAAACAAAAGAAGTTTATGAAAATATTCCTTATTATTCAGCAGATGCTAGACAGTTTGTGACATTTACAACTAAGAATGGCAAGACTTTCCATTTAATCATCAATCATGATGAAGATAGTGAAAATGTAATGCTTTTAACAGAGGTTTCAGAAGATGATTTATTAAATATGATTGAAGTGAAGGAAGAACTAGAAAAAGCTGGACCTGTTAAAATTGAGGATACAGAGTCTGTTAAAGAAGAACGTGCTAAGGAAGAACCTGTTAAACAAGAAGACTCAAGTAATTTAGGAACTTATCTATTAGTAGGAATTGTCCTAATAGGTGTTTTAGGAGCAGGCTACTATTTCAAGGTGATAAAAGTCAAAGAAAATAATGAGTTAACAAGTTTTGAAGAAGATGATGACTACTATTATTCAGAAGAGGAAGATAGTTATGTTGATTCAAAAAATGATGATAGCGAGGAGAAGGAAGAAGATATTGATAGCCAAGACTTGCTATAAATAAGTAAATATTAAATAAGACAGATAACGGCGAAAGTATAAGAACTTTCGCCTTTTACTATTTTAGGAGGAAGAAATGAAATTAGTAATTGCAGAAAAACCTAGTGTTGCTCTATCTATTGCTAAGGCAATAGGAGCAAGTCAAAGACGAGATGGCTACTTTAAAGGTAATAATTATCTAGTCTCTTGGTGTGTTGGTCATTTAGTTCAAATGGTCAATCCAGATAAATATGATAATAAGTATACCAAGTGGAGATTAAAAGACTTGCCGATTTTTCCAGATGATTATCTCTATGAGTTAAAACCCAAAACTAAGAAACAATTTAATATCTTAAAAAAACTCATGGTAGACAAACAAGTGGATACACTTGTCAATGCTTGTGATGCTGGTCGAGAGGGAGAATCAATTTTCAGGCTTGTTTACAATCAAGCAAAGTGTACAAAACCAATACAAAGACTTTGGATTTCTTCTATGGAAGACCAAGCTATTAAGGATGGTTTTAATAATTTAAAAGATGGATCAGACTATGAAAATCTATTTGATTCAGCACAAGCAAGGTCTATTGCCGATTGGCTTGTTGGAATGAATTTAAGTAGGCTCTATTCTTGTCTTTATAATCAAAATTATTCGGTCGGAAGAGTTCAAACACCAACGCTAAATATGATTGTACAGCGTGATAGCGAAATAGAAAGTTTTATAAAAGAAAAATATTACACTGTGGAAATAATCAGTGAGGGCATTACTCTTTCAACAGAAAGAATCGATAACTATGATGCAGCAGACCAGCTTAGAAATCTCATTGATGAAAAAATTGTTATTGATGATGTCGAATATAAAGAGAAGAGAACTAGACCTGATAAGCCCTATGATTTAACAACTTTGCAAAGGGAAGCAAATAAAGTTTTCGGCTATTCAGCCAAGAAGACCTTAGATATCACTCAAAAGCTTTATGAGAATAAGTTAGTTACTTATCCAAGAACGGATAGTAGGTATTTAACGGAAGATATGAAAGTTATGGTTAGTGGGCTGTTGGGACAACTAGAGGAAGGATATGAAATTAATAAAAAGAATTTTATGAGTATCTTTGATAACTCTAAGGTAACGGACCACTATGCAATTATTCCAACTTTAAGTGCTAGTACAAAGGATCTGTCTGATTTAAGCAATGACGAGAAGAATGTTTATAGTTTGATAAGGTCAAAGTTACTAATGGCCTTTACCAAGCCTTTAATAGAAAGCACAACAAAAGTGATTTATGAATATGATGGATTTACTTTTACAGCTAATGGCAAAACGATCTTAGATCAAGGCTTTAAAAAGTATGAACTAAAGAAAAATGAGAGTAAGGAAAAGACATTGCCGAATCTATCCCCTGGTGAAGAGATAAAGGTCTTAGATGTTGTTATTCAAGAAAAATATACAAAACCTCCACAACACTTTACAGAAGACAGCTTATTAAAAGCGATGGAAAAAGCTGGCACAGAACTCATAGATAAAGATATTGAAGTGGAATGCATAGGTCTTGGTACACCTGCAACAAGAGCGGGAATTATCGAGAACTTAATTTACAAAGATTTTGTAGTAAGAGATAAGAAGAAATTATTAGCAACTCATAAAGGAGCAGCTTTGGTTGCTATTGTTTCTGATGAGTTTAAGTCTGCTGAAATGACATCAGAGTGGGAAATGAAATTATCTGAGATTGCTAAAGGAAAATTAGCAAAGAATAAATTTATAGAAGAAATAAAAAAGTTGATTCAAGAAACAGTAGATATATATGACAAGGTTGGAAAATAAAATTTCCTGTGTTTAAGGCAAGTTAAGGAAGTTAACTTGTGAATAGAAATTAAGGAGGAAAATATATGCGACTAAATGATTTTTATAAAAATATAGAAGTCATTAAACAGGATATTTTAAGTAGTCCAGATGAATATCTGAAATTACTTAAAGTTATGGGAAATAACCAACGATATGACTTCTTAAGTCAAATGACAATCTATGATAAAAATATAGAAGCAACAGCTTGTGCCAAGTTTGATTTTTGGCGTAAAAGATTTAATAGAACAGTAAAGTATGGGGAAAAAGGTATCCCTGTTATTGAAGATTATGAGGGTTATCGTAAAGTAGATTATATCTTTGATATTAGTCAAACTATATCAAGAAACAAAGAAGTAAATGAAGTTAGTTTGTGGCAGTTTGACATTCAAAAGTACAGTTTTGTAATTGACGAATTACTAGAAGCAGAAGGCTATGATCCTAGTGAAAAGCTTTCTGAAAACTTATATAATTTAACTAGGCTTGTTAGTGAAGATAAAATTTATAAACTAGCCAATGAACTTAGGATTGACGATGAAGACAGAGGTTCTTTTGTTGCTTTTATGAATCAGTCAATTACCTATGCCATAGCAAATAGGTTTAACCTAGATTGTCCAATTAATAAAGAACTCGTAGAAAGTAGTTATCGCCATTTAGATAGTGTTTCATTAATGACTGTTGGAAATATAGTTTCCAAGTTAACAGAACAAACCATTGAGAAAGTAATGGCGAGAACCAGAGATTTAGAGCTACAAGAACAATTAACAAAAGATAAAGAGATAGCAGGAGGAATAGAAAATGTTATTCGACGAGATGATAATGACTCAAGACAAAGAGACGGAATTTGGGAATCTGGAAACGATGGAAGAGATCGCTTTGAAAATCAGGGAGAAAACGCTAGATCAACTGGAGGAGGAGAAGGACTTTCTGAAGCTTTATCCGAATCCGACTTACGCCATCATGAGATTGGACTATCTAGTGGAGAGCGAGAATCAGAGTCAGTTCGAGATGTTGATAGAACTATACGAGAAGAAGGAATTATTGAATCATTTGATGATGACTCAGGAAGAAGCGATTCAAATGATGAGAAAAGAGAAGCCCAAGATGATGGAAGCTTGGAAGATAAGAGACGAGAACTCCAAAGAGATGAAGACAATGATGTCAGCCTTGAAGGAGATTATCATCAAGGAAGTCGTGGAAGCCTAGATCAAAAAGATAATACTGAAGAGATGGAAGAAGCCGAAGGGGCTTCTTTTTTCTATGGCAAAGATGAACCAAGCAATTTAATGACGGAAGAAATGCTTGAACGAGTACCAAAGTTGTATGAACAGGACAACGTGCCTTTAGCAGATAAGGAAGTTCATGCTGCTTATTTTATCCCCTTTAGAAGTAATTGGACTTGGTATTTAACAGAGTATGATCAAGAAACTCGTGATGCCTATGGCCTTGTTTTGGGACTGGAGCCTGAATGGGGTTATTTTAATTTAGATGAATTGGAAGAGCTACAGGCTCAACGACTTATCTTAGAAGATTTCCCAAAGACTTTTAGAGAGCTTGTAGATACAGACTTAAAGAAACAAATGACAGAATCAGAGTTAGATTTTGTATTCAATGGTCAATTAAGCTTTGACACTATAAACTTAGAACAATTATCATTATTTGAAAAAGAAGAATCAGAAATTGCGTTAAAAGTAGGAACAAAATTCATATTAGTTAATAGAAATAACGTTAGGCAAATTGGGGTTGAATCAACAGGAGTACAAGTTGAAATTAATGGAAAGACCTTTACCTTATATAAAGGTAGTAATTTTGAAGAAAGTACTAAAGTTGATGAGTTAATAGATGAGATTGGATATGAAGCCTATAAAATAAATGACTATATAAAAGCTAGTACCTTAGACAAGCTTTTAGAAGTTGGCCAAACGGTCTATTATGACCACGAAGAATTTCAGGTGGAAGATATTTTTCTAGAGGGTAATGAAGCTCACCTTGAACTTAGAACTGTATTAGATAATAGATACTATAATCCTCACATAACTTTTACAAATGAAGAAGAGCTATTTAATCAAGTGAATTTAGAAAGGCCACATTTTTTAATTGGTGATGATGTGAGTTATAAAGGTAAAAATTATACAATTATCAATTTTGATACATCGTCAAGTTTAAAGACAGTAACAATAAGAGACCATGAGGAATTTTTAGGTGGCATGATTCGAGATTCGGAAGTCATTCCCTTCAGAAATGAAGATGATCTTGACAAGATGTTTAAGCCAATTTCTGAAGAGTTAGTACAAGATGATCCTTTAGAAGAAATAAAGGATAAAAAGGGAATTGTTGAAACTGTTCAATCCGAAAAAATTCCTGCTAAAAACTATGTCATTAGTGATGATAGAAGCGAATTAATTAATCTAACTCCATCGGAACGATTAAACAGAAATATTTCTGCTTTAGGAGTTCTTAAAACACTTGAAGTAGAAAATAGAAATGCTAGAGTTGAGGAACAAGAAATCCTTTCTGGTTATTTAGGTTGGGGTGGTCTTGCTGATATCTTTGATGAAAGTAAGGCTGGACAATGGCGAGAAGGAAGAAACTTCTTAAAAGAGAATCTAAGTGAGGAAGAATATGAAAGAGCCAAAGAAAGCACTTTAACAAGTTTCTACACACCTAAAATTGTGGTCGATAGTATGTATAAGACGCTTTATGATATGGGATTTAAGCAAGGTAATATTCTTGAACCTTCAATGGGTGTAGGTAATTTTATTGGAAGCTTGCCAAGTGATTTATCAGCATCTAAATTCTATGGAGTTGAGCTTGATTCAATTAGTGGTCGCATTGCTAAAAAGCTCTATCCTGAAAGTGACATTCAAATTAAAGGTTTAGAAGAAACGAGGTTTTCCAATAACTTCTTTGATGTAGTTATAGGCAATGTACCCTTTGGTGACTATAAGATTAATGATAGAGAATATAATCGAAATAACTTTCTCGTTCACGATTACTTCTTTGCCAAATCCATAGATAAAGTTCGTAATGGTGGAGTTATTGCCTTTATTACTTCTTCTGGAACGATGGATAAGAAAGATGATAGTGTCAGAAGATATTTAGCTTCAAGAGCTGAGTTTTTAGGAGCTATTAGACTTCCTAACAATACCTTTAAAAGTGAAGCTGGTACGGAAGTAACATCAGATATTATCTTTTTAAAGAAAAGAGATTCCATTCTTGATCGTGACGATGACTGGATACATTTAGTAAAAGATGAGAATGGTCTAGTCTACAATAAATATTTTGTAGACCATCCTGAAATGGTTTTAGGTGAAATGGTTGAAACAAGTGGTCGTTTTGGTAATGAAATTAACTGTATTGCAGGTGATAAGCCTTTAGCTGAACTCTTAGAAAAAGCTAGCAAACAAATCTCTCTAAAAAATAGATATGAAGAGATAGAACTTTTAGATGATGAATTAGAAACGATACCAGCAATGGATGATGTTAAGAATTTCTCCTATACAGTCATTGATGGCGAAATCTATTATAGAGATAATTCTGTTCTTATTCATAAGGAAGTCTCAGACAATAATAAGGAAAAGATTAAAGACTATCTGGCCGTTAATGAAGCCTTAAAAGAGGTTATCTTTAGGCAAAAAGAGGACTTTTTAGATAGCGAAGTTAAAGAAGCGCAGGCAAAGCTCAATGAAGTCTATGATGAGTTTTCAGAAAAGCATGGCTTTATAAATAACTTATCGAACACTAGAGCATTAAAAGAAGATTCTAATTTTCCTCTCGTATCATCGATTGAAGTATTAGATGATGAAGACCAGTTCAAGGCAAAAAGCGATATCTTTACTAAAAGAACAATTACTAAGGCAAAAGTTATCGACCATGTTGATACTTCGTTAGAAGCACTTGTTTTATCAGTATCGGAAAAAGGGCTCATCAGTCTCCCTTATATGGAGAGTCTTACTGGCAAGGATAGAAGAACTATAGTAGAAGAACTTCAAGGTGAAATATTCCTAAACCTTGATGAAAAAGCAAATTCAGGTACACCATTTTCAATCAATATTGAGGATGGAGACTTGCCTTTTGTATCTGCTAATGAAGACGATTCTTTTAAATATCGCTACGTGACAGCTGATGAATATTTAAGTGGCAATATCAGAGAAAAGATGGAAATTTTAGATAGTCATATCGCAAGAATTCAGTATGAATTAAGCCAGGATGAGAGAAATAGGGTGGCTATTTCTGGAGATTATACTCTTCTTTATACAGAAGAGGAGAAAAAGCTCTTACAAGGCGAATTAGACCGTTTACACTTCCAAAAAGAAAGACTGGAAGAGGTGATGCCTGAAAAACTAACTGCAAGTGAGATTAATGTAAGGCTTGGAGCGACTTGGATACCCACGAAAGATGTTGAGGCTTTTATCTTTGAAACGCTAAAAACACCGAGCTTTGCTAAGTGGGATATTAATGTAAAATTCTCACCAATGACTAGCGAATGGAATATTGAAGGAAAAAGTGCAGATAGGTTCAATGACTTGGCAAATATGACCTATGGTACATCGAGGGTTAATGCTTACAAGCTAATTGAAAACTCATTAAACCTAAAAGATACCAAGGTCTTTGACCGAGTAACGGATGACGAAGGTAGAACGACCTCTATCTTAAATAAGAAAGAAACTATGCTTGCTAGTCAAAAGCAGGAATTGATAAAAGAAAAATTTAAGGACTGGATTTTTGAAGATCCGAATAGAAGGCATCGTTTAGAGAACATTTATAATGAACGTTTTAATTCGGTTCGAAATCGAGAATATGACGGAACGAATTTAAGCTTTGAGGGGATGAATACAGAAATTGAACTTAGGCCTCACCAAAAAAATGCCATTGCTAGAAGCTTATATGGTGGTAATACCTTACTAGCTCATGTCGTAGGAGCGGGTAAGACTTTTGAAATGGTAGCTTCTGCGATGGAATCAAAAAGGCTTGGAATGTGTACGAAGTCTTTATTTGTTGTACCAAACCACTTAACTGGTCAGATTGGTCGAGAATTTATGCAACTATATCCTTCTGCCAATATCATGGTGGCTGATAAGAAAGACTTTCAACCGAAGAATCGTAAAAGATTTATCGGTAAGATTGCCACAGGGGAATATGATGCAGTTATCATCGGTCATAGTCAATTTGAAAAGATTCCTATGAGTAAAGAATACCAAGAGAACCATATTAAAGAGCAAATAGATGATATCGTTCATTACATTGCAGAATACAAGTATGACCGAAATCAAAGCTTTACGGTGAAACAGTTACAAAAAACGAAGAAGAAGCTTGAGACAAGGCTTGAAAAATTAAATGATGATTTTAAGAAAGATGATGTCATTACTTTTGAAGAGTTGGGTGTCGATAAATTATTTGTCGATGAAGCCCACTCTTATAAGAATCTATTTCTTCATACTAAGATGAGAAATGTTGCTGGTATTGGTCAATCCGAAGCTTTTAAGTCTTCGGATATGTTTATGAAATGTCGTTATATGGACGAATTGACAGGTGGAAAAGGTGTTGTTTTTGCAACAGGTACACCAGTCTCAAATTCTATGACAGAACTTTACACGATGCAAAGGTATTTGCAATACGACGATTTGAAAAGACATGGTTTAGAACATTTTGATGCATGGGCATCGACCTTTGGTGAAACTCAAACAGCAATGGAATTAAGTCCTGAAGGAACAGGATACAGAGTTAAGACTCGTTTTTCTAAGTTTTATAACTTGCCAGAATTGATGAGCGTGTTTAGAGAAGTAGCCGATATTCAAACGGCTGATATGCTCAACTTACCAACACCAGAAGCAGAGTTTCATGTTATTAAAACTATGCCAAGTGAAGAGCAAAAAGAAATCCTACAAAGTCTTGCAGAAAGAGCCGACAAGGTGAGGAGTAATCAAGTAGAACCAACAGAGGATAATATGCTTAACATTACCAATGATGGTAAAAAATTAGCTTTAGATCAAAGACTTATGAATCCTTTGCTTCCTGATAATCCAGATAGCAAGGTCAATACTTGTATCAAGAATGTCTTTAGCATTTGGGAAGCTTCTTCAGAAAAAAACTCAACACAGTTAATCTTTTCAGATATGTCCACACCAAAAGGTGATGGAGAATTTAATGTTTATGATGATATAAGAGATAAGCTTGTGGAGATGGGGATACCCAAGAAGGAAATTGCTTTTATACATGAAGCTAACACGGACAAACAAAAAGAAGAGCTCTTTGCTAAAGTGCGTAAAGGTGAAGTAAGAATCCTGATGGGGTCAACTCAAAAGATGGGTTCGGGTACGAATGTGCAAAACAAACTGATTGCTCTGCATGATTTAGACGTCCCTTGGAGGCCTGCTGACCTTGAACAAAGAGCAGGTCGAATTGTCCGTCAAGGCAATGAAAATGAGAAGGTCAATATCTTTAGATACGTTACTGAAAATACCTTTGATAGCTATTTATGGCAGACCATTGAAAACAAGCAAAAGTTTATTTCTCAAATTATGACATCGAAAACGCCAGTGAGAGCTGCTGAAGACGTAGACGAAAATAGTTTGAACTATGCTGAAATTAAAGCCCTAGCAACGGGCAATCCACTGATTAAAGAAAAGATGGACTTAGACAATCAAGTTACCAAACTAAAAATGTTAGAAGCAAACTATAATTCGAATAAGTATAGTCTGGAAGATAAGGTTACTAAGACTTATCCAAAAGAAATTCAAAAGACAAAAGATTTGATGGTTCGCATGAAAACCGACCTTGATCAGGTCGAGCCTAAAGTAGAAGGCGAAGATAAGTTTAATGGAATTACTATTGGTGGAGAGAAAATTTTAGATAAGAAACTAGCGGGCGAGAAGCTTTTAGAAGCCATTAAGGGGGTTCATATCAGCGAGGGTAAGGTAATCGGAGCATATCGTAATTTTGAAATTGAAGTTGCCTATAATTCTTTTGCGAACCAATACACTTTTTCACTAAATGGAGAAGCAAAACATGTTGGAACACTTGGTACTAGTGCAGATGGTAATATCATAAGGCTTGATAATGTCCTTGATAAGATGCAGGAACGCTTGGAACAGCAAGAAAATAAGTTAGTAACGACAAAAGAACAACTTGCCAATGCCAAAGAAGAACTGAAAAAGCCTTTTGAAAAGGAACAAGAATTGCAGGATAAAATTTTAAGACTGGCAGAGTTAAACAAACTATTAGATATGGGTGAGGTTGAAGAATTAGAAAACCACTCCCCTTTAATGGAGGATTTGAAAAGAGCCATTATCGAGTTCTGTAATGAAGAGTATGATAATGACCATTCTTATGATGAATTCGATACTTTATACTCTGATTTAGCTCATGTAGGTATTGCCTACACAGAAACACCAGATGGAAGAAACTCAATCTCCTATGAACTTAATCTTGAAGAAAAATCCTGGTCTTTATATTTAGACGATGAAATTTTAATCGCAACAGAAAAGTTTGGTGATAAAGGCATGTCGGAAGATGAAATCATTAAAGAAATGATTGAAAGCGTCCATTCTGCCAACTTTGATGGTTTAGTTTATATGGATTCAGAAGACCTCATACAAGTAACAAGATTAGCAATAAACGAGGAAGGAAACCTATATGATCCTTTAGAAAAAGACTTAGATAATGATGGGATTGTTGATAGGTATGACAATGATTTAAAGGATAGCGACTATTTTGAGTCCGCCTATGATGTGGAAGATAACTTCCATAGAAGAGACGAAGGAGATAAGCCATCTATCCTAGGGCAGATTAAAGAAATTAAAGAAAAACAGGACAGGCAAGAACCAGAAAAAGAAAGCAAATACAATAGCAGAGAACGTTAAGGGGAGCGAAAGCTCCCTATTTTATTGGGAGGATTTTAGAATGAATTACAAGAAAATGAAAGCAAGTATTGAAGCTATGGTCAATGAAAACTATGAGGACTTTATAAAAGGGCTGATTAGTTTTGAGAAAGGTATTAATGATGAAAAAGCCCTTGATAGCATTTATAAGTCCTATATGGATAATGACACACAGGAACTATTAAATGATGAGTTTGATTATGTAATTGATAATCTAAAAGAACAGGGACTTATCCAAGATGAAGCTAGTATTAAAGAAGAAAGAGATGACTTGATTAATATTGCTGGGAATATTGCTAATGATATTGAAAAACTAGAGCTTAAAAATAATCAAGGAGAGCCTTTTAAAGTTGTTAACTTTACAGTTGTATCAAATAATGAAGCAGGAGAAAAAGTATTCCATAACTGCTCAGCCTATGAAGATAAGGCAAAGATTCCAGAGGGCTTTCAAAAGGGCGATTTTGTAAAACTATTTGGTAAAGTTAGAAGAAGCATTGATGAGCATGGCAAAGAGAATACCAATGTCCGTATTCTCGATTCTAAGCTCTTAAAAGCTAAAGAAAGGGTTAAGGGTAAAGAAGAGAAGAAAGAGTCCATTTTAGGAGTGATCAAGAAGCATAAGGAAGCAGATAAGAAAAAGGCTGTTAAGAAAACTGAACAAAAACATGAAAATGAAAGATAAGAATCTGGCGGTGTGGTCTTCGGACTGCACCGTTTTTTGTTTGTAATAAAAATATTTTTCATGTTATAATTACATTAATAAACTTCAATTTTGTGAACAAAGGAGATAAATAAATGAAAATTAATTATAATGGTCTATGGAAAATACTTATAGACAAAAATATGAATAAAAAAGATCTTACTGAGCGAGTCGGCTTGGCTCCAGCAACAGTCTCTAAAATGGGGAAAGGTGAGCTTGTGTCGATGGAAGTTTT
This sequence comes from Vagococcus lutrae, assembly GCF_023299185.1. NCBI lineage: Bacteria > Bacillati > Bacillota > Bacilli > Lactobacillales > Enterococcaceae > Vagococcus > Vagococcus lutrae. The sequence continues at coordinate 1,678,760 of NZ_CP097017.1, forward strand.
GTATAGGATTGCTAATGAGTTAGATGTAGATTTTGGTGACATGGTATCAGTTAAATCAACTGTAAATAAAGAAGGATAAAGCATGATTGAAAATAGAATAAAAGAAGAATTAATTATATTAAAAGATCTTTTTTATAAGGAATTAAAAGAGCGACCTGAAAATTTTTCGGAAGAATATATAAGGGCGGGATTCATAAATAAAGTATTAGAACTATTTGGTTGGAATTTATCAAATACTTATGAAGTTATTCAAGAAAAGGTAATAACGAATCAAACCACTCGAGAAAATCTAAGTTCTATAGAAAGTACTCATATTAAGCCTGACTATCAATTACTTGATAGAGGAATATTAAAATTATATCTAGATGCTAAGAATGTAAAAGCTAATTTTCTAAATGACAAGTCAGCATCGTTTCAAATACGTTCTTATGGCTGGTCAGCTGGTCTAGATTTTTCTATTATATCGGATTTTGAACATTATAGAGTCTATGATACGAGGATAAAACCAGACTATGAAATGGCTCCAGATTATCAGACTATTACATTCTCCATTAATGATTTAATTGATAACTTTGAACCTGAATTATTCATACTTATTTGTCAGAACTAGCATTTATCCCGTATTAATACCGTTTACCACTTTAATCATTGTTCACCCGTTGGGTGAAGTAAAAAAGATACAAAAAGAGCACACTCTGTGATATTGTAAAGTCATCCAAAACCCAAATACCAAAAAGAGGTGTGCTCTTATATGGAAACTTTACAAGAAAAATCGCTGAAATTCAACTCAAATATGATTGTTTCAAACGATGGAGGACAATTGTCCAATGATGCCGGACTTCTTTTACTTTTTGAGTTTTTACACAAGATTAAGTTTGATGAGATGCTTAAGGAGTTCTTTCATTTAAATGATTCTCGTGCCTATTGTATTCATGAGTACGAAGAAATATTGAAGCAACTAATCGTACAACTCATCGCCGGTTATCCACAAGATTCCGCTGCGAACCGTCTACGCCTAGATCCTATTCTAAAGCAAGGGCTTGGAAAAGATCAGCTCGCTTCTCAATCCATGATTTCTCGCTTTATTCATGAACTGACTGAAGAAAATGTGGCTCAATTCCAACAAATCGCCAAAGGCTTGGCAGATGATTGGATCCACCATACGAACACACAACACATGGTGATTGATATCGATTCTACGCACTCGGATACCTTTGTCCATCAAGAACACACAGATTTCAACACGCATTACGGTACCAATGTGTACCATCCTTTAGTCGCTTTTGACGGATTAACTGGATTGTTTTTAGATGCCCGACTTCGTCCTGGAAATGTCTATACGTCCAATGCGGCAGAAGACTTTTTAGCCGCTATTATCCGTCAGCACAAGAAACATTCTTGTGAGATGTTTCTGACTGTTCGTGGAGACAGTGGCTTTGCCAAACCAGAGATCTATTCCCTTTGTGAAGAAGAACAAGTCAAGTATGTGATTCGGTTGAAAGTGAATCATAAACTGAAAGATCTCGCACATCACCGCGTGCATTATGGAGAAACCACGGACTTCACTAAGGACGAACACCAATATTTTATTATGGACTATCAAGCAGGTAGTTGGGATATTTCCCGAGAAGTCGCTGTAAAAGCGACTCGTCAAGCTGGAGACCTTCTGTTTACTAAGTATGAGTTTATTGTCACTAACTTTCATGGACTCTCTGCCGAAACTGTATTTAAGCTGTATCAAAAGCGTGGTACGATGGAAAATTGTATCAAAGAAATCAAGAATGGGTTTTCCTTTGATAAGACCGACAGCTCAACTTATGTGGCGAATCAAGCTCGAATGATGATGAGTTGTATCGCCTACAATTTGGTCCATCTCATGAAAGAAGCGACCTTTCCAAAGGAAATGAAACGGTCGACCATTTCAACAATTCGTTTCAAACTCTTTCATATTGCAGGAAGGCTAACGAGTCATGCCAGGCAACTAAGAGTTCGTTTGGCATCATCTCACGTATTTGATTCCCTCTTTTGGGAAGTGCTTGAGAATATTCAATCGCTTGTCCTCTTGCATTAGCTTTTTGAATGAGTCAGACGCCTTTTTTTAAGTAGTGTAAAACCAAGGGGGTGGTATACCCTTTTTTTGGGCGGACCTATCAAACTCTGCCTGAACCGACTTTATTCGAGCCAGTCAAGACAACAAAAATACTCAAATGAACGAAAATAGTCAGTGAAATAGTTATCCACAGATAGCTATGAATTATTCAGGTATAATCATATTTTCTAATTCTAAATCATCATCTTTTTGGCTTTGAGTATTTCTTTTTATTGATTCTTAATAAGTGCTTCTTAGTATTTTCAGGACTTTACACATTGCTTATACCGAATATTGATGTGCATACTTTTGAATGATTTCTATGAGGATAACTAGGCAAGACTAGACGAAGTAGTATCTGAAGAAAGAATAATAGGAATTGAGAAGGCTGCTACAGCTCTTTACGAAGATGAAGTTGATGAAGAGAGAATCTACAAAATAAAAGTGTATCAAAATCGGGTACACAGGGCATTTCAGAATGTGTTGTAAGGAGACTAAAACCTTGCAAAACATTTATTTTAATAAGTGTTCATATGGCGAGAAACTTGGTGTTTTAAGTAACAATAAGCTCCAAAACAAAATTGAACAAAACACAACTTTTTTAACAAAGCCTACAATAAGCGGTTTATAGCACTTTACTAAACGATACGAAATACCTTTCGATGGTTTGAATAGGGAGAAATTAAACCTGTTAATTGATTATGAGCGATTTCGTGACGGTCAATGATTAACGATGCGGTTGGTCGGGGATATCACTTTTTAGTGAATAAATCCGGATTGAATAAAGATAGTACACTGACTTAATAAGTTATATATTTCAATTGAAATAAGGAAACATCCGTATAGATTATATTCAAACATTAGCAAACGCTTTAATGTTTGAATGTTTATAAATTAAACATTAAGTGTAGAGTTTTCTAAAGAAATGTTGTATAGTGAGTTTATAAATGAGGAGGACGGGTATGAATAAATATCAAAGACATGAAGCAATCATTCGATGGGTGAATGAACAAGGAACTGTCAGGGTTTCAGAGATTGTGTCTCGCTATAATGTGTCAGATATGACAGTGAGAAGAGATTTAGAAGAGTTAGATGATCAGGGGCTATTAAAGAAAATCCATGGTGGGGCTCGTAGTAATAGTGCGTTTCAATATAAGGAAATCGCGCATGAAGATAAATTTGATAAGAATACGGACCAGAAACGATATATAGCTCAAAGAGCCTCTGAATTAATTGATGAAGGGGATGTAATCTTTATTGGGCCAGGAACGACCACGGCTTTGTTAGCAGAGGTGATTAATTACCAAGCCCTGTCGGTTGTAACAAACTGCCTTCCCATCTTTAATATTCTATTAAAGAAAAAGTCCGAGACATTCCATGTCTATCTACTCGGTGGTGAGATGAGAAGTGTCACACAGTCGTTTGTAGGTGAGATTACGAATATGTCTTTGGAGAATATGCGGTTCGGGAAGATATTTTTTGGTGGTAATGGTGTTAAAGACGGGATTGTCATGACGTCATCTGTCGCAGAAGCCTACACTCAAAAGATGGCATTAGAGCACTCGGTAGAGAGTTATTTGTTATTGGATTCGTCAAAGGTTGGGAAAGAGGATTTCTCTAAATTATGTCACTTATCTGACCTAACAGCGGTAGTTATGGAAGAATCTAATGAGGATAAAAAACAAGCAATTCAAGTATACACAGAATTAATTGTTTAACTAAACACACAATACTAAAGTAAACTCCTTCTAAACTCAAGTCAGTTGAGTTTAGAAGGAGTTTTTTGCATACCAATAAAAAAGTTTTATGGCAATAAAGTTGATTAAATCAACATTTAAACAATTAATGAATACTTTTTAAACAATAAACGTTTAAAAAGTGTTGACTTTTTTAACATTCGTGATATATTATATGTATAGTAAATCAGAAAGCGTTTTCTACTATCGAACGGAAAAAGGCAAAGCAAAATTAGCAGACATAAAGGAGCAATAAGATGAAAGTTATATTGGGTGCGGATAGAGACGGTAAACAGTTAAAAGAGATTGTGAAGGCCCATCTATTAGATGAGAACTATGATGTGATTGACGTCAGTGAAGAATTAACAGCTGACTTTGTAGATACTACTTTAGCTGTTGCGAAGAAAGTGAACGAAGAAGAGAGACACTTAGGAATTGTCATTGATGGGTATGGCGCAGGGAGTTTCATGGTTGCGACTAAGATTAAGGGGATGGTTGCAGCTGAAGTCTCTGATGAACGATCTGCTTATATGACGCGTGAACATAATAATTCAAGAATGATTACCATAGGAGCCAATATTGTAGGACCTGAATTAGCAAAGAATATTGCTACTGAATTTTTATCTGCAGACTATGATGGTGGACGCCATCAAGTGCGTGTAGATATGTTGAACAAGATGTGTTAATTAAATTAACTGGAGGAGAAAAAATGAAAATTGCTATTGGATGCGACCATATTGTAACCTATGAAAAGATTGCTGTAGTTGATTATTTGAAGAAACAAGGCTATGAGGTCCTTGACTTTGGAACATATGACAATGTCAGAACACACTATCCTATCTACGGGAAAAAGGTGGGAGAGGCTGTAGCGAGTGGCCAAGCAGACCTAGGGATTTGTATCTGTGGTACTGGTGTAGGAATTAATAACGCCGTAAATAAGGTAGCAGGTATCCGTTCAGCTTTAGTTCGTGATATGTCAACAGCTATCTATGCAAAAGAAGAATTGAATGCGAATGTAATTGGTTTTGGTGGCAAGATTACGGGTGAATTACTCATGTGTGATATTATTGATGCTTTTATAGCAGCTGAATATAAAAAAACAGACGAAAACAAAGAATTAATTGCCAAGATTAGTCATTTAGATCATGCAGAAGTAGACCAGACAGACCCAGATTTCTTTAAAGAATTTCTTGAAAAATGGGACCGTGGCGAATACAAAGATTAGGTGAAGAGGTGACCTTATGTCAATCTTAACTGTCACAATGAATCCATCCGTGGATATCGCTTATCAATTACCAACATTCAAATTGGATGATGTCAATCGAGTGAGTAATGTGAATAAGTCTGCAGGTGGTAAAGGCTTGAATGTAACCAGAGTCTTAAAAGAAATAGATGAAGATCTTACAGCAACTGGATTAGTAGGAGGAGACCTTGGGAATTATATTAAGTCTCAATTAGACCAAGGAGCTATTCATCATGACTTTTACCAGATTAAGGGAAATACAAGAAACTGCATTGCTATCTTACATGAAGGAATGCAGACAGAGATTCTTGAATCAGGTCCGACCATCTCAGATGTAGAGGGAGAAGCCTTTAAAAATCATTTTGAAAGCTTGCTGAAGGATGCTGAAGTTGTGTCAATATCGGGTAGCACCCCTTCAGGCTTAGCAACAGATTACTATGTTGAACTCATTATGATTGCTAATGCTAAGGAAGTCCCAGTAGTATTAGACACCTCCGGAGAAAGTTTAAGACAAGTTCTATTATCTGGACATAAACCAAAAGTCATTAAGCCTAATGTGGATGAATTATCACAATTACTAGGCAGAGAATTAGATAAAGATTTAAATCTATTAAAAGAAGCACTGCAAGACAGCTTATTCAATGGTGTGGAGTGGGTCATTGTCTCACTCGGTTCTGAAGGTGCTTTTGCTAAACATAATGATTTGTATTACAAAGTAGACATTCCAACCATTGATATCGTGAATCCGGTTGGATCAGGTGATTCGACTGTAGCAGGAATCGTATCGGGAATCACTCGTAATTATGACGATGTGGCATTGCTGAAACATGCGAACGTCTTAGGAATGTTAAATGCTCAAGAAGAAATAACAGGCCATGTTAATTTGAATCACTATGAGGCCTTATTCAATAAAATTCAAGTTAGAGGAGTATAAAAATGACTAAACTAGATTACCTAAACAAATTGACTGATGATAAGGGCGTTATCTCAGCCCTAGCCTTTGACCAACGTGGTGCCCTAAAGAGAATGATTAGTAAGTATCAAAGTGAGGAGCCAACCGTTGAACAGATTGAACGATTAAAAGAAATTGTATCAGAAGAACTTACACCGTATGCGTCATCAATTCTACTTGATCCAGAATACGGTCTACCAGCTGCGCAAGCACGTGATGATAATGCTGGATTATTACTAGCCTATGAAAAGACTGGATATGACGCTACGACGACCGATCGTTTACCAGATTGCTTAGTAGAATGGTCAGTAAAACGCATTAAAGAACAAGGTGCAGATGCTGTTAAGTTCCTACTTTATTATGATGTGGATGGTAGTGGGTTTGTTAATCTTCAAAAACAAGCATACATGGAAAGAATTGGTTCAGAATGTGCGGCAGAGGATATTCCATTCTTCCTTGAAATTCTTGCATACGACGAAAATATTGAAGATAACGGAAGTCTTGAATTCGCAAAAGTGAAAGCGCATAAAGTGAATGGTGCGATGAAAGTATTCTCTCAAGATCGCTTTGGAGTTGATGTGCTTAAAGTGGAAGTGCCAGTGAATATGAATTATGTAGAAGGATTTGCGAGCGGAGAAGTATTACATTCTCAAGAAGAGGCCAAAGCAGCTTTTAAAGAACAAGATGCGTCAACAGACCTACCTTATATCTATCTAAGTGCAGGTGTAAGCGCTAAATTATTCCAAGATACTTTAGAATTCGCTTATGAAGCCGGTGCGAGATTTAATGGTGTATTATGTGGACGTGCAACATGGGCAGGATCTGTTCAAGTCTTTATTGAACAAGGGGAAGAAGCGGTTCGTGAATGGTTACAGACAGAAGGAAGAAAGAATATAGAAGACCTGAATGAAGTCCTCAATCGTACTGCAGTAGCCTGCGACTTTGGGTTATAATAAAGGTATTCTGGAAAAAGGAGGAACTAACATGAACAAAGATGAAGTGGGAATGATTGGCTTCGAAATTGTTGCCTATGCAGGAGAAGCACGATCTAAACTATTAGATGCTTTGAACAAAGCAAAAGATGGCGACTTTGACGAAGCTGAGAGACTTGTGGCAGAAGCTGAAGAAGTGATAGTTGGTGCACATAATGCTCAGACTGATCTCCTTGCTAAAGAAGCATCTGGCGAAGAGATTGAATACAGTGTCATTATGATGCATGGTCAAGACCACCTGATGACGACCATACTACTTAAAGATCTAATTAATCACTTAATTGGATTCTATAAGAAAGGCTAGGGTAAAGCTATGAATACATTAATTGCTCAAATTGAAAAAGCGAAACCTTTCTTCGAAAAAATTTCTCGTAATATCTATATCCGTGCTATCCGTGATGGCTTTATCGCGGGTATGCCAGTCATTCTTTTCTCTAGTATATTTATTCTACTAGCCTATGTGCCAAACGCATGGGGATTCCACTGGAGTCCTGAAGTTGAGAATTTCTTAATGGTCCCTTATAACTATTCTATGGGAATCTTAGCTTTCTTTGTATCAGGGACGACAGCAAAGTCATTGACCGATTCTATGAATCGAGACATGGAATCAACTAATCAGATAAACTATATCTCAACTATGCTAGCAACGATGGTAGGCTTCTTATTGATGGCAGCCGATCCTGCCCAAGAAGGTGGATTCTTAACGGAATTCATGGGGACGAAGGGGCTAATCACAGCCTTTATCGCTGCATTCGTGACGGTCAATGTCTATAAAGTATGTGTGAAGAATAATGTGACGATTCCAATGCCAGAAGAAGTCCCACCTAATATATCTCAAGTGTTTAAGGACTTAATTCCTTTTACTGTCTCAGTGGTTATCCTTTATGCGGTTTCGTTATTTGTAAGAAGCACACTGGGCGTAAATGTTGCTGAATCTATTGGTACCTTACTTGCGCCTTTATTCCAAGCAGCAGATGGTTACTTGGGGATTACCATTATCTTTGGTGCGTATGCATTCTTCTGGTTCATTGGGATTCATGGTCCTTCAATTGTTGAGCCAGCTATTGCAGCTATTACCTATGCCAATATTGATGTGAACTTACAATTACTACAAGCAGGTGAACATGCGGATAAAATCTTAACATCTGGAACTCAGATGTTCATTGTCACAATGGGGGGTACTGGTGCAACGCTTGTTGTTCCATTCATGTTTATGTGGATGACTAAGTCTAAGCGTAACAAAGCCATTGGACGCGCGTCTGTTATACCCACATTCTTTGGGGTGAATGAACCTCTCTTGTTCGGGGCACCCATCGTCTTGAATCCTGTATTCTTTGTGCCATTTATCTTTGCACCGATTGCCAATGTTTGGATCTTTAAATTCTTTATCGATGCCTTAGGAATGAATAGCTTTACAACGAATCTTCCTTGGACAACACCAGCACCGCTTGGTATCTTGTTAGGAACGAACTTCCAATTCTTATCCTTTGTCCTGGTTGCCGTCTTAATCATCGTGGATGTCTTAATCTACTACCCGTTCTTGAAGGTCTATGACCGTCAGATTCTAGCGGAAGAAGAGTCAGGAGTATCATCGTCTGATGAATTAAAAGCCAAAGTTGAACAGAGCTTTGATACACGTAAAGCTACAGCGATTCTTGAGAAGAGTCAGGTTGAAGAGACTACAACAGTGAAAGCTGAGCCTTCAACAGCTGTTAAAGCGACAGAATCAACTAATGTACTGGTACTATGTGCAGGTGGTGGAACGAGTGGACTTTTAGCCAATGCCTTGAACAAGGCTGCTAAAGAATATGATAGACCTATTAAGGCTACAGCTGGAAGCTATGGAGCACACCGCGAGATACTTCCTCAATATCAATTTGTTATTCTAGCACCACAAGTAGCTTCTAATTATGAGGATATGAAAGCAGAGACGGATAAGTTAGGCATCAAGCTGGCTAAGACAGCCGGAGCGGAATATATAGCATTGACGCGTGATGGTGAAGGTGCTTTAGCATTTGTTGAAGAGAATTTACAATAAGGAATCGAGGCTAATTAATGAAAACATTACCAAAGAACTTTATTTTCGGTGGGGCAACTGCGGCTTATCAAGCAGAAGGAGCCACCAAGACGGATGGCAAAGGGCCTGTTGCTTGGGATAAGTATCTGGAGGATAATTACTGGTATACTGCGGAACCTGCAAGTGATTTCTACCACAAGTATCCCGTTGATCTTCAGCTTGCGGAAGAGTTTGGTGTGAATGGTATTCGAATCTCTATCGCTTGGTCACGAATCTTTCCAACGGGTTATGGAGAAGTGAATGCAAAAGGGGTTGAATATTACCACAATCTATTCAATGAATGTCATAAACGACATGTGGAGCCTTTTGTAACACTCCATCACTTTGATACACCGGAAGCACTTCATTCTAAAGGTGACTTTTTGAACAGAGAAAACATCGATCACTTTGTCGATTATGCAGAATTTTGCTTTAAGGAATTCACTCAAGTAAAGTACTGGACTACTTTTAATGAAATCGGACCTATTGGGGATGGGCAATATCTGGTTGGTAAATTCCCGCCAGGTATCAAGTATGATCTAGCTAAAGTCTTCCAATCACATCATAATATGATGGTTGCCCATGCAAGAGCGGTCAAATTATATAAAGAAGCGGACTATAGCGGTGAGATAGGTGTAGTGCATGCCTTGCCAACTAAGTATCCTCTAGACCCAGAGAACCCTGAAGATGTACGTGCGGCGGAGTTAGAGGATATCATCCATAATAAATTCATCCTGGATGCGACTTATCTTGGAGAGTATTCTGAGAAAACAATGGATGGTGTGAATCACATACTTGCAGTGAATGGTGGACAGTTAGACCTAAGAGATGAAGACTTTGAAGCTTTAAAAGCTGCCAAAGATATGAATGACTTCCTTGGAATTAATTATTACATGAGTGATTGGATGAAAGCCTTTGAAGGTGAGACAGAGATTACACACAACTCTAAAGGAGATAAAGGTGGATCTAAATATCAGATTAAAGGTGTCGGCCAGCGAGAATTTGATGTTGATGTCCCTCGTACTGATTGGGATTGGATGATTTATCCTCAGGGCTTATATGATCAGATTGTGCGCGTTAAAAAAGATTATCCGAATTACAAGAAAATCTATATCACTGAGAATGGATTAGGCTATAAGGATGATTTTGTTGATGGAACTGTCTATGATGATGCACGAATTGACTATGTGAAACAACATTTAGAAGCCATTTCAGATGCGATACGAGACGGCGCTGTGGTTGAAGGATACTTCATCTGGTCTCTCATGGATGTCTTCTCTTGGTCTAATGGCTATGAAAAACGCTATGGACTATTCTACGTAGATTTTGAGACGCAAGAACGCTATCCAAAGAAGAGTGCCTATTGGTACAAAGAACTTGCAGCAACTCAAGAAATTAAATAATGACTTAAAAGGGAGACGCGGGTCTTCCTTTTTAATTTGTCGACTAAGTTAGAAAGTTAATTTTAATCCTGAATAATTCATACTTTTAATTAAAACCATGTGAAACTGCCTCACGGCAGCTTACAATTACTTTTTCATCTTCACCCGTTAAGTGATGAAAAAAGAACCCCTTTCTGCTATGGTTAAAGTGACTAAACCAACCAAAAGAAAGGAGTTCTTCTAATGACTAGCTTACACAAAAACCAAGTAAAATTCAATTCAAATATCACTATTTCTCATACAGGTGGTCAATTATCGAGTGATTCGGGTCTCGTCCTAGTGAAAGAGCTGATGAACACCTTCGGTTTTTCTGAACTGGCTAAGCAACACATTCACATTGAAGACGAACGAGCATATTTTACTAATGACAACTTATCCATACTTGAGCAGTTCATTATGTAATTAATTGCTGGTTACTCAGCTGATTCTGCAGCTAATCTCCTGAGACAAGATCCTGTGTTTAAAGCTGTTTTAGATAGGAAAGAACTCGCTTCTCAATCTTCACTTTCTCGATTTTTAGATCGACTATCTGAGGAGAATATCCATGAACTTCAAGCTTTGAATCAAGAACTTATTGATAAAGCACGCCTCATCCGTAATGATACGGAATTAATCATTGATTTAGATTCGACCCATTCAGATACATTTGGTCACCAAGAACAAACGGATTATAATACCCACTACCAAACCTATGGTTATCATCCATTGGTAGCTTTTGACGGATTGACTGGTGACTTCTTAAAAGCTGAACTACGTTCAGGAAATCAATATACATCAAAAGGCGTAAAGGAGTTTCTCACACCTTTATTAGAGCACTATAATCACTCTCTACCAAACACTGACATCTTGGTTCGTGGAGACAGCGGGTTCGCTACACCTGGTGTGTATGATTCGTGTGAATCAAAAAAGAGTCATTATGTTATTCGACTGAAGAATAATCGTAGACTAGGTCAAATAGCTGAGAAATCAGTACTTTATGGCGATAATCAAAAGTGGGAAGAACGAGAAGTTCAGTACTTCTCCACCACTTATCAAGCACAATCCTGGTCACAAAGTCGTCGCGTGTGTATACGCTCAACACGTGAAGCGGGCGAACTACTCTTTCGACATGAGTTTATCGTGACGAATCTATCAGAAAATGTTTCTCCTGATACCATCTTTTCTCTCTATGCCAAACGTGGCACAATGGAGAACTTCATTAAAGAAGCGAAAGCTGGCTTTTACTTTGACAAGACAGACAGTCCTCGCTTTTTGGAGAATCATGTCCGAATGATGCTCAGCTTGATAGCTTACAACTTAGTCAACTTCTTAAGAACGATTGGCTTTGAAGAAGTCCAAAAGGGAATGACCATTCATTCTATTCGATTGAAGTTTCTGAAAGTTGCTGGGAAATTAGTCCAAACGGGTAGACGAGTCTATCTCAAATTATCTAGTTATCATGTGTATCAGAATGAATTCTACAGGGTCTTTGCTCGCCTGAGGCGAGCCAGTCAATGGATCTAATCCAACAATCTAACGATTTTTTTTACTGGGAAGTTATCCAGGGAGAAGTATGCTCAAAATGCCTTACACCCAAAATTTATTCCTCAATATTTTTGAACAGTGAATGTTTGAAGTAACTTTTTAGTCAAAATCAGTTGATAGGGATATTAGTGATACATATTTCAATAAAATGTACCAAAGAATTAAAGCTATGAATTATTCAGGTTGAATTATATTATCAATTTTTAGATAGAGAAAAAATACAAAATAATGAATGGGATGTTTCAGCATTTTCTATAGAAATAGAAGAGGGGTATAAAAAGACGCTGGATAGTGATTTTATATCCTTGATTCATGATTTGCAGATGGGACTTGCATATGGAATTAGACATTATCTTCCTGATATTAAATTAAATAATTTACAGTATTTTGTTCAAGTAATTATTAATAGACTGTTATTTCATCGTGTACTTGAAGCTATTAATTACGAACCTGAACGTCGCTTATTAAACTGGTTGGAAAATGGAAAAGGATTCTGGAATCAATTTAATACAAGTTGTAAAAAAGAATATTTTGAAAAATACGATGGTGCAATGTATGAGTTTCAAATTCCTGATTCTATAGTTATTGATGACAATCATTTTGAAAAGTTCATAAATAAGCTGTATGGTTTTACGCCCTACAGATTTGATGCAATAGAGCCTGAATTCATTGCAGAAATGTATGATTATTTTCTAGGAAAAGAATTGTATTTCAATGATGATTCCATAGATATACGAAATAAAAAAACATCTCCAACTGGTAGTATTCCAACACCTCCAGAAATTGCAAAATATATTGTTCGAAATGTAATAGATGCTGGCAATATTAGTAATGAAGATGATTTATTTAACTGTAAAATAGTAGATCCATGTGCTGGCAGCGGTATTTTTCTCGTAACAGTTTTAGATTTATTGATTTCTAAAATGAAAGAAATACACGGCTTAGAAATACTCCCATATGAAAAAATAAAATTAATAGTAAAAAACTGTATATATGGAGTAGACATAGATCCTGTTGCTATAGAAGTATTAAAAATGACCTTGTCTTTAAAATTGGTTATGACTCAACATGAAAAGCCTGAGCCAATAGAGAAAATGCTTGGAGAATTTAGTAGTAATTTTCAACTTGGAAACTCAATAGTAGAACCTGATATTTATGATATGTATGATTTGCCAGAAATTGAGAAATTTGAGCAAGTACCAATGGATTATGTTAATAAATTTCCTGAAGTAATGAAGATTGGTGGATTTTCATATGTTTTGACTAATCCACCATATATTGAGCCTAAGCATTTCAAATCAAATTGGCCAGTCACATATAGCTATTTAAGAGATAGATATCTAATAAAAGAAGGAAAGGCAGATATTTCAATGTTTTTCCTTGAAAGAGTTTTCGAGCTGTTAAGGGAAAATGGGAAACTTGGAATTATTATTCAGAAGCGATTCTTTACGACAAGTTATGGCAAAAAAATTAGAGATTGGCTTGCGGAAGAGAAATATTTAACAGGAATTAAAGAGTACATTAGTAATGATTTATTTAAATTCAAAACAACATACGTTGCTCTGTTATATGCAGTGAAAAAAGAAAACGCTCAAATCACATATTCTGTTTCGCAAGAAGAAGTCAATAAAGATCGTGGTAATTTACATTCGGTTATTGAAGGAAACAACTTCGAAACAAAATTAAGTGCGGATGATTTATTGCAAGCACCAACCTGGTCTTATAGGTATTTCAGAAATGCTAAAATCCTTAGGGATTTAGTAGAGCAAGATAACTTTTTTACTATCAATAACAGTACTAGGTTTAAGGTTACTGTTGGTCCACAAGCATTAGACAAACAATATTATTTTTTGAGAAATACTAGGAAGTTTAATGGTTGTGTAGAAGGAGAAATTAATTTTACAAATCCAAATACTGGTACTAAAGAAACAAAAATTGTAAAGATAGAAGAATTAGCTAAACCTATATATGAGAATGATAATTTGAACTCTTTTGTTGATTTTGAAAGGAATCAGATAAAAACATACCTGATATTCCCTTACGACAAAGATGCAAATTTAATTGAACTAGAAAAATTAAAAAATGATTATCCAATGTCATATGCTTATTTAACATGGATGGATACCATGTCAACAAATCAAAGAAGAAAAGATCCGGATGAGTTTTATGGATATACAAGAAATCAAAACTTAAAGTTAATAGATAAAGCAAAAATATTTATACCTATGACTGCTAGAAGAGTCATTGCCTCGTTATCGCATGGAAATATTTATGGAGATAATTCAAATATTAACGCTATAGTGGATGAAAAGTATAATGAAATAGATAGCTTAAAAGCCTTAACTATCATTTTAAATTCTGAACTCTTGACATTACTTGCAATATCAGTATCTGGTGAGGCAAGAGGTGGGTATTACAAGATGAACAAACAATTTATAGGTGAAGTTCCTATACCTAAGCTAATAGAGAGTGAAATAAAAATGTTATCAGGAGTTTACGATGAAATATTAAGTACTATCGAAAGATATGAAGATTCTTATGGAGACCAAAAAAAGATTGTATTAGATACACTAATAAAACTTCAAAAAAAGCAAAATGATTTTGTTTACTCGAAATATAATTTAAATGAAGAGGATATTATAAGTTTGAAAGATGGTGTTGATTTAGATTCATTAAATTGGCTGAAAGAGATGAGGTGGTAAAGTGAGCGATAAATATACTTTATTAGCAAGTCATATGCAGATATACGCTTCTATATCTCAAAATTTTCGGGAAAAATATAGCAAAATATTAGAGAAATCAGACCCTGGATTAGTATCAAAGATTATCGATGATTATAAAAAGATGTCTCTGTCTATTTCACCAGAATCATTTGCCTATGAATATCTTGCATCTTATTCTTATGATTTGAAAAAAAGAGCAGTAGATAAAAATATTCCTGCGTGGTATGCATATGGAAGAAGTCAAGGGTTAAATGATAGAGGTCTGAGATTATACCTTCCATACATTGCTTCAAAAGTTCACACTTCGTTATCTAGAGAAGTAGATGAGATGTTTGCTGCAGGGTATGCAATTTATAATGATAACAAAGAGTATCTTTCCTTTTTAAGTGAAATTTTATCTTCTGACCTATTTGCATATTATATTTCTATGGTTTCTAAGCCATATTCACAAGGATATTACTCAACAGCTAAAAGCCAGGTTAAAAAATTTAGCGTACCTTCTGAGTTGGAATATGAGAGGATCATCAAAAGTAACTGGAATAAAAATATTTATGAACTTTATTCACTTAATACAAGTGAAATAAAAAAAATATCACGAACTTTAGAGAATAAATAATAACTTAAAAAAATATGAGGTGAAAGATATAGATACTACAAATAAACCAACATTTAGCAAAATTATATACTTTGATGAAGACTCTGCAACGGACTTGATTTACATGAGCAATCAAGGAGCTTTACGCGAAGAGTTAATAAAAGAAAACCTAACTAAATATGAAGGAGAGGTTTCTGGAGAAGCAGGTATAGCTACTACTGGTATTTTGAAATCAATTTTAGGAGGAAAGTTTAGCTTAAGTACAAATGGATCTGTTGGCACGAGTAGAGAAAATTTATTAAACAGAGTGATAAATAACACTGTATTAACAGACTATCTGAAATTAGATTTGGATAAATTTAAAATTCATATTTTTAATAACGGTGAGGTTTATCCATATGAGAATTCACTTTCGTACATTAAATTATTGGCTCCATATATGATTATGACAGAGGGAGAAGTAGATTTAGGGGAGTTTCGTTTAAATATTTCTATGATAGATGCAGCTCTAGAACAAAGTAAAGGATACTATGAAATGATTCTTGAAGAAAAGGACAATTTATGTGTTTTGAGATTTAATTTAAATGCATTCAAAAATTCCTATCTTCTTCCAGATCTAGTAAAAATGAAGCTAACATATCATGCGGTTGAAGTTGGTGAAATTAATTTAGAAAATCTAGACATAGAAAAAGAATTCAGTCTTGGTAAAAATACAGTTGTACCTGATGCATATGAAAGAGCTTTAGAAGAAAGTGGTCTACAGTTAGATGATAAAAATAATGATTTAGTCAAAGTTTATGATGTTATTTTGGCAGGTGTAGAGAATGATTAAGGTATTCTATGGACCAGAAAGTGCATTTAACCAAAGTTTGCCAGAGCGAATTAGACCAAGGACTTTAACTCAACTTATCAATGAATCTGATATGAATGCCAGAGGGCTTTTTCTTAATCAAGATGGTGCACGTCAAAAACCAAAACGTACAAGAGTGACGAATTTAGTTGCTAGAACACATGAGTATGCAAGACTAAGCAATTCGGGTTTAAATGGATTTCTTTCGATTTTGAGTGAATATGATATAGAAAATATGTATTTTCAGAATCCGCCAATAGTAATCGTAAATCAACTGCAAGATGAATTTGGTGATGAGTTAAAAATTGAAGAATATACCTTCAACAAGTTAGATATGCATAATGTTGAAGAATTCTATGATGGATATGATAATAAGATTTTAGGGCAACAAAAGGTGTCATTAAAGTTAACTAATAGCTTATACAGGATTGCACAAGGCTATAATAGAGAGAAACCATTAGTTTTACTATTTTATGGACCATCAGGTGTAGGTAAAACCGAAACTGCTAAGTTTATAGCCAATATATTGGATGAGAATCTATTTAGAAAACAGTTTTCTATGTATCAGAGTGGAGAGTTTGGTAACTATGTTTTTGGAGGGAATCATACTGAATCAAGCTTAGCAAGGGATTTATTGGATAGAGAAAGTAATGTGATACTGTTTGATGAATTTGATAAACCTAATCAAATTTTTTACAGTGCATTTTATCAAATGTTTGATGAAGGGGTATTTGAAGACAAGAATTATAAAGTCAATTTAAAGAACAGTATCATTATATGTACTTCAAATTTTTCGGATACTAAGGACATTGTTAATTCATTAGGTGAACCGATTTATAGTAGAATAGATGATGTTATTCAATTTAACCCACTTGATCCTGATACCATAAAAGAATTAATTCAAATTAGCTTGGCAAAAAATTATGGTGAATTAAATGAAGATGATAAACAATTAGTAGACTATGAACAAACTTTAAAGGTTTTATTTGAATTAGGGAATGGAGTTTCAAATGCGAGATTAGTTGATAAGATGGTAAAAGAATATATTTTCACCACCATAATCTTAAAGCGTTTTAGAACATAAGGAAGTAGGGACTATCTCTCTACTTCCTTATCCATATAACTTTCATAGTTTTTTTTGTACTGAATTAACTCAGTAAATAAATTATTAAACTTAAAATACTCTTTCATAAGGGTATTCTTTTTTTCTTGTAGTTTATCAAGCTGGTTAAGGATATCTTTGGATTTAGGTACAGTGTCATAGGTTTTCATTATGGCTTTTGAGGCTACTATATATAGCTTTAATTCAGCAGAATACTCTCTTGAAAAATTTTCATCATTAGGATTAGCCTTATGATATTTGTAATGTTCTCGATGTTTTCTAATAATTTCAACTTGTTCCATTGTTTCAGAAAGCTTTTCTATTGTAGACTCGATATCTTGAATTATATCTAGGGTTTTTTGTCTTTCATCAGCACTGTTTCGAATATAGGCTTCTAGATCTTGTTTAGAATTTATGCCAAGTTCACGAATTGCAATTACTGAATCAGCCATTGTTTTCAGGTTGTGCTTCTTTGCCCAAAACTCATAACCTTTACTAGATTTTATTTTCTTATTATTGTTAATGTCGATTACATATCCAACTCTTTTCTTAACTCTAGAGTAGTCGAATTGAAGATTCTCAGTTAGCCTTTCTTTTAATCTTTCTTCTGTATAGTCGTCACCGATGGTCTTCGATCTAGTGAATCTTTGCTTGTTTTTATGCCTGAAAGCTATGTGTTTACCGTACTTAACTTCATAGCCTAACTCGACCATTCTTCTAAGAAAATTTTCCCAATCTTTTGCTTGTTTTAGTGTTCGGTCAATATCAAATTGAAGCTTGGACTTCCATGAAGTACCTTTCTTTACGTGTTGGTATTCATACCATGATTTGCCTGTAGTTTTGTACTTTCTCTTGTAGCTTTCATAGTATGGATCAATGACTGAGAGATTATTTTCTCTACATAATTTATCGCTTCGATTTCTGATTTTATGATAAGTTTTATGGTTAGACCTATAGCATTTACCCGTCTTCATGTTGACATGATTAAAGATAATATGGTTATGAATATGCCCACGATCAATATGTGTTGCTATAACATATTCATACTCGTTCTTTAGGTGTCTTTCGCAAAGTTTTTGTCCAATTCGATGAGCAGTCTCGACATCAGTTTCTCCTGGATAGAAGGATTGAATAAGGTGCTGAGCTAAAACTTTTCCTTGAATATTGTTATCTTCTCTGGTCTTTAAGAAAGAAGTATGAGCAGTTACAGGATTACATTTATAGCCAGATACCAAGATTTGATTATCTGTTTTTTCATCACGAGTGATATAGTCAATGGCAAGTTTCAAGGTTGATTTTATCGGATGTATTTTTGTAATTGCCATGATTAATCATCTCCTTCGGTGGTTCTATTAAGTAGTAAGGAATGAATTTGCCATACTGCTTTTGATACTTCATCAATATCTTTTCTCATGCTTTTTATATCATTCTTATAGATGATACCTGTCTGATTAGCATGTTTAGCAATCTGATTTATATTGTTAGTTGCATTAGAAAGAAGCCATTGAATGTTTCTAAAAGGCTCTAAATCGACGATATAAATTTCTTTTTCCATGACACATTTTCTGATAAAGTGAGCCATATTTTTACTGTTGGACATCTTCATTTTCTTCTTAAAAAGTTTCTTTTCTTCTTTGGTTAATTTAATCTCTATTCGTTCATTTCTTATTCTATTTGCCATGATTTGCCTCCTATATTTATATGTTTGGGGGTCTTAGGGTTCTCCCTAACAAGGTAAAATTGATAAAAAAAGAAGCAGTCCGTTAGGGGAGCTGCTTCATCAATTTTTCGCAAGTGTCCGTACACTTGCTATGCTTGCTTAAATGATCAAAAGAATATATAAGATAACAAGAATTAAGCGGATATTTAGTTTTATGAAATTATATCATAAATCTTACCTTTATACTATATAACATATATTAATGTAAATGCTTTGGAGAGTATGGACATATTATTTGTGTAGAAAATTTTATATTGACAAAGGAGTTGAAAAGATAATTTGTACAAAGGTGTTATAAAAATATAAAGATTATAAAAGAAGTCTGGGAGACAAATAAAGTTTAAAGACTTCTTTTTTGTTTGAAGAAAATATGTTCTCACTAGATATATCCATATAACATTTAAATTATATAAAAGTAAAATCAGGAGGAGATTAAATGAGGTATGGATATATAAGAGTTTCGACAAAAGAACAAAACGTAGATAGACAGCTTACAGCAATACTAAAAGAGAAAATAGAGATGAAACAAATCTATATTGATAAAGCGAGCGGAAAAGACTTTAATCGAAAGAAATATAAAAAGCTAATTAAAAAATTAAAAGAAGGAGATGAACTTTATATAAAATCAATAGATAGATTGGGAAGAAACTATGACGAAATCATAAAAGAATGGAACACAATTACCAAAGAAAAAAACGCAGATATTGTAGTACTAGATTTTCCACTTCTTGACACTAGAACAAAAGTAAATGACTTAACAGGAAAATTTATAGCAGATATAGTCCTTCAAATACTATCCTATGTAGCTCAAATAGAAAGAGAAAATATTCATCAAAGGCAAATGGAAGGAATAAGTGAAGCAAAAAAAAGAGGGGTGAAATTTGGTAGGAGTAAAATAGAAATTCCTAAAGAATTTTATAATCTGGCTGAGAAATACTGCAAAAACGAGACAAGTCTTAGAAAAGCTTCTAAAGAGCTTGGTATAAGCCATACTACATTTTCAAAGTGGTTAAAAGAACAAGGGTATGCAAAAGAGAAATAAGAAGTGTAAAAAAAAGTAGACTTTTATTTACGTATAAATCGCTTACTAATTCAATACTGTTAATTTTCTGTAAAACAGTAATTTCCTGCGTCTATACAGACGAATTAATTATATCATAGTTTGTAATTTATTTCCTGATATTATTGACAGTCAAAGTTAGAATTAAACCAAAAAAATTAAGGGAGGAGGAATTGATAAGGAAATAGATATCTAACTGAAGATACAATAAAATCATAAGAAGAAACATTTATTTTACTTGGTTTTTTAAAAATTGGAGTCAAATCGCTATAACTAATTAATAACAACTGAATCTATACAACTTATATCATTATATAAAAATATCTAAAAAATAATTAGATCATAAGGAGGAAGAAAATGGCTTTAAAAATTAAAAGAATACTAGGGGTAATGATGGCATTAGTACTTATATTATCCACGGGATTATCAAGTTCAAAAGCATTGGCGGCATCGTCAAATAAAGGAACTATCACAGTAAACGGAACAACTACAGGGAAAAACTATTCAGCTTATAAGATTTTTGACTTAACTCAAAGTGGAGAAAATGTTTCATATACTATTGCAAAAGAATGGAAAGACTTTTTCACTGATGGTGCAGGGACGGAATATATCGTTAAAGACAATTCCGGAAAACTAAATCCAATTGTTGTAGGTGGTGAAATAAAATATATCAATATCACAGAATCTAATATATCAGAATTTGCAAAAGCTGCATTGGGCGAATTAAATAAGGAAGGTATAAAGAAAACTCAGACAAAAAAAGCAGATGGTGAAACTTTAACTTTTAGTGGATTAGAACTTGGTTACTATTTAGTACATCCAGAAGGGGCTACAGAAAAAGTAGAAGATCAAAATTCAATTGTGTCTTTAACTTCAACAACTCCAGAAGCAGAAGTTAAAGTGAAAGCAACATATCCAACAGTAGAAAAGAAAGTGGACAAGCCAACAGCTGACATTGGACAAGAACTTACTTATACATTAACAAGTAAGGTTCCTGACACTACAGGATATAGTAAGTATACCTTTAAAATGACAGATACATTATCAAAAGGGCTAACTTTTATTTCTAAACCTGAGGAAGTAACAGTAACAATTGGTAGTGACCCTATTGAAGAACATGTAACAAAAAAAATAAATGAACAAGACTTAGAAGTATCTTTTGATATGTTACAACTACAAGATAAAGTAGGTCAAACAATTACGATAACATATAAGGCGAAATTAAATAAAGATGCAGTGATTACAGATGGATCTAATCCAAACAATGTTACCCTTGAATATAGCAACGATCCAAAAGATAATGAGAAAACAGATACAACAAAAGACGAAGAAAAAGTATTTACAGCTAAAGTTATTGTTAATAAAGTTGACGGAAAAGATAAGACTACACCATTAGCGGGTGCAAAATTTAAGTTAAAAAATGACCAAGATAAATATTACAAAGTTGATCCTAGTACTAAAGAAGTAACTTGGGTCGACAAAGATGAAGCAACAGAAGTTGAAACAAAAATTGTAGATGAAAATGCCACTGCTTCATTTGAAGGTTTGGCTGCTGGGAAATATAAGTTGGAAGAAACTAAAGCTCCAGATGGATATAACCTATTAACAAAAGATATTGAAGTAGAAATTAAAGCAACTAAAGAAGATGATGGTGCTGTTACTGCTATTGTAGATGGAGAAGCAATTGTTGAAAACAATTCTGGTGTAGAGCTTCCAGGAACTGGTGGTATTGGTACTACTTTATTTGCAGTTTCAGGTAGTGGAATTATTTTAATAGCTCTATATAGTCTTGCAAAAGAAAAACTAAAAAAGAAAGGAATTAGATAAAAATTTTCAATAGAGATGGTTAACCATCTCTATTGAAATAAATAGTTTGTTTATGGAAAAAAGCAAATCAATTTTTTTTCGAATTTTATTACTAATTGGCTGTAGTATTTTCTTCTACCCTACAATCAGTGATTATGTAAATAATATTAGTCAATCTAGGGCAATTGTTGAATATCAGGAAGCATTAAGTCAATTTAAAGATATTGAGATTGGAAAAATAAAAGAAAAGGCAGATAAGTACAATCAAAATTTATTAAAGGTTGAAAATCCCTTATCAAATCCTCTTTCATTAGAAGGCTACAGAGAAAATTTAGACCCTTTCAAAACTGGAATGATGGGAACGGTAATTATAGACAAAATAAATGTTAACTTACCTATTTACCATGATGTCAACGAGGGGGTAATCCAAGTAGGAGTTGGACATCTTCCGGGATCTTCTTTACCGGTAGGAGGCAAAGGCACACATGCTGTAATTTCAACTCATAGTGGACTGCCATCAGCTAAATTATTTACTGATTTAAATAAACTGAAAATGGGGGATGAATTTACCTTATCTGTCTTAGGGGATAATTTAACCTATAAAATAAATCAAATTATTACTGTTTTGCCAAAAGAAGTAGAAGCCTTAAAAATTGAAGAAGGCAAAGACTATGTAACCATGTTTACATGCACACCCTATGGAATAAATACTCATAGGCTTTTAGTAAGAGGAGAAAGAGTAATAAAAGATACAAATCATAAAAAAGCAAAAACTCTTGAAAAAGCGGAAAAAAGTATAAAAATACATCTAATTAAGATGATATTTTTCTTGATTGTATTCCTTATTATTCTATTTACTATTATAAAAGATTTAATATCTTTGATAATAAATAGGAAAAAGCATAAAAACCAAGATAAAAATTAAAAATTAGCTTAAAGCAAGATTTATTGGAGGTGAAAGATGAATAAAACTAAAAAAATCCTACCATTATTTCTCATGTGCTTAATATTAAGTCTTATTATATTTCCTTCAAAGATATTAGCAAGTAGCGACTTTGATAAAGACAAGGACGTTGAGTTTACTATCGACTATCAGAATGAAGGTAAGAAATTATCTAATGCGGAATTTGACATATATAAAGTAGCGGATGTTGATGAGAATCTAAACATAGATCTTTCAAAGAAATTTAGCAAATATCCTGTTGATTTAACGAAATTAAACCAAGATGGTTGGAACGATTATTCTCTCACCCTAAAAGGATATGTGCAAAAGGACGGGGTAAAACCTGTAGTGACAGGGTTAACTGATGCTAACGGAATTTACAAAACAAAACTAAAAGCTGGATTGTATCTTGTCATTGGAAAGCAGTTAACTTTAGATAATTATATATATGAATCCAGTCCCTTTCTAGTTCTATTACCTAATGTAGAAAGAGAAACTGGGACATGGAACTATGAGGTAATCTCAAAGCCAAAAACAACTAGAGAAGAAAAGATCATAAAAGAAGTGTCTAAAAAAGTCATAAAGATTTGGAAAGATAAAGGCTTTGAAAATCTACGCCCTAAAGAAGTTCAAATTGAACTTTTAGGAAATGGAAAGTTAAAAGAAGTAATAAGCTTAAGTGAAAAAAGCAATTGGCAACACACATGGCATAAATTAGATGCAAATGTAAATTGGACCGTAGCAGAAAAAAGTGTGGGCAAACGTAAATATAAAGTATCTATAAGTGAAGAAGGTGATACTTTTATAGTTGAAAATACTTATTTATCATCCGAAACACCAAAAAAAACCAAAGACCCCTTGCCACAGACGGGTCAGTTATGGTGGCCTGTGTATACTCTAGTTGGTATCGGTTCAATAATGATTGTGTTAGGCTTTATTCAAAATAGAAGAAAGAAGGTGGATGAATGAAAATTAAAATGAAAAAATTTATATCGCTTGTTTTAGTACTGCTAATATTACTTTCAAATTCCCCTATTTCTCTGGCTATGGATAAAGAATCTTTTGGTGAGCATACAAAAGAAAGTAACTCAATTGTTATAACAAACACACAAGAAATAAAAGAAGACTCTCCAGACGAAAAAAGAAAGAGTGAGAGTAAGAGTAATTCATTAGAGATAAAAAATAGTGAAGATCTTACAAAGGGGTCTATTATAAACTCCTTTGAAACTAGCAAGGAGTTGCCTAAAACTTATTTTTATGAAAATGGTGAGATTGAAATTTCTATAGAGCTAAAACAGGGAACATTGCAAGAAGAGGCACAATTAATAGTTAAGGAGGTTGATTCAGAAAAAGACGATAGACAATTAGGATTACAAAAAAGAATCACGAATATGATTACTGAAAAGCTTAATGAAAAGCAAAAGTTAAATAAAGCAAAAATTTATGACATTTACTTTATTAATAAAGACGGAGATAGAATTCATGATCTTGAAATTCTAAATATACACTATGTCTTTAAAAAGCCATTTTCATTAGAAGAGCAAAATGAACTCTCAATATTTTCGCTGTTCAACAACGAATTAATTGATTGTAAAGATACAGAAATCAAAAGAAATGATAGAAATGAAATTGTAGAATTAAGTTTTGAAGTTGATAAAATAGAACAACTTATCTTGATCGATACGGTAGAAAAAAACATAAACCTTAAAGAAGAGTCTCAAGAGGTTCATGAAGAAGAACTGAAAGAAGAACAAGAAGACAAAAGAACTGATAAATTAAAAGAGTTTACTTTAAATTATTCAGACTATGAGAAAAAACTTATTTCAAAATTTGAAAAACTTGTAAAAGATAAGTCCGGCGAAAGTCGTCTAACTCATCAAGACGCTTTAGAGTTAAAGGATAAGTTTGATATTAAGGATTATGATGAAAATTCTCCAGAATATATAGACATAAGCAATATAGAAATTAAGGATGGAAATTTTTTTATTGATTTCTACAAGAATTCAGAAAGCAAAATTAAAAAAATTGAACTTGAAGTTGCGAAAGAATTAACTTTAGAAGAAGAAATATATTCAGATAAAGATAAAGAATCTGCAAAACTTATACTTAAAGAGTTGACAGAGCTAGAAAAATCAATAGAAAAACTTAACGAGGTCAATCAATCACAAAAAGATTTCAATAATTTAGAAGCCGCAGTAAAAAAATTATATGACAAAAAACATGAGTTGATACAATCTCTTGGAAAGATAAAAATCTCTTATAATTTTGAAGATCAAGGACTTGAGAGATTAGATAGTCATAGTGTATTAGAAGATAAGGTAGATATTGTTTCGTTAATTCCAAAGAATTCTAATGATTTTGAAGACTTTACTTTGGCTTTTAAATCGACGGTTAAAGAAATTAGTAGTATTAATTTGTTAAAGATAATTGTGGAAGGTGATATAGGAAAGCAAGTCATAATATTTGAAAATAGCCAATTTGCAGAAACCAATCATGCAGATGGTTTAATTCCTAGAAGTTACAATAGACAACCAGATATTTTTCAAATGGGTAAAGTACCTAATTTACAAAAACATAAAACAATTGATTATTTAGGAGATGGAATACAAAATCCTGATACGAATATACAAAAGACTAAAACTCCAGAGGAAATTGCAGATAACTACCGTATATATTTGGACTTAAATAGTAAAACCCAGGTAGAAACAGAGGGTGTTGATCTGGTTTTAGTACTTGATAGATCTGGGAGTATGAGTAAAAAAGATATGAATATTCCAGGATATAAATATAAGCAATCTAGAGCAAAAGCTATAGACTTCTTCTTGAATGGTCCCAATGATAATGATGGCTTTGTTTATAATTTCTTAAATCAGAATGAAAAAAACAATCTTACCATTGTAGATTTTGGAGGAGTTGGAGGTTTGCTAGGCAATCCGTTTTACACACTAGATAAAGACTCAAAAATATTGTTGGATTGGACTAACAAACCAAAAACGGTGAGATTTACCAACGGATTTCAAGAAGGTACGAATTACGATGCGGGATTGAAAAGAGCTGAACAACAATTCTTGGCAAGACCGTCAAGTGCAAATAAAAAAGCCATGATTTTCTTAAGTGATGGAGTTCCAACATTTTATGTTTGGCATAATGGAAAAAGATATGGCAGTGGAGCTTACGATAGTATTATTAATGTTAACAACGTTAGAAAGTGGATTCTTGATGAAGAAGAAGGTACCTTGAATCGTTTTTATAATTCAAATCCGGATGTTTCTACAGTTGCTATAGGAGTTTCAAAAGATATTAACGATACGGGTTTCTTCACGTCACAAAGTCCAGAAGTTTTAAAAGCTATGTCGAAAAAAGGCAATGGAATATTCTTGGGAATTAAAGAGGATATAAGTGAATTAACAAAAAGTTTAAGTAATACGGTTTTATATTCAGTTTCAGAAGTAAAAGTAAAGGATACTTTAAGTAAGGATATAAAATTGGACTCGATACCCGATTTTAAGGTGACAGTAACGGATACAAATGGAATGATAAAGACTCTTTGGGAAAATGGAAATCAAACAGCACAAAATGAAAATGGTAGATACATCCAATCAGTTAAAACTCAAAAAGTCAATGAAGAAGAAAGTGTTATTTTAACTTTCAATCCTGACTATAAGTTAGATAAAAACATGAAATTTACATTATCTTATAATATTACTATTCCAAAGGAGACATTTGAGGAGTATCAAAGAAACGGCTACCCTCATAGAGGGGATTTTGGGACAGATTATGCTGATAATAAGACTA
The DNA here is from genome assembly GCF_023299185.1 of Vagococcus lutrae. NCBI lineage: Bacteria > Bacillati > Bacillota > Bacilli > Lactobacillales > Enterococcaceae > Vagococcus > Vagococcus lutrae. The sequence continues at coordinate 1,705,388 of NZ_CP097017.1, forward strand.
GTTCTAACAAAGCTGGATTTAAGTCAAATAAAGAAGCTTATGTAGATTATGTCTTTGGACCTGAAGAAAAACCATATAAAGAGTTCTATGACCATCCAGTAGTCCAAGTTGCTCTTCAAAATTTGAGTGTTAAAAAAATAGATTCGGTAGGTAATTCTCTTGAAAATGCTAAATTTGCAATATATAAAGAAAATCCTGATGAAAATCAAAACGTTCAACCACTTAAACTTTATGATAATGAGGATTTAAAAGGTGACAAGAAAACTGAATTTATTACTAATGATAAAGACGAGATTAAAATATATGGACTAGTCCATGGGACATATTATTTAAAAGAAATCGAAGCCCCTGAAGGATTTAGTAAAATAGACAACTCATTAAAGATTGAAGTATCACGTCTAGGAAAAGTTAGTATGAAAGCAGATGATAACTTTTCATTAAATGATAATACCGTCATAGTAAAGAATGAATTAATGGGAGGCTATGAACTGCCAACAACTGGTGGATCAGGAAGTACTATATTCAGGTTAACAGGGCTTTTAGTGTTAGCTATTGCCTTAATCATCCCTTATAGAAAGAGACAAATTAAATGCGAAAGGTAAATAAGTTTTTCTTATTTGGTACTATCTGTATTGTGGCTGGATTAGTATTTTTTTCTAAAAACTTATGGGAAGATTATCAGGTTGGAAAAGAAACTGAGTTAATCAAAGAAAGGCTTGAAGAAAAGAAGGTCATAGAAATTGAAAAACCAATTGATGATAGACCTGATTATGTTAAAAACCCGTATATGGAAATGCCAAAGGTTACAATTGATGGCAATGAATATATAGGATATGTAATTATACCGAGCTTAGAGCTGGAACTTCCGATTCTAAGCTCTTGGTCATATCCAAAGCTTAAGATTGCACCTGCAAGATATGAAGGTTCTGTATACTTAAACAATATGATCCTGTTAGCTCATAACTATACAGTCCATTTTGGAAAGCTTCATCGATTAAATATTGGAGATGTAGTTCAATTTAAGGATATGAATGACAATCTTTTTGATTTTACTGTAGAAAAGAAAGAAGAGCTAGATGAAATACAGGTTGAAGATATGGTTTCTGGAGATTGGGACTTAACATTATTCACTTGTACCCTAGGTGGAGAAGCAAGAACAACTATACGATGTAAAAGAATTGAAAAATAGGCAATAATTTTTCTTGATATATCATTGTAGAAATAAAATTTAAGAGAGGTTATATTTTGAAAAGAGAAAATTTTTGTAGATATGACATCAAACAAAGCAAAAGAAATGAATAAAAAAGATAAACTTGATGGGAAAAGGTTTGGAAAATTAAAAGTATTATCTGTTTATAAAAAAGGCAAATACAAAAAATATAAATGTATTTGTGATTGTGGAAACACTACTGATGTTTATTATAGTAATCTTATTTCGGGAAGGACAGTAAGTTGTGGATGTAGAGGAGCGGAGATTGCTAATAGTTATAAAAACATAGTAGGAAATATATATCACAACCTTATAGTTGAAGAAAAAACTCAAAAGCGTGAAGATGGATCAATAGTTTGGAAATGTAGATGTCTTAAATGTGGAAATTATATTGAAGCCACTAAAAAGCAACTAGATAGAGGATATGTCAAAGACTGTGGAAATCATAAATATGATGACTTATTAAGGCAAAAAATCGGAGATCTTACAGTTATTTCATTTGATAAAAATAGAGAAAAATATCTTTGTCTATGTTCTTGTGGTAAGCCTACTTATGTTTCTAGATCTAATCTCATTAGTAAGCATACACTAAGCTGTGGTCATCTTAATAGTAACCGCAAATATAACTATGTGGATGGAGCTTTACCATATTTACTAACGGATAAAATACCGTCAAATAATACTAGTGGGGTAAGAGGTGTTAGTCAAACTAAAAATGGCAAATGGGTTTCTTATATTACGTTAAGAAGGAAAAGATATACACTTGGAACATTTAAGAATAAAGAAGATGCTATTAGAGCTAGAAAAAAGGCTGAGGAAGAACTATTCGAGCCAATTTTAGAAAAAGCAGGTAAAAATATTAAGGTAAAAAAACAAGAATAGCAAAAAAAATCTGTTGTTAAGAAAAAAAGAATATAAAAATTTAGGAGGAACCCTTAATGAAACACTTTTGCTTGAAAACAGAAAAAAATAGGTTGTTTTACAGAATCAAGTGTATCAAGCTTCAAAAAGAAATATGGATGTGTCGTGTAATGAAAAAATAAAAACAAACTATTAAATAATGCTCCAGGTTATCTCTGTAGTAAGAAAGAGATAATAGATATATGTTTTTTTAATTTCCATATACAATTTAACAAAATTTATAAAAATTCAACATTTTAGAAAGATTCTATAACTCACATCACACTCTTTCTATATATTATGAAATGAGCTTTATTTAAAATTAAATCTAATAAGTATTAGATAATGTTTTGTTATATTTAGCTGTGTTTTATAAAGGGTCCAATATAAAAGGATAGCCACGAGTTAATCGTGGCTATTTTTGTACCTAATTATAGGTGAGTTGCTTATGAATTGTGTACGAATTAGATCCCCGCCATGCCTCCTTAAATTTCAAAAAGAGATTTAAGGAGGTTTTTATATGACAAAGAAAGATTATTTTATTTTTATTGATAAAGAAAAGGTAATGGTTAGTAAGGAAGTTTATCTGGCTTATTGGAAGCAGACGAATAGGGAAAAATATTTAGAACGACTTGATCGTAAAAATAGATTGCTCTATATTTCTCAATTTGATCAAGATGGTAACTTTCAGGATATAATAGAAGATAAAAGTGTAGATGTAGAAAAATTAGTTGAAACAAAAGAGGCAATAGTGAACTTGCGAAAAGCTATTTCTAAACTCAGTGATGAAGAAAGAGAGATTATTAATGCTTTGTATTTTAGGGAAGAGACTATACGAGACGTCGCACAGAATATAGGGACGCATAAGACATCTCTTATAAGAAAAAGAGATAGGATTCTAGAAAAGTTAAAAATGATTTTAGAAAAAAATAAATAAAAGTGTGTCCAAGAGGGTCAAATTTTCACTCATATAAGTGAGGGGGATTTGACCTTTGTTTTTTAAAACAAGCAACTTATAAATACCTCTCATGTTTTATATAAATATTGATCCTTGATAACTTAATAGACCAAGACGAGACGTTATCCATTTAGGGAGCATAAACTTAATTACGCATAGACCTTCCTGCTGAGTAATCGGTTCAAATAAATACTAGGATGTTCTAAGGAATAGAAGGAAGCGAGCGATAAATAAATAGGTTTAATTAAGGCCTGGAAATCTTAAGCGATGAATTAAGTGGTGATAATGATACTTCTAAAGTTGATGCTGGCCCATCTATAACAGGGGCAGAGGTGAGATACCTATGTAGCAATTCCATTGCACTCGTTTATGTCATAAAACTAAATAACAACATGCAAATTTAAAATACTAATATATGAAAAGTAAAAAATGAAAAATACAGCAAAAAGGCTTAGATATATCATTTTATAGTATAAGCCTTTTAATAGATAGGAGATTCTTTACATATAAGTATCTCCATATGTTTTTAATGAAAGGAAGGGGCTATGGATAGAGAAAATATAAATGATATTCGTATTGCTGAAAAAGCCTTCTTAACACTTAAGGAGGCGGCTAGTTATTTTAATATTGGACAAGATAAAATTAGACAGTTAACTGATGAAAGAGATTGCACATTTGTTTTATTCAATGGCAATAAGAGATTAATTAAAAGAGAGTTGATGGAGGGGTATTTAAATAAACAGTATTCAATTTAGTGATTTTCGATAAAAGAACATGCTGCATATGATATAATAATCATAGCGTGTTCTTTTTATCGGAAAGGGAGATTTTCATGGTAAAAAGACGTAAAGATAATAAAGGAGTAGTTTTAAGAGAAGGAGAACATCAAAGAGCTAATGGTACTTATGAATATAAGTGGAGAGATAAGATTGGAAGAAGAAAGTCTATCTATGCAAAAACTTTACCCGAATTAAGAGAAAGGCAAAAAGAAATTTTGCGTAATAGCTTAGATGGTATAGATAGTGATAATTCTACTCTTACAATCAATGATATGTTTAATCTTTGGAAAAAGGTAAAGCGAGGATTAAAAGATAATACTTTTAAAAACTACATTTATATGTATCAACAGTTTGTAGAACCTACCTTTGGTCAACTTAAGTTAGTTGAAGTGAAACGTTCAGATGTTAGAGCTTTTTATAACCGATTAAAAGAAGACCAGGGATTAAAAGTATCAACAATTGATTGTGTTCATACTATATTACATCAAGTTTTAGATTTAGCACTAGATGATGATTATTTAAGATATAATCCTTCAGATAATGCTCTAAAGGAGTTGAAGTCAGCTTATAGACACGAAACACCTAAGAAAAAAGCTATGACCATCGAAGAACAAGCTTTATTTGAAAAGTTTTTATCCTCAAGTAATGAATATAGAAGATGGTATCCTATTTTTACTGTTATGCTTTGGACAGGTATGAGAGTAGGTGAAATTACAGGACTACAATGGAATAATTTAGACTTTGATGAAGGATTAATTAGTGTAGAGCATACTTTGGTATACTATAGTAAAGGTAAGGGGCTAAGCAGTAAATATGCAATTAATACACCAAAGACTAAAGCGGGAACAAGAAAAATTCCGATGATTGAAAAGGTCAAAGAAGCTTTCTTGATAGAAAAAGAAATGCAAGAAGTATTTGAAATTGAGTGCAAAGATACAATTGATGGTTATAGTAATTTTGTGTTTTTAAATCGCTTTGGTAAAGTACACAATAATAATACTTTGAATAAATCATTAAGGAGAATTGTAAGAGACTGTAATTTAAAAATTCTAGATCAAAATAAGAGTAAGAAAGAAAAAGTGATATTAGTACCACATTTAAGTAATCATATTTTTAGGCATACTTTTACGACTAGAATGAACGAACAGAATATGAATACTAAAGCAATGCAGTCCATCTTAGGTCATGCAGATATAACGATTACTATGGACATATACACAGATGCAACTGAAGACTTTAAAATAGAGCAAATGCAAGCTTTTGAAAAAGCAATGATGGGATCTTATTAATACGACCATCATACGACCGATTTACGACCGTTTGATCTAGATTTATGGTCAGTTGTAGACAGTTGCAAAAAAGAAGAGAATGATAAAAGCTGATAATATCAGTCTTTAGAGACATATAGATGAATATTCGTAAATCAACATGGATTTCCCAACGATGCGTCCATAAAGATACTTGATTTTAAATAAAACGCTTGATATAGTAGGTTCTAGAACCTACTATATTTTTTTATAAAGATGGTTGACATCGGTTGGGTTCCCGTGCTACTATATAAAAGTTGTCACAGCGAATAGGTGACATAAAAAAAGATTTAAAAAGTTTTGAAAAAGATGTTGACGGAGTCAACTAAACGTGTTATTATTTAGAAGTTGTCAGGTGACAACAAAACAAGCTTCAAAAAATAATTAAATAAAAGTGTTGACAATCAAATGCCGACATGTTATTATTTAAAAGTTGCTACTAACGCAACGAAGTAGACCTTTGAAAACTGAACAAAGTAAGACGAACCAAATGTGTAGGGCGTTTTTACAAGTGTAAAAACAAACACAATTTTACAGTTTTTTATAAAAACTGATAGTGAAGTCAATTCGCTAGCAAACAACAAATGAGCTAAACATCTTCGGATGTTATCATACTTTTAATGAGAGTTTGATCCTGGCTCAGGACGAACGCTGGCGGCGTGCCTAATACATGCAAGTCGAACGCTTCTTTTTCACCGGGTGCTTGCACCCACCGAGAAAGAGGAGTGGCGGACGGGTGAGTAACACGTGGGCAACCTGCCCATCAGAGGGGGATAACACTTGGAAACAGGTGCTAATACCGCATAATTCTTTTTGTCGCCTGACAGAAAGATAAAAGACGCTTTCGGGTGTCACTGATGGATGGGCCCGCGCTGCATTAGCTAGTTGGTGGGGTAACGGCTCACCAAGGCCATGATGCATAGCCGACCTGAGAGGGTGATCGGCCACACTGGGACTGAGACACGGCCCAGACTCCTACGGGAGGCAGCAGTAGGGAATCTTCGGCAATGGACGAAAGTCTGACCGAGCAACGCCGCGTGAGTGAAGAAGGTTTTCGGATCGTAAAACTCTGTTGTTAGAGAAGAACAAGTGAGAGAGTAACTGTTCTCACCTTGACGGTATCTAACCAGAAAGCCACGGCTAACTACGTGCCAGCAGCCGCGGTAATACGTAGGTGGCAAGCGTTGTCCGGATTTATTGGGCGTAAAGCGAGCGCAGGCGGTTCCTTAAGTCTGATGTGAAAGCCCCCGGCTCAACCGGGGAAGGTCATTGGAAACTGGGGAACTTGAGTGCAGAAGAGGAGAGTGGAATTCCATGTGTAGCGGTGAAATGCGTAGATATATGGAGGAACACCAGTGGCGAAGGCGACTCTCTGGTCTGTAACTGACGCTGAGGCTCGAAAGCGTGGGGAGCAAACAGGATTAGATACCCTGGTAGTCCACGCCGTAAACGATGAGTGCTAAGTGTTGGAGGGTTTCCGCCCTTCAGTGCTGCAGTAAACGCATTAAGCACTCCGCCTGGGGAGTACGGCCGCAAGGCTGAAACTCAAAGGAATTGACGGGGGCCCGCACAAGCGGTGGAGCATGTGGTTTAATTCGAAGCAACGCGAAGAACCTTACCAGGTCTTGACATCCTTTGACCACTCTAGAGATAGAGCTTTCCCTTCGGGGACAAAGTGACAGGTGGTGCATGGTTGTCGTCAGCTCGTGTCGTGAGATGTTGGGTTAAGTCCCGCAACGAGCGCAACCCTTATTGTTAGTTGCCATCATTCAGTTGGGCACTCTAGCGAGACTGCCGGTGACAAACCGGAGGAAGGTGGGGATGACGTCAAATCATCATGCCCCTTATGACCTGGGCTACACACGTGCTACAATGGACAGTACAATGAGTTGCGAGACCGCGAGGTTTAGCTAATCTCTTAAAGCTGTTCTCAGTTCGGATTGCAGGCTGCAACTCGCC
>NZ_CP097017.1:1717500-2058387 GCF_023299185.1 Vagococcus lutrae
ATTTAGGCCCATAATAAATAAGGCCCGTTGGTCAAGCGGTTAAGACACCGCCCTTTCACGGCGGTAACACGGGTTCGAGTCCCGTACGGGTCATTTATAATTATAATATGGAGGATTACCCAAGTCTGGCTGAAGGGAACGGTCTTGAAAACCGTCAGGCGTGTAAAAGCGTGCGGGGGTTCGAATCCCTCATCCTCCTTTTAAAAATATCGCGGGATGGAGCAGTTGGCAGCTCGTCGGGCTCATAACCCGAAGGTCGTAGGTTCAAGTCCTACTCCCGCAATTGGTTCCGTGGTGTAGGGGTTAACATGCCTGCCTGTCACGCAGGAGATCGCGGGTTCGATTCCCGTCGGAACCGTCTCGGCTCGGTAGCTCAGTTGGTAGAGCAACGGATTGAAGCTCCGTGTGTCGGCAGTTCGATTCTGTCCCGAGCCATTTGGTAAGGTGCGGGTGTAGTTTAGTGGTAAAACTACAGCCTTCCAAGCTGTTGTCGCGAGTTCGATTCTCGTCACCCGCTTTATTGTAATCACAATAAATTTTCTTGGGGCCTATAGCTCAGCTGGTTAGAGCGCACGCCTGATAAGCGTGAGGTCGATGGTTCGAGTCCATTTAGGCCCATTTGGGGAAGTACTCAAGAGGCTGAAGAGGCGCCCCTGCTAAGGGTGTAGGTCGGGAAACCGGCGCGAGGGTTCAAATCCCTCCTTCTCCGTTTTTTTAAGGCCCGTTGGTCAAGCGGTTAAGACACCGCCCTTTCACGGCGGTAACACGGGTTCGAGTCCCGTACGGGTCATAAGACACTAACAATGGTTAGTGTCTTTTTTTTGATTTTATAAGAACGAATGTTCGTGGTATAATAGAGGAAAGAGTTACAATCTAAGATATAGTGAGGAGGGCAGCGACGGTGGAAATACGAATTCCTTTAAAAAATGATACTACTCGTAAAATTATTCATATCGATATGGATGCTTTTTATGCGTCGATTGAAGAACGAGATCGTCCAGAGTTAAGAGGGAAACCGCTTGTTATTGCTCGTCATCCAAAAGAAACCAATGGTCGTGGTGTCGTTACCACGGCGAATTATGAAGCACGACAGTATGGGATACATTCTGCTATGAGCGCACAAAAAGCGTATGAACTCTGTCCGCATGCTAATTTTGTAAAAGGAGATTTAAATTATTATCGTGAAGTTTCTGCGAAGATTCATGCTATTTTTCATCGCTATACGGATATGATTGAACCACTATCGCTTGATGAAGCATATCTAGATGTTACTGAAAACAAAATAGGGAGTACTAGTGCGATTAAAATTGCGACGTTGATTCAACGAGATATTTGGCGAGAATTACACTTAACCTGTTCAGCTGGTGTTAGTTATAATAAATTTATTGCTAAGTTAGCTTCGGATTATCAGAAACCACGCGGTCAAACGGTGGTCTTGCCAGATGAAGCAGTTTCTTTTTTACGTGGATTACCGATTGATAAGTTCCAAGGAGTCGGAAGAAAGACGCTACCTCGCATGCATGAGCGGGGGATTTTCACTGGAGAAGATTTATATCAATGGGAAGAAATGAGGTTGATTCAAGAGTTTGGTAAGATGGGCTATCATTTATATCGCCGGGTTAGAGGCGTTGATAATCGGCCTGTTAATCCTAATCGTGAGCGTAAATCTTTAGGTCGTGAACGGACATTTAATCCGCCGTTAAGAACGGAGGAAGAGGTTATGGTGAAATTACGTGAAATTGCTTATTTACTCGCACAACATTTAAGTAAAAATAGGTTACATGGTCAAATTATCGTTTTAAAAGTGAGAAATAGTGAGTTTGAAACGGTGACAAAACGGCGCAGTTTACCGTATTTTATTCATCGAGAAGAAGATTTGTTCTATCTAGCTAAAGAGATTTGGGAAAGTATGACAATTGAGACGCAATCATTAGCTATTCGCTTATTAGGGATTACCATGACGGGGCTAGCCCCTCACGAGTATGATGTGATGACTTTGCCACTATATCCGCAAAAAAAATAAAGACATACGTTGATGTCTTTATTTGAAGCGTTCAAAGAAGCTAGTCGTCTTGGTTGTGTGATTTTCTTTTTGGTTGAGATATGAAGTGGTGGTCGTTTTAGATGGTTGATATAAAAAATCTGGATAGTTGACGGCGATATCTGCTACGTAAACGACACCAATAGCATCTAACTCATTTTGGTCTGTTTGAATGATCGTAAATGGGACTTCATGTTTCTGTGCAATTTTTATAAAAGCCATCCGAGCCTTAGTTGGCGCACTGCTGTTTATTTTTAAAGCATGTCCGGGCTGTGCCAAAATGACTTCTTCGGCATGTTTTTGTGCTGCAGTAGAGGTCATTTCTTTGTTTTGAATAGCTAGTAGAATACGCTCTTCAAATTCTCCTAAATAGCGTTTTTTTTCATGCGGTTTCAACTCAGGCGCACCTTTAATGCCCTTGTCTAAATAATCTTGAATATCTTTACCCATGAAACCCTCTTCCTTTCTTGTGAATACTCTATTTATCATAGCATATCCTTTAAGGAGAATAAAATGATTGGCAAGAATTGTGTAGATTAGTTATACTGAAGGAGTAGAAAAGGAGTCGATAAAAATGATTGAAATTAAACAATTAGTAACAGGACCAGTTGAAGAAAACTGTTATTTTATTTACAATGACGAATCGATGTTGATAGTGGATCCAGGTGAGGATGAGGTAGAAATTAAGCGTATAGTAGAAGAGCTAGGGCGAAAGCCGGTTGCGATATTATTAACGCATACGCATTATGACCACATCGGCGCAGTGGAAACGATTCGTCATACCTATGATATTCCAGTATATGTTCATCCAATCGAACAAGAATGGTTAGGCAATCCGACGTTAAATCTTTCAGGAAGACACCCGGGTATGAAAGATATCGTAGTGGCACCTGCAGAGCATGAATTTGAACTTAAAGATTATACGTTAGGTGGCATGACGTTTAAAGTGGTTCATACGCCAGGACACTCTCCAGGAAGTGTGAGTTTTATTTTCCCAGAAGCTCGCTTTGTGGTTAGTGGTGACGCATTATTCGCTGGGAGTGTGGGGCGCTCTGATTTACCATTTGGTGACGGAAAACAGTTGTTAGAAGTAATCAAATCTGAACTGTTCACGTTGCCAAAAGACTATGCTGTCTATCCAGGGCATCGCGGTGCTTCGACGATTGGTAAGGAAATCGAAACAAATCCTTTCTTCCGTTCTTAATAAATGGTTCTCAAGTCGGATGTTTCAATCATCTCTCTTTGCTATAATAACTGTAAATAGAATCTTAGGAGGAGATTGAGTGATTATTACCACAACAAACGAAATTAAGGGAAAAGAAATTGTAGGGTATGAAGGCATTGTTTTTGGAGAAGTTATTACCGGAATCAATATGTTTAAAGATATGGGGGCAGGACTCCGTAACATGTTTGGTGGACGCTCTAAAGGGTATGAGAAAGAATTATTACAAGCCAGAGAAGAAGCCTTGGCGGAAATGGGGGAGCGTGCTGCTTACCTAGGTGCTGATGCAGTGATTGGTTCTAAAATGGATTATGAAGTGCTTGGCTCAGATAATGGCATGTTAATGGTGACGTGTAGCGGTACGGCAGTTAGGCTTAAATAAAAAAGACGTTTCTAGCTTAGCTAGAAACGTCTTTTATTTTGCATAAGTTTTTAAATGAAATAAGTAACGACGTCGTGAAAAGAAAAAGAAGAGTGATTGGAAAAAGAAGTACCACATGATTACTTGAAGCCAGGGTTTTACCAGTGTGGTGGTACCAAGTAATCTTTTTAAGGCGAAAGTGGCCATAGTGAAATGGGACGTCGCAATAATTAACGGTAAAAAGAACATTAAAAATAGTTCAATAGACACGATTCTTTTTTGTTCAGTAGGCCCGACGCCAATGAAATACAAAGTTTGGTAGTAGTCAGCCTCTTCTTTTAAGCCACCAAATAGTCTGAAGTAACTAATACTTGCAGCAAAAACAAAAAAGACGGCACCGAGTAAAAAGCTCACGATAAGAATCAATCCGTTTGTTTGCTTGAGTGTCAGCCAAGTGAAATATAAAGAAGAGAGGCTAAACGATTGTTGCTCAAGCTGTTGTAGTTGTTGTGATTCTTTTGATGTCAATATTTGATGTCCTTGTGTTTTGTTATAAAGTAGGTCGAGTTTTTGATTGATTTCTCTAGATTTTGTTCCTAATTTTTTTTCTACTGCGTGATAAACGTTTGCCGCTTGTTGCCATTCATTAAAATGTATCAGCGTGAGATGTTCTGTCAGCGCTGATAGCGTTTCTGTTTGCTTGTCTGTCGAAGCTAGGTAATGTTGTGAGATTTCTTCGTACATTTTATCGGTGACTATCACAGTGGGGTTGACCCATTCAAAACGATAGTCATGATTTCTAGGGTGTACGGTCATTTTTTGAGAGCTTCCTTGGTAATAAATGGTTTGATGGGAAACGTGATTCAAAGGGACGATTTTTGAGGTTTCATCGTGTTCGAAAGCAGTTCCAGTCATGAGATAAAGATCATTATCAGATTTCAAAGATAGCGTTTCTTCTTTTTTGAAACGCGCCATTTCATTGTAAGTCGATAAAGAGAGTACCTGATAAGGCATAGACGTAGGAGTATCTGTTGAGTCATCGGTAAAAGTTACGATGATTCGTGTATCAGGTGTTTGCTTGATATAATCATAGCCAGCTTTTTTTATTTCTTGTTCGATAATGTCAATATTTTGCTCATGGAGTTTTGAAACGTCTGGTCGTGTCTTATCTTGCTGATACTGATAAGTATAAGCAAATGAGAGTTCTGTTTGGCCAGCAAATTCAGAGCCGTTTAAGGAAAGTGTCGTTCCCGTTGCGACAAAAGCAATAGCAGCGAAAGTAGCAATTAAAAAATACATATTGGCATTATCTTTAATACGATAAAGTAATTGATTCGTAACTAATAGATAGCGTCCACGATAAATAGATGGATGTTTTTTAATGCGTGATAAAACGAGAATAGTAAATTGTTTGAAAAAAAGGTAGGTTCCTAAAATCGTTATTAACACGCCCATAAGTAATAAGAGTGGGTAAGCATAATAATCTTGATTGACAAATTCCCACACGAGTCGATAACCGACGCCTATACATAGTAAGCTGGTTATGCCTAGCAACCAAGAATGTTTTGGAGGTGGCGCCATTGCTCCCTGTGTTTGAAGAATGAGATTTAATTTTTTTGATTTCAGTCGAATTAAGGTGACAATCGTAATGATGAAAAAAAGCGTTCCATAAACCTTTAGCGTCCTGTTAAAAGAGGCTTGTGGCCAATACATCGTTAATGGTTGCTCTAGTAGCAATACTGTTTGAGCGATAAGAAAAAGAAATTTCGTAAAGAGTAAGCCGATACTAATACCACTTATGAAACTAGCGCAGGCGATTATCATATTTTCTGCGATGAGCATGATTTTTAATTTATAAGGCGACATACCTAAAATGAGATAGGTTGCCAAATCTTGTTCTCGACTTTTGATAAAAATATTGAAGGCGTAACCTAAGAAGATAATCGACATTAAAATAATGACAACTTGAGCCACACCAAAAGCTGCGGCAGTTAGTAATGAGATGGGATCATAACTAAGTGTATCGATTTCTTTTTTTAACATCGGATGATGAGCAATGGTGGAAACGAGAAAAAATATCATAATGGAAAACGTACTGCTAAAGTAATAAGAGGCAAATGACCGGCCGTTGCGAAAGACATTACGAAAAATGAGTTGTCTGAATGTCATGATGTTTCCCCCCCAGATGACTCAATACATCTAGTATTTTCTGATAAAAAGCCTCACGGTTGTCACCGCAATAAAGTTCATTATAAAATTGTCCGTCTTTAATAAAAATGACGCGTTTGGAATAACTAGCTGAAACAGGATCATGCGTCACCATCAAGGTGGTAATTTGTTTTTCTTGATTAAGTTTTTCAAATAATTGCATGACGTGCATCGCCGCTTTTGAATCTAAATTCCCGGTCGGTTCATCAGCGAGCAGTAACTGTGGCTGATGAATCAGCGCCCGTCCGATTGCTACGCGTTGCGCTTCTCCGCCAGATATTTCATAAATACGTTTATTTGCCAAGTGACTGATGTCGAGTTCAATCATGATTTTATGGGCTTGTGTTAGACACTCGGTAGGAGCAATACCATCTAATGTGAGTGGTAACATGATATTTTCAATAACGGTCAGTGTTTTTAATAAGTTAAATTGCTGAAAAACGATGCCTAATTCTTGGCGTCTAAAGGCTGCAAGCTTATCTTTTGATAAACGATGAGGTTGTTGATTGGCTATTAATAGTTCTCCTCTTGAAGGGGTATCTAATGTGGCAATTAAGTTTAATAAGGTTGTCTTTCCGCTTCCAGAAGGCCCCATAATACTGACAAATTCGCCACTATCGACGCGCAAGTCAATTTTTTTTAGAGCCTCCACAGGAACGGCACCGTGATAGACTTTTGAGACATCTTTTAATTCTAATAGCATCATACTCGCTCCTTTTTCATGATTCATATGTTCAGTATACATTATTTTAAGTCGTAACTGAGGGAGAGAATGTCGATTTATCCTTACAATCTTGTCAGATAATTGTTAAATAACTCTTTAATTGTGTGTGACAGAATAGTATTCTGTTGTTTTTTCAGTTAAAATATAAACGATTATCGAATCCGAACGCGAAAGGATGAAACGACGATGAAAGTTTATATAGTTGGGGCAAAGAGAACACCCATAGGTTCTTTTATGGGAAGTTTAAAAAATAAATCAGCCAGTGAGTTAGGAAGTGTGGCTATTCAAGCGGCGCTTGAAAGTGCTAAAGTTACGGCTCATCAAGTCGATGAAGTGATAATGGGACATGTTTTAAGTGCAGGTCAGGGACAAGGGCCAGCCAGACAAGCTAGTCTAGGTGCAGGACTTCCAGATTCAGTAGTGGCACATAGTGTCAATATGGTGTGTGGCAGTGGCATGAAGGCGATGATAAATGGCTATGCGCAGATACAAGCGGGATTAGCAAAGATTATCGTGGCAGGGGGAATGGAGTCGATGAGTCAGGCCCCTTACTTATTGCCTAAAGAAACACGCAGTGGCTTGAAAATGGGCGAGCGCAGCTTGATTGATAGTCTTATTATCGATGGCTTAACTGATAGTCACTACCATTATCACATGGGGCTTACTGCAGAACAATTAGGTGAAGAGTTTGTTATAAGTCGTGAAGAACAGGATAACTATGCGTTTGATTCGCAGCAAAAAGCGATTGCTGCTGTGGATGACGAGGCTTTTGTTCGCGAAATTGCTCCAGTAAGAGTATCCGTTAGAGGAAAAGAAGAATGGTTTTCAGAAGACGAGTATCCCAATCGAAAAACCTCTTTAGAAAAGCTAGCACGCCTTCGACCGGCATTTAAAAACGATGGAAATGTGACAGCTGGAAATGCTTCTGGGATTAATGACGGTGCAAGCGCAGTCGTTTTAGCATCTGATGGTGTGGTAGAGCAAGAGCAACTTACACCATTAGTAGAAATCATCGGAATTGGTCAAAGTGGTGTCGATCCGCTACGTATGGGACTAGGACCGGTCAAAGCGATTGAGTCAGCTCTTGCAATGGCGAAACTCTCACTGTCAGATATTGATTATTTAGAAATAAATGAAGCTTTTTCTTCACAAAGCATTGCGGTGTTAAAAGAATTAAGCGCACAACATGCGGTATCAGAAGAAAGTTTGCTGAAAAAAACGAATATCAAAGGTGGGGCTATTGCACTTGGGCATCCAATTGGGGCATCGGGTAGTCGTATTTTAGTGACATTGATCCATATTCTAAGAGAAAAGAATGCGAAATATGGCGTTGCTTCTCTTTGTATCGGTGGGGGTATGGGAATTGCTATGGTAGTAAAAAATACGGAATTTTCTGACTAAACAGTAAAATGGTATAGTCATTTGTTTAAAGTATATAAAAAGAAGAAGCTCAGCTTGTGTGCTTCTTCTTTTTTGTTATCTTTTATTAAACACCTTATAAAAAATATGATAAAAAAGTGATGAAATAAAATAATGTTTTCTTTTAAAAGAGGATAAATGAAGAGTGTAAAAGGATTGGTTGTTTTTTCACAATCTATTGTAAGGATATCGCTTACAAGTTTGTTAATTCACGATTTTTAATCGGTTTAATTCTTTGTGATGTTTTACTGTACAAACCTATTAAATAGGGGTATAATAAAATTATCTTTTAATTATGGATAATAAATGTATCTAATTGAAAGGTAAAAAAGAATGATTTAGAGAGGTGAGTCGTATGATATTTTCTGAAGAAACTCGAGTGAATAACTTGAAAAAAATGTCAGAAAAAGAGTTAGATATTTTAGTGATTGGTGGTGGTATTACAGGAGCTGGTATAGTTCTGGATGGTGTCACGCGCGGCTTGGATATGGGAATGGTTGAGATGCGTGATTTCGGTTCTGGAACATCAAGTCGTTCGACGAAACTAGTACACGGTGGCTTACGTTATTTACAACAGTTTGAAGTGAAAACGGTTGCGGAAGTCGGACAGGAACGTGCGGTAGTTTATGAAAATGCCCCACAAATTACAACACCTTTAAAAATGGTTCTTCCTTTTTATAAAGGCGGTACATTTGGTCCGTTAACAACCGCTATTGGGTTAGATATGTATGACTTTCTAGCACGTGTCAAACGTTCTGAAAGAAAATTTATGCTAAACAAAGAAGAATCATTGAAACGTGAACCGCTTATTCGAGCAGAGGGCTTAAAAGGAACGGGTGTGTACGTCGAATATCGTACGGATGATAGTCGCTTAACACTCGAAACAATTAAGAAAGCTTCAGAATTAGGAGCACACGTTGCAAACTATACAAAAGTAACGAAATTATTATACAGTCATGAAACAGGTCAAGTAATTGGTGTCAGAGCATTAGATTTAGTGAATAAAGTTGAATACCCGATTTACGCCAAACGTGTGGTCAATGCAGCAGGTCCATGGGTAGATAATATTCGTGAAATGGATAACTCTAAAAAAGGGAAATACTTACATTTAACGAAAGGCGTTCACTTAGTGTTTGACGGAAAGCGCTTCCCTCTAAAAAATGCCATGTATTTTGATACACCGTTTAAAGATAAACGGATGATGTTTGCTATTCCACGTGAAGAAAAAGTTTACGTTGGGACGACCGATACTTTCTATGATAAAGATCAGCGTGAACCAGGTGTGACGATGGAAGATGTCACTTATATTTTAAATGCTGTCAATCAAGTTTTTGATATTGAACCGTTGACGCTAGCTGATATCGAATCTTCTTGGTCCGGTGTAAGACCATTGATACATGAAGAAGGAAAAAGCCCATCTGAAATCTCACGTAAAGATGAAATATTCCATTCAGAAACTGGCCTTTACTCTATCGCAGGGGGGAAATTGACTGGTTATCGTAAAATGGCTGAAGAAATTGTCGATAAAGTATTAAAAGACCTATCTCAAAATGAAGGTTACACGTATGTACCATGTGCGACTAAACATCTTACGTTATCAGGTGGTGACGGTTTTGCAGAATTTAAAGCACGTCATATTGAGCTGGGAGTTAGTGAATATGGGTTAACTGCAGAAGAAGCGGACAAACTCGTTCAACGTTATGGTAGTAATGTGACGGCTGTTTATAATTATCTCGATCAAAATCAAGAAACACGGTTACCACGTATTGAAGCCGCTATGTTGCAATATGGTTTGGAACATGAGATGACGATTCACCCGATTGACTTCTTGCTACGTCGTAGTAGTTATATGCTCTTTAATATGGCACGTTGTGAAGAAATTTATCAAGATGTCATTAATGAAATGGCGACTTACTATGATTGGTCAGAAGAATATCAAGAACAGATGATTGAAGAAACAGAAACAGAAATTAAGCAACACATAAACTTTACATAGAAAAGGGGCGAGCAGTAATGACAGGATTTTATGCAGAATTGATTGGAACAATGGTTTTGATTGTGTTTGGTAGTGGTGTGGTAGCGGGAAATCTCTTAATTAAGAGTAAGTCGTTTAATATGGGATGGGTTGGCATTACCATCGCTTGGGCACTAGGTGTTACTTTAGGTGTTTATGTCGTAGCAGGAGCGAGTGATGCACACTTGAACCCGGCAGTGACATTGGCATTTGCTATGATTGGGGCATTTCCATGGGCAGAGGTACCTGCTTATATCGCTGGTCAGATGATTGGTGCTATGTTAGGTGCAGTACTTGTCTACTTAGTTTATAGTAACCACTGGAAATTAACAGAAAGTCAAGGAGATAAATTAGGCATATTTGCAACAGGACCAGCAGACCGCAATTATACGGCTAACTTTATTACAGAAATTATTGGAACATTTATGTTAACATTTGGTCTTCTTTCTATCGGTGCGAATGAACTTTCTTCAGGCTTTAATCCGATTGTCGTTGGGTTATTGATTTTAGCAATTGGTTTATCTCTAGGTGGACCAACAGGATATGCCATTAATCCAGCTCGTGACTTAGGACCTCGTATTGCTCATGCGATTTTACCGATTGCCGGTAAAGGAGATTCTGACTGGGGATACGCTTGGATTCCAGTTGTCGGGCCAATCGTTGGAGGAATTGCAGGGGCTTACTTCTATGACAGTGTTTATGCCTCTCATTCTGTTGTCGGATTAATCGTCTTTATAGTTATCGTAGGAGCATTAGTCTTTGTGACAAAAAGCAGTGACCAAGCAGCTTAAATATACTAGAAAATAATCACTAAAGAGATAGCGGAGGGAAACTCATGAGAAAAGAAAAATATGTAATGGCGATAGATCAAGGAACTACTAGCACACGTGCGATTTTATTTAATAAACAAGGCGAAGTCGTACATACCGCTCAAAAAGAATTTACCCAACATTTTCCACATCCAGGCTGGGTTGAACATGATGCTAATGAAATTTGGGTGACAGTACAAGCAGTTATTGCCACGGTCTTGATTGAATCAGATACACGTCCAGAACAGATTGACTCAATTGGTATTACCAATCAACGTGAAACAACAGTCATTTGGGACAAAAAGACTGGCTTACCGATTTATCATGCATTAGTCTGGCAATCACGTCAAACGAGTGAAATCGCCGACCAATTGATTGAAGACGGTCATAAGGAAATGATTCGTCAAAAAACAGGTTTAATCGTCGATGCGTACTTCTCTGGAACTAAAATTAAATGGATTTTAGATCAAGTAGAAGGGTCACGTGAACGAGCTAAAAATGGAGAACTACTCTTTGGTACGATTGACACTTGGCTTATTTGGAAATTAACTGGTGGCGAAGTGCACGTGACGGACTATACTAACGCATCTCGTACGATGATTTATAATATCCATGAATTGAAATGGGATGAAGAATTACTAGAATTACTCGATATTCCTAAAGAAATGTTGCCAGAAGTACGTCCTTCTTCTGAAATTTACGGTAAGACAGTGTCTTATCATATGTTTGGACAAGAAGTTCCTATTGCAGGCGTAGCAGGGGACCAACAAGCGGCCCTCTTCGGTCAAAATTGTTTTGAAGCAGGGAATATTAAAAACACATATGGAACAGGCTGTTTCATCTTGATGAATACTGGAAATAAACCAGTCGATTCTGCTAACGGTTTAGTTACCACGATTGCAGCAAGTGTCGATGATGACCAAGTTCAATATGCGCTTGAAGGAAGTGTCTTCGTAGCAGGGTCAGCTGTTCAATGGTTACGTGACGGCTTACGCATGGTGGAAAAAGCTTCTCAAACAGAAAAATATGCCGTAGATGCGAAATCTTCTGACAATGTTTATGTTGTTCCTGCCTTTGTTGGTTTAGGAGCACCTCATTGGGATACGGATGCTCGAGGGGCAATCTTTGGTTTGACACGTGGTACGTCGAAAGAAATCTTTATCCGTGCGACACTAGAATCCATTGCCTATCAAACAAAAGACGTTATGGAAACCATGCGTCAAGATTCAGGTATGCCGATTACAAGCATGCGAGTAGACGGCGGTGCAGCTAATAATAATTTCTTAATGCAGTTCCAAAGTGATATTTTAGACTTAAATATTAAACGTCCGAAAGTAAGCGAAACAACAGCACTAGGTGCGGCTTACTTAGCTGGATTAGCAACAGGTTATTGGGAAAGTATCGACGAAATCCGTGAAAACTGGCAACTGGATAAAGAATACGATCCACATATGTCAGTCGAAGAACGTGACGCTTTGTATGACGGCTGGAAAAAAGCTGTCGCAGCTACACGCACATTCAAATAAACAAAGAAGCTCTCGTCAGAGAGCTTTTTTTGTGGCATCAATTAAATTAGATTTTTAAACATAAGTGAGAAAAAAATAATTTAAACAGTTTTACTTATTGATATATAGGTCTTTATCATTGTTTTCACTTTATAATTATTATAATTAAGCTTGACATCTTTTTTCCCTTAAGGCATACTAAAAGACGTAAAAGAAATTACGCGTTTAATTTCTTAAATTATTTTAGGAGGAATGTCAGATGTCATTAATTGGAAAAGAAATAGAAGCATTTGAAGCAAAAGCGTTTCAAAATGGTGAGTTTATAGATGTATCGTCAGAAGATTTTAAAGGTCAATGGAGTGTGGTTTGTTTTTATCCAGCAGACTTTTCATTTGTTTGCCCAACAGAGTTAAATGACTTACAAGATCAATATGCTACATTAAAAGAATTAGGGGCAGAAGTTTACTCTGTTTCAACTGACACACATTTTGTTCATAAAGCATGGCATGATCATTCAGATGCAATTAAAAATATTGAATATATTATGATTGGAGACCCATCTCATACTATTTCACGTCAATTTGATGTGTTAGATGAAGAACAAGGATTGGCTCAACGTGGTACGTTTATTATCGATCCAGATGGTGTCGTTCAAACAGTAGAGATTAACTCAGATGGTATCGGACGTGACGCTAGTATTTTAGTCGATAAATTAAAAGCAGCGAAATATATCCGTAAAAATCCAGGTGAAGTCTGCCCAGCTAAATGGAAAGAAGGCGAAGAAACACTAACACCAAGCTTAGATTTAGTAGGTAAAATATAAGGAGGCGTCACCATGGCGTTAGATGCAACTATCAAGCAACAACTCAATCAATATTTAGCATTATTAGAAAGTGACTTAGTTTTTACAGTAAGTCTCGATGAGACAGAAGATTCAAAGAAAGTATTAGACTTTTTAGAAGAAATTGTCGCGATGAGTTCACGTCTTTCACTTGAAAAAGCAACGTTAGCTCGTACGCCTAGTTTTGAAATCTCGTCTAAAGAACAGCCTGCTTCAGGTGTTGTCTTTGCCGGGTTACCACTAGGACATGAATTTTCTTCATTTGTCTTAGCTCTTTTACAAGTGAGTGGACGCGCTCCTAAACTGGAAGAAGCGGTTATTGCTCAAATTAAGGAATTAGAAGGCCCACTTGCTTTTGAAACTTATGTGAGTTTGAGTTGTCACAACTGTCCGGATGTCGTGCAAGCACTCAATACGATGAGTGTTCTAAACCCTAATATTACCCATACGATGATTGAAGGCGGTATGTATCAGTCTGAAGTGGAAGCTAAACAAGTGATGGCCGTACCTACCGTTTTCTTAAATGGGGAAGAATTTGCTAGTGGGCGAATGACAATGGAAGATTTACTGGCCAAATTAGGCAGCGCTCCAACGGCTGAAGACTTTGCGGATAAAGAACCGTTTGATGTTCTTGTTGTGGGTGGTGGACCAGCAGGTGCTAGTGCAGCGATTTATGCGGCACGTAAAGGGATAAAAACAGGGATTGTCGCAGAAAATATTGGAGGACAAGTCCTAGAAACATTAGGGATTGAAAACTTTATCGGTACACCGTATACAGAAGGACCGAAATTAATGGCTCAAGTCGAATCCCATATTCGTGAATACCCAGTAGACATTATGAAAACACAGCGCGCGACGAAACTTGAAAAAAATGAGTTAGTAGAAGTGACGTTAGAAAATGGCGCTGTTTTAAAGAGTAAAACAGCAATCATTAGCACGGGTGCACGTTGGCGCAGTATTGGAGTTCCGGGTGAAAAAGAGTTTAAAAACAAAGGAATTGCCTACTGTCCTCATTGTGATGGTCCACTATTTGCTGGCAAAGAAATAGCCGTTATAGGTGGCGGTAACTCAGGTATTGAAGCAGCGATTGACTTGGCTGGGGTTGTCAAACATGTGACAGTATTAGAATTTTTACCAGAACTAAAAGCCGATGAGGTCTTACAAAAACGTTTGTATTCTTTACCGAACGTGACTGTTGTAACAAACGCACAAACGAAAGAAATTACGGGGAATCAAAAAGTTGAAGGTTTAACGTATATTCATCGTGAAACAGCGGAGGAAGTCACACTGGATGTTGAAGGTGTCTTTATTTTAATAGGCTTAATGCCAAATACCGAGTGGTTAAAGGGGACACTTGATTTAACCGACCGCGGTGAGATTATCGTTGATTCACGTGGTGCAACAAGTATTCCTGGCGTATTTGCCGGTGGCGACTGTACCGACAGTATTTATAAACAAATTATCATTTCAATGGGAGCAGGTGCCACAGCCGCATTAGGCGCCTTTGATTATATGATTCGTGATATATAGTGCTGAAAGACTATCTTGAAAAAGATAGTCTTTTTTGTATGCTTGTCGTGAACCTTGATATTTGAGATAATACGATTATGAAGAAAGAAAGGGGAACGTGATGGATATAGAAAGAGACCGCTTGAGTGTTGAAGTAGCCAAGCGATATTACCAATTAGAACAAAGTCAACAAGAAATCGCAACTGCCCTAGCTCTTTCACGACCGACCGTTTCACGTTTGTTACAGCATGCTAAAGATAGAGGGTTTGTTAAAATTACGATTGCAGATCCATTTAATGACGCTCAACTATTGAGCCACGCGTTGAAAGAACGTTATAGTTTAAGAGAAGTTGTGATTGTCCCAGCGATTAGTCAGCGAGATGATGTGATTCGTCACCAATTAAGTGAAGCAACGGCTGAGTGGTTAACGAAAAATGTTCACGATAATCAAACTATTGGCGTAAGCTGGGGTAAGACGATGTATGAAATTGCTCAACAATTGCCCCCTCAAACTGTAAAAAATGTTAAAGTCGTACAGTTGAAAGGCGGAGCGAGTCATCATCAAGTGGAAACGCATGCTCATGAAACGTTACATTTGTTTAGCAAAGCATTTCACACAGAAGGAATTCCATTGCCACTTCCAGTTATATTTGAAAAAAAAGAAGTTAAACAATTAGTTGAAGAAGACCGTTTTATAAAAGAAACAATTCAAATGGGAAAAAAAGCGGACGTAGCACTTTATACAGTTGGAACGGTACGCGATGAGGCTCTCCTTTTTCGACTAAATTATTTGACAGACTCGGAAAAAAAAGGACTACAAACACATGCAGTGGGGGATATTTGTTCACGATTTTTTAATGAATCTGGAAGTATTGCAAATCCAGAATTAAATGAACGCACGATCGGCATATCATTAGATGCTTTACGAGATACCTCACAGTCAGTTTTGATTGCTGGCGGAATAAAAAAACGAGAAGCGATACTAGGTGCCTTATGTGGTCGATACTGTAATGTATTAATTATCGACCATACGACTGCCGCTTCATTGATTTAATGAAATTAATTTCATATAGAGTTTTACAAATGTTCTTTGATAGCGTATACTAAAGACAACAGAACAAATAGAGAGGATGTTGTAAAATGAACGTAGCAAAACTAATTGACCATACGGCACTTAAAGCAAACACAACAAAAGAGGATATTTTAAAATTAATCGAGGAAGCGAAAGAATACGGCTTTTTCTCAGTGTGTATTAACCCATACTGGGTATCTTTAGCAGCGAAAGAATTAGCAGAATCTGATGTTAAAGTATGTACCGTTATTGGTTTCCCTTTAGGCGCTAATAGTTCAGCTGTTAAAGCGGCGGAAACGAAACAAGCGATTGAAGATGGCGCTAATGAAGTGGATATGGTTATTAACGTAGGCGCTTTGAAGAGTGGCGATGAACAAACAGTTCTGGAAGATATTAAAGCAGTAGTGGATGCAGCAGCTGGTAAAACACTTGTCAAAGTGATTATTGAAACAGCGTTATTAACAGATGAGGAAAAAGTTAAAGCATGTCAATTAGCTGTCGAAGCAGGGGCAGATTTTGTTAAAACATCTACTGGGTTTTCAACAGCAGGAGCAAAACCTGAGGATGTGAAATTAATGAAAGAAACAGTGGGAGATAAAGCAGAAGTTAAAGCATCTGGTGGTATTCATTCCAAAGCAGATGTTGATGCAATGGTGGAAGCAGGTGCCACTCGTATTGGGGCAAGTGCAGGTATCGCCATCGTGACGGGAGCAGCGAAAGAAAGCACTGGTTATTAAAAAAAAGCAGCTATAGTAGCTGCTTTTTTTTTAGTTTTTTTTAAGATGTTTTCTGAAATTTGCAGAAATAATTTCTTTCTTTTATAATACATAACTAACTCTAACAGAGTAATAAAGTGAATATGGAGAGAGATAAATTGGAAAAAAGAAGAGGATTGTCAGGATTTGATTTAAAGATAATTGGCATTATTTTTATGGTGTTCGACCATAGCTATGATGCGTTTGTTAGTTTTGGCGCGCCATTGTGGATGACATTATTAGGCAGAACTGTCGCGCCGATTTTTTTATTTTTAAGTGCAGAAGGTTTTTATTATACACATTCGAAGTGGAAATATATGCGTAATTTATTGTTGTTTTTCTGGCTGACAAATCTTGTGACCATGACGATTTCAAGTGTATGGCCAAATAATCAGATTGTTTTGATAAATTCTATGCTAGGTACGCTCTTTTTAAGTGTCTTAGCTATGTGGTCGTGGGATGGTTTACTCTCATGGAAAACAGATCGGTCTTACTTTTGGAAAAGTTTACTCGGTTGGGCGTTTATTTTAATCACGCCGTTCATTGTCATTGCCTTATTAGGCATGTCGCTACCGATGATTGTCCTACAAATGTTGTTGTTTCTACCTAATGCCATTACAGTAGAAGGTGGGATTGTCTTTATCTTTCTAGGTTTATTATTTTATATTTTTAGAGAAAAAAGATGGGTACAAGTAAGCTTGTTAATAGCATTGGCTTTAATCGTCGGACTGCGCGGGAACTGGATTCAAGCGGCTATGGGATTTGCAGCTTTACCTATCGCTCTTTATAATGGAGCAGAAGGTAAGAAAATGAAATGGTTCTTTTATATTTTCTATCCCGCACATATTGCTGTGATATATTTAGTCGCCACATGGTTTTTCTTTTAGAAAGTAAGTAGAGAAGTAAGGAAGTATCTTTCCTTACTTCTTTTTTTATTGATAGAAGTTTGTATTAATATAGATATGTTATAGAATAGAGATAATGAAGAGAGTTGTGGAGGAAAAAGAACATGAAAGAAATCAATGTCGTAGGTGCAATTATGATAAAAAATAACGAAGTATTTTGTTGTCAGAGACCTTTGGATAAAACTCTAGGAGGACTATGGGAATTTCCGGGAGGTAAAATCGAGAAAAATGAAACAGAAGAAGAAGCACTATATAGAGAAATAGTTGAGGAGTTAGAATGTGAAATTCAAAATTTGAATTTCTTTGAACGAACGAGTTATGTTTATGATTTTGGTAAAGTGAATCTTTCAACTTTTATATGTGAGATTGTAACAGGAGAACCAGTTTTAACCGAGCACTTAGACGCTAAGTGGCTGCCCTATCATAAATTAGATACCGTAGACTGGGCGCCGGCCGATATTCCTATTGTAAAAAAATTAATGACTATTGATGATGTGAGAAATGGCTATGATAAATAATAAAGAATTAAAAAAATCCTTAAAGACAAGTTTTATTAATAAAGATATTATTTCAAATCAGGACTATCGCTCGCAGCTTTTACTTAATCGCTACCAGTCTTCTCCTCCAGTCTTAACATATATACAGGAAGAATTGAAAAAATCAGCGACTTTCTTTTTTTCTGTTGCTTTTATAACAGAAAGTGGCCTATCTGCGTTAAAATCAGTTTTATTAGATTTACATAAAAAAGGTATTGAGGGCAGAATAGTTACGTCTGATTATCTTTACTTTAATCATCCAAAAATATTTAGAGAACTTTTAAAAATAGAAAATGTTACTGTTAAAATAACGAATGTTTCCAATTTTCATGCGAAAGGTTATCTTTTCAAAACACATGATCACGTAAGTTTTATTGTAGGTAGTTCTAACCTGACATTAAATGCGCTAAAGATGAATTATGAATGGAATGTTAAGTTAACCTCTAATGAAAATGGCGAGCTAATCTCTCAAGTTATCGAGCAGTTCGAACTTTTATGGAAAAATGCAGAAGATTTAACAGAAAAATGGATAGAAAATTATGAGAGTGTTTATCTTAAACAGCAAAAACTAACCGCTATAAGTGAACCGAGTTTGTTAGAAGAAGAAGGCTTAACGTATGAAGTGACGACGATTAAGCCGAATAAAATGCAAAAAGAAGCATTAAAAGGTATAAGAGAAATTAGAGAGAGCGGCGAGAAAAAGGCTCTAGTTATTTCTGCTACTGGAACAGGAAAGACGTATTTATCGGCTTTTGATGTCCTTAAATATCAACCGAAAAAATTTTTGTTCATTGTTCATAGAGAGCAAATATTGAATAAAGCGATGCAGGATTTTCAAAAAATACTGGGGGAAAGTGTTTCTTCTTTTGGCAAAATCACAGGTAGTAAGGCGGAATATGATAAAAAATATACCTTTGCGACGATTCAATCAATAGCAAAAGAAGATCATTTAAAACATTTTGATCCAGGAACATTTGATTATATCTTGATAGATGAGGTGCATAAAGCTGGTGCAGCTTCTTACCAAAAAGTATTAGACTATTTTCATCCAAAATTTTTATTAGGTATGACAGCGACACCTGAACGAACGGATGATTTTAATATTTTTGGTTTATTTGATTATAATTTAGCATATGAAATACGGTTGCAAGAAGCGATGGAAGAAGAGATGCTTTGTCCATTCCATTATTTTGGCGTAACAGATTATGAATTAGATGGAGTAGCTTATGATGAAGTGGAAAAACTTACTCACTTAGTATCAGATGAACGTGTAGAATTTTTGCTTGAAAAGATTCATTACTACGGTTATAGTGGTGAAACTTGCCATGGGTTGATTTTTTGTAGTAGAAAAGATGAGGCAATGGCTTTGTCTCAAGCATTAAACAAAAGGGGTTACCGTACGGTTGCATTGACAGGTGACGATGATATGAATACACGTGAGAAATACGTTAAAATGCTTGAACAGGGGATGTTGGAGTATATCTTAACTGTTGATATTTTTAATGAGGGAATTGACATTCCCTGTATTAACCAAGTGGTGATGATGAGACAAACACAATCGAGCATCATTTTTATTCAACAATTGGGTAGAGGACTTCGAAAAAGTAATAATAAAGATTATGTAACGATTATCGATTTTATCGGTAACTATAAAAACAATTATTTAATACCAATTGCGCTTACTGGAAATACATCTATGAATAAAAATGATATAAAAGAACAATTTATTAATATCAATAGCCTTAGTGGTTTATCCGTGATTAATTTTGAAGAGATTGCACGTCAGAAGATATATCAATCCATTGCAACGACTAATATTACGACCTTAAAAATACTAAAAGAGGGTTATTTCAATTTAAAAAATAAACTTGGTAGAATACCTAAATTAGTAGACTTTATTAAATGGCACTCTCTCGATCCAGAACTTATAGCAAGTCGTAGAGGGCATTATTTAAATTTTTTAAAAGAAGTTGTAAAAGAAGAAGTCCCTGCTATAGATGGTGAAATAGAAGCATTATTAATGTTTTTAACACTTGAATTAATAAACGGTAAACGTCCGCATGAGTTGCTGTTATTAAAAAAGGTAATAATGATGGATGAAATTTCAGAAGAGACGTTTGTAAGGGACTTGAAACGAAAAAACATTCATGTTTCTGAGGCTATCGTGGATTCGTTAAAAAATATCTTTGATTTAAGCTTTTATAGTAAAAGTGATAAAAAGAAATATGGAAATCAAGCTGTTATTATACATGACGGTAATTTTTTCAAGAAGTCTCAAGTATTAAGTAAGGCACTTTCTGAGCCATTTATTAAAAACCATATCATTGATATTATAGAAGCTGGGCTAAAAAAATCAAAGGAATACAACTGGCAGGAATGTTTAACAGTAAACAAACAGTATACACGCAAAGACGTTTGTCGATTGTTGGGGTGGGAGAAAGATATAAGTAGTACGATATATGGTTATCGTGTTCGAAATAATCAATGTCCTATTTTTGTTACTTACCATAAACATGAAGAAGTTGAAAGTACCGTTGCCTATCAAGATGAATTTTTATCAACGAACATGTTCAAGTGGTTTACAAGAAGTCAAAGGAAATTAGATTCAAAAGAGATTCAGCCGATTATTCATGCCAGTAAATATCAGACAGAGATGTACCTCTTTGTAAAAAAAGATGACGATGAGGGTTCAGATTTTTATTATCTAGGACCAATACGACCAGATGAAGATACTGTTGAGCAGACGTACATGTCCAGTCCTAAAGGGAAGGTACCAGTCGTTAGTATGCATATGCTACTCGACAAAAAAGTGTCACCTGATATTTATCAGTATCTTTCCTATCCTACTGATTAAACAGCCGGTCACACTATTCCTTTTCAGACAGACTTGAAATAAGGTATAATGATGAGAGGAGGCGAAGTGTATGCATGAATCTCTCATTACCAAAAAAATTATTGCGTATTCCTTAAAAAAAATTATGCAAGAGACGCCATTTCAAAAGGTGTCTATTCGACAAATTATGGAGACTGCAGAAATTCGCCGTCAGACGTTTTATGATTATTTTCAAGACAAATATGAGCTTTTATCTTGGACGTATCAACAAGAAATAAGTGAAAATATTCGAGATTTCTTAGACTATGAAGAGTGGGAAAAAGTATTGTATCGTATGCTACGCTATTTTGAAGCGAATCAAGTGTTTTATCGCAATGCGTTAGCAGTTAGCGAACAAAATTCATTCGATACTTACTTTTATGAACATACAAAAGAATTATTCCAGACGGCATTGGTTGATTTAGCGCGTAAAAATCATGCAGAATTGACGGAAGAGACGATGTCCTTTGTGTCAGCTTTTGCGGCACATGGCATCGTAGGAATGACAAAAGAGTGGCTATTTAATGAATGTGCTACACCTCCTGAAATTTTGGCACGAAATATTGCGGATGTGCTAGAAACAACAATGAAAGGGATGTACCGTTCACATGCATAAAAAAAGACAATCAGTTTACAACTGATTGTCTTTTTTTTACCAACTGTATGTTTCAACAGGCATTTCTAAATAGTCGAGCCATTTGTCATCTTTAATTTCTAAGAAACTGAGTGAAACTCCCTGCATATCTAACGAGGTCATGTAGTTGCCTACTTTTTTAAAACACACATCGTAGCCTTCTAAAGCTAAAAGTCGGCGGACGTCGTTTGTAAAAATAAAAAGTTCCATAAGTGGTGTACTTCCTAAACCATTGACTAGAATGGCCAGACGACTGCCGGGTTTCAAATGATATTGTGATTTTAATTTATTAATCAGTTCATTGGCTAAAACTTCCGATGAAACAAACGGTTCTTCACGATAGCCTTCCTCACCATGAATACCGATGCCAAAGGAAATATCGTGTTCGCCTAGTTCAAAATGTGGAGCGTGAGCACCTGGTTTTGAAGCCGGAGCTAATGCCACTCCGAGTGTGTTTAAGGCAAGGACTACTTGCTCTCCCAGAGAGATTAAATCGGCTAGAGCCATGCCTTCATGTGCTGCAGCAGTAATGATTTTATGGACGAAGACAGTGCCCGCAACACCACGACGACGTTTTTTAAAATTGTGACTGTCAATAGAACAATCATCATTGACTATAATATGTCCCACTTGGTGACCGGCTGCTATTGCTAGTCGTTCAGCTTCTAAAAATGAAGCGACATCTGCTTCAAAGTTTTTAATAATAAGCAAGACACCTTGACCTTGATCGACTAATTCGATGGCTTGGAAAATTTCTGCAGCAGTTGGTGGAATGAAAACAGGTCCGTTGACGCTCGCTGCTAACATATTTTTTCCTACATAGCCTGAGTGAGCGGGTTCATGCCCAGTACCACCACCACTAATAATAGAAACTGTCTTTTCAGCGAGATGTTTACTATACAGAATCCCAGTTTGTGGTACACGGGCTAATAGATGATCATGCGTGAAGGCAATCCCATTTAATAGTTGTGTGACAACATCACTGGGGCGATTGATTATTTTTTTCATGATAATTCCCTCTAATTCTTTTCACATGTTTACTCACACAGTGTACCATATTTTAAACAAGATAAAAATAAGAGACTGTCTAAAACCTTAGCGGCACGACAGTCTCTTCTGACATGAGTTAGTGCTATAGCGCTTTTAATTAAGCGTTAGCGTGTTTCTTTTTGTAGTCTGCCCCAATTTTATCAGCGGCAATAATAGCAGAAGCAACAGCTTCAACTTCAATTGGGAATGGCATAGAGTGAATAGATTCTTCTGGAATACATGCTTTTTCAGCAACTTCCATCGCTTCTTCAAAGCTAATGCTTTCTACGCCAATGTCTGCTAGACAAACTGGTAAACCGATTGATAGTGAGAAGTCTAAAACTTCATGTAATTCTTCTTTAGGTGCATTTTCTAAGACTAATTGACAAATAGTAGAGAAGGCAACTTTTTCACCGTGGAAATAATGGTGTGTTCCTTCTAAAGCAGTTAAGCCATCGTGAATAGCATGGATAGCTGCTAGACCACTACTTTCAAAACCTAAACCAGAAAGTAAAATGTTTGTTTCAACAATGTTTTCTAAAGCAGGTGTTACGACATTGTTATCACATGCAATTTTTGCTTGGTAGCCATTTTCTAATAATGTTTCATAACATACTTTAGCTAGTGTGTAAGCAGCAATTGTGTTTTTAGCAGGTTTTGTTTCTTTTGTTAAATAACCGTTTGGTAGACCAGCGTTAACATTTGAGAATGAACGAGCAGTTGCGCGTGCTTCAAATAATGTTGATAAGGCATCTCCCATACCAGCAACTAAGAAACGAGTCGGAGCATTTGCAATAA
The DNA here is from genome assembly GCF_023299185.1 of Vagococcus lutrae. Classification (NCBI taxonomy): domain Bacteria; kingdom Bacillati; phylum Bacillota; class Bacilli; order Lactobacillales; family Enterococcaceae; genus Vagococcus; species Vagococcus lutrae. The sequence continues at coordinate 1,740,755 of NZ_CP097017.1, forward strand.
TAGTCGTATCAACTAGGACAACGCTTGGACTTTGCTTGAAGTATGCGTAGTCATCAAACTCGCCATCTTCTGTATATAAAACAGCAGAGTGACTTGTAGGTGCGTCTGTAGCAGCGATAGTTGGAACAATAATTAAGTTTTCACCTTCTGCTACACATTTAGATGTATCAATGGCTTTACCGCCACCTAGACCGATAACACAGTCAGTGTGTTGTTCTTTTGCCACTTCTTGTAGACGAGCGACTTCCTTACGAGAACATTCACCGTTAAAGTGACTTGCCACAATCTTAACACCAAATTTTTCTTTAGTGGCATCTAATTGTGCTTGGACACGGTCAATGTCGTCTTGGTGAGCGATTAATAACGCGGACTCTCCAAATGTTTTGATGTAGTACCCTAAGTTTAGTAATTCATCTTCACCTTGTACATATTTTGCTGGACTGATAAAAGCTTTTCTCATGTTTTTTTCCTCCTAATATATGTGATAAATCATTACTACCTATTTAACTTTAAGTGGTGCTAGTTGTTCTTCAATCATTTCTTTTGTTGCACCTGCTTGAATAAGTGCCGCTGCCGTGTAACTACTTTCGACAAAGGCGGTATCGTAAAGAGTGACCTCTTTATCGGTCATTTCCATTGCCATTTCTAAGTTCATTTTGGCACTTCCTAAGTCGTAAAAAGCAAGTATCGTATCGGCTTCATTAGCTTCAAATGTTTCTTCAATTTTCATCATACTTGTTCCGACTTCGTTATCATCTGTACCACCGGCAATAGTGATAGAAACATCTTTTGCCACTTCATTTAAAAGACGTGAAATACCTGTGACTAATTCAGGAACGTGTGAAACTAAAACCACACCTAATTGACTCATTTAAATAACCTCCGCTTCTAACATTGTTTCAAATAAATATTGACTTGAAACAGCACCTGGATCAAGATGACCAATCGAACGCTCGCCAAGGTAAGAGGCGCGTCCTTTAGTAGCTTTAATCTCTTTTGTTTCTTCTGCAAATGAAGCAATAGCTTCAGCTGTTAATTTGTTTTCTTTTAAGGCTTCTATAACAGGGAACCACATATCAAGCATAGTTTTTTCCCCACGATCACTCTTACCAATCTTACGGATGCCATCTCGACCTGCTTCTAAAATAGTCACGAGGTCATCAGAATCTTTGGCTGCTTTAGCCATTCCCATAAAAGCAGAACCGTAAAGGGGACCAGAAGCGCCACCAACTTTACTAACCAGTGTCATGCCTGCAATTTTAAAGATGTCTGCGGCTGTTTCTGGATTTTTTGCTTCCAGTGCTTTTTTCATTTCAGCCGTACCACGAGCTAAGTTTGCTCCGTGGTCACCATCACCGATTGCGCCATCTAAATCGCTTAAATAACTTTTATTTTCATTCACTTTATCTGTAAATAAATCTAACCATTTTCGAATATTTTCTTGTTTCATCTCGTTACGTCCTTTCGTGTTAGACCCAAGCAATTGTTTCTGTTGCATAGTTTAACTTGTCTAACCAGTTTTCTTCTTCAAGTTTCATCATTGTTAATGAGAGTCCTGCCATATCAATAGCAGTCATGTAGTCGCCAACCTTTTTAAAATCAACCTCTAAACCGTCTGCTTCTAATAATTGTTTCACATCATTAATAAAGATATATTGTTCCATTAATGGTGTGCTTCCTAATCCATTGACTAATAAAGCAAAACGATCGCCCTTTTTCCACTCGAACTGACCTTTTAGTTTTTCCACAATTTCTGCTGCTAATTCTTTTGATGGTGCAATAGCTGCTTTACGGTATCCTGGTTCTCCGTGAATTCCTACACCAAATTCAATTTCTTGTTCTTCTAAAGTAAAGCCTGGATGGCCAACCTCTGGAACAGTTGCACCGGATAGTGCTACTCCTAATGTTTTGATATTAGGAACGATTTTATCAGCGAGAGCTTTGATTTCTTCTAAGTTAGCTCCCATATCTGCTGCAGCTCCTAAAATTTTATGGACTAGTACGGTACCTGCGACACCACGTTTACCTGCTGTGTAAAGACTGTCTTCAACTGCAATGTCATCATCGACGACAACAAAGTCAACGGCGATGTCGTCCATTTCTGCCATATCTTTTGCCATTTCAAAGTTCATAATGTCGCCAGAGTAGTTTTTAATAATTAAGAAAACACCTGCGCCAGCATCCACTTCTTGAATCGCTGTGAGTACTTGGTCGGGAGTAGGGGATGTAAAGACAGGTCCACAGACTGCTGCAGCTAACATTCCTTTACCAACAAACCCTGCATGAGCTGGTTCGTGACCGCTTCCGCCACCACTAACAAGTGCGACTTTCCCTTTTTCTTCTTTTTGACGGACAATTACCCCTGTATCGGGAAGGCGTCTAACTAAATCTTCATGAGCGTAGGCTAAACCATTTAACATATCATCGACAACATTTTCTGGTTGATTAATTATTTTTTTCATCTACGTGACTTCCTTTCGTTTTTTAACTTGTCTTTATTATAAAATGAAAAGGCTTCCTTTTGAACGGACAGAATTAAAAATGTGTCCGGTTTCATTTGTGAAAGGTGTTATTTCACTAAAAAAGACGTATGGCAAAGAAATATGCTATAATATTTTTTGCACGATTTTTAAAAAAATAAAGAAAAAATAGGGAGGTATATAGATGAAGGGAAAAAAGCGTGATTTAACGCAAATGAAAACCCCTCATACCTACGCCATTATTTTTGGTGTGGTGCTTTTTTGTTGGATACTGACGTTTCTCGTACCAGCAGGTAAGTTTAGTGTGGAGGATAAGGAATATGAAAATGCCGAAGGTGGCGTAAGCACACGAACGGTTTTAAAACCAGAAACGTTTCGTTACGATTACCCATTGAATCAGACGTATGTCTATGAATCTTTGGAGCGTCTGTTAACGGATTCTGATAAATTGGAAGAAACAGAGGTCAATCAGAAAGACTTGCAACAGTTGTTGGAAGAAAACACTGCTAGCGAGTTAACTGAAGAGAAGTTAGCAGAGATAGGGTTAGATGACGATGAGTTGTACGATTTATATGGCGACAAAATCTATGATCAAAAAAAGAAACGTCATAAAACCGCACGTGTCTGGGGAACGGATGATGTAGGCGGTTTTGGCTTTTTAAATTATATTTTTGAGGGATTGGTTTCTGGTGATAAATATGGTTCTGCTGTAGGGATAGTAGCTTTAATTCTCGTTGTCGGTGGTGCATTTGGTATTATCATGTCCACAGGGGCGATTGATGCAGGGATTTATAGTTTTATTAATAAAACACGAGGGCTAGAAAGACTTGCACTACCGATTCTGTTTTTCTTATTTTCTTTAGGTGGGGCAACTTTCGGTATGGCTGAAGAAGTCATTCCTTTTTCGATGATTATGGTGCCGTTTGTTATCGCACTTGGTTATGATTCGATTGTAGCGGTGACCGTTACCTATGTTGCGTCACAAGTCGGAAATGCAACTTCTTGGATGAGTCCTTTTAGTGTAGCAGTCGCGCAAGGAATCGCCGGTGTGCCAATTTTATCAGGGGCGACTTTCCGTTTGATTATGTGGGTAGTTATTACGGCACTTTCAGCAGCTTATATTATGATTTACGGTGAACGTATTCGGAAACATCCTGAAAAGTCCCTAAGTTATAAGACTGACCAATATTTCCGTGATCATTTAAGTGCGACTGAAGAAAAAGATGTCGCGTTTAAGTTAGGTCATAAACTTATTTTGTTAGAAATGTTGGCTGTTTTAATTTGGATTATATGGGGTGTGACGGTTAAAGGGTACTATATTCCTGAAATCGCCTCTCAATTTTTTGTCATGGGCATTGTGGCAGGTTTTATTGCGGTGATATTTAATTTAAATGATATGGGCATCAATGATGTGGCGTCTGCGTTTCAAACAGGGGTAGCTGATTTAGCCGGGACGGCAGTTGTTGTCGGGATGGCTAAAGGTATCTTGTTAGTTTTAGGGGGAGCGGATGCGAATATGCCGTCTGCTTTAAATACAATGTTATATGGGATTGGTAATGTCTTAGCAGGTGTTCCAGCATTTATTGGGGCATGGGCAATGTATCTTTTCCAAAGTATGTTTAATCTAGTTGTCACGTCTAATTCTGGTCAGGCAGCTTTAACAATGCCTATTATGGCTCCACTGGCTGATATTCTAGGTGTTTCTCGTCAAGTGGCTGTCTTAGCGTATCAGTTAGGTGCTGGATTCGTTGATACGTTTACACCAGTATCTGCTAGCTTGATAGGGGTGCTAGGTGTGGCGCGTATGAATTGGTCGACTTGGGCGAAGTTTCAAATTAAAATGCAAGGTTTCTTCTTTATATTAGGAACTATTGCGATTATGATTGCGATGATGATTGGTTTACAATAAATCTAAAAAACGACCTGAATTTTCAGGTCGTTTTTGTTAGTTTAAAGAAGTGGTAGGGCAGTTTGTTAAAACTTTTGTTAAGTTATGACGTGCCTCTGTGTTTAATTGAAGTTTAGAAACTAACATGATTTTATCTTCTTTTGGAAAGAGAGCGATATGTTCGGGTGTTACGACACACTTTTCTAGATCATCTACTCGCCATATCCGTTGATAGCGTGCATGGGTGAATATAAGCGTTTGGTCTTGGATGTTAAAATCAAAAACACCGAGAAAAAGGCTGTCTAATAAAGTAGTACGTTGTTTTTCCAATGTGTGTGGGACGATACGTTGTTGAAAATAAAAACAAATCGCACTTAAAATAATCGTGATAATAGCTAAGAGGAAAAAAGTAGGCAAAAAGAGAGCAATCATGATACTCACAATCAAAAAGCCACTACCTGCTAATTTAAGACGTGTTAACAAAGAGCGATTGAGATGTGCTAAGTAAACGGAGTAGAAACGTCGCATGTCTGATTCTTTGATTTCTATTAATGTTTGATTCAAGACGGGCTCCTTTCTTATGGTAAATAGTTTTTTAAAAAGCGTTCTTTCTCATGGCGAGCGAGTTGTTTAAAGGCGTACTCTGCACGCATGGCTTCACTTCGTGTCGTAAAAGCTTCGGTATAAATCATTTTCATCGGTCGGCGACTTCGGATACGCGTGTATTTAGCGCCAATTCCGTCATTGTGTTCGGCTAGGCGTCTGACAGGGTCTGTCGTATAGCCACCATAAAAGGTATTGTCCGCGCATAATAAGACGTAGAAATAATGAGATTTATTATTTTCCATATAGCATCTCCTGCACTTCAGGTAAATAATGATTCGTATCATCGTATACGTAAAGGGGCGGTAAAATAACGAGGCCTCCAGGCTTACCGTGTCTGATTCCTTCAATTAAGAGAGTGTTGGCTTCTTTGCCATGTTTAGGATAGACAAGGCGCATGCGCTTAGGCTCGATACCGTATTGCTGCATTAATTGTAAAATTTCAACCAATCGTTCTGGACGATGTACCATTGTTAATTTCCCATTCATTTTTAAAAGGCTAGCTGAAACAGCTATCACATCTTCTAAAGTCGCACTGATTTCATGACGAGCGATAGCTAAATGTGGATTGGGATTTTTAGTGTTTGTCGGTAATTCTTTAAAATAGGGAGGATTACAAACGATAGCATCAACACTGTCTTTGTCTATATATTGTGTCGTCTCTTTTAAATCAATATTTAGTATGTTTAACTGTGTTTCTAATTGATTGAGTTGAATACTTCGTTGAGCCATATCAGCTAAACGTGCTTGAATTTCAACGCCTGTAATCGTTGCGGATGTTCGTGAGCTGATAAATAGGCCGATAGCTCCATTTCCAGCACATAAATCGACGATTTTCCCGCGTTTAGGGATGCGTGCAAAATGTGCGAGTAAAACCGCGTCGAGTGAAAAAGAAAAAACCTCAGGGCTTTGAATAATCTGAATATCGCCAGCGATAAACTGGTCGATGCGTTCATTTTCTAGTAGTAAAGAGTGAGTCATGATGATGTCTCCTTTTTTTGTTTGAGTCCTTATTATAACATGAAGTTTTTTGTAAGCGAGTCTGTAATATAAAGAAAAAACTTGCAGATTCGGCTTTTTTTCGGCATACTTATCACAAAGAGTCTGAAAGGAAGGTTTCAGTATGTTTTTTAGATTTATTCGACAAGTTGCCCGTTTTATCGTATGGGTGATAAATGGCCGTGCTAGTTATGAACAACGTGAAAAATTGCCAACAGATACGAACTACATCTTAGTAGGGCCACATCGTACGTGGTGGGATCCAATTTATTTTGCTTTAGCGGCGTCGCCTAAAGAATTCTCTTTTATGGCGAAAGCAGAATTATTTAAAAATCCGATTTTAAGATGGATTTTAGAACACGCGCATGCTTTTCCTGTTGATCGAGAAAAACCTGGTCCCAGTGTGATTAAGACACCAGTCAAATCGCTACGTAATACCGATTTGAGTTTAATCATGTTTCCTAGCGGGACGCGTCACTCCGATGAGTTAAAAGGAGGCGCTGCGTTAATTGCCAAAATGGCACGTGTTCCAATTGTGCCAGCTGTGTATCAAGGGCCGCTAACATTTGGAGGCTTACTAAAACGTCAAAAGGTTACAGTTCGTTTTGGTGATCCGATTGACGTCAGTGATATTAAAAAGTTAGACCAAGAGGGGATTGAAGAAGTCGAGCGACGTATGTCTAGAGCCTTTGCGCAACTCGATAACGAAATCGATCCTAATTTTAAATATATTCCGAAAAGTAAGAAGGTCAATGAGTCATAAAACTCATTGGCTTTTTTGTATCTTAGCTAAAGTTTGGTACAATAAAAGGATAAAGTCTTGAAGAGGAGGTGGGAGCATGAAGTGGACGATTCCAGAAAAAGTGGTAGACCAAGCGAGAGAGTTATTAAATGAAGGACGTGTGATGTCGTTAAAACAAGATGCTGACCAAGTTCGTTGGCAAGCAGACGTGCTAGATGACAAACGTTATCGTGTACACTTAGACGGAACGGCAAAGGAGTGGGATGAGTGTCAGTGCCCTGACAATACTCGTGGTTTTTGTCGCCATACAGTTGCGGTTGAATTGTACTTACGAGAGTTAGGTTATCAGCGTGTAATGGCGCAAAATGATGATTTATCTGATATTCCTAAAATGCCCAATGCTAGCCAACAATTTAAAGAAGAGTTGATGACGTTTCAAGAAACGTATCGTCCTTGGTCACCTGAAATAGCGCCCTATCAATTAATGATTATGATAGAAGAACACGAGTTTATTCAAGGTTATGCTAAGCAGACAGGATTAGTTTTGTCATTAAAAATAGGACAGGCACATGGTAAAACGTATGTCGTGCGTGACTTGGGTTATTTCTTTGAACAGTTGCGTCAAAGTAAAACGATTGAGATTCACCAAGCCGTGTATTATTTACAACCTGCTCATTTTGATACGGCGACTTGGGGGCTATTAAGCGAGCTAGCAAGTGAATATGCTTATATTAAACAAGCGACGGTGAATAAGCATGTTACAAATTTAGGAAGCAAGTATATGACGGCGTCATCATTATCACTGAGAAAGTGGTTAGAAACGCCCGACTATCAAACGATGATTACGATAAAAATATCGGAAAATGTATTAACATGGACGTTTATTAATCAAACAGCACCTTTAATCCATAGTCGTATCTCGCAAAGTGACAAAGGATTTACGATAGCGTTAGACAGAGTGTACCAACAACATCTTAGCTACATAGGTTGGTTTTTAGTCGATGGACAATTGTATGTGCCTACACTGGAAGTATATCGGTTATTTCAACTTTTAGATGAGCGATTAAAGCGAATGGATAATGCGCGTTTTACTTTTGCACGAGAACAGCAGAGTGAAGTTTTTAATCACTTGTTACCAGTATTAAAACAAGTGGGAACGTATGAAATAGCGTCAGATATTTTAGAAGCGTTGATTGATGAGCCACTAGACGTGCGTTTCTTTTTAGAGCGTGTTCAAGACACCTTACAAGTTTCTTTGTTTTTTAAATATGGTGAGTATTGGTTGCGTCCTGATGAAAAAGGTCCAGACACGTTACTTCATGATGAGATGGAAGAAAAACGTGTCACATTTCAGACAGAAGCGCTTTTTGGATGTGCACTTGAACAAGGAGAGTTGGCACTACCGTTTATCAAGGGAGAAACTATTTATCATTTCTTTAAAAGTCAGTTGCCAGCTCTTCGTTCACTAGGAGAAGTTGTGCTGTCAGAAGAAGTTCAAGCGGCGTATTTAGAAGGAGCACAGTATCAACCAGACCTCGAAGTAACAGACAATGATTCTTGGTTTAGCTTTAAATTTGATATTTCAGGGATTGAACCAGAGGAAATTGACGCGGTCTGGAAGAGTTTGCGACAAAAGAAAGCTTTTCATCAATTGAGTGATGGAAGTATTTTAGATTTGACGTCAGATAATTATCAAGAAGTCAGTCATGGGTTACAGCATTTACGAGGGAAATGGCAATTAAAAGAGGGCAATATGCGTTTGACGCCGTTTCAAGCGTTGCAGTTGTCGACAAATCTAGCGGATGCGCAACCGTTTAAGGAGTCTGAAACAATTGAAGAGATGTTGTTGTCGTTAATCAATCCCCGCCGTTTAACTGAAACAGCGCCTGATGAGCTAAATGCAACGTTGCGACCGTATCAATTAACGGGTTATCGTTGGCTAGATCAGTTAAGTAAGTGGCAACTTGGTGGAATATTAGCGGATGACATGGGACTGGGGAAGACAATTCAAACAATCGCTTATTTATTAAAACATCGTAATGAAGAAAGTTTATCGCTTATCGTAGCCCCAGCCAGCTTAGTTTACAATTGGCAACAGGAGTGTCAGCAATTTGCTCCTACATTACGGACGCAAATCGTGATGGGAGCTAAAGAACAGCGTGAACAAGCGATTAAAGCTGCTGTTGCCAATCAAATGGATTGTTTGATTACGTCTTATGCAAGTTTACGACAGGATATCGACCTGTACCATGGGGTGACGATTGAAACGCTTATTTTAGATGAAGCGCAGATGGTTAAAAATAGTGAAACCAAAACATTCCGTGCAATCCAGTCTTTAAAAGTTGCACAGCGTTTTGCATTAAGTGGAACACCGATTGAAAATCATATTGATGAGTTGTGGTCGATATTTCATTTAATTATGCCGGGCTTTTTACCGAGTAGACGACAGTTTCAAAAGTTACCGGTCACGTCGATTCAAAAGATGATTCAACCGTTTGTTTTACGGCGGACGAAACAAGAAGTGCTTCAAGAATTACCAGAAAAGATTGAAACAAATCTATATAGTGATTTAACAGAAGAACAAAAAACGCTATATGTCGCCTATCTTCAACAAATGACTGATACACTCAATCAAATGTCTGGAAGTGATTTCCAGAAGAATCGTTGGTCTATTCTTGCCGGTTTAACACGTCTACGACAAATTTGCTGTGATCCACGTTTATTTGTAGAGGATTATACGGGCGAGTCTGGAAAACTCAATCAATTAAAAGACTTAGTCGTATCTGCTAAAGCAAGCGGTCGTCGTCTGTTGATTTTTTCTCAGTTTACTAAAATGTTAACATTAATTGAAACAGAGTTGGTTGAATTAGATATTGCCTCTTTTTATCTGAGAGGTAGCACGCCGGCGAAACAACGACAAGAAATGGTCAATGCTTTTAATAGTGGTGAACGTGACGTCTTTCTCATCTCATTGAAAGCAGGAGGAACGGGATTGAACTTGACTGGCGCAGATACTGTAGTCTTATACGACTTATGGTGGAATCCTGCTGTCGAAGAACAAGCTTCCAGCCGTGCTCATCGTATGGGGCAAAAGAAAATCGTCGAAGTATGGCGACTTATGGCTCGTGGGTCGATAGAAGAACGTATCTATCAGCTGCAAGAAGAAAAGCGAGATTTGTTTCAGTCTGTCATGACGTCAGACGAAGTGGCCCCTACGACTCTCAGTGAAGAAGATATTCGTCAGTTGTTACAATGGAAGACGTAGTACTATCTGTCTTGTTTTTCAAGACAGATAGTTTTTCTTTTTTAAGAACACTCGGGTATAATCAAACAAGATTGGAGGAAAATATATGTTAAAACGTTTTTTTAGTTATTATCGTCCTTATAAACGATTATTTATATTAGACTTTAGCTGCGCCATTGTCGCAGCCATTTTAGAATTGGCCTTTCCGATTGTCGTTAATCGTGTGATAGATGATATCTTGCCACAAAAGGATATGCGATTAATTGTCGTAGCATGTTTGTCCTTATTATTCTTTTATTTAGTTAATACGGCTTTACAATATATTGTCGTCTATTTTGGGCATTTATTAGGAGTTAATATTGAAACAGATATGCGTCGCGAGTTATATCATCACTTACAGACACAACCATTTGAATACTATGATAATCAAAAAACAGGAAAGTTGATGAGTCGTTTAACAACGGATTTGTTTGAAATCTCAGAGGTCGCACATCATGGTCCGGAAGATGTCTTTATTACATTGATGACGGTAATCGGGGCATTTGTGTTGATGGCCCGTATTCATTTGAAGTTAGCCTTAGCTACGTTTATTTTAATTCCATTTCTTACGTTAGCCTTAGTCTTTTTTAATAAGAAAATGACAAAGGTCAATACGGAAATTTTTCAGTCGTTAGGTGAGTTTAATGCGGGGATTGAAGCTGCTGTCAGTGGAATTCGTGTCGTTCAAGCCTTTGCGAATGAACCATTTGAACAAGTGCGATTTGAAAAAGTTAATCAAGGTTATCGAAAAGCAAAAATTAAGTTTTATCAAGTCATGGCTGTCAGCTCTTCGTATAACTATTTTCTGATTCGCTTGATTAATCTTTTTGCATTAATCTTTGGTGCGTTATATACCATTCGTGGAGAAATAACGTATGGGGATTTTGTAGGGTTTATTTTATTAACAAATGTTTTCGTTCGTCCGATTGAAAAAGTCAATACGATGATTGAAAGTTATCCAAAAGGGATTGCTGGTTTTAAACGTTTTATTGAAGAAATCGACCGTCCATCTACGATTCAAAATCATCCACAAGCCCGAGACTTAGTGCAAGTTAAAGGAGATATTGCCTATCAAAATGTCACGTTCTCTTATTCTGACGGCACACCTGTTCTGTCTAACGTTTCGTTAAACGTGCAAGCAGGGGAAACAGTCGCTTTTGTTGGACCGAGTGGTGCCGGTAAAACAACTCTTTGTAATTTATTGCCACGTTTTTATGAGATTTCAGACGGAAAAATCACGATAGACCAACAAGATATTCAGCACGTCACTCTCGATTCACTACGTCATCATATTGGGATTGTGCAACAAGACGTCTATCTCTTTCCGGGGACGATTCGTGAGAATATTGCTTATGGTAAATTAGATGCTACTGAAGACGAGATTCAAGAAGCTGTCCGTTTAGCGCATCTTGAGCGTGTTGTGGAACAGATGCCAGAAGGTTTGGATACGATGATTGGCGAACGGGGTGTAAAGCTGTCTGGAGGACAAAAACAGCGGGTATCTATTGCACGAATGTTTTTAAAGAATCCGCCAATTTTGATTTTAGATGAAGCGACATCGGCACTGGATACTGAAACAGAGCAAGTCATTCAAGAGTCATTGTTCCAACTAGCTGAAGGCAGAACAACACTCATTATCGCGCATCGATTAGCGACGATTAAACATGCGACGCGGATTGTCGTGGTAGACGAGCAAGGCATAGTGGAAGAAGGCAGTCATGATGAATTAATGGCTCAACCAGAAGGTGCTTATCGTCGACTGTACGAAGCGCAATTCGTTCGAAGTTAACTAAAACTACCGTGAGAACGGTAGTTTTTTGTTGTGATAAAAAATGTAGAAAAGAGTATAAAAAATAATCTTGAGTCTCTTTTTAATATGAAAATAATCTCTTCCACAGTGATTCAAGCAAGAATTTTTTGTCTAGCTATGTTAAAATAAGGTGGAGACTGTGAAAAACACAGTAGTATCGGTAAGTGTTTGATAAGATAACAAGCAATTCTGCTTTATATTTAGACCAATAAGTCAATTAAAGACGTAGTAAAGGCGGTTCGTGCCTTTACTAGAAACCGAAAATAAAAAAAGAGGTGACAATAGTTGAGTTCAATCAAAATTATTCCATTTGGCGGTGTTCGCGAAAATGGAAAAAATATGTACGTCGTCGAAGTCGACGATGAGATTTATGTGTTAGATTGTGGATTACAGTACCCTGAAAATGATTTGCTAGGGATTGACGCGGTAATTCCTGATTTTTCTTATTTAGTAGAAAATAAAGAGAAAGTTGTCGGAGTCTTTCTGACGCATGGGCATGCCGACGCAATCGGCGCTTTGCCTTATTTATTAGAAGAAATACCGGTTCCTGTTTTTGGAACAGAGTTGACTATTGAGTTAGCGAAGTTAGCGACATCTGAATATGCAGAATCTAAGAAATTTAAAGATTTTCACATTATTGATGAGTTTAGTGAAATTGACTTTGGTAAAAATGTGATTAGTTTCTTTAGAACGACGCATACTATACCAGATTCTGTTGGGATTGTTGTGAGTACGCCAGAAGGGAAAATCGTTTATACGGGTGATTTTAAGTTTGACCACAGTGCGATTCCAATGTATCGAACAGATTTTGCTCGTTTAGCAGAAATTGGTCGTGGCGATGTGTTAGCATTACTAAGTGATTCTTCTAATGCAGAAAATCCACGCTTACTCGTTTCTGAAAAAGAAGTCGCAGAAGATGTGTATGACACTCTTCGTTACTGGGAAGGACGTATTATAGTCGCAGGTGTGGCAAGTAATTTGCAACGAATTCAGCAAATACTAGACGCAGCTCATCGTACGGAAAGAAAAGTATTGTTAAATGGTCGTGATGTCAATGAAATCATTAACATTGCTATCCGTTTAGGTAAAATTGATTTGCCTGATAAGGACTTATTTATTAAACCGCATCAATTTAAAAAATTAGCACCTAACCAACTTCTTGTGTTAGAAACAGGTCGGATGGGTGAACCAATTAAATCAGTACAAAAAATGGCAACAGGACGTAATCGCTTGATTAATATAGGCGAAGATGACTTAGTCTACATTACAACGACGCCGTCAACAGCTTTAGAAACAGAGTTGGCTAAAACAGAAGATATGGTGTATCGTGCTGGTGGAACGATTAAAACAATCTCCGATAATGTCGCTGTTTCTGGTCATGGTGGTCCTAACGATTTACAATTAATGTTAAATTTGTTAAAACCAACTTATTTTATTCCAGTACAAGGAGAGTACCGCACGTTAGCGGCTCATGCTGATTTAGCTAATGATGTGGGAATTCCGTATAAAAATATCTTTATCACAGGCCGTGGTGATGTCCTCGAGTATGACGGTCAACGCATGCATATGGCAAAAAGTGTTGAGGCACAAAATATCATGGTTGACGGGATTGGAGTCGGTGATATTGGCAACATCGTCTTACGCGACCGTCGTATCTTATCTGAGGACGGAGTTTTTATCGCAGTTGCGACTATCAACCGTCGTACGCGTAAAATTGTCTCAAAACCACAAGTTACGTCACGTGGATTTGTCTATGTACGTGAGAGCCGTGACTTATTAAATGAAAGTGCTCGTATTGTAGAAGAAGTTATTGAAAAAAATCTCGTAGATAATGACTTTGAATGGAGTAAATTAAAACAAGATATTCGCGACCAATTAAGTCGCTATCTATTTGAGCAAACAAAACGTCGTCCGGTCATTTTACCGGTCATTATGGAAACAAGTCAACGACGTAAATAATAAAGGTTTCTATTAAATAATGAACATGATAAAACCTCGACTGCTTAGGCAGAAGAGGTTTTTGTATGTTTTAGGAGGAAAACGTGATGGAACAAACAAGTATGAATCATCGTCGCTGGTACGTGTTAGCGGCTGTAGGACTTTTTACCTTTATGTCTACGCTGGATGGGAGTATTGTGAACATTGCCATGCCAACAATTTCAGCTGAATTAGGCGTGTCTATGAATCAAGTCGAATGGGTCGTATCAATTTATCTTATGACAGTCTGTGCCTTTTTATTACTCTTTGGAAAGCTAGGAGATAGCAAAGGGAAAGTAAAAGTTTTTAAGTGGGGAACAGTTATTTTTGTCATTGGTTCTGCTTTATGTGGTATCCCTGGTTCACTTTGGATTTTATTAATCGCTCGTATGATTCAAGCTATTGGAGCGAGTATGACCATGGCGACAGGAACAGGGATTATTACAGAAGTATTTCCTATGTCTGAAAGAGGACGAGCGTTAGGGATGATGGGAGCCTTTGTTTCATTAGGGTCGATTACTGGACCCGGTGTTGGTGGTTTTATTCTCGCTCATTTTGACTGGCCGGTTATTTTTTTAATTAATGTTCCAGTAGGGATTATCACGATTTTAGTCGGACAACGTTACTTACCAAAAGATACCTATCAATCGCATCGTGAAATTGATTATGCTGGTTTTGCAACATTTGGTACTTTTATTATGACGTTTTTTGGTGGTGTATTTTTAGGACAAGAGTTTGGATTTAACCGTCCAGGAGTTTTATTGCTCTTTGTTTTAGCGTTTATCAGCTTTTATTTGTTTTTACGAGTGGAAAAGAAAGTGACCTACCCGCTTGTCTCTTTTAAATTATTTGAAAACAAAATGTTTACGATGAGTTTGTTAACGGGATCATTGATTTTTGTAAGTAACTTCTTTACCAACGTGGTACTGCCGTTTTATTTGCAAAGTTTGAGAGCCTTATCACCTAAAGAGGCGGGTTTAATTATGATGGTCTTTCCAATGGTCATGGTGGTAGCAGCTCCTTTAAGTGGTTGGCTATCAGACAAAATAGGGCCGCTCATCCTCTGTCTAGTCGGTTTAGCGCTTCTGACACTCTCTCAATTTTTATATACACAAGTAGATGGGCAGACGTCCCTTGCTTTATTTGCTGTTATTCCAGGTATGATGGGCTTAGGCAACGCCATGTTTCAATCGCCTAACAACACGATTGTGATGAGTAGCGTAGAAAAAGAAGACTTAGGGATTGCGGGAAGTTTAAATTCATTAGCACGTAATATGGGAATGGTTATAGGAATTTCACTTTCTACAACGGTGTTATATCAAGCGATGTCTTATCGTATGGGGTCAAAAGTCATTTCTTACTTAGCAGACCGACCAGATATCTTTTTATACGGTATGCATGTCGTTTATTGGGTGTCATTTGTGATTTGTCTGCTAGCCTTTCTTATGACGTTAGTGCGGTTTAAAGCACAACGTCGTGCCAAGGCTTAATACAAAAGCGTGATGCTAATTTTAATAGTTGCCCATTACTTCAGAAGTTGTATATAATAAAGGAATGAAACAGTCCCATGAAAACTGTATTAGTTTTTGGGAGGAAGAGGAGAAAAAATGGCAACAAAACATGAGCAAATACTCGCACATATTGAAGAACTGCCAGTAGGAGAGCGAATCTCTGTACGTGGTATTGCGAAAGCATTAAATGTTAGTGATGGAACAGCTTATCGTGCGATTAAGGCGGCGGAAACGAATGGTCTTGTTTCAACGATAGAACGTGTGGGGACGATTCGTATTGAACGCAAGACGAAATCAACGATAGAACGTTTGACTTTCCATGAAGTCGTCAAAATTATCGAAGGTGACGTCTTGGGTGGTGAGAGTGGATTAGATCGCACGTTGAGTAAGTTTGTCATTGGGGCGATGACAGAAGATGCAATGGAACGCTACATCTCATCTCACTCCTTAATGATTGTAGGTAATCGAGAAAGTGTTCAACGTTTAGCACTTGAAAGTGGTGCAGCCGTTTTAATTACTGGAGGATTTACTACGAGCGAAGAGATAATCGCGTTAGCTGATCGTGAAAATCTGCCTATCTTAAGTACCACCTATGATACTTTTACGGTTGCCAGTCTGATTAATCGTGCGATTAGTGACCAATTAATCAAAAAAGATATTATGCTTGTAGGCGATATCTATACGAACTTAGAAAATACTGACTACTTATATCAAACGGATACCGTTGCACAGTATGAAACTAAAGCGTCTGAAACAGGCCATTCACGGTTCCCTATTGTCAATCATAATATGCGGGTGCTAGGGGTCGTAACAGCGAAAGATGTTATCGGAAAACCGCTGACACAGTCATTAGAAAAGGTAATGACAAAGTCGCCTAACCACGCTAAGCGACACATGAGTGTAGCAAGTATTGGTCATTTAATGATTTGGGACGGTTTAGAAATGATGCCCGTCGTCGAAGATGATTTATCTTTAATAGGCATTATCTCCCGACGTGACGTCATGAAGGCAATGCAAATGTCACAACGACAACCACAAGTAGCCAATACAATTTCGGATATTATTTCAGAAGATATTGAACCGTTACCAAGCATGGAAGGAAGTCACGACTTGCGCTTTATGTTTAATGTGTCGCCACAAATGGTAAGCAACGTGGGGGTCTTGTCGTACGGTGTTTTAAATGAAGTCATTGCTAGCGCTGTTGAACGTGTCATGTCACAGCAAGAAAAACGAAATATCGTGATTGAACACATCTTAATTTACTATTTTAGAATGATTCCTTTGGAAAGCGAGATTGAAATCCGACCACGTATTTTAGAAATCGGACGACGGTCTGCTAAAGTAGACGTCGAAGTATATTTAGATAATTCAGTGGTTGGTAAAGCCATTGTCGTGTGTCAATTAATGGAAATTTCGTAAAAGGGGAGTCTGCAGATGAGAAAAGCAGTATTAACAGAAATATTAGAAGAGATTCAGCATTATTCAACGATTATTATCCATCGTCACGAACGTCCTGACCCGGATGCGCTTGGATCTCAAGCAGGATTAGCGGAAATACTACAAGCTAGTTTTCCAGAAAAATCAATTTATAAAGTAGGCG
The DNA here is from genome assembly GCF_023299185.1 of Vagococcus lutrae. Lineage (NCBI taxonomy): Bacteria > Bacillati > Bacillota > Bacilli > Lactobacillales > Enterococcaceae > Vagococcus > Vagococcus lutrae. Next base: position 1,757,648 of record NZ_CP097017.1, read on the forward strand.
GAACGGTCAACGACTTAGATTATCTGACAACGATGGATGAGGTCGCAGATGATGATTATGAGCAAGCGTTAGTGATTGTTACTGATACCGCAAATGCACCACGAATTAGTGATAAGCGCTATGCATTAGGTGAAAAAGTGATAAAAATTGATCACCATCCTAACGATGAACCTTATGGAGAGATTGTTTGGGTTGATACGAACGCAAGTAGTTGTAGCGAGATGATTTACGAGTTCTATGCGACTTTCCCAGAACAATTAGTGATGACAGATGAAGCAGCCCGGTTGTTATACGGTGGGATTGTAGGGGATACGGGTCGTTTTATGTATCCAAGTACTACACCTAGAACAATGGAAGTAGCAGCAGCTTTACGACGTTTTAACTTTGATGCCACTTTGTTAAATCGACAATTAGATGAAATAACAGAAAATGTGGCGCGGCTATCTGGTTATGCGTTAGAGCATTTAGAAATTGATGAGCATGGTGCAGCCCGTATTATTCTGCCGCATCATATCTTAGAAAAATATAACGTCGATGATAGTGAAACATCTTCACTCATTCCCTTACCGGGTCAAATTGACCGTGTTCAAACATGGGCACTATTTGTCGAACAGCCTGAAGGATACTATCGTGTCCGTATTCGTTCGAAGGGACCTGTGATTAATATGATAGCGAAAGAACATAAAGGGGGCGGGCATCCACTAGCTAGTGGAGCGACGGCGCGAGATTTAGAAGAAGTAAATGTTATCTATCAAAAACTTAGCGAAGCCATCCCACGTTAAAACAAATTAGTAGTTGACCTGAAACGGGTTTTAGCCATTATACTAGAAGTAATCATAATCTAGGAGGTATAAAAATGGCGATAACTCAAAATCCGTATCCTATTCAACGGTCAATCAGAGAGGGACAGGAATTATGCTTTAATTGGCAAAAATGCGACACTTCGCTGAAAGAAAAGCTTGTTTTTATACTGACACGTTACTTTCCAATATTAACGATTGATGCTTCAGATACATCGTCAAAAGCGTGTGTATTAACGGATACGTCTTCTTTTTCAAGGGGGCTACCGCCCCTTCAAACTAGTGACTATCTTATAATTTATGTTCATTCGCGTAAGCTGTATTTAGACTTGCTTTATTTTATCCAAGCATTAGAAATAGAGAATATGGAAATTTTAATGATGAGTTAGACGATGGTAAAAGAAAGGACGGGTAATATGACAACGATTCACGATATAGCCAAGAAAAGTGGCTATTCCGTTTCGACTGTTTCGCGCGTCCTTAATCAGCGACATCATGTTTCTGAAACAGCACGACAAACTATTTTACAAGTGATTGACGAGTTAGATTATCAGCCGAATGAGTTAGCTAGACATTTGAGTCATGGGAAAACTCGTCAGATTGGCGTGGTCATCCCCAATACGATTCATCCGTTTTTTACGGAAATATTAAACGGTGTCGTGAACGCAGCTTTTTCAACACCGTATCGCATTGTCATTTTACCGTCATCTTACGACGAACAGTTGGAAGATACATATTTGAATCAGCTTCAACGCAAAGCATTTGATGGACTTATTTTTATTTCGCGTGCTAGCTCGTTGGAGAAGTTGACCCGGTATACGCAGTATGCACCGGTTGTGTGTTGTGAAAATCCCGATACGTCATTATTATCAGCTGTTTATTGCGACCGATTGCCAGCTTATTTGGAAGTTTTTCATTATTTAAAACAGCATTTCGGTCAATCTATTGGGTTACTGATGAGTAGGGAGAGCGATGGAAGTGCGACAAGTGCGTTAATAGTAGAGGCGTATGAGCATGTTTATGGTTGCCCACCGAAGCCACATCAAATCATCACAGGAATGATGGATGAAACGGACGGATATCAAGTAGCAAAAGATGTGCTAGCTAAGCAAAATGAAATCCAAGCAGTTTTTGCTAACGGCGATGATATTGCCAGTGGCGTTTTGCGTTACTATGATGAACAAAAACAGACACCGCCACTTATCGTTGGACAAGAAAACCAATTGAGCAGTCGCTTGTTAAAATTTTCGACAGTCGATCATCATGCGTATCGAATTGGCCAAGAAGCTTTTCGGATTGTGACCAGTGACAACCAACCCGAACAACTTGAAATTCCTTCTCAGTTTATTTATCGAGAATGAAAATTAAAAAAGAGTGCGAGAATTTTTCTCGCACTCTTTTTTTAAGTTAACGTTTCTAATTCATGAGAAGCTGTTTCCCATGTTTCCCATAAGTCAAGCTGTGCCATTTCTTTTTCTTCAAGTGTTTGTTGTAAAGACAAGAGCTTAGTATGGTCTTGTAAATTATCAGGAAGTGCCATTTCTTCTTGGAGTTGTTGCATTTCTTGGTCTAAGCGTTCAATAGCTTGCTCACTCTCAGCGATTAAGCGTTCCAAGCGACGTTGTTCCCGTTGTAATTCTTTTGAAGCTTGATAGTCTTGCTTATTAGAAGAGGCCGTCGTGCTAGGTACTTCTGGCGATGTTTCTTCGGCTTGAAGTGCGGCCAGCTCGGCTAATTCAGCCTTTTTATCGACAAAGTAATCGTAGTCACCTAGATACTCCGTAGTACCATCGGCTTCTAGTTCGATTACTTTTGTGGCAATACGATTGATAAAGTAACGGTCATGAGAAACAAATAAAATCGTGCCTTCATAGTGAATCAATGCTTCTTCTAAAACTTCTTTACTATCGATATCTAAATGGTTGGTCGGCTCATCGAGTACTAAAAAATTGTTTTTTTGCATAGCTAGTTTTGCCAAAGCCACGCGTGCTTTTTCTCCACCACTCAGAAGGCCAATCGTTTTTTCAACATCTTCTCCAGAAAATAGAAAACTGCCTAACATCGTTCGAATTTCTTTTTCAGGCGTAGTAGGATGTTCGTCCCATAACTCTTTAAGTACGGTTTTATTTGACGACAGTTGTTGATGTTCCTGATCATAATAACCAATTGAAACATTTGAACCCGTACGTTTTTCTCCGGTTAGAAAGGGCTGTTTTTCAATAATGGCTTTTAATAGCGTCGATTTACCAATCCCATTTGGACCGACCAACGCGACAGCTTCTTGCTTGCGAATGTCTAATTTAATCGGAGCAGCTAATACGTGGTCGTCAAACCCAATACTCGCGTCCTCGACTTGTAGGACGATATTACCTGAAGCTTTTTCAATTGGAAAACGAAAACTCGCAGACTTCTCATCCCCTAGAGGCTGTTCAATACGCTCTAACTTTTCCAACTGTTTTCTTCGACTCTGTGCACGTTTCGTCGTACTTGCTCGCGCAATGTTTTTTGCTACAAACTCTTCCATCTTTTTAATCGAGTCTTGTTGTTTTTCAAAGGCACGCCATTCTAACCGCATTTTTTCTTCTTTTAATATCAAATAGCGTGTATAGTTTCCTTTGTAATGTGTCATCTTATGACGACTAAGTTCATAAACTTCATTGACAAGTTGGTCTAAAAAGTAACGGTCATGTGAAACCATAAGTAACGCGCCACGATAGTTTTGCAAATAGCCTTCTAACCATGACAGAGTTTGAATATCCAAGTGGTTTGTCGGCTCGTCTAAGATTAACAGTTGTGGCCGTTCTAAAAGTAACTTAGCTAAAGCCAGTCGTGTTTTTTGTCCGCCAGAGAGAGCGTTGACTGGACGGTCATAAAAAGAAGCATCGAACTGAAAACCATTTAACACTGATTTAATTTCCGCTTCATAGCCAAATCCGTTCATATCATGAAATTTTACTTGAATGGTATCGTACGTTTTTAAAAGATGGCGATAGTTTTCTTCATCTTCATAAATTGTAGGATCGGCCATTTTTTGTTCTAATGTACGTAGTTGTTGTTCTGTTTGAATAACGGATTCAAAAACACTTAACATTTCTTCCCAGACAGTTTTTTCAGATTGAAAACCAGTATCCTGTGCTAAATAGCCGATAGTCAAGTCTTTTATTTTGGAAATATTTCCTTGATCGGGTGTTTCGATACCTGCGATTATTTTTAATAATGTCGACTTTCCTGCTCCATTTCGTCCAACTAAAGCAATGCGACTCGTATCTTGTATTTCTAAATAAAGTTGTTCAAAAAGGACATCTGCACCAAAATGGCGCGCCACTTGATTTGCTTGTAATAGAATCATTTTATAACCTCGTTTCCTTTATTTATAATATCATATTGAAAAAGATAAAAAACTAAAAAGTGTTGACTGCAAGAACTTTTTCACAATTGAGACAACAAAATTGCATTATGTGTATAATTACTGGTATTATAGTAATGTGAATTCCAGAACGATGGGTAAACAACAATACTGGAAAGGGAGAAAATCATTATGAAAACACAAACAATTCCTCGTGCAACTGCCAAAAGGTTGCCGTTGTATTATCGCTATTTACGCGTATTATTAGATTCAGGGAAAACAAAAGTTTCCTCTACAGAATTAAGTGAAGCAGTGAAAGTTGACAGTGCGACAATTCGTCGTGACTTTTCTTACTTTGGAGAACTTGGTAAACGTGGCTACGGTTATGACGTAGAAAGTTTATTAGAATTTTTTGGTAAGATTTTAACAGAAGACCGCTTAACAAATGTGGCGCTTATCGGGGTTGGTAACTTAGGTAATGCGTTATTAAACTACGGGTTCCACCAAGGGAATAATATCCGTATTAGTGCGGCGTTCGATGTGAAAGAAGATCTAGTTGGCCGTATTGTCGAAGGAATTCCTGTCTATCCAATGTCAGACATGGTCGAGCAAATTAAACAACAACAAATTGAAATTGCAATTATGACGGTTCCTTCTTCTGCAGCGCAAGATGTGGCAAATCAATTAATCGAAGCAGGGGTTCGTGGGATTATGAACTTTACGCCAGTTCGTTTAACAACGCCAAAACATGTGCAAGTGCAAAGTGTTAACTTGACACATGAATTGCAAACCTTAATTTACTTCTTAAATCATTATGGCGAAGATCAGTCCACTACTAACTAAATTAAAAGTTACTACACATTTTGTAGTAACTTTTTTTGTTTGTTAAATCGATCATAGCAAAAGACTTGCCAAAAAGAAAAAGAATAGGTATTATAATAAGTGGATTAGCACTCTTAATCATTAAGTGCTAAAAGATAAAACTAAATGGAGGGATTTACATTGTTAAAACCATTAGGAGATCGTGTCATTCTGGAAGTGGCAGAACAAGAAGAAGTAACAGCAGGAGGATTAGTCCTGACATCTGCTTCCAAAGAAAGACCTCAAATTGGAACAGTTATCGCTGTTGGTGAAGGTCGCACTTTAGAAAATGGAGACAAACTTCCATTATCAGTTAAAAAAGAAGACCGCGTTTTATTTGAAAAATATGCGGGATCTGAAGTGACACATGAAGGAAAAGATTATTTAATCTTACATGAAAAAGACATTATCGCAATAGTAGAATAAAAATTCGAGAGGTGATAGAAATGGCAAAAGATATTAAATTTTCAGGTGACGCACGCGAAGCAATGGTGCGCGGAGTTGATACATTAGCAGATGTAGTAAAAGTAACATTAGGACCAAAAGGACGTAATGTGGTTTTAGAAAGAGGTTACGGTTCGCCACTTATTACTAATGATGGGGTAACGATTGCAAAAGAAATCGAATTGGAAGACCATTTTGAAAATATGGGAGCACAATTAGTTTCTGAAGTAGCGTCTAAAACGAATGATATTGCTGGAGATGGTACAACAACAGCAACAGTTTTAACACGTGCTATTGTTCGTGAAGGATTGAAAAACGTTACAGCTGGTGCTAACCCAGTAGGTATTCGTCGTGGTATCGAGCTAGCAACGAAAGCAGCCGTTGAAGGACTTCACGATATTTCTCGTCCAGTTGAAACAAAAGAAGCGATTGCTCAAGTTGCCGCAGTATCTTCTGGTTCACAAAAAGTGGGAGATTTAGTTTCAGCAGCCATGGAAAAAGTAGGTAACGACGGCGTTATCACGATTGAAGAATCAAAAGGGATTGAAACTGAATTAGATGTGGTAGAAGGAATGCAATTTGACCGCGGTTATCTATCACAATATATGGTGACAGATAACGATAAAATGGAAGCTGTTTTAGAAGATCCATATATTTTAATTACAGATAAGAAAATCTCAAATATTCAAGATATCTTACCATTATTGGAACAAATCTTACAACAAGGTAAACCATTATTAATCATCGCTGATGACGTTGATGGAGAAGCATTACCAACGCTAGTGTTAAATAAAATTCGTGGAACATTTAACGTAGCGGCAGTTAAAGCACCAGGATTTGGTGACCGTCGTAAAGCGATGTTAGAAGATATTGCTATCTTAACAGGTGGTACTGTTATTACAGAAGATTTAGGATTGGATTTAAAAGACACGACAATCGAAGCGCTTGGTCGTGCGAAAAAAGTAGTAGTGGATAAAGATAATACCACTATCGTTGAAGGGGCAGGAGCAACAGATGCCATTCAAGAACGTGTTAGCTTAATTCGCTCTCAAATAGCAGATACAACTTCTGATTTTGACCGTGAAAAACTACAAGAACGTTTAGCAAAACTTTCTGGTGGTGTTGCGGTGGTTAAAGTTGGTGCAGCAACAGAAACAGAATTAAAAGAATTAAAATTAAGAATTGAAGATGCCTTAAATGCAACTCGTGCAGCAGTCGAAGAAGGTATTGTTTCAGGTGGTGGTACAGCCCTTGTTAATGTTGCCGGGAAAGTAGCAGAATTGGACGAAACAGGCGATGTCTTAACAGGAATTAACATTGTATTACGTGCTTTAGAAGAACCAGTTCGTCAAATTGCTGATAACGCTGGTATGGAAGGCTCTGTAGTAGTTGACCACTTGAAGAGTGCCGAAGTGGGTGTTGGTTACAATGCAGCAACTGACGAATGGGTTAATATGATTGAAGCAGGTATTGTAGACCCTACAAAAGTCACACGCTCTGCTTTGCAAAATGCTGCAAGTGTAGCTTCACTTATTTTAACAACAGAAGCAGTTATTGCTGACAAGCCAGAACCAGAAGCGCAAATGGGAGCTCCAGGAATGGATCCAGGCATGATGGGCGGTATGATGTAAGCTAAAGCTTAATCGTCCCCTATTCAAAACCACATGAGTTTTTCTCTCATGTGGTTTTTTTGTTGTGTTATTTATGAAGAGCATTTTTATGTGTGATAAGAAGTGAATAAGTAGCAACAGAGATATTGACAGCTAATCTGTGTATTTGATAAGCTTAGCGTGTTTGTAATTGAAAACGGTTTAAATGAGGGTGAAGGTGATAGAATGTCGTTTGAAAAGCAATTGAAAAGAGAGCTGTTTTTATATGGAGCTATTTTAATTTTTTTAGCCACCATCGCTCTGACGTTAGGTCTTTATTATTACCGTAGTTCTAGCTCAGATAATATTTTAAAAAGACAAGAAGCAGATATCGTTACGACTTTTAAAACAGTATCTGATAATATTGTCAAAGAAAATAATCAAGGGTATGCAAGCTATCGTGATTATTTAGATGGTAAAATAGACGCCAATGCTATTTACTATCAATTCTCTTTATTTCAAAGTCAGGAACCAATTAAAAGACATCTTATCATTGTAGATAAAGAGAAACAAATTATCTTAACGACCTCAAATAAATTCAAAGAAGATTCTCGGTTTGGCTATTATTTATCTTTAGTATTAGATTCTAGTGTGTCAAAAGGAACATTGAATTATAAAGTGTTTTCCGATGCGAATCGTGATCGTTATCTGTTAGTTATTAAAGAAATCGGTAATTTCGGGAGCGTCATTCAGGTTTTTGAGCGCAAAGATATTGAGAATTACCTGAATCGAACGGATGCCAATTATTTAATCTATGACCAGTTTGATAACGTGCTTAGTGCTTCTTCTGATCAATTTGTAGAACCGCGTTTATTAAAAGTGAAAACAGATATTATCGAGTCATCGTTTAATTATAATCGAAAAAGTTTTGTTTCTCGCTCTCAAGACCTAAATCAACAATTAAGCTTAGTAACCTACACAGAAAAAGAGCCGTTTTATCAAATTCTTTCTCGTACACTAGTCTACATATTTCCGTTTGTTGTCGGGATGGTGTGCTTGGTTTTTTATCTAGGTAAAAAAATATCGATGAATACGGCACGCTCAGTCGAATGGTTAAAGGATGAGATGAATCAGGTCATGTACAATCCTTTGCATCGTTTAGAGCCCAAAGGAGAAGAAGAATTTGTTTTGATTGCTAGAGAAATAAATCGTATGTTAGAACAGTTAAATGACTCGCATCAACGTAATTTATATTTGATACAAGAAAATATCGTCTTTGAACGTAAGAAATTAGAGGCGCAGTTCAATCCTCACTTTTTATATAATACTCTTGAAGTGATTAGAAGTAGTTGTTTTTATGACGTACAGTTAGCTAATAAGCTTATTTTATTACTGAATGATATTTTACGTTATAGCATCGACAACACGCAAACAGTGACCTCTATGTCGCAAGATATTATGTATATTGAAAAGTATTTGGAAATTGCTACCATACGGTTTGATGATTTAACTTATGAAATTGAAATGTCTAACGATCTTTTAAAAGAGCGTGTTCCGAAACTTTTCTTATTGCCTTTAATAGAGAACAGTTTGAAATATGGCTTTAAGTATCAATCGGAGCTTCATATAGCGATTGAAGGACGGGAGCTTGAACCTGGAATTTATAGTGTGATTTATTCAGATAATGGGAATGTTTTAAGTGATCGGGATATTGAAGAGTTATTAGTGAATATTTATCAACCGGGTATATATGGGAATCATCATGGTTTAATTAATTGTAAAAGACGTGTAGAGCTTATGTATCCGAATTCTTCGTTTACCATTTATAAAAATAAAGAAGAGTTAGTTATTGAAATTGTTTTCGCAGTTAAAGAGGTGAGTGAGGTTGTATAAAATAATAGTAGTAGAAGATGAGAAAATTATACGCAAGGGTATTTGCTATGGATTTGATTATCAACAAAAAAATTGCGTCATTATTGCAGAAGCAGCTAATGGATTAGAAGGCGTTCAAAAGATTAAAGAACATGAGCCAGATATTGTAATCACAGATGTAAATATGCCCATTCAAGATGCGTTTTACATGCTTGAACAAACAAGGGATTATATGTACAGCACCATCATTATTTCAGGTATTAATGAATTTGAGACGGCTAAACAAGCCATTCAATATGATGTGACAGATTTCTTAGTAAAACCTTTAGACATGAATAAACTAGACGCTGCTTTAGATAAAGCAATCGAAGACGTTGCGATGAGAAAACTATATGAGCAGCAAAATGAGCAGCAAGATAAATGGTTAGAAAAAAATATCGTGCCTCCTTTACAAAAAAAAGATGAGTTAGTCTCCGCTATTTTACTATTTATTGAAAAGAACTATCATGAAAAAGTCACGTTGGATCGTTTAGAAACAGAGCTCAATTATAGTAAATCCGTGATTCAGCAGCGATTTAAAAAAGCAATGAATATGACGTTTAATGATTATTTAAATCGGTATCGTATCCAACAATCATTAGAATTTATCAAGCAAGGGTATAAAGTATACGAAGTAGCAGTAATGTGCGGGTACAGTGAATACAAATACTATAGTAAAGTCTTTAAAAAGTATATAGGGTCTTCGCCAAAAGAAATCGCAGCGATTTTATAATCGATTGCGATTTTTTTTCCTTAAACGCGATAAAAGTTGGATGTTTTTCTTGTTTGGTAACGGTTACAATTTATGTATATTAAATATGTAGAGGAGAATGAACAATGAAGAAATGGTATGTTGGATTAGGCTTATTAGCATCAATGGCTTTATTAGCAGGTTGTTCAACAGGTAATAAGAAAGACGAGGCTGGCGCTTCAGATGAAAAGAAAGTAGTCATTTATTCACCAAACTCAGAAGGATTGAGTGACGCGGTGATTCCAGGATTTGAAGAAAAATACGGTATTAAAGTGGAATTAGTTCAAGCAGGCACAGGCGAGTTGTTTAAAAAGTTAGAAACAGAAAAGCAAGCACCTGTAGCAGATATTATATGGGGTGGCGCTTATTCTCAATATGCTGAGAGTACAGATTTATTTGAAGAGTACGTACCAAAAGAAAATGACCAATTGGTAGAAGAATATCAAAATAAAACAGGATTCTACACACCGTATACCATTGACGGAAGTGTTATTTTAGCGAATAAAAAACTATTGGGAGATAAAAAAATAAACGGTTATGCTGATTTGTTAGACGAAGATTTTAAAGGTAAAATTGCGACAGCAGATCCAGCTAACTCTTCAAGTGCCTTCGCACAATTAACAAATATGTTATTGGCAAAAGGCGGCTATGATAAGGATGCAGCTTGGGACTACGTATACGATGTGTTTTCATTAGTGGATGGAAAAATATCATCAAGCTCAAGTAATGTGTATAAAACAGTTGCCGATGGTGAGATGACTATTGGTTTAACGTATGAAGACCCAAGTGTGAAACTTTTAAATGATGGTGCGGATGTTGAAATTATTTATCCAGAAGAAGGAACTGTCTTCTTACCTGCAAGTGTTGCTATTATCAAAGATGCTAAACATCAAGAAAATGCTAAGAAATTTGTTGACTATGTTATTTCTCAAGAAGTCCAAGATATTTTAGGAACTACAACAACTAACCGTCCAGTTAGAAAAGATGCTAAGACTAGTGAAAATATGAAAGATTTATCAGAAATTAAAACGATTGAAGAAGATCAAGAATATGTTATTAAACATAAACAAGATATCGTGAAACGCTATAGCGATATTTATGTAGACATTCAATCGAAATAAGTCGTTGGGAGTAGTGAAACATGAGTAAAATTACGATAAAAAATGCAAAAAAAATCTATCATGATGTGGAAGTTATTCCTAACTTGTCTGTAGATATTCCAGACGGGTCCCTCTTTACACTTTTGGGACCTTCTGGTTGTGGTAAAACAACCCTTTTAAGAATGATTGCAGGATTTAACTCAATTGAAGGGGGCGATTTTTACTTTAATCAAGAACGGATTAACGATAAAGAGCCAAGCAAACGAAACATTGGAATGGTCTTTCAAAACTACGCTATTTTCCCTAACCTAACAGTTAGACAAAATGTTGAATTCGGCTTGAAACAACGAAAACTTTCAAAAGAGAAAATTAAAAAAGAAACAGATAAATATTTAGAATTAATGCAAATCGCTGAATACCAAGATAGAAAGCCAGATCAACTGAGTGGTGGGCAGCAACAACGTGTTGCTTTAGCACGTGCTATTGCAATCAGTCCAGATGTCTTACTAATGGATGAACCGTTGAGTAACTTGGATGCGAAATTGCGATTAGACATGCGTCAAGCTATTCGTGAAATTCAAAAAGAAGTAGGAATTACGACTGTCTATGTAACGCATGACCAGGAGGAAGCAATGGCAATAAGTGATCAGATTGCCGTTATGAAAGATGGAATTATCCAACAAGTAGGACGTCCAAAAGAGTTATATCATCGTCCAAGTAATGTGTTTGTTTCGACTTTTATCGGAAGAACGAATATTTTAGAAGGTACGTTGATACATGAAGCAGGCGAAGCTTACTTAGAGTTTGAAGGGGGCTATCATTTAGCTTTTCCTGAATTAAATCATGTGGAAAGTCAATCGGTCAAAATTAGTATACGTCCAGAAGAGTTTATTAGAACGGGAGATCACGGCATCCTAGCTACCGTGATAGATAGCGTCTATCTAGGGCTGAACACAGAATATTATGTTAGTTTAGGAAATGGACAAAAAGTCCAAGTGACCGAAGAATCCACGTTTGAAGAGGATTTAATGCCAGGCGACACTATTTATTTAGAGATTAATCGTCAAAAAATAAATGTATTTACCCATGATGGGTCTCAAAACTTGCTAGGTGGTGAGTAAGATGAAACAGAAATCCTTTAAACTTGATATATGGAATGGATCGGGTTTGTTTATACTAATCACCTATTTGTTGTTTTTAGTCTACCCACTAGGTAGTTTGTTAAAACAAGCGGTTGTGGTATCAGGAAGTCTTTCCTTAGAAAATTTCGTTACATTTTTTTCAAAGACGTATTATTCTGAAACGCTAATCAACAGTTTTAAAGTATCTATCACGGCTACAATCTGTGCTTTAATCGTTGGAATACTGTTAGCTTATTTATTTGCGATGTATGAATTTAAAGGGAAGAAAGTTTTACAAATCCTTATTGTCATCGCATCGATGTCTGCACCATTTATTGGCGCTTATTCATGGATTTTATTGTTAGGAAGAAATGGTATTATCACGACATTTTTAGCGAATGTTTTTCATATTACCATGCCTGACATCTATGGATTTACTGGCATTACATTGGTGTTTACGTTACAACTGTTTCCTTTAATATTTTTATATGTGAGTGGCGCTTTTAAGAGCATCGATAATTCGTTATTAGAAGCAGCGGAAAGCATGGGAAGTAGCGGTATTTCACGGTTTTTCAAAGTAATCTTGCCATTGTTATTACCCACGATTTTAGCAGGAGCTTTACTAGTATTTATGCGTGCTTTTTCTGATTTTGGGACACCTATGTTAATCGGAGAAGGGTATCGAACTTTTCCTGTTTTAATTTATACAGAATTCATGAGTGAAGTAGGAGGAGATGCGTCGTTTGCTTCTTCACTAGCCGTAATAGCTATTATTATTGCGCTGACCATTTTTCTTATTCAAAAGTATATTGCGAATAAGAATACATTTACAATGAGCTCTTTGCACCCTATCTCTCAGCGTTCCATTAAAGGCGTCAAAAAAGCGGTCGTTTATATCGTCTCTTATGGAATTGTATTTTTAGCAATCTTGCCGCAATTATATTTGATTTACACGTCATTTTTGAATACTCAAGGAATGGTGTTTGTTCCTGGTTACTCATTAAATAGTTATCGTGAAGCATTTAATCGAATGGGGTCAGCCATTTTTAATACGATACGTATTCCATTAATGGCCCTCGTTATTGTAGTGATTTTTTCTATTTTCATTTCCTATTTAACAGTGAAAAAGAAGAACACATTAACTGCGACTATTGATATTTTAAGTATGATACCTTATATTGTTCCAGGGACAGTTTTAGGGATTTCATATTTAGCAGCCTTTAATACAGGAATTGCCAATAGTGGTATTCTAGCTATTACTGGTACGGCGTTGATTATTGTGATTTCATTGACAGTGAGACGTTTACCTTATACAATCCGTTCTTCAGTTGCTACTTTAGGACAGATTCCTGACTCTATTGAAGAAGCAGCTTCTAGTTTAGGAAGCAGTAAGCTCAACACATTTGCTCGTATTACTGTACCGATGATGGTATCAGGTATTGTGTCAGGTGCGATCCTAAGTTGGATTACCATGATTTCAGAATTATCTACATCGATATTGTTATACAATGTGAATACTAAAACGATGCCAGTTGCGATTTATACCGAAGTTATTCGAGGAAATTACGGGATTGCGGCAGCCTTGTCGACGATATTAACTGCGATTACCGTCGCATCACTATTGTTATTTATGAAAGTGACTAAGAGTGATAGTATTACAATGTAAAAAAACCGAGCTGATTGCTCGGTTTTTTTATTGGCTGTGAAGAACAGGTAAATAAGCTGTATCTAGCTGCTCTGACAAGTGTTGTTTATCTGAATCGGAGATAAATGCTCCTTCAATGGCATTCTGATTTAACTTTTTCATTAAGGCATAGTCGATTTGATACCATTCGTGCAGTTTTAAGAACTCATCCGTTAATGTGGTGTTAGATACCGTACGATTATCCGTATTAATACATATATTTAATCCAGCATCTAAGAAGATTTGGAAAGGATACTCTGATAAAGATGATACGGCTTTTGTTTGGAAGTTGCTAGTAGGGCACATTTCGATGAGAGTGTTGTGACGAATGCATGATTCTAAGATAGCCGAATCGTCTTTCAAAGCAATCCCATGACCGATACGTGTTGCTCCCAACTTTACAGCAGTAGCGACATTTTGCGCGCAGCCACATTCACCTGCGTGAAGCGTAATAGGGATTTGTTGTGTATGTGCTTCGGAAACGACTTCTTCAAATAAAGACATTGGATAGTTCGCCTCATCGCCGGCTAAATCAAAACCAGCAACTCCCTTACCAAGATATTTTTTCGTTGCTGTTACAATTTGTTGATTTTGTTCAAGCGTGTGATGACGCATACCGCAAAGTAGTGCATTTGTTTTAACACCAAAATCTTGCTCGCCTTTTTTTAATCCATTTAGTACAACATCAAGTATCGTTTCAATGCTAAGACCTTCGTGTGTAAATAGCATGGGCGCAAATCGTACTTCTAAATAGGTCACATTTTCCTCTGCTACTTGAGCAACTAAATCATAAGCAATTAATTCTAGAGCTTCCTTTTGTTGTAAGTAAGGAAGCACGACATCAAAACACTTTAAGTAATCTAGTAAGCTTTCAGCCTCGTCTGGGACTTTCATTAACTCAGCTAAGGCGTCACCTGTGGCAGGTAACGGGCGTTTTTGTTTTCGGGCGATTTTTTCTAGGACAGCAGGTCTAACAGAACCATCTAAATGACAATGAAGTTCGATTTTTGGTAAATTTTGAACAATCTCACGTTGCATATAATATCCTCCTAGTTGTCAGTCTTGAAATAGTTATCTTATAATGTACCGTGTATAAATGAAGATTACCAGTAAAAATCTTCTCATTTTGTTATTTTGTTCATAGAAGTCCGTTTACTTTACAAGATAATGAGATAAAGTATAAAATTAAGATAGGTTATATAGAAAGGACGGAACAAAATGGATATCTCTAGCACAAAAATATTAGCAAACGATGTGACAATGCCACGATTAGGTTTAGGTGTATGGAAAGCTGCAGATGATGAAGAAGTTATTAACGCCGTCAAATGGGCAATTGAAACAGGTTACCGTTCTATTGACACAGCTGCAATTTACAAAAATGAACGCGGGGTAGGGCAAGGTATTCGTGAGTCTGGTATTAAACGCGAGGAACTTTTTGTAACAAGTAAAGTATGGAACGATGAACAAGGCTATGAGAGTACCTTGGCAGCGTTTGAAGAGAGTTTAGAAAAATTACAGTTAGATTATTTAGATTTATATTTGATTCATTGGCCGGTAGCGGGTAAATACAAAGATACTTGGAGAGCGTTAGAAAAATTATATAAAGACGGACGCGTGAGAGCCATTGGCGTGTGTAATTTTCATCCCCATCATTTAGATGATTTAATGACGGATGCAGAAATTAAACCGATGGTCAATCAAGTGGAACTCCACCCTCTTTTAAATCAGAAAGAGTTACGTGATTATTGTGCAAAACATGAGATTGCGATTGAAGCATGGTCACCGCTAGGGCAAGGACATCTGTTAGAAGATGAGCGTTTAGCAGCTATTGGCGAAAAATATCATAAAACACCAGCGCAAGTTATTTTACGTTGGGATTTAGAAAATGATATTGTGACGATTCCAAAATCAGTCAATCAAGAACGTATTGCTCAAAATGCGGATATTTTTGATTTTGAACTGACAGATGAAGACAGACAAGCTATTGATAATATGCACACTGGGGAACGTTTTGGTACGAACCCGGATGAGTTTGATGAAAAGTAATATGAGTATACAAAGAGCCTGCTAGTTTAGCGGCTCTTTTTTATTTATAGATAGCATTATAAATGACCTAAATCATTTTTCGTGACTTAGGTCATCTAATATACATTGATAGCGCTTTTAGTCTAGTTATACGGGTGTTATGATACAGTTATCAGATGAAAAGGAGATATCTAAATGGGAAAAAAAGGGAGATTCAGTGATTCGATTCAAAAGTTTGGACGCACCTTGTTGTTGCCAATTGGTGTTTTAGCACCAGTGGGAATGATATTAGGTATTAGTGGCGCATTTGTTCAACCTTATATGATAGAAAGATTTAGTTTTTTAGGGAATGAGAATGTAAATGCGCTTTTAATTAGTATTCGATCTATTGCTAGTGTGGTTTTTGATAATATACCTTTATTATTTGCTATGGGTGTCGCATATGGTATGAGTAAAAAAGATAAAGGGATTTCTGTTTTTGCTGCTGTAACAGGCTATTTAACTTTAATTATTACTATGAATGTTTGGTTAACTTTGACTGGCAAGATGGCAGAGCCAGATGTCATGACCCAAGTAGGTCAGATAACAGTTCTAGGTATTCAAACGATGAATATTAGTGCTGCTGGCGGAATTATTACGGGATTGATTGCAGCCTGGGCGACGGACAAGTATTATAATTTGGAATTACCCACAGCGTTTGCGTTCTTTTCGGGTAAGAAGTCTGTTCCTATTATCACTATGGGATGTATGATTGCGATTGGAGCAGTATTACCATTTATTTGGGAATTATTTGTTGGTGTGTTAATGAAATTATCAGTAGTGTTTTTAAGTGTAATGGGACCATTCTTTACAGCCGCAGGGGAACGCTTATTTATACCGTTTGGACTGCATCATGTATGGAATGCGTTGTTTAGATTTACAGAAGCAGGGGGATCCTATGTAATAGACGGAACGACCTATGTAGGGGTAGTACCGGCGATGAACGAAGTTCTATTTAATCAAGGTCCTAATAGTGAATATTGGGCAATGATGCCAGATTTAACACGTTTTATGGCGCAACAGCAAATGTTAGTAACTCTTTTCCTTTTTCCAGCAATTGCTTTTGCGATGTATAAAACAGCCAGAGCAGAGAATAAACCCGAAGTTAAATCTATGTTAATTACGATGGTATTAACAGCAATGCTAGGGAATGTGACTGAGCCATTAGAATTTACATTTGTTTTCATCGCACCTTTACTCTTTGTTGTATATGCCGCTATTGTAGGTATTGGAGCGGTCTTGTTATCGCTTGCGAATGTAGCAATTGGTTATATAAGAGGAACAATTTTTGACTTTGCAATTTTTGGACTTTTGTATGAAAAGACTAACTGGATTTTCTTAGTATTGATAGGATTATTATTAGCTGTTGTTACTTACTTTATCTTTTATTGGGCAATTATTAAGTTTGACATTAAAACACCTGGACGTGAAGAATCACAGAATCTAGACAGTACCTTATTAAAAGAAAAAAGGTATGACGAAATCGCTAAAATTGTGGTAAACGCTTTGGGAGGAAAACAAAATATTGCTTCAGTAGAGAACTGTATTACACGTTTAAGAATAGATGTTAATGATGTAAGTATGATAGATAAGAAATTATTAGAACAATCGGGATGTACAGGATTCTTTTTCCCAGCAGCTAAACATATACATATTGTATATGGCCCACAAGTAGAATTTGTACGAAATGCTGTAGATGAAGAACTAGGGAAATAACAGGCAGGAAGTAGGAGGTTTTTTCTAATGAGAGCATTATATGATTCAAAAAGTAAAACGATGGATGACAGAGGAATTAAAGAACTGTTTTCAGACAAAGCCAAATATCAAACGTGGTTAATGTTTGAAGCAGCTTTGGCTCAGGCGCAAGCAGAAGAAGGATTTATACCTGAGCAAGCGGCCAAAGATATCCAACAGGCAGCGAAAATTGAGAATATAGATTTTGAAGAGATGGATCGAATATATCGTGAGATAGGACATGGATTTGTCCCGTTTCTTAAGGTTTTAGTAAAAGCATGTCCGCCTGAAAGTGGTAAGTATGTTCATTACGGTATTACCACGCAAAATATTCAGCAAAGTTCTCAGCTTTATATGGTTAAAACCGTCCATGATAAATATATGACATTACTAGGAGAAATTTTAGATAATTTGAGTCGCTTGGCTGAAGAAAATAAAGATGCCGTGATGCCGGGACGTACACATGGTCGACATGCTACACCTATTACTTATGGCTATAAGGTATCAGTCTGGATTAGTGAGTTTATAGAGTGTTATGAAAGAATGCGTGAAGCTGAAAAAAGAGTGTTTAAGATTATGATGGGTGGAGCAGTTGGAACATTTAGTTCAATGCCTCAAGTAGGTCCTGCGGTTCAACAACGTGTCGCTGAATTAACGGGTATGTATACGATGGAAGTTCCTTCACGTAATATCAGTACACATAAATTAGAATATATGATGAATTTATCTTTAATGGCAAATATTTGTCATAAAATCGGCGAGGAAGTATATAGTACGACTTTAGAAGAAATTGCAGAAGTGTCTGAAGGTTTTAAAAAAGGAACAGTTGGAAGTAGTACAATGCCTCATAAAATTAATCCTAAACTAGCAAAAGGAATTGTCGCTAATTCGCAAAAATTATACTCCTTACCAGGTGTGGGTATGTATTCTTCAGTTCGTCCCTATGAAGGAGATAGTAGCTCATATATGCTTTTTGATGGAATTTTAGAAGAAGCTTTAGAGTTAACCACTGAAGTTCTTTTGCGAACAGAAGAATTGACACGTACAATGGTTCCTCATCGTGACCGTATGTTACACAACGCTCTACGCAATAAAGGGTTAGACAATTGTGAAAATGTAATGATGGTGTTAGCTACCAAACTAGGCAAAGATAAAGCCCATTCATTGATGTATGAAATTGCTATGAAAACAGCTAATGAGGGTGAAGACTTCTATACAAATCTAATGGAAAATGAGCTGATTGCCAGCCAATTTTCCGAGCAAGAAGTCAGGGATATGATTGACCCCCGTCATTATATTGGACTATCAGTAGAGATAGCAGAAAAGGAAGCAAAGAGGGCCAAAGAATACGCAAATACTATTGCTTTGGAATATGCTAATAAATAATATAAATAATATGAATAAGGGGCTGGCATAGTAATGTCAGCCTCTTACTTATAGGAGGGAAATCGGAATGACCGAAAGTTTACTTTACCATGAGAAACATAAAGGAAAAATAGCAGTTGAAAGTAAAGTGCCGTTAAATACAAAAGAAGATTTAGCTTTAGCTTATACACCCGGTGTCGCAGAACCCTGCAAAAGAATAGTAGAAAATAAAAGTGATGTGTATCGTTATACGTCAAAAGGAAATATGGTTGCGGTTGTTTCAGACGGGAGTGCAGTGTTAGGTCTCGGGAATATTGGCCCAGAAGCTTCATTACCTGTAATGGAAGGTAAAGCTATTTTGTTTAAAAAATTTGGAAATGTTGATGCTATACCTATTTGCTTGGATACAGAAGACACAGAAGAAATAATTGAAACTATTTGTAGAATAGCTCCTTCGTTTGGAGGGATAAATTTAGAAGACATATCATCTCCACGTTGTTTCGAAATTGAAAGAAAACTCGATAAGATGCTGGATATACCTGTGTTCCATGATGACCAACATGGAACGGCGATTGTTGTATTAGCAGGACTAATGAATAGTTTAAAGCTTGTTAAAAAGAATTTTAAGTCTGTTAAAGCTGTGATTAACGGCCCCGGTGCTGCTGGAACAGCTATTGCTCGTTTGCTATTAGAAATGCAAATAGGAGAAATTTTAATTTGTGATGAGTATGGGATTCTTTCGACTAAACGAAGTGAGCCTTTATTCGATCATAAGTTGGAGTTGGCAATGGAAACAAATCCTTCAGAAAAAACAGGTAGTTTAGAAACAGCTTTAGTTGGAGCAGATATTTTTATAGGTGTCTCAGTTGGGAATTGTTTGACAAGTAACATGATTGAAACTATGGCAAAAGATCCTATTGTGTTTGCTATGGCTAATCCCGTTCCCGAAATAGATTACCAACTAGCTAAAAAAGCAGGAGTTAGAATTATGGGGACGGGACGCTCAGATTTCCCTAATCAAATTAACAATGTGTTAGCATTTCCTGGTATTTTTAGAGGTGCTCTCGATGCGCGAGCTAAAACAATTAATCATGAAATGAAAAAGGCAGCAGCGCAAGCTATTGCTGATATGGTGTTAGAAGAAGACTTAGCAGATGATTATGTAATACCTGATGCAATGAATCATGAAGTAGCCCAAAATGTGGCAAAATATGTTCGTATCGCTGCGGAAGAAACGTGTATTTCAATGTCGATGAAGGAAGAGTGAGGATATGAGGATTGAAAAGGATTCAATGGGAGAAATTGAGGTAGCCAGTGATGCTTATTGGGGCGCTCAAACTCAACGTAGTTTAAATAATTTTAAAATAGGTACAGAATTAATGCCTTATGAAGTCATACAGGCCTTAGTTTACATAAAAAAAGCATGTGCAGTAGTCAATTATAATCATGAAATTATTAATAAAAAAGTTTACCAAGGCATCATGAAGGGGTGTTCGGAAATACTCGAGTATCCAGAAAAGTGGCGTAAGCATTTCCCTTTGAAAGTATGGCAAACGGGAAGTGGGACGCAAACCAATATGAACGTTAATGAAGTGATAGCTAATATTGCCAAAGAACAAGGTTATGATATACATCCCAATGATCACGTAAATCGTTCTCAGAGTTCTAATGATGTCTTTCCTTCTGCCATGCATATTGCAACAGTAGTAATGATAGCAAATAACCTTATTCCTGAATTAATAGAATGGGAAAAAGAGTTGGAGAAACAAGTTAATCAATATCAAGATATTATCAAAATAGGACGAACTCATCTACAAGATGCCACTCCTCTCACTTTTGGGCAAGAAGTTAGCGGTTGGAAAAGTATGATAAGAAGAAATAGAGAGGCGATTACTTCTACTAGTCATTTTGTTGAAAAATTAGCAATTGGTGGGACGGCAGTTGGGACAGGGATAAATGCGCCTTTACATTTTGGTGAAGAAGTAGCTAATTACTTATCGAAAGAGTTAAAGCAAACCTTTGAAAGCGATGATAATAAATTTTTTGCCTTAACAAGTCATCAACCCTTGTCGTTACTACACGGAGCTTTGCGTTCATTAGCTAGCGATATATTAAAAATAGTCAACGATATTCGCTTTTTAGCTAGTGGTCCTCGATGCGGATTGGGAGAACTAACACTTCCTAGTAATGAGCCAGGAAGTTCTATAATGCCAGGAAAAGTTAATCCGACACAAGCTGAAGCCTTGTCTATGGTGGTGATGCAAGTAATGGGAAATGATACCACTATCCAATTCGCAGCGAGTCAGGGACAATTCCAATTGAATGTTTATAAGCCTGTTATCATAATGAATATTTTACAAAGTATAGAGCTTCTTTCGTCAGGCATGCGTTCTTTTCGATTAAATACATTACAAGGGTTAAAAGTAAACGAAAGAACGATGACAGAATACATAGAGAGGTCACTCATGTTAGTAACCGTTTTGACACCTCATATAGGATATGACAAAGCATCTCATATTGCTCATGATGCATTGGAAAATGATATAACTATTTTTAAAGCTTGTGAAAAACATTTAGTGGATGTTCCAACAGAGACGATATCATCTTGGCTTAACCCTTTTAATATGATATAAGAAACAGACATGGAAATTGAGAGTGTGGTACAATAATCCTAATAAATTTAAAGGGTGAAAGCGCATGATTGATTTTTTGAATAGCTATGATGAATTGACTGCAAGTGAAAAGAAAGCATTAAAATATATGGTTGACCATACAGATGAAATGCCTTATATGACTATTCAACAGTTAGCCAATAGTGCTTTTGTTTCTAAAACGGTGATTATTAATCTGTGTCAAAAATTAGGTTTTAGTGGGTTTAAAGAATTTAAGTTTTTTATAAATCAAGAGATGCGAACTCGAATTAAACAGACGCATACTGACGACATATCAGTGAAAGAAAATATGACAAAAACAATGGAAAAAACTCTTTCTCTAGTGTTAGATGAAGAATTACAAGCATGTGCTACAGCAATGTTAAATGCGCGAAATATTTTTATTATGGCGAGGGGAACTAGTAAGCCAGTTTGTTACTACTTGGAACATTTGTTATTTTCTTTAGGTTTACATTGTTTTTTTATAAAAGATTATAATTTGTCTGAGAGTTTTACAAATTTAGTTACCGAAGAGGATGTTGTCATTCTTATTTCATTGTCAGGCAATACAAAGAAAATTATGGATACAGCCAAAAAAGTTAAAATGAGAAAAGCAAAGATGATAAGTTTAACCTCTTTTCAATCGAATGCCTTATCATCTTATGCAGATTTAAATTTGTATTGTCATGCTACGGAGATAGACACACGCGAGAACGATTTTATCTCAAGGATTGGTTTTTTTATGCTTATTGACTTATTAGTCGGAACATTAATTCAACAAATGAAAAAGAGTCTATTAACTTAACTTTAAAAACGCCAGTGATGGCGTTTTTTTTATTTTATATGTAAATTCATCTATGCCATTTACGTTGTAAGCGATTGATAAACATACATTATGTATGGATTATGAATATTAAGTATGCTTTTTGGTGTTTATTTGTTAAAATAAAAGAAGTTGTAAAATAAAAATGAAAGGAGCTTAGTTTATCGTTAATGGTAGTTTAAAATGTATTTTTAATAAGGGGGAAAAACATTGAAACGTCATTATCAACAAAAAGTGATTCAATTTGTAATGGCACTTACATTATTTTTAGGAAGTGCTTTACCAGCGTCAATGGTATTAGCTGAGGAAATTTCAGAAACGCAAGAACCAGTTGTTGAAGCAACACAAGAATCATCTAGTTCTGAAGAAGTCGTGGATTCTACCGCTAAGGAAGAAACTACTGAAAAAGAAATAAGTACAGAGGAATCTGTCCAACCGACAGAGGAATCAGCAGAAACTGAAGTGACTGAGGTGCAACCGACGGAAGAAAAACCTGTTGTAACCGATAAGAAAAAGCTTACTATTTTAGGAACATCTGATGTTCATGGAAATGTATGGGATTATTCATACGAAGATAATAAAGAAAAAGCACTTGGTTTTGCTCGTATTAGTACACATGTTAATAATGTCAGAGCTGCTAATGGAGCAGAAAATGTGGTAGTAGTCGACGCGGGTGATAACTTACAGGGAACGATTTTAACAGATGATTTATATAGTGTGAATTCGGAGTTATCAAAAAATCATCCAGTAGTGACAGCGATGAATCATATTGGCTACGATGCGATGACGTTAGGTAATCATGAGTTTAACTTTGGTGTTGATTTGATTAAATCTGCCAAGTCACAAGCAAATTTTCCATATCTTTCAGCGAACACACGTTATCAGACAACTGGCGAATACCTTGTTGATCCATATAAAGTCGTGGAGAAAAATGGGTTGAATGTCGCGATTATTGGTTTGACGATTCCACATATTCATCACTGGGATCCAGAAAATGCTAAAGAATTAGATTTTACACCTTTAAAAGAAGAAGCACAGAAACAAGTGGCTCACATTAAGGAAAATGAAAAAGCAGATGTTATTATTGCAGTCATTCACGCAGGATTGCAAAACTCAGATGCTAACGCAGCAGCTATTAATGTAATTAAAGACGTTCCAGAAATCGAAGCATTTATTTTAGGACACGATCACCGAGCATTTGCTGAAAAACATGCAGATAATACTGGCCGCGAAAAACCAGTAGGGGCAGTTAAGGATACAGGGGCAAATGTGGTCAAGATTGATTTGGAATTAGAAAAGACATCTGAAAAAAATGACACATCAAAAGAAGAAGACGATGCAAATTGGGAAGTTAAATCAAGTCAAGTAGGCTTATTAAATGCTACAGAGGTCAAAGCAGATGAGGCATTAAAGGAAGCTACACGATATGCTCATGAGGAAACAATAGCGTACACCAAACAAGAATTGGGACAAGCGCTCGCTAACTTTGTACCAGAAAATGAAATTCCTGGAATCCCAGAAGCTCAACTAAGACCGACTGCTATGATTTCGTTGATAAATAATGTTCAACGTAAGCATACAGGAGCTCAAATTGCAGCAGCTTCATTGTTTAAAGAAGATAGTCGTCTGGATAAAGGACCTATCCGATATAACAATTTATTTGATATTTATAAGTATGCGAATACTTTAATTAAAACAGAAATATCAGGAAAAAATCTTAAGACGTATATGGAACAACAAGCACGCTATTATCAACAGTTTAAAGAAGGCGATGTGGCAGTTGCATTTAACGAGAAGATTCGTATCTATGATTATGATATGTTTTCAGGTGTCACCTATAAAATTGATATATCAGAACCAGAAGGGCAACGGATTAAAGACTTAAAGCTAGCGACAGGCGAACCCATTCATGATGATCAAATGTATAGCTTAGCTGTGAATAGTCACCGATTCAGTGGACTTGTTGATCGTGGCCTAGTAAGCGCTGATAAACGAAAAGATAGCGATCCAGATTCTTTACGTGGTTTTATTGCTGAGTATGTTAAGGATAAAAAAGTTTTAGACCCTTCAAAAGAAATTGAAGAGAGTTTTGAATTAGTCGGTTATGAGTTTGATGAAGATTATCGTCAAGCTGTTATTGACGAGGTGAAAAAAGGAAATATCCAAATAATGCGTTCTGCTGATGGACGTACACCTAATGTTAAGAAATTAAATGTGTATGACTTAATTGCTGAAGGAAAACTTGATCCATCTATTTTAAAAGAAGATACTGATAAAGACATTTTCTCATTTAGCATAATGCATACAAATGATATGCATGGGCGCTTTGAATATGATAAAGGTGGTAAAGCAATTGGTCTAGCAAAAGTAAAAACATATAAAGACCAACATAAACCCACGCTATTAGTCGACGCAGGAGATGCGATTCAAGGCCTACCTATTTCTAATCATACAAAAGGTGCCGATATGGTAAAAGCCATGAATGCGGTAGGATATGATGCGATGACTTTAGGGAACCATGAGTTCGACTTCGGTATGGAACGGGCATTGGAATTAAAAGAAGACTTTAATTTCCCAATCGTTTCAGCCAACGTTTACAAAGACGGAACTCGACCGTTTGACCCGTATGTTATTAAGAAAAAAGAAGGAATCAACTTTGCGTTAATTGGATTAACAACACCAGAAACAACAGTTAAAACACATCCAAATAATGTCAAAGGCGTGACTTTCAAAAAACCAGTTCCTGTGGCAAAAGAAGTAATTGATGAAATTGGTAATAAAGCGGATGTTTTCGTCTTTATGACGCACTTAGGAATTGATGAAACAACGCTCCAAGATGAACGTGGTAGTTATTTAGCAAGTGAATTGTCAAAAGCCTATCCAGATAAGAAGATATTTATTATCGATGGACATTCTCATACAGAATTGCCTCAAGGAAAGCAAGAAGGGCACGTCTTAATGGGACAAACAGGCAATCACTTAAACAATATTGGATGGATCGATGCAGCTTACAATCCAGAAGCTGATTTAAGTGCGCAGCTCATTACCTTTGCGGATTTTGAATCACTAAATGTTGAGCAAGATCCAGCGGTTAAAGCTATCGCAGATGAAGCACGTCGTAAATACGATGAAGATATGGGAGATATTGTTTTAGAAAATAATCCTGTGAAATTTATCGGCGAGCGTTCAGAAGTTCGTTCACGTGAAACAAACTTAGGGAATATTATCGGGGATGCTATTTTTGACTACGCTCAAACAGGCTTTAAGCAACCTGCTGATTTTGCTGTTGTAAATGGTGGTGGTATTCGTCAAAATATTAATACCGGAGCCGTTACGCGTGGGGATATTGTAGGAGTGATGCCGTTTGGAAACTCGATTGCTCAAATTCAAGTAAGTGGCGAACAAATCTATGAAATGTTTGAACATTCATTACGTTCAGATACGGTAAAAGACGAGGAAGGTAATGTGTTATTAGATGAAAAAGGAATGCCACGACTAGGGGCAAATGGAGGCTTTTTACATGTCTCACGCTCAATTCGTGTCAAATACGATGCTAATATTCTAGGGAAAGATTCAGAAGAAGCAGCTAAAACACGAGCAATATCGCCAGAGAAACGCGTATGGTCGATTGAATTACAAGATCCAAAAACGAAAAAGTTTGTACCTGTCGACCGTCAAAAGAAAGATTATTATGTTGCAACCAATGATTTCTTAGCAGCTGGTGGAGATGGATATGATATGTTAGGTGGGCCACGCCAAGAAGGTCCATCCATGGATACTGTCTTCTTAGAGTATCTTCAAAATAAGACAAATGAAGAACTATTAGCTTATAAAACGCTATATCCATACGAACGTATTATTCCAGAAGAAGCAAAAGAAGTAGATTTAGCCGCTGAAATCGCAGCGTTAAAAGAGTTAATTAAAGAATTAGAAGCACTTGTGAAAGACAAGTATACGGAAGAAAGCTGGAAGGCATTAGTAGCCGCGTTAGAAAAAGCAAAAGAAGAACTTGCGACTCTTGGTGAAGGGATATCTTTAGAACAAGTTAATGAATTGAAAGCACAATTAGAAAAAGCTAAAAAAGAACTTGACGCTCTAAAAGAGGATAACGCTAAAGAAGATAACGAGCAAGGAAAACCAGCTGGTTCAACTTCAACGGGTACAGGGTCAGGAAAAGGTGGTAACACGAGTACGACAACAGGTAAACTGCCACAAACTGGAGAAGATAAGTCTAATCTAGTAATAATTGGGTTTGCTGTTGTAACAGGAAGTACATGGTTTATTTACCATCGTAAAAAACAAGCCGCTTAAAATCAATAGCAGAGTATTGTGAAAACAATGCTCTGTTATTTTTTATGTGCATAAAAAATAATGAGAATTAGGAATCTTACTTGACATAGTGACACGATGTCACTATACTGGATATTAGTCAGGTGACACTTTGTCACTTTGAAAGGAGAAATGTTTATGAGTAGTCAATTAATTTTAGCGAGTATTGCGATGGTGATTGCGTTAATTTCTTACAGCTTGGGGGTATTTGGTGAGAAAAGAACCGGAACCATTCAAAAGAAACATTTAGTTTATTTTGTAATAGGGTTAATCTTTGATACGACGGGAACTAACTTAATGAGTCGTATTGCAGAGAATAATCAAGGTACTCAGTTTGGGATGCATCAAATCACGGGTGGACTAGCGTTGTTTCTAATGGCAGTCCATTTATTGTGGGCGCTATGGGTGTACTTTAAAGGGACTGAGAAAGCAAAACACCAATTTCATAAATTTAGTATTGGCGTTTGGGGACTGTGGGTTGTGTCATTTGTCCTAGGTATGTTAGTTGGAATGGGTGTTATTGGTTAAAAAAGGAACGTGAGTAAAACTCACGTTCCTTTTTCTTTTAAGCGATAGTCGCTAGGCGAACAGCCGATATGGGCTTTAAATAACTTTGAAAAAGCAAGAGCATCTTCATAGCCCACACTGTTAGCAATCATTTTTATTGGATAATTCGTTGTAGTTAAAAGTGCTTGGGCACGCTCTATTCTTAGCTGTGTTAAATATTGTTTAGGAGAGACGTTTAGTTCTTTTATAAAAAGCTGGTGCAAATAGCTACGGCTAAGATGAAGATAATTGGCTAGATCTTGAATAGACAGTGTCGTGTGATAGTAATGAGTTAAGTAAGCAATAGCTTGTTGTAAATAAAAATTAGCTTCCGAGTGCTTGAGATTAGGCTTGTATGGGTAGCTCGTTTGTAAATGATGAATGAGCTGATAGAGATGACTCATTCTTAAAATAGGCGAATAACTCTCAGGTTTTTGACTGTTTTCGATGATTGTAGAAAATAGTTGATAAAATTGGCTCGTTGTCACGTGATAAAGAATTCCAGTATGTAGTAACTCGGTTGATGAAAGCAGTTGAGCCACTTTCCTACCACTCAGACCAATCCAAGCATATTCCCATGGTAAATCAGTGTCAGCTTGATAAAAAATAACTTCATCTTTTGGAACGATAAAGCAATCACCGCTTTCTAGAAAATATGTTTGGTCACGTAAAGTCACTTGACCTTTACCTGTACTAATGACATGTAGAATATAATGTTCTCGAACAAGAGGACCAAATGAATGATTAGGAGAACATCTCTCATACCCACAAAAGTCAATATTTGCTTCGATAGACTGAGTAGAAAATGCTTGATAAAAATTATGAATACGCCTCACCTTCTTTGTAGACATTTTACCATAAGGTCGCGACAAAATACTATTAAGTCTGAGTGTACGCTATGGTAGGATACAAGTGAAAAGAAGGAGAGGATGAAAATGAGTATTCTTTATTCTGAACAGGAAAAAGTGGTGACGCTACATACAGCGTCTACTACGTATCAAATGAAAATTGACAAGTATCAACGATTATTACATCTGTATTATGGCGTTAGAATAGATGACATGGATTTATCCTATTATTTACAGTACAGTGACCGAGCGTTTTCTGGGAATATCGCAGAAGCGCGTTACAATCGCACGTACTCACTAGACGTTTTGCCACAAGAGTTTCCAACGTATGGCATGTCAGACTTTCGAATCCCAGCCATCGTCGTGCAATACGAAGATGGCTCGTATGCTTTGGATTTGGTGTATCACTCACATAAAATTTATCCAGGTAAATATTTATTAGATGGCCTGCCACATGCTTATGAAGCACGAGATGAAGTTGTAGATAGCTTGGAAATAGTCTTGATTGACCCAGTTACTAAATTAGAAGTGACATTATTATATAGTACGTTTGAGAAGGCTGATGTGATAACACGTGCTGTCAAAGTAACGAATAATGGCTCACAAAAAGTCTCTTTACAAAAAGTGATGTCTGCCAGTCTGGATACCGTGAACAGAGAATATGACTTGATTCATTTTCATGGTCGTCATAATATGGAACGTCAGTTTGAACGGGTTCGCTTATCACATCAAACAGCTCAATTTGGTTCACGTCGCGGAACTTCTAGTCATCAACATAATCCATTCTTTATTTTGGCTGAAAAGGAAACGACTGAAAGTGCTGGAGCTTGTTTTGGTATGATGTTAGTTTATAGCGGTGATTTTCAAGCAACTACAGAATTGTCACAATTTGAGACAGTTAGAACACAGCTAGGATTAGGAAGTGAAGGGTTTAATTATGTGCTAGAAGCGAGCGAAACATTTACGGCACCGGAAGTGTTATTAAGTTATTCAAGCAAAGGACTTACAACCTTAACTCATCAATTCCATCATCTTATTCGTCATCATATTGTAAGAGGGAAATATCAATATAAACGCCGTCCCATTTTAGTGAATAACTGGGAAGCCACTTACTTTGACTTTGACGAAAATAAATTATTAGCTCTTGCCGATGAAGCCGTTGATTTGGGCATTGAGATGTTAGTAATGGATGATGGATGGTTTGGAAAACGCGATAATGATCAAACAAGTTTAGGGGACTGGTTTGTAAATCAAGGAAAATTGCCCAATGGCTTAAATCATTTAGTGACACAAATTCATGATAAAGGGCTTAAATTTGGAATCTGGTTTGAACCCGAAATGATTTCTGAAAAAAGTGACCTTTTTAAGCAGCATCCTGAGTGGCATATTCACGTGCCGAATCGTGAAAGTGTAATGAGTCGTTATCAGTATGTTTTAGATTTAACACGCTCGGATGTACGTGCTTATCTGTATCAAGTTGTTTCAGATATCTTAAAAAAAGCGCCTATTAATTATGTTAAGTGGGATATGAATCGCAGTATCACGAACAACTATTCATTAAAGTTATCACCAGAAGAGCAAGGGAAGTTTAACTACTTATATGTGAAAGGCCTTTACGAGCTATTGGAACGTTTGACTACGGATTTTCCTGATGTTTTATTTGAGAGTTGTAGTGGTGGAGGTGGTCGATTTGATGCAGGAATGCTTTACTATACACCACAGATTTGGACGAGCGATAATACGGACGCTATCGAACGTCTTACAATTCAACATGGCACAAGTTTCGGATACCCACTCAGTACACAAGGGGCCCATGTTTCTGCAGTTCCAAATCATCAAACAGGCAGAGTAACACCTCTTGATACACGTGCAGTTGTGGCTTATTCTGGAATTTTTGGTTATGAACTTGATTTAACAAAACTTTCAATAGATGAAAAAGAAAAGATTAAAGAGCAAACGGCTTTTGTTAAACAGCACTACGATTTATTAACTAATGGGACATACTATCGTTTGATCAGTCCTGAAACACAAGCTGGCTATGTTATTTGGCAACTAGTTTCAGAAGAACGTGACGAAAGTTTACTGTTTATCGTAAAAAATAAAGCACAAGCTAATACACCATTTAAAATGGTGAGATTAAACGGCTTGCTAGAAGATAACGAGTATCAAGTTGAAACGTACGAGAAAATAATAACAGGTCGGGCACTAATGACCCAAGGGTTACCGATTGTTGAAACATATCGTGACTATGATGCCACTGTTCTTTACATACAAAAAACCACGTGCTAAAAGCTCGTGGTTTTCGTTTTAAATAAGTTTAATATCTTTTAACTGAGCATAGGGATCTTTTTCATCGATACGGTCATAGAACATAATGCCATTTAGATGATCGATTTCGTGTTGTACGACCATGGCCGCATAGTCACGTAATTTTATTTTTTGTGTGTGCCCTTCTAAGTCTGTATAAGTAACCGTAATGCGTAAGTGACGTACGACTACACCTTCTACCGCACGATCGACAGACAGACAGCCTTCACCATCTTCTAGTCCTCCAAGTTGGACAGAATGGCTAATGATTTTCGGATTAATCATAATAGTGCTGAGTAAATGGGTCGGTTGTGTATCATCTTCTCCTGTAAAATGAGGATTTGGGATATGCACGGCAATCATTCGTTTAGAAATATCAAGCTGAGGTGCAGCTAAGCCGACTCCACCGCGCAATCCATATTTTTCAGCGAGTTCAGGGTCTTGACTGTATTTTAAAAAAGTCATCATATCTTCTGCTAATGCATAGTCTTCTTTAGATAAAGGTAGCACGACATCTTGTGCTTTCTCTCGTAATGTGGGATGACCTTCACGAATGATATCATTCATGGTAATCATAGTGATTCACTCCTTAAATTGTAAAATTGAAAAGCGATTTGACGACAAATCGTCTGACTAAAATCTATTGTAACATAACTATCGAAAAGAACGCGTGAAAATGCCATAAAAAATGGGATAAAAGTTGGATTATACTTGCTTTTAGAGAGTAGTTCGTGTAAAGTAAGACTGTATGAAAACATACCGCCTGTTACTTGGTTGTACGCATCACCAACGTTATACTCAGTTTCAGGATGACTAAGAAGAAAGAGGTGACCGTAATGGCAATTTCAAAAGAACGTAAAAACGAAATCATGAAAGAATATGCACGTCACGAAGGAGATACTGGTTCTCCAGAAGTGCAAATCGCAGTTTTAACAGCTGAGATTAACCACTTGAACGAGCATGCTCAAGTTCACAAAAAAGATCATCATTCTTACCGTGGACTAATGAGAAAAGTTGGACATCGTCGTAACTTATTAGCATACTTACGTAAAACAGATGTACAACGTTACCGCGAATTAATCCAAAAACTTGGATTACGTCGTTAAAAGCTAGACCCTTAAGAAAGTGAGGTTCGTAAGGATCTCACTTTCTTTTACTATTAAGATAAGAAAATTCGAAAAGAACGTGTTTAGCACTACTATGCAAATGTGAGTGGCTTTTTTTAGGAAAAGCGATTGACCTTTGTTTAGTAGGGACTCATTCTTTTCGAATAGACTAAAAGGAGATAAAGAGAATGACAGAGAAAAAAGTATTTTCGATGGACTGGGGCGGACGCCCTCTATCAGTAGAAGTAGGACAGTTAGCGAAACAAGCAAATGGTTCTGTTTTAGTGCGTTATGGTGACACGGTTGTATTGACAGCAGCTGTAGCATCACGAGAACCTAAAGATGTAGACTTTTTCCCACTGACTGTAAACTACGAAGAAAAAATGTATGCGGCAGGTAAAGTTCCTGGTGGATTTATCAAACGTGAAGGACGCCCAAGTGAAGCAGCGACATTAACAGCTCGCTTAATTGACCGTCCAATTCGCCCGATGTTTGCGGATGGTTTCCGTAACGACGTGCAAATCACGAATATCGTCATGAGTGTGGAACAAGACTGTACACCAGAGATGAGTGCGATGTTAGGTTCATCATTGGCACTTTGTATTTCAGATATTCCGTTTAACGGTCCGATAGCTGGAGTCAATGTTGGACGTGTGAATGGCGAATACATTTTAAACCCAACAGTCGAACAAACAGCGTTATCTGATATTGAATTAAGTGTAGCAGGTACAAAAGATGCCATTAACATGGTTGAAAGTGGCGCTAAAGAGGTAACGGAAGAAGATATGTTAGGTGCCTTGATGTTTGGACATGAGGCGATTAAAGAATTAGTGGCATTCCAAGAAAAAGTAGTAGCTGAAGTTGGAAAAGAAAAAATGGATATCCAACTATTACAAGTCTCGGAAGATTTAGAAGCAGAAATTATGACGGCTTATAAAGATGCGATGGTAGCAGCTATTCAAACAGAAGAAAAATTAGCACGTGAAGTAAATATCGATGCGGTCAAAGCAGAAATCATGGAAGTCTATGAAGCTAAGTTTGCAGACGATGAAGATAGTGCGAAAAAATTAAAAGAAGTCCGTCAAATTACGGAAGACTTAGAGAAAAATGAAGTCCGTCGTTTAATCACAAAAGAAAAAATCCGTCCAGACGGTCGTCAAGTTGACGAAATTCGTCCACTTGCTGGAGAAGTTGGATTGTTACCACGTGTACACGGTTCAGGATTATTTACTCGCGGACAAACACAAGCTCTATCTACCGTCACATTAGCCCCGCTAGGAGAACATCAAATTATTGATGGGTTGGGAACGGAAGAAAGCAAACGTTTCATTCATCACTATAACTTCCCACAATTCTCTGTCGGTTCAACAGGTCCAACGCGTGGTCCTGGTCGACGTGAAATCGGTCATGGTGCTTTAGGTGAACGTGCGATGGCTCAAGTTATTCCTTCTGAAGAGGAATTCCCATACATGATTCGTGTGGTTTCTGAAGTTTTAGAATCAAACGGTTCTTCCTCACAAGCAAGTATCTGTGGTGGTATTTTAGCCTTAATGGACGCTGGTGTTCCAATTAAAGCGCCAGTTGCGGGAATTGCAATGGGCTTAGTTATGGACGGCGACGACTATACGATTTTAACGGATATTCAAGGTTTAGAAGATCACTTAGGGGATATGGACTTTAAAGTAGCCGGAACAGAAGCAGGTATTACGGCGTTACAAATGGATATTAAGATTGAAGGGATTACAGAACAAATCTTAACAGAAGCATTAACGCAAGCTAAAAAAGCTCGTATGGAGATTTTAGATGTCTTGACAGCCACTATTCCTGAACCACGTGAGGAATTAAGTGAGTACGCTCCTAAGATTGAAATGATTCAAATTAAACCTGAAAAAATCAAAGATGTTATTGGTAAAGGTGGCGACACTATTAACGGTATTATCGATGAAACAGGGGTTAAAATTGATATCGACCAAGATGGTAATGTCAGCATTGCTTCTTCAGATGCAGCGATGATTAAACGTGCTATCCAAATTATTGAAGAGCTAACAAAAGAAGTGGAAGTTGGCGAAGTATACTTAGGAAAAGTTGTGCGTGTTGAAAAATTTGGTGCTTTTGTGAATCTGATTAAAGGGAAAGATGCCCTTGTTCATATCTCACAATTAGCCAATGAACGTGTAAATAAAGTAGAAGATGTTGTAAAAGTGGGCGATGAAGTCTTAGTCAAAGTCACTGAAATTGACCGTCAAGGCCGAGTTAACGCATCACGTAAAGCTATGTTAAAAGAAGACGAAGCAACAGAATAAAAATTCTGCTCAGAATAAATTACTTCAAACGTCTGAGTCACAAGGATTGACTAAAGCATTAACAGCGATTGGTGTGATTGTTATCATAGGGGTTGTTGTGTTTTACGCAAAACAACGTAAAAAATAGTTATCACGATAAAGGCTTGCATTTTTAACAAAACCGTGTTTAAATAGAGACAATCATCAATGATCAATGAGAAAGACACCAGAATTTGTAAGCCTATTATCAGAGAGGGAGAGCGTGGCTGAAACTTTCCTATTAGTGCCCAAAGGATGACCACTTTCGAGAATTTAGTTGAAACTAAATCGGCTAGCACCGTTATCGCAAATGAGAGCTATGATTATTAGCTAAATTTAGGTGGAACCACGACTATTTCGTCCTAAAACACTTCTTTTAGAAGTGTTTTAGGGCTTTTTTTATTTTAGAGGAGGAGAAAACATGGGGAAAATTAAGATTAGTTTTCCGGACGGAGCTGTCCGAGAATATGACAAAGGGATACACACAGTTGAAATTGCAGAAAGTATTAGTAAAAGTCTAGCGAAAAAAGCTTTAGCAGGTAAATTCAATGGAGAATTAGTAGATTGGAACTTGCCATTACAAGAAGATGGTTCTCTAGAAATTATTACGCCTGACCATGAAGATGCTTTGGGGATTTTACGTCACTCGACAGCGCACTTAATGGCCAACGCCATTCGTCGCATCTATCCCAATATTCACTTTGGGGTAGGGCCAGCGATTGAGACAGGTTTTTACTACGATACTGATAATGGTGAGCACCCTATCAGTGAAGAAGATTTACCGAAAATTGAAAAAGTCATGATGGAAATTGTTAAAGAAAACAATCCTATCGTGCGTAAAGAAGTGTCACGTGAAGAGGCACTGGAGTTATTTAAAGATGATCCTTATAAAGTGGAATTGATTACAGACTTACCTGAAGATGAAGTGATTTCTGTTTATGATCAAGGAGATTTCGTTGACCTATGCCGTGGTGTCCATGTTCCAAGCACAGGACGTATTCAAGTCTTTAAGTTATTATCTGTGGCGGGAGCATACTGGCGTGGTAATTCTGATAATCAAATGATGCAACGTGTTTACGGGACAGCTTTCTTTGATAAAAAGGATTTAAAAGAGTTTATCAAAATGCGTGAGGAAGCGAAAGAGCGTGACCATCGTAAACTAGGACGCGAATTAGATTTATTTATGACAAATCCAAGTGTTGGTTCAGGTTTACCTTTCTGGTTACCAAAAGGGGCAACGATTCGTCGAACTATCGAGCGTTATATTACAGATAAAGAAATTAGTTTAGGTTATCAACACGTTTATACACCGATCATGGCGAACGTTGAATTTTACAAAACCTCTGGTCACTGGGATCACTATCATGAAGATATGTTCCCGCCAATGGATATGGGTGACGGAGAAATGCTAGTTTTACGTCCGATGAACTGTCCACATCACATGATGGTGTATAAAAATGATATTCACAGTTACCGCGAATTACCGATTCGTATTGCTGAGTTAGGCATGATGCACCGTTATGAAAAGAGTGGAGCTTTATCTGGTTTACAACGTGTGCGTGAAATGACGCTAAATGACGGTCATACATTTGTTCGTCCAGACCAAATTAAAGATGAGTTCAAACGCACGTTAGAATTAATGGTTGAAGTTTATAAAGACTTTGACATTACTGACTATGCTTTCCGTTTAAGTTACCGTGACCCTGCTAATACAGAAAAGTATTTTGATGACGATGAAATGTGGGAAAAAGCACAAAAAATGCTAAAAGAAGCAGTGGATGAAATGGGCTTAGAGTATAAAGAAGCTGAAGGCGAAGCAGCGTTCTACGGACCAAAACTAGATGTTCAAGTAAAAACAGCTATGGGTATTGAAGAAACGCTATCGACTATTCAGTTAGACTTCCTTTTACCTGAGCGTTTCGATTTGACTTATGTAGGGGAAGATGGCGAAAATACACATCGTCCAGTTGTTATTCACCGTGGTATTGTATCAACGATGGAGCGTTTCGTTGCTTATTTAACAGAAGTATACAAAGGAGCATTCCCAACATGGTTGGC
The DNA here is from genome assembly GCF_023299185.1 of Vagococcus lutrae. Taxonomy (NCBI): domain Bacteria; kingdom Bacillati; phylum Bacillota; class Bacilli; order Lactobacillales; family Enterococcaceae; genus Vagococcus; species Vagococcus lutrae. The sequence continues at coordinate 1,793,407 of NZ_CP097017.1, forward strand.
TCCTGTACAAGGAACGATTATTCCAGTTAACTTAGATTTACATGGCGACTATGCTGAGAAGTTGAAAGAAGCTTTAAATCGACATGGGTTACGCTTTGAAGTCGACCACCGTAATGAAAAAATGGGATATAAGATTCGTGAATCGCAAACACAAAAAGTCCCTTATCAATTAGTTGTTGGGGATAAAGAAGTGGAAGCACAAGCTGTTAACGTTCGTCGATATGGTAGCAAAGAAACTGAGACAGTTGAAATCGATGCGTTAATCAATCAAATTGTAGCAGAAGTCGCTACATATAGCCGACCATCATAATTAATTAGTTTACAACGCTCAAAAAGAGACCTATCTTTTTGAGCGTTTTTCAACTTTTAAAAAGGGATTGTTAAGGATTATTAAAAAGTTGGCGATAAAAAGATGAATTCCTTTTTTTTTACCGTGTGATTCTGTAAAATGAATGAGATAAGTATATCTTGAAAGGATTACTGTAAAATGAAAAACTCTTTTTTTAAACAATTGAAACGACGTAATCGAACGGAAGTCAAGTCACATATTCCGTTTCGTTTAAACTTTTTATTTTTTATTGTCTTTGTTCTCTTTCTTTCTTTAGTGATTCGTCTTGCCTATTTACAAATTATCCATTTGGATTTTTTTGAAGATAAAGTAAAATGGGGACAGAAAAACATTGTAGAAAACAATGCGCCGCGAGGGATGATTTATGATGCTTCTGGGCAAGTCTTAGTCGGCAATCGTTCGAAGCCAGCTGTTATTTATACTAAAAAAGCTGGGATGACTGCGCAGGAAATTTTAGACGTTTCACGTCAACTCACACAAATTTTAGCTATTAAAGCAGAGGATTTATCCGAACGAGATTTAAAAGATTATTGGTTGGCAGATGAGAATAATCTAGCAGAAGCACGTAAACGATTAACGGATAAAGAAAAGGTGAATGATAAAGGCGCACTGATTTCAGCTGCAGATGAATATCAGTTACTTACCGAAAAAGTTACACCTGAAGAAATTCAATTTGATGAAGAAGAATTAAAAGTTGCTTCTGTTTTTAAACGAATTAATGGCGCGTACGCTTTAACGCCCGTTATCATTAAAAACGAAGACGTGACACCTGAAGAAATAGCTCAGATAGGGGAAAGTGTTGCAGAAATCCCGGGTATTTCAACAGGGATGGACTGGGATCGTGAATACCCACAAGGCGATGCACTGCGTTCTATTTTAGGGACGGTATCCTCTGAAAAGACGGGATTGCCTCAAGAAGAAGCAGAGGAATATTTGAAAAAGGGCTATGCACGTAACGACCGTGTAGGGTTGAGTTATCTAGAAAAGCAATATGAGCCGGTGTTAAGAGGAACGAAATCTAAGTCGGAAGTGACGATTAATCAACAAAACGAGATTGAAAAGCAAGAAGAAATTACAGAAGGTAAAAAAGGTCAAAATGTAAAACTAACCATTGATATTGAGTTCCAAAAACAAGTCGCAGATATTGTCCGACGTAATTATCAACAACTCATATATAACGGTAAGGCACGCTATTCCGATGGCGCGTATGCTGTCGTTTTAAATCCGCAAACTGGAGATGTCTTAGCAATGGTTGGGTTAAGTCATGATCCAGAAACGCAAGAATTAACGGATGATACTTTAGGTACGATTAACAAAGCTTTTGTACCCGGATCGGTGATTAAGGGCGCAACGGTCATGGCAGGATTTGAACAAAATATCTTACCTCAAAATGATGTGATGATTGATGAACCTTTACGTTTTGGTGAAGGAGCTGGGGATGTTAAAAGCTCATTATTTAACCAATATGGTCGGGTACCGTTAAATACTGTAGACGCGTTGACTGTGTCTTCCAACGTTTATATGATGAAAATTGTCTTAAAAATGATGGGAGTAGAGTATCATCCAGGAATGAACTTGCCAGAGAGGCCGGATGTCTATGACACGCTACGTGGGACATTCAAGGAATATGGACTGGGCGACAAAACAGGTATTGACTTGCCGGGAGAGTCGACTGGGTTAGCGCCGACAGACTTCTATGATAAAAAAGGAAACTTAAAACCAGGTAAGATGGGGAATTTACTCGACCTTTCCTTTGGGAACTACGATACCTATACGCCGATGCAGTTAGCACAATATGTGGCAACGATTGCCAATGACGGTGTACGTGTAGCACCGCGTGTTGTTGAAGGTGTTTATGATAATAATGAGTCTGGCGGCTTGGGTGAACCAGTAGAAGTAAAAGAAACCAAAGTGATGAATGAAGTAAAAGCAAAGGAACATATCTCCGTTGTCCAAGAAGGGTTTTATAACGTAGTTAATGGAACGGATTATCGTCGTACAGGACGGGCGCTACAAGGTGGGAAATATGTGATATCTGCCAAAACAGGTACAGCCGAAACGCCCATTCCTAATCCAGATAATCCAAACGATGTTATTCGTTTAGTCAATAGCTCTATGGTGGCGTATGCCCCTCAAGAAAATCCTGAGTTAGCGGTCTCAGTTATTATTCCACATATTCAGGACGAGTCCGATGCGCTTCATGCGGTAATGACAAAAGAAATTTTTAATGCTTATTATGACTACAAGCACTAAAAGTTAGTAACAGCAAGGGTTTTTATCATTAAAACACAGAAGAAATTACTGTAAAGTAGAACTACTTAACAAAATTGATAAAAAGGGTAGAAATCTATAAAAAAAAATGCTATGATATTTAAGTATGAGTGAAAAACTCAACTGAAACTAATTATTTGGAGGGAAAAACATGCGCGTACATATTACTTTAGAATGCACAGAGTGTAAAGAACGTAACTACTTATCTAATAAAAATAAACGTAATAACCCAGATCGTTTAGAAGTGAAAAAATATTGCCCACGTGAGCGTAAAGTAACACTTCACCGTGAAACAAAATAAGCCTTAACAAAAAGCTGTCATCTTTGCCTAACAAAGATGACAGCTTTTTTATTTGTTTTTACTTAGAATCCAAACGCTTATCTTGTTTCAATGTCCCACCGTAAAATGAGAGAACAATCGCTATTTCTGAAAGAATAAATTCTTTTATCGACCAATGAAAATAAATGGTTAAAATAAGCATCATCATAATCGCAATCGCTAAAACAGCATCTTTTGTGCCAAAATCCAGTCTGCCTAAATTCATGTTAATTCCGTCCTTTATTTGAGTGAAATTGATTGCTTTAGTATAGCAAACCAATGCGGGCTTGCCAAGATTTAGTCATAGGGGAGGAAGTTGAGTCTTTCTCTTTTTTTAAAGATGAGACTGATAATTGTTACCGGTAAAACAGAAAAATAACGAGACTTTCATGTTTTCATCATACATTTAATGGTATAATATGAAAATGAGTGAGAGGAGAGTGAAAGGATTAAATGGCCTTTAACCCACAAAGAATAAAACAAGAAATGAAACAAAATGGTGTGACAGTGGTACTACTGACCATTCAAGTGACACTCTTTATTTTAATGACCTTATATGGTTTAGCAAATGGCTACGGATTGGATGGAACTACGCAAACTCAAATCTTAGTGAAGTTTGGTGCGATGTATGCACCGTTAGTGGCGATGGGAGAGTACTGGCGTTTGATAGCTCCTATTTTCTTACATATCGGGCTCGTGCATCTCATTTTAAATTCTTTTTTCCTTTATTTTGCTGGAAAAGAATTAGAAGCGATGATGGGGCGTATCCCCTTTTTGATTTTTTACTTATTGAGTGGCCTGTCTGGTAATTTACTAAGTTTTGCTTTTGGTCCTATGCAAACTGTTTCTGCAGGAGCGAGTACGGCTCTTTTTGGTTTGTTTGGAGGCTTTATCGCTTTAGGACGTATTTTCCCTTATCATCCGCGTGTCCAATATATGGCCCGTAATATGTTAGCGTTAGTCGTAGTTAATTTAGTGTTTAACTTGTTCAGTCAAGGGATTGATATGTTTGGTCATATTGGTGGTTTGATTGGGGGTCTATTATTAGGCTTTGCTATTTCAGGACCTCAAGTAAAAAAATCACGTTATAATGTAACAGAAGATAACAAACATCGTCGGATTGCATCAGGGATAGGCTTTTTATTTTTTGTTGTATTTTGTATAGTTTATGGTATTCAACGATATGGAGCTTTTTTCTAAAAGAGAGACAGTTGAGTTGTGGTAAATAAATACGCTATAATAGTAAAGGAAGATTGGAAATGCGAACGCTTTATGATGTGCAACAGTTATTAAAAGAGTTTGGCGTCTATGTCTATGTCGGTAAGCGCTTATGGGATATTGAGATGATGGAAATTGAACTAGCCGAGTTAAGCCGGGCTGGTGTGATTGATACCGCTACCTACGTCCAAGCCAAACATGTACTAAATGAAGAGTATCAACAAGAATTAAAACGTGAGCGAGAGAAAGAGGAGGAGCAAGCAGTGAGTCGTAAATTAATTGGGATTGATTTAGGTGGCACAACGATTAAATTTGGTATTTTAACAGAGGAAGGCGAAGTACAACAACGTTGGAGTATCGAAACAAACATTAGCGATGAAGGATCACACATCGTACCAGATATTATCAAAAGTATTGAACATCGTTTAGACTTATATAAAATGTCTAAAGAAGATTTTATCGGGATCGGTATGGGAACACCTGGAGCAGTCGATATTATTAAAGGAACTGTGATAGGTGCTTACAATCTGAACTGGAAGACACTTCAACCTGTGAAAGAACAGATTGAAGCCGCTTTAGGAATCCCCTTCGTTTTAGATAATGATGCTAACGTAGCTGCATTAGGTGAGCGCTGGCAAGGGGCTGGACATAAAACACCTGATATGGCGTTTATGACGTTAGGAACAGGTGTCGGCGGTGGATTAATCGCAGAAGGTAAATTATTGCACGGGGCAGCCGGAGCAGCCGGAGAAATCGGTCATATTACGGTGGATCCTGAAGGCTTTGATTGTACGTGTGGTAAAAAAGGTTGCCTGGAAACAGTAGCCAGTGCGACAGGTGTAGTTCGCTTAGCACGAACTTTATCAGAAAGCTATGCAGGTGATTCAGAGCTTAAATTTATGATTGACGATGGACAAGATATTACGAGTAAAATTGTCTTTGAAGCGGCTGAAGCAGGGGATACCTTTGCATTAATGGTGGTGGATAAGGTAGCATTTTACTTAGGATTAGCATGTAGTCATATTGGGAATATGTTAAATCCAACTGACATCGTTATAGGTGGTGGCGTTTCAGCTGCAGGTGAGTTTTTACGTGAACGCATCCAGAAAAACTTTGACCAATTTACCTTTAAACAAGTGCGTGATAGCACATCTATTAAACTAGCTGAGTTAGGAAATGAAGCGGGCATTATAGGGGCAGCTTCATTAGCATTACAATATAAATAAACGAAGTAAGGAAGGAAACGTTAGATGAGTCCGTTATTAGTATTTAATTTAATTTTATTAGCTATTTTAGTTTACTTATTAGGAAGAGAAGGTTACTTGCGTATCATGGCACGTCGTTCTGCCAAGTGGATTGACGAAGCAGAGTTTAGAGAAAAAATGCGTTTTTCTCAAGTGATTGACGTCCGTGAAAAAGACGTTTACGATAGTGGGCATATCTTAGGTGCGCGCAATGTTCCCTATACGACACTAAAACAATCTTATATGGGATTGAGAAAAGATCAAGACCTTTTGATTTATGACCAAAAGAAAACATTAAGTATCCGTACAGCTAACTTTTTACGTAAAAAAGGGTACACTAATCTTTATATTTTAAAAGGTGGATACCAAAACTGGACGGGGAAAATTAAATCTAAAAATAAATAAAAGAAAATCCGAGAAATGTTTAACATTTCTCGGATTTTTATTGTTTATTCAGTTGCTTCTAAAACCATAGGTAGAATCATCGGATAACGTTCTGTTTTTTCAGCTAAGAATGGTTGCAACGTTTGAACCATTGTTTCCTTGATTAGACGTTCATTGCAGTTTTCTTGTTTTAAGACGCGTGCTAATTCGCGGAATAGTAGGCGTTGACATTCGTTAATCAAATCCCCTGATTCGCGCATATAGATAAAGCCACGTGATAAAATATCAGGACCTGCCATAATACGTTGCTCTTGATAGTTGACCGTCACTACTGCTAGGACGAGTCCCTCTTCTGAAAGAATACGACGATCTTTTAAGACGATATTTCCGATATCTCCAATACCACTACCGTCGACATAAACATCTCCTGCATTAAAGTGGCCGGCACGACGCGCTGAGTCTGCTGTTAAAGCTAAGACATCGCCATTACCTAATATAAAGCAATTTTCTTTTTTTACGCCGGTGTCTTGAGCAAGCTCAGTATGAATTTTTAACATACGGTACTCACCATGAACAGGCATAAAGTATTTTGGTTTCATTAAACTTAACATTAGTTTTTGCTCTTGTTGTCCACCATGACCAGAAGTATGGATGTTATTGACTTTTCCATGAATGACTTCGGCACCCGCTTCGGATAATAAATTAATCACGCGGTTAACAGACGTAGTGTTTCCAGGAATAGGGGAACTAGAAAAGACAACCGTATCACCCGGTTGAATCGAGATTTGACGATGTGTACCATTCGCGATTCGACTAAGCGCCGCCATAGGTTCACCTTGTGATCCCGTACATAGAATTAGAATTTCATTTGCCGGATACTGATTGACTTCCCGTGCATCGATAAACGTTTCTTCCGGAACCGTAATATAGCCTAATTTACGTCCATTTACCATCGCATTTTCCATACTGCGACCAAAGACAGCAATTTTACGCCCTGTTTTCACAGCCGCTAAAGCAGTTTGTTGTAAGCGGAAGATGTTAGAAGCAAAGGTAGCAAAAATAATGCGTCCGTCGATTTTTTCAAAAATACGTTCGATTGAGGCGCCAATCGTTTTTTCTGATTCAGTAAAACCAGGAATTTCGGCATTGGTACTATCTGACAGTAAGCATAAAACGCCTTCTTCACCAATTTTCGCCATTTTTTGTAAATTAGGTGGCTCGCCAACAGGGGTAAAGTCAAATTTGAAATCCCCAGTAAAGACGACATTTCCTGAAGGTGTTTTAGCAACCACTCCTAACGCATCTGGAATACTATGCGTCGTACGGAAAAAGGTAATAGATGTTTTTCTAAATTTAATCTGTGTGTCTTCATTAATCTCATGTAGTTCAGCATCTCGAAGTAAGCCATGCTCTTCTAACTTATTCTTGATAAGCGCTAATGCTAAAGGACCAGCATAGATAGGAATATTTACTTGTTTTAATAAATAAGGAATCCCACCAATATGGTCTTCATGTCCATGAGTAATGACAAGTGCTTTTACTTTTGGTAAGTTTTGCACAATGTATTGATAGTCGGGAATAACGTAATCAATTCCTAGTAAATCATCTTCTGGGAATTTAATACCTGCATCGACGATAATAATCTCATCTTGAAACTGTACGCCATAAGTGTTTTTACCGATTTCACCAAGACCACCTAAGGCAAAGACGCCGGTTTCGTTATTTTTTAAATTGACTTTCATACTAGTTAAACTCCGTTAGACTAAACGGGGCGTTTTCTTTCTCATAGGCTAAATGTTTTTCATCTAATGCTTGGATAAATTCTAAATTGTAATCGGTATGTGTTTCAATTAGATGACGTGCCTCACGCTCGTTTTCTGCCTCTAAATAAAGTGAGTGCGTATTTTCTCTCTTTGGGCTAAATGTTTTGTTTTCTTGATAATAAACTTTATAAATCATCATCATTCTCCTTTATATTCAATGTATAAATCGTTATTTTGAACACACTAAAAATAGGTGAAATCACCTATTGTTTTTACCTATTCCCCACTAAAACGTGAATTAAAGTGGAATGAAACCTCGCCTTTGTTTCATTATAGATGTCAATAAAACTTATAATTATAAGTCAAGTCATGTTCTATTCGTTATCGTAATTTTATCATAGATTTGTAACGTTGTATAGGAAGGACCCTTTTGTTAAGGTCAAAAAAGACATTGATTTTGTCAGTAAAAGTATGTGAAAGAGGGTAATTCATATTCTTTTATCTCCAAATATGCTATATTGTAGTGTACTTTACGAAAAAAAGAGGAGGGACTTATATGAAGTTAATGTGGGAGTATACCATGCGACATAAGAAACTTTTGTTTTTTAATTTTTTAAGTGTCTTTGGTTTTATTATCATTGAGTTAGGATTGCCCACCTTATTAGCACAAATGATTGATAAAGGAATCAATCAACAAAATTTTGATGTGGTCAAACGGTTAGGATTGGCAATGGTTGCCATTACGACGATTGGGATTATTTTACACTTGTGTTTGACTTATTTTGTTTCACGACTAACGACCTCCATCGTGGTTGATATTCGTGACGATATGTTTGCTAATATTCAAGGGTTTTCGCATCATGAGTATGAAACGTTAGGTGTATCGTCACTTATTACGCGTACGACGAACGATGCGTATCAAGTCATGCTGTTTTTAGGTATGATTTTACGAACTGGATTCATGACACCGATGATGTTTACTGCCAGTTTGATTTTAATTTTACGTCAAAATGCTTCTCTGGCAAAGTATGTTTTTCTGGCTATTCCGTTTCTGATACTTGGCGTTGTAATCATCGCGAAGCGTTCAGAGCCTATTTCTAAAAGCCAACAGAAAAACTTAGACAATATAAATCGTATTTTACGTGAAAATCTTTCAGGGTTACGCGTTATTCGAGCGTTTGTTAATGAGAAGTTTCAAGAATCACGTTTTGCTAAAGTCAATCAAGATTACGCGACAAGCTCGACTCGACTGTTTACGTTAATGGCGACGGCGCAACCAGCGTTTTTCTTTCTATTTAATATCGTGATGATATTAGTGATTTGGTTTGGTTCCGTTCAAATTAGCGTGGGCGACCTAGCTGTGGGAGAACTTATTGCTTTTATTGAGTATATTTTCCATGCGTTATTTTCATTTATGATGTTTTCAATCGTCTTTATGATGTATCCACGTGCGGCAGTATCGGCTAACCGAATTCAAGAAGTTTTAGAGACAGAGCCAAGTGTAGTAGAAACTGCTACCGAAGCACCTCAAACAACGACACACGGTGTCATTGAATTTCAAGATGTATGTTTTGCCTATCCCGACACGGAAAGTCCTGTTATTCGAGATGTATCGTTTTCTGCTAAACCGGGTGAAACAGTAGCCTTCATCGGCAGTACGGGAAGTGGAAAGTCCACCTTGATTCAGTTAATCCCACGCTTCTATGATGTCACAAAGGGTCGGATTTTAATCGACGGGCATGATGTCCGAGACTATCCGTTACAAACGTTACGTCAAAAAATCGGCTATATTCCACAAAAGGCCTTATTATTCTCAGGTACTATTGAAGAAAACTTGCGCTTTGGAAAGCCTGATGCCACAGCGGATGATTTAGCTTATGCTCTTGATGTAGCGCAAGCAACCGACTTTGTAGCTAGTAAGGAAAAAGGGTTACAAGAGCCTGTAGCCGAAGCAGGAGCGAATTTTTCTGGTGGACAGAAACAACGCTTGGCGATTGCTCGTGCGGTGATACGTCGTCCAGAAATATATATTTTTGATGATAGCTTTTCTGCACTTGATTATGCTACTGATGCCAAATTACGTGCACGTCTAAAAGAAGAAACCGAAGACGCGACCGTCTTAATCGTAGCACAACGTGTTAGCACGATTATGGAAGCGGACCGCATAGTAGTTTTAAATGAGGGAGAAGTTGTCGGAATTGGGACGCACCGTGAGTTGTTGGCGAACAACCAGATTTACTATGATATCGCCTCATCACAATTAACAGAGGAGGAATTAGCATGAAAACATCTGTTAAGACATTAAAACGTTTGTGGTTTTATCTACGTGTTTACCGAGTGAAGTTTATCGCGGCTTTGTTCTTTCAGTTGATTGCCATAGGCTTGAATGCGATTTTTCCTTATGTTACAGGGTTACCAACAACACGTATTAAAGAAAATCTTGATCAGAATCAAGCCATTGATTTTGATTATATCCTGTTTATCTTGGGGATGTTGGCCGTTATTGCGTTAATATACAGTGTGAGTATGTATTTAGCGAGTCGCTTGATGACGCAGGTCGTTCAAAGTGCTATGCGTGACTTACGCCATGATATTTCGCAAAAAATTAATCGCATGCCGGTGTCTTACTTTGACACGCATCAGCGAGGGGATGTTTTATCACGGATGACGAATGACGTCGATGCCTTAGCGGGAGCCATGCAACAAAGTTTTCTAGCAATGGTCTCAGCGCTTTTAGGTATCGTGACGGCCGTTTCGATGATGTTTGCTCTTAATTGGCAACTTGCTCTCGTTGGCGTGACGATGATTCCACTATCGATCGTAATTTCTAAAATTGTCGTATCTTTCTCGCAAAAATACTTTAAACAGCAACAAAAAGCACTTGGTGATTTAAATGGTTACGTTCAAGAAACACTTACAGGCTTTTCCGTTTTAAAATTATTTGGACGCGAACAACAAGCCTATGAAGAATTTCAAGAGACGAGTCATCGATTATCGACCTATGGGTTTAAATCGGCATTTGTTTCTGGTTTAATGATGCCACTTGTGCAATTGACTGCTTATTTAGCTTATATCGTCACAGCAGTGATGGGGAGTTATTTTGTCATTATAGGCACACTGACGGTGGGGAACTTACAGGCCTTTATTCAATATGTATGGCAAGTTAACCAACCAATGGGACAAATTACTCAGTTATCCGGTGTCTTACAAAGTGCGTCAGCTGCGACGGGACGAATTTTTGAATTCCTAGACGAAACAGAAGAAGAAACACGTCGCGAAATTCATGATTTCACGGGTGAAGTCGCGGGGCGCGTATCATTTGAAAATGTTTCTTTCCGATATGAGCCAAATCGTCCATTAATAGAAAATCTAAATGTTGAAGTGTTACCTGGACAGACAGTAGCGATTGTTGGTCCTACGGGAGCTGGGAAAACAACGTTTATAAATCTCTTAATGCGTTTCTACGATGTCACAGGAGGCGCAATCAAAATCGATGGCGTGAACATTCAAGACATTCCACGCGCGTCACTGCGTGCGCAATTCGGAATGGTCTTGCAAGACGCGTGGTTGTATCATGATACGATTATGGAAAATATTCGCTTTGGTAAACTCGATGCAACAGACTATGAAGTCGTAGATGCGGCTAAAGCAGCCAACGTGGACCATTTTATTCGAACGATGCCAGGTGGCTATCAGATGATGATTGACCAAGAAGGTGGCAACATCTCACTTGGTCAAAAGCAGCTATTAACGATTGCTCGTGCGATTATATCTAATCCTAAAATTTTAATTTTAGATGAAGCAACGAGTTCCGTTGATACCCGTTTAGAGTGGCTGATTCAGAAAGCGATGGCGAAAGTAATGGAAGGACGGACGAGCTTTGTGATTGCCCACCGTCTATCTACCATTCGAGATGCAGATTTAATTCTTGTAATGGATCAAGGGAAAATTATCGAACAAGGGACACACGATAGTCTACTCGCACAAAAAGGATTTTATGAGCAGCTGTATCATTCACAGTTTTCAGAAGAAGCAGAATAAAAAAAGTATCCACCACCTCATGAGGTGGTGGATACTTTTTTTACACGATAATAACGTTCATTAGCTTCATCGTATAAGTAAGAGTACTCTTCTGAAAAATAATGTAATTTCATAGTAAAGCCATATGAATCTTTAAAAATAAATAAGGTAGGAGAAACGAAAACAACAGTCGCTTTGATTGGGTTACCATTAAGAATAAGACTATAAGATGGACTAATGTGAAAGTGAATACGTTGCTTTCGTTTTAAATCCATATATTGCCAAGATCCAACAAAATGTTGTGGGCACATTAAACGATTTTCTTTGGCATCTGTTTTTTGTTGAAAAAAATCAATCATGATAACGAATAAAAAAATAACACACGTCAATAGAATTAAAGTGATAATAAATATACTTGTTCTCATATAAATCCCACCTTTTTTATGATTATTATAATAACGGAATGCTAAAAAAAAATCTAGTTAAAAGGGCAAACTATACGCACAAATAGAAAGTGGTGTATAATGGAGAGGAAAGAGTTCTAACGTAAAAAGCCTAATTGGCATAAAATAAAGGAGTAAGATGATGTTAAAATTAGGGATTATCGGTACAAATTGGATTACCGATCAGTTTGTACAGGCAGCACTAGGGACAAAACGTTACGTTTGTATTGGAGTTTATTCACGTCGTTTAGCGACGGCACAAGCATTTGGTGAAAAGTATGGCGCAACACTTTTTGAGGATGACTTGACGCGCTTTTTTGCATCGGAAGAGTTGGATGTGATATATATTGCTTCACCGAATAGCTTGCATTTTACCCAAGCGAAACAAGCAATTGAACATGGCAAACATGTGATTGTTGAGAAACCAGCTGTTGCGAATGAAAGAGAATGGGACGAGCTTGTGACATTGGCTGGGCATCAAGGTGTGAAAGTCTTTGAAGCCGCACGTCATATTCATGAAGAAAACTTCAAAAAAGTAGCCGAACTGATTCATGAGATGGATGAAATTGTTGCAGCAAACTTTAGTTTTATGAAATATTCCTCGCGCTTTGATGATGTACGTGCAGGACAAGAACCCAATATCTTTTCCCCGCATTTTTCAGGTGGTGCGTTAATGGATTTAGGCGTTTATCTTATCTATGCAGCGGTAAGTTGGTTTGGAGAACCGGGAGAGGCTTATTATTTTGCGAAAAAATTAGCGACAGGGGTAGATGGAACGGGCCATATTATTTTGCGTTACCCGACTTTTGATGTGAATTTGATGACCGGAAAAGTAGGGCATAGTGAATTACCTTCAGAAATTATTGGCTATGATCAGACTATTCGCTTGAATGCGACTAATAGTATTGAAAAGATAGAGCGTTACGACCGTATAAGTGGTGAATATGAGGCTATTCCTGTTACGAAAGAGACAAACCCAATGGTAGAAGAAGCGAATGTCTTTGCCGATGTAATGACTCATCTTGATGATGAAACAATTCAAGCGGCGTACCGTAAATGGTTAGAATTAGGTCAACAAGTCCACCGTCTCATGTATCAATTACGTCAACAAGCGGATTTAAAATTTGACGTAGATTCTTTATCAAATGAATAGGAGTTACACTATGTTAGAGCAGTCACTACCAGATAAATTACGTGCCGTATGGCAAAATAATCACTTTACCCAAGCCACGTTAATCCAAGAGAAAATGTGGGATGAAATAATGGAAGACCAATCAGTGATTGGAATTTCACCAACGGGAACGGGTAAGACGTTAAGTTACGTTTTGCCATTAAGTACTAAAATACAAGAAAAAGAAGGCACGCAAGTCTTAGTTCTCGTGCCGTCGCAAGAATTAGCCATGCAGGTGAGTGAAGTGTGGCGCGAGTGGCTAAAAGAATATGACGTACGCGTGACGACGTTAATCGGTCAGGCAAATATTAAGAGACAAATCGAACGTTTGAAAGAAAAACCAGAAATCATTGTTGGGACACCCGGTCGTGTATGGGAATTAGTCCAACAGAAAAAAATCAAAGCTCACCTTTTAAAAGCAGTGGTGTTAGATGAAGTCGACCAGTTGATAAGCCATTCAGAACTAAATGCGGCTAAAAATGTGTTACAGCGCATCCAACACGAGTGTCAAATCGTGGCTGTTTCAGCTACTGGTAATAAAGTTATCGAACCTGTGTCAGCGCTCGTTCGTCGTGAGATGAAGGTGATAGATGTTACGGTGGAAGATACCTCGCAAGGAACATTGGAACACGTTTATATTAAGACAGCGTCGCGTCGTAAAAAAGATGTTTTAAAGCACTTAGCTTATTTTGACCAACGACACGTTTTAGTTTTCTTTACGAAAGTCGAAGATTTAGGAGTAGTTGCGGATAAATTGACCTTTGACGGTGTACCAAATGTGACGTTAGCTTCCGACCAGTCCAAGTTTGAACGTGAAGGTGCCTTACGCTTGTTTAGAGAGCAAAAGGTGTCACTATTGTTGACAACTGATTTGGCAGCACGAGGACTGGACTTGCCGGGAGTCACAGATGTCGTCCATTACGATTTGCCTTATAATGCGGAAAGTTATTTGCATCGGAGTGGTCGTACAGGTCGTATGGGACAGGACGGTCGTGTAATCATGCTTTTAAGTGAACATGAGGAACGTGACTACCGTCGCATGATGAAAGAGATGGAGCAAGTGACAGCAGAACGTTTCATACATGGTGGGTCTTTACATGAAAGTCTACCGAAAGGGCCAGTTAGTCATAAAAACAATAAAGATAAAAAGAAAAAACGTACAACTCGTAAAAAAAGATAAAATGAGTCGTCAGTCGGAGGGATAACATGTCGAATCGAAAAGAACAAATATTCCGCACGCTTGCTACTATGGCAAACGGAGGGACAGCCAATGATATCGCCGATGCTATGGATTTAGAACGCAGTAATGTTAGCCGCTATTTAAATGAACTGGTTAAAGAACAACGGGTTGCTCGCTCGCAAGGACGCCCGGTTGTTTTTACTGTGACAGAAAAAACGAAAACAGAACAATTTGATATAACTTTTGATAATTTAGTCGGTGCTAATGAGTCGTTAAGTGTTAGTATTCAGCAAGCGAAAGCAGCGATTTTGTATCCACCGAAAGGCTTGCATACGATAGTTTTTGGTGAAACAGGGACAGGGAAATCACTGTTTGCCGAATGTATGTATCGTTTTGCAGTCAGCTCAGAAAGTATTCAGGATGACGCACCTTTTGTTTCCTTTAACTGTGCCGACTATGCTCAAAATCCACAATTATTATTCGCTCATATTTTTGGTGTAAAAAAAGGAGCCTATACCGGTGCTAATGAGGATCGTCAAGGGCTGTTGGCTGAAGCGCATGGCGGTATTCTCTTCTTAGATGAGATACATCGCTTGCCACCTGAGGGTCAAGAGATGTTATTTACTTTTATTGATAAGGGCGAATATCGACCGCTAGGAGAAAGTGCCAAAGTCCACGAGGCATCCGTCCAGATTATCGGTGCAACGACTGAAAACTCGGATATGTTTTTAACGACGTTTAATCGTCGTATCCCTATGTCGATTACTTTACCACCTTTACGTGAGCGTTCGATTGATGAACGATATGAAATCGTCACACTTTTTATTAAACAAGAAGCCGACCGTTTACAGCAAAAGATTATCGTTGAGCGCGAAGCTATTTTAGCGTTCATGCTTTACCATGCTGAAGGGAATATAGGACAAGTTAAACGCGATTTAAAACTAGTCTGTGCGAAAGCTTTTTTAAACTATCGCACGCATCAAGAGGATTATTTGACGATTCATCAAAAAGATTTACCCTTACAAGTCCAAAAAGGGTTATTAAAGATTAAAGAAATGCCAGAACGTATCGACCGTTTTGTCGATAAGAATAGTCATTATTTAACGTTTGAACCGGGAGCAAATGAAGTGGTTTGGTCACTCGACCCTGCAAGGGATATGAGTGTATACAGTACAATAGAAGAAAAAGTGTCAACTTTGACCCAACAAGAACTGGAAACACTGGATTTGGAGTCGTACATTGAAGCTAACGTCGACCAGTATTTTGAAGCTTATGTTGATGAACTGGCACGCAGCAATATTCATCAAGATTTGATTGAACCCGAAGTATGGGAAATGACCAATCGTTTATACGATGCGGCAGAAGAACGTCTCGATCGCTCCTATCATGAAAAAGCACGCTTCACCTTTGCTTTGCATTTGCAAGGGACGCTAGAGCGGATTAAAGACAATCGAAGTATCATCCATCCAAACTTAAACGATATTCGGATTCACTATAAAAAAGAGTTTAAGGTGGCAATTGACCTTTCCGCGATGATTGAAGAAGCTTACGAGATTGAAATACCTTTTGATGAAATTGGCTTTATTACTATGTTTTTGGCGATTGATACAGTTGAACCACAAGAAACACAAGACAATCAAGTAGCCATTGTATTACTCATGCACGGAAAATCAACGGCCTCCAGTATGTTAGAAGCCGTTCAAGAATTATTGGGTACTACGACGGGAACAGCTTTTAATATGCCTTTAACAATGGAAGTTCAGCACATGTATGAACAAGTAAAAAACTATGTCATTGACCATAAAGAGCAAATGGCGAGTGGGATGTTGTTATTAACAGATATGGGGTCTTTAAATACATTTGGGAATATGATTTATGAAGAAACGGGCGTTCGTACCAAAGCAATTTCTATGGTAAGTACCATGATAGTCTTAGAAGCCGTGCGAATGGCTAGCATTGGTAGATCGCTAGAAGATATTTATCAAAATGTCCAGATGTCATTTGAAAATATCGTGCGGACACAGTTTCGACCGGAAAAACAACGCGATAAAGCTGTGATTGTGACGTGTTTTACGGGAGAAGGGGTCGCCACAAAATTATATGAACGCATTCAACCAGTGGTCAATACGGATGAAGTAGAAATTATTCAAATGCAATTCTTAGAAAAAGAAGCCTTTAAAAAGCATATCGATCGTTTAATGGAACAATATGATATTAAAGCGATTGTTGGAACTGTTGACATTGAGTATCAAAACATTCCGTTCTTTTCAGCGTTTGATATTTTTAACAATGATAAGCTCAATGAGTTAAAACGCTTAGCGGCAAATGAACTATCAATCGGTCAGATTATTACTTCTCTAGAAGGAACGATGACGACAATCGAGTCTGTTTCAGAGTTATTATTACTTTTACAACATCAAATTCGTCAAATACAGTCAGATATGCAAGTCATTGTTGAACCGGGAATTGACGCGGCCATCCTTATTCATCTAGCCTTTTTGGTGGAAGCTCTAAATACGGGAGTAAAAAAACGTGACTTTGACGATTTGGAACGTTTCAAACGTAAACATTTGATTGCCTATAATGCAGTACAGTCTAACTTAATGCCTGTTGAAAAGCGTTATCACCTTGAAATACCCGAAAGTGAAATTGCTTATATTGCGCAAATGTTTATTGAAAATAAGATTAAACAATCTTATTAACCCACTGTGTGTAAACTGTGCAATACAGTGTGTAATATAAAACTATCAAGACAAACCTTGTTGTGACAGTAACCGTGCTAACTTTTAAAGTTGGCACGGTTATTGCTTATATATAAGTGTCAACAAAAATGAGAGGAGACAAAAAAATGTCAAAGAAAACAATTATGTTAGTATGTTCAGCAGGAATGAGCACAAGCTTGTTGGTAACAAAAATGCAAAAAGCAGCCGAAGCACGAGGATTAGATACGGATATTTTTGCAGTATCAGCATCTGACGCAGACAATCATTTAGCAGAAAAAGACGTCAATGTCTTATTATTAGGACCACAAGTGCGTTTTATGAAAGCACAATTTGAAGGTAAACTAGCACCTATGAATATTCCATTAGACGTCATTGATATGAAAGATTATGGCATGATGAATGGTGAAAACGTGTTAGATCAAGCTTTAAAAATAATGGGAGAGTAAGACTCCACGAACGTGAAAGAAATGAGGTAGTAAGATGGAAGAACGAAATTTAGAATCCATCATGGGATTAATTGTCAACGCTGGTAACGCAAAAAGTGACGCGATGGAAGCTATCCAAGCAGCAAAAGCCGGTAACTTTGACGAAGCAGACGCTAAGATAGAAAGTGCGGAAGCCTCTTTAGTTGAAGCGCATCATTCTCAAACAGGATTATTAACAAAAGAAGCACAAGGTGAACATATGACGGTAACGCTTTTAACCGTCCATAGTCAAGATCACTTAATGACTGCCATTGCGTTTACAGATTTGGCAAAAGAAATTATCGATTTACATCGTGAAATAGCAAAATAAAGCTATTTCACGCCTGATTTTTCAGGCTACACTTTGATTTCAATTAAATATTTTAATTGATTAATAAATTTTAAGTAGGAGGAGATTTATATGAACGCTTTAACTTCATGGTTAGAGAAGTACATTCTACCGATTGCCGCTAAAATCGGAGGAGAAAAGCACTTAGTAGCTTTGCGTGATGCCTTTATTGGAACCATGCCTGCTACGATGGCAGGGTCTATTGCTGTTATGATTAACGCGATTATTCGTGATTTACCAGGCCAATTTATTGAAGGGTATGATCCAAGTTCTATTCCCGTTATCAGTCAAATTATTGGGATTAACGGTTTCGTTTGGAATGGTACCATCGCCGTTGCCGGTTTGATTTTTGCCTTTTCATTTGGATTTAACTTAGCGCGAGCTTACGGCGTTAACGACTTAGCAGGAGGTATCGTTTCATTAGCAGCACTTATTCAAGGTATCGCATTTTCTGCTCCTGCAGCTGTACAAGTAGAACAGGGCGAATTAAACAAAAAAGCCTTAGATGTATTAGCAAATGCTGGTTCAGTCATTGGCGAAACAACTGTGACAGATCCAGTAACTAAAGTCGATACAGTCTTTACGACGATCACGAATAATTCTTGGGGTTGGTTAAAACTCGATCACTTGAATGGTAACGCATTCTTTACAGCGATGATTTTAGGTTTTGTCTCTGTTATTATCTTTGCTAAATTAATGCAAAAAAATATTACAATTAAATTACCAGATAGCGTACCACCAGCTGTTTCTAAAGCATTTGCTGCAATTATTCCAGCAACAGTTTCATTATACGTTATTGCTATTTTCAACTACTTCTTTACAAACTTAATGGACGGTCAATTATTTATTGATTGGGTACAAGAAACAATTGCCAAGCCATTGATGGGGGTTTCTCAAGGTTTAGGCGCTGTTATCTTAATTCAATTAATGATTCAGTTGTTCTGGTTCTTCGGAATTCACGGAACAAACGTTATGGCACCGATTTTAGAAGGTGTCTTTGGACAAGCTCAATTAATTAACATTGACATTTTCCAAAAAGGTTATGCAGGTAAAACAGGAACAGACGCTGTCTTAGCAGCGATTGAAGATGGAAAAGCATTTATGTGGGTACGTGGTTCATTTGATGCCTTCACAATGTTTGGTGGATCAGGTGGTACGATTACCCTTATCCTTGCTATTTTAATCTTCTCTAAACGTGCAGATTACTTAACTATCGGTAAATTAGCTTTAGGACCTGGAATATTCAATATTAATGAGCCGATAATGTTTGGTTTACCAATCGTATTAAATGCGATTATGTTTATTCCATTCCTATTAGCTCCAGTTGTTTCAACAGCTATCGGTTACTTAGCAACATCTGCTGGGTTAGTTGCCCCTGTATCACAAGCCGTGACATGGGTAGTACCACCACTATTATTACCATTCTTAGCAACAGGTGCTGACTGGCGTGCGCCAATCGTTTCACTTGTAGCGATGATTGCGACATTCTTAATCTGGGCACCATTTGTTATTGCAGCCAACAAGATGCAACCAGAAGAATAAAACAAAAAAGAAGGTTGCTGAAGTCTCTTCAGTAACCTTTCTTATTTAAAGGAGAGAAAAACATGATTATAATAAACGTAGCGATGCAACACGATAATATTATTGAACTATTAAACAGCTTAAATCAAGAAGACATGACCTTCTCATTTAAAGAGAAAAAAGGGATTAAACTGTATTTTGAAACAAATGCGACTGACTTAGACCGTGCCGCTAAAGTAGCCAAAGAAGCGATAAAAGCACAACCATGGGGTAGTGTGCTATACTTGCAAGCTGAAGCAGCAAAATAAAGAAAAGGATGAGGTAAGATGACCAAAAATGGACTATTCTTTATAAGTATCGGCTTGTTAATTTTTATGTTCAGTGTAAACCGGACGACTCTTCAGTATAATTTATTATCAATGGTGACCGGTATTTTTTTCATCGTTGTCGGAGCGGCGTTAGTTTATAAAGCAAAGCAAGATGAAAAAAAAGGAAAGAAAGAATAAAGTGAGGGATAAACGATGGAAATCACACGTCAGATGAAAGTTCCAGCAGAATATATATATAAACAAATAATGGATTCTGTTATTCATGATATTCGCCAAAACACTGGGAAAACGGTGCCGCGTCAACGTCTAGATCAATATGAGTATATTAAAGACTTTGGTAAAAACAACCGTGCGAAAATTAAAATTGATAAAGCAGAAGAAAATAGAGCCTATCATTTTACTACCTCGACAACGAAAAATCAGTTTGTCGTGCAATACGATATCGAGCCGTTAACAGAGACGACGTGTCAAGTAACATATCGCGAGTCGATGACATCCTATGGTTTTATGCAAAAGCTAAATGATATGGCAGTCGGTATCTTACTTGGTTATTTTCGTAAACGACGTTTCAAAAAAATGCTTGAGATGATGGAAGAAGGCTATTAAGAAAGCAGTACAGATGAAAAGTAGGCTTGACAGTACGAAAAGAAATTCGATACAATCATCTAGTAGCTGCTCTCGTAGCTCAGTCGGATAGAGCAATCGCCTCCTAAGCGATAGGCCGCTGGTTCAATTCCAGTCGAGAGCGTAAAAACACCCCACAACAGAAGATGTTGTGGGGTGTTTCTGTATAATTAGACTATGCCCATTCACCTTGACGGAAGATTGGAACGCGTGTTCCGTCAGCACGGATACCATCGATATCCATTTTATCGGAACCAACCATAAAGTCTACGTGTGTCGCACTGCGGTTTAATCCCACTTCGGCTAATTCTTCTTGTGACATCTCTGTTCCACCTTCAACATTGAAGGCGTAAGCAGACCCTAATGCTAAATGGTTTGAAGCATTTTCATCAAAAAGGGTATTGTAGAAAATAATGCCTGATTGAGAAATAGGGGATTGATGTGGTACAAGCGCCACTTCACCTAAACTTTTAGCGCCTTCATCGGTTTCTAAAAGTTTTAATAAAACGTCTTCTCCTTCATCGGCCGTTGCCTTGACAACTTTCCCATTTTCAAAAGTAAACGTCATACCACTAATCGTAGTACCGCCATAGCTTAATGGCTTCGTGCTAACGATGACGCCATCAATACGACGATTGTCAGGCGCAGTAAAGACTTCCTCTGTTGGCATATTCGCCATAAATTTTTCGCCACGTGCGTTCAGACTGCCAGCGCCTTCCCAACGA
Source organism: Vagococcus lutrae (assembly GCF_023299185.1). NCBI lineage: Bacteria > Bacillati > Bacillota > Bacilli > Lactobacillales > Enterococcaceae > Vagococcus > Vagococcus lutrae. The sequence goes on from NZ_CP097017.1 coordinate 1,814,504, forward strand.
TGGTTTTTAGGTAAGCCAATGGTTAAATCTGTACCCGGTGCTGTGTAATGCAAAGCGTCGAATTGTTCCGCATTTAATTCATCCGCTTTCGACCAAAGCGTTTTGTCGTGTTGCGCCCAAGCCGCGACAGGATCCTCTTCATAAATACGGGTTGTTTTGAAGATTTGATCCCATAATGCGTTTACTTGTTCGTCTTCTGTTGCAAGGTGAGGGAAAACTTTTTTCGCCCAAGCACTGCCAGCAGCAGCTACGACCGTCCAGCTCACGCGATTTGCTTGTGTTGCTTCACGTAATTTGACCATTGCTTTCCCCATCGCTAGTTGATGCATAGCAATGCGCTCGGTATCTAAACCAGCGTAGGCTTCAGGGTCACGTGACACTACGCTGATACGACTAGCCCCTGCCTCAATCCATGCTTCAGACTCGGCGACTTTATAGTCGGGAACTGTTTTTAACACGTCTTCATCAGCATGTGCTAAAAATTCACGGGCAACGGCATCATCTGACCAGTTTACAATGACTTGTTTCGCTCCAGCTGCGTATGCTTTCTTGACAATCAAACGCGCTAAAGGTGCTTGCTCCACATCAATTTGTAGAACAACTGTATGACCTTTGCTTACATTGACACCAGTACTGACGATGAGTGTCGCATATTTATCCAAAAGCACATCAAAATTTTCCATCTATTCTCACTCCTAATTTTAGTTTGATATGTTTTCTATCATAGCATATTTGTGTAAACGCAACAATTGAAGATATAAGTGATACGGTTAAATAGTAAAAATCGTAAAAAATGTTCTTTTAAAAACGTACGTTTTGTGATATTATATCTTTTATCTAATAATATTATTATAAAACTGATAAAGGAAGTGAAAAAATGGCAAGAAAGAAAACAATCACCAAGAAGCAAATTTTACGTGCTGCTTATACCATTGTTGCAACAGAAGGTTTTTCAAACTTTACCGCCCGACGTATTGCTAGTAAGATGAAGTGTTCAACTCAACCCATTTATTTAGAGTTTCAAAATATGGGCGATTTGAGAAAAGAAGTCTTAAATAAAGTGAATGAACGGCTTGAACAAGAAATTTATTCTCGCGTAATCTTGGGAGATGCTATTTTAGATCTTTCCATTTCATATGTAGAATTTGCGATTAATGAACCTACGATGTACCGAGCTATTTATACGGAAAGCTATCCAGAATCACACTATGTAGTGGACTATGGACGTCGTTTATTCATGCAAAATTTAAATAAAGACTTAAGATATCGTGATTTAGAACAATCGATTAAAGACAGCCTCTTTACGCAAACGTGGTTGACAGCTACAGGTATTGCAACGCTATCTTCAGGTAATCTTTATCGTCCATCGCGAGATGAACTAGTTAAAGCCGTGAATGGTACGATTCGCAGCATTTTAGAGCAAGATGATTATTACACACAACCTGCTTAATACGTATAAAAACTCAGCTTTTGTTATGTTAAAAGCTGAGTTTTTGTTTTATTCTGTTATTTTTGATGCTAATTCAGACGCAAATGCTTCTAATCGTACAATATCTTCTTCTTCGGCTGCTAAATCGACTTTTACCGACTCGGCTCCTTTTGTAGCACCTGTTTGACTAAAAACACGGTCAAAGTCATCAACACATGAGCAGAACATCTCGTAAAAAGTATCGCCAGATCCCACAACCCCGTAAAGCTTACCTGTTAAATCTAATTCTTTTAAATCCTCGTAAAAATCGACAATATCGTCTGGCAAAGCACCTTCATCATATGTGTATGTACCCACGACACAAATATCAGCCTCTAAAAAATCTTCGGCGTCGACTTGTGTACACTCGTTAATTTCGACGTCTAGTCCTTCATTTTCAAAGGCTTCGGCAACAATATCCGCGATTTCTTCTGTGTTCCCAGTTAGACTAGCATATACAATTTTAACTAAAGCCATCTTCATTCCTCCTTATACAAATTCTCTTTCATTATAACAGAAAACGAAATGTTTCACATAGTGAAAGTGAAAGTTTTTCAGTTTGGTAATATATGGGGGGTATGCTAAAATATGAAGAGAAAAGAGAATGTGAGGAGAGTTTAAATGATTTCATTAAAGTCACAAAGAGAAATTGACAATATGGCGAAGTCTGGAGAAGTATTAGCAGAAGTTCATCGTCAGTTGCGCGATTTTATTAAACCTGGAATTACAAGTTGGGATATTGAAGTATTTGTCGATGAACTAATTCGTAAACAAGGTGGTATTCCTGCTCAAATTGGTTTTGAAGGATATGAGTACGCGACATGTTGCAGTATCAATGATGAAATTTGCCACGGTTTCCCTCGTAAAGAAGTGCTAAAAAATGGCGACTTAATCAAAGTTGATATGTGTGTCGATTTAAATGGCGCTATGTCAGATTCTTGTTGGTCGTATGTCGTGGGAGAAGCGACACCAGAATTAGAACGACTAATGGATGTAACGAAAGAAGCGTTATATCGCGGTATCGAGCAAGCGCAAGTGGGTAATCGTATTGGGGATATTGGACATGCGATTCAAACTTATGTTGAAGGTGAAGGTTATGGCGTCGTACGTGACTTTATCGGCCATGGTATTGGACCGACCATTCACGAAGCACCAGCTGTTCCTCACTACGGAGAGCCTAATAAAGGGTTGCGTTTGAAAGAAGGCATGGTTATTACGATTGAACCAATGGTGAATACGGGAACTTGGAAGATGAAGATGGATGACAATGGTTGGACGGCACGTACACAAGATGGTGGTTTAAGTTGTCAGTATGAGCATACGATTGCGATTACTAAAGAAGGACCACTTGTGCTTACGGATCAAGGAGAGGGAGCTTAACCCTTTCTAATAAGGAGAACACTCATGGGGAGTCAGGAGACGAAAAAAGAAAAGTTACAGCGGTTTGCAGAGGCATTCAAAGAACGTATGGGAGATGCGGAAATAGGTATCTCTTCTTCTGCTATTGCGTATTATTTGTTATTATCTATCTTTCCGTTAATGATTGCTTTAGGAAACTTATTACCATTATTGAAGATAGATCCAGAAACGATGTTAGGTTATTTACAAATTGCAATCCCACCGACAGTCTTCGACCTGTTAGAGGGAACAATTCGCAATTTACTTGAAAATTCGAGTGGCGGATTATTATCTATTTCAGCGGTTACGACACTTTGGGCGGCAAGTAAAAGTATCAATGCGTTGAGCTTGGCTTTGAATAAAGCGTATGGGTTAGCTAAAACACGTAATATGGTCATTTCACGAATTTTATCGTTTTTCATCATTTTCGGATTGATGATGATGGTGGTCGCAGTAACAGTAGTGTTTACATTAGGTCAGACGATTATTGATTATTTGACACCGTATTTCCCTGTGATTGCCTCGTTTTCAGATAAATTTGGGACGTTAAAATGGCCGGGGATTCTGATTACATTGTTTATTACCATGCTTTTAATTTATACATTATTACCAAATGCAAAATTAAAATGGCGTTCGATTATTCCAGGAACTTTATTTGCTACGGTTAGTTGGATGTTGTTAACACAGTTGTTTGGCTATTACGCGAAATACTTTGCAAGTAGTTTTTCAAGTTATGGGATTATCGGAAGCTTTATCATTGTCATGTTGTGGTTTAACTTTGCTGCTAGTGTCATTATTATTGGCGGTATTTTAAATGCAAGTACTGAAGAATACACCTCAGGAGAAATAAAAGTGAGAGATTCTGTTTTTCATGATGTGAAGAAGAAAATTAAAAAATAAATGAGGTTAAAGACGAGTGGTTTCTAATAAACCACTCGTTTTTTTGTATTGTTAAATAAGAAAATTGCCAAAATTGTTAAAAAGTTTTACAATAATAGATTGAGACGAAAAATATTAGATAGAAAATAGAAAGTAGAGTTGTAAGATGCGCAAACAAGAACATTTTAAAAATAGGGTGGCACATGACCGCCATCGAATGATTACGCTTGTAATGTATGCCCTAACCTTTTTAAATACACTAGTAGGCACAATATTTATTTTAGATAGCGAGTGGTTACGAAATGCGACCCATATGAAAGACTTTATTAGTGTTCATACAGGACCTTTTGTATTAAGCTTTTTGATTGTTGGACTGGTTAATCTCGTATTGATAATGCTCTTTGGAAACATTATCTTTGCTCAGATGATCTTTTTAACAATTGTGGCTATTATTACGTTTAGTAATCAACAAAAAATTATCGCTCGGAATGAACCAATCATGCCACAAGAATTAGGGCTGGCGAAAAATGCAGCAGGTTTATTAGACATGGTGGATAAAACTGATTTGATAAAAACTATTATTATAGCCATCGTAGTGTTAGGAATAGGACTTTTTGCTACTTATTATTTCAGAAAACATTATCAATTTCGATTAGGTAATCTGGACTATTTTACAAAAAAAACATACTATATAACACGTATCAGCATTTTGGTTGTGGCATTAAGCAGTATTTTAATCATGACAAATATCTCTAACAAAGAGTCGAATATATTCAAAGCAACGACTACCATTTTTCATACCAATTTTGAAGGTACGACAACCCAAGAAAAAATCGATAATAACGGTTACCTCTTAACCTTTGTTTATAATATGAAAGAAAAATCGTTTGATCATTTTGATAAGACAAATTATACAGAAAAAGAAATGAACCGTGTCATCCAAACGTATACGGAAAAAGCTGCACAAATGAATGAAACGAGAGAAAACAACCAACCCAACGTCGTTTACATATTAAGTGAATCTTTTATAGATCCACTTAAACGTTCAGATGTTTATCCTATCAATCGCGATCCCATTCCGTATATTCGGCAGTTGATGGACGAAGAAACCGCAGGAGAAGCATTGGTTGGGGAATATGGCGGTGGTACAGCTAATATGGAGTTTGAATTATTAACAAGTTTTTCCATGTCTTTTTTAGACACCATTCCGTATCAGCAGATTTTACCGTTTAAAGAATCATTTCCGTCTGTTGCTAGTTTCCTACAACATCAAAATTATGAAACTGTCGGCGTTCATCCTTTTTTTGGTCACTTTTATGAAAGAGAAACAAACTATCCTAAGCTAGGTTTCCAAAAATTTATCGATGAAGATCACGTGAAATATCCTGGTAAAGCAGTTAATCCGTATTACGTATCGGATGACGCCTTATTGACACAAGTCGTTGAGGACATAGCTGAAGCAGAACAGCCAACCTTTACGATGGCAATAACGATGCAAAACCACCAACCTTATAATGAGCACATATATGATGCCTTTATTGGGCCTTATGATATTGATCCGACGATCCCTATGACAGATGAAAAAAGAGAACAAATGGAAACATATTTAAAAGGGTTAGAAATTAGTAATAATGCTTTTGAAGGATTTATTCAAGGTTTAAATAACTTGGAAGAAGATACAGTTGTGGTGTTTTTTGGGGATCATTATCCTGGACACGATGTTTATGGGGATGTTTATGATAATCAATTAATTGATTATCAAACGCCGTTGCTTATCTATGCAACAAATGAAAGAACAAAAAATATTCAGCTAGGTACAACTAGTTTAAATTTTGTGACACCTCAAGTGTTAGAAATGATGGGGATGAGAACATCACCTTTCTATGCTTTAGTTAGTGAGCTGAACGAAGAAGTACAAGCACTAACGAAAAAATTCCAGTTAGATGCTGCAGGGAGAAAAATAAAATTAGCCGATTTGGAAAAATTGCCAGCCTATCAAGATTATGAGTTAATCCAGTATGATAGTATTAAAGGCAATGGATACGCTCAAACTCATCAGTTTTTTAATATACCCGACTAACAGTAACTCTCCATTGTTTCAAACAATGGAGGGTATTCTTTTTAATCTAGATATAAACTTGATAAACAAAGGATGTTTCTGTAAAATATGAATGTTAGAATGAAAATGGGTTTAAGTATTTCTTAAATCAAGGGATTATTCTTTTGTATTACGACAAGTTTCGATAAACTAATACAAGTGTATGAAATGGATGAATGGAAAGGAAATGAAGATGATTAAAGATTTTAGCAGTTTTTTTAAAGATTTATATACAAATAGAAAGCTATTACTTCAGTTTTCACTAAATGATTTTAAAGCGAAATATGCAGGATCGATGTTTGGTATATTTTGGGCGTTTATTAATCCAGTTGTAACAGTGATAACGTATTGGCTTGTTTTTGATGTGGGGTTAAAATCTCCAATGACAGATGGCACCTATCCGTTTATCACGTATTTATTAACTGGTATGGTACCATGGTTCTTCTTTTCTGATGTATTGACGTCAGGAACGAATGCCTTGAGAGAGTATAGCTATCTTGTTAAGAAAGTCGTATTTAATATTAAAATTTTGCCAACAGCAAAATTACTTTCAAACCTGTATACTCATCTATTTTTTATTGCGGTAGCCGTTGTAGTGTGTATTATTAATGGTATCTATCCGACATTTAAAACGTTTGAACTTATCTACTATCTGTTCTGTATGATCATGTTCCTAACAGGTTTAACATGGATTACTTCAGCTATTCAACCGTTTTTTGCTGATATCACTCAGTTCATAGCAATGATCATGCAAATATTGATGTGGGCTTCTCCAGTATTGTGGAGTCCTAATCAATTTCCAGAAAAAGTCCAATTCTTTTTCAAATTGAATCCGTTGTACTATGTGATTACAGGATACAGAAGTGCATTCTTTAGTGAGCCAACATGGTTCTTCGATCGTCCTGTCTTATCATTATATTTCTGGGCAATTACGATTATTATGTTAGTACTAGGATCTGGAATGTTTAATAAACTAAAACCTCATTTTTCTGACGTCTTATAAGGAGTTTTATAAATGAAAAAAAACGCAATTGAAATTAAAAACTTAACAAAAGAGTATCAAATGTACGCGAAACCGAAAGACCGATTGAAAGAAGCCCTACATCCATTAAGAAAAACTTATCATGAGGTATTCTATGCATTAAAAGACTTAGATGTCGTTGTGAAAGAAGGCGAAATGATAGGTTTTATTGGAGAAAATGGTTCTGGTAAATCTACTCTTTTAAAAATTATTACAGGCGTACTAACACAGACCAGTGGCGAGATTAAAGTGAATGGTAAAATAGCAGCCTTATTAGAATTAGGTTCAGGCTTTAATCCAGAATATAATGGAATAGATAACATCTACCTCAATGGAATGGTGCTTGGTTTCTCGAGAGAGGAAATTGATGAGAAATTAGAAGATATTGTTAACTTTGCTGATATTGGCGATCATATCTATCAACCAGTGAAGACTTATTCTAGTGGGATGTTTGTCAGACTAGCTTTCGCAGTGGCGATTAATGTTGAACCTGAAATACTAATTGTTGATGAAGCCTTAGCTGTAGGAGACTTGGAATTCCAACTTAAATGTATGGAGAAGTTTACAGAGTTTCGTAATGAAGGTAAAACCATTCTGTTCGTGTCTCATGATATTAATGCTGTACGTCGTTTTTGTGATCGTGTCTATTGGTTACAAAATGGCGTACTAGTTGAAGAAGGCGAAACGATGGAGGTCACTGAGCGCTATGATAACTATTTGAAAAAGAAATCATTGAAATCAGTTGATCGTGAAAAAAATATCGTGGAAGAGCACACCTCTCCAGACTATGTGGTAGTTAAAAGTGCTCGTTTATTAAATAGCGATTATGAACAAGTTGAAATGGTAGAGCAAGATGAAGAAATCATCGTTGAAGTGAACTACGAAGTCAAAAATACCGCCATTAAAAAACCGGTTTTAGGAGTGGCCATCCGTACGGTCGACAATCATTATGTTTGTGGTCTTAATACCTTATTAGATAAAGTAGAAATACCTTGGGAACTAGGTATGAATACATTCTATTTGCGCTATAACAAAATGGCATTATTAGGTGGCGAATACTATTTCGATATCGCGGTCTTTGAAGAAAATGCAACCGTCCCACTTGTATACAAAACAAAATATTTAACCATGTTTATCTCAGGTAAATATGTAGGTGAAGGTATCGTAGTGTTAGATCATGAATGGAAAGGACAAGTCAGATGAAGTATGATTTTGAACTGTCACTGGAAGAAAGTAGTAGTGTCGGAAAAATTATTGCGAGAATCCAGGACCAAACAAGTGTATTAGAGTTTGGTCCCGGTAATGGTCGGATGACTAAATACCTAATTGAACAAAAAAAATGTGAGGTCTCAATCGTAGAATTCGATGAGATCTTATTTGACCATGTCATGAAAATAGCACAAGATGGCTATAAAGGAGATATAGAATCTTTCGAGTGGTGTGAAACGTTTAAAGGTCGACAATTTGATTATATTGTTTTTGCAGACGTTCTAGAACACCTGGCAAACCCTGAAGAGGTATTACGTCGAGTGAAAGATTTCTTGAAACCAGATGGTGAGATATTAATAACTTTTCCAAATATCGCTCATAACTCTGTTTTAATTAAATTGCTAAACAATGAATTACCATGGGCAGAATTCGGCTTGCTAGATAAAACACATAAACATTTTTATACTGAGAGTGGGTTTCATGAGGCATTTAAAAATGCAGGACTTTATATTCATGAACAAGATTACACCTATGCCCAAGTGGGTCAAAATGAAATAAATGCCTCCTACGATGAGTTGCCGCTCGAGATGCAATATGAAATGAAAGTTCGACCTTTTGGAGAAGTTTATCAGTACTTTTTCTCACTAGGTTTGGAACCAATGGAACAACCAATAATTCAACAGCCACGGAATTCAAATCATGTACATTCGTTAAATCTAACTTACGTCTACGACGGTTATATTGCAAATGAAGCGATTCTAATGAATAATGTTGACGGTGAAAATAAAAGGTTTGAACGCACTATTTCAGAAGGGGTTCATCAAATCAAAGTTGAACTACCGAAAGAGCCTATCATGCTGCAATTTAATATAAATTTAGGAACCCAGAGCATTAAAAATTTTACAAGTAACGCAGTATGGCGCCGTGGGAATCTTTATGTGTTTGAAGAAGATGATCCTCACTTTTTTATTGACGTAGCCCACTTACAAGGTGAAACATTGTCTTTTGAATTTGATGTCATGAAATTCGGCACATTTTCGCAGATGGAAACTGATTTTTTAACGTCCATTCAAAATCGCAATGAAGAGATTGATAGTTTACGTGAAGAAGTTTTAGAAATCTCCCAAAAACATGAACATCAAAAGCATTTAATGACACAGCGGTATAATCAGCTTATTACCAGTTCTGCTTGGAAAAGACATCGTAAAGGACAATATATCGTCCAATCATTAAAGAATGTTTTCGCCAATCAAAAAGCACAACAGTGGATGCATTATAATGTCGAATCGTTAGAATATGATGCCGACCGTCATTTAACCATCGTTAAAGGGTGGGGTTACGGTAAGAAAGATCGCCTACCATTAAGATATGGAGTAAGGTTTGATGAGGGAATTCTTTATAAGTTAACACGACAAATTAGAGCGGATGTTAATGAGATGTTCGATTTAGATCCAAAACATCAATATGGGTTCATCTTAGAAATTGAAAATTATAAGGCGGATAATTATTTGAGTATGTTTGTGGAAAATCATTCGGGAGATATTTATCATGCGTTGCTAAACACACGAAACATTCAGGGAACGAGATGGACGACTCGCGCACGCCGTCTATTAAGTGTTATCAAACATGAAGGGATAAGAGAAGCGTGGTCACGCTATCGTCTTCGTCAAGAACAAAAAAACGCCTATGAAAAATGGATTTCTGAGAACGAACAATTCAACGAAGAGCAGATAAAACAAGAAATCAGTACATGGACATTACAACCTAAAATTTCAATCGTTGTTCCCGTTTATAATGTCGAAGAAAAGTGGTTGCGAACATGTGTCAATTCCTTACAAAATCAATTTTATGATAATTGGGAGCTTTGTTTAGCAGATGACTGTTCGACTAAAGCGTATATTCGTCCCTTGCTTCAACAACTATCAGAAGAAGATGAAAGGATAAAAATCATTTTTAGAGAAGAAAATGGTCATATTTCTGAAGCTACAAATTCTGCTATAGGTATTGCAACGGGCGAGTATGTCGGTTTTATGGATAATGATGATGAGCTAGCTCCTCATGCATTATATGAAGTCGTTAAAGCTTTAAATGAACAATCTGACATTGACTTCATGTATAGTGATGAAGACAAAGTCAATATTAACGGCGTTCGATTTGATCCATTCTTCAAACCTAATTGGAACGAAGAGTTACTACTGGCGCATAACTATATTACGCATTTTGTTGTCATTAAACGTGAATTGTTGAATCGAGTAGGCGGCTTACGTAATGAATATAACGGCAGCCAAGATTATGATTTTGTTTTACGAGCAACAGAACAAGCTAGTAAAATTCATCATATCCCCAAAATTTTATATCACTGGCGCACGGTCGAAACATCAGTGGCCTTTGATCCACAAAGTAAAGAATATGCGTATGTAGCAGGGGAAAGAGCGCTAGCTGCTGCTCTAAAACGTCGCAATTTACGTGGGGATGTCAAGATGACAAAAAACTACGGCTTATATAAAATTGATTATCAATTAACTCGACAGCCTAAGGTAAATATCATCATAACTGGAGATGAAACACGTGCTCATCAAACAATAACAGAAGTCATCAGTAAAACGGGTTATTCGAATTACGATATTCATCTTATCGGTGACAAAGTTACCTATATGGATCAAGAGAAAGTAAAAATTATCAAGACGGATGATTTACAAGCCTATGCTGCGACATTAGATGGTGAATACTTGCTATTCTTAGAAGCTGGTAGATTACCTTCACACAGACGCTGGTTAGACGAAATGGTTAATTACGCCTATCGCGAAGAGGTATCGGTGGTCGGAAGTAAAATGATTACACCAGAAAATATTGTGCTAAATACAGGTATTGTTTGTCAACGCCCTTCATCCATTCATTTCTTACAAGAAGGATTGTCGAATCAGTCCATGGGCTATTATTTTAGAAACACATTGCCGCGTTATGTGGATACATTGACAGCTGAGTGCCTTATGGTCAATCGTCAGGATTATTTGACGCTACAACCATTACTGTTAGTGGAAGATGTTGTGGTGAGAGGGTTGGATATTTGTTACGGAGTACAAGTCGAGCTTTCTAAGAAAGTGGCTTGGCAGCCTTATACAGAAATCATCAATGTATTAGGTGAGAATCCTGAACTGGCAACAGAAGCGATGACAAAATTGGAAGAGAAGTGGGGCGCAAGGGTGTATCAGAATCCGTATGAAAACCCAAATGTTTTAGAGGAGAGATAAACTTGGAAAAACTGATGATCCATATTGACGCTATAACGAAACAAAAGAAAAATAAACAAGTAAAAATAACAGGTTGGGCTTTTTTTAAAGATGAGTCCAAAACCCTTCATATCTCAGTGGGAGAAGAGTCGGCTATAAAAGAACTTAAAATGACTCAGCAATATCGTAGCGACGTGAATCAAGTTCATCATTTGCCGATGGAAAATGAAGCAGGTTTTGAAATTGACTTTCTAAATCCGAAAAATTTAAGTCAAGTGACACTTAAATTTTCAGATCAAAAAGAAACAGCCGAATATGTTGTCGAGTTAGACAAAGTGGGATACGAAGACGAATGGCAGACGAAAATGAAACAAACCGTGCACAAGATTCGTAAAGGATGGCACTATTTACGTAAGAATGGTGTAAAAAGTACCTGGCGTCGTCTCCATTTAAATCGCACACCGAATACAGAAGAATTTCAACAATGGATACGTGACTTTGAAAATATTGACATAGAAGAAATGAAAAAAGAAATGGCCACATGGGATTACCAACCGACTATTTCTGTTTTAGTTCCAGTCTATAATGTCGAAGAAAAATGGTTGAGAAAATGTGTGGATAGTGTCATCAATCAGGTATATCCGAATTGGGAACTTTGTTTAAGTGATGATGCTTCGACTATGCCACATGTTAAAGAGGTGTTATCTCAATACGAAGCATTAGATAATAGAATTAAAGTTGCTTATCGAGAAGAAAATGGACATATTTGTCATGCGACTAATACGGCACTCGAACTCGCAACAGGAGAATTCATTAGCTTATTAGATAATGACGATGAATTAGCCATACATGCTTTGTTTGAAGTAGTCAAAACGCTCAATCAAAATCCTGAATTGGATATGATTTACAGTGATGAAAATAAAATAGACGTCCAAGGCAATCGCTTAGAGCCAACATTTAAACCAGATTGGTCTCCGGATATGCTGTTGGGGACTAATTATATTAACCATCTAGGTACGTATCGTCGCAGTATTATGAACGATATCAAAGGCTTTCGACCAGGATATGAGGGCGCGCAAGACTATGATATGGTACTACGCTTTACGGAAAAAACTACGGGCGAACGTATCGCACATATCCCAAAAATACTTTATCATTGGCGAATGGTTCCAACATCGACAGCTGTCAATCAAGGAGCTAAAAACTATGCCTTTGAGGCAGGTAGACTAGCACTAGAAGATGCCATGAAGCGACGTGGAATTGACGCAAACGTTACGCATGGCTCTGGTAATGGCTTATACGATGTTCACTATAAGATTAAACAAGAAGAACTTGTTTCTATCATCATTCCGACAAAAAATGGATATGAAGACACTAAGCGTTGTTTGCAATCGATTATCGATAAGACCACATACCATTCTTATGAAATTCTGTTAGCTGATAATGGTAGTACAGATCCTAAGATGTTTGAATTATATACAGATATGAAAGAAGAATTAGGCAATCGATTCAATCAACTCTCGATTGACATTCCTTTTAATTACTCAAGGATTAATAACATTGCAGCTAAAGAGGCAAAAGGAAAGTATCTGTTATTTTTAAATAATGATACAGAAGTTATCAGTCCCGATTGGATAGAAACGATGGTTTCGTTTGCTCAATTTGAAGAGAATGGGGCGATTGGAGCGAAGCTCTACTACCCAAATCAAACCATCCAGCATGCTGGCGTTATTTTAGGCCTTGGTGGTGCAGCGGGACATGGACACCACACTTTCCCAAGAGGCGATTTTGGGTATTTCGGTCGTTTAGAAGTAAATAATAATTACCTAGCGGTTACGGCCGCATGTGTAATGATAAAGGCAACAGACTTTTGGGAAGTCGATGGGTTCGATGAAACATTAACGGTGGCGTTTAACGACGTCGATTTGTGCTTAAAACTTGTGGATATCGGCAAAAAAAATATTTGGGCGCATCGGGTGGAATTGCTACATTATGAATCGCAAACACGCGGACATGAAGATACACCAGAAAAACTAGCCCGTTTCAAAAAAGAAACAGAAATGATGGAAGCAAGATGGTCACATTATATAGAAAATGATCCTTATTACAATCCTAATTTAACACGTGTACGAGGAGATTTTTCACTAAGAAAAAAAGCAGACAATTAATGTCTGCTTTTTTTAAATCCTAAAATTATTTAAATAAGCAAAACTTTGTTTTACATTTTACTTATTGTATAATATGATAGGAAAAAGAAAGGCAGTGAGCATGTGAGCTTTGCATACAGTTTTATCATAAAACTCTTTTTTACATGTCTAATTTCTCTCGTCTTAACACCGATATTTAAAATCATGTTGTTTAGAATTGGTTTTGTTGATATGCCAAATGAAAGAAAAATAAATAAAGTGCCTATGCCAACAGCTGGGGGCTTGTCAATTTTTGTAACATTCTCCTTGGCTCTGATGTTTTTATTTGCAGATGCCATACCGAGATCATTTAGTATCACTTTACTGTTAGGTGCCGTCATTGTGTTAGTGACAGGATTAATTGATGACAAACATGAATTACCACCAAAAGGTAAACTGGCAGGAATCGTCCTTGCTTCTTTATATACCTATTATATTGCAGGAGTAAAGTTTGACTCCTTTACTTTTTTCGGGTTAGGTGAGGTACAGTTAGGCTTATTAAGCCTTCCTATGACGATTTTGTGGATTACAGCAATTACGAATGCTATTAATTTAATTGATGGTTTAGATGGCTTAGCCTCTGGCGTTTCGATTATTGGGATGACCACTATCGGAATAACAGGTTACTTTTTTATGGATAGTGCAACAATCCACATACCTATGACGTTGTTTATACTAGTGGCAGCTGTCGCAGGATTTCTACCGTACAATCTTTTCCCAGCAAAAATATATTTGGGAGATACTGGAGCGTTATTCTTAGGTTACATGATTGCAGTATTATCATTAGAAGGACTTAAAAATGCCACATTTATTTCACTTTTAACCCCTATTATTATTTTAGGCGTTCCTGTAACCGATACAGTATATGCTATCATTAGGAGAAAGTTAAATAAACGTCCGATTTCAAGTGCAGATAAAATGCATTTACATCATCGACTCTTAGCGCTTGGTTTTACACATAAGGGCGCTGTTTGGACGATTTATTGTTTAGCACTTATTTTTTCTTTTATAGCATTATTATTTAAGATTTCTAGTACCTTGGGCACCGTCTTGCTTGTGGTAGCTTGTTTGATAGGTTTAGAATTATTTATGGAATTAATCGGATTACTTGGAGAAGACAAACAACCTTTATTGTATTTATTAAGATTAGTTGGTAATAGCGACTTTAGAAAACAAGAAATTCAACGGATAAAGAAGAAACATCAAGATGAAAAAAAGGAAGGCAATTATGAATCAGACAAACATGACTAGAAGAAGTGATATTCATCGAAAAAATAAGAATGGAAAAGGCATGCTCTTAAAAAGCATCGTCGTAATCGTTCTGTTAGCACTTGTAGGAACATTAGGCTACGGTGCTAAGATGCTAACCGACACGAAAAAAGTTTTAAATAGTTCTTATCGACCGAGAATTAGTTCTAAAACCAATAAAACGTTACCTACTGTTGATCCGTTAAAACAACCTATTTCTGTTCTTATTTTAGGAATTGACGATAATGATGAACGTGGACTCGGCTCAGCAAGAACCGACACGATGATTTTGCTAACCTTTGATTCTCAGAAGTCTGAAGTGAGTATGGTCAGCATACCTAGAGATACGAATACTCAAATTACCTCAGACGAGTTTGTTGGGATGGATAAAATCAATACTGCCTACACTTATGGAAAAGAAGAATCCTCTATAAAAGCAGTGGAGGATTTGATGGATATCCCTATTGATTACTATGCAACAGTAGACTTTCGAGCGTTTGTTGAGGTGATTGACGCATTAAATGGTATTGAAGTCGATGTGCCAATGGATATCAATGAAAGCTACGCGTCTGATAATAGTGGTAAAACCATCGTGCCAAAAGGCTTGCAAACACTTGACGGTGAAAAAGCATTGGCCTTTGCTCGTATTAGAAAAATTGATAATGACATCGAACGAGGGAAACGCCAACAAATTGTCATTGAAAAAACGATACAAAAAGCTGTTTCATCAGATTTAATCTTTAACTATAAAGATTTATTAAATGCTGTTGACGGTCACTTTTGGACAGATATGCCAAGTGATATTATGTTTTCTATTGCTCAGCACTCGCTTAACAAGAAGTTTAGTTTTAATTCATATGCCTTTGATTGGGACAGCTACGATGACCCAGAAACAGGGGCTTCAATGGTTGTATTGTTTGATGACAGTTTAAACTATATTTCACACAAACTGCGTGTAAGTTTAGGACTGGATGAAGAAGATGAGCGAGACGAAGAAGGATACGAGTTCCAAACAAACGGTATCATTAGTCCAAAGAATGATCCGTACGGAAACAGCTATGGCTATGAACAAACTAATAATTACTATGACGACAATTCGGAAGACGGATGGTAAAATAGGATAAAGATATTGCCTTTGGTAATATCTTTATTTTTTGGAGGAAAATAAAGATGAAGAAAAACAAGCTATGGCTAACGTTCGCAATCGTGGTATTAAGCTTTGTAATTGCAACAGTGATTGAAATAGGAGGCTTCAACTTTTCAACATTTTTTTGGAAGAATACGTCTAATGACTATACAGTTGTAACGGAAAACTTAGAAGTGTTGGATAAAGAAAAAGGTATTTACCGAGGAGAAGAAGAACGAGCACATATTAAAATTAAAGCACCACTTCAATATGTTAAGAAGTTATCTTTTGATTTATCTAATATCGATAGAGAGAATGCACGTTTTTCTGTTATAGTGAATAAACGAGATGTCTATAATAAAACCAATACACCAACACCAGATCGTTGGTTTAATGAAGGAACGCGAGTTATCAATATAAACGAAAAGTTGACAGATATTGATATCTACATCGACAACGTTAATGATGTCGAATTCCAAATGGGGTCATTTAAACTTAGTAATCAATTTTCTTTTAACAAAGTCAGATGGATTGTTATAGCGGCTATTGCGTTGAACTTGCTATTATTAGGAACACTATTTTTCCATAATCCGTTAGAATTAAAAACGGCACAGCTGACTTTCGTAACGATTTTAGTCTTTGGCACGCTATTTTCTTTTTTAACCCCACCGCATCACACATGGGATGAATATCAACATTTAATCAAAAGCTATAATGTTGCTCAAGGTAATTTATTTATGACAAATGAAGATATTGTCAGTTATCCCAAAGGACTTGATTACTTAGATTTTTATTCTGATATGGAGTACCAGTCGAAAGAAGAATTTGTGGATGTCTTACAACGTTTTGAAACCTATAAGTCTGGCAATCAAGAAGAGTTAATACTAACTTCTACAGCCGTAGGAAATCTCTTTATATCATATATTTTTAGTGCAATAGGTATGAAGCTGGCTATTTTGTTAAACTTACCAATCATTTATTTATTATGGTTTGGCCGGATTGCTAATCTTATTTTCTATGCGGTGATTAGCTATATTAGTATTAATAAAATCCCCCATAGTAAAAACTTGTTAGGTTTGTATGCTGCTTTGCCAACTAATATTTTTATAGCAGCCTCTCTATGTGCTGATGTTACAGCAATGGGTTTTCTTATATATGGCGTAGCTACTTTGTTTTATATACTTGATAAAAAGAAGCAACTATCATCTATCGATATCGCTTGGCTACTTGTTGCTTTTTCTTTTGTGACATATGCTAAATTAACATATGCGCCATTCTTTTTATTAATGTTTTTACTTACAAGGGAGTCATTTTCAAGTAAAAAGCAATTCTATATTACACGAGTTTTAACAATCATAACAATGGCAGCGACGGCTATATCCGCCGTTTTATACAACAAACAATTTGGTTTAAACCAATGGGTAAAAGAAGGGGTCGACTTTGACGCACAAGTTTCGTTTGTTCTAACTCACCCGTTCCAGTACTTAAAAATTGTACTCGACTTCTTTTTAACTAATATATCAGGATTAGTAACGAATATGCTAACAATGTTTGCATACTTAGGGCCTGTTAAAGAAATTATGTCGACAGTTATTTTACTTTCAATCTTTTTCTTAATAATTGTTGACAAAAAGAATGAAAACACTGAGGTCTATTCTGAAATATCAACTTTTGGTACAATAAGTGGCTACATCAGTGTGGTGGGTGCGTTAGGTCTGTCGCTCACTGCTCTGTACGTGGACTTTACACCGGTTAGGTCGCAAACGATTGAAGGTTTTCAAGGAAGATACTTATTACCTATTCTATTCCCATTGTTATTCTTGTATCGTTTTCCAAAAATAAAACATGAGTACCAACCGCTCTCATTAATTAAATTTGCAACGAGCATGATGTGTTTATTAAATATTGTAGGAATGGTACACTTAATGGGACAATTTTATATGTAATGAAGGGAGTCACATGGATAAACAGTTAGTAACAATTAGTATCGTTTCCTATAACAGTCGTGATTTGTTTTTAACACTCGACAACTTACTCTTCGAGCTAAAAAACGACTCGCGTTTTCGGATAGTTGTCTATGACAATGGTTCTGAAAAAAGTTATCAAAGAAAATTACAGACATATCAAGAGAAAATTGAAATCATTTTTAATGAGGAAAATGAGGGCTTCGGACACGGACATAACGAAGTGCTATTACAAAGTTATACACCATATAGTATCGTGTTTAACCCCGATATAGTAGTTACCAAAACAGCCATTTTAGAAATGATTGCACATTTAGAAAAGCAACTAGACGCGATAGCGATTGCGCCTAAAGTGCTAAATGAAGATGGGAGTACGCAACATCTTGTCAGAAAACGTCTGACCGTTTGGGACTATTTTTTACGCTTCATCCCTAATCGTTATTTAACAAGAAAAAGTCAACAACGATTAGCAGACTATGAATGTCGCGACTTATCAGAAACTGAGATTTCGACCGTCAAGATGGCTTCAGGCTGTTTTTTGATTATGAAAACATCAGTATTTAAAAAAGTTAATGGATTTGATGAACGGTTCTTCTTATATTTTGAAGACAATGATTTATCTTTGAGAATAGGTCAGTATGGAAAAATATTGTATACACCTTTTCAAACGGTGACGCATCTCTATGCAAGAGATTCACATAAAGATAAACGTGCCTTCCTACTGTTTATAAAATCCATGACACAATTTTTTAATAAATGGGGTTGGGAATTCTATTAAAAAGGAGGAGAAATATGATCTCCGTTTGCATGAGTGTCTATAATGGAGAACGTTATCTCTCCGAACAATTAGACAGTATTTTACAACAACTAGGTGAAGATGATGAAATTATTATTTCAGATGACGGCTCGACGGATGCTAGCTTAGCTATTATTTCTGATTATCAAGATTCAAGAATTAGATGTTATCACAATCCAAAAAAAGGTGTTGTTTCAAGTTTTGAAAATGCGATAAATAAAGCAACCCAACCTATCATATTTTTATGTGATCAAGATGACATTTGGTACCCAAATAAAGTGGAGATTACCCTTGATTATTTCGGTAAGAATCCAGATAAAGATATCATTCTCAGCGACTTGACAATTATTGACAATCAACAGCGCGTCCTGTTTGACTCCTTTCACGAACAACGCGATTCTAAAGAAGGTTTTTGGAAAAATGTGAAACGCAATAGCTATATTGGCTGTGCGATGGCGTTTCGAAGTAGTATAAAAAAAGAAGTTTTACCTTTTCCAAAAAAAATCCCCATGCACGATATGTGGATTGGTTTGATTGGAGAATACCATCAAACCATTTTACGAATTCCAGAAAAACTTGTCTATTATCGCAGACATGATAATAATGTATCAGAACTTCGAACTACGACATCATTTATCAAAAAAATGACTTGGCGAGTGAATTTGTTAAGAGAACTCTTTAAACGACTCATCTTAAAAAAATCATAAGGTCATGAGCGAATAGCAAAAAATAATGACAAATGCCGTCGATAGTGAGATAATATATCCGGACTGGATTTTACATCTATCAAGAAAGATTAAAAGGAGCGGAAAAAATGAAAGGTATAATCCTTGCAGGAGGAAGCGGAACACGCTTATATCCTTTAACAAAAGCAACATCTAAACAATTAATGCCAATTTATGACAAACCGATGATTTATTATCCAATGTCAACCCTGATGCTAGCGGGTATTAAAGAAATACTCATTATTTCAACACCAGATGATACGCCTCGTTTTGAACAATTGTTAGGGGACGGAAGCGAGTTAGGCTTATCTTTATCGTATAAAGTACAAGAAAAACCAGAAGGATTAGCTCAGGCTTTCCTTATAGGAGAAGAGTTTATCGGAGATGACTCCGTCTGCTTAATTTTAGGTGATAACATTTACTACGGTGGAGGTCTGTCTAAACTATTACAACGCTCTGCTTCACGAGAAAAAGGCGCGACGGTATTTGGATATCATGTGAACGACCCACATCGCTTTGGTGTCGTAGAATTTGATGACGAGATGCGTGCCGTATCCATCGAAGAAAAACCAGAAGAACCTAAGAGCAACTACGCTGTAACAGGTTTATACTTCTATGACAATGATGTAGTAGAGATTGCGAAAAATGTGAAACCATCTGAACGTGGAGAATTAGAAATCACTGACGTTAACAAAGCGTATTTAGATCGTGGTGACTTAAACGTTGAATTACTAGGCCGTGGTTATGCGTGGTTAGATACTGGAACGCATGAGTCTCTTTTAGAAGCGTCTATGTTTATTGAAACAATCGAAAAACGACAAAACTTAAAAGTAGCGTGTTTAGAAGAAATCTCTTACCGCATGGGCTACATTACCCGAGAAGAGTTAATCGCACTCGCTCAACCACTTAAGAAAAATCAATATGGACAATACTTATTACGTATTGCAAACGAGAAATAGAAAGGTCGCGTTGATCAATGAAAGTGATAAAAACTACTTTAGAAGATGCCCTATTAATCGAACCCAAAGTTTTTGGAGACCATCGAGGGTTCTTTACTGAATCGTATAACAAAGAAACATTTGCCGCTGCTGGTATTGATATTGACTTTGTTCAAGACAATCATTCCTTATCAAAAGAAGCAGGCGTCTTGCGCGGTATGCATTATCAATTAAACGATAAAGCACAAACTAAATTAGTACGCGTGACATCAGGAGCAATCTATGATGTCATTATCGACATTCGTAAAGGTTCTCCTACTTACGGTAAGTGGGAAGGATTTATCTTAAGCGAACATAATCACCGTCAACTACTTGTACCACAAGGGTTTGCACATGGTTTCTGTACCATTACAGAAAATGTGAACGTGCAGTATAAAGTAGACCAAGTCTATTCGCCAGAACATGACCGCGGTATCGCCTACGATGATCCAGCATTGGCAATCAATTGGCCGATGAGTCAATTCATCTTATCAGAAAAAGACCAACATCATCCGACATTGGCAGAAGCGGATAACAACTTTATTTGGGAGGCAAAAGAGTAATGAATATTTTAGTAACTGGAGGAGCTGGCTTTATCGGCAGTAACTTCGTCCATTATATGTTAGAAAAACACGCGGATTACCGTATCGTAAACTTAGACTTATTAACGTATGCAGGAAACATCCACAACTTAGATGATATTATGGATGACGAGCGTCACGTGTTCGTACAAGGAAACATTACAAACCGCGAGCTAGTCCGTCATTTAGTAAAAGAACATGAGATTGATGCGATTGTTAACTTTGCAGCCGAGTCACACGTTGACCGCAGTATTTTAAACCCTTCTATATTCGTTGAAACGAATATTCAAGGAACATTAGCCTTGTTAGACGTTGCTAAAGAAATGTCTGTTGGAAAATACTTACAAGTTTCAACGGATGAAGTATACGGTTCATTAGGAGCAGAAGGATACTTTACGGAAGAAACACCATTGGCACCAAACAGCCCTTACTCTGCAAGTAAAACAGGTGCTGATCTGTTAGTTCGCTCTTACTACGAAACATACGGCATGAACGTAAATATTACCCGTTGTTCAAACAACTATGGTCCATATCATTTCCCAGAAAAACTAATTCCATTGATGATTTCAAATGGCATGGATGGGAAACAATTACCAATATACGGAAACGGTGAAAACGTCCGTGACTGGTTACACGTGAAAGACCATTGCCAAGCGATTGACCTTGTCTTACATAAAGGACGCAAAGGTGAAGTATATAACGTCGGTGGACATAACGAACGCACGAACAACCAAATTGTGGATTTAATTATTGAAAAATTAAACTTAGATCCATCATTAAAAGTTTACGTAGAAGATCGTTTAGGTCACGACTTACGTTACGCGATTGATCCAACAAAATTAGAAACAGAGTTAGGTTGGAAACCAGAATATACCTTTGAAACTGGGATAGAAGAAACGATTCAATGGTATTTAGCCAATGAAGACTGGTGGCGTCCATTGCAAGAACGCGCAAAATTAAACTAAGTTAACTCGAAAAAGCTAATTTGATACATTATCAAATTAGCTTTTTACTACGTTTAATAGATAAAAGAAAGTAGGGAAAGAAATGTCAATTATGATTACAGGAGCGAACGGGCAATTAGGAACAGAGCTTCGTAAATTATTAGATGAACGAGGTCAAGCCTATCACGCCTTCGACGCTCAAGAAATGGATATTACAGATGCTACGATTGTTCAACAAAAGTTTGAAGAGTATCAACCAACAGTGGTGTATCATTGTGCCGCATACACGGCAGTGGATAATGCTGAAGAAGATGGCAAAGAATTAAACCACCTTGTGAATGTTGTCGGCACGCAAAACATTGCAGAAGCTTGCGAAAAATACAGTGCGACATTGATATTTATCAGTACCGATTATGTCTTTGATGGAAAAGCAAGCGACCATGAGTACTTAGAAACAGATGAGCCTAATCCATTAAATCAGTATGGCTTATCAAAAATCGAAGCGGAAAAAATCGTAGAACAAACATGTAGCCGTTACTACATTGTCAGAACGTCTTGGATATTCGGTGAGTTTGGTAAAAACTTTGTTTTCACGATGCAACGTTTAGCTAAAGAACACGACAAATTGACAGTCGTAAACGATCAGTTTGGTCGTCCAACATGGACACGTACATTGGCAGAATTTATCACGCACTTAGTCGCCACGCAACAAGAATATGGCGTCTATCATTTATCTAATGATAATGCCTGCACTTGGTATGAATTTGCGAGCGAAATCTTAAAAAATGAGAGTGTTATCGTTGAACCGGTAGATTCTTCTGCATTTCCACAAAAGGCAACACGCCCGCAATTTTCAGTGATGTCGCTTGAGAAGGCAAAAAGCACTGGCTTTACTATCCCAACTTGGCAAGAAGCATTGGATCAATTTATAGGTAGATAAAAAAATATCATCCTTCAACGAGGATGATATTTTTTATAAGTTCATAATGATGATACCAACAATGATAATACCAGCACCAATTACAGAGTTGAGTGAAATAGTTTCATTTAGAATGAAGTAAGAACCAAGTAAGATAGCGATATTCGTACATGCCACGCCAAGTGGGACAATATACGAGATATCTGATTTTCCAATAATGACCATCCAAAGTACAAAACTGATAAGATAACAAACCAAACCTAAGATAGTGGTTAATGAGATATTAACAGAAAAAAGCTGATTTTGTAACTGAACGGATAAATTGCTAGAACCCAGTTTAAACAGAATCAATCCTGCTGAAGATAGTACCACATAGATAATAAAAAGTATCATAAAGTCCTCCTGTATGAAATACATAGTAATGTTAGTATTGTAACAGACACAACTAAAAAAACAATAGCGAATCTTTTATTTTATTTCTTTTTTATAAAATAGTCTTCTCATTTTACTAAGTAAAAAGGTTCTAATGTTCGTTTACCGTTCAGTAACATTATGATACAATGTAAGCGTTATATATTAATAACAAGTATCACTTTAAAAAAGGAGTTATTTAAAAATGAAAAAGAATCACTTTAGGTTACTAGCTCTGGGGGTACTTACTTCGGTCCTCCTGGTGAATCCCGACACTAAAGCAACCGATGTCGAAAGTCATTTGGTAACAAGTGAGCCTGAAGTAACCGAGACTTCTGCTGAACAAATAACGCAAGAGCTAGATGTGCAGGAAACTGAGGCTTTCTCTGAAGTAGTCAATGCTACAGAACAGTTAGAGACAACAGAGCAGACCTTGGAAGAAGTTAAAGTGAGTGAAGAAGAAATTGAAGAGAAAAGAGAATTGACAGGTCTTGATAAGGCGGCACAAGCGACTCCAGAACAAGAAATTATCATACCAGATGTGGTAATACCTGAATTAGAAGATAGCATGACATCAAGAAGTACCAACACTAAAGCACCATTAATTCCATTATATCGCGTTTACAATCCAAATTCTGGTGGGCATTTACATACATTAAACTCATATGAAAAAGATTTTTTAATAGGCATTGGGTGGATTTATTAAGGTGTTTCGATGCGTATCGATGGACAAGGAAGCCCCGTCTATAGAGTATTTAATCCAAATACTGGAGAACACTTCTATACAAAAAATGCTGCAGAGAAAAGTCATTTGGCTAGAGTCGGGTGGAACGACGAAGGAGTGGCATGACGTTCGTCAGACACTGGTTTGAATGTTTATCGTGTTTACAATCCTTATGCAAAAGGAGCAGGGACACATCACTATACACTAAGTGTTGGCGAAAAAAATGTACTCGTGAAACTCGGTTGGCGTGATGAAGGCGTAGCATGGAAAGTACCAGGAGGACCTGTAGAAGAAAAAATATCTAATATTCTGATGAACGTGCCATACATCAGTCAGTATACACCTGTCAAAGCACCTTGGGGTTGTGCTTCAGCAGCGTTGGCTATGGTGTTAGGGGCAAATGACATTCGTCCTGATTTAAGAACCATGCAAGATAACTTGCCAATGTATCCTGCTCACCCCGGCGGTCAAAAAGGCAATGTCTATACGGGAGAAGGGTCTGGCTGGGTTATTAAACCCGAAGCCTTAGCAGAGTATGGTCGTTCGTTTGGCGGTAAAACAAAAGCTGTTACCGGAGAACCTACGTCTAAAATTATTGACCGTATCTTAAAAGGACAGCCTGTCTTGTATTATGGGTATTCTTCATATCAAGTGGATAATATCAGAAATCATGCCAAAGTAATAGCAGGCTATAAAGATGGTAAATTCTTAGTTTATGATCCACTCTATTACTCAATGAATGCTGGTCCAGGAAGTGGCGGTGGTCATCGTCTATATGATCGCGGTGCACGAGCATGGATTACAGTAGCTGAATTTAATGCAGAACGATTGGGAACAGAAATTGTCGTGGAGTAACGACTAAGATTAAAACCGTTGCTGTTTTCTGTCAATAATAGAAAACAACAACGGTTTTATTTTTTTATCAAATCCCATGTCATTTTTGCAATTCGTTTATTTTTTACAGTGAGGATTTGTTTCAATAATCGTTTATACAGATGTCGTTGATAAGTGGGAAATAGTTCTGGTCGATACGTCTGATAAAAATGACGCTCGGCTTGGCTGATACTATGATATCGTTTGACAGAAATACTGTCATAGTCTTGAACGGATAACTGATGTTTTAAATAATCAGATAGAACTAAAACAGGTTCTCTTTCTTTTTCAAGGAGATAAAAGAGCCAATGATCTAAATAATCTAAGGGAAACTCTTCTGAAAAACCGCCTTGCTTGGAGATAAAATCAGTGGATAATAAACAACCAGATGATATCGCGGTAATACCTGCTGTATAAAGTCCGGGTTGTACAACCGTTGACTTTTTAGAAAAGAGTGAGTTTGTATAAAAAGGAGAAACAAGTGTCTCATCATCGTAGACTCGTGGAACCACAGCAGTAGGTGGATTGACAGAGCAAATACTTGCTAGATAACCATGCCAAAGATCTTTTGTAATCCATGAATCTTGGTCAAGTAACAAAATATACGGATAATGAAAAGTTTCAGCGTGTAGACGTGCATATTCGTAAGCAGGTTGGACACCAATATTACGAGAATCGTGATGATAAATGATACCAGATGGAATTGTCGTTAAAGGTACGGCACTATTATCATACACGATGAGTGTAGGTGACTCGTTCATGCCTCGTGACAGAGCTTGAAAAGATTGATATGACAATGAATCCTCAAGCTGTTGTTCATATAAAACAATAATAGATAAGATTTTTTTCATAAACCCACCTTTTTTATTAAAACACATTATTAATTCATTAAACCTATGATATACTGTTATCATCTGAGCGTCAAATTGAAATTGGAGGAGTGAATTTAGCAGAATGAAAAAGAAAGTATTAACGGCTTTGCTAGCCAGTTCATTAATGTTTGGTTCTGTTTCTAACAGTGTTTTAGCAGTGACTTTAAATGAGTCGACAAGCGAAACAACAACAGAAACGCACTCAACAGAAGAAGTGTTAAATACCTTTGAAACAGAAGAAAAAAGTGTAGAAAATGTACAACAATCCGAGGAAACTATGGAGAAAGCAACACAAGAACAGCCAATAGTAGTAGCGGACCCCCCACAAACAGATGGAACAGGTGTTGAGTTGCCAAACTTAAAAGTTTGGAATCCATCAAGAGAAGACTTTATTGTCAGATTGAGTCAATATGCTGCTCCCAAGGCTGAACAAGCAGGTCTTTATACCTCTGTTTTGATGGCGCAAGCTATCTTAGAAAGTAACTTCGGAACGAGCGAATTAGCTAAAAATGCTCAAAACTATTTTGGAATTAAGGGAGATTATAGAGGTGCATTCTACGAGCATGTTACAACGGAAGAGATTAATGGTCAACTCGTTCAGATAAAGGACAGATTTCGTAAATACCCTAACTTAGAAAGCTCAGTCGATGACTACATTAACAAAATTAAAAATGGTGTAAGTTGGCAGCCAAATCGTTATCAAGGGGCTTGGAAGATTAATGCACCGACATACCGCGAAGCGACAAAGGCATTGACAGGTACTTATGCAACTGATTCAAACTATCATCTTAAACTGAATCAAATTATAGAAGAATATGGCTTAACAAAATATGATCAACAAACACGGATTAATCTTGATGTCCCAGCTGATCATCAAGGAATAAAAGAAGACACTACAATGATAAAAGGATGGGCTTTAGGGAAAACACCAGCCAAAAAAGTAGCGGTCTATGTAGACGATGAGCTAGTAGGTGAAGCAAAAAAAGACTTAGCGCGTCCGGATGTTGACTCTGCTTTTCCTGATTATCATAATGAACAGAGTGGTTTTGAATTAAATGTCGACGCAGATAAAATGCCAGAAGGTGACCATTATATCAAAGTAGTCGCTGAATTTACAAACGGCGAGCAAACAGCAGTGCAACGACATGTGGTGCGCCAAGTTGAGAAACCATTATTAACAGTCGATACCCCACAAAATAATATGACGATTGGTAAAAAAGATGTGACGATTAGTGGGTGGGCATTAGACACTCAAGGTATCTCACGCGTGTCAGTCTATCTTGATGGCACTTACGTTGGGGATGCTACATATGGTTTATCACGTCCAGATGTTCAACAAGCCTATCCAAGCTATGCAAATGGTCGTTCAGGATATGAACTTGTTTTGCCAGCTAGTAAGTTGACAAATGGGCAGCATCAGATTGAGATTAAGGCCATTAATGGTCAGAACAGAATAACAAGTAAACTTATTAAGCTTAATAAAACGACGCTTCCTCATTTATTAGAAGTCGATCAACCTAAAAACAATGCCTCAGTACGCCAATCAGTTGTAGTAAGCGGTTGGACACTTGCAGAAGAAAAAATAAAAGATGTCACAATTTATGTCGATGGCGTGCAAGAAGGAAAAGCGACAATGGATATTGCACGTCCGGATGTACAACAAATTTTTCCACAATACGGCATTGAAAAAAGTGGGTATCATTATCAGTTAGACGTTTCAAAATTATCCACAGGAACACACCGCTTAAAAATTGTTTCGACTAAAGAGAATGGTCAACAAGTAGCAAGTGAACGTGTTATTAAGAAAGAAGCACCGCGAGTGTATCAAACTATTGACACACCTCGTGCACAAAGTGTAGTGTCTGGTAATCAACTAAAACTATCAGGTTGGTTGTTATCGGATTTGCCAGTGACGTCATTAAATGTCACGATTAATGGAAAAGTAATCCAAGCTGTTAATCGAAACGTCGAACGTCCCGATGTTCATGCTGTTTTTCCAGATTTTATGAAACAAACAGCAGGCTATCAAGTAAATGTTCCGACGGCAAGTATGAAAAAAGGCAGCAACAAAGTGGGCATCCAAGTCAAAACGTCTGATGGAAAAGTCCAAACGTTTTCTCAAACGGTGGAAAAGCGAGTACTACCAAGTGTTATGAATATTGATTTTCCAAAGAAAGATAAAAACTACCAAGGGAATGTGAAAGTTTCGGGTTGGGCGCTAACTAATCAAGAAAATAGCCAAGTAGACTTTTACGTAAATAATCAACTGGTTAAATCTGGGAAATTAAAACTTGCACGCCCAGATGTTAATGCCCTATACCCGCTATATAATGATACAAAACCAGGATTTGAAGAAATGCTTCCAGCTAAACACTTTAAAGAGGGGAAAAATGTTGTTAGAGTAGATGTTAAGCAAGGGAATACGGTTTTAATAACGTCAAAAGTCGAAGTGAATTATCAATCGAACATTCTCCTTCAAGTGGATACGCCAACTAATAATCAGAAAGTTACAGGTGCTAACTTTAAAATGAGCGGCTGGGTATTGGCAGATACTAAAGTAAGCCAAATCACAGTAGAAAAAGATGGTAAGAAAATAGCCGATTTAAATAAAAACGTCGCACGACCCGATGTCAATGCCATTTACCCTGAGTATGCGGACTCAACCCCTGGTTATACTGGAACCTTTGATACGCGTGGGTGGAAAGCTGATAAACATACTTTAACGGTTATTGTAAAACTTGAGAATGGACAAATTAAACGTTCAACGGTCACGGTGACAAAGCCTAGCTTACCAGATTTGCTTCAACTAGATTATCCAACCGCTAATAGCAAACAAGGTGATCAGCTAACCGTCAGTGGTTGGTATTTAAGTGAGTGGGGCGTTAAAGATATTCAAGTGTTAATTGATAATCAATTAGTAGAAACGATTAGCCAATTTTCCGCCCGTCCAGACGTGAATACGGTCTATCCAGATTATCACGAAATAAAATCTGGTTATAGTACATCACTATCTTTAGCAAATGTGAAACCAGGTAAACACACGGTAAAAGTGATTGCCAAAAGTCGTGAGAATAAAGTAATCGAAACGAGTCGTACTTTTGTTAAGACAGCATTAACACCAATACATGATTTAGATAAACGACCAGTCAAAGCGACTAATCAGCGATTAAAATTAAGCGGTTGGTTTTTAGACAGACAAGCGACTAAAGGTCTAAACGTCTATGTAGGAAATGAAAAAATAGGAACAGGCCGTATCGGTATATCTCGTCCAGATGTTGCGAAGCTATATCCAGAATATAAAAATAGCAATGCTGGATTTGCGGTGGACTTACCTTTAACGAAGATAAGCGGGATGGATACCTTACGCTTAGACTTTATTATGGCAGATGGCAGTATTATCCAACGAACAGAAAAAGTTGAAATTGAAAAATACCCTATTCTTCATACGATAGATACGCGATTGAGTTCGGTTAGTAACACGAGCATCCCGGTAACAGGTTGGGTATTAGCCGATGAGGGCGTTGACCGGATTGAAGTCAAAGTAGATGGTAAGAAATTAACTAATGCACAAATCAATATTTCTCGTCCAGATGTTCAAAGTGCTTATCCGCAATATGGACAGGCAGCAAGTGGTTTCCACACGGTTATAGATTTGAGCCAAGTTGCTAATGGTAACCATACCTTAGAGTTAATTGTTGTGACGAAACGTCAGCGAGTGAAGGTCATTAAACAGACGGTGACCGTAGGACGTCTAGCTGGGAAGAAAATCTATGTGGATGCAGGTCACGGTGGGAAAGATCCAGGAGCACGATACAGTGGGATTAATGAAAAAGATTTGAATTTATCTGTCGCTCTAAAAGTTCAAGCACGCTTAAAGCAATTAGGAGCAGAAGTCGTGATGTCTCGCGAAACAGATATTTTCTTAGAATTAAGAGAGATTAGTGCGAAAGCAAATGCTTCAAAAGCAGATATTTTTGTTAGTATTCATCACAACTCTAGCCCTAGTTCAAGTGTAAATGGTATAGAAGTCTATAGTTTCGGGATGAGTCGGACGAAAGCATCAAATCTTGAAAATACGCAATATAATGATGCTAACAGTACTACATCAGAGCTTCCAAGCATGCATTTAAACCCACAAGTACGCGTTGATCGCTTAGTGTTAAGTAAACAATTGTCATCTAATGTGCAACAAGCTTTAGTGCGCCATACTGGTGCTGTCAATCGTGGAGCGAAAACACAAAATTTTCATGTGATTCGTGAAACAAATATGCCGGCGGTTTTAGCAGAATTAGGATTTATGTCTAACCCAATCGAACTAAATCGTCTAATCAATCCAGCCTACCAAAATCAATTGGCTGAGGGGATTGTACAAGGCATCTTAGCCTATTATCAAGTATAAGAAAAATAACAGATTGATGATTAATCATCAATCTGTTATTTTTTTTAAGCATTTAATCCATTTTTTTGTAGTTGTATCTGAAAGAGTTGTTTTTGAATATGATTCAAATAATCAAAATAAGCATTTGTTTCGTAATAAATGATAGGTGTATCAGCTGGTAAACCCAATAGCGTTGGATTGACTAACGTATCAGAAATAATCACATCAGTGTTGGGATTACGCATTTCCACGGCTTCAATCCGTAAGTAAACTCGTGCGAAATCAGATGTTAAAGCTTTATACAAAAAGTGAAAGTCGGTATGGTTAGTTAGAAATAAAACGTTTATCGTATGTTTCATAAAGTAGGAAGAGACATATGGCATCGCCAATACACTATAAGCACGAGCGAGATAATCCAAATGTCGCTGATTGATTTTTTCATGAAAAATCGTTAAATTTCCGCGAATGCGCTCATAAGTTAATTGATAATATAAGTCTTTTTCAATAATGGTTAAAAAATCGACTGTCCAATAGGCAGGGAGAGTCACTAGAATTTCAGGAAATAGTAATAAGCGATAGTGAATCACGGTCAAATGATAGCGCCAAATAGATCGCGTCTGTCCATCTAAATCGTAGTCGAAAAGAGAGGCAAGTTGTTCTAATATATTATCGATATTTTGCATGTAGTGCAACGATGTTAAAGTAGAATTGAAGAAAAACGTTGGGATATCTGTATAATCATCAATAAAGTTCTGTTGACTAAATACAAAGGAATATATAAAACGTACTTCTTTAGCTAATACGTCGCGTGGAGCAGAGTATTGAGGATCATTTAACAGATATAGAATAAAATTTTCTGTTTTTTCTTCATAATCTGTTACTAATGCCTCTTCGTACAACCAGTCACTATCCATCTTTTTTTCTAAATAATGAGTTTGAGCACACCGAGTTAAAGAAACCGCTACGATATAAGATGCAAAAAGATTCACTTTAACGTCTAGCAGACGGTATAACTTTTTGGGAATTAGCTCTTGATAATAGTTCATCAATAAAGGATTCATATTAGTAAAAGGCCAGTCTAATCCTTGATACGTATGGAAAAACAAATGAACGAAAAAGTATCGTATCGAGGATTCTGTTCCTTTAAGCTTGAGCTGTTTAAATCCTTCAATTTGGAGATGATGTTTGACGAGCATGCTGTTAAGCTTTTTAATTTCGCGAGTAATTTTAGAAGGAGACAGAAAGTAAGTTTGACTAAATTCGTTCAAAGTTCCCCCATCATTTAAAAATAAATCCTTGATTAAATGAAACTTAATAGAATTTTGCATATAGTACTGACTGAGTTGCGTTTGTATAAAATGTTGCTTTTCAGGTAATTCATACCACTTTTGATTACCTTGTCGATATTCTAAAATAATTGATTCTGTACAGATTAATTCTATATCGTCTATTAGTTGTGAAAGAGCAGTTGTAAGTGTGACAGTGCTCAATTTCATATCTTGTTGCAAGGTATGAAAACTTATACGATGATAAGGCGCTTTATAAATAGCGTTTAAAATATCTAGCTTTCTTTTTTTGTCACTATCTAATAAAAATAACACATAAATCCTCCTTATTATCGTCTTTATCAATATTATTATACCATAAAATATAAAATGTTTAATATAAAATGTCGCTATAATGAAATAATACCTAGAAATTATTCTCTTAAAAAAAGAAAAACAGATATTTTATTGATTTTATAACGTACGTTTATTATAATACGATAGAACAATATAAATAGGAGCGGGAGAATGGAAAGAAAAATAAAAGAGAGTTTGGGCTTATTGTGGTTAATTCTAGCGTGGATGATTCAGCCAGTTTCCGCAGATGAAATAACTTTTTCGGTTTCTCCGATTTTCAATGGGAACCAAACAGAAAATGTTGCGGACTATTATGATATGAGTCTATCGCCAGATAGCATGAGTGAGATTGGTATTAAAATAAAAAACCAAGATACTGCCCCTCACGACTATCAGCTATTGATAGAAAATGCTTTTAGTAATCGGAACGGTATTATTGAATATACGGCTAAACCTATGACCTATCATCAAATACCTGCACTCAGTGCTATCGCAACGGCCCCAAGTACCATACATGTAGAAGCTAAGAGTGAAACTGTTGTGCCTATCGAATTAGTTTTACCCAAAGAACCTTTTGAAGGAACGACTTTAGGAGGGGTTCGCGTTCGTAAAACGGATGATAAAGAAGAAAATGGGCAAGTTGTTAACCGATATAGTTATTTAATCCCTGTGAAAATTCATCAAGGGAACCAAGACTATCCTGAGGAAATTTTATTTAAAGGAGCTGCGCTTCAAGTAGTCAAGTATGACTCTAACCTAGAAATAGTTTTTGAAAATGTCCATCCAGTTGTTTTAAAAGGAATGAATGTACAGGTCACTATGAAGCGAATGGGACAAACGCAAGCCCCAATCCAAACGCTGTATGATGATGAAGTGAGAATGGCACCAGAAACAGTTAATCACATGCTGCTACGACTTAATCAAGATGAAGTAAAAGCAGGGAAATATCTGGTAACGATAGAAGCAAAAGGTAAAGAATTTCACCAAACATGGACAGAAGAATTAGAAATTAAAGCAAGTGAAGCTAAGACGATTAATGAGAATATCGACATGCCTAAAAAAGAGCCGTCTAAAATGTGGCTGTTTGTCGTTATTATTCTAATTCTACTGCTTATTATCTTAATTCAAATGATTGTCATTGGAAGGAGAAGAAAACGTAATGAAAGACAGATATAAGGCGATAGTGTTAACGCTTTGTTTACTGACACCATCACTATCCTCCTCACTTCAAGTAACAGCCGAAATAATACAAAATCAAAATGAACTAGGGCGCTCTATGACCGATGTGCCTAGTGATGAGGACACTTGGAAGACGTACTATAGAAATTTAGCTAAAGAAAAAATAAATGCGATGGCAACTAAGATTACGGCTAAAATGAATCAACATACGCCAAAACTTCCCTATTTAAAAACA
The DNA here is from genome assembly GCF_023299185.1 of Vagococcus lutrae. Taxonomy (NCBI): domain Bacteria; kingdom Bacillati; phylum Bacillota; class Bacilli; order Lactobacillales; family Enterococcaceae; genus Vagococcus; species Vagococcus lutrae. Next base: position 1,847,567 of record NZ_CP097017.1, read on the forward strand.
GGCGAAGCGGTCAACATTGAATTGAACTTAGACGACTTTACAGAATCGAACAAAGACTGGATAGATTTCCCAAAGCAGACGCATAACAATAAATATGGCGGTAGCATTTTTTCTATTAAGGCATTGCAGATTGCATCGAAAGACGACTCGTTGCAAGTCGATGTAACTCAAATGGGTCGTAAAGCTACTATTACGATTAAACGAGTTAAAAATAAAGAATCAAGTGGAAACATAGAAGTAATACCTGAGCTATCTATGACTTATAAAATAGGAGTGCCAACAATGTGGGGTGGAACATCAGAACGAGGAAGAATTGAAAATGAGTCTTCTAACAATCCATTCTTTGGGTTGAAAGATTCAGATAAAAAAGTCGCTAGGAATATAAAGGCTCTTTTAGAGGAGGTACCTCGTTTGCAAGTAGCCCCTATGCAAAATGAGTTTCTCGTCACGTATGGGGATAAGCTACCCATAGACCCACAAGAGCTATTAGATCGGTATCTGAAGGTGACTAGTAGTGCCGGGGAAGTGACGCTTTCCTACACGGATGGTCCTCCTACTTTTGATACATTGGGTGAAAAGGTAGTCAAGGTGACGATAACAGATGAGTATCAACAAACTAAAACTATTCCCCTTTTATTCAAAGTACAAGATAAGTTACTGGTGACTTTAGATGATGAAAACATATCAGGCGTTTTGGGAGAAAAAGCGACCATACCCAATCTAAATGAAAGAATTAAGGAAGTAAAACGAGCATCCGATGGTTATATCCTACAACCAACGGAGTACGACGTTAACTGGAATACGGATAGTCGCTATCAATATACAGGGTCTCAAACACTACCATTGACCGTCACGGCTAAACAACCCGTTTTATCTGAAACGATAGACGTTCCTGTTGATGTCCATCCAGGAACGAGTCTGTTAATAAAAAATGCTGACGAACACGTCCTATTTGGACTAGCCGTACTAAATGATAGTCAGTGGAAAGTGTTACAAAGTGTGCAAGGCAGTCGTGAGCAAATAGGACTGGTGGGAAATACGGTCGAAGTAGCAATAGTGAAGGCCACGTCGTTAAAAGATAATCAAGTATTAAACGATGTCAACGTTGATGATAAAACGCAGCTCTCGCCAACTGATCCTGTCGGAACAATTCCTTCCTATAATGAACTGGCGATAAACAATGGCGATATCATTCACGTACATCACGAGGGAGAAGGTAATAAACAATCCCTAGTCCAAGGTTACAACAAGAATACATCGCTTGACCTTACTGCAGCACGTGCACAAGATTGGTACTTTTTGGTAGAAGAGCAGGGGTTACGCTTATTAAAAGTGAATCAGCTCGAAAGTAAGCCAGATATCTCTGTCCCACTATATAGTTACTTATCAGAAATCGGTCAAGATATCACAGATTATTTTACTCAAACATATGTCGAACAAAAACTACTCTTGCCAAATGAGGATCCGTGTTTTGGGGTTGCTGGACTAGTCGAACAGCCTATCATCGTATCAGAAAAAATCAGTGAAGATAGAGACGTTCAATATCGATATGCCGTTTCTATAGAAGTTAGAGCGGGGGAACTGACTTGGGAAATTCCTGAAAAGGTGGTCTTTGAAGACTATCAAATCGGGCAAGCCCAAACACTTGTGGAAAGAAAAGAAAAAAACAATCGCGTGACAGTATGTGATACACGGCCAGTAAAAACAAAGTGGACGTTGTCCTTAAAAGAAACAACGTCCTCACCGCTTTCACCCTTTTTGCTTTATAAACAAATGAATAAAGAGATTAAGTTGAATCAAGAAGGGCAAAACATATTAAGTTCAAATCATTTAAATAATGGGAAAATAGTGACGGAAGATAGTTGGTCAGAGACGACAGGGCTATTTTTGAATATACCAAACAACGCGTTACTTTCGCCAACAGAGTATCAGACGGAACTAGAATGGACGTTAACGGAGGGTGAACCATAAAATGAAAAAACAAAGAAACATAGCGATAATCATGTTGATTCTCTTTTTGTTCATAAATCCCTCTTTACAAAAAGCGTCAGAGGTGGCTGATAGAGGTTATTCGACTGCCAATATTACCATTCATCCACATAGTGAATCAATGGACGAAGTTATGCAGACGGAAGAAACACAGACGCAGCTAGAAAATAAAACATCTAATCCTGTTATTCGTCATACGACGAAAAAACTTCCTCAAACAAATGAACGCGCGACAAACAAAACCATGAAACTGGGACTAGCACTAGTAGCCATAGCGCTATTAGGGTTTACCATATATAAAAATCAAAGGAGAATGAAATGATGAAACACACAAAAAAAGTAGTAGCGATGATGATGGTTGGAGGCGTAGTCTTAGCAAGTGCTACGACAGTCAAAGCAGTTGAGAATAAAGCCACCCAAGCAGAAATTACAGTAACAGCAGGAGATTTAAAGTTTGAAGGGGATATTTCTGCTACAGCTAAGATGAATTTTCAAGCCGTTACATTCGATGGTAATTCACATACGCAAAGCCTATTAACCGGAGAAACTGCTGTAATCCAAGTTGGAGATTACCGTGGTAACAATGCAAAATGGAACGTAACAGTCAAAGATACACGTACTGCTTCAGCTACTGCTATTGCTGCTGGAACTAAAAACTTTGTGACAGGTATGGACATCACAGTCAACCCAACAGGAAACAATGGTGTAATAAGTCAAGGTGTAAAAACATTAAATAACAGTGCACAAAAAGTGTTTTCAGGTGGCGCTCTTCTGAGTGAGGTTAATTTGCATCCTGAGTTAACAGTTCCTGGCGATGCTTTAGCAGGTGACTATCAAACAGTTTTAGAATGGGAATTAAGCCCAGGAGAATAAGCAAAAACGTTCATGTTCCAGACATGAACGTTTTTCTTGTATTTATAACTAAAAAATAACAACAGCCATTAAGGTATCACCGCTATAAAAAAAACAAAAAAGTATTGAATGTAATGAGTTGATTCATACCTATAATAGTAAAAGAAATAATGCGCGATTGAATCATAAGGAATATGATATAAAATGATGAAAAATATCATAAAAACAAGTCAAGTCCAGACTCCTGTGTAAAATGCTATACAATGTTTTTACCATTTCTACTTATCAAAATTGATGTATTTTCTTGAAGAATAAATCCATTCATCATGTAGGTCCATAAGAACGGCTCCAATTAAGCGATTGGCTGATGTTTGATTGGGGAAGATGCGAATAATCTTTTCTCTTCTGCGTACTTCTTGATTCAGTCGTTCAATTAGATTGGTACTCTTTAGTCGATTGTGGGAATTTCCTTGTACGGTATATTGAAAGGCGTCTTCGAATCCATCATCCAATGATGCGCAAGCTTTTGAATATTTTGGTTGATCGATATAATCATGAATCAATCGATTTTTAGCCTCACGCGCTAAGTTAATATCTGTGAACTTAAAAATTCCTTTAACAGCTTCTCTGAAAGATTTTGAATTTTTTTTAGGAATGGTGGTAAAGATATTTCTTAGGAAGTGAACTTGGCATCTTTGCCAACTTACGTTGGTGAAGGATTTTCTAATGGCAGAGACTAATCCTTTGTGCGCATCAGAAATAACGAGTTCCGTACCTTGTAAACCGCGTTCTTTTAGGTATTCAAAAAATGTTGTCCAGGTCTCTTCGCTTTCGCCACTTTGAATCATGAAGCCGATAATTTCACGGTCGCCATCTTTGGTTATTCCAATCGCTATATGACAGCTTTTTGAGAGTACTCGATTTTCTTCTCGTACTTTTATATAGAGTACATCGGTCATTAAGTAAGGATAATTTTTTTCTGATAATAAACGATTCTGCCACTCGTTAACCATAGGTTCTAGCTGTTCTGTTAAGCTAGAAACGAAGGACTTAGAGACGGATTTACCACAAAGTTCTTCCACAATTTTTGATACTTTACGAGTTGAAACGCCTGATACATACATTTCCAACATTGAAGCCATGAGGGCTTTTTCGTTTCGTTGATAACGTTCAAACACTGTGGGTGAAAAATGGCCATCACGTGTTCTGGGTACTTTTAATTCTAGCGTGCCTACACGTGTCGTAAAGCTGCGCTCATAATAGCCATTTCGTTGACTTTGTCGGTTTTCTGTTCGTTCATATTCTTTTGCTTGAATATATTCTGTTCGTTGATTTTCCATTAGTTGATTAAATACCGTTGTTAAAATATTTTTAGAAACGTCATCCTTTACAGAATATTCAATAATGCTTTGAATCTCTTCGCTTTTCAGTGTAAAATGTACTTGGGTCATGTAAAAGTCCTCCTGGGTATGTTTTTGTCGTTAAAAACATTGTACCGTAAAAGGACTGTTATATGGCCTTTTTACTTTTACACAATTATACGGACTTTATCAAAAATATAGATAATGGAGGAATTGTTTATTTTTTAATAAACATAAATGATAAAAAATGACTTATTTTATGGTGTTAATTATCTTGATTATTTTATCTTTACTAGAAACTACAATTAACTACAAAAGCAATGTTTTATTCACATTAGTTTTTATTATAATTTCTACCTTAAATATATTTAGATTTGGAATAGGAAGTGATTATTTTAATTATTTATATCTCTATCAATTGTACCCCTCAATTAATAGTCCACAAATATTTAATAATGAATTTCATGGAGAGATAGGGTTTAAAATCCTGGCAGGGATTTTAAAGTATTTTAATTTCAACTATACGCATTTTACAATAATTATATCTTCTGTTATGTTTCTAATGATATATATATTTATAAAGAAGTACTCAAAGTATAAAAATTTATCACTTTTAATGTTTTATGTTATGTATTATTTTACATATTTCAATAGTGGATTTAGACAAGGTTTCACAATTACTTTATTTTTATTAGTTTTGCTTCCGCTATTGTTAGAAAAAAAACTTTTAAAATTTTATATAATTACAATTATACTTTCGTTATTCCATAGTAGTGTTTTAGTAGTTTTAATCTTACCGCTAATACAAAAGTTTAAAAGTAAAACTATGTTACAATCTATATTCTTTATATCAATAATTTCTCTAGTATTATCAATCATTGTAAAAAATAATATTTTCATTTTTGCGATACAAAAAATAGGGGTGAGTTTAAACTATACAGAATATTCCTTAAGTATTTTAGCTATATTGTATAGACTATCAATGTTGGTAATAATCGTATATATGTACAAACTTTCTGATAAAGCGTTATCTGAAAAAGATATGTTACTATTATATTTTTATTTTATTGGGTTTTGTGTATATATTATGTTATCTACACAGGATTTGTTGGCATCTCGAATACATGTTTATTTTAAAGTGCTAGAGATATATATGGTACCAAAACTATTATCTCATTTAAAATTGAGAGATCGAATAGTATTCGCTACAGTTTTAATTACTTGTATTATTCCTATATTTTATGTTAAAGAAATAAATGCTCAGATTTACCAAGCAAAATTAATAGGGATTGAAAATTTTTTACAATATAAATATGTCAGTATATTTAACAAACAAGAAGTTTTTAGGTTTAGGTTAATACCGTCGTATATTGAAAATATACTCAATTAATAGAAAATATTTGAAGTGAAATGGGAACTAACCGAGACAAATATACTATAAATTTAAATTGTTAATTAGAAATAAAAAGTTAGTATGTGAAATGAGACATATTGAAAATTATATTATTATATAGAAATAATTATGAAATTATAAGGAGATGTAAGATGTTACCACTTAAACTTTATCATACTTTAAAATATATTAAAAATTTCAGAAATATACCAAGATTTAAAAAACCTAAAACAATAACTGAAGTTGTTGTGGGAAATATAGTTAATGGTAATATAAGTAATCGTTATAACTTAGCTGACAAATTGTATGCAAAAAATTATGTTTCTGAGTTAGTAGGAAAACAGTATATTGTGAATACCCTACAAATTATAAATGATATAGAAGACGTCAAATTAAATGATTTACCGAATAGTTTTGTTATAAAAACAAATAATTCATGTGGTACAAACTATTTTTGTGAAGATAAAAGTAAATTTGATAAAAGCGATTGCGAAAAAACTTTAAAAAAATGGCTATCTGATGATTATGGACTTAGAAATGGTGAGCCGCATTACTCTTTAATTGAACCAAAAGTTTTTATTGAGGAGTATATAGATTTTTCGGATATGCTAATCGACTATAAATATTTTTGTTTTAATGGAGAACCATATTTTGTTCAGGTTATTGATAGAGAAAAAGGTGTACAAAAATTTTATGACATGGAATGGAACGAAACAGATTTTAAATTTAAGTCATCACGATTATCAGACAGGAGCTTTTTAAAGCCTCAAGAATTTAATAAAATGACAGAAATTGTCAGGAAGCTATCTAAGGGGATCGATTTTTGTAGAGTAGATATGTATACATCTAATAACACAATACTTTTTGGAGAATTCACATTAACACCTAAAGGTGGATATTTAGCATTTACACCTGAAAAGTATAATTATATATTTAAGCAAATATATGATAAGGAAAACAATTATGGCATCTAGTAAAAATTTAAAATTAGGTGGAATTCTTTCTTATATTGGTATTGCAGTCACGATAATCACTGGTTTTATATATACGCCTTTAATGATTAATAATATAGGCAAATCAAACTATGCTCTGTTTACGCTAGCTATGAGTTTTATATCTTTTTTTATTTTAGATTTTGGTATTAGCGCAGCAGTAACAAGATATGTATCTATCTATAAAGCAAGTAACGAAGAACACAAAATTAATGATTTTCTAGGTATAACGGTAAAACTGTTTTTAATAATTGATTTTATTATCATGATAATCTTGTTTATAGGATATTTTTTCTTAGAGGATATATTTTTACAACTCACTACAATTGAGCTTTTAAAATTTAAGAAGGTTTATATTATTATAGCGGTATATTCAATAATATCATTTCCATTTATGCCTATTAATGCTATTTTGACTTCATATGAAGAGTTTACCTATATGAAGACTGTAGACCTGTTACAGAAGATATTCTCATTCATGATACTTTTAATTGCAATATGGTTGAAATCAAATTTATATACTATTGTTTTTATAAATACGTTTACAAATTTTTTTAATATTTTTCTGAAATATCGATTTATAAAGAAAAAGTTACATATCAAATCTAATATTTTCTATCAAGACAGATTGATACTTAAAGATATTATAAGTTTTTCTACATGGTCTACAATAATATTAATCTCTCAAAGATTTATTTTAAATATAGGTCCGACATTATTAGGAAGACTCAGTGGAACTGATCAAATAGCTTTCTTCTCTATAGGGTCTTCAATTGAAGGCTATTTTTGGCTATTCGCGAATGCTTTAAATTCCTTATTTTTACCTAGCGTATCACGAATTATGTATAATAAAAATAATTCACAAGTTGAAAACAGGAAAGATTTAGAAGTTTTGTCAGTTAAAGTAGGAAGAATACAACTAATGATATCAGGAATTCTATATGTTATATTTTTAATAATTGGAAAAGACTTTTTGTTTTTATGGTTGAGTGGTGATTATAGTCAATCATATTACGTTATTGTTTTGCTGATATTGCCAGGAATAATTACTTACACTCAAACTATTGCTTATAATTTTTTAACAATAGCTAATGAAATTAAATACAGAGCATTCTCTTTCATAGGATCTGCAGTTATAAGTGTTGTTCTTTCAGTAATTTTAATACCTAAGATGGGGGCAATAGGCATGGCATTGGGAGCCTGTTTAGGAATAATCTGTGGGCAAATATTATTGCTAAATTACTTTTTACAGAAAAAATTTACGTTTAATCTTATGTATTTTTTTAAAAATGTTCATTTAAAATTATTGCCTTTTTTTAGTCTAGTTAGTTTAATTTTGTTTTCAATGAATAAACTCTTTTTTACAAGTAATATAAAAGTATTATTACTAAAAATTATAATTTTTTCTTTAATTTATATTATATTGTTATTTTTAGTGGGATTAAATCATTATGAAAAAAAAGTTGTAAATGGAGTTTTAAAAAAAATAATAAGGAGATAAATATGGAAATTGTAGTAGTAGGTTTAGGATATGTAGGTCTAGCAAATGCTCTTTTATTATCTCAAACGGAAAATATCATGGCATATGATATTGTTTCAGAAAAAATAAAAGGATTAAAAAATGGAGAGTCTCCATTGATAGACAAAGAGATTGAAGAGTTTTTAGTACGTGACGATTTAAATATTGAGTATACAGATAAGTTTAATATTGCTGTCAATTATGCTGATGTATTTATAATCGCGACACCTACAGATTATGATGAAAAACGTAATTATTTTAATACATCAACAGTTGAAGATGTTATTGAAAAAGTATTAAAAGAAAAGCCAGAAGCAATATTTATCATTAAATCAACAGTTCCTGTAGGTTATACAGAAACGTTAAAAGAAAAGTATCATACTGAAAACATTATATTTTCTCCAGAGTTTCTACGTGAAGGGAAAGCTTTATACGATAATCTTTATCCGTCACGCATCATTATCGGAGAAAAATCAGAGAGAGCAGAAAAGATTGCAGATATATTTTTAAAAAATACAATAGAAAAAAATGCGCCAGTTTTGTTAACAGATTCGACAGAAGCAGAGGCAATTAAACTATTTTCAAATACGTATTTAGCATTAAGAGTGTCATATTTTAACGAGTTAGATACATATGCTTCTATGAAAGGTTTAGATACGAAACAAATTATAGAAGGTGTTGGCTTAGATCCACGAATTGGCTCTCATTATAATAATCCTTCTTTCGGATATGGAGGGTATTGCTTACCAAAAGATACGAAGCAACTGTTAGCAAACTATGAAGATGTTCCAAACAATATTATAAAAGCGATTGTTGATTCTAATACAACACGTAAAGACTTTATCGCAAATGATATTATTGATAAAAAGCCTAAAAAAGTTGGGATTTATCGCTTAACGATGAAGTCTGGTTCAGATAATTTTAGATACTCATCGATTCAGGGAGTAATGAAACGTATTAAAGCTAAAGGAATTGAAGTAGTTGTTTATGAACCTACTTTAGATGAAGAAACATTTTATAATTCACAAGTTATAAAAGACTTTGACATTTTTAAACAAGAGTGCGATATCATTATTAGCAATCGTTATGAAGAGGCATTGGAAGATGTAGCGGATAAAATTTATACTAGAGATATCTTTCAACGTGACTAGAAGGAGTTGAATCCATGTCAACAGGTAAAAAAATATTAATAAGTATTTTAGGAGTCATTGTAGTTTTATTAATAGCTATAGGTGGTTATTTAGGTAAGGTCTATTTAGACGTTAAGAAAACTGCCGATGGTGTTTATGAAGAGTCTACTCGTATCAAATCACAGTTGCGTGAAAAACCAGTTTCAGTGAAACAAGGAGAAGCCATGTCGATATTGCTTTTAGGAATCGATACTGGTGAATTTGACCGTACGGAACAGGGACGCTCAGACTCTATGATGATTGCTACAGTCAGTCCTGACAAAAAACAAACAACGATTGTCAGTATCCCACGTGATACCTATACAGAGATGGTAGGACTAGGAACACAAGATAAGTTAAACCACGCCTATGCGTTTGGTGGACCAGAGATGTCTATGGACTCGACAGAAAAACTATTAGGAGTTCCAATAGACCACTATGTTAGCGTCAATATGCACGGTTTAAAAGAAATGGTTGACGCGGTCGGGAAAATTCAGTTAGAAAATAACATTGAATTTACTCAAGATGGTTACGAATTTCATCAAGGTCCTGTGCAATTAGATGGGGATGCAGCACTTGCTTACATTCGTATGCGTTATGATGACCCTAATGGGGACTATGGACGTCAAGAACGCCAACGCAAGGTTGTCATGGCGATTATCAAAAAAGCGATGAGTCCAAATATTATTGCCAATTATGGGACTATTTTAAGCACACTTGAAGACCATGTGAAAACAGATATTCCATGGAGTCAGATGACGGCTATGCAAAGTAAATACTGGGATGCCTTTACACATATTGAAAACGACCAACTGCAAGGAGTCGGTGCCATGCGTGAGGGTGTTTCTTACCAAGATATTAGTCCAGAAGAGTTAGCACGTGTTCAAGCGCTTTTAAAAGAACAGCTTGACTTACCATAATGAGCTTAAAATATAATGATTGAGGAGTTATGTAAAATGAGCAAGGTTAAAAAAGCGATTATTCCAGCGGCAGGTTTGGGGACGAGATTTTTACCCGCAACAAAAGCCATGGCAAAAGAAATGTTGCCGATTGTGGATAAGCCAACGATTCAGTTCATCGTTGAAGAGGCGATTGCCTCAGGGATTGAGGATATTTTAATCGTGACGGGGAAAGCAAAGCGACCGATTGAAGATCATTTTGATGCGAATTTAGAATTAGAAACAAATTTAAAATCAAAAGGTAAAGATGACTTGTTGGCTTTGGTGCAAGAAACAACCGGGCTTAATTTACATTTCATCCGTCAATCACATCCACAAGGGCTAGGTCATGCGGTATCACTAGGAAAAGCGTTCGTCGGGAATGAGCCGTTTGTTGTCATGTTAGGTGATGACCTGATGAGTGATGAGATTCCTTTGACGAAGCAACTAATTAATAACTATGATAAAAATAAAGCGTCGACCATTGCGGTCATGGAAGTGCCGCATGAAGACACGTCAAAATACGGCATTATCAATCCAGAAGAGCAAATGGAAGAAGGATTATACAGTGTGCGTAACTTTGTGGAAAAACCATCTCCAGAAGAAGCACCGAGTGATTTAGCGATTATCGGTCGTTACTTACTGACACCAGAAATTTTTGATATTTTAGAACATCAAGAACCAGGTGCAGGGAACGAAATCCAGTTAACCGATGCGATTGACACGTTAAATAAAACGCAACGCGTCTTTGCGCATAAGTTTACAGGTAAACGTTATGATGTTGGAGATAAGTTTGGTTTCTTAAAAACAAGTATCGAGTATGGATTGGAACATCCAGAGGTCAAAGATAATCTAAAAGACTTTATCGTAGAACTAGCGGAAGAGCTGAAAGAATCAGAACAAGAGGCGTAAATACTATAAAATGGCTCTTTGTCAAATAGGATTGATGAGTCAAAATGAAGTTGAAAGATGAGTGGAACTCGTTCCATTCATCTTTTTTATTTTACTTCAATGAAGCGATTCATAATGAATATTCTTCATTTCATTTTCTCAAATGAGTTAAATCCATAGGATACCCCTTTTAAGGGTTTAATATGTGTTTTTAGCTTCAATTTTACCATTCATTTTTGTGGTAAATTAATCATATAGAAGAACGGTATGCTTTTTAATACCTAAAATTAAAAAAGGACTGATGAATCATTTTTTGATTCATCAGTCCTTTAAATTATAGAGCTAATATAACAGGGCTAAAATTTTACAATGTCAGTAATCTTAATAGATAATTACTTTTCTTAAATACAAGCAATTAGATGTTATCTAATTGTGTTTATTCAATATTCGTTTTATTTTATTTCTAACTCGATTAGAAAACCCTTTCGTTTTAGAAGGGACTCTCCTACCCATCCCCTCTTCTCGAGTATATTTACATGGATTACAATATCCGCATGGTTGTCCATTAGGCATTGGGTTATAACAAAACCATGTTAATTCCATTATATCAAGAAAATCATATTTTTCAGCATTTCTTTGCATATCTAATTTAGTTAGATCTAAAATTGGAAAGTCAAAATATTTAAAAATATCATATTGTGTTCCATACATATTCTTGTCCAGATAGTAGACTTTTGAGTTTTCATTTTTTATCCCATATCTTTTAACAAAAAAAGCTGCCTTATCATCTAAATGAATACTTAGTTCGAGATTGGTTAAATCTTCTGATTCAGCATATCTAGCTAACCAATCGTATTGAGAGCCAATGAAAGATTCATCTTTTAATTTCATATATTTATCAGTGATTGTTTGATTTTCTTCTATTTCATTTATTTTAATAAAAATAGTATTATTTATTTTACCTTTAGTTAACGGGAATTTTTCATAAATTTTATTCTTTATAAGATTCATAGTATCTATTTCTTTTTTATAAGAAGGTCGATTAAAATCTAAAATATAGTAAGGTTGAACCAAATTATTTTCTACTATTACACTATATAATAATCTATATGTAGAATCCCATCCACCTGTCCATAGTAAACGCTTCATTGTCTATCCTCCTGTTTTAATAAAATAATTATAAAGCATATTCGATAATAATTAAAGAGCTTATCCAACTTATATTTAATTTATTGATTTAGAACATTATATTTATTATTAGGTGTATTTTCAAGGATAAATTAATTGTTTATTAGTATGTGAATTTATATTTAGTGTTTATCAGTTTTTTTACTACAGAACTCATTTTAATCTTAAAAAGATTGTAAATACTCATGAATTCCAGTTTGAATAGTATATTTAGATCGGTAACCGAGTGAAGTTAATTTTTCAATATTCGCATAGGAAAAAGGAATGTCCCCTTCACGAGTTGCTTCATGCTGAATAGGTAGCTCGACTGACAGAGATTGATGCATGCTGTCAATTAGATTATTTAAGGATGTGGCAATACCTGTCCCTACATTGTAGACTTCTCCGAGAGCTTGTTCTTTCATAGCAACCAACCATAACGCTTGTAAAACATCTTTAACATAGACAAAAACACGTGTCTGTTCGCCATCTCCAAAAAGGGTAAACTGACTATCTTCGACATTTACTTTTTTCATAAAGCGATCGGTTAAAATTGAGATGACACCTGAATACGGTGAGCTCGGATTTTGATTTGGACCGTAAACATTGAAAAAGCGAACGGCAGCAGTTGGTACACCATATAAATGATGATAGGAAAGAACAAATTTCTCTGCAGCAAACTTATCTATAGCATAAGGGGTGAGTGGGCGAATGACACTCTCTTCTTGTTTGGGAAGTGTCGGTTCGTCACCGTATACCGCAGCAGACGAAGCAAATACTAAGCATTTTAAGCGTCTGTTTGGTAAATGACGTAAAGTTTCTAACATAGTCAGAACACTATTAAAGTTAACGTCATGTGTTTCGATTGGACGTTCGACTGAGTCAGCGACACTAGCAATAGCTGCTAAATGAAAAATATAGTCAAAATTTTGTTCTGTAAGCAGCTTCGTCATGAAAGGTGTATTTAATACCGATTCATGATGAAAGAGAATGTTATCCGAATTGTTTAAGTTGGACTCGCTTACCATAATCAAATCATCGAATACTGTAATGTCGTATCTGCTGACAGGTTTGAGCCTATGAAACCAGCTCCACCTGTAATTAATAATTTTACATGTATAGTACCACTCTTTCTTTTATCAAGACTTCTTTTCTTTAAGTATATCAAAAAAAGGGTTGAAACGGTAGAAACATCAAAAAGGCAGTTACCATTCCGGTAACTGCCTTTTCTTGTATTATATTAAAACAAGTCGGTTGTGATTGTTTCGACATAGTGAGCGCTGACGGGTTCGACGTATTGGGCGATACCTTTTTTCTCGATTAAAGCGAGATTAGCTACCCCAGCCATCACTTCACGGACTGTTTCCGCCGTTAAGTCGTCGCGGCAGTCACGTTGTGTCAAGGTGACTTTTTTACCTGTTCCGTTTTTAAAAATCATTTGTAATTTTTTCATACTAATATCTCCTTTCAAAATGTAAAATTAAGCGGTAAAGCGTGTTTTTTCGACAAGCACTGTGCTGTCTAAGTTCATCTTTTCAGGGACGAGACGTTCAATTAAACGAGCATAGGCGAGTACGTCACTTTCAGCTGGGTTTTGGATGATGTTAGAAATCGTTTGTTTCTTCATTTTTTCCTCCCCATCCACTGTAAAGTGTAATTCTACTTGGTTGCTAATCCATTCTTTCATTTTGATTGCTCCTTTCTCTTTTTTGTAAGCATGTCGCGACGTCTTACACTAATAATATCGAAATGAAGGGGCAAAATGTTAACCCTCATTTCGCATTTTTTTATTAAATAACATCAAAAATCATTTAGTTTAAGTTATCGTCACGATGATTATTGAAAAAATAACGCAAGCTTTTTAGAGCGAGTTGGTTACGCCATTTATAGACGGCATGACGGCTGACATGGTAGTAACGTGCGATTTCTGGTATCGTCCAGCCTTTCTCCATAGTGGCGATGAGATAGGCTCGTTCGCGTTGTGAGAGATGTGGCCAAATGGTTTGTTTATATAGGGCATAATCGACTTCTGCAACGAGCGCTTCTTCTGTTTGTGTTGACGGGTCGACGGCTGTTTGTAACTGACTATCTTCTACTGCTTGGTGTCGTGTTTGACGTTGTTGTTGGCGAATGCGATCGATCATCCGTGATTTGACGAGACGAAAGAGAATACCGCGAAAGTGATAGGCGCGTTCTTCCGTTTCAAAATCGAGTGAGACTTTTTCTAGACATTCGCATAGGATGAGTAGTCCCGTTTGCACCCAATCTTCATAATCGACATGATTAGGAGCGATGTGTAGTTGTTTCAAGACGCCATAGACAATACCGATATAGGGGTTTATTCGTTCTTCATTTGATTGTTTCATATTTTTCACCTTTATTTAATAATGTTCAACCGGTTGACAGTTAAAGTGTATCGAAATGGTTTAAAAAATACGAAGTGTTATTTAATCAAAAAAACATCAAAAAAACGTTCATTTTCTCTTTTTTTAGCATATTCTATATAAAAGGGGAAAATTTAATAATAAAGAAAGGATGAGTAAACGATGTACGAGAAGATTCAAAATGAATGTTTGTCACAAGAGGTCAAAGTTGTGAAAGAGTATGATTTGAGTGAATGGTATGAGATTGCCCGTCCGCAAGCAGATGTCGTGTTGACAAAGGAAACATTGTTAGTCATGCCGTATGAATCCCGTTGCGTAAAGGGGAGTTTAGTTTTTCAACGGGACTGTCTACCTGTTTTTGTCGAGCGAACGACGGGGCAGCTTATTCATCAGATGTCGAAATTGCAAGTCGATGACTATGATACGCAGCGACAGTTATTTTCTTTACTGAGTGGTCGTCGTATAAAGAAACAGCCATTTTTACATCATCAGTATGGTATTTGGTTGCCCTTAACTGGACCGAGTCAGTACGCCAGCGTATGGTTCAATTTTGACCAGGTTTTTTCATTTTTGGATTTGACAAAGGATGAAAGTCCTTATCGGTTAAATATTTGTTTTAATGGTCAGTATCATTGTCATCTCAATAGTTCTTATCGTAGTTTTCATCAGCGATTAATTTACGTGCGAGATGTATGCGATGTTTTTTCGACCTTTTTTGATTATTTTATCGAGCGTACTTCGCTACATCATTTGTCGTTTACGGCTCCTTTAAGTGATGAGTGGCGTCACTACATCGCGCAACATGGTGGGAGTAAGCAAGAGCCAGTGGTTTGTCAGTCGTTAGAGGAGGCGATGGCTTTTTTCTTAAGCGGTCGCTCTGTTTCTTACATAGAGGGGTTAATTTGGATGAGGTGGTGGATGTGCTAGCGTCAATCGGTGTTTGAAGAGCGTCTATCATTCTTTTTGCCAGACTTTTTGATTTAATGATATGATAAGGAATAGTGTTAGAAAGAGTAGAGAAAATGAGAGGTGAGGTAAGTGGCGGAAACGGTTGTGAAAATAGCTCAGACGAAAAAGCCTGGGCGCTATAAAGTGTCGTTTGATTCAGGTGTTAGCTTAAGCGTTTCAGAAGATGTGCTAGTGCGACATCGTTTATTGAAAGGCACGACGCTCGACAAGGCTGCCTTACAACAATTACGTCATGATACCGCGATAGATGAAGGGTATCAGCGTAGTCTACATTATTTGAGTTATCAGCTGCGCTCGGAAGCCGAGGTCAAACGCTACTTGCGTGAGCATGAAATTGCTGAAGACGCGATTAGTGATATTATTGGAAAATTAAAAGAGTTAAAATTAATAGATGACGTGCAGTACGCTGAGAGCTATGTTCGTACGCAAATGCGAATGGGCGATAAGGGACCGCAAGTCGTGTTACAGCAATTGCGTAAGCGAGGGATTGCGCCAGACTGTGCGGAGGAGGCGTTATCACTTTATGATACAAAAACAGCTTTAGAAAATGCGGCTAAGCTAGCTGAAAAAGCGTTTCGTCGTTATCGTAAGGATAGTTTTCAACATCAACAACAAAAAGTCTTAAAACATCTCGTTACAAAAGGTTTTTCGTTTGACATTGGTCAAGCAGCGATTGATGTTTTAGCGGTGGAGCCGGATGAAGAAGCGCAGCGCGAGGCATTAGCACGTGCTGGCGAAAAGATATGGCGTTCGTCACATCGCTTAGACGAAAAAGCGCGCGTGCAAAAGGTCAAACAAGGATTAGCTCGACGAGGCTTTTCTTTTGAGATGATTCAAGCATGGTTAGACGAGCGTATAGAAGGAGAATAGAATGGTAAAAGAAGCACGAGCGCAGCGTATTGCTAGTTACGTAGCGGACTGGCCGAAAGAGAAAATCACTGCTTTTCAGCAAGATTTTTTAGCGTGGTATGACGAAGAAAAGCGGCACTTACCGTGGCGAGAATCACAAGATCCGTACCGGATATGGGTGTCAGAAATCATGTTACAACAAACGCAAGTGGCCACAGTCATTCCTTATTTCGAGCGATTTATGGCATGGTTTCCAACGATTGCCGATTTGGCCGCTGCGCCAGAAGATCAGCTGTTAAAAGCGTGGGAGGGATTAGGTTATTATTCACGCGTACGTAATATGCAGTTCGCCGCTCAAACGATTATGGAAGAGTACGACGGAGAGATGCCTAGTGATTTGAAGTCGCTATTAGCGTTAAAAGGGATTGGGCCGTATACAGCCGGAGCGATTGCCAGTATTGCGTTTAATCAGCCGGAACCAGCTGTAGACGGAAATGTCATGCGGGTTTTTAGTCGTCTGTTTGGAATCACGGAAGATATTGCCAAGCCGTCGACACGATTCATCTTTGAAGGGGTCGTAAGACATACGATTTCGCCGCAGCATCCGAGTGAGTTTAATCAAGCTATTATGGATTTAGGTGCGACGATTTGTACACCTACCTCACCAAAATGTGAAGAATGTCCATTGGCTACCTATTGCTTAGCGTATCAAATTGATGAGAGCGAGAAGTACCCAATCAAAAGTAAGAAGACGAAAGTAACACCTCATTATTACCTTGCTTTGGCCATGCAAGATGCTGAAGGTCGTTGGTATTTAGAGCAACGTCCGACGACGGGATTGTTAGCAAACTTTTGGACGTTTCCCCTAGTGAAGCTAGATAAGAAAAGCTACACGCGTTTTAAACAACAATGGGAAGATGCCCAGACGCGCGATGCGGGTGAACAGATTTTAGAGCTTGTCGCTGAAGATGAGCCGTCTTTAGTGGAGCATTTGACAGAAGAGGTGGCGAATGTGATTTGGCAAAAGGAAGCTGTGGGAGAAATTCAACATGTTTTTAGTCATCAAAAATGGCACGTGTTGATTGCTTATGGCTATCAAGCGGAAGTGAGCGATGACCAGACGGGATGGTACTATCCTACTGGTTGGTCGGCCTTACCTTTTCCAAAACCACAGCAAAAAATAGTCGAGATATTACAAAAACAAAAATATATTGAAGATTAGTCAGCAGTCCGATAAAAAATCAGTCTTAAGATGGATTTTTTGTCGGACTGTTATTTTTTTGCTAGAAAAGAAGAAAAGTAGTCTATAATAAAAGAGAAGTCGAAGAAATCGTCAGGTAAAGGAGGACTAGGTATGCTGGAATGGCTTAAGAAAAAACAACCGATGTTAAAACGTCTATTTGTCATATCGGTAATGGTTATTGTAACGTTTGAATTGTTATCGATTGGAAAAACACTCTCTATCTCTCAATTAAAACTTATTTTTCGCGATATTGCGGTTTGGAAAATTGTCTTAATGGGGGTCGTAGGATTTGTCTCTGTCACACCAATGTTAGGTTATGACGTCATCTTGATGAAGTTGTTAAACGACCAGCGAAACAAACGCTATCTGCTTGAAAATAGTTGGATGATTAATACAATTAATAATGTGGCGGGGTTTGGTGGTGTAGTGAGTATTGGCTTGCGCTCCAGTCTTTATGGAAAAGGCGCCGGACATGATCGCAAGGAAGTATTACGTGCGCTTTCGCATATCTTTTTATTCTTAATGTCTGGCCTTTCGATATATAGCTTTTTAAGTTTTATCTCACTCTGGATAGGGCCATTTAATGAATACGTCGCTCAATATTGGATTTGGTTAATCGGGGGCGGCTTGTATTTTCCACTAGTCTTAATCATTACTCAGTTAAAAAAGTCGGGTTTACTAGGTGGCTTATCAGTGCAAACACGATTGGAGCTAGTGGGTATTTCATTTTTAGAATGGACGGGCGTCCTATTAACCTTTATTAGTATCGGCTGGTTAATGGGCATTTCGTTTCATCTCGGAGAAGTCATCCCACTATTTGTAGCGGCGACCGTTTTAGGGATGGTTTCCATGATTCCTGGAGCTTTGGGAAGTTTTGACGTGATGATGATTTTTGGTTTAACGTCACTCGGTATTCCAAAAGAAAGTGTCGTTGCTTGGTTATTATTATATCGCCTGTTTTATTATATACTGCCTTTCTTAGTAGGACTGGGACTCTTTGTAAAAACATGGGGACATACCTTAAACGAGCAGTATGACGGAATACCGCGTCAGCTATTAAATCAAACTTTGCATAAAATGGTTGTGGTCACTTTATACTTAGCAGGTATTTTAATGGTTCTTGCTGCCACAGTGCCAGAGGCGTTTGCGTCGGTCAAATGGTTACATCACTTTTTACCACAACGCTTTCATATTTTAAATCAACTGCCAAGTATTGCATTAGGCTATTTGCTGATTATTATGGGACGAGGCGTTGCCGCGCGTGTGAAAAAAGCCTATATTCCAACATTACTACTGATTGCGACAACGTGGATTTACGCACTACTTGTAGACTTGGGTTGGTTTATGCTAATTTTACTCGCGATATTGCTTATATTAACGGTAACGATTCAGTCAGAATTTGTCCGTCGCCAGTTTGTCTATGCATGGGAGATGGTCACGGTCGATAGTGCTATCATGGGACTGCTCATGTTCTTTTATATTGGAATCGGCGTCTACAATCTGCCGAAAGTTACCCATCACGCACCATTTCACACCTTTTTGTTTTTCCCATCTGAAAAAGTGTGGTTAATGGGCTTCTTGTTGACACTGATTGTGTTCTTTTTGATTGTGTCGATGATTCGTTACTTACAAGGGGACCAACATGTAATAGGCGAGGCCTTTGACAACGAGAAAGTCCATACGATTTTGGAAACGTATGGTGGAAATGAAACGAGTCATTTAGTGTTTCTAGGTGATAAACGTCTGTTTTGTTATCCGCAAGAAGAACCGACTGTTTTTATCCAGTTTCAAGCATCAAATAATAAATTAATCGTCATGGGCGACCCGTCAGGTAATGAAGAAGACTTTCCAGAAGCGCTATCTGCTTTTATTGAACAAGCGGATGAATGGGGATATTTACCTGTTTTTTATGAAATCACTGAGTCAATCGTTTTATACTTGCATGAGTATGGCTACGACTTCATTAAAATGGGCGAAGAAGCTCATGTCTCATTAGAAGCCTTTACGTTAACGGGAAAAAAGATGAAAAACCGTCGTGCGGTGATGAATCGCTTAACAAAGGAAGGCTATCAGTTTGAATTAACACCGCCACCGTTTGACGCTAGTTTTATCGAGGAGTGTCAACGTGTGTCAGATGCGTGGCTAGACGGGCGGAAAGAAAAAGGTTTTTCACTGGGTTTCTTTTCAGACGACTATTTACAGCAAGCGCCGATTGCGACCATTCGCAATACGGACGGACAGTTGATTGCTTTTGCCTCTATGATGCCTGCTTATAATAATGCACGTATTAGTATTGATTTAATGCGTCATGACCCTGTGTTAGCGCCAAGTGGGACAATGGATTATTTATTTATGAATCTTTTTCAACAGATGAAAGAAGCAGGCTTTCGAGAATTTAATATGGGAATGGCACCTCTCGCCAATGTGGGGACCTCCCGTAAAAGTTTTATCCAAGAAAGAATCGCGTATCTCGTGTATCATTTTGGCAGTCGATTTTATTCGTTTCAAGGATTACGTGACTATAAGAGTAAATATGCGACAGATTGGCAACCAAAATATACGCTGTATTCACGAGATAGTTGGATTGCCTATGTCATGTTGAGTATTTTGAAAGTAGACAATGCTTCTGTAGAAAAATATGGTCATCGTTAAATATAAAAAATATGTGTATCAGTAAAATCACCTCATAGTTTGATAGAAATAAGATAAATAAAAAAAGCAAGAGAGGAGTGAAGCCAATTGGTTTCATTCCTCTCTTTTTGGTACATGGATATAGTGTGAAGTGAGTTAATTTTTTCATATAATATATAGTGATTTAAATATTTCTGATAGTTTTCGATAGGTTATATAATAGTGATAGTCAAAGATGAAAATTTGAGTTTTTTTTAATTTTTAAGAAAATTAATTATTATTTTTTGTGATAAATATGTATATAAAATAACGTTATTTATTATAAATATGAAAAAATTTAGATAAAGTCCGTATAATTGTGTAAAAGTAAAAAGGCCATATAACAGTCCTTTTACGGTACAATGTTTTTAACGACAAAAACATACCCAGGAGGACTTTTACATGACCCAAGTACATTTTACACTGAAAAGCGAAGAGATTCAAAGCATTATTGAATATTCTGTAAAGGATGACGTTTCTAAAAATATTTTAACAACGGTATTTAATCAACTAATGGAAAATCAACGAACAGAATATATTCAAGCAAAAGAATATGAACGAACAGAAAACCGACAAAGTCAACGAAATGGCTATTATGAGCGCAGCTTTACGACACGTGTAGGCACGCTAGAATTAAAAGTACCCAGAACACGTGATGGCCATTTTTCACCCACAGTGTTTGAACGTTATCAACGAAACGAAAAAGCCCTCATGGCTTCAATGTTGGAAATGTATGTATCAGGCGTTTCAACTCGTAAAGTATCAAAAATTGTGGAAGAACTTTGTGGTAAATCCGTCTCTAAGTCCTTCGTTTCTAGCTTAACAGAACAGCTAGAACCTATGGTTAACGAGTGGCAGAATCGTTTATTATCAGAAAAAAATTATCCTTACTTAATGACCGATGTACTCTATATAAAAGTACGAGAAGAAAATCGAGTACTCTCAAAAAGCTGTCATATAGCGATTGGAATAACCAAAGATGGCGACCGTGAAATTATCGGCTTCATGATTCAAAGTGGCGAAAGCGAAGAGACCTGGACAACATTTTTTGAATACCTAAAAGAACGCGGTTTACAAGGTACGGAACTCGTTATTTCTGATGCGCACAAAGGATTAGTCTCTGCCATTAGAAAATCCTTCACCAACGTAAGTTGGCAAAGATGCCAAGTTCACTTCCTAAGAAATATCTTTACCACCATTCCTAAAAAAAATTCAAAATCTTTCAGAGAAGCTGTTAAAGGAATTTTTAAGTTCACAGATATTAACTTAGCGCGTGAGGCTAAAAATCGATTGATTCATGATTATATCGATCAACCAAAATATTCAAAAGCTTGCGCATCATTGGATGATGGATTCGAAGACGCCTTTCAATATACCGTACAAGGAAATTCCCACAATCGACTAAAGAGTACCAATCTAATTGAACGACTGAATCAAGAAGTACGCAGAAGAGAAAAGATTATTCGCATCTTCCCCAATCAAACATCAGCCAATCGCTTAATTGGAGCCGTTCTTATGGACCTACATGATGAATGGATTTATTCTTCAAGAAAATACATCAATTTTGATAAGTAGAAATGGTAAAAACATTGTATAGCATTTTACACAGGAGTCTGGACTTGACTAAAATTTAGCTAAATGGTTTTTAAAAATAATTTTTGTTGATTGTTTTAAAGCGAAGAGGCTATGCATTTTTTTAAATAGTCATTTTCTTATAAGCGAATATTTGTTATTTGTTTAACAAAACAGTTTTATAAATAATGCATAAAGTTATCTTTTTTAAACGCTTGTTTTATGAATTATTATATGATAATCTGTTTAATGTAATGTTTTAAAAACGTTCGTTATTAAAAGGAGGTATTCATGTGAAAGAAATTTTGGCGTCTCTAGTAGTGACTTTTGGACTGCCGTTAATGATGCCGGTGTTAGTGGGAGCTTCTCCCAAGATAGACGAAAAACAAGCAATTGTTGAAACAGTCGAAAATTCTAGTTCGGAAAAAACAAATAATACACTAGAAACAAAAAGTGAAATAAACTATGATATTCGATTCATTCCCAGTGAAATGGCAAAACAAAAGTTAAAAGAACAAAAAGAAATTATTTTAACGAAAGTGAAAGGGGAAGAGATTAAGAAAAAAGAAATAGAAGATTTTTTTCCAAAAGGTATGTCGGAAGAAATCATCTTAAAAGATCAAGATAATCAGCTGTTAACACTTAGTGAAATAGACGGTATGAGAGTCGACGAATCTATTACGTTTGATCTTTTATTAGATAGCGATAATAATGGCTCAGAAGATTTGAAATCAAGTGAAAGCCAATCAGGAGATATCCAGATAGAGCAAAGTAAAGCAGAAGAAACTGAGACAGAAGTAATGCAATCTAGAACTGTCCCACTTCCTCCAGTTAATCTAAATGAATTGCTGCCATTAGAAAAAGTATTTGCTGACCCTGTAGGGAGTGGCCCTAAAGTATTAAGTGATAAAAATGTGCTACAAATAACTGCTACTAACAAACAATTAGGAGCTATATGGTCAAAGAATAAAGTCAATTTAGTAAAAGATTTTAAACTAAGGTCTTGGATCTACTTAGGAGATAGAGGTGAGAAAGCTGCTGATGGTATAACTTTTACACTTCATGCTGATCCGGATGGTGTTCAATCTCTTGGAAGTGATGGATCTGGCATAGGAGCATATGGATCGAGATTTAGTGATAAATTTATCCGTAATGCATTATCTTTTGAGTTTGATACATTTAATAATGACTATCGAAAAGACCCTGTATATGATGAAACCGACAAATATATAGATGATGGAAAAAGAGGGCATGTCGCTTTTGTTCGTCCACGTGCGGATATTAATAAATTTAACATGATGAAGCCTAGTCATAAACATACTAAAGTGTTGAGTAGTTCTTCAACTTTATCTGATGGACGTTGGCATAAGTTTGATGTGGATTGGGATGCTTATAAAAAAATCTTGAAAGTACGGGCTGATTTTCAATTTAGTGATGGAAATCAAACAATTGAATACTATTTGGGTCAGTCAAGTCTTGGTTATCCAGATATCAATCAGATGTTTGGAGGCTCGTACGAAGTTTATTGGGGTTTTACAGGCTCAACAGGAGAGGGATGGGCAGAAAATGCGATAGCCATGAGAACAGTACCTAACTCAGTTAGTCACATTGCCTCTTTGAAAAATCATGCAGATAACAGTTACAGTGAAAAAATAACTACAAGCAAAGGTAGTACTGTAGATATCAAAGATCATTTGATTTTAGATGATAAAGTCAACTCCAAGTTTACTAAAGATGCACAAATTGTTATTGATTTGAAAGATCTATCATATCAAAGAGGAACTCTTGAAATAAATGGTCAAAAAGTAAAGGAAGAAAACATTGGTTTTGATGAAAACAATAGGAGACTAACTATTACTTTAGGTGATATGGCATCTGGAATGGGATGGGAATCTGATTTAACTTTTCAAGCAAAGGTTTTAGAAACTGCTCAAGAGAACGAAACAAACAAGTATCGTTTTATATACTTGGATGAAGGTGTTGTTAGTGATTCTAATGATATAGAAATTTCTTTTGTAAAAACTCAAAATCCAGAAGCGATTTCACATTACTCTTATTTTAATGACGATAATAAACTTTTTGAAGTTGATTTGAAAAAAGATGAAGAAGTAGTAATCAATGATTATATAGAAGTTAAAGGTAATAATTTTACTGAAAACGATACTGTTAGAGTAAAGTTAGAAGATTTGGATTATCAAAAAGGAACACTTGAAATCAATGGTGAAAAAGTTGATGAAAAACAAATAGATTATAATGGGGACGTTCTTAGAGTTAGGCTAGGAAATTTAGCTTCTAAATTAAACTTTAAAGCTAATTTAAGATTGAAAGCTAAAGCGACAATAGATCAAAATAAAACAAACTTCTATAATTTTTATTATCAAACTCCTAACTGTGACGAGACACCTGCAAATAACACAATTGTAATAAATTTTAAACAAGGACCTTTGAATGTCTTGAGATTAAAAGAAGTACCAGAAATAATAGATTTTGGTAAACATGAAATTAAGACTGGTCATAAGGACTTCTGGTCTCAGACTAAAGGAGACTTAGTAGTCGAAGAGTTTCGAGCTGAAAATGCAGACAAATGGACATTGACTGTCAGAGAAAAAGAACCTCTAACTAATCAGTTGCTACCAAAGCACAATTTGATGGGTAAGATGGTTTGGAATGATTTAAAAGGGAAAAAACCTATTACTAAAAATGAGACAATCGTTGAACAATATAAACATGAGGGCGATTATAAAGTGAATGATACATGGGAAAAGGACCAAAAAGGTATTAGTATCGAAGTTCCAATCGACAAACAACTAGTAGGTACATATAAAGGAGAGTTACAGTGGCAGTTAAGAGATACACCTTAACAGTGTTAAAAATAAGGTAAAGGAGAGTACTATGAGAAAAACAAAAAAAAGAATTATGTACACATTTATATTTTTTTTGATGTTTAATCTTCCGCTAACAGTTTTTGGTACTAGTTATCAATCAAATTCTGGTGTAGGTTTCTACGGAGAGTATCCTAATACTTATATTTCCGATGAAGACAAGAGCCAAAGTCAGAATATAGTCCCAGGTTATCCAACTGGTGAAAGTCAAGGGCGCGCGATTATGATCCCGAAACTAGGAGATAACAATAATATTCTACTTTATAACGCGTTATCTGTTACTATAATTGTCTTTTTATATTTAAAACAACAAGACATAAAAAAAGTAGAAAGAGTGAATTATAATGTCTAAAAAAAATAGAATAAAATTACTAATTTTATTTGTAATGTTGGTCAACTGGATAGGAATGACAACCAGTCTGGCTGATACATATAATTTTTCGGCTCAACCGATACAGCCGGATACACAAGTAGATAAAGAACAGTCTTATTTTGATATAAAGGTAGAGCCGGAGAAAGAACAAGAACTTGTGGTTAAGTTATTTAATGACTCTGACAAAGATATTAAAGTTAATACAAGTATTTCATCGTCTACAACGAACAGTAATGGGGTAGTGGAATACTCTCCTAATGATATAAAAAAAGACGATACGTTACGTTATGATTTAGCAGATTTGGTTGAAACAGAAGAACAAGTAGTAATTCCTAAGAAAAGTTTTTATGATTTGAAGTTAAAGGTGATACCACCAAAAGAGACATTTGAAGGGATTATAGCTGGGGGTATTACGTTAAAAGAAGAAAAAGAAAAAGAAGAAGAAAAAGAAGAAGGAAATGGCCTAGCTATTAAGAATGAGTATGCATATGTTATTGCAATCATAATGCATTCCGATAACAATCAAGAAGTTGAACCTGAATTAAACTTGAATAAAGTATATCCAGATCAGATAAACGCTAGAAATGCCATAATAACAAGATTTCAAAACCCGAAACCAACCTATATAAATAATGTTGTTATTGCTACTAAAATTAAAAAGGATGGAAAAAAAGAGCCTTTCGTGCAAGAAGAAAAACAAAATATGCAGATTGCTCCCAATACAACATTTAACTATCCTGTGATTAAGGAAGGTAAAAAACTTGAAGCAGGAAACTATGTGGCAGATATAACAGTATATGCAAACAAGAATAATGATGGTGAGCACGAGTATGGTAAAGATGAAGAAGGCAATCCTGTTAAGTATCAAGACAAATGGACTTATTCTGAAAAATTCTCTATCTCAAAGGAGAAAGCACGAGAATTAAATAGAAAAGATGTTACCCTTAAACAAGACTATATAAATTGGTACATCATAGGCGGTTTAATAATCATTATTCTTGCTTTAATTATTAGCCTTTATTTCAGTAGAAGGAATAAGAATGAGAAAAAAGCAGAGTGATTATATTGTTCTTATTTTAATGTTGATTGGTATAAGTGTGTTATTTTATCCTTTTTTTAAAATGAGTTTATTGGTAGAAAAAACAAATCAAGTCGAGTTTGTCTTTGATTCGGGCTCAGATGATCTTGATCGCTCTGAAAAACTATCTAAAATCCAACCACCAACTTTGAAACAAATAATGAAGATGGATACAACAGTGACATATGAATCTATTTTAAAGATACCATCATTAAAAAAAAATTTAATAATATCGAATGATACAACTGACAGCTCTTTTTTTACTGGTGTAGTCAATATGTATCCAAAAAGAAATCCATTAAAAGATAATATCGTTATTTTAGGACATCATTTATCGGATAGTGGTTTGTTATTGGGAGATGTTGGCAAACTTAAAATAGGCGATAAATTGATATTAGAAAAGGCAGAAGGTGAATATCAATATAGTGTCAGTGATGTTTATATTACGGATGAAACAAAAGTTTCTGTTTTGGAGACGTCAGAATCACCTAAGCTAACAATGATTACATGTGATAAACCAACTTACACTGATAAAAGAATGATTGTTGAAGCTAATTTGATAGATGTAAAAAAGAATAAAAAAATAGCTAGAGATGTTAATGATAAGAAACTTTTTTTTGAAACTGTACCAATAAAGTATGCGAACTTAAATACAGTCAACAATAAAAATAATATGATATGGCTATTGTTTTTATATAGCATAATTATAATTTTAGTCGTCAAGGTATTTTTATAAAAATCGTTTTAAATAGGCTATCCTGTTTAATATAAAAAATTTTTAAAGGAGAAAGAAAATGAAAAAACAAAAAATGATGTCAGTATTAGCATTGTCAATTTTAGGATCTAATCTGTTAGCGCCGAGTGTCTTAGCAGCAGAAAATGCAGAGGTGAGACAATATGAATCTCATGGAATGGTTCAATTTATTCCAGATACAGATCCAACAGATCCAACAGACCCAATAGACCCAGGTGAGCCAGAGAAACCAATTGATCCAACAAATCCAGAAGGACCAAATCCAGGGACACCAGGCCCACTATCTATTGATTTTGCTTCTAGTTTCGATTTTGGAATTAACAAAATCACAGATAAAGATGAAACTTACTATGCAAGAGCTCAACGTTTTGAAGGGTTAGAAGATCGACCAAACTATGTTCAAGTCTCAGATAAACGCGGAACAAACGCAGGATGGACTTTAGATGTAAAACAAGAAAATCAATTTGAAGCAACAAAAGAGACGAAAAACAAAGAGTTAGTCGGAGCTCAAATTAGCTTGACTAATGCAAAAGTAAGAAGTAAGACAAACACGACACCACCACTAGCTCATGAAAATATGGGATTGAAAGTTGGAGAACTTCATAGAGTAATGACTGCAGAAAAAGGTGCAGGTGCAGGTACATGGTTGAATCGTTGGGATGAAGGCGAGAATGTCCTTACTGAAGAGGAAGTTATTGTAGATGAAAAAGGTAAAAAAGAAAATGTTAATTTAAACAAAAGTGTTACATTAACTGTACCAGGAGCAACAGTAAAAGATGCAGTTAATTATAAAACAACGTTAACTTGGATTTTATCAGAAATCCCTGCTAATTAAGAAGTAATGTAATCAATAAATATAAATAGGTAGAAGGAGAATTACAATGAAATACAACAAAATTATTAGTTTAGCATCAGTCATGGCTTTAGGATTATCTATGGGAGCAGGTGTAGTTTCTGCAGCAGGACAAGATGGTGGAGAATATACATCGAATGGCTTAATCGAATTTACTCCTGGAGAACAACCAGTAGACCCGGTAGACCCACTTAATCCAGAACAACCAGTAGATCCAACAGACCCAACAGATCCAGAAGGAAAACCTCAACCAGGAACACCAGGTCCACTATCCATTGATTTTGCTTCTAGTTTCAACTTTGGTGACAACAAAATAACATCGAAAGACGAAATATATTATGCTGGATTACAAAAGTATAAGGATAAAGATACTGACCAAGAACTAAGAGAAGGACCTAACTACGTCCAAGTAACAGACAACAGAGGAACGTTAGCAGGTTGGACTTTAAAAGTTAAGCAAACGAAACAGTTTGAAACAGACGATAGCCATAAGTTAGACGGAGCAAAAATTACTTTAACTAATGGAAATATCAATACTGTTTCAGAATCAGCACCGGCAACAGCGGTAGATAAAATCGAAATCGACAATATGAACGAAGATTTACTTGTAATGAGTGCTAAAAAAGATGCGGGAGCAGGTACTTTCTTGACACGCTGGGGTGATGAAGATTTAGCAAAATCTAAAGAAAGTGTCAAACTATTTGTACCAGGTAAAGCCGTTAAAAAGAAAGCACAATACAGAACTTCTTTTGTTTGGACTTTAACAGATGTGCCGGGTAATTAATAAAGAAAGCAATATATGAATTAAAAGATGACTAGATTCGATTCTTTATGGATCAGTCTCAAAAAAGGAAGAAAATCTTTTTTGATTTTCTTCCTTTTTTATATTTTGCAAGAGCCTTTTTTAAAATGGACGATCGTTTTGAAAGGGGCGGAGTTAAAAGAGGTTTTTATTTAAGTGAGCGTAGCCGACAGCAAGACTCATCACAATTAACAGTAATTCCAGTTCAAAACCGTCAATAAAACCAGCTTGACTTTTTAACATAAAAATTGTCGTGCCTAATATGGCGACAAAACCTAGAGAAACAAGAGGGATGAGTAGACCGAGTATCATGAATAGTCCTCCGACAGTTTCGATGGTAGCAATAATAGGGGGCACGAATGTGGGTAATCCTAAAATTGGAAAATAATAAAAGGAGAAACGTTTACCTACCATGTGAGAAAACCAGATGAAGTCTTCGGTGTTACGGCTGTTCTAGTAGAAAAAAATGGTAAGGGACTGTTAGTTGATACACAGTTTTCAAAAGGACATGCTGAAGACATCGTAACTTATATTAAAGAAAAACAGATAACTCTAAACACCCTCTATATTTCTTATAGTGATCCAGATTTTTACTTTGGAACAGCCGTGATGAAAGAGGTGTTTCCCGATGTGAAAGTTTTAGCGACCGCTAGTACGATAAAACGAATTAAAGAGACGAATGAAGCGAAACAAGCAGTTTGGCAAGAAGCGTTGCAAGACAATGTACCTGACCATATCTTATTACCAGAGCTAGCGCCATCAGCATTGACGTTAGATTCGGATACGCTGCAAATCGTAGGTAGTGATGAGGAAAAACAAACGTTGTATCAACCGACGGATAAGATATTATTAGGGGGCATTTTGGTTGCAGCAGATTGTCATTTGTTTATGGCCGACACGAAGATGCGTGAAAGTCAAGAGCAGTGGCTAAAAGACTTGGAAGAGTTAACAACATTTGGCGCTACACGTGTGATACCTAGTCATTTTGCTTCAGGTAATGACTTTTCACCAGAGAATATAGCCTTTACGAAAGAGTATTTAGAGCGTTTCATGCTATCTGAAGCAACGTACACCACGAGTGAGAAAATTATTCAAGATATGAAAGCAGCGTATCCTAATTTGCCGGATGATTCGTTAGAAATGAGTGCGAAAGTAGTCACAGGGGAAATGGATTGGGAGTAGTTTTTATCTAACTTGAATTTGAGATACCACTTCTTCTGGTAAAAGTTCTCTCGGTTTTAAATGTTTTATGATATAATGTTTATGATACCGGTGTGAACAGCACCCTGGCAAAAAAACTGGTGAATCAGTAGAAAGTAGGGTCAAAATGGGTGTTCCGAAAGAAGGAGAATTCATTACGATTCAAAGCTATAAACACGACGGTAAATTACATCGCGTTTGGCGTGATACCATGGTTTTAAAGACGAGTGAACATTCCTTAATTGGCGTCAATGATCACACGCTTGTCACAGAGTCAGACGGTCGTAGATGGGTGACGAGAGAGCCTGCCATTGTTTATTTTCATGAAAAATTTTGGTTTAACATTATTGCGATGATTCGTGATAATGGGGTTTCTTACTATTGTAACTTAGCTTCACCGTTTGTACTGGATGCCGAAGCATTAAAGTATATTGATTACGACTTGGATATCAAGATTTTTCCTGATGGAGAGAAGAAGTTGTTAGATGTTGATGAGTATGAAATGCATCGCCAACAAATGGGATATTCAGCAGAGATTGACTATATACTCAAAGAAAATGTCAAGGAACTCGTTGAGTGGATTAACGAAGGGAAAGGGCCATTTTCAGAAGCGTATGTGAAATTATGGTATGAGCGCTATAAACAATTATCACGTAAGTCGTCATAGTTAGAATGTATGAAGAGCAAAAAAGACTGTCGAAAAGACAGTCTTTTTTTATATTAAAACGACAATTTGGAGGGTTGTCGAAATAAACAAGTTAATGTTTCTTATAGAAGATTATCGCGGCAGTTGTTGAAAGTGTACTGCCGATGATCAGTAAGAGATTACTTTTCTTATCTTCGCTTGTTTGTGGCAAGCGTTGAGATGAATGAGCGGCTTTTTTAGCATGCTCTTGTTGTTCTGCATGTATCACGGACACATCCACTTGATTGTGATTAGGATGCTTGTTAGGACTTGATGGTAAAGTCGTTTGTTTATCTATTTCATTTTCTAAAGGTTTGTCAGCATCAGGTTTAGGCGTTTTATTATCATCTTGCTCCTTATCTTTTGATGTATCCGTATTATCTTCTTGCTGTTCATTCTCGTTATCTTCGTTTGGTTGAGTAGGTGTAGTCGGTGTGCCTGTTTCACTTTCTTCTGTTTCATTTGGACTCTCTGGTTGTTGTGTATCTTCTGTTTTTTCTGGTTCAGTAGGAGTAAGTGGCTCTTCTGGCAAGCTCTCTAATAATTTGACCTGGTCTTTTTCAATCGTTAAGCTATCTAACAATCGTTGTCTAACGTTTTCGTTTGTAACGAAAAAATTTAGATTTTGCCAATCCGTGCTATCAAAGAAACTAAACATATCTTCATCAAATGTAACCTCGTCACCTAGTATTGTTATCGTGTGAAGTTGAGTGAAAGGCCCTCCTAAGAAGTTAGCGGGTAGATGAGTCGTCCCAGTTCCAATCGTTATTTGTTCCAATCCGTCTAATTCATAGAGAGGATTACGCCCATATTCGGTTAAGCTATTTGGCAAAGTTAATTCTTTTAGCTGATTAATACCATAAAAAGACAGCCGGCCCACTGACGTTAATCCTTCATTTAAGTGCAAGGTTTCTAGTTTGCGCATATTTTTAAAAGCAAGGTCGCCGACATGACGGACAGAATCTGATAAGGTTAATGATTTTAAGTTGACATCATATTCGAAAGCGTGGTCGTGAATGGTCGCGACCGTTTCAGGAACGGTATAGGAATGGCCATCATGATCTGCTGGATATGTTATCAACGTTTCTTGTGTTTTATTAAATAGGACTCCGTCAATTGAACTGTAATTCGGGTTTTCTGGACTAACGGTAATACTTTGGAGTCCTATGGCACCTGAAAATGGACGTTCGCCGATAGATATCAGAGAAGCCGGTAAATAAATGTGCTTGAGTTGACGGGTTGTTCGTAACGCTCCATCTCCTATAACTTGAAGAGAAGACGTCTCGCTAAGCTGAAACTCTGTTAAAAATTCATTAAAGACGAAAGCGTTGGCTCCTATTTCTACCACGCTATCGGGAATGGAAATTTTAGACAATCCTGAGAACGCGAAGGCATCTTTTCCAATCGTGGTCAACTGACTATCTGGTGTAAAGTGAATTAAGCGTAAATCAAGTGACGAGTAAAACGCCTTTGGCTGAATGGTTGTGATAGATTTTGGTAGTTCAATAATTTCTACATTTGATCCGCCTTCTGCGATAGCGCCTCCTTCATCTTGGTACTTCGTGAAAGCAAAACTGCCGATTTGTTTAACGGTAAACGTAACCCCTTCAAAATTTAATTTTTCGGGGATTTGTACATGCGAGCCAAGATTTGGAATAGGGCTTTCGCCATCACCTACTTGTACGTCACCGCGTTCGCCATCGATGGAGGTGATTTTATAAATAACACCTTGTTGGTCGGTAAAAACATGACCTATCTCAAGAGATGAGGTCTCAGGGACTATCAATTCTGAAACGTCTGCGCTTTGTTCTGCTAAATCGGTTGTCACCTCTGTTGCCAAAACGTTGTGACTTAGGAAAAGTCCACTGACTATCAATGATGCTATAATTGTTTTTTTCATTTTTTCTCTCCTTTTTAGGTATACCTAAACTTTATTTAAGCTAAGCCTAATTATAACGATAAAAAAAAGAAAGTAAAGGGCAAAATAGGGACAATAAAAAAAGCCAATCGTTAAAATTGGCTTTAAGGTGATGCGTAAAATTTTAAGAAACCTTTTGCTAATAATTCTTTTCCTTGTTGGATATGGCGCATATCGCCATGTCTTTGACAATAGCGTATCGTATCTTCAACTGCGAGTTGCCATTTTAGATAAGATTCTTTACTCTCATTGCTTCTAATATTTTCCGTAACATCAGTTAATTGATTTTCTAGTGCCGCTAATTGCTGTGCAGTTTGATGTGCTTCGTAAGGCTCTTCAAAAGTAATTTCTTCTCCGGATGTGTAAAAAATAGTTTGTACGATTGGAGGAGAACTTGGCACCCAACTATCTCTTGGTGATTTATTTTGATATTTTAAGCGTAATAACGCAATGAATAATATTAAAATAAGAACAACCAGACCAAGAATAAGTTGTCGTTGTTTTTGTGTCATATTGCGACTCCTTGATTTATTTGCTATGTAAAGGATACTGATGTTTACGCGTGATTTCAAGTCTTATGGTCAAAAAATAACAATAATTTTTATTAAATTTCTTTTTTCATGTCAAAATGAGGAATATTAGCATCCATGTAGCGTTCACTACAAATGTTAAATCCCAGAGCTTGATAAAATGGGACAGCGTGTTCTTGTGCACCGAGAATAATAGACTGGTATCCTTCGTTCTGTGCATCTTCAATGATATGGTTTAAAAGATACGAGCCAATATGCTGGCCGCGATATTCTTTTTTAACCGCCATACGTTGTAATTTTAATTGAGCATTTTCAAGTGGTAAGGAACGACAGGTGGCTAAAGGACTTTCGTCATGGTATAAGACGAAGTGACGACAGTGTTTTTCATAAGCATCAATTTCAATCGAAAGTGGGACATTTTGCTCTTCAACAAAGATTGTTTTTCTAAGTGCAAGAGCATCTTGATAGACAGGCGAAATAATCGTATCCGTGTGTTCAATGTGATAAATCATGAGGACCCTCCTATTATGATAAATATATTGACAATCATTTTTAAAAAAAGGATAATTTATATATATTTTGTATTATATAGGAGATAGATTCATTTTTAAATGCTAATTAAGTAGAAATAAGGAGGTTTTTTATGTTTGAGCGATTAAGAAACTCTAAATTGATGTTTTGGTCTCTCGAATTGTTGATTATTGCGAGTTTGATTTTCGTGTCAACGAAGATTGATTTTGTATTTCAACCGTTCTTTACATTCTTTTCAACATTATTTTCTCCTATTTTAATTGCGGGATTTTTATATTATATGTTAAACCCGCTAGTGGAGTGGCTTCAAGCCAAAGCGAATTTATCTAAAAATTGGTCAGTAGCAGCTGTCTTACTTTTTTTTATAGGCATGTTTATCTTTTTTGTTAGTTTGATTATCCCTAATTTAATAAAGCAAATGGGACAATTAATTCAAAACTTGCCGCAATTTATAAAAGCGGTGGAGGATTGGACGGGGCAACTGTTCTCACACCCTCTCGTTAAAGATCTCGACGTGCAAAGTTACTTAGATAAGATGGACTTATCGTTGGGAGCGATTGTTAGGAAAGTGATAAATGGTGTTTCTTCTGGTTTAGGTTCATTCGTGGGTGTATTCGCTAACGTCACGATTGTTGTAGTAACTGTGCCGTTTATGTTGTTTTATATGTTAAAAGATGGGGATAGACTTATACCGATGATTGAAAAATATCTCCCAGCACAATCCAAAGATGAAATTTTAATGTTATTACACAAGATGAGTCAAACGATTTCTAAGTATATCAGTGGACAGGCGATTGAATGTACATTCGTAGCAGTAGGAACGATGATTGGCTATAAGATTATCGGGGTTGAGTACGCTTTTCTGTTTGGTATAATTGCAGGAATTACGAATATGATTCCATATGTTGGGCCGTATCTTGGTTTAGCACCAGCACTATTTGTGACGTTGTTTAGTGGTCATGAGAAAGCCTTGTTGCATGCAGCGCTTGCTTGTGTCGTCGTATTAATCGTCCAACAGATTGATGGGAATATTATCTATCCTAATGTGATTGGTAAGAGTTTGGATATTCATCCCTTAACGATTATCATTATATTATTAGTGGCAGGAAATATTGCGGGACTGCTAGGGATGATTTTAGGTGTACCGTTCTATGCTGTTTGTAAGACCGTTTTTATTCACGTCTACGATATGGTACAAGTGCGACAACGACGGGAATTGCTTTCGCAAAAAGAACCCGCCAAAACGCTTGAAAAAATTGAAAAATAAAGATTTTTATGGTATTATTAGGCTTAATTGTGTTTTAATTAAATTTATTTTGTGAGGAGAGAACAGCGTATGACTGCTGATCCAGAGAGTCAGTCTTTATTAGTATTATTTGGTATTTTAATTGTCTTGACATTACTAAATGCCTTTTTTGCCGCGGCAGAGATTGCCGTCGTGTCGTTGAATATTAATCGAGTTCAACAGAAAGCAGAAGGTGGCGATAAGGCTGCTGAACGATTGGTTAAATTATTAGATAATACGAGTAATTTTTTATCGACGATTCAAGTAGGTATTACATTAGTCAATATTTTATCCGGGGCGTCTTTAGCAGATAGCTTTGCTTTGAAACTAGCGCCGGTCTTTGGCGATAAAGTTTGGGCCGTTCAGGCATCGAAGTTTATCGTTTTGATTGCTTTAACGTATATCTCGATTGTATTTGGAGAGTTGTATCCTAAGCGGATTGCGTTAAATAAATCGGAAGAGGTTGCCCAATTTGCTGTGGGACCGATTATGGCGATTGGTTTTATCGCACGTCCATTTGTTTGGTTATTATCCGTTTCGACGGATTTGCTTAGCCGGATTACGCCAATGAAATTTGATGACGATGATAATAAGATGACGCGTGATGAAATGCGTTATTTGTTAGAAAAAGAGGGCGTCTTAGAAATGGATGAGTTAGAAATGGTTCAAGGTGTTTTCTCGCTTGATACTACGCTAGCTCGTGAAGTTATGGTACCTCGTACGGATGCTTTTATGATTGATTTACTTGATCCAATTGATGAAAACTTGGATAAAGTCATGTCGCAAAATTTCTCACGGATTCCCGTTTATGAAGATGACAAAGACAAAGTCATTGGCGTGCTGCATTTGAAAAACTTATTAAAATACGCTCATCAGCACGGATTTGAAAAGATAGATTTGATGGATGTTATCCACGAACCTTTATTCGTTCCTGAAACAATTTTTACTGATGATTTATTATTAGAACTACGTCGTACGCAAAATCAAATGGCGATTCTTCTTGATGAATATGGAGGTATGGTTGGGATTGTCACGTTAGAAGACTTGCTAGAAGAAATTGTTGGCGAGATTGATGACGAATCTGACGAAGTAGAAAACCTATACACTCAAGTGGGCGAAAATGAGTACCTTGTACAAGGACGTATGCCAATCGATGAGTTTAATGAATGTTTCAATACGAAGTTAGATATGAATGATGTCGACTCGATGGCAGGTTACTTAATTACTGCTTTAGGAACGATTCCTGAAGAAAATGAAAAATTAACTTACGAAGTTGATAATTTAACTCTGACATCAGAAGAGATGGAAGGTTCACGTGTTTTACAAATAAGAGTAAAGTTTCATCCTGAAGAAGAAGTGGATGAGGAAGAAAAAGAAAAGAAATTCTTTAGTAAGAATGAGGAATCAGAATAAGTTATCTAGCCAGAACAGGCACTTAGAGAATCACTCTAAGTGCCTGTTTTTTATTTTGACAAGAATGAAAAAAATTGAACGGATGAATGTTTTTTTCTAAGTTAGGCATGTGAATATAGCCTTAAAAACACGTTAATATAACGATAGTTTTTCACAAATTGTGACATTTATAAGAAAAATGAAATCGGGTACAGAAAAAACGCGATACAATAATGATTCTAAGGTGTTTAACTTTTATGAAAATAATTATCGCCCTAAAACTAAATGATAAAAGCATCGATAGGAAATGAGAGTATCACTATAATCAACTGCGGACTCGAACTATGATGTTCGCATGTAATCGTTTAAATTTTCTTGGAAAGGAGGACAGATAAAATGCCTAATCGACGTTATCCGATGGAGTCTTTTTATAATATTGAGACGAAGCCGATTGTGATGAATTTTAATAGTCACAATATCGATGAGTATTTGCAGAAATGGAATGCGAGTAGTAACATCATCCGAAAGCAAGATTATGACGGAACGTATACCATGCCAAGACATTGGCACCCAGAGCTTGAAATAAACTATATCAATAAAGGTTCGGTAGATAGTTATTATTTAAATGGCAAAGTCGTCAAGCGAACGACGGAAGAGATGATGATTGTTAATTCTTATGAAGTTCATGGCCTTGACTGTGTGAGTTTTGATGAAGAAACTCAATTTTTAACCGTAATCTTTCCATTAGAATTTGTTAGAAACTATTGCCCTGAATTGATGAATTATACGTATGATTTACCGAAAGTTGAAAAAATGAATGCGTTTCAGCAACAAAGCTATGAAAAGCTCAAACATATATTTGATGAGATAGTAGCGTTAAAACAAGAACGCGATTCTAAAACGCCTGACTTTGTCTACACTGGACTTGTTTTACAAGTTGCAGGTATTCTAGTCGCTGCTTTTTCAGATGAACGAACGGAATTACCTGGTTGTGAAGATATGATATTACTCGATAGCATTTTATGTTATATTCATCAACATTATAAAGAGCGTTTGCCATTGGCTAAAATCGCTAAAGAAGTGAATGTTTCTGTCAGCCATTTAAGTAAATTTTTTAAAGATTATACAGGTTATACGGTTTCGAACTACATAGAACGTGTCCGAAGTATGCACGCTATTGATGAATTAAAAAAAGGAAATGGAACGGTCATGGACGTGGCACTTAATAATGGCTTTACTGACGCGAAGAGTTTAAATCGTGTCTTGAAAAGAGATTATAATAAATCAGCCAAAATGATTGCTCGTGAAACGTCTTTTTCCAACTTTTAATCTCACGTGTGCTAGAAAAGGGAGAGTTATATGTTGAATAAAAAGAGATGGTTAACCTCATTTATGACACTGATTTTCGTTATTGGACAGTTTGTGCCAAGTTTTATGACGTTAGTGAAAGCACAAGAGAGATTTGGAGGAGATGATATTATCACAGGACTGCGTGTGAGTCCGAATGATATTAGTCATACTCAGGATTTTCAAGTGACGGTAACATTTGAAGGGCAGAGTGAAGATGCATCTGGCGAACATTATATTTATCCTGGAAAACAAATTCATATACCAATAACCAGTGATGGGGTAGCAGGCTTTGAGCTAAATTCTAAATTACCGGAAATTGAAAATGTTAAAATTGATGTGACGGAAAATGGTATAACGTTAACGTTCTTAGAAGGAATTCAAGGGCAGCATGATATTAGCGGTGATTTCACACTGACTTTATCGGGATTAAATACGGAAGAAGACAGTACACATACCTTAACAGTAGGCAATCAAACAGTGAATGTTTCTAATACTAAGGGTGGCGATCGTGGTGTATTTGCTGGTAAGACTGGCATGATGTATGGTGCTGCAAAGCCAGGCTATGTTACATGGTTTTTAAGAGGAAATATTAATGGGGATGCTTACCCAGGTGGGGCTCTTGTTATTCATGATAAATTAGGAGAAGGACAACTTCTTGACGGTTCAGGTATTGAGATTGGCTTATACTGGGGTGGTCAACAATTCCAAACACATTATGTTGGCTTCTCAAGTATTGAGGAATTTTTAGCTTCAGAGTACGGAACAGCGGCAGGTTCTAAAATTGATTACAATATGTCAGACGGTACGATTGATATAGAAATACCTGAAGAAGTTTTAAATGGTAAAGAATTTGCCTTTACCTATGATGCTTTGATTACTAATAATGATTTAAAAGAATTTACAAATAATGCGTCTTTTGATTTTTTTGAAGACCAAAAGCCAGGCCATATTGATAATGAAGGACGTGTTATCAATATTGATGTTGGTGGTAGTATTTCTGGAAAAGTACGTGCTTTTTTAAACATTAATAAAGTAGTAGCAGGCACTGAAATCGCAATACCAGGCGTTTCTTTCGAGATTGAAAGAGAAGATGGCGGTCCTTTATATCAAAATAAACCAGAAACTAAAGAAGTCTTTACGACTGACGAGAATGGTCAAATTAGAGCGTCAGGCTTTAAACCCGGAAAACTCTTAGTAAGAGAAATAAATGCTCCAGATTATGTCGTGTTTAACCCACAAGAAACACAAGAGATTAACTTAGTTGCCAATAATGC
Source organism: Vagococcus lutrae (assembly GCF_023299185.1). Lineage (NCBI taxonomy): Bacteria > Bacillati > Bacillota > Bacilli > Lactobacillales > Enterococcaceae > Vagococcus > Vagococcus lutrae. The sequence goes on from NZ_CP097017.1 coordinate 1,886,432, forward strand.
TCAAGAAATAGCGGTTATCGAAAATGAATTAAAGCACATTGATATCCCTGTTGAAAAACAATGGGTAGGGAAAGCAGCTGACTCGGTAACGGTTCAGTTATTAGCGAACGGTGAAAAAGTATCAGACTTAAAACTATCCGCAGATAATGAGTGGCAGGCTGTATTTGAAAACTTGCCACAGTACGATGCAAAAACAGGCGAAGCGATTGAATATACAGTAGAAGAAGTAGCGCTTGACGGATACAGTAGTACGATGACAGGTGACATGGAAAATGGCTTTACGATTGTCAATACGATTGAAGGAAAACGCAGTATCGGTGTCACCAAAGAATGGGTAGGACCTAAAGCAAAACAAGTTATAATTGAGCTACTTGCGAATGGTGAAAAAGTATCCGAAATCACATTATCGGAAGATAATAACTGGCAACACGTTTTTGAAAAGCTTGATCAATACCGAGACGGCGAAGAAATCCAGTACACAGTAAACGAAGTGGCCGTTCCTGGGTACGAAAGTACCATTTCAGGTGATATGGAAACAGGCTTCAAAGTAGTGAATACGAATGTTGAAACACTCGATATCCCTGTTGAAAAACAATGGGTAGGGAAAGCAGCCGACTCGGTAACGGTTCAGCTATTAGCGAACGGTGAAAAAGTATCAGACTTAAAACTATCCGCAGACAATGAGTGGCAGGCTGTTTTTGAAAACTTGCCACAGTACGATGCGAAGACAGGCGAAGCGATTGACTATACAGTGGAAGAAGTAGCGCTTGACGGATATAGTAGTACGATGACAGGTGACATGGAAAACGGCTTTACTATTGTCAATACGATTGAAGGAAAACGCAGTATCGGTGTCACCAAAGAATGGGTAGGACCTAAAGCAAAACAAGTTATAATTGAGCTACTTGCGAATGGTAAAAAAGTATCAGAAATCACGTTATCAGAAGACAACAACTGGGAACACGTCTTTGAAAAGCTTGAGCAATACCAAGACGGCGAAGAAATCCAGTACACATTAAACGAAGTGGCCGTTCCTGGGTACGAAAGTACCATTTCAGGTGATATGGAAACAGGCTTCAAAGTAGTGAATACGAATGTTGAAACACTAGATATCCCTGTTGAAAAACAATGGGTAGGGAAAGCAGCCGACTCGGTAACGGTTCAGTTATTAGCGAACGGTGAAAAAGTATCAGACTTAAAACTATCCGCAGACAATGAGTGGCAGGCTGTTTTTGAAAACTTGCCACAGTACGATGCGAAGACAGGCGAAGCGATTGACTATACAGTGGAAGAAGTAGCGCTTGACGGATACAGTAGTACGATGACAGGTGACATGGAAAATGGCTTTACGATTGTCAATACGATTGAAGGAAAACGCAGTATCGGTGTCACCAAAGAATGGGTAGGACCTAAAGCAGAACAAGTTATAATTGAGCTACTTGCGAATGGTGAAAAAGTATCCGAAATCACGTTATCAGAAGACAACAACTGGCAACACGTCTTTGAAAAGCTTGAGCAATACCAAGACGGCGAAGAAATCCAGTACACAGTAAACGAAGTGGCAGTTCCTGGGTACGAAAGTACCATTTCAGGTGATATGGAAAAGGGTTATACGATAACCAATACATATGTAGAGGATATTGAGCCGGAAGACCCTACAACGCCAGAAGAACCTAAGACACCCGCAGAACCTGAAAAACCAGTGAAGCCTGAAGATAAGGCACCAAAAACAGAAGAAAAAGAAGAAAAACGATTACCTCAAACAGGAGAATCTGCAACACATTGGTTTGTTTGGGTAGGAATGATGATAATCACCATCGTTGCTTATCTGAAAAGAAAACAACTAGCGAAATAAATTAAAGGAAAAGACAACAGTTAAACGACTGTTGTCTTTTTTATATCAATTTGTGGATAAAAATTTTATAACACAAACCATTTGACAAAAGATAGGTAACCGGTTACAATTTAATGTGTAATCGGTTACCTATTTAAAAAGTGAGGGTGATAGTGATGGCTACGATTAAGGAAGTCGCGAAAGAAGCAGGTTTATCTGTCGCTTCGGTATCGCGTTATATTAACAACAAAGGATACGTAAGCGATCAAGCGAAATTAAAAATAGAAGCGGCTATTCAAAAGTTAGATTATCGACCTAATGAGATTGCCCGTTCATTATTTCAAAATAAAACGCGAATGATTGCGTTACTTTTACCAGATATTACAAACCCCTTTTTTCCAATGTTAGCTCGAGGAGCGGAAGATTTCTTAGTAGAAAAAAATTATCAAATGGTGTTGAGTAATACGTCGAACGATACTGCTCGCCAAGAACAATATTATCGTTCATTCCAACAACATAATTTCGCAGGGATTATCACGGCGGTTGAAGCTAGCGAAGAACAGGAGAGCGCGATTCCATTTATTCAAGTCGACCGTACGACAAAAGAGAGTCAGTTTTTTGTTAAATCGGATCATCAACTAGGTGGACGCATGATTGGAGAGTATGTGTGTCAAACACAACCGAAGAAAGTGTTGATTATGGTCGGTCCTCAAGAATTAATGAGTGTTCAACAAAAAAATAAAGCACTGATGCATTCTTTAGAGCAGGCGGCTATTCCTTATGAAACATTGGCGGTGGAAACGTTTGGGCTTGAAACGATTAATCGGATTGTTACGATCGTTCTGGAGAGAGTCGGAGAAATTGATACGGTTGTGGCAACAAATGATATGCACGCCATGTATATTTTAAAAGCTGCTTTACAGCAAGGTCTTGATGTGCCTAATGATTTACAAATTATGGGGTATGACGGGATTGATTTTGCAGAATTGTCGACGCCGCAGCTGACAACTGTTAAGCAAAATGTTTATCAGATGGGCTATTTAGCAGCAGAAACATTAATTAAAAAGATTGAGAATGAGCCTATTGAAACGGAGAGTATTACAATTCCCGTGGAGATGGTAGAAGGACAAACGATGAGAAAGGTGATTGTATGAAACATGTAACAGTAGTAGGAAGTTGTTCAGTCGATTATGTGGTCAATACGGACGTGGTACCTCGTGAAGGTGAAACGGTTTTTGGTCGGACATTTGAAACATTTTTTGGTGGTAAAGGGGCTAATCAAGCAGTCGCAGCCAGTCGTTTAGGGGCAAAAGTATCGATGATTGGTGCGGTAGGTGATGACCAAATTGGACAGGATGTATTACATAATTTAGAAGAAAACGGCATTGATACACAGGGGATGGCAACAATAACCAATCAATCGACTGGTGTTGCTCATATTATTGTCAAAGATGGCGATAATCGTATTATTATTGTGCCGGGTAGTAACGGTGATTTGTCAGTGGCGCATTTAGAAGCCCAAACGGAACGTTTACTTGCTAGTGACGTGGTCGTGTTGCAACATGAAATCGCAGCAGATGTGGTAGAGTGGGTCGTAGATTTTTGTGATCGTCACGATATTCCGACTATTTTAAATCCAGCTCCCGCGCGTGTCCTATCGGAAAAAACATTGAATCAAGCGACTTATTTAACACCGAATGAAACAGAGTTTGAAGTGCTATTTCCAGGGCAAGATTATGAAACCGTTTTAAAAATGTATCCGAATAAGCTCATTATCACATTAGGGTCAGAAGGGGCTGTTTTCTATGACGGAAAAGCGATGGTAAAAGTACCGCCGTTTCTCGTACGACCGGTGGATACGACGGGAGCTGGCGATACATTTAACGGTGCCTTAGCGGTTGGGATTGTTAATGGCTGGGCGTTAAAAGATAGTGTGACATTTGGAAATTTAGCTTCATCAGTGGCGATTCAAAAAGCTGGTGCTCAAGCAGGGATTCCGATGATTTCAGTTTTAAAGGAGCATGAAGCATATGAAAAAACATGGCATATTGAATAGTGAAATTAGTAAAGTTTTAGCAGATTTAGGACATACGGATCAATTAATTATCGCAGATGCAGGTTTACCTGTGCCAAAAGGGGTTAAAAAAATTGATGTGGCGTTGACACTAGGTACGCCTGACTTTTTAACAGTTTTAGATTGCGTGATGGATGATATGGAGATTGAAAAAATCACGTTGGCCAATGAAATAGTCCCACAAAATCCTGAAATGGCGTATGCCATGCAACAACGTTTTTCAGAGGACATGATTGATTGGGTGAGTCATGAAACATTAAAAGAACAGAGTCAACAAGCAGTAGCTGTCATTCGAACGGGGGAAGCGACCCCTTTTGCTAATGTGATATTACATGCGGGTGTTTTGTTTTAGAAAGAGTGGGGTGACAAGATGGAAATTACGATGACAGGCATTAAAAAAGCATTTGGTGCCAATCGTGTATTAGAAGGTGTTGATTTTGAATTACTGCCAGGCGAGATTCACGCGCTTATGGGAGAAAATGGTGCAGGGAAATCGACGTTAATGAATATTTTAACAGGATTGCACAAGCGAGATGCGGGCACGATTGTGATAGATGGTCAGGAAACCTATTATGATTCAACAAAAGAAGCGGAATTAGCTGGTGTGAGTTTCATTCATCAAGAAATTAATGCGATTGGTGAAATGTCAGTGATTGATAACTTGTTTTTAAATCGTGAAAAGCGGACGAAACTGGGCTTACTGGACTATCGAGCGATGGAGAAGGAAGCACAAGCGGTTTTTGAACAGTTAAATATTAAGATTGATTTGTATCAAGAAATGGGCGAGTTGTCAGTTGGTCAACAACAGATGATAGAAATTGCGAAGTCGTTAATGACGAATGCGCAGGTGATTATCATGGACGAGCCAACTGCTGCCTTAACCAATCGTGAAATACGTGTGCTATTTGATGTCATGCATAAACTAAAGGCACAGGGCGTATCGATTGTTTATATTTCGCATCGTATGGAAGAAATTTTTGAGATGTGTGATCGGATTACGGTCATGCGTGATGGTATCTCTGTTTCGACTCGTCAAATCGCGGAAACGCAAATGGAACAAGTCGTACGCGAGATGGTTGGTCGCGAGATTGGTGACTTTTATCCAGAAAAAACGAGTGAGATTGGCGAAGTTCGTTTTGAGGTAGAAAACTTAGCGTTAGACGGCGTATTTGAAGATATTAGCTTTAACGTGCGAAGTGGCGAGATACTCGGGTTTTCAGGTCTAATGGGTGCTGGTCGAACGGAAATCATGCGCACGATTTTTGGTTTACTGCCTAAGAGTCGTGGGACGATTCGTTTAGAAGGCAAAGAATTGACGATAAAAAGTCCAGAAGAAGCCATTCGCCAAGGTATTGGTTTTCTAACTGAAGACCGAAAAGATGAAGGATTGATTCTAGATTTTTCTATTCGTGACAATGTCTTACTACCTTCTGTTGGTGAATTTTCAAAGGCGGGGTTATTAAATGATAAGCTGATTGATGATTTTGTTGAATTGTTAGTCGAGCGTTTAACAGTTAAGACAGCGAGCGTTGAAGACCCTGCAAGTAGCTTGTCAGGAGGGAATCAGCAAAAAGTCGTTTTAGCCAAATGGCTAGGAATTGGGCCAAAAGTACTAATTTTAGATGAACCGACTCGTGGAGTCGATGTAGGTGCGAAACGTGAGATTTATTTATTAATCAACGAGTTAGCTGAACGTGGCGTGGCGATTATCATGATTTCCAGTGATTTACCAGAAGTTTTAAGTATTAGTGATCGCATTATGGTAGTACGCGAAGGACGCTTGATGGGAGAAGTAGCGAAAGCAGAAGCTACTCAGGAACGTGTCATGCAACTTGCGACAGGAGGAATTATCAATGAATAAAGAAATGACGAAACAAAAATCATCAAAAGATATGGGAAAATGGCTTTCTAAATTGGGACCCCTTGTGGCACTGGTCGTCCTAGTGATTTTAGTGACGATTATGAATCCGAGTTTTTTATCGTCTGTTAACTTATTAAACTTATTGCGTCAGGTATCTGTCAATGCCTTGATTGCATTTGGCATGACCTTTGTTATTTTAACAGGTGGGATTGACCTATCGGTTGGTTCAACGTTAGCTTTATCAGGAGCTTTTGTAGCAGGGCTGATTTCATCGGGCATGTCGCCATTACTTGCGATGATAGCGGGCTTAATGGTTGGGGCTATTTTAGGGATGATTAATGGCTTGCTTATTGCAAAAGGCAATATGGCGCCTTTTATTGCCACTTTAGCGACAATGACAATTTATCGTGGCTTGACACTCGTTTATACAAACGGGAATCCGATTACCGGTATTGGAGATAGTTTCTTATTTCAATTTATCGGACGTGGTTATTTATTTGGTATTCCGTTTCCAATTATTATCATGCTTGTTAGTTTTGCTTTACTCTTTGTTTTGTTACATAAAACAGCTTTCGGGAAGAAAACCTATGCGATTGGTGGCAATATTAAAGCAGCAAAACTAGCTGGTGTTAATACCGACCGTGTTCAAATGTGGATTTATACGTTATCTGGTTTAATGGCTTCTCTTTCAGGGATTATCTTAACTTCTCGTTTAAATTCTGCACAACCAACTGCTGGTCAAGCTTTTGAAATGGATGCGATTGCTGCCGTGGTCTTAGGTGGGACGAGTCTCTCTGGTGGGAAAGGACGTATCTTTGGCACATTAGTCGGGGCACTTATTATCGGGACGATTAATAACGGTCTTAACTTACTAGGTGTCTCAAGTTTCTATCAACAAATTGTAAAAGGTATTGTGATTATTATTGCGGTCTTACTTGACCGTAAGAAAAAATAAAAGGGGGAAATAGCAATGAAAAAATTATTAGCAGGTTTAGCAGTCACAGGTTTGATGTTAGCAGGATGTGGTGCAGCCACATTGGATAACGGTGCAAAAGATAGTGGAGACGTGGAGAAGAAAGAGGCCAGTGAATTAAAAGTTGGCGCAAGTATTTCCACATTGAACAACCCGTTCTTTGTCTCTGTAAAAGAAGGTATTGTTGATCTGGCAGATGAGAATGATACAAAGACGGTCGTAGTCGATGCACAAAATGATTCGGCTAAGCAAAGTAACGATATGGATGACTTAATTCAACAAGGAGTCGATGTGATCTTAGTTAATCCTGTAGATTCTTCTGCCATTCAACCTGCTGTCGAAGCAGCTAATGCAGCGAATATACCTGTGATTACCATTGACCGTAGTAGTGACGGCGGTGAGGTTTTAACTCTTGTTGCATCTGATAACGTAAAAGGTGGCGAAATGGCGGCTCAGTTTATTTTAGATAAAATTGGTGAAAATGGACGTGTTGTCGAGTTAGAAGGAGTACCAGGTGCTTCAGCAACACGTGAACGTGGAAAAGGTTTTGATGAATTTGCAGACGGTAAATTAGAAGTCGTGGAAAAACAATCAGCAGAGTTTGACCGTGCTAAAGGCTTAACCGTTATGGAAAATATTTTACAATCAACGAAAGATATTCAAGCGGTTTTTGCACAAAATGATGAAATGGCGTTAGGTGCCTTAGAAGCGTTAGAAGCAGCTGGGAAAACAGATGTGATTGTTGTCGGTTTTGACGGAAACGAAGATGGTGTGAAAGCTGTAAAAGACGGCCGTTTAAATGCAACGATTGCGCAACAGCCTGAAGAAATGGGACGTATTGCGCTGCAAGCCGCTTATGATCACTTCTCTGGTAAAAAACTAGATAAAAAAATTGATTCACCATTAGAACTAATGGAAGCAAAATAAGATTATAAGTAATAAAGCTATACAAAGAAATCAGAACGTGTTATAGTAATTAATGTAGTGATTTTGATACACATTAGGATACATATTTTAAGAAATATTATTTCCTTTTATACGTCATATTATTGCAATAACAAGCGTACATAAGTACGTATTAGGAGGAAATATTTATGAATAACGGTACAGTTAAATGGTTTAACGCAGACAAAGGTTTTGGATTTATTACACAAGAGGACGGTACAGATGTGTTTGCACATTTCTCAGCTATCCAATCTGAAGGATTCAAAACATTAGAAGAAGGTCAAGCAGTAACTTTTGATGTTGAAGAAGGCCAACGTGGACTTCAAGCAACAAACATCGTTAAAGCTTAATAATTAAAGTTGGAGCTATGGGATTTCCCATAGCTCTTTTTTTATTGTGACAAGATTGTAAGATTAAAATTCAAAAAAAGAGTGGGAGATGCTATGCCGATGTATTATAATAGTGACAACTATTAAATAAACTTGTCATACTTGTAAAGGTATTGCAAAAAAAGGAGTAGAAACATGACGAAAAAGAAAGGTTTTATTATTGGAGGCGTGATTTTAGCCGTAGCAGTGATAGCTTATTTATTGTTCGGATTAGGCGGTAAAAAAGACTTGCCAGAAAATATGGAGGCGCCTGAGGATAACGGGATTGAATATTTTGATATTGTTGGCTTGAAACAAGTCTTTATTAACGGAACTGTTACACCTGTTCGTTCGCAAGAATTTGTGAAGGATGATACGTTAGGAAAACTGGGAGATTTACAAGTAGCTAACGGTGATTTAGTAGAAGAAGGCACTGTATTATATCAATATGTTGATCCAAACAGTGAAAAAGAAATTGCTGAAATTAAATCGACGATTCAATCAACAGAGGCAGATCGTTATAAAGCGGTTCGCCAAATGGAATTAGAATTAAAACAATTGGCATCTGGTAGCGTAGCTCCAACAGAAGAAGGAGAAGAGCCAGCCCCTAGCCAAAACACGCCAGAAGCACGTGAAGCGATTGCTTTACGTTATGATATTAATAGTTTTGACGTTCGTTTGACTCAATTACAAGAGCAGTTAAATGATGTCATGGCGCGTCAAGTCAATCAAATTAAAGCACCATTTAAAGGAAAAGTTTCTATACCTCAAGAAAAAACACGAGATAGTGCGATTTTGAATTTAACATCTGAAGATTATTATGTGGTAGGAACGGTTAATGAGAAAGATGTTGAAAAATTAAAGGTTGACCAAAAAGCCAATATTAAGATTATCGCGAATAATGAAAATGTTAATGGTGCGATTACTTATATTTCTGAAACACCCGGACAAGGTTCTGGTGGTGAAGGAGAAATGGGCGGTGGCTCAAGTAACTTATCAAACTATACGGTTAAACTTTCCATTGAATCAAAAGAGAACTTGAAAAATGGCTTCCATGTGCAAGCAGCGGTCAATTTAGGTGATAAAGCGATTAAGATTCCAAGCAAAGCGGTGAAACATGAAGGCGACCAAGCCTATGTATTAGTCGATGACTTTGGAACTGTGTTACGAAAAAATATTACCATCAAAGAAGCAGCAGAGACTGAAAAAACAGACTCTAAAGAAGGTGATGAAAAAGCCAAAGCTGATAAAAAAGAGGAAGCAAGTAAAGAGAAAGAAGTTGAAGTCACTGAAGGTCTAGAGGCAATGGACCGTGTGATTGTTAGTTCTAAAACACCTCTGAAAGATGGAGACATTATTGGTGGCGAAGCACCAGTCGTAGAAGAGGAGGAATAAAAATGACAGATATTTCCTCACATGCTATTCCTTTAATCGAAATGAAAGGAATTAATAAATATTATCCTGTGGGTAAAGAGCAACTTCATGTATTAAAAAATCTAGATTTGACTATCTATCGTGGCGAATTTGTCATGATTATGGGGAAATCTGGTAGTGGGAAAACCACGCTAATGAATATTATTGGCTTTCTAGATCAAATCTCTGACGGTCATTACTTTTTCAATGGAGAAGATGTTTCAAAATTAACAGAGAATCAAAAATCAGATTTACGTAATAAATATCTAGGGTTTATTTTTCAACAGTTTTTCTTAATTCAGTCGTTGAATGTCAGTCAAAATGTTGGACTCCCTATGGTATATGAAGGTAAAAAGTCAGATAACGAACGCAGACGAATTGCGAAACACTATTTAGATATGGTGGGCTTGTCTGAAAAAGAAAAGTCAAAAGTAACAGAGTTGTCTGGTGGACAACAGCAACGGGTAGCGATTGCGCGTTCACTTGTGAATGACCCGCTATTAATTATGGCAGATGAACCGACAGGGGCTTTAGATAGTGAAACAAGTCGTGATATTATGGGGATTTTGACCAAGCTTAATCAAGAAGGCAAAACAATCGTCATGGTAACCCATGATGATGATATGAAGAAATATGCAACACGTGTTATTCGCATGAAAGACGGGTTGTTTATGGATGAGGAGGTTGAGACGGATGTTTAAAAATCTCATCCTGAGTACGTTTTTAAGTTTACGCGCACATAAGCTACGCGTGTTTCTTACCATGGTTGGTATTATCATTGGGATTGCTGCCGTAGTAACTGTCTCAGCAATCGGTGAAGGAATGAAACAAAGCAGTCTAAAAATGATGGAGTCGACTAATTCCAATGTAATCAAACTGATTTTTAGAGAAGAAGTTGGAGAAGATGATGATGAAGTCGCTCAAAACTATGAGCCATTTAACTTTACTCGTAATGATTTAAAACAATTGCAACAACTTGAAAATGTTAAAGGTATTGCCGGTTCATACGGATATGGAATGAGTTCCATTGAAACGATTAGTGCTAATATACAATATTTTACAAGTAGTGGTGGTACGGAAATTGTCGCAAATCAAGGAGACAATAAAGTCGCTTATGGTCGAGATATTACACCGGCAGATGTGAATGAAAATGTGATTGTCTTAGCGCATGATACGTTGCAATATAGTTTAGGAACGAAGAACCCTGCGAATATTGTGGGACGTGCGATAGATGTTGATGGCGAAAAATTTTTGGTTATCGGCGTTAAGAAGGAAATTGATTTTGAAGGTGGTTTTTCTACGACATTTGACGAGAATGATTTTTATTCGGTCGTGCCAAAGAAAGCTTATAATCAACTAACAAAAAGTAAACCGATGAATGCGATTAAAATCACCATTCAAGATGGTGCAGACCGTGAAGGTATTATCATGCAAGCTAATGATTTATTAAAAGAAGCACATCCAGATTTAATCGGTGAGTTTGAAGAAGATAAATCAAACGAGCAAATGCGTCAAGAAGTCGAGAAAATGATTCAACAAGTCGTAATCGGCCTTGTGATGATTACAGCTATTTCCTTATTAGTTGGTGGTATTGGGGTCATGAACATCATGTACGTTTCTGTTACTGAACGTAAACGTGAAATCGGGATTAGACGTGCGATAGGTGCGCGCCCAGCTAACATATTACTCCAATTTTTAATGGAGGCAGCTTTTATTACCTTAATCGGTGGATTGATTGGTATCTTACTTGGCTGGTTGATAGCTCAGGGACTGTCATCTGTGTTTGAGATTGAAGCAATTGTCAGTCTTAAGATGACATTAATCTCTGCTTCTGTTTCGACGGCTATTGGTTTAGTATTTGGAATTATTCCAGCCTTTAATGCAGCGAAAATCGATCCGATTAAAGCCATTTATCAATAAAAGTAAAAATATACGTTGATTGTGCGTAACAAATGAGAGAAAGAAAGCGATGGTTTTAGCTTTCTTTCTTTTTTTTATTCGATAGGAAAGAAAACAAATTAATGGTATAATATGAACATAAATGAATTTTTACAAGAGGAGTCGAATTATGAAAACAGTTGAAACGTTATTTGAAACTTGGAATGGTTGTCAGACTTTACCAGAGAACTTACAAGCAGATATGAGAGCCCTTGCAGAAGATGCCGATAAAAAATACGATGCATTTTACCAACCGCTTGAATTTGGAACGGCTGGGATGCGTGGTATTCTGGGCGCGGGAATTAATCGTATGAATATCTATACGGTACGTCAAGCGACAGAAGGACTGAGTCAACTTATCTTAGAAAAAGGTGAAGCAGCTAGAGAACGTGGCGTCGTGATTGCTTATGATTCACGTCATCAGTCGCCTGAGTTTGCTTTGGAGACAGCGCGTGTTTTAGCTCATCATGGAATTAAAGCATATGTTTTTGAAAGCTTACGTCCGACACCGACGTTATCCTTTGCTGTACGCGAGTTAAACTGTATTGCGGGTGTTATGATTACAGCTAGTCATAATCCAGCCGCTTATAATGGCTATAAAATATATGGTGAAGATGGCGGACAAATGCCCCCACAAGATGCCGATGCGGTGACACGTTTCGTGCGTGCGGTTGAAAACCCATTGGAATTAGAAGTAGCGGATGAACAGCATGAATTGATTGAAACAATCGGTGAAAAATTAGATGCTCGCTATTTAGAAGAGATGTCACGCGTGACTATTAATCACGAATTAGTAGCATCAGTGGGGAAAGATTTAAAACTGGTCTATACACCTCTACACGGTACGGGTAAAATGCTAGGAGAGCGTGCTTTGAAACAAGCAGGTTTTGATAGTTTTGTGATTGTACCAGAACAAGCAGAAGGAGATCCGGATTTTTCAACCGTGAAATCGCCCAACCCAGAAGAGTATTCCGCATTTGAGTATGCGATTCGTCTAGGGAAAGAAGAAGAAGCAGACCTACTATTAGCAACAGACCCTGATGCTGACCGTTTAGGTGCGGCGGTAAGAATGCCTGATGGGGAATATACTATCTTAACAGGTAATCAAATTGCGGCTATCATGCTTCATTATATTTTGACAGCTCATCGCGATGCACAAACACTTCCTCAAAATGGTGTGGCGTTAAAATCTATTGTATCAAGTGAGATGGCTACTGCGATTGCAAAAGATTTTGATATTGAAATGGTTGATGTTTTAACTGGGTTTAAGTTTATTGCGGAAAAAATTAAAGAATATGAAGCAACCGATGAGAAAACTTTCTTATTTGGATTTGAAGAAAGTTATGGCTATTTGATTCAAGATTTTGCTCGAGATAAAGATGCGATTCAAGCACTCGTATTACTAGCAGAGATTGCTGCTTATTATAAAGCGGAAAATAAAACAATGTATGACGCTTTACAAGAGTTATTTGAAACATATGGTTATTTCATCGAAGAAACGATTTCTGTTACGATGGACGGAGCGGAAGGCTCTGAGAAAATCAAAGCATTAATGCGTGACACACGTGCTGAGGGAATCCAATCATTTGGAGGTAAGAAAGTCGTTGTCACACAAGACTTCCAATCACAAAAAGCTACGACGAATGAAGGTCAAGTTAGCGACATCACGTTACCACAAGCGAATGTGTTAAAATATTTACTCGAAGACGGTAGTTGGGTAGCGATTCGTCCTTCCGGAACGGAGCCAAAGATTAAATTTTACATTGGCGTACAAGGGGAAGAAAGAGATGTAGCTCAAGCAAAATTAGATGACATTAAAGCGGATATTCAACGCTTAGTCGATAAACATTAAAAGTAAAAGTAAAACTGTTAATCACAGCTGAGCTGGTCATTAACAGTTTTTTACTATATGTATAAAGGAAAAGGATGAGGAGAAAACATGAGCGAAAAGATTCGTTTAGAACCAAGTGAGACACTAATCCAGTCGGTAAGTCAGTTATATAAAGCGTTGGGAGATCCTACACGCTTGAAAATATTAACGGCATTGACTGTTTCAGAGTTAAATGTTGGAGCCATTAGTGAAAAGATAGGGTTGGAACAATCCGCTGTTTCGCATCAATTACGTGTTTTAAGAACCAATCATCTTGTGAAGTCACGCAAAGAAGGGAAGACGGTTTACTACTCATTAGATGATGATCACGTTATGGCAATTTTGGCGGATACGTTTGAACACGTCTCTCATGCGGTAGAAGATTGTCAAGAACCGTCATAGCCTGACTTTATTTCACATCTTTTTCATGATATACTAGCGCTTGTTATTGTGAAAATAAGTGAGCACAAGTCAAGATTAAAGGAGTCTATATAAATGAAAGAAACGATACAAGAAGCGGTTGATAAGCGTCGCACGTTTGCGATTATTTCGCATCCGGATGCGGGGAAAACAACGATTACAGAAAAATTATTATTATTTGGTGGCGCGATACGTTCTGCAGGAACAGTAAAAGGGAAAAAGACGGGGAATTTTGCTAAATCCGACTGGATGGAAATTGAAAAGCAACGTGGGATTTCTGTTACCAGCTCGGTTATGCAATTTGACTATGATGGAAAACGTGTGAATATCTTAGACACCCCGGGACATGAGGATTTCTCTGAAGATACCTATCGGACATTAATGGCTGTGGACGCAGCTGTCATGGTAGTAGATACAGCTAAAGGGATTGAAGCTCAAACGAAAAAGCTTTTCCAAGTTTGTCGCATGCGTGGGATTCCTATTTTTACATTTATGAATAAACTGGATCGGGACGGTCGTGACCCACTCGATTTATTAGAAGAGTTAGAAGAAGTTTTAGAGATTGATTCCTATCCGATGAATTGGCCAATTGGCATGGGGAAAGGGTTAGAAGGAATTTATGATATTTATCATAAACGAATTGAATTTTATCACCCTGAAAAATATGATAACGAACGCTTTGCTATGTTAAATGAAGAAGGCGAGTTGCCAAGTGAACATAAACTCGCTCAAGATAGTATTTATCGCCAAGTCTTAGAGGAAGTTGAGTTGCTCGTCGAAGCAGGGAATGAGTTTGATGCCGACTTAGTCGCAGCGGGTGAGTTGACGCCTGTATTCTTTGGTTCTGCGTTAACAAATTTTGGTGTACAAACATTCTTAGAAACATTTTTACAATTTGCCCCAAAACCTTCCGCACATCAGACTCAAGATGAAACGATTGTCGAACCGGACAATGAAGATTTCTCGGGCTTTATTTTTAAAATTCAAGCTAACATGAACCCTGCTCATCGAGACCGAATTGCTTTCGTGCGTGTTTGTTCAGGCGTGTTTGAACGTGGCATGGACGTGACGTTAGAACGAACGGGTAAGAAGATTAAATTAAATAACTCCACACAATTTATGGCGGATAGCCGAGAAACAGTTGAAAATGCGGTGGCGGGGGATATTATTGGTTTGTATGATACGGGTAACTATCAAATAGGCGACACGATTTTCAGTGGTAAGCTGGATGTTGCTTATGAAGAATTGCCACAATTTACGCCAGAGATGTTTATGAAAGTCACGGCGAAAAATGTCATGAAACAAAAATCATTCCATAAAGGGATGCAACAGTTAGTCCAAGAAGGTGCTATTCAGTTATACAAAACGTATGTCACAGAAGACTATATCATCGGTGCAGTTGGACAATTGCAGTTTGAAGTATTCCAACACCGAATGCTTAATGAGTATAATACCGAAGTGATTATGACACCGATGGGAAATAAAACCGCTCGTTGGATTGACCCAGAACAATTGGATGAAAATATGGGCTCTAGCCGTAATATTTTAGTGAAAGACCGTTATGACCAACCGTTATTCTTATTTGAAAATCAGTTTGCTATGCGTTGGTTTGCGGATAAATATCCCGAAGTTGAGTTGAAAACATTGCTTTAAAAGCCAATAAAAAAAGAGTCACCAATCCTAAAATGGATTGGTGACTTTTTTAGTTGTGTCATATTTGTACCTGAATCGCTTAAAACCGTCATGTGTTACTTTTTCTGTTCAATCAGATGACAGTGAGTGGTTTGCCAATGCGTTGCTTTGTCAATCAATGTAGAGAAAGAATGACGTTCTTTATCGGTTAAGTCTCCTAAAATCAACTCAGAAAGCACTTCGTATGAAGGGTGTTCATCCGTATAAATACCAAAATCCATATGTTTATCATAGTGGAAAATAACAGCACCAACGTGATGTGACAGCCCCATATCTTTGGCAATTTGTTGATCGAGTTCATAAAAGTGTTGGATGATAGGAGATTTTCTGTCGAGGCGATACGTTTCCCAATCTGCACCTATTTCGTGTACGATTTTTTTGATTAAATCGGTTGTATAAGGATATTTCTGATGACAAAACTGCTCTTGGACAGCTAACATAAAGCGTCGGCTTAGTCGATTACCTTGCAACTGAATCGTTTTATAATCTAAAGTAAATTGATATAAGTCTTGAAAGAGTTGATTGCGTTCGCCTAAGGATAGTTCATCCTCTTTTTGCTGAATTTGCTGTTCAAAACTTGGCAAACTAAGCATCGGAATAAAATGGCACTTTACTTTTTTTGAAACCTGTTGGACAAGTTGTAGAATTTGTTTTTCTGTTTTAAGACAGTCGGAACAAAGCGGGTGCACAAAGACATAAATTTCTAACATGACCATCGCTCCAATAAATATTAATTAAGTACCCTAAATGTAACAGAAAAATAGGAAAATGAGAAATATATTGTCTTATAACAGTTTGCTAATTGCTCGTTGGATTTTATTTGGAGTAGGGCGCTTAGGAATAGCATGCTTGACGAGCAATGAGTCAAACAAAACACGTCCCTTTTCGAAATCGTCGACTTCTAACTCAAGTTCGTAGTCATGGCCGTGGGTATACCAACTTTCATCCAGGACGAGCAGTGCGCTTTCTGTTAAAGCATATTCAACGCGTCTGGTAGTAAGTTGAGCGAAAGGTTGAAGCGTGAGATAGTCGATATCTAAACTTTCTAACTTTTCAATAATATTAGGGGCGCTTGGTAAACGTTTTGCTTGTACCCAGTGTTCCCCCTCCTCTTTTGAGAGAGGAAAAGTAGTTTCTAATAAACCATGATTAGCAGGGGTCTTTAAAGTGACTTCGGCATGGTTAGGCAATAGTCGTAAGCGTAATGCCGCTTTTTTTTCAGCTAAATGGTGCTGAGGCGTGTCATAGTACACATTCGTTTGTTCCCAAGATGGTTGCGTGTCTAACTGGTAAGTATTGTATAGCGCTTGAAATTCCGCTTGGGTCAGTAGGTTTTTAAATTCAATTTCTAAGGTTTCCATAAGGTCGCTCCTCTAAAGGTCTTTTCTTTATTTTCGCTAAGACAAAGCAAAAGGTCAACTGTAAATATCTTAATCGATAATGGCGACGACTAACGGTTCTGTCGTTTTTATGATAAAATAGAAGATGCAGGATTTTTATTTTTTGTATAAATGAGGGAAGTCGTATGACAAATTGGGACGAGCTTTTAGCACCATATGAACAAGCTGTTTCAGAAATGAAAATTAAATTAAAAGGAATTCGAAAACAATTTCGCGAGCAAAATCAACACGCGCCGATTGAGTTTGTCACTGGTCGTGTAAAACCCGTTGACAGCATTAAGACGAAAGCCAAAGTTCGCGGCATTTCGATGGAAAATTTAGAAGAAGAGATGCAAGATATCGCGGGGTTACGTATCATGTGCCAGTTTGTAGATGATATTTATGAAGTCGTTCATATTATTAAGAACCGTAAAGATATGACTGTCGTACAGGAGCGTGATTATATTTCGCATAATAAGGAAAGTGGCTATCGTTCGTATCATTTGATTATTGAATATCCGGTTCAATTAGTCACTGGTGAAAAGAAGTTATACGCAGAAATTCAAATTCGAACACTTGCGATGAATTTTTGGGCGACCATTGAACATTCATTGAACTATAAGTATCAAGGTGAGTTTCCGGCTGAGATTAATGAGCGTTTGAAAAATGCGTCGGAAGCCGCTAACTTGCTAGATGAAGAAATGTCAAAAATTAGAGAAGAAATTCAAGAAGCCCAGCACTTATTTTCACACGGTCGCGGGAAAATGAATGATCGCTACTATCAAGATTTCTTAGCTATGCGTGAGCAATGGAATAAAGATGAGTAGGAAGAGAAAGGGAGAATGAAATGCGGATTGCCATGATAGCAAGTCCTTCACCACAATCACAGGTAGTGCTAACTCGATTAAAAACACTTTTGAATAAACCGCCATTTGAGATGGTCAATGAGCGGCCAGATATCGTCTTAACGATTGGCGGTGACGGAACACTTCTTTCAGGGTTTCATCGTTATGCTCATCAACTTGCTACGATAAAATTTATTGGTATCCATACGGGACATCTAGGCTTTTATACTGACTGGCGTGACTTTGAATTAGAAGAGTTAGTTGATAGTTTGCTTCATGAAGAACAAAAAAGTGTGAGCTATCCCTTACTAGATGTAGAAGTGACTTTGGCTGATGAAACACAGGAGAAAAAGCATTTTTTAGCGTTAAATGAATGTATTATCAAAAAAGTAAATACAACAATGGTTGCTGATATATTTATCAAAGAGGAGCATTTTGAACGGTTTCGTGGTGATGGCGTATCGGTTTCGACTCCGACGGGTTCGACAGCGTACAATAAGAGTGTCGGAGGTGCTGTCTTACATCCACGTATTAATGCGTTACAATTAACGGAGATTGCTTCGCTAAATAATCGCGTGTACCGCACGTTAGGATCGCCATTAGTGATTGCAGGGGATGAATGGATTGAGGTAAGACTGTGCGCTGACAATGATTATTTATTAACCATCGATCAATTGAGTTTTCCACAATCAGCTATCGCCTCCATTCGTTATAAAATTGCGGATGAGCGGATTCATTTTGCTTCATACCGTCATACCCATTTTTGGCGTCGTGTAAAAGATGCCTTTATAGAGGAAGAGGATACGCATAACGGAGGCGACGATGAAATTTAGTTGGCGTTATGAAAAAGAAGAACCACGCTTGCTAAAGACGTTTTTGAATGAGCAAGGGATTTCCAGAAGTTTATTAGCTAAAATCAAGTATCAAGGTGGCTGGATTGGTGTAAATGGGGTAGAAAAAACAGTGCGATATGTGTTATCCTATTTAGATGAAGTCACTGTTATCATACCAGATGAAGGGGAGCATGAAACGCTGCTACCAGACGTAACACCAATTGATATTATTTTTGAAGATGAACATTATTTAATTGTCAATAAACCGGTGGGGGTTGCCTCTATTCCCGCTCAATATCATCCTAATGGGACTATGGCGAACCGGGTAAAACATTATTACCAGTCTCAGAATTACCCTAATCAAGTCATTCATGTCGTGACGCGATTGGATCGTGATACAACGGGGCTAATGTTGTTTGCTAAACACGGTTATGCACATGCGATGATGGATAAAGAGTTGCGCGCTGCTCGGGTAACGAAAAAGTATCTAGCTTTGGTTGGGGATGATAAAGATAAGTTGTTACCAACTGGGAAGATTGACTTTCCTATCAAGCGTGTTGAAACGTCGATTATTGAGCGAACAGTGGGAGAAGACGGCTTGCCGTCATTAACAGAATATTGGTTAAAGAAACGTACAAAAGATAAGGCGTTGGTAGAAGTCCAATTGCATACAGGACGCACACATCAAATTCGCGTTCATTTTGCCGCAATCGGCTGTCCACTCATTGGAGATGAGTTATATGGTGGACGTATGGATTGTGGCTTGGAGCGTCAAGCCTTGCATTGCCATCATTTAAGTTTTTATCATCCTTTCACGAAGGAATGCTTAAATATCTTTCAGGAGATGCCTGATGACATGCAAAATGTCCACTTATAAAATAACACAGGAGGAAAAGCCATGAGTGAAACGATAGCCGAAGACTTTTCACAACTGCGTGAACACTTGAGAGCCAATCATATTCAAGCATTTCGTAGTGAGTTTTTAGATTTACATATTTATGACCAAGGTCAATTTTATTTGAAATTAGAAGAAGATGAACGACAATTGTTATATGCCTATCTCTCGCCAAAAGAGATGGCGGACATGTTCGATGTTTTGGAAGAAGAACAAGAAGATGTCGAAGGTCTTTTAAAAGAAATGAAACCGAGTTATGTGGCAGAGATGTTGGCAGAGATGTATACCGACAATGCTGTCGACACGTTAAAGCAACTTGATCGTCAAGATGTTGCCAAGTATTTAAGTATTATGTCAAAAGAAAGTGCAGCTGAAATTAAAAACTTATTGCACTATGAAGATGAAACAGCTGGAGCGATAATGACAACGGAGTATGTTGCGATTGAGTCGCAACAAACCGTGGGTTCTGCCATGCGTTTATTAAAAGAAGAGGCAAGTAAAGCTGAAACGATTTATTATGTCTTTGTAAAAGACGTCAATGATTTTTTAGTTGGCGTTATTTCGTTGCGGGATTTAATAGTAAATGACGATGATATGTTGATTTCTGATATTATGAACGAGCGTGTTATTTCGGTGAAAGTTGGAGATGACCAACAAGATGTTGCGCGAACTATGCGTGATTATGACTTCTTAGCGATTCCTGTTACGGATTATGATGGACGGTTGCTAGGAATTGTAACCGTTGATGATATTATCGACGTAATGGACGAAGAAGCAACCAGTGATTATTCTGGTTTGGCTGGGGTTGACGTGGATGAAGTAACGGAAAATCCGTTTAAAGCAGCAGCAAAACGTTTACCTTGGTTGATAACGTTACTCTTTTTAGGAATGTCAACAGCGACGTTGATTGGGCGCTATGAAGAATTGGTCAGTGAAGCCAGTATTTTAGCAGTGTTTATTTCACTTATTACCGGAACGGCTGGGAACGCTGGAACGCAATCGTTAGCCGTTGCCGTCCGTCGTTTAGCCGTTCAAGATGATGAGCGTGGTTTTATGAGTCTGATTATTGGTGAAGTCTTAACAGGACTCATTACCGGCTTTGTCACAGGGGTAACGATTTTCTTAATCGTCGGGATTTGGAAACAAAACTTTATGTTAGGATTTGTTATTGGGATGGCCATGCTCTGTGCGATTACCGTTGCTAACTTAGCGGGTAGTTTAATTCCAATGGTTATGGATAAATTAGGGTTTGACCCGGCAGTCGCTAGTGGTCCTTTTATCACCACTTTAAGTGACTTAACGAGTGTACTCATTTACTTTAATATCGCAAGTTTATTTATGAGTTATTTTATTGGCTCATAACAATAGAAAAACCAGATTATCGATTAAGATAATCTGGTTTTTTTAATAGTTAACAATACGAGTTCCATGTACTTCATTAACTTTTAGTGTTTCCATGACCTCATCACAGTTTTCATATGTGACACCGCCGCCGGGTAAGATAATAATGCGATTGTTAGCATAAGCAATCAGCGATTTTAAATGCTCGTAGTGATCAGAAATTGGAGTTCCAGCCAGTCCGCCATGTGTTAAAATACGTGTTACTTCTTGTTCGGCAAGCCAGTCAATCGCGTCAAGCTGTTGCTCATGACTCATTTGATCAAACGCCATGTGGAATGTTATTTGTAGTCCTTCAGCTAGAGCGATAAAACGAGCCATGCTTTCTTTATCTAAACTATTGTCGTTATTTAATACGCCGATAACGATACCGTCAACACCTAGTGCTTTAGCTTCTAAAAGGTCGGTTTCCATGATTTTTAATTCGGTATCGTGGTAGACAAAATTGCCACCACGTGGGCGTATGATAGCCATAACAGGAATATCTTTTTCGTGACAGTAGTGAATGGTTTCCTCCATGACGCCTGTACTGACGGTTGTTCCGCCTGCTGCTAGGTTATCGCATAATTCTATTCGTGTGGCACCGGCTGCGATAGCTTTAGGAATATCTGTAAAGTTTTCTGCACAAAATTCTTTAATCAAATTAGGCACTTCCTTCTTCTTCATTTTCTATATTGTAGCATATTATGATAAAAAATATGGTATGATGACAAGTGAAAAATGTTTTTGAAAGAAGGAATTGGATTGCTAGAGAAGAAAAAGACGCGAGCAGCTCGCTTATTGAAAGCAAGTGAATCGATTTTGGCTTGCCCAAAATGCCATGCGACATTAACTATGGTGGAAGACCGTCAACTAATTTGTCAAGAAGGGCATACATACAATCTATCCAATAAAGGAACAGTATATTTTCCTGATAAAGCGATAAAAAATAGTTATGATAAAGTTATGTTAACGCATCGCATGAAGATGATTCAAGCAGGTCTCTATGCGCCTTTAATCTCTTCGATTCAAGAGGTGTTAGCGACACAAGAGGTGCGTGTATTACTAGATGCGGGCTGTGGCGAGGGTAGTTTTTTAGCGAAACTTTTGCCTGAACAGTCTGAAGCAGCTTATTTCGGATGTGACCTTTCAAAAGAAGGGGTTGAATTAGCGACGCAACATCAGGGAGATGTTTCATGGTTGATAGCAGATATTACACGGTTGCCGTTTCAAGACCATTCAATCAGTCATATTTTGAATATTTTTTCGCCTAGTCATTATGAAGAATTTCAACGTGTGCTGCATGACGAAGGCCAAGTGATTAAAGTCGTACCACGCGAAGACTATTTAAAAGAGTTGCGCGCTTTATTTTTTGAAGACGATGTTGATAAACAAACCTATCAAAATACGCCTGTCAAAGCTAAGTTTTACGACAGTTTGCAAGTGGTTTCTGATACTGCGATGACTTATTCTTTTTCAATTCCGCAAGCATTACGAGAAGATGCGGTTTATATGTCGCCCCTACATTGGAGTGCTTCTGAAACTGCAAGAGAGCGTGCGTTAAAGCAATTACCAGAGACGCTAACCGTATCGGTTGATATTCTAATTGGAAAAAAGTACAGAAAAGTCAATAAATTTTCATAATCTTGTTGCAAAGGTGTAGACCTTCTGATATAGTAAGTTTAGTTGTTTTTCATTAGTTTTTATCAGATTCCTGTTCTGATAAAAGTTAGTGAAGAAAACTTTGCTAACGTAACGGACTCGCCGTGATTGACACCGAGCCGATACGTTTTTTTTTATGAAAAAATGGAGGGAAAGATATGACGAACCATATTGTTTTATTTGAACCATGTATACCTGCCAATACTGGCAATATTGCCCGAACTTGTGCGGCGACCAATACTCCATTGCATTTAATTGAGCCATTAGGATTTTCAACTGATGACAAAATGTTGAAGCGTGCGGGGTTAGATTACTGGCACGATGTGGATATTACGTACCATGCTTCTTTAGAGGCCTTTTTAGAGTATGTGGGAGAGCAACCTCTTCATCTCATCACAAAGTTTGCGAATCAAACCTATGTGGATGTTAATTACGCTGACGACCAATCTCACTTTTTTATTTTTGGAAAAGAAACGACGGGATTACCTGAGCCCTTTATGAAAAAGTACGAGCATCAATGTTTAAGAATCCCGATGAATGACGAGCATGTTCGTTCACTTAATTTATCGAATACAGTGGCCTTAGTTCTTTATGAAGCATTACGTCAACAATCATTTCCAGAATTGGAATTGACTCACGTGTATGAACACGACAAATTAAAGTAAACAGATTTGACTCACGAATGATTTTCGTGAGTTTTTTTAATAGGTCGTTTGTTTTTTTAAAAGTCATATCGTCGTCTAAGACACAGTGCGTCTGTCGTGTTATAATAGAAGATAAATATAGATTAGGAGAATCGACATGCCGTATAAATATCCAGATGATAGTTTTACTTTGCACACTGACTTGTATCAAATTAATATGATGAAAACGTACTGGGAGTTAGGGCGAGCGGATCAACACGCTGTCTTTGAATGTTATTTTAGAGAGATGCCGTTCAAAAATGGTTATGCTGTTTTTGCTGGTTTGGAGCGATTGGTTCATTATTTCGATCGTTTGACTTTTTCTGAATCAGACATTGATTATTTACGAGAAGTAGAAGAGTATCCAGAAGCCTTTTTAGATTATTTACGTGAATTTAAATTCCGCTGTACCGTACGTTCCGCTGTGGAAGGAGAGTTAGTCTACAGCAATGAACCGATTGTTCAAATAGAAGGACCACTCGCGCAGTGCCAGTTGGTTGAAACAGCGCTCTTAAATATCGTGAACTATCAAACGCTAATTGCGACGAAAGCTGCTCGAATTAAGTCGGTTGTAGGGGACGATTTATTAATGGAATTTGGTTCTCGTCGCGCTCAAGAGATGGACGCTGCGATTTGGGGAACGCGTGCTGCTTATATTGGTGGTTGTGATGCGACTAGTAACGTCCGCGCTGGTAAAATGTTTGGTATTCCAACGAGCGGCACACATGCTCATTCGCTCGTACAGTCTTACTGTAATGATTATGAAGCGTTTAAAGCCTATGCGCAAACGCATCGCGATTGCGTCTTTTTAGTGGATACTTACGATACGTTAAAATCGGGTGTTCCCAATGCGATTCGTGTCGCACGTGAATTTGGTGATAAGATTAACTTTTTAGGCGTGCGTATAGACAGTGGGGATATGGCGTATATTTCTAAAAAAGTACGCAAGCAGCTAGATGAAGCTGGTTTCCCTGAAGCCAAAATTTACGCGTCTAATGACTTAGATGAAGCGAAAATTTTGAGTTTGAAAATGCAAAAAGCGAAGATTGATGTTTGGGGTGTAGGGACCAAGCTGATTACCGCCTATGACCAACCAGCTTTGGGTGCTGTTTATAAAATTGTTTCGATTGAGAATAATGAGGGTGAGATGGTAGATACTATTAAACTTTCAAGCAATGTGGAGAAAGTATCCACACCGGGTAAAAAACAAGTATGGCGCATTACAAGTAAAAAAGACCAACGTTCCGAAGGGGATTATGTGGCATTAGCCCATGAACGCCCTGATTTACTAGATGAGTTGTACATGTTCCACCCCGTGCACACGTTTATCAATAAAACAGTCACAGATTTTGAGGCACGTCCGATTTTACAAGACATTTATGTGGAAGGGGAGCGCGTATATCAACTACCAGACTTAAAAGACGTGAAGCGCTTTGCTGATGTCAATCATGAAAGTTTATGGGAAGAATACAAACGCGACTTAAACCCACAAATATACCCCGTTGATTTATCACAGGCGGCGTACAATCATAAATTAGCGATTATTGACCAAGTACGTGAAGATGTAAAAAAATTGTCGAAATGATGCTAGGCAGTCTACGGAATAGTCAGTTTCCGTAGACTCTTTTTAAATGATAAAAGGAGAGAATGACATGAGACCTTTGCAAGCTGAAATAAAAAAAGTGTTAGCGGTGAAAGAAACTATTGACCCTCAAAAAGAAATCGACATGCGCGTGTCTTTTTTGAAAGAGTATTTAAAACAACATCCGTTTCTAAAGACCTATGTACTAGGCATTAGTGGGGGACAAGATTCGACGTTGGCTGGCAAACTAGCGCAAATTGCGATTGCTGAATTGCGAGAAGAAACGGGTGATGACAGTTATCGTTTTATAGCGGTGCGTTTGCCTCATGGTGTGCAAGCGGATGAAAGTGATGCACAGGCTGCTCTTTCGTTCATTCAACCAGATGAGTCATATGCGATTAATATTGAACCAGCTGTTTCGGCAATGGTCGCCACATTTGCAGAGCAAAATTTACCAATAGGCGATTTTAATAAAGGAAATATCAAAGCGCGTCAACGTATGATTGTCCAATATGCAATTGCTGGAGAACGACAAGGGGCAGTCATTGGGACTGACCATGCGGCAGAGAGCGTCACTGGTTTCTATACTAAGTTTGGTGATGGGGCATCCGATATTTTTCCATTAGCTGGGTTAAATAAACGTCAAGGTCGCTTGCTTTTAAAAACGTTAGCCGCACCTGAATCGTTATACTTAAAAATACCAACAGCTGATTTGGAAGAAAATCAACCGATGTTACCAGATGAAGTCGCTTTAGGAGTGACGTATGATGAGATTGATGACTATTTAGAAGGTAAAAGTGTGAGTGAGGCTGCTGCAGAACAAATTGAACGCCACTATTTAAAGAGTGAACATAAACGTCATTTGCCGATTACGCCGTTTGATACCTTTTGGAAAAACGAGCTAAAGAGTTAAAGAGATGCGTAGTCAAAAAGCTATAATCAAACGTGTCGTCAAACAGAGTGTATTACTTATCGCAATCACGTTTATTAGTAATTTATATTTACAGTGGATGCAAAATCAGTTGTCTGTGACGTTAGTGTATAAGTTTGCCTTTCAATGGCATGTTGCGAAATTCTGGTTATCCACAGCTGTACTATTCGTTGTCTTAATGTGGATGATTGCCTTACTTGGGTCTTTTACTAGAGGGATTAGCTTGTATCTTATAACGATAGTAAGTATCGGGTTAGCAACCTATTTTAAAATGCGTTACCGAGAAGAACCGCTATACCCAGATGATTTACGCATGATTACCGAGTGGCGATTATTTCAAGATATACTGGGCAAGCCGTTATTTATCTTGATAGCGATTAGTTTAAGTGTGTTAAGCATATGGTTGCTATATGCTTTGTGGAAAAGTCGAAAACTCTCAAGTTATCAACAGCTCGTGCGTGTACTGTGCTTTGGATTGATGACAGGTCTACTCGTTTCAATCGGTCACTTTAATCAAGATAATCATTGGTTAAAAAAGCAGTATAGCAAAACAGCGTTATGGATTCCTTATAGTCAAAAGATGAATTATTATAATACCGGATTTGTTGCCGGCTTTATGTATAATTTGAAAGTGGAAGCTATGGAAAAACCAGCGAACTATTCACTGCAAGAAGTCGAGCGTATTGTGGAAAACTATCAGCACTTGGCGGAAGAGGAAGCGCGCCATACGTTGCAAGACCAACCGAATATCGTCTTTATCATGTCGGAAAGTTTTTCAGATCCACTGCGACTGGAGGGGATTCGTGCGAGCCGTGATCCGTTAGCAGTGTATCGCGAACTTGTTGCTGATACTTATCACGGTCAGATGTTATCACAAAACTACGGTGGTGGCACGGCAAATATTGAATTTGAAGCGTTAACGGGTTTTTCAATGGGGACGATGAATAGTCAAATGACAACACCCTATACGATGTTAGTACCCAAGATGAAACGCTTGCCTTCTGTTGT
Organism: Vagococcus lutrae; assembly: GCF_023299185.1. Taxonomy (NCBI): domain Bacteria; kingdom Bacillati; phylum Bacillota; class Bacilli; order Lactobacillales; family Enterococcaceae; genus Vagococcus; species Vagococcus lutrae. The sequence continues at coordinate 1,913,015 of NZ_CP097017.1, forward strand.
CTCGCAATTAAACGATAAAGGTTATTATACAAGTGCGATACATCCTTATAATAGTTCGATGTATAAGCGCCAAGATGTCTATCGTCGATTAGGTTTTCAGCAATTTATGACGGAAAAAGAAATGACGGCGACAAAAAAAATCGAGCAAAATCCTTACATTTCGGATGAAGCTGCGTTAGATGAAGTGTATCGGCTTTTAAAAGAAAAAAATGCTCCTCAGTTTATTCATTTAGTTACGATGCAAACACATATGCCGTATAAAGAAAAGTACCCGAATACGACATTAACAGCAGATGGTGATAGTCAGACGATTACTTTAGCGAACTATATGACAGATATCGAATATACGAGTCAAGCGTTAGCTGATTTTTTACCTAAGTTGCATCATTTGGGACGTCGTACGTTAGTGGTTTTCTTTGGGGACCATTTACCTGGTATTTATAGTGAGGCATTTAAGAAAAGCTTACCTGAAGAGGAATGGCGTCAAACGGAATTTTTCTTCTATGATAGTGACTATCACTTGTCTTTTTCTAATCAGACCTCGTCAGTACTTAGTCCCATTTATTTCTATCCGTTATTACGTCAACAAGCGCAATTACCTATTAGTACGTGGGACTATTTGTTGCTACAATTGCAAGAAGCGTTACCAGCGTTTGAAGCGGACCTCAGTTATGATGGATCTGTATGGCAATCAGGGATGAAAATTCCGCCAAAAGCAAAAAAATTATTTGCGGATTATCAGATGCTCCAATATGATATTCTTTCGGGTAACCAGTATAGTCTAAATACCACACTCTTTAAAGAATTGAAACAAGATCTTCATTAAGAAGGTCTTGTTTTTTTATTTCAGTACAAAAATGTTTTTACCAAAAGCTAAAGGAAATACTAAAGCGTGATACGATGGGCTTTATTTAATTGGAAATTAAGTGGTGACAAAAATACGAGGTGTTCGCTAGGTGTTTGTGAAAGTAGCTTGTTATAATAAATAGCGAATGTTAAAGGAGTGTGTAAAATGAAGGATGCAACGTATTGGGCAGAAAAAATTAAAAATCGAGAGGTTTCACCAAGTGAGTTACTGAAAGAAACAGCTCGTCAAATCGAACAGAAAAACCCTTTATATCATGCTGTTGTTGAAAGTGATTTAGAACAGGCTCTGAAAGAATTGGAAACACTGACATTGGATTTAGATGCGCCTTTTACAGGAGTACCATTTGCCTTGAAAATGTTAGGTCAAAATAAAAAAGGAATGGGTGCGACAGCAGGGTCACGCTTATTAGCAGATTATCGAGCAGAGTCCACTGATTATTTTGTTTCAAAAATAGAACGAACGGGCTTTATCCCGTTTGCTAAGACGAATGTCCCTGAGTTTGGCTTTAAAAATATTTCAGATGCTTCATTATATGGCGTGACGCGTAATGTATGGAATCCAGAACATCACGCAGGTGGTTCAAGTGGTGGAGCGGCGTCAGCTGTGGCGAGTGGGATGTTTCCTATTGCAGGTGCTAGTGATGGCGGTGGCTCGATTCGTATCCCCGCTTCATTTTCTGGATTAATAGGCTTGAAACCGACACGAGGGAGTATGCCTGTTGGTCCGGGGAGTTGGCGTGATTGGCAAGGAGCGTCGATAAACTTTGCTTTGACCCTTTCCATGCGTGATACGATGACGCTTTTTGAACATATGAGAGGAACGTCAAAAGCCGCACCTTATCAAGCTCCTTTCAGTGATTATCAGTTAGCCACACAAACACGCCCATTAAGAATAGCTTATTGCGTGGATTCTCCGGTTGGAACACCTGTATCTCAAGATGCTAAAAATGCGTTAAAACAAGCCATAGACTTTCTAGCCAGTCAGGGACATGAGTTAGAAGAAATAGCGTATCCAGTAGACGGGCGTGCGCTAATTGAGAGTTACTATGCGATGAACGGTGCGGAAACGGTCGCGATGTTTAGTCCAATGACGGCCGCATTGAAACGTGATTTAACAGAACAAGATATGGAAGCCATGACGTGGGGCTTGTATCAATACGGGCAACATATTCCAGCAGGGGAGTATGTACAGGCCTTACAGTTATGGGACGAAGCGACTGCGACGATGGAACAGTTATTCGAATCTTACGATGCCTTTTTATCGCCGACTGCGACCGATGTAGCGCCAAGAATTGATACCGATTTACAGAGTGATGGGATACGTGCGGGCTTAGAAAATGCTCGTTATCTCGATAAACCTGCTTTGAAAAAGCTCGTATATGAGATGTTTGAAAAGAGTTTAGCGATTACGCCATACACACAATTAGCTAATTTAACTGGCCAACCAGCCATTAGCTTACCGACGTATGTGACGTCAACAGGACTACCTATCGGGATTCAATTAATGGCATCAAAAGGACGAGAGGATATTTTATTCCGTGTGGGACAATTATTTGAAAATGAACAAAAATTCTATTTACCAAGTTACTATAATGTTTAAGATGAGGAGCAATAGAGAATGAAAAAGAAATGGTGGATGACAGTAGGTTTAGTAGCGGCAGTCGTAGGACTTGCGGCATGTCAAACGAACGAAAAAGATAGTACGGCGGCAAAACAAGATGCAAGTTGGGAAAAAGTGGAAGAGCGTGGCCGTTTAATCGTCGCAACGTCAGGAACACTTTTCCCGGCCTCTTATTATAATGATAAGAACGAACTGACTGGCTACGATGTCGAAGTCGCAAAAGAAGTAGCGAATCGTTTAAAATTAGATATTGAATTTCAAGAGTATAATGTAGATGGAATGTTAGCGTCTGTAGAAAAAGGCATGACAGACTTAGTTGCCAATGATTTTGGGATGAGTGAGGAGCGGTCGAAGAAATTTGCTTTATCTATTCCAATTAAATATTCATTCGATAGCATGATAGTCCGTAAAGAAGATAATTCCGGTATAGCGTCATTAGAAGATTTAAAAGGTAAAAAAGCAGCCGGAGAAGCGACGACTGGTTATATGAAACTGGCTGAAAAAATGGGTGCAGAATTAGTGAGTTATGATAATGCGACAAACGATCAATACTTAACAGATGTTGCTAATGGTCGTACCGATGTTATTTTAAATGACTACTACTTACAAAAAATGTCTGTGGCAGCATTGCCTGATATTCCTGTTAAAATATTAGAGGATGTTTATTTTAATCCGTCTAGTTCAGGCTTTTTCTATCCAAAACAAAATGTTGCGTTACGCGAAAAGATTGATACAGTGCTAGAAGAAATGCAAGCTGACGGTTCACTTAAAAAACTATCTGAAACATTTTTCAATGCAGATGTGTCGGTAGAGCCTGATGTTAAAGTCGATAAGACTGTGACGATTGATTAAGATGATAGGAGCTGTCTACATCCCAAAAATCAATCCAGTTTTAATGTGGGAGTCGCTACCATTTATTTTACAAGGTTTACCTTACACAGTCGGTATTAGTGTCGTGACCTTCTTATTGGGAAATATTTTTGGGCTTTTTTTAACCATGTTGATGTTTAGTGAAAGAAAGATAATTCAACTCTTTGTCAAAGGCTATACCTCTTTTATGCGTGGTGTACCAGGGTTAGTGCTGTTATTTATTCTATATTTTGGCTTGCCGTATCAATTAACGGCCTTACAAGCCGTGATTATTTGTTTCACAATGACGAGCAGTGCCTTTTTAAGTGAAATATACCGAGGTGCAATTAGCGGAGTCGATAGTGGTCAGTGGGATGCAGCTAAAGCGTTGGGATTACCCTATACGAAAACGATGTATCAAATTATTATTCCCCAAGCATTTCGTATTGCCATCCCGTCATTAGGTAACGTAGCCATGGATTTGGTGAAAGGAACATCGTTAGCTGCGATGATTACCGTACCTGAAATCTTCCAAAAAGCGAAGATTATTGGCGGGCGTGAATTTGACTATATGAGTTTATATATCTTAGTCGCTATTTTATATTGGTTACTGTGTTGGGTAGTTGGAAAGATTCAATACTATATGGAACGTCGTTATGCCGTTTATCAATAAGAAAAGGTGTCCTGTTAAAAGGGCACCTTTTTTCGTCGACGATTAAATTTTGTAAGTAAAAAGATAGGTAAGAGAATTAGTAAGAGATAGTATAAGCTTCCTATTAAAATCACGAGTAGCAGTGTTTTAGATGTCAGAGGATTGGAAATATAAACATGAGTTAAACTGTCAATACTAAAAGGGAAGAGACGAGGTTGTTGTATGTGTAAGTAGTCAGTCGCAGATTGTGTCAGAGAACTTAATTTTATATGGTAGTAATTGCTACAATAAGTTAGTAAGTACTGCCAAAGAGTTGATTTTACGATATAAAAAAGGATAAAAACGGCAAGGAATGAGCTTACAAGTAAACGCACTATAATTAAAAAAGGTTGAGTAAGATTTTTTTTCGCTTGCTTGAAAAAGTACCAAATAACTAAATAAGATAACAGTGTGATAATCAGAGTGAAAAATAAGCCCCACTGTTGTTGATGTCCCCACCACTCTTGTTTAACTTGTTGTAAAGCATCGTTTTTGATATGCCAAGTTCCAGTTATCGGTTGCAATTGTTGCCAACGTTGTTCTAAAGAGTGAAAAATTTCTAAGTTAGCGCGATAAAGAAAGGCACCTATCGTAAATAATCCCATTAAAAGAGCTTGTAAAATCATAATGATAATCAAAAAAGTCGCATGTCGCCGTATCGATTTCATTCACCATTCACCTCATATCTCTACTATAAAAAAAAGATATGAATAAATTATGATAAAAGCTTTGTTAATTAAAGAAAGAACACTGCCAATAATGACAGTGTTCTTAATGTTATTCGCTATCAGCAGCAGTTTCTTCGCTTGCTACATCGGGTTTACCAAAGTATTCTTGGTATGTTTTTGATTCATATAAGTCTACAGTTGATTGATTATTATGCTGACTGTAAACGCTAGTTGAATTTTTGCCTTTTTCTTTTTCAATCTTTTCAAGGCGTTCGACTTGATTTTTATAGTTATAAGAATCAGGTTTGACTGGCTCCAAGTTACTGTTTGTATAGTAACGGAGTAAATCGCCATTTGTTAAAGCATCTGACGTTTGCAATTGTTGCTGTCCAGCTTCGCGAATTTGTTCGATTTGAGCAGTTTGCTCTTCAGTCGGTTCTAAGATCATTTGTCCTGTTTTGTTCAGATAAGCATTGTCGCCAATAATCGTGTATTCAGGTGTCATAATATCACCGTTACGGAATGTAACAATCTGACTGTTTTCTGGAGAGAATAAATCTTGACCTAACATCAAGTATTTATTGCTATCAATGCCTAATAAGTGTAATAAGGTAGGTAGAACGTCCACTTGTCCACCAAATGTATGATTGACAAATCCTTCTGTTTGACCAGGGATATGGAACATTAATGGAACACGTTGTAATTGCGCGTTATCGTATGGTCCCCATAAAGACGGAGATTTATCTAGTAACTCTGCTAATTCGACGTTGCGTGAATCGGAAATACCATAGTGGTCACCGTAAAGCACAATCATACTATTTTCGTATAAGCCTGAAGCTTTTAAGTAGTTAAAGAACTCTTCGACCGCTTTATCAAGATAGTTGGCTGTTGCAAAGTATCCATTAATCGTTGTATCTTTGGTGTTTGCCATTGGGAAACCAGCATCGCCATCTTTAAATTCTGAATACGGATAGTGGTTAGATACCGCAATAAACTTCGTGTAAAACGGTTGTTGTAGATGTTCTAAATATTGTGTAGATTGTTGGAAAAATGGTTTATCATGTAAGCCATATTGGAATGAATTATCTTCATTGACGTCATAGTAGCTTCCGTCAAAGAAATAATCATAACCTAAATGTTTATACGTTTCGTTACGATTCCAAAATGTCCCTGCGTTACCGTGGAAGACGGCACTAGTGTAACCCGCTTCCTGACCTAAAATAGCTGGAGCTGCTTGGAAGGTATTTTTATTACCCAGTTGTGTAAATAAAGGACCTTGGTCTAAACCAAAGAATGAATTTTCTAATAGTGTTTCAGCATCACTCGTCTTACCAGATTTTACTTGGTGGAAGACGTTGTCAAAACTATAGGTTGCTTGGTCATTAAATAGACTGTTTAGGAAAGGTGTGACTTCATGAGAAACACCATTTTCATCTACTAAGTGATAGCCAATCATGAATTGTTGTAAACTTTCTAAGTGAACGTAGATGACGTTTTTCCCTTTAGCAACGCCAAACATTTTTTCGTTTGGTGGTGTTTGGTGATGGCTGACATATTCTTCAATCGAAACTAAGTCGTTTTCGCTTGCTTGAGCGCGGTTTTGGTTCGCTTGGTATGTTTGCAAGCCGTCATAAGCAGTAAATGCGTTAATACCTAGATATTTGACAATATAGTCTTTTGAAAACGTCCGTTTGAGTAGTTGTGGACGGTCTGCTTCCGCTAATGATAAGTTAATAGAAAACATCAAAACGGACAGGGACGTAATCGCAAACGCTAAACGGAAACGAATCGGTTGTTCATCGACATTGATTTTCTTTTTCCAAAATAAAACGCCAAGAATAGGGAAATCAATTAAATACAATAAATCATATGGTCGGAATAGACGTAAAGCACTTTCGCCTAGACCTGATGCGACTTTACCCGCACCAAGCATGGTGTTGATTGTAATGAAGTCCGTAAACTCTCGATAATAGACGACATTTGAAAATAGTAAAATCGACATTGCGATATAAATCAAGGTTGTCGTCCAGTAAGCTCGTTTAGGATTTTTAACGTATAAACCAATCGACAGAAGCAATGTTGCTGTCGCAAATGGATTGATAAATAGGATGAAATACTGGAACAGGCTTTCAATCCCTAGATGAAAGTCTACTAAGTAGGCAAACATCGTTTTTGCCCAAAGGAGAACAACCAGTAGGACAAAGTAACCGATACGGGTTTGTAGTTTATTTAAATTTAATTTTTTGTTCAATTTGATACTTCCTTTCAAAATAAGGTGCGGCTTGTGTAAATGGCTATTTAAGCCACAATATCTCTATCATAACTATATTACAGTTTTTGAAAATGAATGTCAATTTTCACTATGTTCATTTTCAAAGGAAATCATTTTTTATTTTGGTTTCAAAGTGTGTTAAACTGAAAAATGATGGCATAGCTTAAGATAAATAGCTAATCATAGCATGACATAAAAATGTGAAGGAAATGTGAGTGAATCATGATAAATATTCAATTAAAGAAAAGAGCGGCAAAGCGCGCACGAAGTGGCTATCCACTTATTCAAGCAGAAGATATTCAGTCGTCGCCAACTAAGTGGCAAACGGGTGAATGGGTGACCTTTTATGATGCTAGCCAGCAGTACGTAGGGACAGGTTATTTAGGAAAGCAGAACAAAGGGATGGGATGGATTATAAGTCGCGACCAGACGGCTCGACTTAATCGTGCTTTTTTTGAGCGATTGTTTCAACAAGCTTTTGATAAGCGACAAGCCTTTTTCGCAGATGATTTGACTACAGCTTTTCGTATTTTTAATGGGGAGGGCGACGGCTTAGGCGGTTTAACTATAGACTGGTATGATGGTTATCTTTTATTGACGTGGTATAACGATAGCTTGTATCAAATGAAGCCGCTCCTTTTAGAAGCATGCCAAGCAGTGTTGAAGGATATACAAGGGATTTATGAGAAGAATCGTTTTGATTTACAAGGACTACCGGAATCACAACATATTGCCGGTTCAAAAGCACCAGAACCTTTAATTGTTAAAGAAAACGGTGTCTCATTTGCGACGTATTTAGATGACGGCATGATGACGGGTATCTTTTTAGATCAAAAAGAAGTCAGAGGGCGGCTAGTTAATGGCCTGATGGCAGGTGGTCGTGTTCTTAATACGTTTAGTTACACGGGTGCTTTTTCAGTCGCTGCGGCAATGGGAGGCGCTATCGAAACGACGAGTGTGGATTTGGCCAAAAGAAGTCGTGAAAAAACTACCGAGATGTTTGAAGTCAATCAATTAGCTTTGACTACTCATAATATTGTGGTGATGGATATTTTCGACTACATTCGCTATGCCAAACGCCATGCCTTAACGTTTGATATGGTGATACTTGACCCGCCAGGCTTCGCGAGAAATAAGAAGCGAACGTTTTCTGTTCAACAAGATTATGACCAACTTGTCGCAGACATCGTACCACTTATAGAAAAAAAAGGTTATTTGATTGCGTCTACCAATGTAGCTAGTCTATCATACGAGCGATTTAAAGAAATGGTTGAAACAGGGTTAGCGACTAGTCATCGTGCTTATCGATTGGTTGCTACGCATCGTTTGCCTGAAGATTTTGCTGTACATCCACATTTTGAAGAAGGTAATTATTTGAAAGTGTTATTGTATGAATTAGATTAGAGGTCATGCAAATGGAAAATCATGAGTTAGTAGGAAAAATCTGTGTGCCTCTTATTGCCAGTGATGAGTCTGCTCTTTTTTCTATGATAGATGAGGCTATAATGAGTGGCGCGGATATATTAGAGTGGCGTGTTGATTACTATCCTTTTCAAGCATTAGAGGAAATTGACCGACTACTGACGTTGATACAAATGAAAATTGGCACTGTTCCACTGATTGTTACCTATCGCTCTGTGGCTGAAGGTGGCAAAGGTACTGCTTGTTTAGATGATTATAGTTATTTTTGTGACAGGGTCGTGTTACATCCAACAGTGACTTATTTAGATGTAGAATGGACGAAATGGAAGACAGTTGCTAAGCACTCGTCTATTCATAACTATTTGGGAAAAATTATTTTATCTAAGCACGACTGGACGGTAGGAGTAGAGGAGCAATCAATACAAAAAACGATACAAGCGATGCAAAGAGTCCAACCTGCTATTATAAAAGTAGCCGTTACGCCAAAAGACGCCAACGAAGGAGAAGTGTTGGAACGCATGCGAAAGGCCTATGTGTTTCCTAACAAGACGAGTTCTTCCGCTTTATTACTAATTGGCATGGGCGAATGGGGAAGAAATCTACGTATTAGCGGACACCGGTGGGGAAATCCTTGGACCTTTGCATCTTTGTCCAATCATGAAGCTTCAGCGCCGGGACAGTTGACGGTAAGAGAGCTGCAAGAACTTTGGCGAAAAGGAGAGGATTTTTGATGAAAAAGAAAAAACATCATGTCAAGACGAATGCCGTTCGTTTTTTAGAAAAAAATAAAATCCCTCACGAAACGCGCGAATTTGAAGTGGGAGAAACGCACGCTTCGGCGAAGGAAATTGCGATAACATTAGGCATTGCGCCTGAAAAATTATATAAGACGATTGTTTTAGTGGGAAAACAAACTGGCCCGCTTGTCACTGTCATCCCTAGTCATCATTCGCTAGATTTAAAAAAAGTAGCCAAAGTCAGTGGCAATAAAAAAGTCGAATTATTATCTTTAAATGATTTAGAAAAAGTGACGGGATACATTCGAGGTGGCTGTTCGCCGATAGGAATGAAAAAGCACTTCCCTACATATTTAGCCAGTGAAGCAATGCAATGTGAAGAAATCTACGTTTCAGCTGGCAAACGTGGTTATCAAATGCGTTTAGCGCCTAAAGATTTACAAGCGGCGACGCGAGCAGAAGTCGTAGATATTTGTGAATAGAATAAGCGTGCCGAATGTTTCAAACATTCGGCACGCTTATTTTTTATAGACTTAAAAATTCACGAGCAATCGTTTCATTGACAGTAATCATTTTATAGAAGTCTTCGATTTTGACATGTTCATTTGGTTGGTGCGCATTTTTGGTTTCACCAGGTCCAACGATTAAGATAGGGAAGTCTTTTTTAGCTCTTCCAAATTGTGAACCATCAGTATAACCTGTCATACCAAACGTACCAGGTTCTTGACCGCGAACATCTGAAACAACTTTTTTAGTTAGAACAGTGAAAGGATCATCTAATTCTGTGCGGATGGAAGGCAAATCATTGATAAACTCAATATCCGCTTTAAAGTCTGGCACACTTTTCTCTAATTGCTCTAGAATATCGTGAAATTGTGCTTTTAATGTTTCATGGTTTTGTTTTTTGATAGTACGAATATCTAAACTAATCGTGCATTTGTCAGGAACGACATTGGTACCGTTGCCGCCGCTAATAACATTTAAGCTAGAAGTAGAGGCGCCGACTAAATCATCCACGTAAGAGCCAAAATCAAATGTCTTTTTGATTTCATTGATAACTAATAACATATGCTCAATCGCATTGACACCTTGGTCGGGCATGGAGCCGTGAGCTGTCTTACCGTAAGTGGTAATTTGTGGCCACAATGCGCCTTTATGAGCTACACCGATATCAAGATTCGTAGGTTCACCGATAATTAGGGCATCCAAATCATCTGCATAGCCTAAATCGACTAATTGACCGGCGCCAATTGCGCTTGTTTCTTCGCCGATGGTTGCAAGTAATTTGAGCGTGCCTTTGAATGGTACGTTGGCTTCTTTTAAGCGAATCATGGCGACGACACAGGCGATTAAACCGGCTTTCATATCACATGTACCACGACCGTATAGTAAACCATCTTTCTCAACAGCCGCAAAAGGTTCTTCATCCCAAGCGACTTCACCAACGGGGACAACATCCATATGACCAGATAAGCCTAAAACGGGTCCTTCTTCTGCTCCTTTTAACGTTGCGATTAACGAATTACGTCCAGGGCTGTATTCGACTTGTTCACAAGGAATACCATAAGAAGTAAGTAGTTCTTCTAACGTATCGGCGACCATTTTTTCTTTTCCAAGTACCGTTTCCATTTGCACCACTTTTTTTAGTAGGGCTAAAGCTTCTTGATTTTTCATATTAAACGCCTCTTTCTTTTTTTATTTTTATGATAAAGATGTTTCTTTTGTTTTCTTAGGGATAACAAAAACAATCGATAAGATAGCTAAAACACAGAATAGAATGTTTGTGATTAAACCATAGGTAGCGCCTTTTGTAAAGAATTGCCCTTGACTGATACCATTATAGACGGCAGCTGATATAGCCATTCCTAATGCGCCCCCTAGTGAACTCGCCATTTTATAAATACCAGAAGCGACTCCTGCTTTTTCATCAGAGATGCTAGACATAGCAGTATCGGTTGAAGGTGTTGCGTAAATACCTAATCCAACACCAAATAAGGAGTAACCAATAAAGACTAAAATAAAATAGGCAGTACCTTGTACCATTGTTAAAGCCATTAAACTAACCCCAATTCCTGTGGAAAGCGTTCCCCATAGCATTGGTTTACGTGCACCAACTGTTTGAAGCAGTTTTTCACCGACACGGATAGTAATTAAGATAAGAGCTAAATAACCAATAGATAAGAATCCTGTTTGCATCGAGGTTAAACCGCGACCTTGTTGAACGTAAGTGTTGATAACGAATAATGTTCCCGCTACGGCATTTAGCAAGAAGTTTGAAATAGTTGCTCCAGTAAACTCGCGATTGTCAAATAATGAGAAATCTACGAAACTATTACTTTTTGATGTTTCAACTTTGTAAAAAAGAAAAATGCCAATAATGAAAGTAACAAATAAAACAATGATAGTAGGACTTGTCCAACCAAGAGTGGCACCTTGAGAAACTCCAATATTTAAAGACATCATGGCAATGACAAAAAGAATCAGTCCTGCAAAATCAAATGCTTGTTTGTTGGTAGTCGTTACTTTGCTCTCTGGCACACCTTTAATAAAAAGACCACTTATTACAGAAATTATGATTGAAAAAATAAAAATCCAACGCCATCCTAAAGAACTTGCGACAGCACCACCGAAGAACGAGCAGAAACCTGAACCACCCCATGAGCCAATTGACCAAAAACTTAAGGCGCGTTGACGTTCTTTGCCATCATAATATGTTTTCACTAAAGCCATTGTGGCAGGCATGATACAAGCAGCTGATAAACCTTGTAAGACGCGACCGATTAAAAATAAAGGCGCTCCAGTTGTCACGACTAAAGCTAATGACCCGATGATATTTAGCAGTAGTCCAACATAAGTAAGTCTAACGCGACCTAATCGATCGGCAAGACTACCTGCGACGACGATGAAAATTCCACTCATCAGAGCAGTGACAGAGATTCCTATTCCTAGTATTCCGTCGCTAATACCTAAGTCGGCTTGCACTTGTGGTGCGATATTGACAAATGATTGAGCGAATAACCAAAATGTTAAAACACTAAAGACAATTCCAGTTAATAATTTGTTCGTTCCGCGATAACGCGAATGACCTGTTGAAGGTTGTATTGTTGATTCCACACTTTCATCTCCTTAAAAATAAATTGAAAAATGACTAAAATAAATGTACATTTATTATTAACTTATAGTTTAAAGAGAATATGTCTTATCACAATACTTTTAATTTCAAAAACACGAACGAATTATCATGTAAGTGTCTCGATAGAAACAAATGACTGTAAAATAGGAATATTCATTCTAAAGGAGGGGAAAGAAGTGGAACACAATATTGAATTAAATTTGTTTACGACCGCACATTACCATTTTCATATCTATCAAGAAGTCACGTTATTATTAGCTATTGAAGGGGAAGTGCATCTTGTATATGAAGAAGAAATCACCTTACAATCAGGGATGATACTTATTGTTAACCCTATGGAATATGTTGAGTTTTTACCTGGAAAGCAAGTAGGAACATATATTGAGTTGCGAATTAACCCCTTGTATTTTGCTTCGTTATTTCCAGAGTATTTTCAAGCGACATTTGAATGTAGTCCAAAGCAACTTCGAACGGGTAAACGTGAGGCTATTTTACTTATGAGAAAATATATGGCAGAACTGTGTTTAGTCGAGTTTTCTAGTACTCAATATGGGAAGCTAAAATCTGCCTTACTAGTCAATCAACTGTTATTTACTATGGTTCAGCATTTTCAACGAGAACAGCATGATAGTATTCGTCAATCTGAGGTTAGTCAAAAAATAGCAGAAGTTTTGAGCTATTTGTCACAGCATTTACATGAAGAAGTGACAATGGAAAAATTGGCTGAGTTATTTTATATGTCGCCAGCGTCGCTTTCAAAACATTTTAAAAAGGAAACGGGTATGTATTTTTCGCGTTATCTTGCGATGATTCGTGTGAAACATAGTTTAATGGACTTGTGTTATTCCAGCCAGACAATTGAAGAAGTAGCCTCTAAAAGTGGCTTTGCTAACAGTAAGACGTATCGCAAACAATTTCGCGAGTTTTTCCACGTGTCTCCAAGTGAATATCGCTTGTCTTATCAGAAAGAACAGTCGCTGTCAAAAGACAATAAAAAAGAAGTGAAAGAATGGACACATTCGCTTGCCCAAACCATGTACCGCTATACACTGAATGAGACAGAAGATCGTCTGACAATGGAAACGGCTAATACTCACAAGCAACGGACGATTTTTTCTAAAGGATTATCCGTACAACGACAACACGGAAAAGTTATTTTACATTTAGGTTGTTTAGAAAATGTTAGCAACGAGCGTATTCAAAATGAGATTCGTCAAATTCAACAAGATATGGCGATTGATTATATTGGAGTCCAGTCATTATTTTACGAAGTGCCTTTATCGTATAATATTCATCGCCAGGAAAAGATGAGTGCTTTTCCCGCATTTGAAAGACTCGATCATGTCATGGATTTTTTAGAAAAACAACAGCTTTCTGTATTTTATGATATTTATTTGCCTGATTATCAGTCACTCAATCTTGAAGCAAAACATGCACGGATTAATTTTTTACGTCATTTACAAAATCAATACGGTCAAAAAGTACTCGGAAAATGGAAAATCAATGTAATATTTGAGACCGATGAGCCATCATGCTACGAATCGGCATTTTGCGAAGTGTTAGCTATTTGTCGCTCGATAAATCCGATGCTAGAAATCGGCGCAGAAATTCCATTACCTGATCCATTTATGGAAAGCCAGTCATTGTCAAAACGCAGTTTCTTTGTGCGAAATATCGTTCCTCACTGTCAGTTTTTAAGTTTTCGAGCAGACCCAAATGAAGCCATTCGAATGGCTCAAAATAGGTTAGAAGGAACGGAAACAGCTCATGATTATATTTATCATAAGACCAAAGCGCTGCGTCAGTTGTTGCATCATTGGGGTGTATCACTGCCACTTTATTTAACGGAGTGGAATACAATAACGGGAGACACTCGGAATATGAATGGCACTTTTTTTAGAGGAGCGATTATTTTAAAGGAGATTATACGGCTAGATAAATTGGTAACTGGGTATGGCTTTTGGCTGAATATTGATCTTTATGAACATCATAGAAAGACACGCCCTATTACGAATGATAGTTTAGAACTATTTCACTATTATCAAAGCCGTCGCCCAGCTTATTTTTGTTTATTACTGGCACAGCGTATGGAAGGAGAACTCTTAGCTGAAGGGAAAGATTACATCCTAACGAAAAATGGGGGAGTTTATCAATTGTTAATTTGGCATTCTTGTTACTTTAATCCGGATTTATCCACAGAGGAAACCTTTTTAAAGAGTCAATCAATTGAATATGAATGGATGATACCTGAAATTCCTCCCCACCATTATCAAGTAAAGCAAATCGATTTTTCACGAAAAAGTGGGGCGCTGTTTACTTCGTATTATGATTTTCAAAGTGTTCATTCTTTAGATTATGAAACACAACGCTATATTGCGACCATGACACGACCTAAAATCAGTGTTTTTGATAGCTATATCGACGAGGGATTTCATTATTCGACCCTACTAGATGTGAATGCCGTTATGCTATTAGAATTAACACCGATATTTTTTGAATTATAAAAAGCCTAGCGATTTTTCGCTAGGCTTTTGTATCCTTTTAGCTTATTTTGAAACGTTTCGTTCAAATACTTTTTTTTCTGGAAGTGGATAATCTTCTAGAGACTCTCCTTCGATTTTTAATGCTTGTTCAAAATCTTCGATGGATAAATCTAAGCGACGTGATAGGTCAAACACACTGTGTAAGACATCGTGGAAATACATGCTGTTACCTTGTTCGAAATAATCTTTAAATTCGCGACTAGTGTTGCTATAACCTGTTTCTTCTTGGAATTTTTTAGATTCTTCAACAAAGTATTGGAAGTGTGCTTTTGTTTCGTCAGCGAAATGATTGAAAATCTTAATCGCAAGAACTAAGTCTTGATGCCAATTTTCAAAGGTTTTTTTCGCTAAACCGTTTTGTACTTCAATTAATTCAAAGCGATCGTTACGAATATGTTGCGTCATTAACATATTCATATTTAGGTTAAGTCCAGTATAAGAGACATCATCAAATTGTAGTTGTTTCATTTGCTCCAATTCTGAAGCAAGACTTTCAGGTGTAAATTGTCGATTTTCAAGTGTTTGATAAACTTTTTTTTGTTGAAACATACATACTCCCCCTTATGATTTTCACTGTATATTGTCCCTTTATTATATAGTAATTCCTTATAGAAAGCTATTAATAGTGGAAATAGCTAGCAGTTTCTGCAGCATGTTTTCCAGCAACATAACCTGTAACAAAAGCAGAAGTGATATTATAACCTCCCGTGTAGCCGTTAATATCTAATAATTCTCCAACAAAAAATAGTCCGTCTACTTTTTTACTTTGAAAGGATCGTGGCTCAATTTCCTTTAATGAAACACCGCCACCTGTAACGAACGATTTGTCTAAAGGATAGGTACCAACAGCATTTAAAGGCATTTCTTTTAAAAAGGTCACAAGACGATCAATTTCTTTTGGTTGTAATTGTTTCATAGGAGTTTGGTCGTTTGTTTGCGTTTCATCAATAGCAAATTGTAATAAACGTTCAGGAACGAGACCTTTTAAGCCATTACGCAAGGTTTTGCCTCCGACTTCTTGTTGTTTCGATTGAATCCACGCGACTAAATCGTGTTTAGATCGGTCAGGTAAAGCGTCGAGCCTTAACTGGACTGGCGCTCCATGATTTTCTAAACCTTGGTTCACAAACATACTGCAACGTAAGGCAGCTGGACCTGAAATGCCAAAGTGAGTAAACAGCATATCCATACGATGCGTGACTTGGGCTTTTCCTTTTGTATTCAAAACAGATAGTGCAACATCTTGTAATGATAAGCCTTGTAACGTTTTTTTGGCAACAAAAGGATTGTTCAGTTTTATAGGTGATTCAGTTGGATAGAGGGGGGTTACCGTATGTCCTGCTTTTTTGGCCAAACGATAACCAATACCAGTGGAGCCGGTATATTGATAGGTCATCCCTCCTGTCGCTATAATCACGCAGGGAGCAACAAATCGTTCTCCGTTTTCTAAGTGGACGCCTTGGATACGCCCGTCTTCGATTAAGAGTTTTTTTATGGGAGCATTCGTCAAGAGTTTAACATCGTTATCGACGAGAGCCTCATGCAGTGCTTCGACAATTGTGCGTGATCTGTCAGTTACTGGGAATAGACGACCATGGTCTTCTTCTTTTAGTTGAACGCCTCGTGATTCAAAGAACTTGCGAATATCTTCATTATTAAATTGAGAAAAAGCGCTATATAAAAATTTTCCGTTACCGGGTATATGGGCAATAACATCTTCTGGCGCGTGGGCATTAGTCACGTTACATCGTCCGCCTCCTGTTAATAGAAGCTTTTTTCCTACGCGTTTATTTTTTTCAATGAGTAGGACTTTGGCACCGTGTTCAGCTGCACTAATCGCTGCCATCATGCCACTTGTACCAGCCCCTACCACAATTACATCATACATTGTGTAAAACCTCCATTCGTCTTTAGTTTATCATAGCCAAAGACGCACAACTAGTGATGTGATAGGATATTTTTTCTGTTTTTTTCAGAAAAGTTAAGATATAATGAGAAAAGAAACAAGAAAGAAGGGATTTTATGACAGTGAATCAATATTTAACGACGCTACAACACCAAATTGAGCAAAAATATCAAGGACAAACGGAGTTCATTCAAGCGACAGCAGAGTTTTTACCAACGATTGCACCTTATTTGGCAGAACATCCAGAAATTATCGAGCATGACCTGTTATCCCTTTTAATTATTCCAGAGCGTTTAATACAATTTCGTGTGCCATGGCAAGATGATGAAGGAAAATGGCATGCTAATCATGGTTATCGTGTTCAATATAATTCTACACTTGGACCTTATAAAGGCGGGATTCGTTTTCATCCAAGTGTTAATGAAAGTATTATGAAATTTTTAGCTTTTGAACAGATTTTTAAAAATGCGTTGACGTCTTTACCTATTGGTGGTGGTAAGGGAGGTAGCGATTTTGATCCTAAAGGCAAGTCTGACGCAGAAATTATGCGTTTTTGCCAAAGCTTTATGACCGAGTTACAAAAATATATAGGGCCGGATACAGATGTACCTGCTGGAGATATAGGAGTAGGGCATCGCGAGATTGGCTATTTATTTGGACAGTACAAACGTCTAAACTCGTTTCAAGCAGGCGTTTTAACAGGAAAACCTGTCGATTTTTGGGGGAGCTTAGCGCGAAAAGAGGCAACAGGCTATGGTCTCGTTTATTTTGTTAAACATTTATTAGCCGATCAAGAAGAGCTCTTGGAAAACAAACGAGTGGTTGTTTCTGGTAGTGGAAATGTAGCTATCTATGCTATAGAAAAGGCTCAATCATTAGGAGCTCTTGTCCTAACATGTAGTGATTCTTCTGGTTATATTTATGATGAAAAAGGAATTGATTTAGAGACAGTTAAAAAAATCAAAGAAGAACAACGCGGACGTATTTCAGCTTATTTAGAAGTTCATCCTGAAGCGACTTATGTTGCAAATGAATCGGTATGGTCGTTATCTGCTCCATATGAAATTGCTTTACCATGCGCTACTCAAAATGAAATCACGCAACACTTGGCGCAAGACATGATAAAAGCAGGGGTAAAAATTGTGGCAGAAGGCGCAAACATGCCATCAGATTTAGAAGCGATTCAAGCATACCAACAAAACCATGTTATCTATTGTCCAGGAAAAGCAGCAAATGCTGGAGGAGTAGCTGTATCAGCTTTGGAAATGGCACAGAATTCGCAACGACTTGCTTGGAGTTTTTCAGAAGTCGATCAAAAACTTGATGAAATAATGTTGAACATTTACGAAACTTGTCAACAAACGGCTTGTGAATATGCTGAAAAAAACAACTTGGTTGCCGGTGCTAATATAGCAGGTTTTGCTAAAGTTGCGCAAGGAATGCTTTCACAAGGATTGGTATAGGTATCGTTATTGAACAAAGCGTAATGTTTCTTCCTTGTAATAATCAGCTTGAAAGCTTGAAAAAAAACTGAAAAAAACGTAAAGTATAGGAAGTAAGGAAATTCGAAACCTTTGAAGGAGGAACAAGAATGGCACACATTCAATTTGATTATTCTAACGTAGTGGATCGTTTTATTGGAGAACACGAGTTGGGATACATGCAAACACAAGTAACAGCAGCACATCAAGCACTTCATGAAGGAACAGGTGCAGGGAGCGACTACCTAGGTTGGATTGATTTACCAACTAATTATGATAAAGAAGAGTTTGCTCGTATTAAAAAAGCAGCTGAAAAAATTCAATCAGACTCTGAAGTTTTAGTCGTGATTGGAATTGGTGGTTCATATTTAGGGGCAAAAGCAGCGGTTGATTTCTTACACCACTCATTCTATAACTTGTTAGACAAAGATGAACGTAAAGCACCCCAAGTCTTTTTTGCTGGAAATAGTATTAGCTCATCTTATTTAGCAGATTTAATTCATATTATTGGAGATCGTGATTTTTCTGTTAACGTTATTTCAAAATCTGGAACAACAACAGAACCTGCTATTGCATTCCGTGTCTTTAAAGAATTATTAATCAAAAAATACGGAAAAGAAGAAGCAAACAAACGTATTTATGCGACAACAGATAAAGCACGTGGAGCAGTAAAAGAAGAGGCTGACGTTGAAGGATGGCAAACGTTTGTGATTCCAGATGATGTTGGAGGTCGTTTCTCAGTCTTAACAGCGGTTGGTTTATTGCCAATTGCAGCCAGTGGTGCTGATATTGATGAATTAATGTCTGGTGCTGCTCAAGCAAGCAAAGATTTTGCTACAGATAAGTTAGAAGACAACATTGCTTATCAATATGCTGCGTTACGTAATGTTTTATACCGTAAAGGAAAAGTGACTGAATTACTAATTAATTACGAGCCAAGCTTGCAATACTTCTCTGAATGGTGGAAACAATTATTTGGCGAATCTGAAGGGAAAGACCAAAAAGGAATTTATCCTTCAAGTGCCAACTTCTCAACAGACTTACACTCACTTGGACAATACATTCAAGAAGGACGTCGTAACATCTTTGAGACGGTTATTAAAGTTGACAAACCTCGTTTAAACCTAGATATTCCTATGGCAGAAAAAGATTTAGATGGCTTAGGTTATTTACAAGGAAAAGATATTGACTTTGTTAATACAAAAGCTTTCCAAGGAACATTGTTAGCCCATACAGATGGGGACGTACCAAACTTTGTCGTTACAATTCCTGAACAAAATGCTTATACATTAGGTTATTTAATGTACTTCTTTGAAAAAGCAGTCGGCGTTTCTGGCTATTTAAATGGTGTCAATCCATTTGACCAACCGGGAGTTGAAGCATACAAGAAAAATATGTTTGCTTTATTAGGTAAACCTGGTTTTGAAGACTTAGCGAAAGAATTAAACGAACGTTTATAATTGCCAAAAAGACTTACCTTTAAAGGTAAGTCTTTTTCTTTTTGAAAAGGCTTTGACATATTTTCGTTCTTCGCTTATAATCGTAATTAGTTCGGTTCCGTAGCTCAGTTGGGAGAGCACTACCTCGACAAGGTAGGGGTCGCTGGTTCGAGACCAGTCGGGACCATAAAAAGCTTTGACGCATGCGTCAAAGCTTTTTTTTATTTACACATGTTCCACTAAAAAATCATAGAGCTGCTTGTCGTCCAGACCAGCATTTAAGCCGACTAATAGTTTAAGGCGCGCTTTTTGACTGTTGAGGCCATTACAAAAGATAACCCCTTTTTTTTCTAACTGACGACCGCCACCGTCATAATCATAAACACCTTCTACGACACCGTTAAAACAACGAGATACTAAAACGACTGGGACATTTTTTTCTAGTAAATGATCAAGAGCAGGGAGTGTTTCGGGAGGTAAGTTTCCTGCGCCTAAGGCTTCTATGACGAGCCCATCGATATTACTACCTAAAATCATCGGAAATAAGCTGTCGCCTAAACCGGCATAAGCCTTAATAATAGGAATCGTCCCATTGACTGACTCAATATTTAAACAATGATGTTCAATTAACTGTTGATAAAAGGTAATATGCTGCTTTGTAACTAGACCAATGGGGCCAAAAGTCGGTGTTCGGAAAGTCGCGACGTTTGTCGTATGTGTTTTTGTGACATAACGAGCCGTGTGAATTTCGTCGTTCATTACGACTAGGGTGCCTTTACCAATGGACTCATCGCAGCTTGCCACTCTAATAGCCGTTTGATAATTATATAAGCCGTCTGCTCCGATTTCATTGCTAGAACGCATCGCGCCTGTTAGTACAATGGGAATACGGTCACCAATCGTCACATCTAAAAAATAAGCCGTTTCTTCTAATGTATCTGTCCCATGCGTAATCACCACGCCCGTGATACCTTCATCGATTCCAGTTAGAATACGTTCTTTTATTAAGAGCATGTAGCTAGGTGTCATATATGGAGAAGGTAGCTGTAAAAAGTCTTCGATAATTAATTGCGTATCTTCATCAAATTGTAGTTGTTGGTGTAAGAGAGGGTTCAAGCCCGTCGTAGTGACTGCACCTGTTTGATGATCTTCACTCATCGCAATCGTCCCGCCTGTGTGTAATACTAATATTTTTTTCATGATGGACTCCTTTTTTCATCTTTTAAGCGTTGAATCAATAGTGTTGATAACACCTTCATTGCTATTTTACCTTATATCGGCTAAAATTTAAGCAAATAAAGAGGGAAAGGTGAAAAAAGTGATAAAAATCGGATTAACAACGTGGTCAGAGCATGGTCATCTTTTTCAAAAAAATCAATTAACTTTGGCAGAGTATGCTTCAACTTTCCCTGTTGTAGAAGTCGATACCTTTTTTTATGCGATACCTCATCCTGATACGGTTAAAAAGTGGGTGGAGCAAACGCCAGATTCATTTAAATTTATCGTTAAAGCGCATCAAGCTATGACACTTCATCGGTCATGGAGCGACTTTTTTGAAAGTGAAAAAGAGATGTATGCTCGCTATCAAGCAGCCATTTCGCCATTAAAAGATTCTGGAAAATTAGCAGCCATTTTATTTCAGTTTCCGCCGACATTTCGCTGTGAGACAGCGTCGTTAGTCTATCTCAAACGTTTAAAACGAATCTGTGGGAAACTGCCCGTAGCTGTTGAGTTTCGTCATCAGAGTTGGCTAAGCCCGGAGTACAAAGATAAGACGATAGCTTTTTTAACCTATCACCAGTTAACGTTGGTCACGGTTGATGAGCCGCAGGTTCCAGACGAGTCGGTGCCTTATATGCCTGTCACTACCACGAAGACTACTGGCGTCGTTCGTCTTCACGGTCGCTCGTTAGAGGGCTGGCAAAGGAAGGACGAGGACTGGCGTAAATTTCGAACGCTTTATCGCTATAATGAACGAGAGCTT
The DNA here is from genome assembly GCF_023299185.1 of Vagococcus lutrae. NCBI lineage: Bacteria > Bacillati > Bacillota > Bacilli > Lactobacillales > Enterococcaceae > Vagococcus > Vagococcus lutrae. The sequence goes on from NZ_CP097017.1 coordinate 1,934,628, forward strand.
GCGAGTTTACAAAAAGATTTTATTAAAATGGTACAGGAAGTTGAATCACTTTATGTTATTTTTAATAATAATTCTGGCGGAGATGCAGGGGTCAATGCCTTGAACGTGATAGAAAGCATGAAGCTTGAGTATCACGATTTGCATCCAAAACAGACAACACTTTTTTAGGATGTGTAACATGATAAAAATCGTATTTTTTGATATCGACGGCACCCTTGTTAATGACAGTGCTAAAGTTTTACCTAGCACGCGTATGGCAATCGATTTACTAAAGAACAAAGGAGTTATCTGTGCGATTGCGACAGGACGAGGACCGTATCGACTTGACCGCCAAGTTGATGGAATGGAGATGGACGTCTATGTGACGTATAATGGACAGTTTACCTATACAGAGAACCAGAAAGAAATACTGCGTGAAGAACCACTAGCGCCAGAGACGGTTGAAACGATCATTAGGATAGCGCAAGACCAACAATATTCATTGTTACTAGGAGAGGCGAACCAACTAAGAGGAAGTCGTTTTATGTTATTTGCGCAAAAACCATATGCTAAGCGACTCAAGCGCTATCTCCCTAAAAGTGATGCCATGCTTCAAAATATGCAGCAACTGAAAAGTTGGATAAAGAGTCGGTGTCGCGGCAAAAATCGTGTGAAATGGACAAAAAGACCTGTCTATCAAATTATTATGATGCTGAGTAAAGCGGAGCAAGTAGCGATTGAAAAAGACTTACCGCCGTGTAAAATCACCCGTTCAAATCCGTATAGTGCCGATATAATTTCTGAAGAGGGCTCTAAAATGAAGGGGATTGAGGCAGTTTTAGATTATTATGGTTTGCAAGTCGAAGAGGCGGCTGCATTTGGTGATAGTTGGAATGATTCTGAGATGTTAAATGGGGTTGGTATCGGTGTGGCTATGGGGAATGCCGCAGAGGAAATTAAAAAACAAGCGGATATTATCACGACTAGCCATAACGAAGATGGTATTGCGAGAGGTTTGTATCTCGCTGGAATACTTAATGAAGATGAATGGAAAGTCGTTCAACAATATAGAAAGTAATAGAAGTTCTTAGCATCAGATAAAAGGAAGATAAAAATAAGATTTCTAGTGAATCACATACAAAGTTATGATATAATGAAAAATAGTTGAAAAATACTGGGATAATGAAAAATTATAACTATCCATAGATAAAATAAAGAAATGTTGCCTATAAAAAAGCATAATGGAGGAACGTCAATGAAATCCAATACCATTTTACTGGTTTTCGTTATCATCATTGTCATAGCGGCAATTTCCTATGTTATAGGAGTTCTGATGAAGCGGCGAAATGAAGAAAAATTAAAAAAATTAGAACAGCGTAAACTAGATTTGTTTGATTTGCCTGTATTTGATGAAGTCGATGAGATTAAAAAAATGCACTTGGTAGGTCAAAGTCAAAATACGTTTCGTGAATGGAGTCAAAAGTGGGAAGATATTTCGACATCTTCTTTCGCAGAATTAGAAAGTCGCATATTTGAAGTTGAAAATTTAAATGAAACGTTTCGTTTTTTCAATGTAAAAGACGCCATTGTTGCCGTAGATGAAACGATGACCGAAATGGAAACGGAAGTCGCTGAAATTCGTCAAGGGTTGAAAGAGTTAAAAGACAGTGAAGAGCGTAATTCTTTAGCTGTACAAGAAGCTCTCGACCAGTTTGGTGAACTTAATGAGCAGATTAAAAATGAATCAGACTCATTTGGTCCTGCTTTACCAGTAGTTCAAGAAAAAGCAGAAGAAATTGAAAAGAGTTTTAAACAATTTGTTAATTTAAACTCTTCTGGCGATCCTATGGAAGCTCGTACGGTTTTAGTTCAAGCAGAAGAAGATACATACGCTTTAGCTGACTTAGTGGATGATATACCACCGTTAGTATCAGAGTTAACAGATACTTTCCCAAGTCAATTGGACGAAATTGAGGCGGGCTATAATAAACTGTTAGAGCAACACTATCAATTCCCTACGAAAGATTTACCTGAAGAAGTTCGTCAAACTCGTGGTCAGATTGATGATGCGTTATCAGCATTGAAGAAAATGGAACTAACAGAAGTCCAAAATATTAGTAGTATAGTGACAACACGAATTGATCAGTTATATGAGCGTTTAGAAAAAGAAATTGAAGCTCGTCAATATGTCGAAAAAAATCTCGATGTGGCCTTAAAATTTGTGGCTCATGTGATGAAAAATAATCGTAATTTAATGATAGAGCTAGATCATACGTCTCAAAGCTATACATTAAATAATAATGAGCTAGGCATGACACGCTCATTCCAAACACAGCTTGAAGGAATTGAACGTCAATTATTACAAATTCAAGAACACTTAAAAGATGAAACAGTGATTTACAGCGAAAGTGCTGAAGCCATTGAAGCAAGTTTAAACATGATGGAAGATACGGAAAATCAACAAGTAGAAATTAGCGACAGCTTGAAAAATCTGCGTAAAGACGAAGAAGTCGCAGCTGAAAAGATTGAATCGTATGAATTTAAGTTGCGTCGCATGAAGCGTTACGTTGATCAACAACGTTTACCTGGTGTTCCACAAGAGTATTTAGAATTCTTTTTTGTGGCAACCGACCGTGTTGAAGAGCTTTCACGTGAATTAAGTAAGATTCGAATTGACATGGATGAGATTAATCAGTTAGTGGCTTATTGTGACGAAGATATGATGCTGTTAGATGAAAAAACGAATGAGTTAGTCGACAGTGCGGCATTAACGGAACAAATGTTACAGTACGCTAATCGTTACCGTCACAGTCATCCACAAATTGAACAAGCGATTAATAAGAGCTTGCATTTCTTCACAGAAGAATATCGTTATCAAACAGCGTTGGATGAAATTGGTGTCGCATTAGAAGCGGTAGAACCTGGAGCTTTTAAACGAATTGAATCCATTTATTTCCAAAATAAAGAAATGATGTATTAATCAGGAAAGCTAAAGCAGCCCGTCTGTTTTAGCTTTTTTGCTTGTGTGAAAGTTGCGCTCATGAAAGAGAAGGTCTATAATAGGAAAGAATTTTACAAGGAGACGATAGAATGATTTATTTTGATAATAGTGCGACAACCCCGGTATTACCGAGTGTTTTGCAAACATATATCCAGACTACAGAGCGGATGATAGGTAACCCTTCAAGTTTACATCGATTGGGGAGTCAAAGCACACGTTTGCTAGAACAGTCTCGTAAACAAACGGCTGAATTATTAGAGGTAGCACCAGAAGAAATTTATTTTACTAGTGGTGGAACAGAAAGTAATAATTGGGTATTAAAAGGAACTGCGTTAGAAAAAGCGGCTTTTGGTAAACACATTATTGTTTCAAGTGTAGAGCATGCTTCTGTCTATCGTTCATGTGAACAGTTAGCTAAAGCGGGTTTTGAAATAAGTTATGCGCCTGTAGATACTCAAGGTAAAGTCATTGTTTCAGAGCTTGAAAAACTAATTCGCAAAGATACAATACTTGTTTCGTGTATGGCGGTAAATAATGAAATTGGGACGATTCAACCTATTTCCGAAATTAGTGACCTGTTAAAAGATTATCCAGCGATTCATTTTCATGTGGATGCCGTGCAAGCAATAGGGAAAGTTCCGTTTACCGCGTGGTTGACGGAGCGTGTTGATTTTGCGAGTTTATCGGCACATAAATTTCATGGTCCTAAGGGAGTGGGCTTGTTGTATTGGCGTAAAGGTCGTAAGCTTGCTTCTCTTATTACCGGTGGTGGGCAAGAACATGGTAAAAGAAGTGGAACGGAAAACTTAGCAGGGATTGTCGCAATGTCACGTGCTTTACGTTTACAGCTGACAGATGTGTCGCTAAAAGAAACGCATATGACACGCTTGCGTGATTATCTGATTGCTTCTTTGTCAGAATATGACAATGTGACGTTGTTTTCAGAATCAACAGAAGCGTTCGCGCCACATATTGTCTGTTTTGGTTTAAAAAACATTCGAGGAGAAGTACTCGTTCACGCTTTTGAAGAAAAAGATATCTACATCTCTACAACCAGTGCGTGTTCAAGTAAAAAAGTAAGTACACATGGGACGTTAAAAGCCATGCATGTTCCTGAAAAACAAGCAACGACAGCTGTACGCGTGAGTTTTTCAGAAACGTCTACCTTGCCAGAGGTCGAACAATTTTTAATCGTTTTTGATCATCTTTATAAAAAGTTTACACAAGCCTTCTAAAAGTTAAATAGGGAAAGGATTTATTATGGAATATACAGAAATTATGGTGCGATACGGTGAGTTATCAACAAAAGGCCGTAATCGTAAAGCATTTATTAATCAATTAGGACGAAATGTTAGAAATACCTTGCATGCTTTTCCTAATGTGAAAGTCCAAGCGCATCGTGACCGTATGCATTTAAAACTCAATGGAGAGCCAAGTCAGCCTATAATAGCAGCCTTAAAACCAGTATTTGGTATTCAGACTTTTTCACCAGCGATTCAAGTAGAAAAAGAATTATCTGTTATTTATCAAACGGCGATTGAGATGGTAAAAGAGCGTTATGAAGAAGGTCAGACATTTAAAATCACGACGAAACGAGCTGACAGAGAATTTCCACTTGATACACGGGAATTAAATCGTGAAATTGGTCATGCCGTTATTGAAGCAATACCTGGTATTCAAGCTCAGATGAAACAACCAGATATCGACGTGCGAGTAGATATACGTCACAACGGGGCTTTTTTATCTTCAGAAATGTTTCATGGTGCAGGCGGCTTACCTGTTGGTTCGAGTGGTAAGTCGGTGTTAATGCTCTCAGGAGGGATTGATTCACCAGTAGCCGGTTACTTAGCTATGAAGCGCGGAGTTGAATTAGAAATGGTTCATTTTTATAGTCCGCCTTATACGAGTGAAGCTGCTTTAAACAAAGCAAAAGATTTAACGGTCAAGTTAACGCCGTATGTAGGGAGTATCCAATTTATCACAGTCCCTTTCACAGAAATTCAAGAAGCGATTAAAAAAGAGGTTCCACCTGGGTATCTCATGACGATTACACGTCGTTTCATGTTGCGTTTGACAGATGCTATTCGTGAACAGCGTAAAGCATTGGCTATTTTTAATGGGGAATCATTAGGACAGGTTGCTTCTCAAACGTTGGAAAGCATGGTCGCAATCAACGATGTAACGAACACACCTATTTTACGTCCTCTTATTTCAACCGATAAGACTGAAATCATCAAACTGGCAGAAGAAATCGACACATTTGATTTAGCGATTCAACCATTTGAAGATTGTTGTACGATATTTGCGCCACCTCAACCGAAAACAAAACCTAAATTAGAAAAGTGTATACAATACGAGCAACGACTAGATGTTGAAGGATTAATAGAACGTGCCTTAGCAGGTATTACGATTGAAGAAATTAATAGTCGCGACCAATTTTTGCAAGCAAAAGAAGAAGACTTCACAGATTTATTATAATTTAACAAGCCACTTGTCATTGAATGTGCAATGATTAAGTGGTTTTTTCTTGTCTTTTTTAGAATAAGTATGTAAAATCACAAACTTTAGTTGTATTCTTTCACAATGAATGATACACTTTAGTGTGAAAAGATTAACAAGAGGTGGATGATGAAAATGAAGGAGTATAAAATTCCCAACGCGACAGCGAAAAGAATCCCGTTATATTATCGATATTTAAAAAAATTAGAAGAATCTCATGTTGAACGTATCAAATCTAAAGAATTTAGTCGAATGATTCAAATCCCATCTGCGACCATACGTCGTGATTTTTCTCACTTTGGCGAACTAGGTCGGAGTGGTTACGGTTATGATGTGAGCTATTTGATTGAAGTTTTTGGGCATGTCTTAAATACGCAAGTGGAAAAACCGATAGCGTTAGTCGGAGTAGGAAATCTTGGTAAAGCGTTAGCTCGTTATAATTTTAGACGTAATCATAATTTAAACATTGTTTGCGCGTTTGATACGAATCCAGAGATTGTGGGCCAAACGGTTCGTGATATTGTCGTACAAGACCTATCTGAGATGCCAGAAACGTTAAAAAAAGAAGGCGTTACAACTTTAGTCTCGACCGTTCCGAGTAAGCATACACAGGATGTCGTAGATTTAGCGATTGAAAATGGTGTGACCGCGATTTTAACCTTCTCGCCTAATCGTTTGCGTGTCCCTGATAACGTTAAAGTTCAATATATCGATTTAACAACTGAGTTACAAACGTTGATTTATTTCGATGAGAATTTCACCTCAACGAAACAATTTAACTTTGGTGAATAAGACAACAAGTCGTTCTAATGTTAATTTCTTGACGATTCCTTTATAATAGAAAGTAACACAAGAAAGGGGAATAAGTTTATGAAAGTAACTTTAGGTGGCGAAGCTGTAACATTAGTTGGAAATGATTTAAAAGTAGGCGACAAAGCACCAGATTTTAGTTTAAATAATTTGAACAATGAACCTGTTCAATTAGCAAACTTATTAACACAACCCGTTTTATTAAATGTTGTACCGGACATTGAAACAGGCGTTTGTCAATTACAAACGAAACGTTTTAATCAAGAAGCAAATAAAATAACTGAGGCAAAACTTGTCACAATTTCAAAAAACTCACGAGAAGAGCAACAAAATTGGTGTGCAGGTGAAGGCATCGATATGGAAATGTTACATGATCCTGAGTTATTCTTTGGACGTGAATACGGCATTCTTATTGAGGAATTGGGTATTTTTGCTCGCTCGATTTTCATTATTGATACAGATGGAAAAATTGCGTACGTGCAAATTGTTCCTGAAATCAAACAAGAACCAGATTATGACGAAGCGTTAGCAGCTCTAAAAGAATTGATTAACTCGTAGTTGATTTTGTCAAAACTATCTTGTAAACTAATAGAAAGACGATGAACAAGAGGAGTAGTAAGTCCCCCTTTTTATAGAGAGAAAATCATTGGTGGAAGATTTTTAAAAGAGACTTATGAAGGTAGCTTGGGAGTTTCGTGTGACTATTAGTTTCTCACGACGAGTTGTATTCGTTACATACAGAATGAGCAGTAAATACATGCATTTACTGAAATTTAGGTGGTACCGTGATGAATTCGCCCTAAACATACATCCGTATGTTTAGGGCTTTTTTTTATGAAAGAAAGGATGGCTAAAATGACTGAAAAAAATTTATCGACAAAGTATATGCCAAAAGAAGTAGAAGCAGGACGCTACGAAAAATGGTTAGCAGGTGGCTATTTTAAACCAAGCGGTAATCCCGATGCCAAACCATATTCGATTGTATTGCCTCCACCAAATGTTACTGGAAAATTACATTTAGGCCACGCGTGGGATACAACGCTACAAGATATTATTATTCGTCATAAGCGTATGCAAGGCTATGATACTTTATGGCTACCAGGTATGGATCACGCTGGAATTGCAACGCAAGCGAAGGTAGAAGAAAAGCTTGCGACTGAAGGAGTGAGTCGTTACGATTTAGGTCGTGAAGCGTTCTTAGAAAAAACGTGGGAGTGGAAAGAAGAATATGCCGACCACATTCGCGAACAGTGGGCCAAGTTAGGTATTTCTGTGGATTACAGTCGCGAGCGTTTTACACTAGATGAAGGCTTGTCACAAGCAGTTAATCGCGTTTTCGTTCAATTATATAAAAAAGGCTTAATCTATCGTGGAGAATATATCATCAACTGGGATCCGAAAGCGAAAACGGCTTTATCTGACATCGAAGTGATTCATAAAGATGTAGAAGGTGCTTTTTATCACATGGCTTATCCGTTAGCTGATGGCAGTGGTCAAACATTAGAAATTGCGACGACACGCCCTGAAACAATGCTTGGAGACACAGCAGTTGCAGTTCATCCAGATGATGAGCGTTATCAAGCGCTTATCGGCAAGACGGTAATATTACCCATCGTAGAAAAAGAGATTCCGATTATTGCAGATGAATATGTCGATATGGAATTTGGAACAGGGGTCGTAAAAATCACCCCAGCTCATGACCCTAATGACTTTGAGGTGGGAAATCGTCATGATTTACCACGAGTTAACGTGATGAATGATGATGGTACAATGAATGATACTGTCGCAGCGTATGCAGGGATGGACCGCTTTGATGCGCGTAAACAAATTATTAAAGATTTAGAGTCAGCTGGTTATTTAGTCAAAATAGAAAAAATGACTCACAGTGTGGGACATTCTGAACGGACGGGTGTTGTCGTTGAGCCACGTCTGTCGACTCAGTGGTTCGTTAAGATGGCGCCATTAGCCCAAAAAGCGATGGACAATCAAGCGACAGATGAGGCTGTGAACTTCTATCCACCTCGTTTTAATCAAACATTCATGCGTTGGATGGAAAATGTTCACGACTGGGTTATCTCACGTCAGCTATGGTGGGGACACCAGATTCCTGCATGGTATCATTGTGAAACAGGTGAGATGTATGTTGGAGAAGAAGCTCCAGCCGACAGCGAAAATTGGCGTCGTGATGAGGATGTTTTAGATACATGGTTTAGCTCTGCCTTGTGGCCGTTTTCAACATTAGGCTGGCCGGACGAAGACAATGCGGACTATCAGCGTTATTTCCCAACGTCGACTTTAGTCACAGGTTATGACATCATCTTCTTCTGGGTGAGTCGAATGATTTTCCAAAGTTTAGAGTTTACAGGAGAGCGTCCATTTGAAAATGTTTTAATGCATGGATTAATCCGAGCGGAAGACGGACGTAAAATGAGTAAATCTCTTGGCAATGGTATCGACCCAATGGATGTTATCGACCAATACGGAGTGGACGCGTTACGTTGGTTCTTATCGACAGGCTCTACGCCAGGACAGGACATGCGCTTTAGTTACGATAAAATGGATGCTGCATGGAATTTTATTAATAAGATTTGGAATGCTAGTCGTTTCGTACTGATGAATATTGACGATATGACATATGAAGACATTCAATTAGACGGACATAAGACGGTTGCGGATAAATGGATTTTAGCACGCTTAAATGCGACGATTGTAGAAGTGTCAGATTTATTTGAACGATTTGAATTTGGTGAGGCCGGTCGTCATCTCTATAACTTTATCTGGGATGATTTTTGTGATTGGTATATCGAAATGAGTAAAGAAGTATTATACGGCGAAGATGAGCAACAAAAAGCTATGACACGTAGCGTTCTTGTTCATGTCTTAGATAATATTTTACGCTTATTACATCCAATCATGCCATTTGTAACAGAAGAAATTTGGGACAGCATACCTCATCAAGGTGAGTCAATTGTCGTCGCTGATTATCCAGTAGCGGACGTTTCTTACTTAGATGAAAAAGCAACTGAAGGCATGGAAGTATTAAAAGACTTGATACGCGCTGTTCGTAATATTCGTGCAGAAGTTAATACCCCTATGTCAAAACCAATTACGCTATTAATTAAAACGAAAGATGATGTGACACAAGCTTTTCTTGAAACGAATACATCTTATATTGAGCGTTTTTGTAACCCGGAAACACTTGAAATTTCAGCTGACATTGTCGCACCAGAAACAGCTATGAGTGCCGTCATTAAAGGAGCCGAAATTTACTTACCACTTGCTGATTTAATCAATATTGAAGAAGAAATCAAGCGTTTAGAAAAAGAACTAGAGAAATGGACAAAAGAAGTGCAGTTAGTACAAGGGAAGTTAGCGAATGAACGTTTTGTAGCCAATGCACCTGAAAAGGTGGTTCAAGCTGAACGAGAAAAAGAGCAAGATTATTTAGCGAAACAAGCCTCTGTTAAAGAACGCATTGCCTCACTTTCTCAGTTAAACTAACCTTCTTAATATAAGGGGGAGAAAAATGAATTATCAAGAAGCATTGGATTGGATTCACGGACGTGTTGCTTTTGGCTCGCGTCCGGGCCTCATCCGAATTGAAACATTGTTAAAGAAACTTGGCTCTCCTGAAAAAAAGATAAAAACCGTGCATATCGGTGGGACGAATGGTAAAGGCTCGACCTTATCCATGGTCCGAGACTATCTAATTCGTGAAGGATTCCATGTAGGAAGTTTCACCTCACCGTATTTAGTCACATTTAATGAGCGTATTAGCTTAAATGGCGTCCCTATCGCAGATGATGATTTGACGGACTTAGTACAGCGTATCCGCCCAATCGTCGAAGAGATGGACCAAGAGGCCTCCGTCATGCATATGACAGAGTTCGAGATTATTACGGCGATGATGTTTCTCTATTTTTATGAGCAACAAGTCGATGTAGCATTGGTTGAGGTTGGCTTAGGTGGTTTACTCGATTGTACTAATGTGATTCATCCCTTAGTATCAGTGATTACGACTATTGGTTTAGATCATATGGATATCTTAGGAGATAGCATAGAAAAAATCGCGTATCAAAAAGCTGGGATTATAAAATACGAAACGCCGGTTGTGCTAGGTAACCTCCCAGTAGATGCGACACGAGTAATTCGTTCAGTGGCGACGAAACAACACAGTCAACTTTTTGAATTTGGACAGGATTTTAATGTTTCAGTATTTCAGAAAGCTACTGACAATGGCGGAAAATTCCACTCTAAAAACGAGTCTTTTGACTTTGAAGTGGCATTAGAAGGGAATCATCAGCTTGAAAACGCAGCTGTGGCGATAATGACGTGTCAACTAGTGATGCCACAGTTAGCTCACTCGTTTTCTGTGGAAAAAATGCAAGCAAGTCTTCGAGCTGTAAGATGGCCGGGACGCTTGGAGAAAATCATCGACTATCCCGCAATCTATTTAGATGGGGCTCATAATGAGCCAGCAGTCATGCGTTTGAAAGAAGTAGTGACGCAACAATGGCAAGATAAACACGTCACGATTCTTTTTGCGGCTATTGCGACAAAAGATATTCAACATATGATGGCATTATTTCAAACGATTCCAAACGTCACGCTAAAAGTGACAACATTTGACTATCCACGTGCGGTTAAAAAAGTCGGTTACGTAGAAGCTGGCTTACGTGAAGAGCAATGGGTCTCTAGTTGGCAAACGTTCATTTCGTCTTATACGTCAAGCGAGGACGATTATTTATTAGTAACAGGTTCACTCTATTTTATTTCCCAAGTTAGAGAATTTATTCTAGAGGAGGCATATAATTGGAAAAAGTAAAAGGTGTCATTTTTGATATGGATGGTTTATTATTTGATACAGAAAAAGTTTATATAGAGGTCAATGTCGCGTTAGCACCTAAGTATGGCATGCATGATTTAGATGAAGCGTATATGTTGGAACACGTTGGCTTATCCGATGCGCTTTCTTTTCAAAAGTATTTACGTGATTACCCGCATATGACGGAAGAAAAGTTGACCGCTTTTGTTAAGGAAGGACATCAAGTCGTTCATGAGCGCTTTTCAGAAGGTACGACACCGTTAAAACCTTCTGTTAGAGAATTGTTAGAGGAGCTAAAGCGACAAGACATACCTTGTGTCGTTGCTTCAAGTAATCTACGACGTTTTATTGATATTTTATTAAGAGAAGCTAATTTAACACACTATTTTAAAGCCGTTTTTTCAGCTGAAGATGTGACATATCCTAAGCCAGATCCCGAGATAGTTTTGAAAGCTGTTGAGGCTTTAGGATTAAAACCAGAAGAATGTTTAATGTTGGAAGATTCATTTAGTGGCGTACGAGCAGCTCACGCGGCAGGTGTGCCTGTTGTAATGGTTCCAGACTTGATGTCGCCAGATGATGAGATGAAAGCAAAAACGGTAGCAGTGACGGAGACATTAGCAGAAATATTAGCAGCGTTTAAAAAATAAATACAAGTTGAAACACCTCCTTTTCGTATATAGATATAGGAGGTGTTTTTTTGATACAAAAAAAGCAAAACGCTACAACGTTTGAAGCTGATCGGCCACGAGAACGATTATTAGCAGCTGGCGAGCAGCATTTATCGACTCAAGAATTATTGGCAATTTTATTAAGAACGGGTTATAAGGAAAAAGATGTCATGGCATTGGCGCAAGATGTATTACAATCTTTTTCATCGTTGTATGAGCTTAAGCGAGCTAATATTGAGGAATTGCAACAAATAAAAGGAATTGGACAAGTCAAAGCGATTGAGATGAAAGCGGCACTAGAGCTAGGGAAACGTCTATGTGAAGCAAAGGAACCTAAATATGGGCAGGTTTTATCTAGTCAAAAAATCGGAGAACAACTGATGATACGCTTAAAAGATTTACGGCAAGAACATCTTATTGCTTTATACTTAAACACTAAAAATGACATTATTAAACAAAAAACAGTATTTATTGGCTCGTTAAATCAATCGATTGCTCATCCGCGTGAAATCTATCAAGAAGCAGTAAAATGCTCTGCCGCCCGAATAGTATTAGCACATAATCATCCATCAGGAAATCCACAGCCCTCTAAGCAAGACCGCTTATTAACAAAGCGAGTCCAAGAATGTGGGGAAATTATTGGAATTGATTTATTAGACCATATTATTGTCGGACATGAAGGATATATCAGCTTTCGTGAAGAAAATCTTTTATAAATCTATAAAAAACTTGAAAAGGTTTTCATCATCGTATAAAATAGGTTTGTGGCAAGTCATATAATCGATTTGTCGAATTTATAATGTGTCGTATGACACAAGGAGGAAACAAGAGATGGAACAAGGTACAGTAAAATGGTTTAATGCAGAAAAAGGTTTTGGATTTATCCAACGCGAAGAAGGCGACGATGTATTCGTACACTTCTCAGCTATTCAAGGAGAAGGTTTTAAAACATTAGAAGAAGGTCAAGCAGTGACTTTTGATATTGAAGAGTCAGATCGTGGACCACAAGCAACAAACGTAGAAAAACAAGCATAGAACCTACCTTCCTTATCATGTGATTGATAAGGAAGTTTTTTTGTATTTATAGGTAAAATAAAAAAGCCTCGATGACAAAATCGGGGCTTTTTGAAGAAAATGGGATTAGCGAGCGCGACTTTTACGCATAGCTTTACGACGATTTTCTTCAATAATATTTTCTTTTTCTTCGATTGGATCAATCACAGTTTTTTTAATACCAAGGGCTAAACCTGCGACTGTTGCGATTGTAACAGCAGCTCCTGTTACAAATCCTGAAGTGAATTTTTTCATGAATATCACCTTCCTCTACCTCTTTATTATCGTATATTTTTCCAAAAAAAGCCACTATTTTGTGTCTGGAGGTCGCGTGTTATCTTTTTAGATAGAATATGTTAGAATAATAACGATACGGAGGGGTATTATGACAAAAATTATTGCACATAGAGGGAGCAAGGGGACACATCCTGAAAATACATTACCGGCTTTTGAAGAAGCAATTGTGGCAGGAGCCGACGGGATTGAATTAGATGTTCATGTTTCAAAAGATAATGAACTCATTGTCATACACGATGAACGAGTCGACCGAACGACTAATGGCGAAGGAGAAGTCAAAGAAATGACTTTAGCCGAGATTAAGCAATTAGATGCGGGAAGTTGGTTTGACGCAGAGTACGAAGGAACAACCATCCCTACACTCGCAGAAGTTTTATCTTTTTTAAAAGAGCGTGAATTTAAAGGGTTGTTAAATATTGAAATTAAAACAGATATTTATGACTATCCGGGTATTGAGGAGAAGGTAGAGCAGTTAATGACTAGTGAGTCATGGCCGTTTATTTACATGTATTCTAGTTTTAACTTTGATACCTTAACGCGTATGGAAAAAATAGCGCCATTCGTGCCGAAAGCCTATATTATTTTTAAGAAAGAAGCGTCAGTGAAAAAAGCGCAGGAAACAGACTTTATCGAAGGAGTACATCCGAAGATAACTTGGTTGGAGCAACCGTCTAAATCGTTTAGAAAATTTGATAAAGCGATTCGACCATGGACGGTGAACTGCGTGGCGGATATGGTCATGTGTTATGAAGAAAATCTGGCCGCTATTCATACGGACGTTCCGAGATTAGCAGTGGCGATTAAAAAGGAATGGTTACGTGAAAAAGCAGAAGGATAAAATTATCGTCATCGTAGGACCGACTGCCGTAGGGAAGACTGCCTTGAGTGTTGAACTTGCTAAGAAGTTGAATGGTGAGATTATCAGTGCTGATTCAATGCAAGTTTATGAATCACTTTCTATTGGTACGGCGAAAGTGACAGCTGATGAAATGGAGGGGATTCCTCATTATCTCATCGATTGTGTGCCAATATCGGGTAGTTATTCTGTGCATGATTTTAAAGAGCAAGCTCGAAAAAAGATAAGCGATATAACAAGCCGTGGTAAGCTCCCAATCGTTGTCGGTGGTACAGGACTTTACATTCAGGCACTTTTATTCGATTTTCAGCTCGGACAGAAAAAAACAGAGCAAGAAACGCAGTTGCAAAAAAAATGGGAGACGTACTTGGAATGTTATGGGAAGCAACGACTATGGGAAGCATTAGCACAAGTAGACGAACGAGCAGCTCAGGCTATTCATCCTAATAATACAAGACGAGTCCAGCGAGCGTTAGTTGTGAAAGAGCATACGGGCATGAGTTTGCTTGAACAAGATACGGTGGATTTTACTGATTTATCTGAAGCGATATATGATGTCCAGTTGATTGGTTTAAGTACCGATAGACCCTTACTTTATGAGCGCATCAATCAACGTGTAGATTTAATGATGTCGTCAGGACTATTAGATGAAGTCAGACTGTTAGCGAATCATCGTGATTATCAGAGTGCGCAAGGGATTGGGTACAAAGAGTTTTTCCCATATTTAGACGGAGAAATAAGCTTGGAAGAAGCGGTCTCAGCAGTTAAGCAAAATTCACGTCGCTACGCCAAACGTCAGCTGACATGGTTTCGTAATCGCATGACGGTTGACTGGTGGGATATTATAAAAGAACCAGAACAAGTGTCTCGTCTTGAACAACAATTAGAAAAATGGTGGAAAGGAGGCAATTAACATGAGTGAACGAGTTGTGATAGTAGGAGTAGAAACGCAAGAAAATTATCGGTATTTTGAAGCGTCAATGTCAGAGTTGGTTTTATTGACAGAAACTGCCCAAGGAGAAGTTGTCGCTTCTTTGATTCAAAAGCGACCAGCTGTCGACCGTCAAACACTAGTCGGTAAAGGAAAATTACAAGAGATTGCTGATGTGGTAGACCGAGAAGAAGCTGATTTAGTAGTATTCAATCATGAGTTATCGCCTCGTCAAGGGAGTTACATTCAGGAGCAACTAGACGTGCGAGTGATTGACCGGGTACAATTAATTCTAGATATTTTCGCTTTAAGAGCACGTTCTAAAGAAGGACAGTTACAAGTTGAGCTAGCTCAGCTTAACTACCTGCTGCCACGTTTGACAGGGCAAGGTGCGGCGATGTCAAGGCTCGGTGGGGGAATTGGAACGAGAGGTCCCGGTGAGACGAAACTAGAAATGGACCGTCGTCACATTCGCGATAAAATCACCGCGATTAAACGAGAGCTAAAAGATGTGTCAGCTCACCGTGAGCGAAATCGTCAAAAAAGAAAAAATGCGAATGTATTTCAGATTGGCTTGATTGGTTATACCAATGCTGGAAAGTCAACTATCTTAAATGGTTTGACAACAGCCGATACGTATGAAAAAAATGAGCTTTTTGCAACGCTAGACCCTTTAACGAAACAATGGACAATTGGCGAAGCAATGGCTGTTACGTTAACGGATACGGTAGGGTTTATTCAAGATTTACCAACACAGTTGATTGAGGCTTTTCAATCGACATTAGAAGAAAGTCGCAACATGGATGTCTTATTACACGTTGTAGATGCGAGCGCTGAACAAAGACATTTACAAGAAGAAACAGTCATGAGCTTATTAAATGAGTTAGGGATGTCAGAAATCCCCGTGTTGACTGTGTATAATAAAATGGATTGTGTTGATGCGGATCAATTTATGCCGACGCTGTTTCCTAATGTACAAATCTCGGCAAAATCAGAAGCGTCTTTAGAACAATTAGAAGAGGCGATTGTGACTTTCTTAAAGGAACTATTTGTGCCGTATCATATTGGACTACCAGCAGAAAAAAGTTATCAAGCTCAAAGCTTAAAGCAAACGACATTATTAATGTCGGAAGAATATAACGAAGATGAAAATAGTTATGACTATCGAGGATTTGCCCCTCAAACATCTCCATGGATAAGAAAGGAAGCGTCAGAAAAGTGAGTTGGACAGCAGGATTTAATCAAGATTTAGTAGAAAAAATGAGAAAAGTGGATCAAAAAATTATCGGTAGACGAGAAGAGATACAAGAAGTGGCTCTTTTTAATCAAGCAAAGGTATTAAACGCCTTTCGTGAACATCATCTTTCAGATAGCCATTTTGCCATGTCGACTGGATATGGTTATGATGATATGGGACGTGATGTTTTGGAAGCTGTTTACGCTACGGTATTTGGTGCAGAAGATGCCATTGTACGACCACAGTTAATCTCAGGAACACATGCGATTGCGACAGCACTATTTGGTGTATTGCGTCCAGGAGATGATTTACTATATATCACAGGGACGCCTTATGACACGCTCCAAGAAGTGATTGGGATTACAGGTGACGGGATTGGCTCATTTAAAGAATATCAGATTGGCTACGATGAAGTCGCATTGAAACCAAATGGTCAGGTGGATTTTGAAGGGATTAAAGCGAAAGTCACGGATAAAACAAAAGTGATAGCAATTCAACGTTCACGTGGCTATGATCAACGTCCTTCGTTTACCATCGAGGAGATAAAAGAGATGACAGACTTTGTACGTCGTGAGTTTCCGAATGTCATTATTTTTGCGGATAATTGCTACGGTGAATTTGCTGAAACGATGGAACCTACGGAGGTGGGCGTAGACTACATGGCAGGCTCATTGATAAAGAACCCGGGTGGTGGGATTGCTAAAACGGGGGGATACATCGCTGGACGTCACGACATCATTGAGAAATGTGCGAATCGAATGACAACACCAGGAGTTGGTAAAGAAGCAGGTGCGATGTTATATAGCACACATGAAATGTTACAAGGATTCTTCTTAGCTCCGCATGCTGTTAGCCAAGCGATTCAAGGGGCAATATTTACAGCAGCGTTATTAGAAGAGTTTGACGTTGCTTCCACGCCAAAATGGCAAGACCCTCGTACAGATTTAATTCAAATGATTGAACTAGGGAATCAAGAAGACATGGTGAAGTTCTGTCAAGCTGTTCAACGTTATTCACCGGTTGACGCGCATGTTTCGCCAATACCGTCTTCAATGCCAGGTTATGAAGACGAGGTAATTATGGCTGCGGGTACGTTCGTTCAAGGTGGTAGTTTAGAACTAACAGCAGACGGCCCCATTCGCGAACCTTTCCAACTATATGTTCAAGGTGGCTTGACGTATGAACATGTTAAAATTGCAGTGTTAAATGCCGTTCAAGATGTGTTTTATTCAGCTTAAAAAAAGATAAAAGAAAGAGGCTACCCATTCGGCGGGCAGCCTCTTTCTTTTATACCAACATACTTTTTAAATATTTCTTATTGTTTAGTGATGGGCTTTAGGCATTGAAATTGTCACAAGATGTGGCATTTCAATCATGTTGTACTGTTCAGCCGTCGCATCTTTTGGCAGTAGTCGTTCGATGACTAAATCAATTTCATTACGTTTCACTTTTCGATAGTCATTTTTTATGACGATTTCACGGTGAGTTGGCGCTTCAGAATATAGAACGGTTGATTTCCCTAAGGTGTAAACCTTCATAAAACGTGTGTCAGTATTGTCTAGCTGTCTTTGGACTAAATCAATATAACTATTCGTCACATCGATTAATTTCATTTTTATCACCCCATTGGTAGTTTAAACTTTTCTTAATCATATTATAACTTTTTTAAGAAGATTTTTCAAAGATAAGAAAATGCTCTTTCACGACTAAAGTGAAAGAGCCTTAATAATTTATTCAGAAGTTTCTTTGGTGACATATAACTGTTGTTTATCATCCACATCGGCATAAAATTGTGTCGTTTCTGGATGGTCTAAATAGTAAGCAGCGAGTTGATCTTCGACGTGTTCTTGTATCACTCGGCGTAAAGGTCTAGCTCCCATATCCGGGTTGTAACCTAAGTTAACTAGCTCTTGTTTTGCATCATTTGATACCGTTAATGTAAGATGTTGCTCGCTAAGCATGTCATTTACATCAGCTAACATGAGATCGACAATTTTAAGTAAGTTTTCTTTTGATAGGGGTTTGAATTCAATAATACCGTCGAAACGGTTAATGAATTCTGGTTTAAAGTAATGTTTTAGCTGTCCTAAGACGGATTGTGTAGTGCCAGACTGAATGGCGCTGAAGCCAACACTCGCTTCGACGTTACCCGTACCGGCGTTACTCGTCATAATAATAAGCGTATCCGTAAAGCTAACGGTTCGTCCTTGAGCATCAGTCAATCGTCCGTCATCTAAGATTTGTAAGAACATATGCATGACATCGGGATGTGCTTTTTCAATCTCGTCTAGTAAGATTAGGCTGTAAGGATTACGACGGACTTGTTCTGTAAGCTGCCCTGCTTCATCGTAACCTACATAGCCAGGAGGAGAGCCTATTAATTTTGAAATGCTGTGTTTCTCCATATATTCACTCATATCTAGACGAATCATCGTTTCTTTAGAACCAAATAGTTCATCAGCGAGCTGTTTTGCTAACTCTGTCTTTCCAACACCAGTTGGGCCGACGAATAAGAAGGAGCCAATTGGGCGATTCTTTTTATTTAAACCAATACGATTGCGACGAATCGCTTTGGCGACTTTTTCAATCGCTTCATCTTGTCCGATAACGTGTGCTTGTAAGTCGGATTCCAGTGTTTTGAGTTGAGACGCTTCTTTTTCTTTTAGTTCACCGACTGGAATTCCAGTTTTTAATTCAACTGTTTCTTCCATATCTTTTTCAGAAACAGTTGGCATTTCATCATCTGCCACTTGTTGATTTTTTAGTTTTGTAAAGTGACTTATTTGATCGCGATAGTAGGCAGCTTTTTCATAATCTTCTTCTTGAGAGGCTTTTTCTTTTTGCTTCTCAGCCTCAGCTAAACGTTTTTCGATAGTAGCGGGGTCAATAGTTTGAATCGTCAAGTTCTTTTTAGACCCTGTTTCATCTAGTAAATCAATCGCTTTGTCCGGTAAAAAGCGGTCGTGAATATAGCGATTTGATAATACAGCGGCGCTTTCAATCGCAGCATCTGAGTATTTAACATGGTGATAATCTTCGTAACGTTGTTGGATTCCTTTTAAAATTTGAATAGTTTCTTCAACAGTCGGCTCTTTTACTTGAACAGGTTGCAAACGACGTTCCAGAGCAGCGTCTTTTTCGATAATGCGATACTCTGTTAAAGTCGTAGCACCAAGCATTTGTAACTGACCTCTAGCAAGAGCAGGTTTTAAAATATTGCCGGCATCCATGTTGCCATCACCAGCGCTACCAGCTCCGACCAACTCATGCACTTCATCAATAAACAAAATAATGCGTTCATCTTGTTGTACTTCATTCATTAACGCTTGCATACGTTCTTCAAACTGTCCGCGAATCCCTGTCCCTTGTACGAGAGAGACGACGTCGAGTTGGATGACCTCTTTGTTTGCGAGTTTTTGAGGGACTTTGCCATTGACGATTTGTAAAGCTAATCCCTCGGCTACGGCTGTTTTACCCACACCTGGTTCACCGATTAGCACAGGATTATTTTTAGTTCGTCTATTTAAAATTTCAATAACACGTGTGATTTCAGCATCACGTCCGATAACGGGGTCTATTCGACCTTGTCGAGCCTCTTCGGTTAGATTTAATCCATATTCTTGTAGCACGCTGCCGCCACCTTGTTGGGGTGGGGTAGGACCACCGCCATTCGCCTGAGTAGGAGGCGTTTGACTAGGACGACTCGAACTCGACATTTGCTCGGAAATCGATTTAAAGAAGTCTTCAATCGAACTAAAACCGTACGGGTCGCGGTTCATATTCATCAGTTGTCCACGATACTGTGCATTTAATTGACGATAACAATTTTGACATAGATATATTTTACTTGATTCATGTCCCATTAGGACGGAAAAATGAATAGTTGCTTCGTTTTGTTTACAATGTTGACATAGCATTCTTGTCACGTCCTTTTTGATGTAGTAATCAGTTGTTTGACCTTCACTGACCATAAGTTTATTATAGCATGCTAATATAGTAATTCAAGTGAGATGCTTGTGTCAGAGCTGTCTCTGGACAAAAATCAAAAATTGTCGTTGTGCTATCGCTTTTTTTCGTTATAATACTAGATAGACAAGTGGAGGTGAAAGTGAGTGGGAAATCCTTTTGAAGAAAAGATAGCTCAATTGTTATCTGGTGAATGTTCGGAGTTAGTCGTTGAAAAAGACGATTTTTTTACATTTCGTGAAGCGTGGTTAGCCCATCCAGAGCGAAAGAAAATAACTGGGGAAGCTCACCTAGGCGGTAAAGTAATCTATCGTCGTCAAGAAGATGACGTTGAAAATTAATTATCTTGTTCTAAAAAAGGTTCGCAGCATAAAAATGTTGTAAGAACGATGAAAAAATGGTAACCTAAACTAGTGAAAGGATCTTTTTTCGTGTTTTTTTGATGCGGAAAAAAATCTTATAATATGACAATCACAAAGGAGAACGATTATTATGGAAAAAAAAGATTTTCACATTATTGCAGATACAGGAATTCACGCACGCCCAGCTACTTTATTAGTACAAACAGCTAGCAAATTCAATTCTGAAATTAGCTTAGAGTACAAAGGTAAGTCTGTTAACTTAAAATCAATCATGGGTGTTATGTCTTTAGGTGTTGGCCAAGGTGCTGACGTAACAATTACAACAGAAGGTGCTGACGAAGCAGACGCTATGGCAGCTATCGTAGAAACAATGCAGAAAGAAGGATTATCTGAATAATGGCTGAGTTGCTAAAAGGGATTGCCGCTAGTGATGGTGTAGCAATTGCAAAAGCATATCTTTTAGTGGAGCCAGATCTTTCATTTTCTGAAAAAACAGTAGAAGATTCTGAAGGAGAAATCACTCGTTTAGAAGAAGCTCTTGCTGTTTCAACAAAAGAAATTGAAGCTATTCGCGAAAAGGCTGCTGCTTCTCTTGGAGAAGAAGAAGCGCAAGTTTTTGATGCTCACTTAATGGTATTAGCGGACCCAGAAATGATTGGTGCGATAGAAAGTAACATTCGTGATAACAAAGTAAACGCTGAAGCAGGCTTGAAGTCTGTTGCAGATATGTTTGTAGGCATGTTTGAAGCGATGGAAGACAATCCATACATGCAAGAACGTGCGGCAGATATTAAAGACGTGACGAAACGTGTATTGAGTCATTTATTAGGAGTTAAACTTCCAAATCCTTCTATGATTGATGAAGAAGTCGTAGTCATTGCACATGACTTAACACCAAGTGACACAGCACAATTAGACCGTCGTTTTGTTAAAGCGTTTGTGACGAATATTGGGGGAAGAACTTCTCACTCGGCTATCATGGCACGTTCTTTAGAAATTCCAGCCATTGTTGGAACTAAATCTATTACAGATAGTGTTAAAGAAGGCGACATGTTAGCGGTTAACGGAATTGAAGGCGAAGTTATTGTTCATCCGACTGACGAACAAATTGAAACCGTTAAAAAAGCGGGCGAAGAATTTGCTGCGTTAAAAGCAGAGTGGGATAAACTAAAAGATGCTGAGACAGTTACAGCAGACGGTAAACATTTTGAATTAGCTGCAAACATTGGGACACCAAAAGATTTAGAAGGTGTGCATAACAATGGTGCTGAAGCAATTGGTCTGTACCGAACAGAATTCTTATACATGGATTCTGCCGACTTCCCAACAGAAGACGATCAATATGAAGCATATAAAGCTGTTTTAGAAGGTATGGATGGTAAGCCAGTAGTTGTTCGTACTATGGATATTGGTGGGGACAAAGAACTACCTTATTTAACATTACCTGAAGAGATGAACCCGTTCTTAGGATACCGTGCTTTGCGTATTTCATTGGTTGAAGACGATATGTTCCGTACACAATTACGTGCGTTATTACGTGCGTCTGTTCACGGTAAATTACGTATTATGTTCCCAATGGTGGCAACATTACCAGAATTCCGTCAAGCGAAAGCGATGTTAGAAGAAGAGAAAACTAAATTATTAGCAGACGGTGTCGCTGTATCAGATGATATCCAAGTGGGTATTATGATTGAAATCCCAGCGGCAGCAGTTATTGCTGATAAATTTGCTAAAGAAGTCGACTTCTTTAGTGTTGGAACCAATGATTTAATTCAATATACAATGGCAGCAGACCGTATGAATGAACGCGTTTCCTACTTATACCAACCATATAACCCATCAATTTTACGATTATTGAAGTTCGTGATTGATTCTGCTCATGCAGAAGGTAAATGGGCAGGTATGTGTGGTGAAATGGCGGGCGATCAAACAGCTGTACCATTATTAATGGGACTTGGCCTAGACGAGTTTTCTATGAGTGCTACAAGTATCCTTAAGACACGTAGTTTGATGAAACGTTTAGACTCTACTAAGATGGCAGAATTAGCTGATAAAGCAATCAATGAATGTGATACAGCTGATGAAGTCGTACGTTTAGTAGAAGAATATACAAAATAATTAAACATGACGATTTGAAAAATCAGAGAACAATGTTCTCTGATTTTTTTGTCATGAAAAGCATCATCAAACCTTAAATATGCTATAATAATTTGATAACCTTACATCATAATCAGTCTTAAGATGGACTGCTTATAAGTGTTTTCATGATATACTGAAAGAAATCATGAGCTTTACCAAAACAGAACGGAGTGTCTGCAGTGTTGCGAGTAACGATGTTTTCACAAGCTGATTCAGTTAAAGGACAAGGTGTTGGTAGTGCCTATTTAGAACTGATAGCATTGTTGAGAAAGTATGAGAAAGAAAGTCAGATAGAACTGCGAATTAATGAGTTTAAAAAAACAGATATTAGTCATTATCATACGATTAATCTTAGCTATTATTTGTCCACCTTTTTCCCCAAAATAGTCGGGCGCAGGATTGGCTATGTTCATTTTGTGCCGGAAACGTTAGAAGATAGTCTAGAAATGCCTAGGCTCTTTAAGCATATTTTTTACCGCTATGTAATAGCTTTTTATAAACGAATGGATCATCTTGTTGTAGTCAATCCAAGCTTTATTCCTGTCTTAGAGAAATATGGGATTTCAAAGGAAAAAGTTACGTATATTCCTAATTTCGTCTCAAGCGAAAGATTTTATCCGTTGCCTAATAGCGTACGCAAGGCGGAACGTGTTCAACGAGGTTGGGATGAACGTTTAGTCGTGCTTGGTGCAGGGCAAATCCAGATGAGAAAAGGCGTCGATGATTTTATCCGATTGGCGGAAGAAAACCCATCAATTCAATTTATCTGGGCGGGCGGTTTTTCTTTTGGAAAATTGAGTAATGGCTATGAACAGCTAAAAGAAAAGGTCGAGCATCCTCCTAATAATTTATTGTTTACAGGGATAGTTTCACGCGAGGGGTTACATCTGTACTACAATTTGGCCGATATTTTCTTATTACCTTCACACAGTGAATTATTTCCAATGTGTATTTTAGAAGCATTTAACTGTGGTACGCCAGTCATGTTGCGTGATTTGCCGCTTTATCAAGCAATTATTGAAGATGATTATATTGCTGCGAAAGATAAAGAGGAGATGTCACGTTTATTAGTAAAGTATCAGACGTCTCCAAAGGAATTAAAACACTATCAGCTGCGGTCAAAAAATGCGGCAGCGTATTATTCTGAACAAAATATTTTAAAAAAATGGCGAGCTTTTTATCATGAACAAAACAAGATGTCTGAATAAATTGATTGAAAAAAGGATAGGAGAGTCGAAATGAAGATTGCTTTTTTTACAGATACTTATTTGCCCCAAGTAAGTGGCGTTGCAACGTCTATTCGTATCTTATCTGAAGAATTACAAGCAATGGGTCATCACGTCTATATATTTACTACGACAGACCCTCAAGCAAAAGAGTCGACCGAGCAAATTATGCGATTGCCTAGTATTCCATTTGTTTCTTTTAAAGATCGGCGTATTGTCGTTAGTGGTCTGCTCGATGCCTATGAACGAGCGAAACAGCTAGACTTAGATTTAATACATACGCATACGGAATTTGGAACGGGCTTGCTAGGAAAGCAAATTGGGAAACTATTAGATATTCCAGTCGTTCACACGTACCACACGATGTACGAGGATTATTTGCATTATATTGCCAAGGGGAAAATAATCCGACCGAGTCATGTGAAACAGGCGACGCGGGCGTATTGTCGGCATTTGAGCGGTATTATATGTCCAAGTCAGCGTGTGGTTGATAAGCTAACTGAGTATGAAGTGATATCTCCATTGAGTATTATTCCGACGGGGATTCAACTCCAACAATTTGAAGAAGTTAGTGTTTCAGAAGCGCGTTACAAGGTTCGTCAAAATTGGGAAATTAGTGAACAAACCACATTGTTATTATCGTTAAGTCGCTTGTCCTATGAAAAGAACATTCAAGCTGTTTTAAAAGCTTTGCCAAAGATTGTGGAAAAACAGCCGGATACCTGTTTAATGATATGTGGAAAAGGTCCTTATCAAGAAGAGTTGGAGCAGCTAGTTCATTCGCTATCGTTAAGAGATTATGTACTATTTACAGGAGAAATTCAACCTGAAGAGGTAGCTAAGTATTATCGTGCGGCCGATATTTTTGTCAATGCCTCGACTTCAGAGTCGCAAGGTTTAACTTATATTGAAGCGTTAGCCGCCCGTATCCCGATGGTTGTCAAAACCAGTCCGTATGTTGCTTCTTTGATGAGAGATGAAAGTCTAGGCCGATTGTTTGAAGATGAACCGACCTTATCTGCTCAAGTGTTAGATGTGATAGCGTTGAAGTTAGAACCGTCAGAATCGGTCGTTCAAGAAATACTAACGGAAATCTCCAGTCAAACTTTTGCACGACGTGTGCTCGAGTTCTATGAGTCGGCTATTTCCTATCATCACTATTTTATTAAAAAAAATAAAACCATGAAGAAAGCCCGTGTGCCAAGTGAAAAAGATCTTTCACAGATGACTGATGAACATGAATCGATGTTAAAAGCTAACTTGTGGTTTCAAAAAATGCGGAAACATAAGTAGGAGGCTTCATGACTAAGAAATATCGTAGATTGTTAATCATCGCGCTTGCTATAGGGTTGTTTGTCTTTATCGTACCATTATTTCGAGTCACACCAGCAGCTGTTTGGCAAGAGGCTCAGAAGGTGAATGGGTATTGGTTAATCGTTGCCTTAAGTTGTATGCTGATGCATTGGGCGATTGAAGGCAAGATAATACAGGGACTTCTACGGCGTGAAGCAGCCAATTTTTCATTTAAAAATGCGTTAAGAATACCGTTGATTGAACACTTGTTTAATGCGATTACGCCTTTTTCAACAGGTGGGCAACCCGCACAGTTATTAACGTTAGTTAAATCGGGCATTGACCCTGGAGTCAGCGGGTCGGTATGCATGATGAAATTTGTTGTTTATCAAGTGATGATTGTCCTGAATTTTATCGGGTGTTTGATATTTGGTTTTTCTTTATTAAAACAAGAATTTCAACATCTCTCTTATCTCGTACTACTAGGTTTTATCATCAATTTAATCGTCGTCGTCACGTTACTGATGATTATGTATCATTATACCTTTACGAATAAAGTAGTCACTCTTTTTTTAAAGATACTTGAAAAAGTTGTAGGAGAAGAAAAAGCCACGCATTGGAAAAGTGTTTTAACAGAAAAAATGACGAACTTTTATCAGGAAAGTAGATATATGAAGCAAGAAAAGAAAATGATGTTTCGAACCTTTGTCCTGACCTTTTTTCAATTGATTTGTTATTACATTGTGCCATATTTTATTTTATTAAGTATGGGTGTTAATCAAATAAACATTTGGCAAATTATCATCTTTCATGCGTTTATTATTTTAATTATCTCGCTGTTTCCAATACCTGGTGGCACAGGTGGGGCAGAATACAGTTTTACCTTACTTTTTGGTGGGTTTATCGCAAGTCCAAGTCAACTGTTACTAGCGATTTTTCTATGGCGACTAATTACACATTATAGCGGTGTCTTTTTGGGCTTGATTGCTTTATTTATCAAACCTGATACGTTAGAGACATCGGGAACAACTCTTTAAAGGCTGACTTGGTCAGCCTTTTTTGGTAGGTTCGGACTTCTGATTAACGGATGTTTAAGGTATAATCATTAATAAGGAGGAATGAACATGAAAAAAATTGGTTTTATTGGAACAGGCGTTATGGGAAGTGCCATTGTTAAGCATTTATTGGCAGCAGATTATTCTGTAAACGTGCATAATCGTACCAAGAGTAAGACGGATGATTTAGTTGAGCTAGGGGCGATTTGGTGTGATACGCCGCAAGAGGTTGCGGTTGCCAGTGATATTATTTTTACGATGGTCGGTTATCCTTCAGATGTTGAAGCAACATATTTTGGAGAGTCAGGGATTTTTAGTGTTGATGTTACTGGGAAATATGTGGTAGATATGACGACAAGTACGCCTACCTTAGCTAAAAAAATTGCAACGGCTGCTCATGACTTAGGGGCTAAAAGTTTGGACGCACCTGTATCAGGTGGTGACTTAGGAGCTAAAAATGGAACTTTAACGATTATGGTCGGTGGAGAGGAAAAAGACTTTGAAGTATTACTACCGATATTTAAGGTTTTTGGTACGACTATTATGTATCAAGGAGAAGCTGGAAGCGGGCAACATACGAAAATGGCTAATCAAATTATGATCGCCGGTACGATGACTGGTATGACGGAGTTACTGGTGTATGCTGAAAAAGCGGGATTAGATTTAGAAAAAGTGTTAACGACAGTCGGTGGCGGCAGTGCGGCAAACTGGTCGCTAAGCAACTATGCCCCAAGAATTTTACAAGAAAATTATTCACCTGGTTTTTTTGTGAAACATTTTGTTAAAGACTTAAAAATCGCGTTAGATGAAGCGGATAAAATGGCGATCTCATTACCTGCGACAGAACAGGCCGTTCAGTTATATGAACAGCTTATGGATAAAGGCTATCAAGATGATGGAACACAGGCGCTTATTAAGTTATGGTGGCCAGAGGGGTGTCTTCCTTCTTAATATCAGATATTAAATTGACATTTGACAAAACGCTTTCAAAAGTGTAGTGTTTTTGTGATGAGTTTACATTTAATAGACTTACTATTAACTAGAGGAGCGTTTTTATGATAGAAAAGAATAGTGCCACTCCCTTTTATAATCAATTAGTGGACATATTATTAGAAGAAATAGATACTAAATTAAAACCTAACGATAAAATGATGTCTGAACGAGAAATCTGTACGAAATATGACGTAAGTCGGACGACGGTTCGCCAAGCTTTATCAGAATTAGAAAACATGGGGTATATATATAAGCGTCCAGGAAAGGGGACGTTTGTTGCGACACTCAATCGTGATAAAGAGAACTTAATGGATTTTTACAGCTTTACGGAACAAATGCGTCAACAAGGGAAAGTTCCCTCTACACAAATCTTATCTTTTGAAAAAACAAAGATTAATGGCTATATTGCCCACAAGTTAAATTTAGAGGATTTTGAAGAGGTGTATTGGTTAAAACGACTACGACTGGCAGATGATGTCCCAATGATGATTGAGTACACATATATACCTGCTAAAGAGTTTCCAGATATGACGAAAGAACTATTGGAGATGAAACCACTTTATAATATTTATGGAGATATTTACAATAAACATATCAAAGTGGCTGAAGAAGAGTTTTCTGCTAGTATCGTTTCGGAAACGGATGCGAAGTTATTGAATATTATGACAGGGGCACCGTGTTTAAAATTAAAACGTGTCACATATGATGATACGAATAAAGCAATTGAGTTTACAGTAAGTACGGCGCGTAGCGATCAATTCAATTATAAAATTAAACATTACAGATAAATAACAAAGACAACATTCTTATTTTATTAAGAATGTTGTCTTTTTTTATTTTTTAATGGTTGACAAGTGTTTTGAAACACGTTATATTTAACTTGTCACTACTGGTAGTTACCAGTTGAAAATAGTAGGAGGTATATAACATGATTTATTCATTATCGGATGACGCTTTAAAAGAAAAAGGCGCGATCATCACCGCTCGCGAAATTGAACAACAACCTCGTTTATGGGAAGAAACGTGGAGGATTTATCAAGACAGTCGTGAGAAAATTACTCAATTTTTTGAAAACGTTACCCAAGCACATGAACATGTTCAAGTGATTTTTACTGGAGCGGGAACGTCAGCTTATGTGGGAAATACGGTTCTTCCTTATTTAAAAGGGCAAGTAGACGAAACACAGTGGACACTTTCAAGTGTTGCTACCACTGATTTAGTTTCTAATCCTCGTGAATATTTTAATCCAGCGTTACCAACGTTATTAGTGTCATATGCTCGCAGTGGTAATAGTCCAGAGAGTGTGGCAGCCGTCGAATTAGGTAAACAATTAGTCTCAGATTTTTATCAAGTGACAATTACGTGTGCAGCAGACGGAGAGCTTGCTCGTAATGCTCATGGTGATGAACGTAACTTATTGTTAGTAATGCCTGAAGATTCAAATGATAAAGGATTTGCCATGACAGGTAGTTATTCTTGCATGACATTGATGACCTTACTTGTTTTTGATACAACGTCAGAAAAAGATAAAGAAGAATATTTGAATGTAATGATCGAGCTTGGTAAAGGTGTCATCGCAAATGAAGAAAGCATTGCGAAAATTTTAGAGGTGCCATTTAATCGTGTGGTTTATCTTGGATCAGGTAGTCTATCTGGTTTAACTCGTGAAGCACAATTAAAAATACTTGAACTAACAGCTGGGAAAGTGGCAACTGTCTTTGATTCATCTATGGGATTCCGTCATGGGCCGAAATCATTTGTTGATTCCGAAACGTTAATTTTTGGTTTTGTATCCAATCAACCATATACAGCTCAATATGATGAAGATATTTTAGAAGAGATTCATCAAGACGGTATTGCAGCGGGTGTGATTGGTTTAACAACGAACGAACTCAAGACTTATACAGGTCATACATTTGATTATAAAGAAGCGGGACGTGTTTTACCGGATGCATACTTGGCACTACCGTATGTTATGTTTGCGCAAACAGTTGCGATTTTAACTGCAATTAAAGTGGGCAATACACCAGATACGCCATCTCCAACAGGTACTGTAAATCGTGTTGTTAAAGGTGTTCAAATCTATCCCTATCAAGCTTAAAAAAAGGAGTTCATTATGAAAATATCAAAAAATAAGTATCAAGCAATGGAACGACTATCTACGAAAGATCATATTATTGCCGCTTTGGCGATTGACCAACGGGGTGCGTTGAAAAAAATGTTAAAGGCCGATGATTTTTCAGGCGATGTCGAGCAAACGATTGTTTCGTTTAAAGAATTAGTTTCTGAAGAACTAACCCCTTATTCTTCTTCGATATTGTTGGACCCTGAGTACGGTTTGCCAGCTGCTAAAGTAAGAGATAAAGAAGCTGGTTTGTTATTAGCTTATGAACAAACAGGCTACGATGCAACAGAACCAGGACGTTTCCCAGACTTAATTCATGATATGTCGGCTTTCCGTATTCGTCATGAGGGAGCAGACGGGGTTAAATTCCTCCTTTACTATGATATCGACGAGGGCGATGAGGTAAATGAACGCAAACATGCTTTTGTTGAGCGAATTGGTTCGGAATGTGTTGCAGAAGATATTCCATTTTATTTAGAGTTATTATCTTATGACGCGAAAATTGCTGATAACAGTAGTGCGGAATTTGCCAAAGTAAAACCGAGAAAAGTGATTGAAATGATGAAAGAATTTTCAAAACCTCAATACCATGTTGATGTATTGAAAATGGAAGTTCCTGTAAATATGCGATTTGTTGAAGGCTTTGCTGAAAATGACAGCGACATCTTACACACAAAAGAAGAAGCTTTGCAGCTCTTTAAGGATCAGAGCGATGCGACTCACTTACCTTATATTTTCTTGAGTGCCGGTGTAAGTGCCCAGCTTTTCCAAGATACAATTGAATTTGCGTATGAATCAGGTGCGAAATTTAATGGTGTATTATGTGGCCGAGCTACTTGGAAAGGTGGCGTTCCTGTTTTTGTCGAGCACGGTGAAGAGAAAGCACGTGAATGGCTGCGTACGCAAGGGCGTCAAAACATTGAAGAATTAAATGAAGTTATTAATCGAACAGCGCAACCTTGGACTGAAAAATTGAGTCAATAGGAAAGGACAAAGGCATGATTTTAACTGTGACGATGAATCCATCTGTTGATATCATGTATCAACTAGATGAATTGGTACTAGATGATGTGAATCGTGTTCAAACGATTAAGAAAACAGCGGGAGGCAAAGGACTTAATGTGAGTCGTGTTGCTTATCAACAGGGAGAAGCTGTTACCGCAACCGGTCTAGTCGGTGGAGAATTAGGAGAGTTTGTTAAACATCAACTAACCGAACAAGGTATTCAACATCACTTTTCAATGATTAATGGGAAAACGCGTAATTGTATTGCCATTATCCATGAAGGAAATCAAACAGAGATTTTAGAGTCGGGGCCTTCTATTAGTGAAGAGGAAGTAGAAGCGTTTATCACGGAATTTGAAACATTACTTCCAGATTCAGATGTGGTCACGATATCGGGAAGTTTGCCAGCTGGGGTCCCATCAGCGTTTTACACGCGTTTGATTGCTAAAGCGACTCAGCATCATATTCCCGTTTTACTTGATACATCGGGAACAGCGTTAGAGCAAGCTTTATCAAGAGAACCTAAACCGACAGTGATTAAACCTAACTTATCGGAATTAGCAAGCCTATTACAAACGGATGAGCAGCAGATAGCGGATAACCTCGCTGAGTATTTACAGCAACCTTTATTCAAAGGAGTGGATATTATTGTTGTTTCGTTAGGAGCAGATGGCGCTTTTGTGAAATGGCATGATTCATTTTACCGTGTGACGATTCCTAAAATAGACGTGGTCAGTCCGGTTGGTTCAGGAGATGCGACCCTTGCTGGATTAGCAGTGGGATTATCTCGAGAAGAGCAACCAGAAGTTATTTTAAAGCGAGCTATGGCAGCGGGCATGTTAAATGCTCAACAACAAGCAACGGGCATGATTGAGGCATCGAAAATGACACAAATGATGTCAGAAGCTAAGGTGCATCAATAACCATATAGATAAGATAAAAAGAGCGCACTCTTTTTATCTTATCAAAATTGAAAGCGTTTGAAATTAAAAGGATGGAAAGGGAGAGATCGTATGACAATCAGAGCAGTAAGAATCGACGGCCGTCTTATTCACGGTCAAGTAGCAAACTTATGGACACCTTCGTTGGGAGCGACACGAATCATGGTCGTAGACGACCAAGTGGCAACAAATGATATTGAAAAGTCAGGGTTAAGAATGGCGTGTCCAGCTGCGACAAAGCTAAGTGTGTTACCTATTGAGAAAGCAGCTAAAAACATTTTAGACGGGCGCTATGACTCTCAAAAAGTATTTATTGTCGTAAAAAGTCCACAGCCACTACTAGCATTAGTTGAACGCGGCGTTCCAATTGAAGAAATTAATGTGGGGAACATGTCACAAACAAGCGAAACGAAATCTGTCACAAAATCGGTCAATGTTACACCGGCTGATGTCGAAGTATTTAAAGCGTTAGATAAGCATGGTGTTAAGTTAGTACATCAAATGGTTCCAGGCGAAAAATCATCTGATTTTATGGAATTATTGAAAAAAATATAAGAAATGAGGGAATAAAATGGGAATCGAATGGTGGCAAATAGTATTACTGACGTTGTATGCAGGATATCAAATCCTAGATGAGTTAACCATTAACTCAAGTGCGGGGTCACCTGTTTTTGCTGGATTTATAGCTGGACTTGTAATGGGCGATGTGACGACTGGTTTAATGATTGGTGGAGCCATGCAGTTAACGATTTTAGGAGTCGGAACATTTGGTGGATCCTCTCGTATTGATGCGAACTCAGGAACCGTCTTAGCAACTGCTTTTTCAATCGGTTTAGGTATGAGTCGTGAATTGGCGATTTCATCTATTGCGGTACCTGTTGCTGCGCTAATGATTCAAACGGATATTTTAGCACGTTTTACTAACACATTTTTTGCACATAGAATTGATAAACATATTGAAGATCATAACTATCGTGCTATTGAACGCAATTATTTATTAGGGGCAATACCTTGGGCATTATCTCGTGCATTACCTGTTTTCCTTGCGCTAGCTTTCGGTGGCGGGTTAGTAAACTCTGTCGTGGAGTATATGAATAATGATTTAAGTTGGTTAGCTACTGGTTTAGAAACAGCGGGAGCAGTATTACCGGCAGTCGGTTTCGCGATTCTTTTACGCTACTTACCAGTGAAAGAACACTTCCCATACTTAATCTTAGGGTTTGTTATTACTGCAATGTTAGCGACTCTATACGGAGATGTTGGAGCAATCGGTGGTGCTGTCGCTGGATTGACAGAAGAATTTACTCGTAGCTTCTCAGGTTTACCAATGTTAGGTGTTGCGTTAATTGGATTCTCAATTGCTGCGGTAGAATATAAACGTAGCATGAACCGTTCAAAACAAGCGGTGACAGAGGGTGCACCAAAAGCAGCGGTTGTGGAAGAAACAGTGGAAGGAGAAATACTCGATGACGAACTCTAAAACAAACTCACCAAACTATAAATTAACAAAAAAAGATTTCAATCAAATTAATCGTCGTAACTTATTTACATTTCAACTGGGTTGGAACTATGAACGTATGCAAAATACGAGTTACTTATACACCGTGTTACCACAATTACGTAAAATTTACGGAGATAACACTGATGACTTAAAAGAAGCGATGAAAAACCATACGCAATTCTTTAATACGAGTAACTTTTTCAACACGATTATTACAGGAACTAACTTAGCGATTGAAGAGCAACAAGGTATCGAAGCAAAAGAAACGGTTGCCGGGATTAAAGTCGGTTTAATGGGATCGTTTGCCGCTATTGGAGACTCTATTTTCGCCGCGTTAATTCCAGCGATATTTGGAGCTATCGCAGCCAATATGGCAGTAAATGGTAACCCGACAGGAATTTTCATCTGGGTTGCTGTGAATATTGGTGTTATGTATTTCCGCTGGCGTCAATTAGAGTTTGCCTATAAAGAAGGGGTTACTCTTGTTACAAGAATGCAAAGTAAACTATCAGCATTAACAGATGCTGCTACGTTATTAGGGGTATTCATGGTTGGGGCTTTAATTGCAACAATGATCAACATTAAGATTGGTTTTGCACCACAAATTGGTGAATTAACAGTTGACATTCAAGAGAAAATTGACATGGTCTTACCAAGAATCGTTCCTGCTGCTTTAGTGGGAAGTGTTTACTGGTTATTAGGTCGTAAGAAAATGACTGCCACAAAGGCGATCTTTATTGTACTAATCGTATCAGTAGCACTTTCTGCATTAGGTGTGATTTCAAAAATCTAGTTAGCATGACAAATGAACAGAGGCTTCCTTTATGGTGGCCTCTTTCTAATTAAAATTTAGAAAGAAGAGGTTATAGAATGAGTGTTTTAATTTTAAGTAGTCACGGTCGCTTTTGTGAAGCGTTAAAAGAAAGTGTTGAGATGATATTTGGACCACAAGAAAAAATTGTGACGCTACCGTTTTTAGAAGAGGAAGGCGAAGCAGAATTTTTAGCGAAATTTGAGGCAATCAAAAACGCGCATCCAGAAGAAGAGTTAGTCGCATTTGCCGATTTATTTGGTGGAACTCCTTGTAATCAATTATCAAAATTAGTCATGACGGGTGAATCGTTATCGTTATATTCAGGGATGAATATGCCAATGGTTATTAGTTTCTTAAATGCTCAACTAACTGGTCAGGACTTTAATGGTGTGACTGATGCTCAAGACGGGATTAAGTTTGTTAACGACTTGTTACCTAAATTATAATTAGAAAGGGTAGGAATATGACGACTTTTGACGTAACAAAAGAGTTTTTATTAGACGGACAACCGTTTCAGATAAAATCTGGTGCCGTCCATTATTTTAGGATTTTACCTGCTCACTGGGAGCATACGCTTTATAATTTAAAAGCGATGGGGTGTAATACGGTTGAAACCTATATACCTTGGAATATTCACGAACCACACGAAAGCGTGTTTGATTTTTCAGGATGCTACGATATCGTCGCTTTCATTAAGCAAGCAGAAGCTTTAGGCTTACATGTAATAGTCCGTCCTTCGCCATTTGTATGTGCTGAGTGGGAATTTGGCGGATTGCCAGGATGGTTGTTAAACTATCCGGAAATGATTTATCGTTCAAGCGATTCGTTATTTTTAGAAAAAGTCCGTCCTTTTTATCGTGAAGTTTTAAGTCGGTTGACACCACTTCAAGTCACGCAAGGTGGTCCTATTTTAATGATGCAAGTTGAAAATGAATATGGATCTTACGGCAATGATAAAGAGTACCTGTCAGCCTTAGTCACGATGATGCGTGAAATGGGTGTGGATGTCCCGTTATTTACGTCTGACGGTAGTTGGGATGAAACGTTGCGCGCAGGAAGTATGATTGAACAAGGTATTTTAGCGACTGGAAATTTTGGGTCAAAACCAAAAGAAAACTTCGATAACATGCAAGCTTATTTTGATGAACATGACGTCGAGATGCCATTAATGTGTATGGAGTTTTGGGATGGTTGGTTTAATCGTTATAATGAACCGATTATTCGTCGTGACCCACAGGAATTTGCAGAGACACTATCTGAAATGGCTAAGAGAGGGTCGTTTAACTTTTATATGTTTCATGGCGGCACAAACTTCGGCTTTATGAATGGCTGTTCAACGCGTGGTGAAAAGCGTTTGCCTCAAGTCACGTCTTACGATTATGATGCTCCTTTAACAGAATGGGGAGATCCCACTGAAAAATATTTCTTAGCTCAAAAAGTTTTAAAAGACTACGGTGAAGTGGATACACCGCGCTACGTTGAAAAGACTAAAGGACTGGCTAAGCAGACGGGTGTCACTAGCTTGTTTGATAACTTGTCAGGCTTAAGCGAAAGACATGATAGCAAGTATCCAAAAGGGATGGAGTCGTTCGGCCAACACTATGGCTATATACTATATCGTACGACTATATATAGTAAAAACACGCAACAAAATGCCTTACTAGTGGGGGCGCAAGATCGTGCGCATATCTATGTTAATCATCAATGGCAAAAAACGCTTTACCAAGAAGACTTACTTGAAGAATTTGAATTAAACTTTGAAGTCGGTAGCAACCAAGTAGATATTTTGATTGAAAATATGGGACGAGTGAACTATGGCCCACATTTGCAAAGTGTCAAACAGTCGAAAGGTTTAACACGTGGTTTACGTTTAGACTTGCATTTCGAATCAGATTGGGAAATCTACCCATTACCATTAGATGATTTTTCACAGGTAACGTTTGAAAAGGACACTCAATCAGCGGCGTTACCAGTCATTGGACGCTATCATGTGGAGGTTGACAGACAAGCACACACCTTTTTAGATATTCGCGAACTAGGAAAAGGGATAGCTGTTTTAAATGGCTTTAATCTCGGTCGCTACTGGAATGTTGGACCAGTTGGTTACTTATATATTCCGTCAAGCTTATTAAAAGAAACGGACAATGAGTTACTTATTTTTGAAACGGAAAAAGCATTACCGACATCACTTTCTTTACTAGACCATCCTGTTTATATCGAAACTGAAAATAAAGATAATTTTAAGAAAGCGACAGCGCCAATCTAATACGCAATCTATGTGTCAATAACGTTAAAATAATCTGCTTTTCTTAAAAAATATCGAAAACTTTCATCAATATCGGTGCAATTATCTTCGCTTTTTGATACAATGTAACAGAAAGTGGAAGCGAAGGAGGCTCGCAATATGAAGAGTTCACAATTAGTTGCGATTATTAAACGCTTAGAAGCGATGACGGAAGCGACAGACAACGAAATACAAGTACGCCGCTTTGAACGTGATGGCGTTGAGAAATGTCTGGTGACATATGATTCAACCAGTGAAACATTTGAATTAACCGAATCAGGTTCATCACAAGTCTATCAGTTTGATGATGTTGATTTAGTAGCCATTGAGATTTACGAATTGTTACAAGACTAATGTCAAAAAAGTACAAGGAAATTATTCTTCCTTGTACTTTTTTTATGTTAAAATGAAATCAATTAAAAGGAGGAGTAAATGATGACAACGAAAAGATGGGTAGCATTAATTGTGGCGATAGCGATTGCGCTTTTTGCGATAACTGTTCCAAAAAAGGAAGCCAATCTCGCATTTGAAGATATTTTCAATGAAGAGGGTATGACAGAAGAGATAGTTGAGCCGGGGTCACCAACGAAAAAAATCGTGAAGTTAACGATTGATGGTGGAATAATGTCTGGCGGTAGCAGTAGCCTCTTTGGAGGAGAAGGATATGATCATGAATTTTTCCTTAATCAATTGCAAACAGCGTATGAAGATCCGGATGTAAAAGGTTTGTTTTTAGAAGTAAACTCTCCGGGTGGTGGCGTTTATGAAAGTGCTGAGATTGCTCGTTTAATTAAGCAAATTCAACAAGATAAAAAAATACCATTTTACGTCTCAATGAAAAATATGGCAGCAAGTGGTGGTTACTATGTGGCGGCGAGTGCGGATAAGATATTTGCTACGGAAGAAACCATCACAGGGTCAATTGGTGTGATTATGAGCAACTTGAATATTTCTGAATTACTGGATAAGCTAGGTATTAAAGATGCGACGGTAAAAAGTGGCGACTTGAAAGATATGGGGTCAACTAATCGCCCATGGACGGATAAAGACCGCGAAGTTTTGCAAACAATGGTCGATAATTCTTATAATCGCTTTGTTAAAATTGTTGCGGATGGACGTGACATGCCGGAAGATAAAGTGAGAGAAATTGCAGACGGACGTATTTATGACGGACAGCAAGCCGTCGAAAATGGTTTAGTCGACGCTTTGGCATTTCCAGAAGAAGCACTAGAAGAAATGAAAAAAGAGAAGACGCTAAAAGGTGCGTCAGTCATTTCGTATGAAACATCTGCGAGCGCTTGGGAAAAAGCCTTTCCTTTTAAAATCATGAATAACTGGATAAAAGGATTTTCAAGTAAAAACAAATTAACGCCACTCGGTTTGCCATCCCTTTCAGAAGAGACACCACAACTTATGTATTGGTACGGAGGGAGTGCGATTCATGAATAAAATAAAGGAGATGTGGCAAGGGCAAGTTGGCCAAACGCATCAGTATCCATCCTATTTTTATGCGGGTTTTTGGATGAGAATGTGGGCGTTTTTAACCGACCTGATTGTCATCCAGTCACTCACGTATATTTTGCTAAGTTATGTTGCTAATTTGGAAGCGTTAAGTAAAAGTTATGTAATCGGTAGTGTTATTATATACTTGCTTTATTTTATAGTGATGACGAAATGGACGAACGGTCAAACGCTTGGAAAGATGATATTTGGTTTAAAAGTCATCTGCTTTAACGAAGAAACACTATCATGGCAAACGGTCTTGATTCGTGAAGGGGCATGTCGATTTATAATGAAGTCGGGTTTTTGGCTATTAGGTTATTTGTTAGCGATATTTACGAAACGTAAACAGCATGTCGGTGATTGGTTGACAGATACTAGTGTTGTCACGGTGAATGTCTTACGAGCAACAGAGTGTCGTCAGTAAGAAAAGAAAGGGCGCAAAATATGAGTGATATTTTACCATTCCCTAATCAAGCAGCGAGTTATGAACGAATGGGCAGAAAAGAGTTGGAAACAGGTGCCTATCTTGAGGCCGTTGCTCATTTGGAAAAAGCTTATGAGTTAGAAGCCAACTGGGAAAGGAATCGGTTGTTAGTGTCGGCTTATATCGAAGCGGCACAGCCTGAGGAGGCGTTAATTCTTGCAAACGAGTATATAACAGATTATTTGCAAGGGGAAGAAGGGTTTGCTCAATATATTTCAGTGTTAGTGCATAATAGAAAACTAATGAAAGCTCATATATTAGTTCGAAATGCGCGTCTATCCAAAACGTTAGAAAAAGAGTTAACAGAGCAACTCGCATCATTAGACCAAACGTTATTAACAATTAATAAAACCGAAATACAAGCAACACAAACGTGGCTTAAAAAACAAGCAACTTCTTCACTATATAGTCATTTGTTTTATCAAAAGCTAGAAAGCTTACCGATAGCTGCTTTTGCAGAAACGAGTCAATACTTGATTTCTCAAGCAACGACACTACCGATATATCGCCGTTATATCTTGGAGCAAGCAGTCCGCTTAAAATTAACGGCTGACTGGTCAATCTATTTATATGATGGAACCCGTCAAACATTTTCCTTACCAAGTCTCGTCCCGTTTCCAGAGCAACAGCACGTTCAGATGCTACAAGCGTGCTTGTATGAGTTAATTGGCGAGGACTATCAGTATCATGACTTGCAAGAGATATTGCGGTTATATCTGAGTACTATTTATCCGAAAGCATGGCCGGAATATTTGAATATGGAAATATGGCTCATCTGTTTTTTATCTACCTATTTTCCAGAAATGTCAGAACGAAAAGCTAAATTAGATGTGGATTTGAAGCCGTATGAAACACATATTAATGAAATAAAAAAAGTGTTAGAACAGAATGAACATCTTGACAAATAATAGGTAAAAATGTTTACATTTAAGTGATACTAGTGTACTATTGTATGGTATGTAATTAATAGAAATATGAAGTAATTAGAAACGTGGAGGGAAAAGTAACATGACAGCCAAATGGGAAAAAAAAGGCACCAACGACGGTGTATTAACATTTGAAATTTCACAAGAGTTAATTCAACCAGAATTAACTAGAACTTTCAATAAAGTAAAGAAAAACATCAGTGTTCCAGGATTTAGAAAAGGTAAAATCTCACGTCAAGTTTTCAACAAAATGTACGGAGAAGCAGCATTATATGAAGATACATTAAATGCTTTATTACCAGCAGCGTATGAAGCAGCGATTGAAGAAGCAGGGATTGACCCAGTTTCTCAACCACAACTAAACATTGAAAAAATGGAAGCTGAAGGCGCATGGGTCTTAACAGCTGAAGTTACAGTAAAACCTGAAGTAAAATTAGGGGAGTACAAAGGCTTAACAGTTGAAAAACAAGAACGTGACGTAACAGAAGAAGAAGTTGACGCAGCAATCGAAGAGAAACGTCAATCATTAGCAGAATTAGTCTTGAAAGAAGACGCACCTGCTGAAGATGGCGATACAGTCGTTATCGACTATAAAGGTCTTAAAGACGGCGTTGCATTCGACGGCGGAACAGCTGAAAACTATTCATTAGAATTAGGTTCAGGCACATTCATTCCTGGCTTTGAAGAACAATTAGTTGGCGCTAAAGCTGGCGACGATGTTGAAGTGAAATTAAGCTTCCCAGAAGACTATCAAGCAGAAGATCTAGCTGGTCAAGCGGTTGTTTTCGAAGTGAAAGTTCATGAAGTGAAAACAAAAGAATTACCAGAATTAGATGATGATTTTGCTAAAGATGCTGATGAAGAAGTTGAAACATTTGCAGAGTATAAAGAAAAAGTTCGCAAAGATTTAGAAGAAGCGAAAGAAAACTTGGCGAAAGAACGCGTTGAAGAATTAGCCATTGAGCAAGCAGTTGCCAACGCTGAAGTTGTAGAATTACCAGAAGTAATGGTTCATGATGAAGTACACCGTGGCATGGAAAACTTCTTAAATAACATGCAACAACAAGGTATTACACCAGAGTTATACTACCAAATCACAGGGACAACAGAAGCTGACTTACACAAACAATATGAAGCAGATGCTGACCAACGTGTGAAAACAAGCTTAGTAGTAGAAGCGATTGCTAAAGCTGAAAACTTTGAAGTAACAGACGAAGATTTAGAAAAAGAATTAACGTCATTAGCAGAAGCATATGGTATGGAAGTAGATGCAGTTCGTAATGCTTTATCTAAAGATATGTTAGAACATGACATTGTCTTGAAGAAAGCCTTAGATTTAATTACAGAATCAGCGAAAGAAGCATAAATCTGATTAACCGTAAAGAGGCTGGAACAGGCTTACAAGCTATGTTTCAGCTCTTTTCTTTATCAGGTGCCTACGACATGCATGCAACAAATCATGACGGAGTGAAAGAGAGGCCAGAAAATGTATAATGATTCAAGTGACGATATGAGTACCGTTCGTTGTTCATTTTGTGGGAAATCACAGGATGAAGTAAGAAAGATAGTAGCTGGTCCGGGCGTATTTATTTGTAATGAGTGTATTGATTTGTGTAAAGACATTATCGACGAGGAATTTTATGAAGAAGCCGTTCAAGAATTTGAAGAGGTACCAAAACCGAATGAGATTCTTGCCGCTCTTGATGAGTATGTCATTGGTCAGGAACGGGCCAAAAAGGTCTTGTCTGTGGCAGTCTATAATCATTATAAGCGAATCGGACATATGGATATGGCTGAAAAAGGCGAAGTGGAATTACAAAAAAGTAATATTTGCTTGATTGGGCCAACAGGTTCAGGGAAAACCTTTTTAGCACAGACACTTGCCCGCACCTTGAATGTGCCGTTTGCGATTGCAGATGCGACTAGTCTGACAGAAGCAGGTTACGTCGGAGAAGATGTAGAAAATATTCTGTTAAAACTCTTGCAAGCTGCTGATTATAATGTTGAACGTGCTGAACGAGGCATTATTTACATTGATGAAATCGATAAAATAGCTCGTAAAAGCGAAAACGTTTCGATTACTCGTGATGTTTCAGGTGAAGGGGTTCAACAAGCGTTACTTAAAATCCTAGAAGGAACCGTTGCAAGTGTGCCACCACAAGGCGGACGTAAACACCCACAACAAGATTTTATTCAGTTAGATACGACGAATATCTTGTTTATTGTTGGCGGAGCCTTTGACGGTATTGAAACGATTGTTAAAGAACGTCTAGGCGAAAAAGTGATTGGTTTTGGCAAAGCGACTAAAAAAATGGATGAGTCAG
Organism: Vagococcus lutrae; assembly: GCF_023299185.1. NCBI lineage: Bacteria > Bacillati > Bacillota > Bacilli > Lactobacillales > Enterococcaceae > Vagococcus > Vagococcus lutrae. Next base: position 1,975,728 of record NZ_CP097017.1, read on the forward strand.
AAAGCTTAATGCAAGCCATTATTCCTGAAGACTTATTAAAATTTGGTTTAATTCCTGAGTTTATCGGTCGTCTACCTGTCATGGCAGCACTTGAAAAGCTAACAGAGGATGATTTAGTCCGTATTTTAACTGAGCCTAAAAATGCTTTAGTTCGTCAATATGTTAAACTCTTAGAGTTAGATGAAACGACATTAGAATTTGAACCAGAAGCATTAAAAGCGATTGCTACTTTAGCGATTGAACGTAATACTGGAGCACGTGGTTTGCGCTCTATTATTGAAACGGTCATGATGGATATTATGTTTGAGATTCCAAGTCGCACAGATATAGCGAAAGTTACTGTGACGGAAGAAACGGTCAAGAAACAGGCAGATCCTGTTTTAGAGTTGATTGAAAAAGAAGCTTAAAGCATTAAAGTTGAAGGACGCATAGCTAAGCTATGCGTCTTTTTTTGTGAAAGTAGACTAGCGATAAAAAGGAGTTAAAATCAAGTCCTCTCTAGGATATCAGTCAGTGTAGATGTATAAAAAAGTTTCAAAGAGTAAGAGTTTTCACATAAAAGCTTGCTCTTATATATAGAACATGTTATCTTTTAGTTAATTGAATAAGAAAGACCACTAGGGGTGCTTGAAGCTGAGATTGGATGAAAAATCCTGACCCTTAGACCTGATCTGGTTAGTACCAGCGTAGGAAATGTGGATGTTTGATAGTCATGACAATGTATCACCAAAAGACTGCAACTAAATAACGCTTGATAAAGCGTTTACAACACCACTTCCTGCGAGAAGTGGTGTTTTTTTATTCTAATAAAGGAGGGAAAATAATTGAGTCAATTAGCAAAAATAAGAGAACAACAGCCTTTGGTTCATAATATGACCAATCAAGTGGTGGCCAATCAAGTTGCTAACGGTTTACTAGCTTTAGGAGCATCACCGATTATGGCGTATGAAAAGGCTGAAATGGAGGACATTGTTTCACTTGCTTCATGTTTAGTCTTAAACATTGGAACGATTACGGAAACAACGTTTGAAAGCATGTTAGTGGCTGGAAAAGTGGCCAATCACAAAAATATTCCGGTCGTACTGGATCCGGTTGGTGTGGGAGCAAGTCAATATCGTCGCGATGTGGTGAAACGTTTATTAGAAGAGGTTAAGATGACGTTAATTCGTGGCAATGCTGGAGAATTAGCAGCACTTGGGAACGTACCATGGGAAGCAAAAGGGGTAGATAGTGGTGAAGGCGAGTATCCATTGCAAGATTTAGCTGTCACAGTGGCACGTGAGTTTCAAACAATAGTGGCGATTAGTGGAGAAATTGACTGGATCAGTGATGGAACAACGACGTATCGTGTAATGGGGGGAAGTCCTCTTATGACGAAAGTCACTGGAATGGGTTGTTTATTAAGTGCGGTATGCGGCGCTTTTATCGGTGTCACGCCTCAAAATAGTGAACGTTTATTAGCAGTTGTAGAAGCGCATGCTTGGTACAGCCAAGTAGGAAGTATGGCGGCACAAAGTGTTTCCTTACCAGGTAGTTTCGTACGTGAGTTTGTCGATTTATTAGCGATTTATGATAGTAAAAATCTTTCGGATTATTATCAACAAATAGAAGTGGAGGACTTAAAATGACGATAGCACAAGCATGTACGATTGCTGGTTCTGATAGTGGTGGAGGTGCGGGGATTCAAGCAGATTTAAAAACATTTCAAGAGCGTCGAGTTTTTGGCACTTCTGTGATTGTCGCCATAACAGCGCAAAATACAAAAGGGGTTCATCGGATTGACAAATTACCCCATGAAAGTGTTCGCGCGCAGTTAGAAGCGGTTTTTGATGATTTTAATCTAGGTGCGATTAAAACAGGGATGTTAGCTGATGAAACTTATATTCGCGAGATAGCTCATTTTTTAAGGCAGTATCCTAATGTACCTTTAGTGGTAGATCCTGTCATGATAGCTAAAGGCGGCGCAGCGTTGATGGAAAACGCGTCCTTATCAGCGATGATTGAAGAAATGGTACCGCTTGCGACACTCATTACACCTAACATTCCTGAAGCAGAAACGATTACTGGTATGACAATTAAAACCGAGCAGGATATGTTAAATGCTGCCAAAAAGATTCAAGCTCTTGGAAGCAAGAATGTTCTTGTTAAAGGTGGGCATGCTTTAAATGATGATGAGGCACGTGATTGTTTAGTGACATCGGAAGGAGAAGTACGTTGGTTTGGGGGGCCTCGTTATGATACGAAAGACACTCACGGTACTGGTTGTACGTATTCCGCATGTATCACAGCAGAGCTTGCGAAAGGACATACGATGATAGAAGCGGTCGAAGTAGGGAAACGTTATATTGATGCTGCCATTCGTGATGGTTTAGGTATCGGACATGGACATGGTCCAACTAATCACTGGGCGTATAGAAAGGTAGAGAAATCACATGACGATTAATTGGCAAGAAGCTTTAGCAGTTTATTTTATTGCAGGAACGCAAGATATTCAGCCAAATGAAGAATTGATAGATGTTTTGGAAGAGGCGTTAAAAGCAGGAGCTACTTGTTTTCAATATAGAGAAAAAGGAACGGGGAGTATGACGAATCCTGATGAACGCTTGGATATGGCGCGCCGCTGTCAAGAAGTTTGTAAACGTTACGATGTGCCATTTATTATTAACGATGATATTGATTTAGCAATTGAGGTCCAAGCGGATGCTTTGCATGTGGGACAGTCCGACACACCGATTGCTGAGACACTTGACTATGTTGCGCCGTTTGGCATCGAGGTAGGCTTATCGACTAATAATCTTCGTCAATATCAGGAAGCTGCAGAAATTGACGGTGTAGCGTATGTAGGAGTAGGTCCGATTTTTCCTACGCAATCGAAAAGTGATGCACAACCAACTGTTGGTCTATCTCTTCTAGCGGAAATCGACCAACTTGATAAGAGAAAGCCAGCGGTCGCGATTGGTGGTATCTCATTAGCGAATATCTACCAGGTGGCGGATTACGAAGTCAGTGGAGTGGCTCTTATTTCAGCGATTACGCAAAGCAAAAATCGAAAGCAAACGATTCAGGCATTTCGTAAGGCACTAAAAAAATAAAACAGGCTATCTGTTTAAGATAACCTGTTTCATTTAAAGTTTAACTAATCTTTTGGAAAAAAGGTTCTAAGCGTGACCAGACCATTTTCAGTAAGGCGAATCCGGCTAAAGCACCGACAGCTGTACTCGCTGCAAAGCTAAGGACGAGTAGCCCAAATGGCATGTTAAGTCCAAGTAGCCATTTCGCTAAGAAAAAGCTGGTGGTGCCACCGAGTAGACTGGTTCCTATGATTTCACCGAGTGTAGCAGAGATAAGATTTTGGTGACGTTGGTAAAAATAACCTGCTAAACCTGCTCCAAACATACTACCCGGAAAAGCAAGTAGTGTACCAGTTCCTAGTATGTTTCGTAAAATGGAACTGCCAAATGCTTGAAGTATAGCGTATCCAGGACCTAAGAGGACGGCACTAATTAAGTTAATAAAATGTTGAACGGGCGCAACTTTTGCAATGCCGATGTTAAAGGATAATAAACTGCCTCCGACTACACTGATTGCCATTAACATGGCGGTGTAAACTAATTTTTTTGTCTTCATGTAAAAAACCACCCTTTTGTTTTGTTGACATCATCATAACAGAAGATAATAGACAAATCAAACAAAATTGTCAATTAAATGAAAGGAGATTTTATGTTAGAGTTAAAAGATATCAGTTTTGTTTATGAAGAACGTCCCATTTTATCGAACTTATCTTTAACGATTGAACCTGGTGAATTTATCAGCGTGATTGGTAAAAGCGGTTGTGGTAAGAGTACGTTGATAAAGTTAATCGCGGGATTGTTAGAACCTAATAGTGGAACAATTCTTTATCAGAAAACACCTGTGACATTAGGGGCGGTCTCTTATATGCCTCAAAAACCTCTACTACTGCCATGGAAAACGGTCAAGCAAAACATCTGTTTATCCGATCGAATTAAAGGTCAAAAAACAATCACTGAAGAAGAATTAAAAATCTGGTTAAATCGAGCGGGACTGGCTGAGTATGAAAATGCCTATCCCCATGAGTTATCTGGTGGGATGCAACAACGTGTCGCATTTTTACGAACGTTAATGTCGAATCAAGATGTCTTATTATTAGATGAGCCATTTGGAGCGTTAGATAGTATGACTAAACAAGTCATGCAAGAATGGTTGTTAACTATTACTACCGAATTAAATAAAACAGTTGTGTTTGTGACACATGATTTAGAAGAGGCGCTTTTTCTTAGCGACCGTATTATTATGCTCGATCATGAAGAGAAACAATCAGAGGAGATATATGTCCCATTTGCACGTCCGCGGATGGGTGAGTTACGATACACAGCTGAATTTCTAGCCGAACGACATCAGTTAGAAGGGAGTCTAAAACGATATGCGGAATTTTAAAGGGACACGGTATCTTCCTTTTACGGTTTTCTTTCTAGGATTATTAGGACTTATCGAGTGGCTCGTTAGACAAAAAGTCATCCCGCATTTTATAATTCCCGCTCCCAGTGGCGTCTTACACGCTTTGCGAGATAACAGTGTCAGTTTATTAGGTCAACATTTACCAATGACACTTTTTGAAACGCTTTTGGGATTTAGTCTAGCGTTATTAATAGGAGTAGGATTAGCGCTACTCATGTATCTTTTCCCCTTTTTTGAAACCTTATTTTATCCGTTTATTTTAATTTCGCAAACCATCCCGATTATCGCGTTATCCCCGATTTTTATCTTATGGTTTGGTTATACCATTTGGAGTAAAGTGGGCATGGGATTTTTACTGGCCTTTTTTCCAATCGTCATTGGCTTATACGACGGATTAAAAGAAACCGATTCTGAAGCAGTCGAATTGTTTTTAACAATGGGTGCTTCTCGTTGGATGATTTTAAAAGAATTGCAATGGCCTTCCGCAATGCCTAATTTTTTTTCAGGATTAAAATTATCAGTCATCTATGCGATGGTTGGCGCAACAATTGGCGAATGGCTAGGGGCTTCTCAAGGTTTGGGATATTATACGCGAAGAATGTCTGGAAATTTACAAGCAGAGGGTGTTTTCGCAGCCATTGTATTACTCTCGATTTCGGGCATGATTTTTTTTGGCATGATTACATTAATCGAAACATATTATTTTAGATGGAGAAAGGAAAGAAAAAAATGAAAAAGAAATGGTTAGGTTTATTAGGCATGACATTAGTAGCAGGAATGGTTTTGACTGCATGTGGAGCAAATAAGAATGAGGCAACAGATGAAACGGGCGCGGCAGAGTCAGCGAAAGATAAAGTTTCGATTATGTTGGATTGGTATCCCAATGCGGTGCATAGCAATATATATGTAGCAAAAGAAAAAGGATATTTTGATGACGAAGGCGTCGAAGTGGAGATTCATATGCCTTCCGATGCGAATGATCCTTTAAAACTAGCGGCAGCTGATAAAGTGGATATCGCAAGTAGCTATCAAACACAATTGTTATTATCACGTTCAGAGGGGATTCCGATTCAAGCAATTGCATCAAATGTGCAACGTCCTTTAGACCAAATGATGTTGAAAAAAGATAGTGAGATTGCTTCACCAAAAGATTTAGAAGGACAAACAGTCGGCTACTCTTCATCTGAAGTACGAGAGGCGATTGTAAAAGCTATGGTTAAAAATGATGGGGGCGATCCGGAAAAAGTATCGTTTGTCGATGTTGGGTTTGATTTAATACCTGCTATCGCAACTGATCGGGTTTCCGCTATTATGGGGGGCTACATCAATCACGAATTACCATTATTAGAAAAAGAAGGCTATCCAATCAAGCAATTTTTACAAGAAGATTACGGTGTACCAACGTCACAAGAATTAGTCTTTGTTGCAAGTGAAAAAACGGTTAAAAATAAACAAGCAGCGTTAGAAAAATTCTTACGAGCTGTAAAACGTGGACAAGAAGAGGTTGTAAAAAATCCAGAGACTTCACTGAAAGTCTTACTCGATCATGCTAATGAGGACTCGCCTTTGGACCCTGAGATTGAAAAGAAAAGTCTTGAAACGCTACTACCTTTAATGGGGGATGAAGCAGAGCCTTATGGCTACCAAAGTGAAGAGCAATACCAAGCGTTAATCGATTGGATGGTAGAACAATCACTGATTGATGACTCTGTTAAAGCAAAAGAATCATTTGTAAATATTTTAAAATAAAAGGAGAATAATCATGACAAAATTCACAGAAGAGTTGTATTCATTAGCGAAACCTATTTGGAAAAAAAGTCACGAGCATCCATTCGTGCAAGAACTAGTAGCTGGTACGTTAACAGAAAAACAATTTCGTTATTACTTATTACAAGATTGTTACTACTTAATCCATTTTTCAAAAGCACATGAATTGTTAGCAGATAAAACAGATAACCAGACAGTCCGAGAGATTCAACTGAGTTGTCAAGCTGGATTGCAAGCAAGTGAAATTGATATTCGTGATATGTTTTTCGAAACATTAAACATTACAGATGAAGAGTATCAAGAAATGATTATTGCACCGACTGCCTATCAATATGTCAATCACATTTACCGTCATGTTTTTACTGGAAGTGTTGAAACTGCCGTAGCTTCTTTACTACCGTGCTACTGGCTGTATAATGAATTAGGTCAAACGTTTGTGGAAAAAGGTTCTCCTGTTCCTTTATATCAAGAATGGATTGAAACATATGATAGTGAAGGTTTTTCAAGCGTTACCCAAACACAAATTGACTTGGTAGACCGTTTGGCTGAACAAGCTTCAGAGGAAACACGAGCAAAAATGAAAGAAGCTTTCCTTATTAGTAGTCAATATGAATTGAATTTCTGGGAGATGTCTTATCAAATCGAAACTTGGGATTATCTCAAATAATAAAAAACACGTACAATTTTGTACGTGTTTTTTATTATTTTCTATCAGCGCTTATAAAAGAATCTGATACTATCAATGTTTTTGAATTCTCTTTCAAGAAAAAAATGTAAAAGCGACTAGAATAAATTGCGAGAATCGTCAGTTTCAAGCACAATATAGAAAGTGTGAAAAAACAATAAAGAGAGGAGATATCGTTTGCTTTTACGATTGAAAAATATCACAAAAGAATATGGAAGTTCAGATAATAAAATAACAGCTTTAGATGATATAACAGTTAGTATTGAAAAGGGCGAGGCTATTGGCATTACAGGTCCTAGTGGCTCGGGTAAATCAACGTTGTTAAAAATTTTGAATTTAGTCGAAGAGCCAACGAGTGGTTCGCTATGTTTTTTAAATGAAGAAACATCTCAGCTTAAATCCAAACAGAAACGCTTATTACAACAAGAGATGAGTATGATTTTTCAACATTTCAACTTGTTGCATAATCGCACTGTTTTAGAGAATATTGTACTTCCTTTAAAATGGCAAAAGAGTCAAAAAATGTCAGCAACAGAGTTGGATGCGCTTTTAAAATTTGTGAATATTGCTCATAAAAAAGAAGCGTATCCTCGTGATTTAAGTGGAGGAGAGAAACAACGGGTGGCAATTGCACGTGCACTTGTCACGCAACCAAAATTGTTACTATGTGATGAGCCGACCTCCGCGTTAGATGAGCATCACAAGCAAGAAGTCTTATCACTATTAAAAAAAGTACAGAGTGAGTATCAGACGACGCTCGTGATGATTAGTCATGATTTTGAAGCCATTCGCGTGCTTTGTGATAAAGCCTATATCCTTGAGCAAGGACGTATGATTGATTGTTTAACAGTCAATCATGATGAGAAAGAAAAAGCACCAATAAGCTTTCATGAACGAGCGAAGGAGGCACTTCAAAGATGACCGATTACGTAAATAAAGTTGTGACCTTCTTACCTGAAATGACAAAAGCAATAACAGAAACCGGCTTAATGTTAGGTATTTCTTTACTGATGGCGGTTCTCTTAGGATTACCTTTAGGAGTAGGGCTCTATTTGTTTAGTCAAAATGGTCGCTATCCTAATCGACTACTTGCCACACTAGGAAATACGTATGTGAATATCGTGCGTTCATTTCCATTTTTATTGCTCGTCATCGCATTAATACCGTTGACTCGTCTGATTTTAGGAACGGCTTTTGGTGTTTATGCAGCAGCGATTCCTTTATCAATTGTGTCGATGGGCATTTACGCACGTTTAGTTGAACAAGTGTTATTAGACGTTCCAAAAGAGGTAGTGGATTTAGCCAAGTCTTTAGGTGTTTCAGGTTTTCAGTTTGTTTGGCATTTTTTGCTAGTAGAAGCGCGTTCTGGATTGATTTTAAGTTTGACGTCAGTCTTAATTAGCATGGTATCATACTCCACTGTTATGGGCGTTGTTGGTGGAGGAGGGATTGGCGACTTTGCCATTCGTTATGGTTATCAGCGTTATGAGTATGACTTGATGTATACAACAATTGTTTTAATGATTATTTTTGTGATGCTCGTTCAGTGGCTAGGCACGCGATGGGCTCACCAATTAGATAAAAGAAAATAGGAGAGTGGATATGATGAAGAAAAAATTATGGTTAGGTATTGGTTTAACAGCTACTTTAGTAGGGTTATGGGCGTGTGGAAATAAAGCAGCTGATACAGCAGATACAGAGACAGCAGCCGAAAAGAAAGAGCCACAAGTGGTTAAAATTGCCGCTCACTTACCTACGATGGTCGATATTATTAAAGTGGCACAAAAAGAAATGGAAAAAGAAGGCTATGATTTACAACTAGTACAAGTCAATGATAATCAACAGTACAATGAACTGTTACAAAATAAAGAAGTCGATGCTAACTTCGCTCAGCACGAGCCTTTTATGAATAAATTTAATGAAGAGAAAAAAGCAGATTTAGTTGCGATTCAAAAGATTTATAATGCGAAGGTAGGCTTTTACTCAAAGAATGTGACGGACAAAAAAGATATACCTGAAGGATCAAAAGTTGCCATTCCAAGCGATGAGTCAAATGAAGGACGTGCTTTGGCTATTCTAGATAGTGAAGGCATTATAAAACTTAAAGAAGGTGTAGGTTTTAATGGAACGGTAAAGGATGTAGAAGAAAATCCAAAAAACTTAGAATGGTTAACGGTTGATTTACTAAACTTAAGTGAAACCTATGATGAGAAAGATGTATCGCTTGTCTATAACTATCCAGCTTATATCGCAAAAATAGGTTTAACACCAAAAGATGCGTTATTTTTAGAAACAAATATTGATGAACGCTTTGCTATTATTTTAGCGGCGCGTGAAGATAATCAAGATACAGCTGAAATTAAAGCATTGAAAAAAGCGATGACCAGTGAAGCGGTTCGTGAATTTTTAGAGAAAGAACATGGAGATACCATCTCTGTTGCCTTTTAAATAGTTGAGCAGGACGTTAAGTTAAAACGTTCTGCTCTTTTTTATGAAAAGACGATGAAACGATGAGGAGAAAGCATTGACAGGTGGCGTTTGCTTTGGTAACCTTTTAACTGATGAATATATGTGAAATTATACACTATTTATAAGGAAGAAGGAAAAAAGATGCATACGCCTGAAGAAATTACAAAGATTACGATTGAGATGGGGTACAAAAAAATTCACAAAACGCTAGAAGCTAAACTGATTCTAGGGTTTATCGGGGGAGCGATGATTTCACTTGGTTACTTAGCTTATATTCGTGTAGTAGCTTCGATTGCAGAAACACTACCAAGTATTGCGTCACTAGCAGGCGCGGCTGTTTTCCCTATTGGTTTGATTGTGATATTACTCGCAGGTGGTGAGCTTATTACGGGAAATATGATGGCCGTATCGATTAGTTACTTTGCGAAAAAAATTACTCTAAAAGAGTTATTGAATAACTGGGCAGTTATTACTTTTGCCAATATTTTAGGGGCTTTATTTGTCGCTTATTTCTTTGGCCACGTAGTAGGTTTAACAGGGACTGGTATTTATTTAGAAGAGACTGTTAAAGTAGCAGGAGCTAAAATTAGTGCCACGCCATTACAAGCGTTTATTTCCGGTATTGGTTGTAACTGGTTTGTAGGTTTAGCGGTTTGGTTAAATTACGGGGCTAAAAGTGCTAGTGACAAAATTTTAAGTATTTGGTTTCCAGTCATGACCTTTGTGGCTATTGGATTTCAGCATAGTGTCGCCAATTTATTTGTTATTCCAGCTGCTATTTTTGAAGGGCATTATACATGGATAGATTTATTAAGTAATGTGCTACCCGTTTATGCAGGAAACATTCTAGGTGGGGCCATTTTAGTGTCGCTTTTTTACTACCGAGCATATATTGTTTCTCATCACTAAAAAAAACAATTGAAACTTTTATTTGAGTTTGTTACTATTATTGTGAAAAATCAAACAAAGGAAAAGGGGAAAAACAAATGAAGTGGAAAAAAGGGTTCATGACATTTTTAGCCGGAACATTACTTTTAGCGGGATGTGGCGCTAAGAAAGAGGAAACAGAGGTAACGAAGGAGAAAGAAACCGCGACAACCGAAGCTGTTTCAGGTGCTTCTGAACATCAAAGTACACCTTTAGAAGAATTAAAAGATAGTTATGACGTCATCATAGTAGGAGCTGGTGGTGGCGGGATGTCAGCAGCGATTGAGGCAAAAGATAAAGGATTAAATCCTGTCATTTTTGAAAAAATGCCAGTAGCTGGTGGTAATACGGTGAAAGCTTCAGCTGGGATGAATGCATCCAATACGCATTATCAAAAGGAACAAGGGATTGAAGATAACAATGACTTGTTTTTTGAAGAGACATTAAAAGGTGGTAAGGAAACAAACGATCAAGAATTGTTACGCTACTTTGTCGATCATTCAGCAGAAGCGATTGATTGGTTAGATGGTTTGGGAATCGAGTTAAGTAATATTACAACAACCGGTGGCATGAGTGTTAAACGTACGCATCGTCCAGCTGATGGCTCGGCTGTAGGACAATATTTAGTAGATGGCTTACAACGCAATGTTTATGAGCGCGAAATCCCACTATTTACGAATGCTGATGTCAAAGAGATTATTGAAAAAGATGGCAAAGTTTCAGGTGCTAAAGTGACATTTAACAACAAAGAAGAAAAAGAAATTAAAAGTAAAGCGGTCATTGTTGCCACAGGTGGTTTTGGAGCAAACTTGGAGATGGTTTCAGAGTACAATCCTGACTTAAAAGGATTTGTCACTACGAACCAAGAAGGCAGTCAAGGGGACGGCATTAAGATGATTGAAAAACTGGGTGGACAAGTCGTGGATTTAGAACAAATTCAAATTCATCCAACAGTCGAACAAGAAACTTCTTATTTAATTACCGAAGCTGTACGCGGTGAAGGAGCTATTTTAGTATCGGATGAAGGTAAACGTTTTGTGAACGAGTTGGAAACGCGTGATAATGTTTCAGCAGCGATTATTGCCTTACCTGAAAAAGCAGCGTACTTAATCTTTGATGCGTCATTAAGAGAACGTGTCAAAGCGATTGATTTTTATGATGAACAAGGCTTGGTTAAACAAGGCGATACAATAGAAGACTTAGCTAAAACTTTAGCGTTAAAACCAGATGTTTTGAAGGAAACAGTTGAGACATGGAATCAAGCTGTCAAAGATGGCAAAGACGCTGAATTTGACCGAACAACTGGAATGGAACATGAGTTATCACAAGCGCCATTTTATGCTATAAAGATTGCGCCAGGAATTCACCATACAATGGGCGGGGTAAAAATCAATACGAATGCTGAAGTGCTAGATAAAGACGGTCATGCGATACCTGGCTTATATGCAGCAGGAGAAGCAACAGGTGGATTGCACGGTAAAAATAGAATTGGTGGTAATGCCGTTGCGGATATTATCATTTATGGACGTCAATCAGGTAACCAAGCAAGTGAATATGTTAAAGCAAATTAAATATTAATAAAACAGGAGACTTTAAAGAGAAAAAGACTTTTCTTTTTAAAGTCTTTTTTCTATAAAAAATGATTAAAACAAGTGGAAAGGTTGTATAATTAAAAGAAAATGCGAATGAGTTTATGCTATAATAGATAAATTGAAGGAGGTCTATCAAAATGAGTCAATTAACGACAGAAGAAGTCGCTTTGGAAGTGTTATTAACAGAAGCGAATAAGATAAAAAACTTAATCAGTAACCAGCAAAATCATATGTGTATTGCTCAGTGCAAAGCCTTTGAAGAAGTGGTAGATACACAAATGTATGGCTTTAGCCGTCAAGTTGATTTCGCTGTAAAAATAGGCGTGATTTCATATGAAGAAGGACAGCAGCGATTGTTAGATTTAGAGCGAGAATTGAATCGCGTTTATATGGATGTTTACGAAGAAAGTAAACAACATCGCGAACGATAGAAAGGTTGAAAATGGTGAGAAAAAAGAAGCAACGTAAAAGTATGTATATTGACTATGGTATTTTAATACCGTATTTATTTTTATCTATTATAGGAATCATCATGGTTTATAGTGCAACGTCCTATAATTTAGTGATGGCAGGACTTCCAGAATCAAGTGCAGCTGTAAAGCAAGGAATCTTTTTTGTAATAGGCTTAGTATTAGTTGGTCTCATTTATAAAATGAAAACGAGTTTCTTGAAAAATAAAAAACTAATCATGACGGCGGTTGTTAGCATCAGTTTATTATTAGTTTTAACATTAATCTTTGCAGAAGAAGTAAAAGGAGCACGTGCCTGGCTATCAATCGGACCGATACAAATTCAGCCCGCTGAATTTTTAAAAATTATTTTAATCTGGTTTTTAGCCGATGTCATGTCGACTAAACAACAACAAATTGTATCGAACTTTTACGAGGCGATGAAGCGTCCTTTAATGATCGTTGGTATGTTAATCTTTTTAGTTTTGATACAGCCCGATACAGGTGGGGCAGCTATTTTAGTTTTGATGGTCAGCATTATGTTATTAGCTAGTGGGATAAGTTACTGGTATGGCATATTATTTGCTGGTGGAGGCATTGCATTAAGCTCACTTGTGATTGAAGCGATTGTTTTAAGTAAAGGGAAAATATTCCCTAAAAAAATGCAGTACGTTTATAAACGATTTGAAACGTTTCGTAATCCGTTTGGAGATGCGTATGGAGATGGTCACCAGATGATTAATTCTTACTACGCGATGTTTAACGGTGGATTGTTTGGATTGGGATTAGGTAATAGTATTCAAAAGAAAGGCTTTTTACCTGAAGCTCAAAATGACTTTATTTTTTCTATCGTGGTGGAAGAGTTAGGCGTGATAGCAGCGATTTTTATTTTATTAGTCTTACTCTTTTTGATTTTGCGTATCATGATGATTGGGATAAAATCTAACGATACTTTTAATTCTTTAATCTGCATAGGATTCGCAGGTTTATTGTTAATTCAAACTTTTGTTAACGTTGGAGGTATCACAGGGATTATTCCGTTGACGGGTGTGACGTTTCCTTTTGTGAGTCAAGGAGGATCCAGTTTATTAACACTTTCAATCGGTATCGGCTTTGTTTTAAATATTCGAGCAGATGAATTAAAGCAACGTCGAGAGCGACAAGAACAAGTAGTGGTGCCAATGCACCGTTAGTAATTAGAGAGGTGAGCGAATAATGAAGAAAATGTTAGTGGCTAATCGTGGAGAGATTGCAATTCGAGTCTTTCGTGCGTGTACGGAGTTAAATATTCCAACTGTTGGTATTTATGCGGCAGAAGATGAAAATTCGATTCATCGTTTTAAAGCAGATGAAGCGTATCTCGTTGGTAAAGGAAAGAAACCTATCGATGCGTATTTAGACATTGAAGACATTATTCGAGTAGCGAAACAAGCTGGGGCAGATGCGATTCATCCCGGCTATGGTTTCTTATCGGAAAATATCACATTTGCTAAACGATGTCAGGAAGAAGGGATTACGTTTGTCGGACCTTCAATTCATCATTTAGATATTTTTGGAGATAAAATTAAGGCGAAGACGGCTGCTTTAAAAGCAGGAGTCGCCTCTATACCTGGGTCTGAGGGACCTGTTTTAGATGTAGAAGAAGTCGTTCAATTTGGTGCAGAACATGGCTACCCAATCATGATAAAAGCCGCTCTTGGTGGTGGGGGACGTGGCATGCGTGTAGCACGTAATGAGCAAGAAGCTCGAGAAGGGTATTCACGCGCTAAAAGTGAAGCAAAAGCCGCATTTGGTAGCGATGAGGTGTATGTTGAAAAATACATTGAGAATCCACTCCATATAGAAGTACAGATTTTAGGGGATACGCATGGTAATATTGTTCATTTATTTGAACGTGATTGCTCTGTCCAACGCCGTCATCAAAAAGTGGTTGAAGTTGCCCCATCTGTTTCGCTAACTGAGGAGAAACGTGAAGAGATTTGTCAAAGTGCCGTAAAATTGATGAAACATGTTGGCTACATTAATGCCGGTACCGTCGAGTTTTTAGTGTCAGGTGACGCTTTTTATTTTATTGAAGTAAATCCGCGCGTCCAAGTGGAGCACACGATTACGGAATTAGTTACCGATATTGATATTGTGACGACTCAAATACAGATTGCTCAGGGAAAAGATTTACATGAAGAGATTCATATTCCTAAGCAAGAAGCGATTCAGCTTAGAGGAGCTGCCATTCAATGTCGTATTACGACAGAAGACCCAGCCAATAACTTTTTGCCAGATACAGGAACGATACATACTTATCGTTCACCTGGTGGTTTAGGTATCCGTTTGGATGTTGGGAATGCTTATGCTGGTGCACAGGTGACACCTTACTTTGATTCTTTATTAGTGAAGGTCTGTACGCATGGCCCGACCTTTGAAAACACTATTCAAAAAATGAATCGCGCGTTAAAAGAGTTTCGGATTCGTGGTGTTAAAACGAATATTCCATTTCTATTTAATGTCATTAATCATCCGGCTTTTCAAAGTGGACACGCTACGACTACCTTCATCGATCAAACGCCAGAGCTGTTTACTTTCCCAGGTCTGCGAGATAGAGGGAATAAGCTTCTTCAGTATATCGGGGATGTGACAGTCAACGGTTTTCCAGGAATAACGAAAATAGAAAAACCATATTTTGAAAAACCAAGGATGCCTAAAAAGATTGAAAGATTGCCAGAATTTACAACAGCTAAACAAGTTTTAGACGAACAAAACGCGGCAGGTGTAGTCAGTTGGATTAAAGAACAAGACAGTGTTTTATTAACTGACACGACCATGCGCGATGCGCATCAAAGTTTATTAGCGACTCGCGTGCGAACAAAAGATTTAGTACGGATTGCAGCTGCGACTGAAGCCGCTATCCCTCAACTGTTTTCAAGTGAAGTTTGGGGAGGCGCGACCTTTGACGTTTCATACCGATTCTTAAATGAAGATCCTTGGGAACGTTTAGAAAAAATCCGTAACACAATGCCAAATACACTGTTACAAATGTTGTTAAGAGGCGCTAATGGTGTTGGCTATCAAAACTATCCAGATAATGCGATTGAAGCATTTATCCGTCAATCAGCTAAAAAAGGGATTGATGTTTTCCGTATTTTCGATAGTTTAAACTGGCTGCCACAAATGGAAAAAAGTATCGAAGTAGTTCGTGATACAGGAAAAATAGCGGAAGCGGCTATTTGTTATACAGGAGATATTCTTGATGAAACGCGTCCGAAGTACAACGTGCAGTATTATGTTGATATGGCTAAAGAACTTGAAAAAATGGGAGCTCATATCATTGGGATTAAAGACATGGCTGGTTTATTAAAACCGCAAGCAGCGTATCGTTTAATTAGCGAGCTAAAAGCGGCGACGGACTTACCTATACACTTGCATACGCATGATACAAGTGGCAATGGCATTATTACTTACTCAGCGGCCACGAAAGCAGGAGTCGATATTGTTGATGTTGCGACAAGTGCGATGAGTAGCTCCACGAGTCAACCTAGCATGAGTAGTTTATACTATGCGCTACAAGCAGGTGAACGCACGCCGGATTTACAAATTGATAACGTCCAAAAAATCAATCATTATTGGGAGGACGTACGTCGCTACTATGCACCGTTTGAAAATGGGATTAGTGCGCCACAGACAGAAGTTTACACACATGAAATGCCTGGTGGACAGTATTCCAACTTACAACAACAAGCCAAAGCAGTCGGCTTAGCGGACAAATGGGAAGAGATTAAAGAAACTTACACGCTTGTTAATAATTTGTTCGGTGATATTGTAAAAGTTACACCTTCTTCTAAAGTTGTAGGAGATATGGCCCTTTTCATGGTTCAAAATGAACTGACTGAAGCCGATTTATACGAACGTGGCGACACGATAAGTTTCCCAGAATCAGTAGTGAGCTTTTTCCGTGGTGATTTAGGACAGCCTGTCGGTGGATTCCCTAAAGAACTTCAACAGATTATTCTCAAAGGAGAACAGCCGTTTAATGTGCGACCGGGTAGCTTGGCTGAACCAATTCGTTTCAAAGAAACTGCTGATTATTTAGCTGAGCAAATTGGTTATCAACCATCTGAAGAAGAGGTCTTAAGTTATATTATGTACCCGCAAGTGTTTTTAGATTACCGTGCTAGTCATCAACGATTTGGTGACGTGACAGTTTTAGACACGCCGACTTTCTTTTACGGTATGCGAAAAGATGAAACGGTTCGAGTGGAACTGGAAGCAGGAAAATTGTTAAATATTCGATTGGATCAAATTGGTGAACCTAATATTGAAGGTGTACGCACGTTGTACTTTACTTTTAATGGACAGCGTCGAGAATTGCATGTGAAAGATGCTCAAGTGAAATCACAAGTCGTATTAAAACAAAAGGCAGAGCCGACGAAAAAAGAACATGTTGGCGCGACGATGTCTGGTTCGGTGTTAAATGTCTGTGTAGCAGTAGGTGATCGTGTCAAACGTGGAGACACATTATTAGTGACGGAAGCGATGAAAATGGAAACAGCTATTCAAGCGGCGTTTGACGGAGTGGTGACAGCGTTGCATGTAAAAGATGGCGAACCGATTCAGTCTGGTGATTTATTATTAGAATTAGCGGAAAAATAAGAGGAGAGATGATATGAAGCGTTTAACGCATTTTTTACTCGTCTTACTCTTGTTGGTAATCGTTGCTTATACAAAGCCGATTGTTTTTCAAAGTGAAATAAAGGATAAAACTGAACGACCGACGACTCCGGTTGTTCAGTCTCATCAAAAGTTCGTGCAAGGAAAGCTACCTGCATCGGGAATGGCTAATTATATAGGGGTTTCAACACAGGAACTGATTAAGCAGTACGGCGAACCGAAAACAATGCACCGTCAAAACGATACAGACCAGTGGTGGTTTTATGGTGAAACGCATCGTGATTATTTTCAAGTTTATGTGAGAAATAATCAGGTGGAATCGATTTTTGTTTTAGGAGATGAATTGGGGCTAGCTCCGTTTGAAATCGGGCAATCTTTAAATGAAGTATCTGAAATTTCTACGATTTATTCTAATTTTAGTTTTGTTTTTAATAATCAAACTTATGTTATGGAACTCAGTGAAAAAGATATGAATTATCAACCTCTAATGGCATTTGATAATAATGTTTTTGTTATTCTACATATGAGTAAAGAAACAGGAGAAGTCGTAGGCTTGCGTTACTTATCGCAACAAATGCTTTTAGAACTTCAACCATATCAACTATTAGAAGGGAATTTAGTAATTCGTCCAGCCGAGCAAACAAGTACACCTGAATCGGACGAGCAAAATCGACAACAACTTTTAGCGATTATTAATATTGTTCGCAGTCGTTTAAATCTGGCACCATTAAGCCGCGTGCAAGAAGCAGATGAGGTTGCGGAACGGTTGTTAAAAGAGTTTATTGAGCGACCAGAATCCTACCTAGAAGATTCACGGCTAGAAGATAAACAAATAGCCCAACAGTTTGATACGTATGACCATGCCTTTTATTTAAAAAAAGAAGAGTTACAACAGTTATTTAAAAAAGAGTCATTAGAAGAAACAACAGGTGTCTTGTATAGCCCGACTCATGACATTCCCTATATGGTCATGAACTGGTATAGTGACTTACTCCATTTATTACCGATTAACCGTTCAGAAAAAGCGTTTGTTGGCATAGATTTTGAAGAAGATACAATATTATTGTTATTAATGAATCATGAAATGAGAAAGACTTCAGAAACCTTGACGAATGAAAAGGATGAGCGATAAAATGATTTATACAGATGAATTATTAGCTATTGAAGATACGATTGATTTGTTGTGTCATAACATAATAGAGAGTGACGTAGTTAAAAACTATGTTGTGACAAAAGTAGCGTTGCTTAAAAATGCTGAAACACAGCAAAAGGTTACCGCCTTTGAGCAAGCGAAACGTTCTTTTGAACGAGTGGAGCCGTACGGGAATCACGCACCAGATTATACAGAAAAACGTCGAGCTTTAAGAAAGCAAAAGCGATTGTTAGATACCGATGAAAGAATTATGCGCTTTCGCGTGGCGGAAAGAGAATTGCAAGAAGTGTTAGACTACATTAGTTATGATATAGCACAAAGTATCTCACCTGATATTAAGGTGGATGCGGGTAATCCCTTTTTTGAATTTGCTACGCGAGGATGTGGAGGGAGTTGTCATATTGGATAAAGAAATCACACGTTCCTCTTTATTTGAAGAAGTACCGCGCCGCGGCGTGATTGTATGGGTCTATACATTAAGACCTATTAGACAATTGAAAAAGTTTGGCGTCATTCAACATGTGTCGCGTAAACAAAAATATGTGTACTTGTATATGAATGAATGGGATATTGAAAAAAATATTGAACGATTAGAAAAATTGCACTTTATACGTTCAGTGGAACAATCCTATCGTCCAGACATTCCAGTTACTTTCCAAAGTGTGAGTGAAATGTTTGCACAGTAGTATCTGATTGTAAAAGTCATAAACAAAAATTCATCAAGTCGCATGATACTTGATGAATTTTTTTACTAAAAATAAAAGGAGAACAAGATGCGAGTAGTAGCGGGAGAACATGGTGGTCGTAAGCTAAAATCTTTGCCGGGAGATAATACACGCCCTACATCTGATAAAGTGAAAGGGGCTATTTTTAACCGAATTGGGCCTTATTTTAATGGGGGAACTATTTTAGATTTATATGGCGGTAGTGGTAATTTAGCAATAGAAGCTTTATCGCGAGGCTGTGACCATGCGGTATGTGTAGACCGTCATTATAAAGCAATTATGATTATCAAAGAAAATGCAGCCTTATTAAAGCTAGAGAAACGCATGACCATTTTAAAATCGCATGCGCATCAAGCGATGACGCAATTAAGTGAGCAATCATATGAATTTGATTATGTATTTCTTGATCCCCCTTACGCAGAGGAAACGATTGAGAAAGATATTCGACAATTACTCGCATTGGAGTTATTAACACCAAATGCACAAATTATTTGTGAAACGGATAAACAGGTGATGTTACCGGAACGAATTGAAGAGATGGTTGTATCCAAAGATGTGATTTATGGCCAAACTAAAATAACTTATTATGAAAGAGAGCAGAAACAATGACAGAAAAGATAGCCTTATTTCCTGGAAGTTTTGACCCTTTTACGTTAGGACATTTGAACACGGTGACACGTGCTGCGAAGATGTTTGACAAAGTTATTGTAGCGATTGTCACAAATACGAGTAAACGACCATTATTCACGGCGAAAGAAAAAAAACGATTAGTTGCGGCTTCTATTGCACATTTAGATAATGTCGAAGTCATTTTGCATGAAGAAGGATTAACCGTTCATATTGCAGAAAAGCTAGGGGCTGAGGTGCTCATTAGAGGGATTCGTAATATTACCGACTATGAATATGAAAAAAATATTGCTCATATGAATGCACGCTTAGCACCTAATATTGAAACGCTATTCTTATTGGCAGACCCAGCCTATGCTAATATTAGTTCGAGCGTGATTAAAGAAATCGCTAAATTTGAAGGGGATGTTTCTCCGTTTGTTCCGCAATCTGTTAATGAAGCTTTAGAAAATAAATATCGCGATCGACATATCGGTTGTTAAAAAGGAAGTGTCTGCATGAAAACACAACGCCTGTCTACCCAGTCTAAACTTTTCATTAGTCTCTTTGTTGTAGCCGTGTTGTTTGTAAGCAGTATGTTAATTCCCATCCCTTTTTATATTGAACAGCCGGGAAGTGCACAGGACGTTCAAAACGCGATTAGTGTGGATGGTCAAAAAAATACCGCTCCAGGTGCTTATTTGATGACAACGGTTAGTGTCCAAGAAGCGACACCTGCAACATATTTATTAGCAAAAGTGATGCCTTATCGAACATTAGTTAGTAAGAAAGAATATTTAGGGGAACTGACGGATGAAGAAGATGATGCTCTAGGCAACCTTGAAATGTTAGAATCGGAGTATCTTGCTAAAAAAGTGGCATTAAACCTTGCGAAAATTCCTTACAAAGAGACATTTACAGGTATTAATGTAATGGGGATTTTACCCGAATCTGATTTTTACAATAAACTTAAAATTGGCGATCAGATTTTAAAAGTCGATGGTCAAAATTTTAACGATTTAAAAGAACTAATGGCTTATTTAAGTGAACGCAAAGAAAAAGACACGGTGACATTAAGTATTAAGAGACAGCAAGAAGAGCAAGAAGTCAGTGGTACTTTAGTAAAGATGAACGAGAGTCATCAAGTTGGAATTGGTATTAGTTTAACAGAAGCGAGTCAGATTGAATTGGACCGCAATATTCAATTTGATTTGGAAGATGTGGGAGGACCGTCGGCTGGGTTAGTCTTTACATTAGAACTTTACGAACTTTTGACGAAAGAATCATTCCGTGAAGGGAAAAAAATAGCCGGAACGGGAACGATAGCGTCTGATGGAAAAGTGGGAATGATTGGCGGAGTTGATAAAAAAGTGGTCGCTGCTGACCGTGCCGGAGCGGAAATTTTCTTTGTGCCGAGTGAGGATTTTTCAAAAGAAGCGAAAGAGAAAAATCCAGACTTGAAAAACAATGCAGAAATCGCACAAGAAACGGCGAAAGAATTAAAGACTAAGATGAAAATTGTGCCTGTTGCCAATGTTAAAGAAGCACTCGCTTACTTGAAAAAATAAAAGGAGGATAAGAGATGGTAGAAAGTGAAAAAGATTTACATCATACGCCTAAAATAATAGGACGGATTCAAGCCATCTTTTATCAAAATCCTACTAATTTTTATAAAGTGATGTTGATTGAAGTGGAAGAAAGCGAGCCGTCAATTGATGAATTAGAAATGGTTGTAACAGGAAATTTTGGCGATATGATGGAAGGAGAAAGCTACCAGTTTTCTGGACAGTTTGTCACACATCCTAAGTATGGCCGTCAATTCCAAGTGGAACGTTATGAACAGGTAAAACCAACCAGTGCTAATGGTTTAATTGACTATTTATCTGGGGATAACTTTCCCGGAATTGGAAAAAAAACAGCTGAAAAATTAGTAGATTATTTTGGCGAAGAAACAATTGATGTCATTATGAATGATACTGAAAGATTAGACGCGTTAGATTTTTTAAATAAAAAACGAAAAGATACGATTATATCGGGAGTTAAAAGTAATTACGGGTCAGAAAAAATCCTTATTCAACTGAATGAATGGGGATTTGGTAGTCAATTAGCCATGACTATCTTTCAAAAGTATCAGGAACAAACATTAACCCTCTTAGAAGAGAATCCTTATCGCTTGATTGAAGATATTGAAGGGATTGCGTTTAAAAAAGCTGATAAGTTAGCAGAACAATTAAATATTGCCGCGAATTCACCAGAGCGTTTTCAAGCGGCTATTTTAACAGAACTGCTGTCGTATTCATTAAGTGAAGGACACACGTATATTGAAGCGCAAGTATTATTAGAGAAAGTCGTAACACTGTTAGAATCATCCCGACGTTATCCGGTGGAGCTTGGTGATGTAGCCGATCAAATCATTGCTTTGATTGATTTAGGAAAAATGCAGCAAGAAGGAACAAAGCTTTTTCATAACAGTTTATTCTATGCAGAATGGGGCGTTTCACATGCCATTCATCGCTTACTCAAACGTAAACAATCAATTGATTATGATGAAGCAACTATTTTAGCATCCATTAAGCAAATGGAGACGGAATTAGGCATTGCTTATGGCCCTTCGCAAAAGACAGCTTTGATTGAAGGCGTTCAGTCTTCTTTCTTTATCTTGACAGGTGGCCCTGGTACAGGGAAAACGACGGTTATTAATGGCCTCGTCCGATTATTCTCAGAGCTTAATGAGCTTTCTTTAGATATCAATGATTATCATAATGAGGTCTTTCCTATCTTATTAGCAGCGCCGACTGGTCGGGCAGCAAAGCGAATGAGTGAAACGACTGGATTACCGGCGAAGACGATACATCGTTTGCTAGGATTAACCGGACAAGAAATGCATCCAGAAGAAATTGCAAATGAATTAGAAGGTAGTTTGCTGATTTTAGATGAAATGTCGATGGTCGATACGTGGTTGGCAAATGCACTATTTAAAGCGATACCTACCAATATGCAAGTGATTATAGTTGGAGATAAAGACCAGCTGCCGTCTGTTGGGCCCGGTCAGGTTTTACACGATTTGCTATCGATTCCCATGCTACCTCAATGTGAGTTAACAGATATTTATCGACAAGAAGATGGTTCGTCAATTATTGCTTTAGCACATGCGATTAAAGAAGGGACGTTGCCTAGTGATTTTACTCGTAATCAAAAAGACCGTTCTTTTATTGCAGGCAACACGTATCAAATAGAAGAAATGATTCGTCAAATTGTGGTCAAAGCTGCAGAAAAAGGTTTTACAGCTTCCGATATACAAGTTTTAGCACCGATGTATCGCGGACCAGCTGGCATTGACCGATTGAATAAAATGTTACAAGAAGTGTTAAATCCTAATGAAAGTGGTCGTCGTAAAGAAGTAACGTGGTTTGAAACTGTTTATCGAATTGGTGATAAGGTTCTTCAACTGGTTAATGTTCCAGAAAATCAAGTTTACAATGGCGATATTGGAGAAATTACTGGTATTATCTTAGCAAAAGAGCATGAAGATAAAGTGGATGTCTTGGTAGTCGATTTTGATGGAATAGAAGTGGAATATCCACGTAATCAGTGGCAGCAACTCACACTTGCCTATTGCTGTTCTATTCATAAGTCACAAGGGAGTGAATACCCGCTTGTGATTTTGCCAATGGTTAATGGTTATTATCGAATGTTACAGCGTAATTTATTGTATACGGCGATTACGCGTAGTCAAGAGCGTTTGATTTTATTGGGCGAACTGGAAGCTTATGAAACAGCTGTCAAGCATGAAGGTGCTAATCGTCAAACTGCTTTGAAAGAACGGATTATGGCAGAAACATTTCCGAGTACAACGTCACTTGATAGGCAATCTCAAGTAGAAAGTATTCCTAAAGAAGAAATAGCTCAAGAACAACTTGAAACGCAAGCGTCATTTATCTTAACAAAAGAGTTAATTCTTTCTGGTGCCGTTGACCCTATGATTGGAATGGAAGGTATTACACCGTTTGATTACATTTAAATGTGCTTTTTATGCTATAATATAAAAAAAAGTGGAGGTTAGGCGCATGAGTAAGAAAATAATAGGAATCGTATGGATGATTTGCCTGTTAGTCATGACCGGTTGTAGCAATAACCCCTCGAAATTGATCCTAACACAAGTCTATGATAATGACACTTTGCAAACACAAGCTTATTATGAACTCGAGCATGAAAAATTAACTATTGAAAAAGAGTATACCTTGTCACGAACACTTCAAGAGAAACCAACAGACTTAGAAATGGTCGAAAATAAAGAAACAGTTCAGCATTATTTAGCAAATGAATTTCCTAATCAAGAGGTTTCAGATGACTTATTTCAAACGTTTACTCGAGAAATTAATCATGTGAAGATGAAATCTAACAAAAAAGGATTTGAGCTAAAAGGAAAAGACTATCAAAAAATGTTTACGTATATTGAGGGAACAAAAAACCGTGTAGCTGATGAAGAAGGTATTGAGTATAGTATAGAAAGAGAATAAAAAACGCGTGATAAAAATCACGCGTTTTTTTTATAGCCAAAATAGCTGCTGTACTGAGTGCAAAGTAACGTCAATCGGTTGAGGGGTTAAAACTTCGCCATCCATTTGACCGTATTGTCTAGTCGGTGACTGGATACGTAGTTTTTTTCCTTTGAAATGTTTGACATGTGGAGACTGTAAGTGTGTCGCATTTAATAATTGTCCGGCTAATTTTATTATTTTATGTAAAGGTAATTTTTCTAATAAGACTAGCTCGATGTCATCAGAGTCGACGGATGCCTCTGGTGCAATCCGAATCCCTCCACCGAAGAAAGGGTGATTGGTACTCGTCATGAGATATGTGTTTTCATAATGATAAGTCGTTTCATCCATTGTAAAGGTCACGGGAAATCCTTCTTGTTTGAGTAAGACGTGAAAAGCAGAGGACAAGTAAATAAATGAACCGAGTTTTAACTTGTTTAACCATTTTTTAGATTTTGATTGATTGGCTTTAGCGACAATCGCTGCATCTAAACCAATACCTAAATTGTTTGCAATTAATGCTCGTCCATTCGTCTGATGATCTGTACAAGCCAAAACTTGTTTAAAGCGAGGGGCTTGTATGCTAAGTAAATGTTCAAGAGCTTCTTCTGGTTGTCGAGATAAACCGACACCTCGAGCAAAGTCATTACCAGATCCGCATGGCAAATAAGCAACAGGAATATCCGTAAATGCTTGTAATGCATTTACGACTTCATGTAACGTGCCATCTCCACCTAAAACGGTTAATAAAGGAAAAGGTCTTTGACTATCTTCAGACCATTTTTTTAAATGATTGTTCGCCAACATATGAGTAAGGGTAATAGCATGACCCGGAAATTCTGTATAGTAAGTCGAATAATGGATATTTTTTTGATTTAATAAAGTGATAATTTCTTTACTTTTCTGCTTGGCGGCGCCACTTGCAGCTTGTTGATTAATAATAAGATGTAAATGTAGCATGCACTTAGTACTCTCCTTCCACAGAAGTTTATTATACCAAATAATGAACGTGAGAGGAAAGAATACTCGACTTTATTCTTCAATAAGTGTTGGAATTGCTTGTACTAATTGTTTCACTCGGTCAAGCGCCAAATATTCTGGGTGGGTGACTATATAAAATGATTGACGCCACTCTCCGTGTTCTAAGTATATCGGTGCTAACTCATTACGCTCAAGCTCATCTTTCACCGCCATTTGATAGAAAAAGCCTATTCCTTGTTTGGCTTTGATTAAATTTTTGGCCAAGTGGATATTACCGATAGTAGTGCGATGCTTAAACTGTTGTAAGTTAAATGATTCTTCTTTTAAGAAATTTGAAAGCGTATCTAACATACCCGCTCCATTTTCTCGCAATAATAAATGCTCATTTATTAAATCTTCTAAACTCACTGTTTGATGGGCGAAAGGATGGTCGGGATGACATACAAGGACAACGGGATGATGTAAAAAAGGTTGTACGTAATAATTTTTTGGTTCAAATGGACCGGAAATAAACGCTAAATCAATCTCATGTTGATCCAGCATCTGTAATAAATTATTCGTGTGGTCGACGATGAGAGAGGGGGAAGGAATTTGGATTTTTGTTTTTAGTGAAGTGAGCTGTGGTAAAAGGTAAAATTCACCAATTGTTTTGCTTGCCCCAATGGTTAAGTTGGCTTCTTCTTTTTGCTCTAATTGTTCAACAATCACATTAATTTCAGATTGTAATTTTAATAAATGTGATAAAAGTAACTTACCTTTATTGGTCAACGTTAAAACGCGGTCTTGATATTGAACTAATTGAACACCGTGAAGTTCTTCTAGATATTGTATATGTTTTGTCACAGCAGGTTGCGTCATATTGAGCTTTTTTGCTGTTTTTGTATAATTTAAACATTCGGCTAATGCCATAAATGTGTGATAACGATAATCCAACATACCTTGAGTTCCTCCTATTTATCCGTACAGTTTGATCACTTTTTCTCAAACTATAACGCTTCGTAATTGTAGTATAACACTTTGTTATTTTCAAAACAATCCAGCAAAGTGTATAATAAGTTTGTGATTGAGAAAAGATTCACTAATTCGACAATCACAAACAAAAAAAAGAGGAGGAACATGCAATGAGTCGCAACAATTTTAGTTGGAAACAACCAGCGATTGGTGCAGGATTAATGATAATTGCCATTATTTTTGCTATTTATTTAAGTGGATTGAAATCAGTCTTACCTGTACAACTATTCTCTGGTTTGTTGTTTGGTTTTGTGCTCACTCGTTCACGTTTCGGTTTTGCCGGAGGAATTAAACGAATTTATGTGAGAGGAGAAGGGAGTTTAACGAAAGCATTATTATTAATGTTGACGGTCACAATGCTAGTATTTCTAGGAATTCAATGGTTTGCTAGTCAAAATGGTGCCGTACCAGCTTTCGTTGCCGAAGAAGGTCAAGCTTTCATCCCAGGAACACAAAATGTCTTTTTCACTAATTTAGGAACCGTTTTAGGAGGCTTTTTATTCGGTATGGGAATGATTTTCTCAGGCGGATGTGCTTCAGGAACTTTAGCGGATATGGGTGAAGGAGAAGGCCGAGCTTTACTAACATTTATCTTTTTCGTTCTAGGTGCAGCGCCAGGGGAATGGGCTAGATACACATTAGACGAATCAGCTCTTGGTCAAATTGGATTTAGAGCATACTTGCCAGACTACTTCGGATTTTTCGGAGCGTTTGCAGTGTCGATGTTAGGTGTAGTATTCTTATATTGGTTAACTGTTCGCTATGAAGCGAAACGTAAACAAGAAGGTACTTACATGGATCCTTTAGGTGATTGGGAAGACTTTGAAAAACCATTAGAGTCTAAAGAGGCCTATGGATTCTTCAGTTATGAGACTTACCATAAATTATTTATTGAACGTTTGACATTTAAGACAGGTGGCTTGTTAGTGGCTTTTGCTTCTGTCTTTGTTTTAGTCACAACTGAAAAAGCATGGGGCGTAACCAGTGCTTTCTCTAAATTAAATGTGGCGCTTTTAAAACCACTAGGCATTTCATTTTCATCTCCTGCTTTTGCTAAAATTGTAGCAGATGTGGATGCAGGCTTAATGCTTGATGGTGGTACAATTCGTAATATTGGATTAGTTTTAGGATCATTGATTGCCTTTTTATTAGCTGGTCGTTTTTCATTCAAGTTCTCAATGTCAGCTAAAGACGCTGCTTACTTTGCAGCAGGTGGTTTATTAATGGGATTCGGTGCTCGCTTTGCTAAAGGTTGTAACGCTGGAGCGTTATACTCTGCGATGAGTACTTTCTCAGTATCTGGATGGGTCTTCTTAGTTGCTATGTGCTTAGGCGGTATAGCAAGTTTGAAAATATTTGCAGGAAAAATGAGTTTAATACCAAAAGCTAGAAATTAAAAAAATAGGGAGGATTTTACAATGAGTAAGAGAGTATTAGTAGTAGGTGGCGTTGCTGGGGGAGCTTCAACAGCAGCAAGAGTAAGACGTATTGATGAGAGTGCAGAAATCGTGATGTTTGAACGTGGACCGTTCGTTTCATTTTCAAACTGTGCTTTACCATTCCATTTGAGTGGAACAGTTGCAGAAGCAGACGATTTAGTGTTAATGACACCTGAAGTGTTTGATAAACAATATAATATCGACGCTCGTGTTAATCATGAAGTGGTATCAATCAATAAAGAAGAAAAAACTATTACAGTTAAAAATGTTGTTTCAGGCGAAGAGTCTGTTGAAGCATATGATGTTTTAATGCTTTCACCAGGTGCTAATCCTATTTTACCTAAGAGTATTAAAGGCATTGATTCAGAGCATGTCTTTACTGTTCGTAATGTTCCAGACATTGACGGCATCCGTCGTTACATTGATACTCATAACGTTGAAGACGTAGTCGTTGTTGGTGGTGGCTTCATCGGTATCGAAGTAATGGAAAACTTACAAATGGCAGGTAAAAAAGTAACATTAGTTGAAGCAGCAGATCAAGTTATGGCACCATTTGACTATGATATGGCTCAAATTTTACATAAAGAAATTATTGACAACGGTGTTGACTTGATTCTATCAGACGGTGTTTCAACTATCGAAGCAGATAAAGTTATTTTATCTTCAGGTAAAGAAGTGCCAGCTAAAGCTGTTATCATGGCAATTGGTGTCACACCAGAAACATCACTTGCGCGTGCAGCAGGACTTGAAATTGGAGAAACTGGTGGGATTAAAGTTAATCATCACTATCAAACATCTGATCCACATATCTATGCGGTGGGAGATGCTATTGAAGTAACACATAAAATTACACGCAAACCAACTCGTTTAACTTTAGCTGGACCAGCTCAACGTCAAGCACGTGCAGCAGCAGACCACATGTATGGTAAAACATACCGTCAATTTGGTGTCATTGGTTCATCTGTTATCCAATGTTTCGAAATGAACGCAGCATCTACTGGTATGAACGAGAAAGACTTAAAAGCAGCAGGTATTGCCTATCAAACAGCGTACGTTATTCCAAAAGATAAAGTTGGTTTAATGCCAAATGCAAAACCATTATTCTTTAAATTAATCTTTGCTGATCCAACAGGAGAAATTTTAGGTGCTCAAGCATTAGGTCGTGGTAACGTTGATAAACGTATTGACGTCATTGCAACAATGATTACAATGGGTGGTAACCTAGAAGACTTGAAAGAGTTAGAGTTATCTTACTCACCAATGTTTGGTACAGCGAAAGATGTTGTCAACATGGCAGCGTTAGTTGGTCTAAACGTATTAAACGGTGAATTCCGTCAAGTACCTGTTACAAAAATCCGTGAGCTTGTAGAACAAGATGCCTTCATTATTGATGCACGTGAAAAAGACGAGTTTGCTGAAGGACACTTCAAAAATGCTATCAACATTCCATTTAGTGAATTTAGAGAGCGTTTAGATGAAATTCCAAAAGACCGTCCAGTGTATGTACATTGCTTATCAAGTCAACGTAGTTACAACATGGTAAAAGCATTAGGTATGCTTGGCTATGACAATATCTACAACTTAATGGGCTCATTCTTAGGTGCAAGTATGTACGAATATTATAACGACCAAGTAACAGGTCGTGAACCAATTGTCACAAATTATCGTTTTGATTTATTATAAGATTGAAAAAAAGCATGATTTCAAGTATGATAAATTAAGATACTAAAGAAAAGAATAAAATAAATTGGGACAATGCCATTTAATTGTCCCAATTTTTTTTAATGAAAGTGATGATAAACATGAAAAAGAAGAAAATGACGCATAAAAAAGAAAATTTTAGAGGATATACTATCATGACATGGGTAGTAATCTTAGTGTTATGGCTTTGCGCCACGGAATTCGGATGGGTTTCATCACGCTTAGTCCCTTCACCCATCCAAGTTATCAAAACCTTTGTCACGATTGTGAGTTCGGGTTACAATGGCATTTCTTTTTGGCAGCATTTCGGTATTAGTTTATTCCGACTTGTGGTTGCGACTTCGTTAGCTATTGTGACGGCTATTCCATTAGGCTTGTTAAGTGGTTATTTACCGAGAGTTCGAGCGGTAATTGACTCGATTGTTCAATTCTATCGTCCTTTACCCCCACTAGCGTACTATACGTTACTTATATTGTGGTTAGGAATAGATGAAAGTTCCAAGATTTTACTTCTTTATTTAGCAGCTTTTGCGCCAATCTATTTAGCGTGTGCCTCATCAGTAGGAAAAATACCAGAAAATTATTTGTTGAATGCTCAGTCGCTTGGTGCAAGTAGTAAAGATGTTTTCTTTAAAGTCGTCTTACCAAGTTGTTTGCCTGAGATTTTCACAGGGTTACGTACAGCGGTGGGAGTAGCGTATACGACGCTAGTTTCGGCAGAGATGATTGCTGCTACATCGGGTATTGGTTGGATGGTAATCGACGCTTCTCGTTACTTAAAGAGTGATGTGATGTTTGTTGGGATTATCATGATGGGAATAACAGGTGTGTTACTAGATGTCGGCTTACGTCGATTAGAGAAGAAATTTGTCTTTTGGAAAGGAAAAGATGCATAATGAAAAAACAATGGATGAAACAGATTGGATTAGCCTTTGCTTTAGTACTAGGTGTAATAGGATTAGTCGCTTGTGGCGATGGCAAAAAAGAAGCAGAAGGACAGCCGAAAGAAGTGACAATTGGGATTATTCGAGTTCCTAATGATAAGACGGTGGCGATGAAAGAAAAGTATTTTGACGAATATTTTGCGGACAAAGGAATTAAAACTAAGTTTATGTTCTTTGACTCTGGTGTAGCAGCTAATCAAGCTTTTTCATCAGGCGCTATCGATTTTGCAGAAATGGGATATACCAATGGTGTTGTCGCTTTGGCAACGGATATACCAGTAGAATTAGTATGGATTCATGAAGTTTTAGGTACAAATGAAGCACTTGTTGTTCAAGAAGATAGTAATATTAATAAGATTGAGGAATTAAAAGGTAAGAAAGTCGCGACACCTTTTAGCTCGACTTCACATTATAGCTTACTCAACGCGTTAAAATCGAAAGGGTTAGAAAAAGACGTGACCTTATTAGATATGCAAACAAGCGAAATTGTTGCCGCATGGGAGCGTGGAGATATTGACGGTGCTTATACTTGGGAGCCGACCTTATCTGAGTTAAAAGAAACAGGTCGTGTTTTAATTGATTCAAAACAATTAGCTGAAGAAGGCTATTTAACGGCTAATATTGAGTTAGTTCATCAAGACTTTGCAAAAAAATATCCTGAATTAGTCAGTGACTATTTAACAGCGTTGAATGAAGCAGTCACGTTATACCGTGAACAACCAGAGAAAGCGATTAAAAGTGCAGCAGAGCAGTTAGAAATTACAGAAGAAGATGCGAAGGAACAAATGGAAGGAACAACTTGGTTATCAATTAAGGATCAACTAAGTGACGCATATCTTGGAACAAACGATAAACCAGGACAATTTACAACAGTCTTTTATGATACTGCCGTCTTTTTAAATGAACAAGGAGCTATTTCTAAAGTTCCTACAAAAGAAGCCGTTGAGAAATTTATAAACACAGAATACTTGGAAGCTATCCAAACAGATAAGGAGTAAACAGATGACACACTCAGATACCATCATTGAAATGAACAATGTCTCTGTGCGCTATGAATCTAATCAAAATAGCGTTCAAGCGATTGAAAAAGTAAATATGGAGATTCAAAAAGGTGAATTTGTTTGTTTAGTAGGGCCTTCAGGATGTGGGAAAAGTACATTGTTAAAGACGATTGCTGGTTACCTGCAACCAACAGAAGGAGAAGTACTCATGCACGGTGAAGCAATTCAGGGACCTGATTGGAAACGCGGTGTTGTTTTCCAGTCGCCTACCTTGTATCCGTGGTTGACGATTGAAGACAATATACGTTTTGGTCCGACCGTTCGTCATTTAGATGAAAAAATCATTGAAGAATTGACAGAAAAGTATTTAGAAGAAGTAGGGCTGGCTGACTTTTCGAAGAACTATCCATTTGAGCTATCTGGTGGAATGAAGCAGCGTGTGTCGCTTGCTCGTGTTATGATTAATGAACCAGAATTAATGTTAATGGACGAGCCATTTAGTGCATTGGATGCGATGACACGTAAGAAAATGCAAGATTTTTTAAGCGATTTATGGCGAAAAAATCATCAAACGGTGTTGTTGATTACCCATGACATTGAGGAAGCATTGCGTTTAGGAACGAAAGTGGTCGTCATGAGCGCCAATCCGGGTAGGTTAGTGGAAACATTCCATCCAACTTTCCAAGAAGAACTATTAAACAATCCAACCTACCATCTTGATGAAGATTTGTCTTTTATAAAGATGAAGCGAGAAATTACCGAAATGATAGCCAAATAAAAAAGGGATTTAGTAACTGTTGTTTACTAAATCCCTTTTATCTTGTATTACAACAAGCGTCGTCCATTGGATACCGAGTCTCCTTTAGATTATGTTTTTTAAAGCTGCAATGGCTTTTTCGATGGTTATACCATAACCGACTTTTGTTTCATCTGTTACATCATAAGCCATAAAGACTTGTTGCACAGTGTCTAATGCGATACGGTATGTCATGGGTTTGTTAGCTAACATCATAGTATTAACTCCTTTCTGAATCGTGCTACGAAAGGCAAACCATAACGATAGTCATAACGAAATTCCTGATGTCATTATATAACGCTAGTTTTTAAAAAGCAATAGAAAAGATTAAAAAGAGAGATTGACATGTTAAGCGAAAAAGCGTAAAGTGAAAGGCGTCTGTAAAAGATATTTTTTGAGAGCGTCACTCTCCGCGGTTCATTCATACCATCCCGCGTTATCAAAACTAGGAGGAGGGAAATAAAATGACAACAAGTAAAACAAAAAATTTAGTGTTAAACGGCATGATTGCAGCGTTATATATTGCATTAACATTGGCTGTCAGTCCCGTTGCACAAGGTGCAATCCAATTTAGGATTTCAGAAGGATTAAATCATCTCGTCGTATTTAATCGGAAATTACGTTGGGGCGTGCTGGCAGGGGTTGTTCTTTTCAACCTATTTTTTGCCGAGTTTGGTCTAGTAGATGTCTTATTTGGCGGTGGACAAACGTTTATTGCGTTAAGTTTATCTGCATTAATGCATCGCTATATCAAGAGTGTCCCAAAACGGTTAGTATTGAACATCGTTTTCTTCACCGTGAGTATGTTTTTAATTGCACTAATGTTAACGATGATGTTAGGCTTACCATTTTGGATGACGTATGCGACAACCGCATTAAGCGAGTTACTGATAATGTCGCTATCAGCACCAATCATGTACGGTGTTAATAAAGTGTTAAAATTAGAAAATATATAAAAAAAACGGCTAATTTAGCCGTTTTTTTTTACATTTCTTCAGGAGCTTGTAAACCGAGTAAACGCAAGCCTTCAGCTAAGGTTGCTTTAACTGAGTAGACGAGAGCTAATCGAGCATCACGTTGTGCATCGTCTTCTAGTATTTTGACGTGTGCATAGTATTTATTAAAGGTTTGAGATAGTTGAATGACATATTTAGCGATGACTGAAGGTTCGAAGCGTGTTGCGGCACGTTCTACCGTTGCTGGGAAAGATTGAAGTAATTTAATAACTTCCCAGCTGTCGCTATCTTGCAAACGATAGTCTTGCTCAGCTGTTGCATGCCAGTCTGCTTTTCTTAAAATAGACGAACAACGGGCATGTGTATATTGGACATACGGACCTGTTTCTCCTTCAAAACGTACAACTTCTTCTAAGGCAAAGTCAAAATTGTTTAGGCGGTCATTTTTTAAGTCATGGAAAATGACGGCGCCGACACCGACTTGGCGTGCCACTTCTTCTTTATTTTCCAGAGTTGGATTTTTTTCTTCAATTTGCTTATGAGCAAGTGTAATGGCCTCTTGTAAAACTTCTTCTAATAAGACAATCTTACCTTTACGTGTCGAAAGTTTTTTACCGTCTTTTGTGATTAAGCCAAAAGGTATATGGTGAATATCTTCAGACCAGTCATATCCCATTTCTTTAAGAACGGCTTTTAGTTGTTTGAAGTGAATCGATTGTTCATTTCCAACGACATATAGCGCTTGTGCAAACTCATACGTCTCTTTACGATATAAAGCAGATGCTAAGTCACGTGTGATATAAAGAGTCGCACCATCTGATTTTTTAATAAGAGCTGGGTTTAAGTCGTATGCAGATAAGTCAACAATTTGTGCACCTTGGTCTTCAACGAGCAAGCCTTTTTCCTCTAGTAGCGTTACGACACGATCCATCTTATCATTATAGAAAGATTCACCATTGTAAGAATCAAAAGAAATGCCTAAAAGGTCATAGATACGTTGGAATTCACCAAGTGACTCACGACGGAACCATTCCCATAAAGCTAGAGCTTCTTCATCTCCGTCTTCTAATTTTTTAAACCATAAACGTCCTTCATCTTCCAAAGCAGGATCTTCTTCTGCTTTCTCATGGAAATCAACATATAAACGTAACAATTCTTTAATAGGGTCGGCTTTAACTGCTTCTTCTGACCCCCAAAGTTTATAAGCAACAATTAACTTACCAAACTGAGTTCCCCAGTCGCCAATATAGTTAATCTTAATCGGTTGGTAGCCAACTTTTTCCATGATTAAAGCTAAGCTATTTCCGATAACAGTCGAACGCAAATGGCCCATTGACATGGGTTTAGCGATATTTGGCGAAGACATATCAATCGGAACAGTTTGTTGTTTTCCAATTGCTAAATCGCCATAGCTTTCTGGTTGGTCGATGATAGTTTGTAACGTTGCCGCACTTAATTTTTCTTTATTTAAAAAGAAGTTTAAGTAAGGGCCTACGACATTGACCTCATCAAAATCTTGTGTTGGTAATGCTTCCGCAATTTCTGCTGCAATTTGTTGAGGCGCTTTGCGCATGGTTTTAGCCAGTGAAAAAGTAGGAAACGCCACATCGCCGTACTGTGCTAATTTTGGTTGTTCTAACAACGTTAATATGTCGTCAACAGATAGATGCTCGCCAATGACTTGGGCTAACGCTTCTGCGACTAATCGTCTTTCATTCATGAGAGACCTCCTATGATATCATGATCTATTTATTTTTACCCTAATTAAAAGAGTGGATAAAACATCACTCTAAATTATAGCAAAAATTTGAGTCAGTGACTATCATTAGATAATAAAACGGTGAGTTACTACCTTTTCTATTAAGAAAAAATAAGATATGATAGAATAGATGAAACGAGTTTTTTTAAAACTCAATAAAAGATAGCAAGAGGATAAAGTGATGAATAAAAAACAACGTCAAGATTTAATCATCGACATCATCAGTAACCATGTTATTCGTACACAGCAAGAATTAATGGAAGCCCTTCACTTGAGAGACGTTCAAGTTACACAGGCTACTCTTTCACGTGACATAAGTGAGTTAGGCTTAGTAAAAGAGCATGGGGCAGAAGGAGAAGTAAAGTACGGACTCTATCAAGAGCCAAAAAAGACTGCCAAAGAGATTGGCACAGAAAAAATGGTGCTACAACAAGTGACTGACATCAAACAGGTAGAGTTCACTTTAATCATTCATACAAAATTAGGGTCAGCCGATATGGTGGCGGCGTTACTGGATGAGAAAAACTATCCAGAAGTTGCTGGAACTTTGGCAGGGAAAGATACGTTAGTGATTATCGCGATTGATAAAGCAGCGGCTACTCGCTTGAAAAATCATATTTTAAAAGAGTTAGATTAAAAAGAAAAGGGGCGCATAGACATGAATGACTTACAAAATGGCTCAGATATTCGTGGTATCTCAATTACAACTACTGAGCACGAGGCAAATTTAACACCAGACGAAGTACGAAAGATAGGTTATGGGTTAGTCCAGTGGCTTGAAAAAGACAAAGGGCTTTCACGTAAGCAGTTAAGAATTGCTTTAGGGAAGGATAGTCGTTTATCTGGAGATGGATTGAAAACAGCTTTACAAGAGGTTTTATCCGAACTGGGTGTGACAGTCATTGATGTGGGACTAGCGACAACACCAGCTATGTTTATGGCGACACAATTTAATAAATTTGCGTGTGATGCTAGCGTCATGTTTACTGCTAGTCATTTACCTTACTTTTATAATGGTTTAAAGATTTTTACTGTTGAAGGTGGCGCAGAACATGAAGATATCGAAAAAATACTCACGTATGCTAACACGCCTATTGAAGCCGCTGAAACACCAGGGGATATATTACAAAAAGATCTAATTACCCCATATGCAAAAGATTTAGTGACGAAAATACGAGCAGGGATTGGCAATGTTTCTGAACAACCCTTATCTGGCTTGAAAATAATAGTTGATGCAGGAAATGGTGCGGGAGGCTTTTTTACTACGCATGTATTAGAACCACTAGGGGCAGATACGACAGGCAGTCAGTTTTTAGAACCAGATGGGACTTTTCCCAACCACATACCCAATCCAGATAATAAAGAGGCGATTGCAAGTATTCAAAAAGCGGTAAAAGAAAGTGACGCCGATTTAGGTATTATTTTTGATACGGATGTCGACCGTGCTGCTGTGATTACGAGTGACGGTTTGCCGCTTAATCGTAATAACTTGATTGCAGTTCTTGCTTATTTTGTTTTACAAGATGAGCCAGGTGCAACGATTGTCACAAACTCGCCTACATCAAGTCACTTAAAAGCTTATATTGAGTCTTTAGGCGGTAAACAATATCGCTACATTAGTGGTTATCGAAATGTGATAAATAAAGGAATTGAATTAAACAAAGCGGGCATTAACACACCACTTGCGATTGAAACGAGTGGACACGCTGCTTTTAGAGAAAATTACTTTTTAGATGATGGTGCCTATGTGATTGCTAAGTTGCTTATCGCTTTACCTCAACTAATGAAAGAAAAACGGACGCTATCAGACCTGATTGCTACTTTAAAACAACCAGCAGAAACCCATGAAGTCCGTTTCAATATTCAGGCAGATGATGTCCGTCAAACAGGTATGGCAATCATTGAAGATATGTCAGAATTTGTTGAAAAAACGGATGGCTTTTCATTAGACCCAGAAAATGAAGAAGGTATTCGTGTGAATGTTGGAGGAAAACTAGGCTCAGGTTGGTTTTTACTGCGTTTAAGTTTGCATGAGCCGTTGTTAGTCTTGCAAGTGGAAAATGATGTCGAAGGTAAGGTTGCCGAGACCTTGCAATGTTTAACGCCATTTTTCAAATCGTATCATACGCTAGATACTTCTCGTTTATAAAATAAAAGAAGAACGTCGCTATAATACGACGTTCTTCTTTTTGCTTTTTAGTAGAGAGAAAATGGGCTATCTACGGTTATCTCTTCATCTGTAAACGGATGTTTGAAGGATAGGGTTTTAGCGTGTAACGCTAATCGTTCTGTAGAGGTTGATTTAGGATGATAGAGGGGGTCACCTATAATCGGATGTCCTATTGATGCTAAGTGAACACGAATTTGATGGGTTCGTCCAGTTTCAAGTTGACAGGAAATCTCACTTTGCTGAGCAGAAGTTTTCAATACAGAAACGTGTGTAATAGCTTCCTGACCGCGCTCGCTAATACGTCGCTTACGTTTGTCGTGACGATCACGCCCAATCGGTTTTGAAATGACAAACTGTGGCTCATTTAATTTGCCACTAGCAACCGCTTGGTACGTACGACGGATTTCTTTGTTCTCTAACATGCGCCCTAGCACTGGTAAAATAAGAGGGGACTTAGCTAACATAATGACGCCACTTGTTTCTTTATCAAGGCGATGGACGATATAAGGACTGACCTGTTCGTCAGCCAAATAACTTGCTACATGGTTAAGTAAAGTGTCATTTTCATCTGGTTGATTAGGATGTGTTTTCATTTTAACTGGTTTATCCACAATCAACAAATGCTCGTCCTCATATAAAGGGGTTATTTTCTCTTGATTGCCTAGTATAATTTCTGGTTTTGGATAGTCTTTTTCATCCAAGTGAATTGTAATTAGGTCGCCAGCGTGGACATTTTCATGAAAGTGTTGGGAGACATCATTCACTAAAACTTGTTTATTCATTCGTAAATAATGGCGTACCTTTCTTGGGATTAACCACTTATCTTGTAAAAGCGTGCGTAAATCACACGTTTCAAACGTATCGGGTAAGGTAATATGATAGGTTAACATCTTGTTTCCTCATTTTCTTAATATATTTTTAAAAAAGGTATCATACTTTATTAATTTTTTCGTGTTAATGTTAACATACACACCGACTGAGTTCATACTTGAGTCGGATGTACGTTTTAGAAAGTATGGTAAACTTAGTGTAATACAAATCTATTAAATGATAAAGAGGTAAAAGAATGGATATAAAAGCAATTATAGAAAAGGTGAAAGAGAAGTGGTTTGTCTTTTGGGAATGGTTAAAACCATATCTGATTCGGTTTCACGAACAACGCAAGCGTATATGGAAAAAGTATCAAGTCAATAAAGTGTTGCTATTGTTGGCGATGTTAAGTGTCTTAATTGTAAGTATTTATTTATTCTATCTTGCCAAGCAGTCCGATGTTAAGACGTTGCGAGATGGCTTACAACGTGTGACAACCGTCTATGATAAAGACGGGGATGAAGCAGGGACGCTAAGGGGAGCAACTGGAACCTTTGTGACGTTAGATGAGATTTCTCCTTATGTCGTGGATGCTGTTATATCAACAGAAGACCGTCGTTTTTACGAACATAACGGCTTTGATATTAGAGGGATATTGCGTTCTGTATTCGGGATTTTACGGACAGGTGGCATTACTGGCGGTGGGAGTACATTGACACAGCAATTGGCAAAAAATGCCTATCTCGATTTAGATCAAACTATGGTGCGAAAAGCTAAAGAATTATTTTTAGCGATTGAAATAGAAAAACAATATTCTAAAGATGAAATATTAGAAATGTATTTAAATCATGCCTACTTTGCCAATGGTGTATGGGGCGTAGAAGATGCGTCACATCGTTATTTTGCTAAAAGTGCAAAAGATTTAACGATTGACGAAGCGGCTGTTTTAGCAGGGATGTTAAAAGGACCGGGAATCTATAACCCTATTGATTATATGGATAATGCAGTGGCAAGGCGTGATACTGTTTTACAAGTGATGGTCGACAACGGTAAACTCGATCAGGCGACGTGCGACCAGTTGAAAAACGAGCCACTTTACACGCAAGATAATTATCAAGAAGGAGATAGAGGGTATCAATATCCTTATTACTTTGATGCGGTCATCAATGAAGTCGAACGAAAAACGTCGATAAAAGTAGATGATTTATTAAATAAGGGATATAAAGTCTATACCACTATGGATCAAATGCATCAACAAGGAATGGATACGACCTTTGCAAATGATGCCCTGTTTCCACCGAATGCTGAAGATGGTGAGATGGTTCAAGGAGCTTCGATTGCTATTGACCCTCAAACAGGTGGTGTAAGAGCGGTTGTTGGTGGACGGGGTGAACATACCTTTAGAGGACTCAACCGTGCAACACAATCGTCACTTTCACCAGGATCAACGATGAAGCCACTTGCGGTTTATACACCAGCATTAGAGGCAGGCTATCGTCCTGACTCATTATTAAAAGATGAGGCACTGCCATTCTATGATGTTGAAAACTACGACCGTGTTTATCGTGGCGAAGTGACAATGTACGATGCGTTACGAGAAAGTTTAAATGCTTCGACAGTCTGGCTATATAATGAAATTGGCGTCGAGCGTGGTGCTCAAAAAGTTGAGAAATTTGGTATTAAGCTAGAAAAAGCGGATTTCAACTATAGCTTATCTCTTGGAGGAATGACAAAAGGAACCACACCAATGCGCATGGCAAGTGCGTATACTGTCTTTGCCAATCAAGGGCGACGCAAAGAACCGCACTTTATTCGCAAGATTGAAGATGCTTCAGGGGCCGTCGTATATGAAAATGAAGAAGCGAAATCCACTGCCGTGACGACTCGTAAAATCGCAAATGAAATGACAGGGATGTTACGTGGTGTCTTTAGTTCAGGAACAGGGATGGCAGCTCAGCCTTACGGTTATGAAATGGCAGGTAAAACAGGAACAACCGAGAGTGTCTATGCAGACTCTCAATCAAAAGACCAGTGGATTATCGGTTATACACCTGACGTTGTGCTGGCTACTTGGATAGGATTTGATAAAAGTAGTGAAACGCACTATCTAACTGGGACAAGTGGACAAGTTGTTTCTCAAATCTTTAAAGATGAGGCACAGCGTATTTTACCACATACAGCGGGAACGCCTTTTGATGCGGATGATATAGCTGCTCAAAACGCTCAAAATCAAAAAGATAAGATTGACAGGGACAAGCTCATGGAAGACTTTGAAGGAAAAGTGAAAGAGGGGGCTGAATACTGGGGTGGACAAGTCAAAGAAGGCGCTAAATATGTCCGTGACCGTGTGAGTGAATTATGGCAAGATTTTCAAACTAACCGTTAGTCTATGAAAACAAAAGCGAACATGTTACAATGAAAACGTAAACTAATTATGAAGAGAAAGAGGCTAATTACATGACTGTGAATATTTATGATAGTGCTAATCAGATTGAAAGAGAGATTCGCCAATTACCAGAATTTGAAGAGTTAAAAGCAGCTTACGAAGCAATTAAAGCAGACGAAGCAGACTTTGCCTTATTTAGCGAATTCCAAAACTTACAACGTCAACTACAAGAAAAACAATTCCAAGGTGAAGACTTCACAGAGGAAGAAATTCAACAAGCGCAAGAATTAGCAGAAAAAGTGCAAGAATCAGAGCGCATCAATACTTTAATGGCTAAAGAACAAGCCTTCAGCATGATTATTAACGATTTAAACCGCATTATCATGCAACCTATCCAAGAATTATACGCAGAATAGAAGATAGGAAGCTCCTCGTTTTATGAGGAGCTTTTTTGTTTTTTTCTGGACAATTACCTAGAAAAAGGTATGATGAAAGTAGAAAATATGAAGATGAAACAGGCTCTCCTTCGTATTTATAGGGAATAAAAAGGAGTGGTATCAATGAAAAAATTAAGAGAATTAGTCGTCGATGAAACATTTGAAATGTTTGTATTGATTAAACAAGCCGATGTCCGCGTTGCCAAAAACGGCAAAAAGTTTATCGCGTTTACGTTTCAAGATGCTTCAGGTAGTATTGACGGAAAATTTTGGGATGCGTCAGAAGAAGAGATTAAACGATTTGAAGCAGGTAAGGTCGTTCTACTAGGTGGTAAAAGAGAAATGTATCAAAACATGCCACAAATTAAAATTTTACAAATGCGTCTAGCAACGGAAACAGAGCCACACCATCCAAGTCTTTATATGGAAAAAGCTCCTGTTAGTCGCGAAGAGATGGAAGAGGAAATCAATCAAACTATTTTTGAGATTACGAATCCCACCTGGAATCGGATTGTGCGTTACATATTGAAACAATACGCTCAGTCATTCTTTGAACATCCAGCAGCTAAACGACATCACCATGCGTATGCTGGCGGTTTGGCTTTCCACACGGTATCGATGTTACGCGTAGGGAAAGCACTAGCTAAACAATATCCAGAAATCAATGGGCCGTTACTCTATGCTGGCATCTTACTTCATGACATCGGGAAAACAGTCGAGTTAAGTGGTCCTGTTTCGACAGAGTATACATTGGTAGGGAATTTAGTAGGTCATTTAGTGATTATGGATGAAGAAATTACGAAAGCATGTTTGGCTCTTAAAATTGATGAATATAGCGAAGATGTGATTGTTTTGAAACATATGGTTTTAGCTCATCATGGTAAGTTGGAATACGGTTCGCCAGTCAGACCGCAAATTATGGAAGCAGAAATCTTACATCAGATAGATAATTTAGATGCATCTATTCAAATGATGTTAGGGGCATTAAAATCGATTGAACCTGGAGAAAGAACGGAGCGAATATTTGGTTTAGATAATCGTAGTTTTTACTTACCACATTAAAGAAAAAAGCACGACGTTCCGGCAACGTCGTGCTTTTTATTATTTTGTTTCGTCTGTTTTTTCTTCTTTTTTATCGTCTTCTTTTTTTGTATCTTTTTTCTCTGTTTTTTTATTTTCTTTTGTTTCGTTTGTTTTTTCTTCTTGTGGTAAGAAAGCAGCAAGTAATGATGTTAAATCTTTATCTTTGACTTTAACATTGGCTTTCTTAAACTCATCACCTAATACTTTTGTTTGGAATGCTTGGTCAGACATTTTTTGGTCTGTCGCAATTTTTTTCAACTCTTTTTTGTAAGGCGTCATGTCGTTGCCTTTTTCTTTGTTTTTAACCATTTTTACGATATAAAACTCTTTTGTTTCTTCGTAACCGTTAAAACCTGAGACAGTAATTAAGTCAGAAACTTCACCGTCTTTTAGTTTATAAGCAGCTTCTTTAACTTCTTCAGGTAAAGTAGTATCTGTTGATTTAATAGTTACCTTTCCTTCATCGGTTGCTGAAGCGTGTGTTGAATTTTCTTTCGCTAATTTAGCAAAATCTTCTGATTTAGCCTTTTCAGCTAAATCTTTTGCTTTATCTTCTTCATTAACTGAAATTAATTGTACATCGACATCTGGATGATAGGTCGCCCAAATTTCTTTTAAGTCTTTATCAGTGATTTTAATATGAGCTTTTAACATTTCTTGGAAAGCTAGACCGTCTTTAATAGAGTCTTTATAAGAATCTTCAGTCATACCAGCCATAGCAAGTTGTTGACTAAAGCTATCGCCAAACTGTTCTTTTGTTTCTTTAAATTGTTTGTCGACTTGTTTTTTATCGACTTTGTCTCCATAGTTATCGTTAGCGACTTTGGAGATGACCATTGTGGTTAAGCGTTGTTGAGCGCTTTGGTCAGTTTTGACTTCTTCGTAGAACTCATCAACAGTAATGGTGCCACCTTTCATCGTGATAATATCTTGGCTATTTGAACAAGCAGCTAATGTAAACGCGCTTACCAATCCAAGCATTGCTAATGTCAGTTTCTTTGCTTTCATTTCTGTAC
The DNA here is from genome assembly GCF_023299185.1 of Vagococcus lutrae. NCBI lineage: Bacteria > Bacillati > Bacillota > Bacilli > Lactobacillales > Enterococcaceae > Vagococcus > Vagococcus lutrae. The sequence goes on from NZ_CP097017.1 coordinate 2,018,270, forward strand.
TCCTCTTCTTTAATAAAAATTTAGTCATCACTTAATCACTATACCATAATATCAGAGAATACGCCTAGTCCTTCAAAAGAATATTTAAAATGAAGTCATACTTTTTTCACAATTGTAAATAAAAATCGCCAACCTCTATCAAAGAGACGTTGGCGATTTGTGATTATAGTTGATTTTGAATATCTGAAACGGATTGTTGAATTTCTTTTACTCGGGGTTCTGCTTCGAATTGAAAACGTGTCAGATGCTTTTCCATATCTTCTTTAAAGGCAGGAATGGTATTTTCAGCCGTCAATTTTAAATTCATGACAGAGCGATTAAAATTTTGTAAGCTACGATTTAAATCCATACTAATCTCCGTCGCTTCATCGACCTCTTGTGTTAAATCTCGTTGTAAGTCTTTACCACTTTTGGGAGCGAAAAGAATACCCAAGGTCCCACCTAAAGTAGCACCGAATAGTAAGCCTTTTGTAAAGTTTTTAATCATGATTTTTCACCTTTTCTTGAATGGCTTGGGCAATCGACGTCATATCCTCAGTAGAATACTTTTGACTATTGTCATTAAATGTTAAGCCAAAATCATCTTCTTTTGAATATCGTGGAATGAGGTGGATATGTGAGTGAAAGACAGACTGATAAGCTAACTCACGATTATTATTGACAATGTTTAAACCTTGGCACTCTGGAAAAGCTTGTTCAATCGCACGAGCAATTTTAGGAATACGTGAAAAAAGCTCACTAGCAAGTGTTTCATCATATTCAAAAATATCTGTTACGTGTTGTTTAGGAATGACTAACGTGTGCCCTTTCGTTGTCTGAGTGATGTCTAAAAATGCATAGACGACGTCATCTTCATAGACAGGGTAGCTAGGAATTTCTTTGTTGATGATTTTACAAAAAATACAATTTTCCATTCTAACACCATCCTTCTGTTCTTTTCTTTAATCATACGGAAAAGGGGACAATCTGTCAAAAGCTAGTGTCTGTCTAATAGTAAAATATGGTATAATATGAACACTATTACAGTGGAGGAACAAACATGAGTTTAATAATAAATAAATTGACGAGTGGCTATGGTCTAGCGCCCGTCCTTAAAGAATTAACATTTGAAGTCAATGCCGGCGAGATTGTCGGCTTGATTGGATTAAATGGTGCAGGTAAGAGTACGACCATTAAAAACATTATTGGATTATTGCCTAAGATGAGTGGAGCAATTGAAATCGACGGCTTAAGTTTGAAGACAGATGGTGATAACTATCGTAAGAAAATTGGCTATATTCCAGAAACACCAGTCTTATACGAAGAGCTTACCTTAAGGGAGCATTTAAATGTTACGGCTATGGCTTATGGGATTGATAAAGAGGACGTGTTCGTTCGAGCTCAACCATTATTAGAGATGTTTCGTTTAGAAGAACATTTAGATTGGTTACCCTCACGTTTTTCAAAAGGAATGAAACAAAAAGTAATGGTCATCTGTGCGTGCTTAATTCAACCAGATGTCTATATTATTGATGAGCCATTTCTTGGACTAGATCCATTAGCCATTCATGATTTTTTAGAATTATTGCATCAAGAAAAAGAACGTGGCGCAGCTATATTGATGTCAACTCATATTTTATCAACAGCAGAAAAACATTGTGACCGTTTAGTCGTGTTACACGAGGGAGAACTTCGTGCGAGTGGAACGATGACCGATTTGCGCTCAGAGTTTTCTTTACCAACAGGTTCCCTAGATGATATCTATATACGTTTAACACAAGAAGCAGGTGAGCGTGTGTGATGAAAGCTTTTTATAGAGAACGACAACGCCGTCATCAAAAACAACTCAATAAATATTTAAAATATGTTTTTAATGACCATATTGGGTTAGTATTGATTTTTATTTTAGGAGGCGGCATGTTCTATTACAGTCAATTTTTAGAACAAGTCGATGCCACTTTTTTTGTTGGGAAAATCATTGTCGCACTGGTTTGGCTTATAGCTTTAAGCATTGGCAGTTTAGCAACGCTAGTAGTGGCAGCTGACGCACAGTTTTTGCTACCAAAAGAAGATGAAATGAGCGAATATCTCCGTGCCGCATTTTTTCATTCTTTGAAAATTCCATCGGTTATTATATTTGCAGTTACTTTAGGTGCGATGCCACTTTTAATAAGAATAAGTCATGTTGAGTGGTATGAATTAATTTTTTACTTAGTCACTCTGCTTGGTCTAAAGATGATTCATCTCAGAGTCTTAATGGACCGACTTTACACATTTAAACAGTCATCAGTATATTCACAGACATCATTAGTGTACCACTGGCTTTTTTCAGTGATTATTGTATTTTCAAGTACACTTTTTTATAGTTGGCTAGGTAGCATTTTAATCGTTATTTATGGTATGATACTTTTTTATGCCGAAAAAAAAGGTGGAAGAGGAAGTTTTAACTGGCTATTAGCGATAGAATTGGAACAGGCACGTCAAAAGAGAATCGCTGCGATGATTAATTTATTTACGGATGTTCCTAATATGGCAACACCGATACGTCGCCGCCGCTATTTGGACAACATTATTGAACGCTATAGTCAACGTTACCCACAAACATACGATTATTTATATATTAGAAGTTTTTTAAGAGGGACGAGTTACTTAGGGGTTACTTTTCGCCTAGTGCTAATTGGCATGATAAGTGGGCTATTTATTGATGATGGCCGCTTATTGTTACCCCTTTTTCTAGTTATTATCTTCGGCATAGGCTTTCAACTTGTGCCACTTTATCAACATTATGATTATCAAGTGATGACACAGCTGTATCCTGTGCCTGTTACAGAAAAGGCGAGAGCTGTTCAACGTTTATGGACAGTCATTCTTAGCGCTGTTTTGGTCGTTTTTAGCGTTATTGCGATAATAGGGCCAGTGTCCCTAGATTATCTACTCATTACAATTACAGCGATGATGATAGAGTTACTGTTTTTAATTAAATACTATTTACCAAAACGTCTAAAAAGGTAAAATGAGAAAAGACTTTTGAGACTTGACGAGTGAGATATAGAGTCTTAAAATGAATAATACTGGCACGTGTTTCTAGAGAATAAAGGATTGGTGGAGAGCAATGACAGAATTAAATTTTCAATTTGATAAGACGTGGTCTCTCCAGCCAATAGATGGAGAAACCGGTCAAACTTTTATGGGGATGAAAGATTCTCAAAAAGTTTTTATAAAACGAAATACTACCCCTTTTTTAGCTGCTTTATCGCGTGAAGGGATTGTGCCAAAGCTAGTTTGGACGAAACGCTTAGGTGACGGCAATGTTTTGACTGCACAAGAGTGGTTAGAAGGAGAAACTTTAACGCCGACAGAGATGAGTGAGTTTCCTGCCGTTATTCAACTTTTACACGATATACATCATTCACGTTCCCTTAAAAATATGTTATATCGACTCGGTGGCGAAGAGATGACCGCATTTGCTTTTTTAAGTCAATATAGTACGGACTTGCCAGCAGAGTTGCGTCATAATCCTTATTTGCATCGTGTCTTTAGATATTTAGAAGACCATTTGCCAAACGATGGAGACATCCAAGTGTGTCATGGAGACCCCATCCATTCCAATTGGTTTTTATCGGAAGAAGATCGTTTATATTTAGTCGATTGGGACGCGACCGTGCTAGCTGACCCAGCTTTAGATTTAGGGATTATACTGGGCCGCTATGTCCCTTATAATCAATGGCGAAAATGGTTGGAATTTTACGGTTATCACGTGACGGAAGAAGTTTTAGAACGTGTTTATTGGTATAGCGGTATGGACTTTTTGCGTCGTATTAAACATTACTATGAACAATTTGAACTACAAAAAATGAACCGAGAGATACTATTGTTACAAAAAATATTTAATTTTTAAAACTCCCAGTGTAAACACTGAGAGTTTTTTAATGAAGGAGAACATACATGAGAGTAAGAAATAAACCATGGGCAAAAGAAAAAGTACTAGCTCATCCTGAATTTGTAGTGGAAAATCCAACGGCTTACAAAGGAAAATGGCAAGAACGTTTCTCTAAGAATCAACCGTTACACATTGAAGTAGGATCTGGAAAAGGACAATTTATTGTCGGGATGGCGAAACAAAACCCCTCGATCAACTATGTTGCGGTAGAAATTGAGATTAATGTTTTAGTAAGTATCTTAGAAAAACAAATCGAGGAACAATTGCCAAACCTACAAATATTACATGCGAATGGTGCGGCGTTGACTGAATATTTTGAAGTGGGAGAAGTGGACTTAGTCTACTTAAACTTTTCAGACCCTTGGCCTAAAAAGCGTCATGCTAAGCGTCGGTTAACGTCACCTCAATTTTTAGAAACGTATGAAACAATTTTAGTTCCTGGTGGAGAAATTCATTTTAAAACAGATAATCGCGGCTTGTTTGAATACTCGCTGGTTAGTTTTTCAACCTATGGAATGCGATTAAAAGAGGTCTCACTTGATTTACATCAAGATGACTGTCCAGAGAATATTATGACGGAGTACGAAGAAAAGTTCTCAGCAAAAGGACAACCGATTTACCGTGTTGAAACGGCATATATCAATTAAAAAAACGTTTCATTGCTAAAGAGCAATGAAACGTTTTTTTACTATATACGATACAAATCCAACACAACGCCTGTATTAGCGTCAGCGATAAACTCATACTGAACGAGTTCTCCCTCTTCACAACGTGTGATACCACCAGTGTAAGTATCATAAGTAACAGCCACTTTTTCAAGTGGATAGGTATTAAATTCAATCCATGAACCCTCGATTTCCCCTTGTTCTAAAAAGGCTTCTTTTACTTGTTGTAAAATCAGTTCTGGATCAATATGTTTCTTTTCTTGATAATAACGATGTGCTACGGCGCCACTTACCATGCCGATAGCGATGCCAGATAATAATCCAATCCCCGTCCATTTTAATGTTTTATTTTTTGTCATCTTTCTCCCACCTCTCTGTCAAACTTCTTGTTCTTATTGTAGCACATTTTATCAAAAAAATAGATGACTTCTTTTACTATCAGTCTATCTAGGTAAGATAAAACACTGAAAAAAAAACTGAAATACGGTATAATAGTATTAAAGAGAAAGCGAGGTGGTGTTCTGCCTTAGCAGAACAATTTCATGGGAGATAAGACATTTGAACTTATTAAAGAATTAACAGAAATACAAGGAACAAGCGGCTTTGAAGATGACGTACGTCGCGTCATGAAGAAAAAGATGAGTCCTTATGTGGATAAAATTGAGTATGATGGTCTAGATGGTATTTTTGGTATTAAGAAGAGTAAACAACCCGGAGCACCAAAAGTAATGGTCGCGGCACATATGGATGAAGTCGGGTTTATGTTAGCTCAGATTCAAGACAATGGTTTGTTTAGAGTTGTCCCACTAGGAGGATGGAACCCTTACGTCGTATCAGCACAGCGTTATACATTGAAGACAAAAAAAGGAGATTATCCTGTTATTTCATCTTCAGTTCCTCCTCATTTATTGCGTGGAAAAGGTGCACAAGCCAAAGTTGCTGTGACAGATATTTTATTTGATGCTGGTTTTACTTCTAACGAAGAGGCATTGTCTTATGGTGTGCGACCAGGAGATAGCATCGTGCCAGATGTTGAGACAATTCGTACAGCTAATGGAAAACATATTATTAGTAAAGCATGGGATAACCGTTATGGCTGTGTAGCAGTTATTGAACTACTTGAATCTTTAAAAGATGTCGAGTTGCCGTTTACCTTAATCGCAGGTGCGAACGTTCAAGAAGAAGTTGGATTGCGTGGTGCTCGTCCTTCTACGCACAAGTTTAATCCTGACTTATTCTTTGCGGTTGACTGTTCTCCTGCCAATGATACGGGTGATGATCCATTGGCTTTTGGTCATCTTGGAAAAGGATTTTTAATGCGTATTTTTGACCCGGGTATGATTATGTTACATCGCATGCGTGATTTCCTAATCGACACAGCAGAAGAAAACGCCATTCCATATCAATACTTTGTTTCACAAGGTGGCACTGATGCTGGAGCGGCACATCAAGTGCGTGACGGTATCCCAAGTGCTGTTATTGGTGTCCCTGGACGTTATATCCACACGCATCAAACGATGTTTAATATTGAAGACTACGAAGCAGCGCGTCAGATGTTAATCACAACAATGCAAACTTTAACACCCGAAAAGATTGAGGAAATTGTCTATGGAAAAAAATAATGAAAATGGGATGCTTATCCCACAGACGTTAGAAGAATTTGCAAGCTTGGTAGAAACTGGGACGCATGTTTTTTACTTTACGGCAGATTGGTGTGGTGATTGTGTTTACTTGAAACCGCATCTTGCTGATATTGTTGCGACGTTTCCCAAAATAGATTTTGTAGAGATTAATCGTGATAAATTTATTGAAGCATGTGAAAGCATGCAAATATTTGGTATCCCAAGCCTTGTTATCGTACGTGACGGTCAAGAGGTCGCACGTTTTGTTGATAAGAATCGTAAAACAAAAGAAGAAGTTTTATCATTCTTACATACATATCTTTAAAAAAACAGGAAGGTGAAAAAAATGATGGAAGCACAAGAGTATCAAACAATTCTAGTTGGAACAGATGGTAGTGACCAAGCGCGTGAGGCGTTTGAAAAAGCGTTGGCAGTAGCTAAACGTAATAATTCACGTGTGATTGTGGCCCATATTATTGAAAACCGTTTGTACGGTAACATGGGGTATACGTTAACGACCTCTGAATTAATTGATGTTGAGACTGCCCGTTCAAAAGAGATGCTGGAAGAATATGTCGCATTTGCTAAGAAACAAGGAATTGATAATGTGGAATCCGTCTTAACATTTGGTTCACCAAAAGTGTTAATGGCCGAGGAGTTGCCAGAAAAGTATCACGTTGATTTAATCATGGTCGGACAATCTGGTTTAAATGCCGTAGAACGTTTCATGATTGGAAGTGTGAGTGATCATGTGATTCGCCACGCGCCATGTGATGTTTTAATTGTTCGTCCAAAAGAAGAAAATGAGTAAATAACGTATAAGGAGATAGTCATGATTTTTTCGTATAACAAAGAAGCAGTTGGAGATTGTTTAGTTGTGGTGGTTGCTAATGCCAAAGGTGGCGAAGTAGCGGTAGAACGTGTGGATGATGTCGCACGTATTTATTTAGAGGACACGAAAGAAACAGTCGGATTGAATTTTTTCAACATTAGTAAGTATTTACCTGAAATAGAAGGAAATGGGCAAGTTTACCCATCAGAAAAAGAGATGAACGTCTTAAACGAGCTGCTAGAAAAAGCAGGCGTTCAAGATCGTTTAAGTGATAACGGCTATGGCAAGTTAGTGACCGGTTACGTGCAATCATGCGTACCGCATGAAGATTCCGACCACCTTTCTGTGACACAAACAGAAGTTGCAAATGGTGAAGTGTTACAAATTGTTTGTGGTGCGAAGAATATTCGTGAAGGACTACATGTCGTCGTAGCACAACCCGGTGCGATGATGCCAAACGGCTTGATTATTTGGCCGGGGAATCTGCGTGGTGTTGATAGCTATGGTATGATTTGCTCAGCTAGAGAATTAGGCTTACCTCAAAGTGAGGCGCAATCAGGGATTATGGAATTAGTTGATGAGACACCTATCGGAAAACCTATTGCGGAAGTCACATTAAAAGATAAGCGTTAAAGAGTGGCTTTAGTTGTAGTTTCAGTAGCTATCTTGTAAAATGAAAGACATAAAGAAAGAAAAGAGGTGGAGATGGATGAGTTATACCGATAAAACTGTTCGATTTGATTTTGATGATCATCGTAAACAAGAAATCAGTGAAACCTTAAAGGTGGTTTATGCAGCATTAGAAGAAAAAGGGTACAATCCGATTAACCAAATCGTTGGGTACTTACTTTCAGGTGACCCTGCTTATATACCACGTCATCAAGACGCTCGAAATCTCATACGTCGTCACGAAAGAGATGAGATTATGGAAGAATTAATTAAAACTTACCTAACCCATCACGGGATGGACGTTTAATGCGAATAATGGGATTGGATGTCGGCTCTAAAACAGTCGGCGTAGCGATGAGTGACCGGTTAGGATGGACCGCACAGGGATTAGAAATCATCCAAATCAATGAAAATCAAGGTGACTTTGGTTATGATCGCGTAAAAGAATTGCTCGATGAATACCAATGTCAGAAAGTCGTAGTAGGATTGCCCAAAAATATGAATAATACGCTAGGGCCACGTGCAGAAGCGTCACAAGCATACGGTCAGTATCTCGTCGATCATTTTGATGTCGAAGTGATTTACCAAGACGAGCGATTGTCTACGGCAGAAGTAGAGCGTATGTTGGTAGAACAGGCAAATGCCTCACGAGCAAAACGAAAAAAAGTGATTGATAAATTAGCCGCGGTAATGATTTTACAAGGCTATTTAGATCGTCATAACTAAAAGAAAAGAGGATGGCACTCATGACAGAAGAACACACACACGACCACGGAGAATCAGAATACATCACATTAGTAGATGAAAATGGTAACGAAGCGTTATTTGAAATCTTAATGACTATTGATGGTGAAGAAGATTTTGCTAATAAGCAATACGTATTATTATATCCAGCTGAAATGGATGACGCTGAAGATGATGAGGAAGAAGTAGATTTACTTGCTTACCAATATATCGAAGGCCCATCAGGTACGGAAGGTCAATTATTGAACATTGAAACAGAAGAAGAATGGGACATGATTGAAGAAGTTTTCAACGCTTTCGCAGCGGAAGAAGAATAATAAGTTAAAAGAACGTTTATCTTAGATAAGCGTTCTTTTTTTATTGGAATAGCGACCAGATTGTTTAAAATATGCTATGATAAAGTTAAATAAGATAAAGTAGGAATGACATATGAAAACGATAAATAAACAACCAAAAATACGTTTTAAAGGCTACACGGACGAGTGGCAACAGCGTAAGTTGGGGGAGCTAGCCGAAATTGTTGGTGGAGGAACTCCTAGCACTAAGGTATCTGAATATTGGAATGGGAACATAGATTGGTATGCACCTGCAGAAATAGGAAGTAAAAGATATCTAAAGAAGAGTGAAAAAACAATAACGGAACTAGGATTAAAGAAAAGTTCTGCTAAATTACTACCTATAGGTACTGTATTATTTACATCACGAGCAGGAATTGGTAACACAGCAATTTTAGAGAAAGAAGGGGCTACTAATCAAGGTTTTCAATCTATAGTACCTAAGAATGATATTTTAGATACTTACTTTATTTATTCAAGAACAAAAGAATTGAAAAGGTATGGAGAAACTACGGGTGCCGGTTCTACGTTTATTGAAGTTTCAGGTAAAGAGATGTCTAAAATGAATATTAATGTACCAAACATTCATGAACAACAAAAAATCGGCTCTTTCTTCAAACAACTCGATGACACTATCACTCTCCATCAACGCAAACTCGAAGCGTTAGAAAAAATTAAAAAGTCCTTCTTGCAAAAAATGTTTCCGAAAAAAGACGAAACCAAACCAGAAATTCGCTTTGCAGGATTTACTGACGATTGGGAACAGCGTAAGGCTATAAAAATTTTTACGTCAATATCTGAAAAAAAACATCCAGAATTACCTGTATTATCTGCTTCACAGGAGAAAGGTATGATATTAAGAGATAAAATAGGTATAGATATTAAGTATGATAAAAAAAGCTTGAATACATATAAAAAAGTTTCACCGGGTCAGTTTGTTATACATTTAAGGTCCTTCCAGGGAGGTTTTGCATACTCAGAAATAGAAGGCATAACATCTCCAGCTTATACAGTAATAGACTTTAAAGATAAAGAATTATATTATCCATTATTCTGGCGTTTTGTATTATCGAGTACAACATTTATAAAAAAACTTGAAACAGTCACTTATGGAATAAGAGATGGTAGAAGTATAAGTTTTACAGACTTCTCATCTCTAAAATTTGTTGTTCCTGGATATGAAGAACAACAAAAAATCGGCTCTTTCTTCAAACAACTAGACGACAATATCGCTCTTCATCAGCGACAGCTTGAAGTGCTTAAAAACATGAAAACATCATTTCTTCAAAAAATGTATATCTAAAAAGCTTGCTAGTTTTCTAGCAAGCTTTTTTTTGTAGGAACACCGTCTAAGCCACCAGCGTGTCCACCGATTAAGTGACTGCGTTGAATAGCCGTCGCGCCTTCCATAAGCGATGAGGCATGAATGATAGCATCAAAACCGTAGCGCTGACGGATGAGGTCGATTGTCGTGTCTAATTGTTGCTTATCGAGTGTTTTAAGAGGGGATTCAAAGAGGTTGAGTTGAATACCTGCTTCTTCTCGTAGCTGTGAACAGCTGACGCTCAATCGTCTGACGACTTGACGGGTATAGTAGCGTTCAAACAAAGCAATGCCTTCTCTTACTAAATCGGCAGAGTGATTGGTCGGGGTAAAGGTCACTTGTCGCGAGAAACTTGGAAGTGTTTCGTTTTTTGAAACGCCTACGCCAATTTGCAAACAACTCGTTTGTAATTTTTTCGTTCGAAGACGTGTGGCAATTTGTTCGAGCATTTCACGTAGCACACGTTTGATTTCTTCTGGCTTCGTATAATCACGCATTAAAATCTGACTATTGCTGATGTTTTTTGATTTTGGGATATATTTTTCTGAAATAAAGGCACGGTCAATTCCCCATGCATGAGCAATTAACTGCTGTCCGATCACGCCCATGCGTTCTTTCATTTCAAAAAAATCAAAATGAGCCAGCTCGTAAATCGAGCGAATCCCCATTTTATTTAAGCGTTCAGCTGTTCGAGTATTAATTCCCCAAAAATTTGTCATAGGTGCAATTTTCCAGACGGTATTAGGCACATCTTGATAGTGCCACGTAGCAATCATATCTGGTTGTAGTTTAGCACCGTTATCCAGTGCTAATTTACTCAGTAACATATTATCACCAATGCCAATCGTACAATAAAGGCCAAGTTCTTGAAAAATAGTTTGTTGAATATTTTTGGCAAACTGATAAGCATTCCAACCAAATAGTTTTTTAGACGCTGTAATTCGAATAAAGGACTCGTCAATGGAGTAAATGAGTAAATCTTCATCCGCTACAAAGCGTTGTAAAATTTGATTGACGGCAATATTTTTTTCAATGTAAAGATGCATGCGTGGTGGCACGATATGTAAATCTGGGTGGTCGGGTATTTCAAAGCGTCGTGAAACGTTCGTTAGTCCTAGTTCCTTTTTGGCACGGGGAGATGTCGCCAATGCGAGTCCACCAGGTGAGTCGCTATTACTCATGACGACGAGTAAGGTCGTCAAGGGGTCAAGACCACGTTCGACACATTCGACTGACGCGTAAAAAGATTTCATATCAATACAGAGATAGTCTTCTTGACGCTCTAAGGCATAGTTAAAGTGTTGCGTATAATTAAAAGACATGGTCATCATCTACTGTCTGTTCTGTGAACCACTTAGTTGGAGAAAGTAGGCGAACGGAACGGATTAAAGACAGCGGTACAGGTGTATTATGAATAAAAAGATTCTGCGACGTATATCCGGAAATATAGCCTTTAATGGGAGGGAGTAGTCGTTCGACCGTTTCTTCATAAATATTCGGTTGAACTAGCACGGGAAGATTTTTAACTAGGGCATAGTCAATCACCTCTGTTATCTGCTCTTCAGACATCATCTGTTCAGCAAAATCAGCGTCATTATTTTTAGAACTGAGCGTTTCAAGTGCATGCGTGTGTTCCGATAAATAAAAACCTAGATATTTTTTGATACCACGGTCATGATAGTAATGATTAAGTTCTACCATGTAACGGCCTCCTTGTGAGTCATGTTAAGTTTATTATACGAACATACGTTCTGTTTGTAAAGAGCTATTCTTTAATAAAGAAAGAATACTAACAAAATAAATCAGTCTCGCAAACCATTCGTTTGTGATAATCGCACTATTTTAGAGGAGTCGCTGTTATTTTATCGGCCTCAAGTATGACATAAATTCCATCTTATTACGGATGTTAAATGGGAGAAGAGTTGAGATAATGTTAGATAGGAAAGGAAGTGTTTGTATGAAAAAAATCGGCAGAACACTATTTTTTATCATGACGATTGTTTTAATCGTTCCGATTGGGTTTACTTATTTAATGCCGGACGAATCCGGTATGGCAACGTCAGAGTTAAAACAACTAGTCGACCGTTTTAATCCGCTAGTTGCTGAACAAGATGTCTATGTGAAAACAGCTAATCAGTACGGCACGCAACAAGAGCCGGGAGGTTATTTATATACGCAAACTGGGATAAGCGAGGAAGAAGAAGAGGTCACATTGTCATTTTTTGCAGGTCACCAGTTAAGAGAAGATGCTTATTTAAAACTCGCTACAAAAGGCAAATATGTGAGTGAATGGGAAGAAGTAGCGGCGTCAGAAATACCAAGTGCTATCAAAGATAAATTAGATGAATAAAAGAACCCTTCTATGACAGAAGGGTTCTTTGGCTTAGCGCTGAGCTAATTTTAGTGCTTTTTGGGTATTGGCAAAATGGAGTTTCGCATGTTGACGGAGCAAAGGCATGCCACCTTGTTTTAAAAGACGAGCAGCGACCGTATCAGAGACGTGACCTGCACCGGAGGGAATCGTATAACCAAGTTCTTGGCTCGCTTGTTCAAGTGAAACAAGAAAAGCGTTACGACATAGAATCGATGCGGCAGCGACAGCTAAATGCGCGCCTTCTCCTTTTGTTTGAAAATATAAATTTTCTGTGACAGGTTGAGCTTCACTCGCAAGATACTTGCGATAATTTTTTTCGCTTGTAAATTGGTCGATAAGTATTCCTTCTGGTTTAGTAGGGGCTATTTTCTCGGACAATAAACGAATCGCTTGATTATGCAACGCCACTTTCATGTGCGTGGCATTATAGGTTGGTTGTATATCGTTATATTTACTTGGTGAAACGATTAATAGTTGATGGGGAATATGGTCTTGGATTTTTGACGCAATCCGTTGAATATCGCTATCTTTTAACAGTTTAGAATCTTTCACACCAAGCGCTTTGACGGCGGCTAACTGCTCACGACTAACATAGGCAGCACATACAACTAAGGGGCCAAAGTAACTGCCGTTTCCGACTTCATCACTTCCGATAACAGACCAATGTGAAAAATCACGAGGCAGTGTCGCGCTTGCTTGAGGAGAAGCCGTACTAGTTTTCTTAGGAGTAGCGGTGGTGGGAAGAGATGTCCACCGTGCTGCTTCTGTTTCTGCCTGGTTTCCTTGAAATAAAACAGAGCCTGTTTTATAAGCGGTAATAGTGACCCCTTGATGTTTTGCTTGAAACAGAGCATGTTGTGGGACTTTTTTCTGAATATAATCTTTATAAAAAGTGGCCATTTTTTTTAACGTTTCGGGTGATTGTTTTTTGAGTGTATAACTAGACATAATGTACCTCATTTCTATTTCGTTCTCTCTTATCTTAACGAATAAATGATAGAATAACAATCAGGAGAAGGAAAGAGGAGAAAGGTTTGTAAATTAAAATAAACTAATTTATAATAATAGGGAATGCTTTCCAATGACAAATGGGGAGGAAAGAAAATGTCACAAAGTAAAAAACGTTATAAAGCTGTGATAGGGGATAAAAATTATACTATTATAGGTAATGAATCAAAAGCACATATGGACGCCGTCGTGTCGTTAGCTAATCATCAGCTAGAAATGATAGGAAAGAAAAGTCCTGATATTAGTTTGGAGCAAAAGTCGGTATTGTTAGCGATTAATGCCTTATCAGATCAGCTAACCTTACAACATACGATTAATGAGTTAAAAGATCAAATGGCTATTTTACAAGCGGAATTATCCGAATGTGAAGCGTTGAAAAAAGAAGTAGCGAAAGTGAAAGAGCTTGAAAAACGTTTGCATCGTTATGAATCGATTGAAGCTGAAGCAAAACGAGCCATTATAAATTCAACGAAAAGTCGTCAAGAGTTATCACCAGCAGAGGTTCAAAAAATTATGAACAAGCAATCTTTGGCAAAGATTGAACAAGACAAAAAAAGAAAAGGGTAAAATTATGTTATCATTAATCATTATTTTGACGCTGCTGTTTACGGTTCATACAGGTGTACGTAGAGGGGCAGTGTTACAAGGCGTTTATACATTGGGATACTTATTTAGCTTTATTTACGCCGCGAAAAACTATATTAAGTATGTTGATAAGTTAGAGTTGTTGATTCCTTATCCACAGCCAACACCAGAGTCTAAATTATTGTTTTTTTCACCAGACGTTTTTTTTGACTTAGATCGCTATTTCTATGCAGGGGTTTCGTTTCTAATACTGCTAGTTATTGGCTGGGCGATAACTCGGTTAATAGGCATACTGTGTTATAAATTAACGTTTGCTCGAATTCCTGAAACACTTAACGCTACCGTTGGGGGAGGACTGGCTTTAGTCGTATCATTGATTGCTTGGGGAACAGTGTTGTCACTTGTAGCAATGATTCCGCTTGATATAGTTCAAAACACTTTACAAGGCAGTCGGCTAGCGCAAGGATTGATTGAGCATATTCCCTATTTTTCTAATAAAATCATGTTACTTTGGTCGAGTGTACCAAAATAGCGAGGTAAAAGAACACTCTCGAGTGTTCTTTTTTAATGAATGAAAGTGAAGTGATAAGAATGAATCATAAGATATATGAAACGCTCGACTATCATAAGATTATTCGAATGATGAGTGAGCATGCTGTGACCGAGCTAGGCCGTGAACACGTGTTATCTTTAAAACCAGAAACAACCTACGAACGCGTCGCAGAACGATTAAAAGAAACCAAAGAAGGGCTGGATATTTTACGGATTAAAGGGGGATTACCACTCCCTAAGTTGGCGGATATTCGTCCGGCTTTAAAACGTTTAGAGATGGATGCCAATCTAAATGGTCTGGAAATAGCTCAGATTGGAAAAGTGTTATATACCACGTCTGAAACAGTGCGTTTCTTTGAAGAGCTAAAAGACAATGAACATGATTTTCCAGCTGTTTTCGCTTGGGGAGATAAGCTTGTTGTTTTACCAGCTGTATCGGGTGAAATTCGCCAAGCAGTAGATGAGGATGGACGTGTTCAAGATGAGGCATCGCTTGCTTTACAGCAAATCCGCCGTCAAATGCGTCGTAGTGAGATGACGATTCGTGAAGAATTGGAAAAAATCGTACGTGGTAAACAAGCCCGTTATTTAAGTGACACACTTATAACGATTCGAAATGACCGTTACGTTATTCCAGCTAAAAGTGAGTATCGCAGTATGTTTGGTGGAATCGTGCACGACCAAAGTGCTTCTGGGCAAACGGTGTATGTTGAACCCAAACAAGTTGTTGAGTTAAATAATCGTCTGAAACAGTTGCAAAGTGAGGAAAGGCAGGAAATTGAACGGATATTGTCAGAACTTTCAGCTGCAATAGCCCCACACGTGCCAGAAATTCGTCACAATGCCTATGTGCTATCACAGCTCGATGTGATTAATACGAAAGCACTGTTTGGAAAACAAATTGGTGGAGTGATTCCGTCATTAAGTGAAGAGAATCATGTGTCTTTACGTCAAGCTCGTCATCCACTTTTAGACCGTGAACTAGCGGTTGCCAATGACTTAACAATAGGAAAAGACTATCAAGCAATCGTTATCACGGGACCGAATACTGGTGGGAAAACCATTACTTTAAAAACATTAGGGTTGTTACAACTAATGGGACAAGCAGGGATTCCTGTTACCGTAGCGGAAGATAGTGTGTTAGGTGTCTTTGGCAATATTTTTGCTGATATAGGCGATGAACAGTCGATTGAACAAAACTTAAGTACGTTTTCTTCTCACATGACGAATATTGTGTCGATTTTAGAAGAAGTAGATGATACTTCTCTTGTGCTTTTTGATGAGCTAGGAGCGGGGACTGATCCTCAAGAAGGTGCGGCTTTAGCGATTGCTATTTTAGATGAAGTCGGGTCTCGAAATGCGTATGTAATGGCAACAACTCACTATCCAGAATTAAAAGTATATGGCTATAATCGTCCCTTTACAACGAATGCGAGTATGGAGTTTGATGTGAATACGCTAAGTCCGACTTACCGTTTATTGATTGGCGTGCCAGGGCGCAGTAATGCGTTTGAAATTTCTCAACGTTTAGGTCTTTCCACTACGATTATTACTCAAGCTAAACAGCTTATTGATGGGGAAAGTCATGATTTAAACGATATGATTTCTGACTTGGAATCGTCTAAAAAACAAGCGGAAGAAGAAGCTTCTCACTTGCATTTAGCGGTAGAAGAAAGTGAAACTCTTTTAGCTGAGTTGAAAAATGCAGTGGGCTATTTGAAACAAGAACGAGAAAAAGAACTAGAAAAAGCAAAAGAAGCTGCAAATGAACTTATCGAAGAAGCACGTCGTGAAGCAGAAACGATAGTGTCAGATATTCGTGAAAAACAAAAACGGGTAGGAGAAATGCAAGTCAAAGAGCATGAGTTTATTGAGATGCATGCTCAGCTAGATGATTTACGACACGAGCAAAAACAATTAAAGAAAAATAAAGTCTTACAAAAAGCGAAAAAAGAACAGCAATTAAAAGTTGGCGACGATGTGAAAGTCGAAAGCTTTGGGCAACGTGGAACAATTATTGGAAAACAAAAAGAAGGATTGTGGGAAGTACAGATGGGGATTATCAAAATGGCGCTTCCGGAAAGTGATTTAACCAAATTAGCACCTGAAAAAGAAACACGTTCTTCAATTGTAACGATTAAAGATTCAGGCGGAAAAGTAGGCCGTCGTAAA
This sequence comes from Vagococcus lutrae, assembly GCF_023299185.1. NCBI lineage: Bacteria > Bacillati > Bacillota > Bacilli > Lactobacillales > Enterococcaceae > Vagococcus > Vagococcus lutrae. Next base: position 2,035,071 of record NZ_CP097017.1, read on the forward strand.
GTCGAAAGTCAACTTGATTTAAGAGGGAAACGCTACGATGATGCGATGCACGAATTAGAAAATTATTTAGATGAAGCGATTTTATCAGGATACAGTCAGATTATTATCGTACACGGTAAGGGAACGGGTGCGCTGCGTACGGGTGTTAATGAATTTTTACGTAGTTATCGTGGAATTAAATCATTTGGCTTAGCCCCTCAAAATCAGGGTGGTTCAGGAGCTACAGTGGTAGAATTTAAATAACTTTTGTTTCACAAGCAGACTTTTTGGGACTTCGATAACCGTTTGCTATAATGTTCCTAGATAAAGAAATATTAATATTTTAGGAGGATTTTTTAATGGTTAAACAAGTAACAGATGCAACATTTGCAAGCGAAACAAAAAACGGAGTAGTCTTAATTGACTTTTGGGCACCATGGTGTGGACCATGTCGTATTCAAGGACCTATCTTAGACGAATTAGCAGCAGAAATGGGCGACAAAGTGACTATTGCTAAAGTTGATGTGGACCAAAACCCAGCAACAGCTAGCAAGTTTGGAATTATGAGTATTCCAACATTAATGGTGAAAAAAGACGATAAAGTCGTTGAAACATTAGTCGGTGTTCACCGTAAAGAACAACTAGCAAGTATTTTAGAAAAATATTTATAATATGTTATAAAAACCTATCACTAAAGTGATAGGTTTTTGTTATATTTACAAGCAGATTCTTTGAAAAAAATGTCACGAAAGCGTATACTTATAGTAGAAACAATTAAGGAGGAAGAAAGAATATGAACGTTGAACAAACAAAAAAAGTTTTAAACCAAATGGTAGCTGATTTAAGTCAATTTTCAGTTATGATTCATCAAGCTCATTGGTACATGCGTGGTTCAGAATTTTTAACTTTACATCCTCAAATGGACGAGTATATGGATGAAGTAGATGGCTTCTTAGATGAAGTAGCTGAGCGTTTAATCACCATTGGTGGCGCTCCTTACTCAACCTTAAAAGAATTTGCGGAGCATACTAAATTAGAAGATAAACCTGGAAGCTATGATGTAAGTATGGATGAGCATATTGAAACATTAATTAATGGCTATCGCTATTTACAAAAGTTAACATTAGAAGGAATTCATGCTGCAGGAGATGAAGAAGATCATGTAACAGAAGATTTATTCATCGAGATAAAAGGTGCGGTTGAAAAAAATATTTGGATGCTAACAGCGAAATTAAATCGTGCACCAGAATTATAATATCAAATAAAAAAGTGTTAGGTTTTCAACCTAACACTTTTTTTTATTTATTTTTAACAGCTTTCGCTAATGTATGGAATAATAACATCATTCCAATTGCTAGAAAAATATGGCCTAAACCAGCAATACCAGAAACCGCTGCACCTGTTTCATTACCTAATACTGTCATCGTACCATGGAAAGTAAGCATCGCAATCGTCATGATTAATCCGATATTATAAAAAATATAGAAAAGACGATACGTTTTACCTTGTTCTGAAAGTTTGAAGTTTGCTTCTAAAAGTAAAACGATTAAGAAAACTAACATCCCTAAAGCAAAAGCATGGGTATGACTTGTTCCTAATTGAGTCGTCCCAGTGAAATCATTCATTTTTGTTAGTTCACGATAATAAACACCTAAAACTAATCCTAATATTCCGTAAAAAGCACTTGTGCGTGTTAATTTTGTCATAATGATAATCCTTCTTTCTATTCTGATATTTCAACGCCTTTCTTAAGCCAATTAATTCGACGTTGATATTCTTTTTTGAGTGTTTCGTTATCCCACGAATGAGCAAAATAGTCGCTCATGCATTGATGAATAACAGGAGTTAAAACTTTGAAAAAGCTACGTAGCTCTTCGACAGAGTGAATGTCTAAAGAACTTAGGTCAATTTTATCAATGAAACTGGCCATCGTATTTTCACGAGCATTTTGCTGACGATAGTCAAGTATGTGCTGTTCTAATGTGTAGTTTAAATTTAAGGTGACGGTTTTAAAGTAATGATAGTAAACAGGGTTTTCATAAAGGTGGATGACTTGCTCCATATAACGTTCAAGTCCATTGAACAGATGTCCATCCGCTTCTTGAATAGCTTGAATAACATCTAAGTGAGCACGTTTTGACATTAAACTATAAACGTATAAATACAAATCTTCCATATCCTCAAAATACTTATAAAAACTACCTCGTGCTATATCACTTTCTTTTACAATATTAGAAACTAATGCCTCAGGTAAGCTCCGTTGAGAAAACTCTAAAAGAGCTGCTTGGACAATGATTTCTTGTTTGTCCTCTCTTAAATTAAAAAAAGTCGCTGTAGGCATGGTGACCTCCTTTCTATTGATGACACAGCGTCACTTCAAAGTGTAGATGACATTGTGTCACTTGTCAAACAATGTGGTTTATTTTTGATAATTGAAACATATTTGAAAATTTACTTAAAAAATGATTGCAATTAGATTAGAAATGAACTATTATTGTCTTTAAACAAAAAAACATTCTCATTATTTTTTAATTTTACTTATCGTTTTATCATTTAAAGATAAGTAGGAGAAAGGATAAGGAGAAAGAAACAACACTTGTCGCAAAGAGAACCACCGGTTTTGTTTTAAACCACTGTGACGCTAATACGTATGAATACTTTTTCTTTTTTGAACGCTGATGAAATGACTTTTGAAAGTTATCGATAAAACCTGAACGCACGATTTGGACAAAGGCACTCATCATGAGAGTGAATAAGCCAAATAAAAAAAGGCGATCGGACAATAGCATGACCGTTATTTCTTCCTTTTTTATGACAGAGATTAGCGTGATAAGTATTAAAAAGAAAATATTTGTTACAATGGGCAGTCGGAATTTTTGCATAAGTCACCTGTTTCGTATTTTTTAACATTAAAGGAATGTCAAGATTACCTTAATGCATTTTTTTAAAGATGTCAAAGCAAAGTAAAGGGGACGAAACGATGAAGTATTTTTCACAGTATTTTTTAAAGCGTGTGATGTATATGTTGATTACGCTTTGGTTGATTATCACGGTAACCTTTTTCTTGATGAATCTTATTCCAGGTTCACCGTATGTCAATCAACAAAAATTAACACCAGAACAAATTGAAATTTTAAACAAACAATCTGGTCTTGATAAACCAGTTGCCGAGCGTTACGTCATTTATTTGCGTAATATTTTAAAAGGAGATTTTGGTACCTCATTTAAATTTAAAAATCAACCTGTCTCTAAATTGATTGTAGACAGGATAGGACCCTCAGTGCAGTTGGGGATTCAAGCAATTATTCTAGGAACAGTATTAGGAATATTATTAGGGCTGATTGCAGCCATGCGACAGAATACTTGGATTGATACAGGTGCCACTTTACTTGCTATCTTAGGTCGGTCGATACCGAACTTCGTTTTTGCCGTTCTTTTACAATATGTTTTTGCGATTAAGTTACAGTGGTTGCCGATTGCACTTTGGAATCAAGGGTTTGCGTCAACCGTTCTACCAACTGTCGCTTTAGCTATGTCACCGCTCGCTGATACCGCTCGCTTTATTCGAACGGAAATGGTCGAAGTGTTAAATAGCGACTACATTGAACTAGCGCGTGCTAAGGGATTAAGTAGCTGGGAAGTTGCCTTTAAACATGGCTTGCGCAACAGTCTGATTCCACTTGTGACGTTACTAGGGCCTTTAGCGGTTTCACTTATGACGGGGTCATTAGTTGTAGAAAATATATTTGCAATACCGGGAATTGGTGAGCAGTTTGTTAAATCTATCTTACATAATGATTACCCGACGATTATGGCGGTAACGATATTATTTTCAACTATGTTAGTCGTAGTCATTTTAATTGTCGACTTACTATATGGCTTAATTGATCCTCGTATTCGTGTATCAGGAGGTGAACATTCATAATGGCATCTATTGAAAAAACAACGATAAATCCAGAACTTTTTGAACCAGTAGGACATCGTGAATTTCATCAAAGCGATGAGATAGCTGCTCCGTCCTTAACGTTTATGCAAGACTCTTGGAGACGTTTGAAAAAAAATCGTGGAGCGGTCATTTCATTATTTTTATTATTGGTTATTTCCGTGATTGCTTTTAGTGCTCAATGGATTTCACCGCATGACCCAGCGAAACAAAATGTTAATTATATTAATCTACCCCCTAAAATACCTGGAGTTTCCTTGAATGGTTTTAATGGGACGGCAGTAGTAGGAGATAAGCGGGTTGATAAATATGAACAGATGAAAGTACCAAATGATGTGCATTTCTATCTCGGTACGGATAGCTTAGGAAGAGACTTGCTTTCCCGTTTATTAATGGGCACTCGTTCATCTTTAATTATTGCCTTTGTGGCTGCTTTTCTCGATTTAACGATTGGCGTGACGTATGGTTTGATTTCCGCCATGAAAGGTGGGCGAACAGATAATATCATGCAGCGGATATTAGAAATACTATCCGGTATTCCTAACTTAGTCGTGATGATTCTCATGCTGACGATTTTTAAGCCGGGAATGAAAACCATTATTTTAGCTATGGCGATTACAGGTTGGATTACAATGGCACGGATTGTTCGTGCTCAAACATTAAAGATAAAAGATCAAGAATATGTACTCGCTGCACGTACACTCGGACAATCTAGTGGAAAAATTGCGATGAAGCATATCCTACCTAATATTTCGAGTGTTGTCATTGTTCAGATGATGTTTAGTATTCCCTCTGCGATATTCTTTGAAGCCTTTTTAAGTTTTATCGGGTTAGGTATTCGTCCACCTCTTTCATCATTAGGGATGTTATTGAGTGAAGGGTATAAAACGTTTCGATTTTTACCGCATTTAATGTGGTATCCAGCTATCATGTTATCGGTCATTATGATTTGTTTTAACCTTCTTGCAGACGGTTTAAGAGATGCCTTTGATCCTAAAATGGCAGAATAGGGAGTGATGAGATGGAAACATTATTAGAAGTAAAAGATTTAAACATTTCCTTTGAAACGTTTGCTGGGAAAGTTCAAGCCATTCGAGGTGTTGATTTTGATTTAAAAAAAGGTGAGACGTTAGCCATTGTAGGCGAGTCTGGTTCAGGTAAATCAGTGACGACTCGTGCCATTATGCAATTATTATCAACCAATGCGGTCGTAGAATCAGGGGAAATACGTTTTAAAGGACAAAATTTATTAGAAAAAACAGATAAAGAGATGCAAAAAATTAGAGGAAAGGAAATCGCGATGATTTTCCAAGATCCGATGACGTCGCTTAATCCTACAAAGACGATAGGTAATCAGGTAACAGAGCCTTTAAGAAAGCATCAAAAGATTAGTAAAAAGGAAGCCTTGAAAACAGCTGTCGAGTTGTTGCGATTAGTGGGAATCCCTAATCCAACTGAACGGATACATCACTATCCTCATCAGTTTTCAGGTGGACAACGTCAGCGGATTGTTATAGCGATTGCGTTGATCTGTCGGCCAGAGATTTTAATTGCCGATGAACCGACGACTGCGTTAGATGTGACGATTCAAGCTCAAATAATCGAACTGATGAAAGAAATTCAAGATAAAATTTCCACTTCGATTATTTTCATCACGCATGATTTAGGTGTCGTCGCCAATGTGGCTGACCGAGTTGCCGTCATGTATGGAGGGAAAATTATTGAAATTGGGACAGCAGAAGAGATTTTCTATAATCCACAACATCCTTATACATGGGGACTGTTAAGTTCGATGCCAACATTGGATACGACGGATGAATTATACGCTATCCCAGGCTCACCACCGGATTTATTATCGCCACCTAAAGGAGATGCTTTTTATCCACGAAATGAGTTTGCTTTGAAAATCGATGCTGAAATGGCGCCGCCATTCTTCGAGGTGTCTCCAACGCATAAGGCAGCAACATGGTTGTTAGCCGATGAAGCACCGAAAGTGTTACCGCCCGTTGCGATTCAAGAGCGTCAGAAAAAATATTTAGAACAAATGAGTTAGAGAGGGGGGAAGTCGGTGTCATCCGCTATTTTAGAAGTCAATCATTTACGCCAAGTATTTAATCAAGGTCGTGATGATGAAGTTGTCGCGATTCAAGATGTCAGTTTTGACGTCTTTGAAGGAGAAACATTTGGATTAGTTGGTGAATCTGGCTGTGGGAAATCAACAACGGGTCGAAGCATTATCCGTTTATATGAACCGACAGACGGAGAAATATTATTTAATCAACGAAATATTCGTGAGATTAAAGGGAAGAAAGAAATGCAGCAGTTTCGACGAGATGTTCAGATGATTTATCAAGACCCGTATGCTTCACTTAATCCGAGAATGAAAGTAAAGGATATTATTGCTGAAGGGATTGATGTTCATCAATTAGCCAAAGATGAAGCCGATCGTGATCGACAAGTAAATGAGTTGTTACAACTCGTCGGTTTGGATAAAAGTCATGCGACTCGTTACCCTCATGAATTTTCAGGGGGACAACGTCAAAGGATTGGTATTGCTCGAGCTTTAGCCGTACAACCTAAATTTATTATCTGTGACGAACCCATCTCAGCTTTGGATGTTTCGATTCAAGCACAGGTGGTCAATTTATTAAAACAATTACAAGAAGAAAGAAACTTAACGTATCTTTTCATCGCTCACGATTTATCGATGGTGAAATATATTAGTGACCGTATAGGTGTCATGTACTATGGTCAATTAGTAGAGATTGGAACGAGTGATGAAATTTATCACTACGGTGTTCATCCTTACACGGAAAGTTTGCTCTCGGCGATTCCATTACCCGATCCAGAGTATGAGCGCCAACGTCAACGTATTCCATATCAAGCACCACCACAAGATAATCAAGTGAGGTCATTAAAAGAGATAAGTCCAGAACATTTTGTTTATTGTAGTGATGAAGAAGTACCAATGTATCAAGCAAAACTAGCAGAGAAAAGGGGCGGAAAGAATGAATTATAAACGATTAGTAAAATTAGGATTGGCATTAGTGGTACCAGTCATGTTAGCAGGATGTAGCACAACCAATGAAGGAAAGGATGCCGGTGACTCCGGAAAAGATAAAGGGAAAGCAGATTTAGCACAGGAACAAGTTTTTAAAACGGTTGTCGGCTCGGAGATGCCTACAGCTGACCCAACGTTAAGCACGGATGTTATCAGCTCAGTTGCCTTAAACAGTGTGTATGAAGGACTGTATCGTTTTGACGGAGAAGGAAAAGCACAACCTGCTGGAGCAGCAGAAATGGCAGAAGTGAGTGATGACGGTTTAGTTTATACGTTTAAATTAAGAGAAGATGCTAAATGGTCAGATGGAGAACCAGTAGTGGCCAAAGACTATGTGTATGCATGGCAACGAGCAGCGAACCCTGATTCTGGTTCTGAGTATGCTTTCTTCATGGAAAACTTGAAAAATGGTGGAGATGTTATAAATGGGGATAAACCAGTAGAGGAATTAGGTGTGAAAGCGTTGAGTGATTATGAACTAGAAGTCACGCTTGAAAAACCGACGCCATATTTTGATTATTTAGTAGCCTTTTCAACATTTTATCCTCAACGTCAAGACATTGTTGAAAAATATGGAAAAGATTATGCTAGCACAAGTGACAAAGCAGTTTATAATGGTCCATTTACTTTAGCTGACTTTGACGGTCCAGGAACGGATACTGAGTGGGCGTATGAGAAAAATGATACGTACTGGGATAAAGATGCTGTTAAACTAGATAAAGTAGAAGTACAGGTAATTAAAGAAGCCTCAACGGCATTGAATTTATATCAAGACGGTCAAGCAGAAGATGTCGTGTTGACAGGGGAGTTAGCACAACAAATGGCAAGTGATCCGGACTTTGTGACGGATAAGAAAGCTTCCATGATGTATTTGGAAATGAACCAAAGTGAAGATGATGGGCTATTCAAAAATGAAAATGTAAGAAAAGCGTTATCTTACACAATTGACCGTGAGGCATTAGTCGAACAAATTCTTGGAGATGGCTCGATTGCTCCTACTGGCCTTGTTCCAAGCGGTATGGTACAAAATATCGATGGTAAGGAACACGACTTTGCGAAAGAATCAGGTGATTTTGCGAAATTTGATTTAGACAAAGCGAAAGAACATTGGGAAAAAGCGAAAAAAGAGCTAGGCAAAGATAAATTATCTTTTGACATACTCACTGCCGATACAGATTCAGCTAAAAAAGTATCAGAATATTTACAAGGTACGTTTATGGAAAATTTAGATGGATTAGATGTGACGGTCAGTCCAGTAACTTTTACGATTCGTATTGAACGTGGGTTAAAACAAGACTTTGATATGTTAAACTCTGGTTGGAATGCTGATTACAATGACCCAAGTAGTTTTATCGATTTATTCTCATCAAACATTTCTTACAACCAAGGGAAATATTCTAATCCAGAGTATGATAAATTAGTAAAATCAGCAGCGGTTGATAATGCGAATGACCCAGCAGCACGTTGGCAAGATTTGCTTGATGCAGAGAAAATTTTAATGGATGAAATGGGCTTAATTCCACTTTATCAAAAAGCAGAGGCTCATTTACGTACAGAAAAAGTGAAAGATGTCGTAGTGAATCCTGCTGGCGCTCCTTATGATTACAAATGGGCATACAAAGTAGACTAAGAAAAAGTGAATCATTGGATAGCTCTCGATTGATTTTTATCTGTCCCCCTTTGAATCATTGTAAATCATGAGACTATCCAATCTTAAAAAAACGACCAATTTTTGGTCGTTTTTTTTATGAAATGCCATACTTTTGTATTAAGATAGCTTATAATAGAAGAGACAATCAAAGGAGTGTTAGAAAATGGAATTATTTCAAATAGATGAGATGGGAATGGTTACGGAAGTGCGGGATGTAAAAGAAGCCAATTGGGTGCATCTCTGTCAACCAACTATGGAAGAGATTAATCAACTTCATGACCTTTATGAGATGCCTAAAGATTACTTAACAAGTGTTTTAGATTTTCAAGAAATTTCGCGTATTGAAGGATTTTATTCTGAAGAGAAAAATAAGCCAAAATTAGTGCTTATGCAGTTTTCAGAAGAAACGATGAGTCCAAGCGGTTTTCGACAGATAGATACGTCACCTTTTAGTATTATTTTAGTCGATAACCACTTGATTACGGCAGGTGACTACACGACGACTGTTTTACAAAAAATTGTCAATCAGCCAAGCTTTAATAAACGATTTGAAGGTGTGGATTTTGCCAAAGCCACAATGCTAAAAATATGCTGGTATATTGCTTATCAGTACAATGATCAAATTAGACAACTTCGTGATTCAATTGAAACGCTAGAAAGTGAGTTGCGTGTCGCAACGGAAAATGAGCAGCTTTATCAATTAATGGATACACAAAAAAGTTTGATTTTTATGATTGAAGCCTTAAAACAAAATGTAAAAGTGATAGAAGACTTGAAACAGCTTACGACATTTGCTACGACCACTTTAGAAAAAGAGCTACTGCGAGATGTTTTAGTAGAGTTTAAGCAAGCACATTCTTCGGCGGAGACATTATTAAAAGTGGCGAGTGAGTTAGGTAATATGTTTTCATCCATTGTTTCAAATAATCAAAACAACGTGATGAAAGTTTTGACGTCTATTACCATAGTGCTGACTGTCCCGACGATTGTGGGTGGTATTTATGGGATGAATGTTGCTTTGCCGTTTGCAGAAAGTCCATTTGCTTTTTGGTTTGTCAGTCTCTTGATTCTTTTGCTAAGCGTTATTATTATATGGCAATTAAAGAAAAATAAGTTTTTCTAGCTAAGAGCGAGTGATTTTTCTTGTGGTTAAGTGAGAGCGTTTCTGCTTGTTATGACGCAGTTGAAAATAAGTTCCTACCGAATAGATGGTTGCACCTATAGCATTTGCATATAAGTCGCCCATCGTGTCTTTTAAAGCCTCTCTTCCTATTAAGGGAGTTCCTTTACGCGTATGTCGTTGCATATTTAAAGAGAGCAAGCCATCAAATGTGTGTTCATAAAACTCCCAAAGAACTCCCACTGTCATCGAGAAGGTAAACGCAAATAGCAAGTAGCCGATGAGGGCGTGTTTTTTAAATTTTTTAGGTGGGATGAGTGTTAACATTAATGTCAGTCCAACTGAAGCGGATAACATGGCACTGTATGTATGTAAGAACTTATCCCAAAGTGGTAGTTTTCCATAAAAACCTAAGCCAGTTCCTAAGAAGACGGAAAAGTATATAAATAGCCAATAGAGTGTGACTAACTGTTTTGGTAAACGAATACGGGCTAATTTTTCGATAAAGGGTGGTAAAAAGAGGAGCAATATCCCTAAGGCAACTTGGAGACTGTTAAAAAGAAGAGTAGCTTGTTTATTTACAGGAGCCGTGCTGATTTGTAAAAGTGGAAAAGCGACATGAAAAATACCAAGTAAAGATAAAAGTATGAGTAAATAAGAAGAGCGATTTTTTTGATTCATTATAAGCCTCCAATTAAGATTAAATAAATTTGAAAAGTATATTTATTTTAACATAATGTAAATGGTATGATAAATGAAAGAGATGGAAAGAAGGTAGAAAGTATGCAGTCTTTAGTTAATTTTCGTGATCTTGGTGGCATGTCCACTTCACAATCCCGCGTGACGCGTTCTCATGCTATGTATCGTAGTGGTGAAATTACGTCTTTAACGCCGGATGATTATCGTGATTTTCAAACAAGGTATGGGATTCAACGTATTTTTGACTTTAGAGGAGATGGCGAACGACGCCAACGACCTAATATGTCATTTCCACATGTCAAAACGTTTGCGATTGATATTTCAAAAGATTCAGGAGACCATTCCGGTAGTTTAGAAAGTCTGGTTTCGTCTAGAGAAAACGCCGAAAATTATATGTATCAGTTATACCGTGATTTTGTTACCACAGAGTCAGCACGCAAAGGCTATGCCGCCTTTCTCACAGAAATTGCACAAGATACACAACCGTTTATTTTTCACTGCTTTGCTGGGAAAGATCGAACGGGGTTTGCCGCCATGTTGTTGCTATCGCTGTTAGAGGTTGATGAAAAACAAATCATGTCAGATTATCTTGAAACCAATCGTTTACGTGCGGCTGCTAATCAACAAATGATTGAAGAGATGGCTAAAAACGGGGCATCTTTGGAGCAACAAGCAGGGGTTAAAACCATGTTAGAAGTTAAAGCTGACTATCTTTACACGTCATTAGAAGAAATTCATAAACAGTACGGTGATGTTATGGGATATGTTGAGAAAGGGTTAGGACTATCTTATAAGCTTGTCGAAAAGCTACAAAACGATTATACTGAATAATAGACAAAAGACTATTCTTAGGATTAAGAATAGTCTTTTATTTCAAAGAATTCAGGTGGATAAATGTCACAATTTACAATTCTACATACGAACGATTTACATTCACATTTAGCTCACTGGCCTGCTATTCGGCGCTTTTTAAACCAGCGAAAACAAGAATTAGAAGCAAAAGGACATACTGTGTTGACGGTGGATTTAGGTGATTTTTCAGATCGTATTCATCCGTTAACAGAAGCAACCAGTGGACAAGCGAATGTTCAATTGATGAATCAAGTGGCGTATGACTATGCAACAATTGGTAATAATGAAGGATTAAGTAATACAAAGGATGAGCTTAACGTTTTATATCAAGCAGCCGAGTTTGAAGTCGTCTTAGCTAATTTGTCCGACTGTGATACTCAGTCGCTCCCACATTGGGCAAAGTCTTATGCAGTCTATCCATTAGATAATGGCTTGAAGCTTGGTGTCGTTGGTTTGACGGCTCCTTTTCCATTCAGCTATAAACCAGCTGGTTGGTGCGTTCAGGAAGCCTGTGAGACATTAACGCATCTCGTTCCAAAGATGCTAAACGATTGCGATGAGATTTTATTATTATCGCATTTAGGAAAAGATGTAGACGATGAAATCGCGCGAGCGTTTCCTATGATCAAAATTATTTTAGGTTCCCATACACATCATCTTTATGAGCGAGGGAAATGGGTTGGAGAAACATTGATTGCGGCGGCTGGGAAATTTGGTTACGCCGTTGGTGAAGTGACGGCAGAAGTTACAGCCTTAGGACTTCAACCTTTACAGGCAAGAACTTATCCTTTAACAAGTTTACCTACGAATGTCACAGATGAAGCAGAAAGTGACGGTTGGTTTATGACCGGCAATCAAGAGCTACAAAAACAAACAATTGGCTATATAGATGAAGAATGGGATGTCGAGGGTGTATCAAGTACTTTTTGTCAAAAAAGTCTTGAAATAATACAAGATTATGCACAAGCGGATATTAGTCTTTTGAATACGGGGTTATTTTTAAAAGCCCTACCGAAAGGGAAAGTTACGCGTTACGACTTACATCAAAGTCTGCCGCATCCCATGCATTTAGTCCGTATTGCTGTGAAAGGAACGGAGTTAGTTGAAGTATTAGATGACTTGTATGAACAATCGTTCCAACATACGCACTACCCAATGATAGGTATGGGGTTTAGAGGGAAAGTGTTTGGTGATTTAGCATTTAGAGGAGTAACACGTCAAGCAGACGGTCGTTATTTCATTCACCAACAACCGTTAGAAGATGAGAGGGTGTATACAATGGTGACGGTCGATCATCTTATATTTATCCCCTTTTTTCCATTGCTTACTGAAAAAGGAGACGTGACGTCGCTTTGTCCTTCACTTTTAAGAGAAGTGGTTGGTCAAGCGATTAGAGATAATTAGAAAGGTCGTGACGAACATGACAGAAAAGAATATTCAAGAAGTGATTGACGAACAAGTACAAGAAACAGTAAAAGAACCGTTAAAATATATTGAAAAAATATCTGATACACATTATCGAATCAATCAAGACATATACGAACTAGTAAAAGATTATCGTGAATCTTTTGATATGAGTCTGTTTGATGAAAGATATAGTGACATTTTAAGAAAATATGATTTTATCGTAGGAGATATGGGCTACGAACAGCTTCGTTTAAAAGGGTTCTTTCATAATCATAAAAAAAGAACGCCTGTCGATCAACGCATCGAAACATTAGCTGATTATTTATACGAGTACTGTAATTTTGGCTGTGCCTACTTTGTGTTAGAAAAAATCCAAAGTGAACCTGAGAAAAAGAAAAAAGCAGCGGCTCATATTGATGAGAAAAAACAAACAGTCTCACAAAATAAAAATAAACGAAAAGGTAAAATACGAAAAAAAACTGGTAAGAAACAAGATGACCAGCGTAAAGAAGAGACTTCAAAACCAACGCGTAATTTTACTATTCGACAAACAGATGAAAAGGGAGCAACAGAGAAATGACATATCAAGGTTATTTAATTGATTTAGATGGGACGATTTATCGTGGGAATGAACTGATACCAGCAGGCAAACGTTTTATCGAAACATTACAAGCTAAAAATATTCCTTTTTTATTTGTCACGAACAATACGACACGTCGCCCCAAAACCGTTGTTGAAAGTTTGCGAGATGCGTTTGATATTCATGTGGAAGAAGAACAAGTTTATACCGCTTCATTGGCAACTGTCGATTATATGAAGCAAAAAAATCTTGGCAATAAAGTGTATGTTGTAGGTGAGGAAGGGCTTGTTAATCCTATTGAAGAGGCGGGCTATATTTGGGATGAAGAGAATCCAGATTATGTCGTTGTGGGATTAGATAAAGAGATTTCTTATCATAAAATGACGCTAGCGACCCTAGCTATTCAAAACGGCGCGCATTTTATAGGAACAAATCCTGATAAAAACATTCCAACTGAGCAAGGACTGTTGCCAGGCGCAGGCTCTATGGTACGATTTTTTAAAACGACCACTGGAGTCGACCCAGTATATATCGGAAAACCATATCATTATATTTTAGACGGAGCTCTAGCTCGCCTAGGTTTAAAAAAAGAGGAAGTCATCATGGTGGGTGATAACTATGAAACAGATATACAAACAGGGATTCAAAATGAGATGGACACCTTGCTCGTCTTAACAGGATTTACTCAAAAAGAAGAAGTGGCTTCTCTTCCAATAGCGCCAACTTATGTTTTGGACAGTCTGGATGAATGGAGTAACAAGCTATGATGAAATGGCAAGAGCGGACCTATCTTACCATCGTTTTATTATTTTTTATTTCGTTAGCAATTACGTTAACGATTAATGCGGTTCCCCTTTATAAGTTTGATATTTCGTTTTTGAATATTCTTGATCAGGTTGATTTAAGCGAAAAAGATTTATTAAGAAATTATCGTGCCTTGTTAGGATATTTAAATATCCCGTGGAATACAACACTTTCACTACCTGATTTTCCTGTTTCAGCATCAGGTGCTTTACATTTTTATGAAGTGAAACGCTTGTTTTTATTAAACTACGCCGTATTACTTTTATCTTTCTTTCCAGCTATTTGGTTTATGCATTATTCTTGGAAACGCAATGAATGGTGGCGTTTTACGCGATTTTTCCAATTAGCCGCGATTGTGCCAGTTGTGTTAGCCTTTTTTATGTTTGTAGGATTTGATACCTTTTTTGTGTTATTTCATCAGTTATTTTTTAATAACGATGCGTGGCTTTTCGATCCAGTAACAGACCCCATTATAACCGTCTTACCAGAGATGTTTTTCATGCACTCTTTTGTGTTAGCGATTATATTGTTTGAACTGTTTGTGGGGATTGCTTATGTTCAAGGAAAACGTCAATGGCGCGTCATAAATTAAAAAGAGTTGCGATTTTCATCATCGCAACTCTTTTTTTATGATTCAATACCTTCTTTGGCATGTGCTAGACGACTGGCAGCAGCGGCAGCTATCGCACCGACAATATCATCTAAAAATGTATGAACGTGCCCACTATTTTTGTCGTTTAGTTTTTCAAGGATACCTGGTTTTACTTTATCAATATAACCATAATGGGTAAAACCAATTGACCCGTATACGTTGACAATCGATAGCGCCATGATTTCATCGATTCCATACAACCCTTCATCGCTCGTCACGATTTCTTGAAGTGGTTCAAGCAATGCTTCTTTTTCCGCTAATATATCAAGTTGAATCCCTGTCACAATAGCATTTTGGACTTCTCTTTTTTTCAAGACGTTATCAACATTTTCAGCACAGGTTTTTAAATCCAGATTTTCAACGTAGGGAGCTTGTAAAAAATGGACGAGTTCCGCTATATCATCAACGGAAACACCACGTTCATTGAGTAAGTTGCGTGCTGTCATTTCTAAAATGTTTTTATCTGTTACCATTTAGTTTCCTCTTTTCTCTGTTCTGTTTTTTTCGAATAAACTAGTACTATGTCCAGGTTGGACACGTAAATCAGGATTAGCAAAATGTAACGCATTATTAACAGCTGTGGGAGCTTCGCCAAAACCAGTAGCAATGAGTGCCACTTTCCCATCGTACGTTACGATATCACCGCAGGCATAAACACCTGGAATATTGGTAGACATATCGCTATTTACCGAAATAGATTGTTTGTTTAAATCGAGACCCCAATTTTTAATAGGGCCTAGAGAAGAACTGTAACCATAATTGACGATTAATTCATCAATCATCAACGTTTCCTTCAAGTCTTCTTTCGGGTTATGTAAGGTAACAGTGTGAATTTGACCTTCCTCGTGTTCGATTGCTTGAATGACGTAAGGAGTGTGAACTTGAACGGACGATTGTTTTAGTAAGTCGACACTATGTTCAAGTGCGCGAAATTGATTACGACGATGCACGACATGCACGGTCTTGGCGATATTTTCTAAAGTAAGCGCCCAATCAATAGCAGAATCACCACCGCCAGCGATTAATACTTCTTTATCTCTAAAACGCTCAAGATTAGTAATATGATAGTGCATAGATTTTTGCTCACACGGTTCAATGTCGTCTATTTTTAGTCGACGTGGTTGGAAAGAGCCGTTTCCAGCTGCAATGATCACTGATTTTGTTATATATAATCCTTTTGATGTCGTTACTTCGAGCAATTGGTTTTCTAGAGGCTCAATGTGTTTAACCGTCTCTTCTAAGTGAATATCATGATTAAACATATCTATTTGCTCGTGAAGATTAGTAACTAAATCTTTGGCTTTTATATGTGGAAAGCCAGCGACATCATAAATTTCTTTTTCAGGATATAACATTGTTAGTTGACCACCTAGAGCGGGTAAACTTTCAATAATCATCGTTTTTGCTTGTCTCATTCCAGCATAAAAGGAAGCAAACATACCAACAGGTCCACCACCGATAATAATAATATCGAATATCTCTTTTGTTTCAGTCATTAAGAAAAGACCTCCATCTTTTTCATTTATCTACCTTATCCTTTCATATTATAGTGAAAATTTAAAGATAAGCCAAACTTTTTATTTTAAAACTTTATGATAGTAAAAAGAGAAATTATTGGGTATGATAGTAAAGAACAGTTAATTTGAAGAGGAGCGATAAATATGAGTTACCCACAATTAGATTTACAAAATCAACAAGGTCCAAAAGCGACAATCAAAACCAATAGAGGCGATATTCAAATAGTATTATTCCCAGAACACGCCCCTAAAACAGTTGAAAACTTTATTGAATTATCAAAAAAAGGTTATTATGACGGTGTTATTTTTCATCGCGTTATTCCAGAATTTATGATTCAAGGTGGCGACCCAACAGGTACAGGTATGGGTGGTGAGAGTATTTATGGTGAAGCATTTGAAGATGAGTTTTCAGATAAATTATTCAACCTTAAAGGGGCTCTTTCTATGGCGAATGCAGGCCCAAATACAAACGGTAGTCAGTTCTTTATCGTTCAAAGCAATCAAATGCCTGATAATATGATTGGACAAATGCAAGATGCAGGTTTTCCTGAAGAAATCATAGAAGCTTACCGAAAAGGCGGTACACCTTGGTTAGACTTCCGTCATACAGTCTTTGGTCACGTATTAGATGGGATGTCGGTTGTGGAAGAAATCGCGAACGTTCAACGTGGCCCACAAGACAAACCTGTCCATGATGTGGTCATCGACACGATCGAGATTACTTTATAATTGAGTGATGGTCATGACGTATAAAATAGGAGACATTGTAACAGGTGTCGTGACAGGTATACAACCATACGGAGCGTTTGTTTTAGTGGATGATGAGTTTCAAGGCTTAATCCATATTTCGGAAGTGAAATCAGGTTATATCAAAGATATTGCAGAATATCTTGAAATTGGACAGGAGGTAACTGTCCAAATTATTGATATAGATGAGTATACAAAAAAATGTAGCCTTTCCTTAAGAAGTCTTAGCCAAGAAAATTACACGCGACGCTATCGAAAAAAGCATTTCTTTACGCATCCACATCATGAGATAGGCTTTCAATCATTAGCGGATAATATGCCAGCTTGGATTGAGGAAGCCATGACACGCCTTTCAGATAAATAAGTGTTTTTTTTCTGAAAATATGTTATAGTTGATTAAAAAGGTTGGCAAATGTTGGAAATCAATGAAAACAGAGGTGGAAGTTGTGGGGAATCAACTTGTTGCTGGAACAGTGATATTAAATGGTGTAGATGGAAGTAAAAAGTTTTTAGTGAAGCAAAATCAAACAGAATTTGATTTTATCATGACCACAATTGAAGAAACTTACACAAGTTTAGCCTCAATTCTTCATCGTTTAAAAACAGATGTATTAGTTGATGTCACAAATTTGAATTTAGTTGAATTAACAAATGTGCAGGTCGATGATAAGAAGATACCATTATATGTTTTTGAAATTGATGAAAATCAAGAAGTGAAAAACATTGCGAAGTCTTTTCAATGGGAAACACCTGAAACTCTACGCAAAGTCTTAAGTCGAGGTCAAGTGACTGGCGTTCCAATCTTTCAATAATTCATACTTGCAAATGTCTAGGAAGTTTGATATAGTATTTATCAGCACAAATATTATATTAATCGTTCCTAGCTTTTTTTATTTTAATAGTTGACATTGATATTAATTATGTGCTAAGATTTAAAAGTTGTCGCTTTTAAAAGCGACGGCAAAAAAACAAATAATATTTTTTCAAAAGATAGTTGACGGATTCAACTAATCGTGATATTATTTAGAAGTTGTCACAAACGACAACGAAAAAAACAAATAAAAAATAATTTCAAAAAAGTTGTTGACACAGTCAACTAACTGTGATATTATTTAGAGGTTGTCACAAACGGCAACGAAGTAGACCTTTGAAAACTGAACAAAGTAAGACGAACCAAATGTGTAGGGCGTTTTTACAAGTGTAAAAACAAACACAATTTTACAGTTTTTTATAAAAACTGATAGTGAAGTCAATTCGCTAGCAAACAACAAATGAGCTAAACATCTTCGGATGTTATCATACTTTTAATGAGAGTTTGATCCTGGCTCAGGACGAACGCTGGCGGCGTGCCTAATACATGCAAGTCGAACGCTTCTTTTTCACCGGGTGCTTGCACCCACCGAGAAAGAGGAGTGGCGGACGGGTGAGTAACACGTGGGCAACCTGCCCATCAGAGGGGGATAACACTTGGAAACAGGTGCTAATACCGCATAATTCTTTTTGTCGCCTGACAGAAAGATAAAAGACGCTTTCGGGTGTCACTGATGGATGGGCCCGCGCTGCATTAGCTAGTTGGTGGGGTAACGGCTCACCAAGGCCATGATGCATAGCCGACCTGAGAGGGTGATCGGCCACACTGGGACTGAGACACGGCCCAGACTCCTACGGGAGGCAGCAGTAGGGAATCTTCGGCAATGGACGAAAGTCTGACCGAGCAACGCCGCGTGAGTGAAGAAGGTTTTCGGATCGTAAAACTCTGTTGTTAGAGAAGAACAAGTGAGAGAGTAACTGTTCTCACCTTGACGGTATCTAACCAGAAAGCCACGGCTAACTACGTGCCAGCAGCCGCGGTAATACGTAGGTGGCAAGCGTTGTCCGGATTTATTGGGCGTAAAGCGAGCGCAGGCGGTTCCTTAAGTCTGATGTGAAAGCCCCCGGCTCAACCGGGGAAGGTCATTGGAAACTGGGGAACTTGAGTGCAGAAGAGGAGAGTGGAATTCCATGTGTAGCGGTGAAATGCGTAGATATATGGAGGAACACCAGTGGCGAAGGCGACTCTCTGGTCTGTAACTGACGCTGAGGCTCGAAAGCGTGGGGAGCAAACAGGATTAGATACCCTGGTAGTCCACGCCGTAAACGATGAGTGCTAAGTGTTGGAGGGTTTCCGCCCTTCAGTGCTGCAGTAAACGCATTAAGCACTCCGCCTGGGGAGTACGGCCGCAAGGCTGAAACTCAAAGGAATTGACGGGGGCCCGCACAAGCGGTGGAGCATGTGGTTTAATTCGAAGCAACGCGAAGAACCTTACCAGGTCTTGACATCCTTTGACCACTCTAGAGATAGAGCTTTCCCTTCGGGGACAAAGTGACAGGTGGTGCATGGTTGTCGTCAGCTCGTGTCGTGAGATGTTGGGTTAAGTCCCGCAACGAGCGCAACCCTTATTGTTAGTTGCCATCATTCAGTTGGGCACTCTAGCGAGACTGCCGGTGACAAACCGGAGGAAGGTGGGGATGACGTCAAATCATCATGCCCCTTATGACCTGGGCTACACACGTGCTACAATGGACAGTACAATGAGTTGCGAGACCGCGAGGTTTAGCTAATCTCTTAAAGCTGTTCTCAGTTCGGATTGCAGGCTGCAACTCGCCTGCATGAAGCCGGAATCGCTAGTAATCGCGGATCAGAACGCCGCGGTGAATACGTTCCCGGGCCTTGTACACACCGCCCGTCACACCACGAGAGTTTGTAACACCCAAAGTCGGTGAGGTAACCTTCGGGAGCCAGCCGCCTAAGGTGGGATGGATGATTGGGGTGAAGTCGTAACAAGGTAGCCGTATCGGAAGGTGCGGCTGGATCACCTCCTTTCTAAGGAATATTACGGAAACTACACAGTTCGTTCTTACTTTGCTCAGTTTTGAGAGGTTTACTCTCAAACATTATAGTTGTTCATTGAAAACTGGATATTGAAGTAAAATTTTTACAACAAACCGAGAACACCGCGTTGAAAGAGTTTTTAACAATTAAGTTCAAAACGCTAAACAATGAGGATTGGTGGAACTAACTATCGCTAGTTAGCGGAAGCCAAAAGCCTAACACTTTGTGTTAGCAATGAGGTTAAGTGAAGAAGGGCACACGGTGGATGCCTTGGCACTAGAAGCCGACGAAGGACGGGACTAACGCCGATATGCTTTGGGGAGCTGTACGTAAGCTATGATCCAGAGATTTCCGAATGGGGCAACCCAGCAGCTTTCATAGGCTGTTACTTTTACGTGAATACATAGCGTATTAGAGGTAGACGCAGAGAACTGAAACATCTAAGTACCTGCAGGAAGAGAAAGAAAATTCGATTTCCTTAGTAGCGGCGAGCGAAACGGAAAGAGCCCAAACCAACAAGCTTGCTTGTTGGGGTTGTAGGACTCAGCCATGGTAGTGTTGAATGATAGTCGAATCGACCTGGAAAGGTCAGCCGGAGTGGGTAAAAGCCCCGTAGGCGAAATCAGTCGCACACCTATGAGTATCCTGAGTACGGCGGAACACGTGAAATTCCGTCGGAATCCGGGAGGACCATCTCCCAAGGCTAAATACTCTCTAGTGACCGATAGTGAACCAGTACCGTGAGGGAAAGGTGAAAAGCACCCCGGAAGGGGAGTGAAATAGAACCTGAAACCGTGTGCTTACAACAAGTCAAAGCCCGTTAATGGGTGATGGCGTGCCTTTTGTAGAATGAACCGGCGAGTTACGATTGCGTGCGAGGTTAAGCTGAAGAAGCGGAGCCGTAGCGAAAGCGAGTCTGAATAGGGCGAATGAGTACGTAGTCGTAGACCCGAAACCATGTGATCTACCCATGTCCAGGTTGAAGGTGCGGTAAAACGCACTGGAGGACCGAACCCACGTACGTTGAAAAGTGCGGGGATGAGGTGTGGGTAGCGGAGAAATTCCAAACGAACTTGGAGATAGCTGGTTCTCTCCGAAATAGCTTTAGGGCTAGCCTCGGACGTGTAGAATAATGGAGGTAGAGCCACTGTTTGGACTAGGGGCCCATCCCGGGTTACCGAATTCAGATAAACTCCGAATGCCATTATTTCTGTCCGGGAGTCAGACTGTGAGTGATAAGATCCATAGTCGAAAGGGAAACAGCCCAGACCACCAGCTAAGGTCCCAAAATGTATGTTAAGTGGAAAAGGATGTGGGGTTGCACAGACAACTAGGATGTTGGCTTAGAAGCAGCCACCATTTAAAGAGTGCGTAATAGCTCACTAGTCGAGTGACCCTGCGCCGAAAATTTACCGGGGCTAAACATACTACCGAAGCTGTGGAACGTTCCGTATGGAACGTTGGTAGGAGAGCGTTCTAAGGGCGTTGAAGGTCGATCGTGAGGACGGCTGGAGCGCTTAGAAGTGAGAATGCCGGTATGAGTAGCGAAAGACAGGTGAGAATCCTGTCCACCGTATGACTAAGGTTTCCTGGGGAAGGCTCGTCCTCCCAGGGTTAGTCGGGACCTAAGCCGAGGCCGATAGGCGTAGGCGATGGACAACAGGTTGATATTCCTGTACCAGTAGTATTTGTTTGAGCAATGGAGTGACGCAGGAGGTTAGGAGAATCCACGCAGTTGGAAAAGCGTGGCCAAATAGTGAGTCAGGTGATGAGTCAAATGCTTATGACCGAGTTGACAAGCTATGATGGGGAGGGAAGTTTAGTACCGAAGTCTCTGACATCACACTGCCAAGAAAAACTTCTAGTGAGAAGACTGCTGCCCGTACCGCAAACCGACACAGGTAGTCGAGGAGAGCATCCTAAGGTGAGCGAGCGAACTCTCGTTAAGGAACTCGGCAAAATGACCCCGTAACTTCGGGAGAAGGGGTGCTGACGCAAGTCAGCCGCAGTGAATAGGCCCAGGCGACTGTTTATCAAAAACACAGGTCTCTGCAAAATCGAAAGATGACGTATAGGGGCTGACGCCTGCCCGGTGCTGGAAGGTTAAGAGGATGGGTTAGCTTCGGCGAAGCTCAGAATTGAAGCCCCAGTAAACGGCGGCCGTAACTATAACGGTCCTAAGGTAGCGAAATTCCTTGTCGGGTAAGTTCCGACCCGCACGAAAGGCGTAACGATCTGGGCACTGTCTCAACGAGAGACTCGGTGAAATTTTAGTACCTGTGAAGATGCAGGTTACCCGCGACAGGACGGAAAGACCCCATGGAGCTTTACTGTAATTTGATTTTGATTGTTTGTGACACATGTACAGGATAGGTAGGAGCCTAAGAAGACGGTACGCTAGTATCGTGTGAGGCGCTGGTGGGATACTACCCTTGTGTTATGACCAATCTAACCCGCAGCACTTATCGTGCTGGGAGACATAGTCAGATGGGCAGTTTGACTGGGGCGGTCGCCTCCTAAAAGGTAACGGAGGCGCCCAAAGGTTCCCTCAGAATGGTTGGAAATCATTCGAAGAGTGCAAAGGCAGAAGGGAGCTTGACTGCGAGACCAACAAGTCGAGCAGGGACGAAAGTCGGGCTTAGTGATCCGGTGGTTCCGCATGGAAGGGCCATCGCTCAACGGATAAAAGCTACCCTGGGGATAACAGGCTTATCTCCCCCAAGAGTCCACATCGACGGGGAGGTTTGGCACCTCGATGTCGGCTCGTCGCATCCTGGGGCTGTAGTCGGTCCCAAGGGTTGGGCTGTTCGCCCATTAAAGCGGCACGCGAGCTGGGTTCAGAACGTCGTGAGACAGTTCGGTCCCTATCCGTCGCGGGCGTTGGAAATTTGAGAGGAGCTGTCCTTAGTACGAGAGGACCGGGATGGACACACCGCTGGTGTACCAGTTGTTCTGCCAAGAGCATCGCTGGGTAGCTACGTGTGGCCGGGATAAACGCTGAAAGCATCTAAGCGTGAAGCCCCCCTCAAGATGAGATTTCCCATTTCTTTAAGAAAGTAAGACCCCTGAGAGACGATCAGGTAGATAGGTTGGGAGTGTAAGTGTAGCGATACATGTAGCGGACCAATACTAATCGGTCGAGGACTTAACCACAAGCGGTAAGTTCAAGTCAGTTGTAAAAAACTTCAAATCCAGTTTTGAGTGGACAACACTCAAAAACATAGCCCAAGTGTGGTGGCGATAGCAAGAAGGATACACCTGTTCCCATATCGAACACAGTAGTTAAGCTTCTTAGCGCCGATGGTAGTGGGGGGTTGCCCCCTGTGAGAGTAGGACGTTGCCACGCTTGTGTTTTATTCCGGCATAGCTCAGTTGGTAGTAGCGCATGACTGTTAATCATGATGTCGTAGGTTCGAGTCCTACTGCCGGAGTT
>NZ_CP097018.1:0-19187 GCF_023299185.1 Vagococcus lutrae
ATAAAAACCGCTATGCGGCAAACTCAAAAGGTCTTCACATAGCGATTATATCTAATAAAAATTCATTAATTTTTTTACATTTTCAACAACCAGAATGTATCATTAACACTTTTACATCCTTATTGCATAACTCAAAAATTACATAACTTCCAATTCTCTCATCAACTGTTCCCATTCATTAAAATAATTACCCTGACACCTTTTAACATCATCAATTGATTTTTGTATTTCCGTCAGTACCATATAATCAGAAGAATTGTTTGGTTCAGAAATGATTTTATTCAATCTTTCTAATTCTTCATCATATTGATTTATTAACACTTCAAGCTTTTCAATTCGTTTCTCCTTCTTAACCTTCTCCTTCTCAATGGAGTTACGATCGCCTTTTACTGTGTTATTTTTCTCTACTTTCTGCTCAACTTTAATGTTATTAAATGGCTTTTCAGAATTCATCCTTTTTTTCTCGTACTCACCATAAGTAGATTGTACAAACTCTACACCATCCTTATCAAAAACAAGTAATCTGTCAGCAATCTTATTAGTAAAATATCTATCATGTGACACAAAAATAATTGTACCTTGATAACTGCATAAGATATTCTCTAAATTCTCTTTTCCAATAATATCCATGTGGTTTGTCGGTTCATCTAAGATTAAAACATTAGTACGTTTATATAATAATTTACATAATGTCAATCTAACCTTTTCTCCACCTGACAAAGAGGACACCGGTCTAAAAACATCATCTCCACTAAACTGAAATGAGCCAAGAGCAGTTCTGACCTCTGTGTCATTTAGCTCAGGGTATTCGCTTTGAAAAATTTCGAATAGTGTATCATCTCCACTGATTTGAGCAAGCTGTTGGTCAAAATAGCTAATTTCAACATTGTATCCGAATTTAAAATCTCCAGACAATGCTGCCACACCACCCATAAGTGTTTTAAGCAACGTGGATTTACCAATACCATTACTCCCAACAATTCCAAGCTTCTGTCCCCTTTCAAGGTTGAAATTAACCTTTGCAAGAGGAGTATCATAGCCTATCACAAGTTCTGAAGCACTTAATACTTGCCTTGAACTACTGATTCTCGGTTGAAATTTAGACATATAAGTTTTTGTATCGTATTGGTCTGGTGCATTTAATATTTGCATACGCTGTAATAATTTAATTTTAGATTGCACCATTTTAGCTTTCGTAGGTTTATAACGAAAACGTTCAATCAAGCGTGTAATCCTTTCAATTTCTATCTGTTGCAAATCGTAATCTTTTTGCTGTTTGATATGATTTTCTCGTTTTTGCTCCTCAAAGGCTGAATAATTACCTTTATAACATTTGGTCTCTCCCCATTCGATTTCATAAACCTTATCCACAATTCGATTAAGAAACATTCTATCATGGGAAATAATAACCAATGTAGATTTATAACTTCTCAAATAACTCTCCAACCATTGTATTGTTTCTATATCAAGGTGGTTAGTAGGTTCATCAAGTAATAGAATGTCTGGCTTTGTTAAAAGTATTTTTATAAAAGCTATCTTAGTTCGCTGACCACCTGAAAATTCAGAAATGGGTTTTTTATCATCTGCTTCAGTAAAACCCATACTACGAATCATCGTTTCATATTCTTTTTGGTAGGTTAGACCTCCAAGAGCCATATACCTTTCACTGATATCAGAGTATTCATTGATGATTTTATCATCATATTGATTCTCCATTTTATCTATCAGCTGTTTCATCTTGTTTTCCATATCAATAAGCGTCTTAAATACCGTACGGACTTCATCCACCATTGATATACTTTCATCTTCAAAAGGCATCTGTCTTAAATAGCTAATATAAGGGTTACCGGTCTTTATTACTTGAAACTCACTTTCACCAGTTCCTTCTTCTAATTCAATTTCGCCTATAATAGCTTTTAGCAAGGTTGTTTTTCCACATCCATTTCTACCAACAATAGCAATCTTTTCATTATCATTGATTTCAATACCGATGTTTTCCAACACCATATTACCATCATAGTAAACGGCACCATTAATTATTTTGTATTGCATTTTCATATCCTCCTTTGCGTTAGTACTAGCAATTGCAAAGGTGGCTTCGGACAATAATTATTCCACTCCATGTAAAGCTTGTCACAGCCACCTATACATGAAGTTCTTTAAATGTTACTTTAGTTGTAGATTTCATTTGCTTCTCCCTCCTATCGTTTCAAATATAATTCAACTTCCCCCTTATTGTACCAAATCGCTAGCGCAATGGCTAACCTAAGTTTTAGCTTACACCTTTTCTGATAAAAACAAAGTAACTGATCCGTTATCTCATCCGACACCAGATTCCGCATATGCCCTGCTGTTCCCGTCAACAGAAACCGCAGCCACACTGGAAAAAGATACAAAAGGATTGCCGCAATTGATTCTTTGCATTAGCCATCAGCTTTACAAATCACTCTTTCTATATTCAAAAGGCGTTTTTCCTGTTTCTTTTTTAAACACGGATGTGAAGTAACTTTGTGAGTTAAATATAAGATATTCACTAATTTCTGATATTGACTGATTCGTATATACCAATAGAAATTTGGCATATCTGGGTGAGAAACGATCACCAATGTTTTCATTGTTTCATCCTTAACATACTCAACTTTCGCACCAATAAAACAGTGTACGAAAGTTGAGTTACTTAAAAGTATTCTATTCTAAGAAATTCAAATTTGCGTGATTCCTAAGCTATTTATTTACAGCTTAAACTATAGAAGATGAACTAAACAATAACTAATCTTTACATAACTAAGTTATTACCCACGCTTTTTTAAACCTAATCCAGCTATTAAGGCAATGAGTATTGCCCCTGTAGCTGCAAGGAACGCATCTGAGTAGGACATAGCGTCCAATATATATAATGGATTTATCGGCTCAGTAGCATCACGTCGAGCGGATAATAATGCTCCAATCATACCTGCTCCAGTTCCTGCTCCAAGGTACAAAGCACCTTGGAAAATCCCCATTCCGACACCAACCTTGTCTGCATCGAGTGCACTTACTGCGGCGTTATTTGCGGGAGAATTCGTGAATGCAAAAGCAATCCCTACTCCGAGGACCCCCACGGAAACTAACAGAGGTGAAGCACCAGATGCATAGGTGGACAAGAATAAGGTAGACAGCCCCATCAGAGTCATCCCAGTAATTATCAGACGTTTATCCCCAAATCGATCAGAAAGACGGCCAACGAAGGGAGATAAGATTGCAACAGCCACACCACCTGGCAACAATATCATTCCAGCCTGTCCAGAAGAGAGTCCATTCACCTCAATGACTAGTAATGGGACGAACACAAGAACAGCGAAATAAGCAAACATCGAAAAAAATGCAATTATGACCGTATTGACATAATCCTTGTTATTGAACAGGACAGGTGGTACAAATGGATTTTCTGCGGTAACAATTCTCCAAATAAATCCCACCAAAGCTACAACAGAACCAATTAGGCTAGTTAACGATGAGAACGAAGAAAAACCAGAAGTTTCTCCTTGAGTGATGCCAAAAAGGAGTAATCCTACTGTGAGGCCGAGGAATAAACCACCAATGAAATCAAAGTTCTTATTGCTTCCTACGGATTCTGCCGGTTTAATTGTCGGTAACGCGTAGTAGGCACCAATAACAATCATAATGGCTAACAAAAATGTGAACCAAAACAAGGCATTCCACCCTAAATATTGACCAACTACTCCACCAAATATTGGACCAGCAGCAGTTCCAACACCAATACTTCCTGCGATAATTCCCAAAGCTCCCCCACGTTTTCCTTGTGGGAAAACCTTCGAAATTGCAATGACTGATAGAACTGGAATTGCGGACATCCCAGCACCCTGAACCATTCTTCCCAAAACCAACAATGGGAGGTTCGGGGCAATTGCACATAAAAGACTACCACTTGCCAGAATCATAATGGCAAAGATATATAGCTTTCGTAACTCAAAAAAGTCTGAGATTCGACCATAAATCGGAACTCCAATCGCAAGAACAAGTGCAATACCACTAACTATCCAACTCACTTGAGATTTCGAAGCTTCTAAAGCTTTGCTTATTAGTGGAAGTACGGGATTGACTGAATCAGCCGTAATTGAACCTACAAGTACAGATAGGGAGAGTACCATCATTAAAAGCCTAGTAGAACCCCTTTTTTCAGATTGAATCATTTCTTTAGATTTACTATCCTTTTTCATTTTATTTCCTCCTAAAATATATTGTGATTTTAGGAGGCTAAATCCACTGCTTTCACCATAAACCTCACCTCATATCTATTTATATTGTAAAACCAAATCAACGAACTCACCATATTTCTACAGCATGATTAAAGATTCGGTTCTCCAAACTAACTGAACTGATCAAACAAAAAAAAGGCACCAGTTTAACAACCGGTGCCTAATCATTCGTATGCATTTTTACAAATGCAATAGATTCATAAATTTTTGCCCATTATATAAAAGGAGGCAAAAAGTTTTCCGGTAGTGTTTCCATTTTTTGTTTTTGTGAAAAAGGACATACTGATCCCGTTGTACCTAAATCCCCTGAAACTTTTACATGCTTTCTAAACTCGACATTAATGAAATCAATTCCCATTACTTTTTGCCTCCTTTCTCATATTGTGATAATAACACAATTATAATTGATGAAAAAGAAATAATCAACCCTACTTTTTTGAAAACCAATTTAAAGCTTTACTACTTTTACTTACATAATAAAGGCAGGTGCAGTATAAACTTTTTTAAATAGGTCTTCTTTAACGAGCAGGTAGCGTCAGTTAAAGTAGATAATTTAAGATCGAAATCATATTATAGATATTCCGAAATTGGGCGTGATTGTTGCAGGTCAAAAGCTTAATTCCTCGATAAAATAAAAAGGAATTAGTTTTTTTATTTGTGGTACATTCTTCTGACCGTAATCAATTGTCATCTAATAATTACATTGTATTTTTTCATTTGATTTAACACGTTAAATATATGTTCTTAAAGTAAAAACATTGATGTTAATGGATTTTTAGTAATTTACTCTTGATAAAACCCACAACCAAGCAACAATGACTGTCTCTTCACCGAACGAATGAAACAAGCGGGCGAAATACTAGGAATTGAACTATTAGACCATCTGATTGTTACAAGCAATAGCTACTACAGTTTTCGAGAAGAAGGAACATTTTAAGAAGAAAAAAGAAGCATAGGCTCAAAAAAGAGCCTGTGCCTTCAAAAAAGCCAATCAAACATGGCAACTAATCTTCTAGTAAAAAGGTGTAGGAAATCAAAACTCAAAAAGAAAGAAGGAAAACATCATGACATACATTATCGAAGGACATTGCTACTTAACTAACGAGAGCTACCGAGAAAAATATGAAAGTAAAGCCGATATGATAAACGGCTTAAAGAGTTGGTTCAAACGTGACGATATCAACGTGACAGAAGAAGAATTTCATCAAGTATTAGAAGAAGGCTACTTTGCAGACGGTTATGACATCATTCGCTTAGAACAAGAACATCAAGAAAGTACCTACGAAACAGACCTATTACAATCCAAAATTAGACTCATGAATGAATACCAAAATGAAGAAGAATTTTATCGGATTCAAGGACTCTTCAATCAAGCAATCAACGTTGAAATTATTGTTCAAACATTCCGTGAAGTCTATGATTCAGAATTTCAGTTTATTGGCTCGCCTTATCAGCTGTATGAAGCAATTAATCAATGGATAGATGAGAATATTAACGATTAAATCAAGAGAGGTCATTCCTATGATTTTCGATACATGAATGACCTCAATCTATTAACTATGATAAAATGGATATAAAATAAAGGAGAGAAAAAAATGGTTGATTATCGTAAGTAAATCCTACGCAATATGCGAATCCTCCTAATTATAAATTCGAAATGAAAGAAATCTGAAAACAAGCCCCTTTGTTAGTACTTGTTTTCAGGTTTCTATTTATATTATGATAGCTGATCTGTAATTTCACTATATTTTAAACCGCTCCATATCCGACCACTTCAATTCGTTAGAAAAGGCCACATTCCGAATTTCATCATAGCCAACCTTCGTGCCACCAACGTAAATTCCCAATTCGTCTGAACCTTGAATCATACCCACAATATCCGGCCGATAATAACCGTTAGAATCTCTTTCTTCAATCTGAATCACAATTTTCCGACTTTTTAACACTGCTTTAGATAAAACTTCGCCAATCTCGTCAACGTCCATTTGCATTTTTTGAACTGGTCGATTAGATTCAGTTTTTTTTTGATCCTGCAAAGTATCTGTGTGTTCAGACAAATAAAAACCCGCCCATTTGACCATCCCTCGATCTTGATAATTTTCGCCATAAGACATCAGCAATCCCTTCCTTTCGTTGATTAATGGCCACCAATCTTGCTACTTCGACTAATTGCAGTCGCCCCTGGCAAGAGTGAACTAGCATGCACCAAGGCTTTAAATCCATACCGGTTTCGAATTTCATCACACAGATAATCCAACTTTTCTTGCTGAAACAGTTTCTCTGGATCAGAAAAAAGATCCAACTGAATACTCGTTTGATAAATTAACTTTGAACAAGAAATCGCCACACTACGCACTTCATAGCCAATATAATATTCACGAAAAATCTTTAAGGCATATTCTGTCAACTGTTTAGTATTAGCTGTTGCTGGTATCTTCATTTGGTGAGAAAATCCCGGTAACATAGTGGTATAGGAATAGCCGATCCTTAAGCTAATACACTCTGTTTGCGCATGAATCTTCCGCAAACGAGAAGCAACTAAATCAGTCATTTCTCGAATAATGACTTCAATTTCTCGAATATCTGTATAATCTTTCAATAACACTTGAGAATTTGAGACCGATTTCTCTAATGGTTTAAACTTCTGATCAATCCGACTACGATCAATACCATTGGCATGAGCATGGAGCTGTACGCCGATAGCTCCCATACTTTCCTTGAGTAAAAATGGATTACAGTTTGCCAAATCTTCAATTGTATCAATCCCTTTTTTATATAAATTTTGGGCTGTTTTCTCTCCAATCCCCCAAAAATCAGTGATTGGGTTAATGGTCCAAACCTTTGTCGGCACGTCTTCATAGCGCCATTCCGCCATCATATCAGGATTTTTCTTTGCTTCGTTATCTAAAGCCAGCTTTGCTAAAAGCATATTATCACCAATCCCAATCGTGGTATAAATCCCTGTCTCTTGCAAAATCTTCCGCATAATCGCTTTTGCAAAGAGTTTGACATCAACATTCCCATACAAATTTTTCACTTTATCATAGCGAATAAATAATTCATCGATACTATAAACATGAATATCGTCATCAGAAACATAGCGACGAATAATATGGTTCTGTTGCAAAGTTCCAAAATGAACAATACTAGTCTAACACTAGCTATAGTTTATGCAGGTATTCCTAATAATATCTTCATTTCCGTGCAGACTGAAAACCCGAAGAGAGTGCCTTCTTTTCGGTTCTTCTTATATAATCCTCGAATGGCTTCCATGCCTTTAATCGTGGTTGAGGCTGTTCGTAAGCTTCGATAAAATTTGTTTCGTCTCTTGATGGGACGATGATCTTGTTCAATGAGGTTATTTAGATATTTCACCGTGCGATGTTCTGTTCGCTGGTAAAACCCGTGTGCCTGTAATTTTTTGAAGGCACTGGCAATAGAGGGAGCTTTATCGGTCACCAGAACCCTTGGTTCATCGAACTGTTTAACTAATCTCTTGAGAAAGGCGTAAGCTGCTTGTGTATCTCGCTTTTTCCGTAACCATATATCCAGAGTGAGACCATCTGCATCAATGGCGCGATAAAGATAATGCCATTTTCCTTTGATTTTAATATAGGTCTCGTCCATTTTCCACGAATAAATGGACTGTTTGTTTTTCCTCTTCCAAATGTTGTAAAGTAGTTTCCCATATTCCTGTACCCAACGATAGACAGTGGTGTGAGACACGTTAATACCACGGTTGTACAGAATTTCTTGGACGTCACGATAACTCAGGTTGTACCGAAGATAGTAGCCTACAGCGACAATAATCACATCTTTCTGAAATTGTTTGCCTTTAAAATGGTTCATCTTCGTTACTCCTCCTAGTTCCTATTAAACTCAGTTTACCCTATAATGGATCTGAGGGGAAACTTTGCAACAGAACCCTTGAAAATACTTCCTGTTTTTGTTCTTCGGAAAATGTAGTTATTAGCTAAAGAACTCGATTGGTTAAATGTGACAACGTTGTCATTTTTAGTGTTTATTTAGAAATTGTCATAAACTTTCTTAACTTCGCAAGATTATTACGAATCTTTTAAGTGTTGATATAGTCCGTCTTCAGTTAGAAACCACATTTCACGTTTTTGACCTGAGTGTGATATTATCGCCTTCAGTTAGTATTCAAGCTTATCTATTTTGACCTGAGGTAAGGATTGCTTCCTTTAGCTTTTCATCTTTATTTATGGATTAAATTATCTTTTTTAGTCTGTAACTAGAAAAAGCAGATTATCATTAACATCAACATTAACATCAAAGTTGACATTAATGTTTTTTGAAAATTCAATCATAAACCTGATGCAAGGATTGTTTGCTTCAGGTCATCACAAAACACTTCATAGATATCTAATGCTCTTAATATCTATCAAATAGCAATGTTTGTACGAGCTTAATTTTGAATTTTAATGAACAACTGTACGTCTAACAAACGAACTGTGCCTTAAAATCGTCCTGTATTCTTTTTTAAAGTTTATATAATAAAAAAAGGGCTTAACTCTAAAGAGTTAGCCCATAAAAGTTCCGATAACCCCTCTTTCGCATAACGAAAGCTGAGCGAACGGTCGCACCGTCCTTTCCTCACCTCAATGTTATATTTTTATCTATAAATAGTCAACACATTTGTTAAAAATATTTAACATTTCTTGTAAAGAATAAACTTCTTCGTAATATTCCTTATTTCTTAAACATCTATCAATTAGTTTAATACCTTCCTCTTTTTTATGTTTGTTCATTCCCTCGCTACAATAATTACTATGCAAATAAAACAAACTAACTAGATCATTAACTTTTCTATCAACAATTTTTTCAGCACTTATTCCCATAATGTGTGCATATGATACTACAGATTGATCTACGTTAATCAAAGAATGAGGTTCATATAAATTTAACAATAATGGATTGCTATGTGCTGCTGCATTCCTTATATTTTTTGCGTATTTAGTTAGATTATAAGCAGGTTTTAAACTTTTCGTCTTATTTTTTTCATAATAAAAATCTATAAAAACAGAAAGAGACCCAAAAGTCATAACTTCTAAAATCACCCATATAGCTGGATTAGAATGCCTTTTCAGATACATGTCTTTTAGATATTTATTTTTCCGTAAATTTTTCATTACTATTTTGTATGTTGATGGATGTTTAGTTCTAAATTCTTCAACTATTTGATAACCATCTTCGTTATGATCAGATGTTATAAGATCTAATAGTTTAGTTTTTATGGAATGCTCATAATCTAGAGCAGTTTCAAGAATAAAATATCTAAGTCTCATATCTATTTTCCCTAAATCAGCTAAAAAAGCAAAATCTAAGTTCTCATACATACCTGATTGTTGAGTGTAGTTTTTTCTATAACTTGTTACCTTATAATAATAAGTATTTTGTTTTAGTACGTTTAATGCCTCACTCTCAGACATTAAATCGAATTTAATACCTTTATCTTTCATATGTCCAATCATATTATTATAAGTTAATTTTTTCTTTACTTTAATAGTTATATCACTCACTCCCCAAGCATTTTCTAATCTACTTTTCTATTTTCCAAACAGTTTTGATATCCAGCTCGTTTTTTTTATCTGTTCGTCTGGAATTACTTCTTTAGGCTTTTCTTTAATTTCTTGTTGATGAACCTTATCGGAATTATCAAGTAATTTATGCTCACGCATAATCACTTGTTGATTCTCTGTAATTTGTAAAAGTCTATCACTGTTACTTTGTACCTGATCTACCAATTCTGTGTATCGTTCAAACAGTTTTTCGTATCGATCTCTTTCGTACTCTAATTGTTCTGTCAACGTTTTAATTGCTTCTATATCAGTTCCAATTAAATCTTCTGTTTGTACTGTTTGTGACAGTTCAATATTATTAGGAAAGTTGTCTGAACTTATTATTTCAATAACTTCATCAACTTTTTCATTCCTAATCCTACGTGTTCCATTATTATCCATAAAAACATAAGAATTATAAAGCTCATTATTTAAGACTTCAATATTCTTCAGCCTTGTATAAACAGTTGTTCTAGCAATGTCTGCCTTGTCGGAGACCTGTCTGAATGTCATACCTTCCATTTAACATTACTCCCCTTTTGTCCAATCTATCATTGGTACTTTACCTTGTACAGACTGACGTCTGGATTCTGTCGGAAAAGTAAAAACAACGTGACTAGCTTTATTACCTTTTTTAACTACATCATATCTAACTCTCATACCAGTTTTTTCATTAATTTCATCAATTGCTTTCTTTAACCATAAATCATTTACTCGGTAAAATGGATAATCACTTTTATTGAAATACTCAACAATGTAATCAGCAGGCAGTATAGCTTTAGCTTTAAAATTATGACTGGCTAACAGCTGGTACATCAAAATGGAATATCTACTCTTTAATAGCGATATATCTCTTAAATAATACTTAGTATAGTGAGTTTGCTCCTTTAAATTGATAATGTAAGGTTCTAATGCTTCTGACAGCTTAACTGTGACTGAATTATCATCATGTATATCAAAATATGAGATCCATGAACCATAACGTGTCTTATTGTTTTCTTCGTCCCTGATTACCACTTCTTTTTGCTTTAAATCTCTTAATGCTTTAATAATACTTTTCTTTAAAGTTCCTGATTTAGATAAACCCATAACCTTATAAAAGTTAGCAAATGTTGTGTGATACTCCATAGCAGAAGTATCTTCAGGCTTAATCTTACTAATCAAGAAATCAATAATTTTTAACTCCACCACACTTAAATCATTATCTAAATTTTGTATGAAGACATTTTTCTTAAAAACCTGATTCAGCTGTTGTTCATCAATTGTTTGTGCTTCCACTATAAAAACCCCTTCCTTGCAGCGTTTGTACTGTTTTAAACACTGTCTGAACTTTCTGTTTCACTCATTATATCATTGCATACAACAATGTTCAAAACATTTTTATGTTGCTGAATCTCAAATTGAGATTCAGGGTGAGATTTTTATGTTGTTGAGGTGAGAAAAGTATGTTGTATGGGTGAGATTTTTATGTTGTAGGGTGAGATTTTTATGTTGTTGATGTTCTGTAAGCCTTGATAAGACTATATTTGTACGTCCTATAAGTAGTTAAGTATTATATAAATAATATTAAATATAAGACATCACACTATTCTTTATTTGGTTCTGTTGCAAAGTTTTAAATAAAGAATAAAATCCCTTACGGTATCTATGATTTAAGCTGGGATTCCCAATAATACCTTGATTTCAGTACAGACCGAAAACCCGAAGAGAGTGCCTTCTTTTCGGGTTTTCTTATATAATCCTCGAATGGCTTCCATGCCTTTAATCGTGGTAGAGGCAGTGCGTAAACTTCGATAGAATTTATTGCGTCTCTTT
Source organism: Vagococcus lutrae (assembly GCF_023299185.1). Lineage (NCBI taxonomy): Bacteria > Bacillati > Bacillota > Bacilli > Lactobacillales > Enterococcaceae > Vagococcus > Vagococcus lutrae. Next base: position 11,654 of record NZ_CP097018.1, read on the forward strand.
ACTGGACGATGGTCTTGTTCAATCAAATTATTCAGGTATTTAATGGTACGATGTTCTGTCCCTTGATAAAAGCCGTATTCTTTTAGTTTCTTAAAGGCACTTGTAATAGAGGGGGCTTTATCTGTGACTACAACCTTCGGTTCATCAAACTGCTTCACTAACCGCTTAAGAAAAGCATAGGCTGCTTGTGTGTCCCGTTTTTTACGTAACCAAATATCCAAGGTTAAACCATCTGCATCGATGGCTCGATACAAATAATGCCATTTTCCTTTAATTTTGATGTACGTTTCATCCATTTTCCATGAATAAAAGGATTTTTTATTTTTCTTTTTCCAAATTTGATAGAGTAGTTTGCCATATTCTTGCACCCAACGATAAATCGTCGTATGAGAAACGTTAATGCCACGATCATATAAGATTTCTTGAACTTCACGATAGCTAAGGTTATAACGAAGATAGTAGCCCACGGCTACAATAATCACATCCTGCTGAAATTGCTTTCCTTTAAAATGATTCATCGTCATTCCTCCTGCTATCTTTTTCTATTATTCTACCTTATTTGATAGTAGATTTAAAACTTTGCAACAGAACCATATTTTCGTCAATAGGGTATTGACGTTTTTGTTGATACCTATTGATGTTTTTGTCAATAGGGGTACTGCAGAAATCTTCTATAAGCACTGAAAGCACTGAAATTTTATCCGTTACTAAACAAGGTATAAAATAACTCTAATCAACACACCTCTTATTTGACGCTTATAATCGCTTTTAAGAGCTTTTAACAATTGTTAATATATTTATACTAATTTAGTATTAAAAGCTCTCTAACGTTATTATTTACGCTTTAAAAGGCATACCAAGAAGAAACAACCTTTTAGCACCTTGTTTGTATTTAATCTAGTACTCTTTAATCAATCTCGATATTGCGCTTATCACTTTCTACACTCATATTTAAAGTTGTCTTTAAATTCTATCTATCTTCTCTTAATGCTGCATTATCTAATTGTGGGCACATTCTCACATTTGCCGGTTGAAAAACAATTATTTAAAATTATATCTTATAGGCAAGCATCGGGTTTGTGACCACACCCATAAAAAGTGGTTCTTTTTATCTTGTTAGGTTACACCTAAAACCGTTAGCAAAATACCGTCAATAAATTGGCGTATTTTCATGTCGCTTTGCTCGAATTTAGAAAGGAGAACAGGAATGAAAAAAAGGAAAGATAGTTTAAAAATTTCTGTCACAACAGAAGAAAAAGAAGCAATGAAAAAGAAGGCAAAAGATTTAGGTTTTGGATCAGTCTCTGCGTTCCTTCTGGACGCTTCAGAAACTTATTTTAGATTGAATGTTGACATGTCTGTTTATAGAAAGTTGACGAGGGAAGTTAATTACATAGGTAAAAATATAAATGCTTTAGTAAGACGTATTAATACCGACCAATTAATTACGGATTTAGATATTTATATGCTAGAAAAAAAGCTAGATGATATTTATAGTTTAATCAAAAAAGAATACAGGCGATTAGGTAGATTAGCGTTTAATTTTACGAGTGATAAACTGACTGAAGATGACACAATTAGAATGATTGAAGCCTTTCAAAAAAACAATTTAGAAGTACCTAAAAAAGTCTTGCTAGAGGAAGTATATGAAAACATACATGGCAGCTTTGCTTTAATAATAGATATGATACAAACATCAAAATATCAAGATGAACTAATTGAAGAATATGTATGGGATTTTATTCATAGTTCAGCAATTGATAACTTATCTGATGATGATCTAATTAGACTAAGCGATAAGTTGTTTAAATACTATGAAAAATTAAGATTAAAGGCGATTGATTTAGATTATCATTTTACTGATGAAGATTGGTTTAACTTGCTTGAAATTATTGATGAGTTTGAAGAAGATATATAATTAAAAGTATTGAAAAAACTAAATCTTTGATATGATTACTATAAAACTATAGTGGAGTAAAAAAATGACTAAAAAACCAATAATCAGATTTAAAAATTATAATGAAGATTGGGAACAGCGTAAGGTTAAAGATATATTTAGAGTAACTCGTGGATATGTTCTTGCAGCTACTAAAACTGTAAAAGATAAATCTAATTTAATGCCCTATCCAGTCTATTCATCACAGACAAAAGATCAAGGCTTAATGGGATATTACAATGACTATCTTTATGAAAATGCCATCACATGGACAACAGATGGTGCTAATGCAGGAACTGTTAATTATAGGGAAGGAAAGTTCTATTGTACTAACGTTTGTGGAGTTTTAATATCAGAGGAAGGGTATGCAAACAAGATGGTTTCAGAGGCATTAAATCAAGTTGCTTGGAAACATGTATCTAAAGTTGGAAACCCGAAATTAATGAATAATGTAATGAGTGAAGTTTCTATTACAATACCTAAAAATCTGGAAGAACAAAAAGAGATTTCTACCTTTATAAATAAAATAGACAACCTTATCACCCTTCATCAGCGAAAGCTTGAAGCGTTAGAAAAAACTAAAAAGTCTTTCTTGCAAAAAATGTTTCCGAAAAAAGACGAAACAAAACCAGAAATTCGCTTTGCAGGATTTACTGACGATTGGGAACAGCGGAAGTTGGGAGAAATAATACAAGTTAATTCAGGTAAAGATTATAAACATCTTAATGAAGGAGAAATACCTGTATATGGAACAGGCGGATATATGCTAAGTGTGGATGAAGCATTATCATATAAAGATGCAATAGGACTCGGACGAAAAGGTACAATTAATAAGCCTTACTTATTGAAAGCGCCTTTTTGGACTGTTGACACATTGTTTTATTCAGTTCCGATAAACAATAATGATTTATCATTTATTGATACGTTATTTCAAAATATTAATTGGAAAAAATATGATGAATCAACAGGAGTTCCCAGCTTATCAAAAAATTCGATTGTTAAAATCGAAAAAAAAGTTCCTAGTATAGAGGAACAAGAAAAGATTGGTTTATTTTTTAAAAAAATAAGTGAAACTATCGCTCTTCATCAGCGTCAGCTTGAAGCATTAGAAAAAATGAAAAAATCATTTTTACAAAAAATGTTTATCTAAAAATAGTACTGATTAAATATCTCATTTAAGTACACCCTAATGATACATACATTAAGGGTGTCTTTTTATTGCTTTAAAGTGTATCATTTGCATGTATCAATAAAAAGGAGTGATTATCATGATATTTGGTTATGCTCGTGTTTCAAGTTTGGACCAAAACTTAGATACACAGATTGAAAAATTGAGAGCAGCTAACGTTGATAAAATTGTATCAGAAAAAGTGTCTGGTGTTTCGTTAGAGCGTGAGAAGTTAGATGACCTACTAAATATGTTAGTTAAAGGAGATACGATTGTAGTCGCTCGTATGGACCGTTTAGGACGTAATACAAAACAATTGTTAGAATTAGTTGAATATTTAGAAGAAAAAGGGGTCTTTTTAAATATTTTAGATTTAGGAATAGACACTAGTAAGCCTACAGGTAAATTTATTTTAACTGTTATGTCTGCCTTTGCTGAATTAGATCGTACAATGATTAAAGAAAAACAAGCTGCAGGTATTGAATTAGCTAAAAGAAAAGGTGTTTATAAAGGACGCAGAAAAAAATATAACGAACACCACAAAGGGATTCAGCATGCCCTTCATTTAAGAAAAACAACAAATATGAGTGTAAATGAAATTTGTGAGATTACTGGAATCAGTCGAGCTACGTTTTATAGAAGAATGAAAGAACTTCGTGATTGATAGAGTGTATTTGGTTCTGTTGCAAAGTTTTAAATCTACTATCAAATAAGGTAGAATAATAGAAAAAGATAGCAGGAGGAATGACGATGAATCATTTTAAAGGAAAGCAATTTCAGCAGGATGTGATTATTGTAGCCGTGGGCTACTATCTTCGTTATAACCTTAGCTATCGTGAAGTTCAAGAAATCTTATATGATCGTGGCATTAACGTTTCTCATACGACGATTTATCGTTGGGTGCAAGAATATGGCAAACTACTCTATCAAATTTGGAAAAAGAAAAATAAAAAATCCTTTTATTCATGGAAAATGGATGAAACGTACATCAAAATTAAAGGAAAATGGCATTATTTGTATCGAGCCATCGATGCAGATGGTTTAACCTTGGATATTTGGTTACGTAAAAAACGGGACACACAAGCAGCCTATGCTTTTCTTAAGCGGTTAGTGAAGCAGTTTGATGAACCGAAGGTTGTAGTCACAGATAAAGCCCCCTCTATTACAAGTGCCTTTAAGAAACTAAAAGAATACGGCTTTTATCAAGGGACAGAACATCGTACCATTAAATACCTGAATAATTTGATTGAACAAGACCATCGTCCAGTAAAGAGACGCAATAAATTCTATCGAAGTTTACGCACTGCCTCTACCACGATTAAAGGCATGGAAGCCATTCGAGGATTATATAAGAAAACCCGAAAAGAAGGCACTCTCTTCGGGTTTTCGGTCTGTACTGAAATCAAGGTATTATTGGGAATCCCAGCTTAAATCATAGATACCGTAAGGGATTTTATTCTTTATTTAAAACTTTGCAACAGAACCAAAAAATATATGTTATACTAATTAAAGTTTAAAAGAAAGTGAGTTTGGTATGAATAAAAAAATAATGATTACTGGAGTTGGCGTAGTCGCTTTAGTCGTAGTTACAGGAAGTGGCTATTTCTTCTACCAACAACATGATAAAAAATTACAGAGTCAAGCAGTTAACCAGTTTATTTCAGGATTTGAAACAAAGGATTTTGAAACCTTAGGAAAATCCCTTCGAGAAGAATCTGTTGAGAAACAAGGATTAACCAAAGAAACAGCGATTGAAAAATATGATGCCATTTTTAATGGATTAAATATAACGAATATTATTAGTAGTAACACGAAGGTAGAAGACAAAAGTTTTAGTGTGACATTTAATATGACGACACCTTTTGGAGAGTTGAAAAATCAAGCTTATTCAGGAAAATTGGTGAAAGAGTCAGGGACGTATAAAATTGACTGGAACTATTCGCTCATTTTCCCAGAGATGAAGAAAGACGATAAAGTTTATATGAACACAGATGATCCGACTCGTGGCGACATTATTGATATTAATAAAATGCCGCTAGCCACTAAACATGAATACCCCCAATACGGCATGATCCCTATGGAACTAGGAACAGGGGAAGAGAAAGCTAATAATATTCAAGCCATTAGTAAAGCTTTTGATATGGAAGAATCAGATATTGAAGGCTTATTAGAGCAAAGTTGGGTAAACGATGAATCCTTTGTTCCAATAAAAACGGTGGATTTTAATGCTGACCAAAGTCCTTATGAAGGCCTAACAGGTGTCATTAGCAAAGCTGTCACCAAACGCTATTACCCACTTGGAGAAGCAGCCGCTCAATTGATTGGTTACACAGGTTCTGTCACAGCTGAAGATATCGAAGGAGATAGTGAATTATCTGGTTTTTCAGACACAGGGAAAACAGGACTTGAAGCCCAATTAGATAAGAAATTGCGAGGCAAAGCAGGCGGAAAAATTGAAATTGTTAGTAAAGAAGAAGAGGTTCGAAAAGTTCTTGTAGAGCAAAAAAGAGAAGATGGAGAAACTATTCGGTTAAACATTGATAGTTCTCTTCAAAAAGAAGCGTTTGTTGCTCTTAATAATTTAGCAGGTTCCACAGTGGTCACAGACCCGTCAACAGGAGCTTTAAAAGCAGTGGTGAGTTCCCCGTCTTACGATCCTAATAAGTTTATTTTAGGTATCAGTCAAAAAGACTATGACGCTTACGGAAACAATAAATTAAATCCATTTTTAGCTCGTTTTGCGACAGGCTATGCACCAGGTTCTACCTTTAAAACTTTAACAGCAGCGATTGGGATTGACGCAGGTATCACGTCACCTGAAAAAACTCATGAAATTAATGGCTTAAAGTGGCAAAAAGATGGTTCTTGGGGAGATTACTTTGTCACACGTGTGTCTGATGCCGTGTCAAATGTTAACATGAACGATGCTCTAATCTATTCGGATAACATTTATTTTGCTATGGAAGCTTTAGAAATCGGACAAGAAAAATATTTAGCTGGCTTAGAGAAGTTTCCTTTTGGTGAAAAAATGAGTGTGAACATTCCCATGGTAGGGGCACAAATTAGTAATGATGACATTGAATCAGAAATTTTATTGGGGGATACTGCTTATGGTCAAGGTCAATTATTAATTAATCCTATTCAGCAAGCGGTGATGTATTCTGTTTTACCTAATAAGGGAAGAGTGCAATACCCACAATTAATTGTAGGAAAAGAAGCAAAACAAGAAGATAAAATTATTTCTGAAAATGCAGCGAACTTAGTGACTCAAGCGTTGATTCAAACAGTGGAAAATCCTAACGGGACCGCTCACGTATTAGCAACTGGAAATAACAACATTGCTGCAAAAACAGGAACAGCTGAAATCAAAGAAAAACAAGACACAAAAGGCCAAGAAAATAGCTTCCTCTTAGCTTATGACGCTAATGATGGGAAGTATTTAGTGGTGAGTATGATTGAAGATGCGAAAGACACCTCAGCGGTGAGACAAAATCAAGCCTTGGTTCAAGGATTAGCAAATCAATAATAACTTGAAGGATTATTCCTTTTCAAGAGTCATGATGGCCTATCATGACTCTTTTTATATCCTAAAAGTAACTTTTAGCACAAGAGGGAATTAAAGGTTCTGTTGCAAAGTTTTAAATCTACTATCAAATAAGGTAGAATAATAGAAAAAGATAGCAGGAGGAATGACGATGAATCATTTTAAAGGAAAGCAATTTCAGCAGGATGTGATTATTGTAGCCGTGGGCTACTATCTTCGTTATAACCTTAGCTATCGTGAAGTTCAAGAAATCTTATATGATCGTGGCATTAACGTTTCTCATACGACGATTTATCGTTGGGTGCAAGAATATGGCAAACTACTCTATCAAATTTGGAAAAAGAAAAATAAAAAATCCTTTTATTCATGGAAAATGGATGAAACGTACATCAAAATTAAAGGAAAATGGCATTATTTGTATCGAGCCATCGATGCAGATGGTTTAACCTTGGATATTTGGTTACGTAAAAAACGGGACACACAAGCAGCTTACGCCTTTCTCAAGAGATTAGTTAAACAGTTCGATGAACCAAGGGTTCTGGTGACCGATAAAGCTCCCTCTATTGCCAGTGCCTTCAAAAAATTACAGGCACACGGGTTTTACCAGCGAACAGAACATCGCACGGTGAAATATCTAAATAACCTCATTGAACAAGATCATCGTCCCATCAAGAGACGAAACAAATTTTATCGAAGCTTACGAACAGCCTCAACCACGATTAAAGGCATGGAAGCCATTCGAGGATTATATAAGAAGAACCGAAAAGAAGGCACTCTCTTCGGGTTTTCAGTCTGCACGGAAATGAAGATATTATTAGGAATACCTGCATAAACTATAGCTAGTGTTAGACTAGTATTGTTCATTTTGGAACTTTGCAACAGAACC
>NZ_CP097019.1:0-4404 GCF_023299185.1 Vagococcus lutrae
AGCTAGAAAAAAAGATAGAGATATTGAAAGATAGTTTCTTATACCACGACAATTTAAGAATAAATGTCTTGCTCAACATCCTTTTTTGTCGTGGTATGAACATTCTAAATTTATCCTACTCTTTATTTGTGTTTTAAAGTGTGAAATGAATGTATTGGTAAACATATTTATAAATACATTTACCAATACATTTATAAATATATTCGTTTTTTTAGAGGGTTGTTAGGGCTTGCCCTGACCGTCTGAAAGACGTCTTATAAGAAATATAAGTCTTAAGCTAAAAGTAGTGTATAACAGCCTTTTAAGGCAGTTTAAGGCTATCTGCCCCTTTTGTCGACAAAAGGGTTTGGTTTAAACAACGAGCGAGCAGCGAGGCGTTAGTTTAATGTGAGAGAAAGTTTCTCTCACACATCTATTTTTTAGTTTGGATTTAAGCTGTTTTTTGATAGAAAAATAGAGTAAAAAGGAAGGACCCTCTTTTATAATCTCTTTTAAACCTCTTTTAAACCTCTTTTAGACCCCCTATGAGCCTTACTCTCCCAAGGGATACAGAATGTTTTAAAGTACATTTTGTCTGTTTATAAAGTACATTTTGTCTGTTTATAAAGTACATTTTGTCTGTTTATAAAGTACATTTTGTCTGTTTAAAGTCTTTACTTTAAGTACAAGTAATAGTATATTGTACTTAAAGAAAGGTGGGATAGTATATGGCGAATGAAATTGTTAAATATCATCATGAATTGAATACTATTCCTTTAAGAAAATTTTCAGCAGTTGAAATGAATTTGTTTTTTTCTATCGTATCTCGAATGCGTGAACAAGGTGATAAGACAGTACGTTTTTCTTTTGATCAATTAAAAGATTTAAGTAATTATAAAGCAACTGCTAACACCCGTTTTGTAGATGATTTAAAAGAGACTTACGAGAAAATTCTTTCTTTGCGTTTTGGAAGAAAGAGTCAGACTGGATTATCATACAGTATGTTTGTTATGTTCACTGAGTTTGAAATCAACGGAGACGTGGATCAGCCTTACGTTGACATAAAAATACATGATAAGGCTATCCCTTTACTAAATAATTTAGATGAATGGGTACGTTACTCTCTTCAACAATTTACAGAATTACAAAGTAGTTATTCAAAAACTATGTTTCGTTTATTAAAGCAGTTTAGAACGACAGGGTATGCTTATTTTACAAAAAATGATTTTTTTGAATTACTTGATATTCCTACTAGTTACTTAAAACAACCCGCAAACCTAGATAAACGTGTATTGAAACCCATTAAAGAAGAATTAACGCCTATTTTTACAGGTTTAACGATTAAAAAAAAGTATGGTAAAGGCAGAGGCAAACCAGTAATTGGTTATCAATTTTCCTTTAAACCTGAAATGAAAAATGCTGATGATTTTTATAAAGGTGAACGAGAAGATATTCGGAAAAAATTATTTAATATTGAACACAATTCAGAATTAACTCAAGAAGAAAAATGGCTCGCAAAAGATCGCGTTTTAGGTCTGAAATTAGGGACACATGAAGCAGATTTTTTCGCTCAAAAAGAGAAAGAAAATGCAGTACTAAAAGAAGACAAATTAAGAAAAGAATTATTAGAAAATCTTTCTAATAAATTCAAGTAAATTTTAAATCTCTGTTTACTTATTTTTACATAAGCCTACAACATAAACTTTAAAATCCATTTATCAGTGATATAAAAAGTAAAATAGGAAAACTGAACATTATAATAAAGTTAATGATCATTAAGCTAACCTTAACTACTTTATTTTTTAAAAAAAATGCTGAAACAACTCCTAAAAAACCTGAAAATAAACAGCCCAATAAAGGAAAAGCACCCATACTTGGATTATAAAAGAACAAGTAACTTCCCCATAAAAATATTGAAATTAAGAACGATAAAATTATACTAATATAAATTAATACGTTCTTTTTAGTTTCTTTTTCTTTTAATTTTTTTAATTCTTTACTATCAGACTCAATTTTCTTTATAAATTCTAAATCATCTTTTAGCAAGCTATCGATAGATATATCCAAAATATCAGAAATTTGGATTAGCGTTTTTAAATCAGGATAATTTCTTCCGTTTTCCCAATTAGAAACAGCTGTTCTAGAAACATTTAACTGCGTGGCCAATTCTTCTTGGGTAAATTGTTTATTGCTTCGTGCAATTTTTATTTTATTTCCGATTTTCATAGTAATCACCTCTATTAATAGTATGACATATTTTCAAAAAAATTATAGACAGCTTTATTGACTATATCTATATGTTAGAATAACTGTCAGAGTAAATTTCTCTGACAGTTATTCTAACGTATTAAGATAACTTTTGAATTATAAAGGAAAGTTCATTAAAATGTCATTGTAAGCGCTTAAAAAAATAATTGGAGGTAGTTTTATGAAAAACATTTTAAAGTTTTTGGGTATTATTTTAATGTTTTTAGGTATCGGGGGTCTGAGTCAATCTGTATACGCAGAAGAGGTTACAGATTCTCTGCTAGATATGGACCATTTACAACAATATGTTATTCAATCTGAAGATGGTTTAATTTTTGATGTAGAGCAAGCGATACAAAATCAAGAAAATGAAATAGTTATTGAAGTAGGTGAAAATTTTAATTACTTCGCAAAACTTGATGATAATTCGACTGAGGGTAAAAGAAGATTAGTAAGAGCTATTAGTATTCCAATATATGGAAATTATTGTGGCCCAGGTACGGATTTTAATGCTGCTGGAAATCCTATTGATCAATTAGATAGATATTGTATGTATCATGATTTATGTTATGGAGCTAATGGGTGGGGAAATAAACAATGTGATATTCAATTCGTTACTAATTTAACTACAGGTTTACGTAACGGTACAATCACAGGTTCTAAAGCTGTATCAGTTGCAAATGCGGCAATTTTATATTTTGCAAACAAAGGATAATTATCCATACTAAATTTAGCATGAAGTCTACTTCAATTTTTGGGGTAGACTTTTTTATGTATACGAATAGCTCTCGGCAGAGCACACACTTTATATCATAAAGTATAGTGTGTTATACTTTACATGGAAGTAGTGTCCGGATTATCTTTTAAAGGGGTGGCTTAATTGTCAGAGAGTGTCAGTATGATTGTAGCGAGAATGCAGAAGATGAAAGCAGGAAACTTAACAGGGTCTCAAAAACATAATCAACGTGAATTTAAAAATCATTCTAACGAAGATATTGACCAAGAAAGAGAACATTTAAATTATGATTTGGTTAATGATAAACCCATTAATTATCAGGAAAAAGTAAAAGAGATTATTGAGTCGCAAAGAGAGAGTACACGAGCTATTAGAAAAGATGCAGTGCTGGTCAATGAATGGATTATTACGAGTAACCAACTGTTTTTTAAAGATATGGGCCAAGAAGACCTTAACTTGTTTTTTGAAACAGCTTTGGATTATTTTTCTTCTAAATTTGGGTCTCAAAATATGGCGTATGCTCAAGTCCACTTAGATGAAACAACTCCCCATATGCATTTAGGGATTGTGCCAATGTCTGACGGTAAATTATCAAGCAAAACTGTGTTTAATCGTCAAACATTGCGTGAGATACAAGATGAATTACCAAAAGTTTTAAAAGAAAATGGATTTGAAATTGAGCGTGGGCATGAGAATTCCGAAAGGAAAAATTTGAGTGTCGCAACCTACAAAGAAGTAATCAACGAAGCGAAGAAGAAAGCAGAATTAGATGCGCAAGAAATAACGAAAGAACTAAATAGCGTTACAAAAGAAAGACAGATTGAACTTAAAAAATTAAACACGTCTAAACAGCAACTAGAAGAAAAAAATAAGCAACTGCAAGGAAAAGTGGCAGATATTTATAATATCTATAAGTTGGATTACGGATTTGATCAATTTGAGCGAAATTTAGAACGGACCATGTTCGGAAAAAGAATTATCACTGAAACGGAGTTAAGAAAGTTACAAAAGACCTTTAATGGTCTCCGTTCAAAAGCGATTGAGTTAAAAGATAAAAGTGATAAACAAGCCAGAATAAACGACCAGTTGAGTGACAAATTAAAAAAAGTCGAACGTGATTTTAAAGTTGCGAGCGATCGACGGCAAGAGTTAAATCAAGAAAACAACACCTTATCACGACAAGTCGCGACACTAAAAGAAAAAAATACGGTGTATAGAGATATTTTAAAACATGATTACGGCCTAAATAGCATAAGTCAACGAGAATTTGACGCACGATTAGTGTTAAACGACATTGAGAACGGTTTTAGGCCACCTAATCAACATACTGGAGAGTTATGGGTCGAAACGTTAGAAAACGCCACAGACACAGAAATAGAGCCGTCTAGATTAGCACGTGGTATAGAGCTAGCAAAAACAATGCTTCAAAAACTAATTGAATT